>NZ_JBDLYJ010000006.1:7776-434592 GCF_051337345.1 Amycolatopsis sp. MEPSY49 | reverse complement strand
CGGGCCCCCCCCCACGGGCGGTGGGACATCAGGAGGAGGCGGTCGCCTGCTCGGTGGCGGCCTCGGTCGCGGCAGCGGCCTCGGTCGCGTCGGCGGCGGCGGTCTCGGAGCCGGCGAGCAGCTCCTTCTCCCACTCGGCCAGCGGCTCGTCGGCGGCGACGCCCGGCTCCGGCTTGGTGTCCGCGGAGGCACCGTTGCGGCTGGAGCGCTGCATCAGACCGGCGGCCGCGGCCTCGGCGACGACCTTGGTCAGCAGCGCGGCCGACCGGATGGCGTCGTCGTTGCCCGGGATCGGGTAGTCGACCTCGTCCGGGTCGCAGTTGGTGTCCAGGATCGCGACGACCGGGATGTTCAGCTTCCGAGCCTCGCCGACGGCGATGTGCTCCTTCTTCGTATCGACGATCCACACGATGCTCGGCACCTTGGCCATGTCGCGGATACCGCCGAGGGTCTTCTCGAGCTTGTCCTTCTCACGGGTGAGCGTGAGGATCTCGCGCTTGGTGAGACCTTCGAAGCCGCCGGTCTGCTCGCGCGACTCGAGCTCCTTCAGGCGGAGGAGGCGCTTGTGGACGGTCTGGAAGTTGGTCAGCATGCCGCCGAGCCAGCGCTGGTTCACGTAGGGCATGCCCACGCGCGAGGCTTCGGCCGCGATGGCTTCCTGAGCCTGCTTCTTGGTGCCGACGAACATGATGGTGCCGCCGTGCGCGACGGTTTCCTTGATGAACTCGTACGCACGGTCGATGTAGGTCAGCGTCTGCTGCAGGTCGATGATGTAGATGCCGTTGCGCTCGGTGAAGATGTAGCGCTTCATCTTCGGGTTCCACCGACGGGTCTGGTGCCCGAAGTGCACGCCGCTGTCGAGCAGCTGCTTCATGGTGACGACGGCCATTGCCGGAATCACACCTCTTCTGTGTCGCGCGCGCCCGCTGGACGCGCTGCTCGGTTTTGTCGCTCGCGGCCGGGTGGCCGTTCGCCCTGGTGCCCGTGCCGGAGCCCGGACCCTGAGGGGTTGAGGAACCCCAGGGACCGCCGGACCCCGTGCGTCTCCCGCGGTAGGAAAATCGAGGGAACGCGCACGTGCACGCGAAGTCAGCCCGCTCACGCGGACCGCGCAGAAGATTCTACCCCCTGCCACCAGCCCCGCCCCCACCGGCGGCCGAGTTGTCCACACCGGCTCCGGAACGGTCCGAGTTGTCCACAGATTCGCGGCCGGGCCCCCACGACGCCTCGGCGTGACGCAGGCTGGAGCCATGGAGTTGATCAACGGAGTTTCGCGGTGGTCGAGGGGTCGCACTTGGGGCATGATTGCCCTGGTCAGTGCGGGTTTTCTGGCGGGCGTCGCGGTGGCTGTTCCGGCGCCGGTGACGTCCGGTTGGGCAGCCGGCCCGGGTGCGACGGCGGGCTTGGACGGGCTGGGGATGCCTGCCGGTCGGACCGGTGGGCAAGGACCACCACCGGCACCACCGCCACGGACGGGTGAGCCGCCGCCGACGGCCGGTCGGCCGACGGCGCACCGCGCCGAACCGATGGCGGCGGCAGCGCTCGGATCGACCCCGATCGAATCCGCCGGCCGGCTCCCGGCCGAACCGAGGCCAGTCGCTCCCGAAGCGACCGACCCGACGGCGGCTGGGCCCGGGGCCACGACCGAACCGCCGACGACCGTCCCATGGGCGGCCAGGCCGACGCTGGCGGGCTCCGAGGTCGCCAGGCCCGCAGCGACTGAGCCGACGATGGCGGTCCCGTGGGCGGCCCGACCAACGCCGGCCGACCCCGGGAGCGCCACGCCCGCAGCGACCGAACCGCCGGCGGCCGTCCCATGGGCGGCCCGACCTGCCCCGGCCGGAGCCTGGGCCACGGCACTCATGGCGGGCCCGTCTTGGCCCACCTCGACCTCGCCGGACCCCCGAGCCGTGCCCCAGGGGCGGCTCTCCTGGCCGTTATCACCCGATCCGGTGGTCACGAAGTACTTCGACGCCCCCGAAACGCCCTACGGCGCCGGGCATCGGGGCGTCGACCTGGCCGCCGTCCCCGGGCAGGAGGTTCTTTCCGCCGATGCCGGTGTCGTCGTCTTCGCCGGGCTCGTCGGCGGGCGGCCCGTCATGTCCGTCGACCACGACGGTGGCCTGCGCACCACCTACGAGCCCGTCGAGCCGAAAGTCGCCGTCGGGGATCAGGTCTACCGGGGGCAGGTGATCGGGACCGTCCTCGCCGGGCACCCCGGCTGCGCGATCGCCGCCTGCCTGCACTGGGGCGTGCGGCGGGGCGACGAGTACGTCGATCCCCTCGCCCTCACCGGCGAGCTCGGCGAGTTCCGCCTCAAGCCGTGGGGAGGTGGTCCCTGATCAGGTGCCGGTCTGCTCGACCAGCTTGGCGCGCAGCCGCATGACAGCCCGCGTGTGCAGCTGGCTGACCCGCGACTCGGTGACGCCGAGGACCTTGCCGATCTCGGCGAGGGTCAGGCTCTCGAAGTAGTAGAGGCTGACCACGATCTTGTCGCGCTCGGTCAGCTGCGCGATGGCCTGCGCGAGCTGGCGCCGGTTGTCCTGGTCGACGAGCACCGCGACCGGGTCGACGGCGTCGTCGTCGGGCAGCGTGTCGACCAGCGAGCCGCTGTCCTTGCCCGCGGCCACCAGGTCCTCCAGCGCGACGACGCTGGTGAGCTGCAGCTGGCCGTAGAAATCGCGCAGGTCGTCGAGGCCGATGCCCAGCTCGGTGGCGAGCTCGGCGTCGGTCGGGGTGCGGTTCAGGCGGGCGCCGAGCCGCTCCATCGCGCGCTCGGCCTCCTTGGCCTTGCTGCGGACCGCGCGCGGCACCCAGTCCTGCGAACGGAGGTCGTCGAGGATCGCGCCGCGGATGCGCTGCATCGCGTACGTCTCGAAGCGCAGGCCGCGCTCGGGATCGAACTTCTCGATCGCGTCGACGAGGCCGAAGATGCCGGACTGCACGAGGTCACCGACGTCGACGTGGGTCGGCAGGCCGGTGCCGACCCGGCCCGCGACGTACTTGACCAGCGGGGCGTAGTGCAGCACGAGCCGATCGCGCGACGCCTGGTCGGGGCTGTCGGCGAACTGCCGCCACAGCGCCGCGATCCCGGCGTCGACGTCGTAGCCGGCGCGCGATTCCGCGGGCGCGGCGGCCTCACCGTGAGTGGTCACTCCGGTGGCTTCGGTCACGTGCGGGCCTGCGGTCATTGCACAGTCGTTCTCGGCATGCGGCTCAGTGTCGTCTCCGTGCTCGTGCGGATGCGCGTGCGCCGCCGGGCCCGCTGGTGACGACCCCGGCGAGACTCCCCGGGCCGCCTCAGGCCCTGGGGTGCGTTCGGTCATGGATCGCTTTCAACCGGTCGACGGTCACATGAGTGTAGAGCTGCGTCGTGGCAAGCGTAGCGTGACCGAGCAGTTCCTGAACGCTCCTGAGATCCGCACCCCCCTCGAGCAGATGCGTCGCCGCCGAATGCCGCAGGCCGTGAGGCCCCATGTCGAGCGCTCCGGGCACCGCCGAGACGGCGTCGTGCACCACCCGCCGCACCGCGCGCGGGTCGACGCGTTTCCCCCGGACACCGAGGAAAAGCGCCGGCTCGACGCCGTCACCGGCGGTTTCCGCGACGATCTTCGGCCGTCCCTCGGTGATCCAGTCGTCGAGCGCTCGCGCCGCCGGGACGCCGAACGGCACCACGCGTTCCTTGCCGCCCTTGCCGAGCACCGTCACGACACGACGGGAGAAGTCGGCTCCACCGAGGTCCAACCCGCACAACTCGGACACGCGGATGCCGGTGGCGTAGAGCAGCTCGACGATCGCGCGATCACGCAGTGCGACGGGATCGCGTTCGGCGGCACCGGCCGCCGACGCCTGCATGACCTCCCCCGCCTGGCCGGCGCGCAGCACCCCCGGCAGGGTGCGGTGCGCCCGCGGCGCGGCGAGCCGACCGCCGGGGTCGGTCGCGAGGACGCCGGTCCGGTGCGCCCAGGCGGTGAACGTCCGCGCCGAGGCGGCCCGCCGCGCGAGCGTCGTCCGGCTCGCCCCGCCGGTCTGCTGGGCGGCGAGCCACGCCCGCAACCGCGCCAAGTCCAGCTCGTCGAGCCCGCCGCCGCCGTCCACGACGAACCCGAGCAGCGACACCGCATCGCCGACGTACGCCCGGACGGTGTGCGCGGACAAGCCGCGTTCGAGCCCGAGGTGCCGTTCGTACCCGGCGACGACGGCCCGGACCGGCTCGGGCAGCGCGGCCCGGAGCGCGCGCAGGTCCGGCCGGCGGCCCCGTCCGGAGTGTGATGGCGGCGGCATGGATGTCACGCTGCGCGAACATCCGCCTCCGGTCAAGGATCGCCACGCGGGCACACCGGACCGGCCGAACGGCTTCGACGATTTCGCCCGGATTTCGTGGCGTTCACGCGCTTTCCCTCCGTCGTCGCCAGCCCGCGTCGCCGCGGACGGCGAATCCGTCGATCTCCAGCGCGGGCAGCAGGGCCCGCACTTTCCGCAGCGGCAGCCCGGATTCGGCCGCGATTTCGGAGTCCGACCGGTCGGCGCGTACGGCAAGCGCCTCGTAGGCCCGCAACGCCTCGGGACCGAGCCGGTCGGTCGGGCGCTTCGGCCGGGCGTCCGGGTCCTCGGCGATGCCGAAGCGACCGACGGTCTCGAGGATCTCGTCGACGGTCGAGACGAGCGTCGCGCGGGAGTCGCGGATCAGCTCGTGGCAGCCGACGGACATCCCCGACGAGATCGGTCCCGGCACGGCCATGACCACCTTGCCGAGGGCCCCGGCGGTGCTCGCGGTGTTGCGCGCGCCGCTGCGTTTCCCGGCTTCGACGACCAAGGTGCCCTCGGTGAGGGCCGCGATCAGCCGGTTGCGGACCAGGAACCGGTGCCGGGCGGGCGGTGTGCCGGGCGGGTACTCGCTGACGACCGCGCCGCCGTCGCGGACGATCCGGTTGAGCAGCCCGACGTGGCCGGCCGGATAGCCCGCATCGACGGCGCAGCCGAGCACGGCGACGGTGACGCCCGAGGCGGCGAGCGCACCGCGGTGGGCGGCGCCGTCGATGCCGTAGGCCGCGCCCGAGAACACCGGAACGCCCCGGGTGGCCAGGCCGTAGGACAGCTCGGCGGCGTGGTGCTCGCCGTACTCGGTCGCCGCCCGAGCGCCGACCACGGCGACAGCGCGGTCGGCGGCGGTGCCGAGGGCGACCTCGCCGGTGACCCACAACGCGAGCGGAGGCACGGCTTCGGACACGCCGCGCCGGGCCGCTTGCTCGAGGGCGAGCAGCGGCCAGGCGGGCCACTCGTCGTCTTCGGGGACGACGAGCCGAGCCCCGGCCGCGGCGGCTCGCGCGAAGTCCTGACCGACGAGGTCGTACTCACGGCGCGCTTCGGTCGCTTTGAGCACTTCGGGCGGACAGTCCCCTCGACGGACCCGCGCAGCCGCGTCGACCGGGCCGCGTTCGGCCACGAAGGCGACCAAGGCGGCGGCTGGGGGTTCCGCGACCCGCAGGAGGTAGGCGCGGGCCTGTCGCAGCTCGTCGGCGCTCATGCCGCCACCCGCTCACGAATGGCCCGGGGCAAGCCGGTCGAGTGTTCCGGCGGGCCGGTCACTCGTGTACACGGCCGCTGCACCCCTTCGGCACTCACCACACCGCTCGAGCGCAAGGGCAACGACGAACCGACCGGACCCGTCCCAGCGATGGTCATGGGCTCCACCGGAGGCAGGCACGCCTGGCGTAGCTCGTCGGGACTCACACCGCCTCGCCCGCCGAAAACCAGGGTCAGCCGACCCGCGACACGCGCGTATGCGGTGCGCAGTCTGCCGGGGGTCATGCCGCCACCCGCTCACGAAACGCCAGCGCCGAGCCGACCTGGTCCGCTCCTGGGCGGTGCTCGCCGTCCAGGTCGGCCAGGGTCCAGGCGATGCGGAGGCAACGGTCGGCTCCTCGGCCGCTCAGGGCTCCGCGGTCCATTGCCCGGTCCAGCAGCTGCGTCGCGTCCGGCGCGAGCGTGAACTCGCGGCGCAAAGCCGGGCCCGGGACCTCCGAATTCGACCGCCAGCCATGGGCTTGCCAGCGGTGGGCGGCTCGTTCGCGAGCCTGCAAAACCCGGGTTCGGACCGTTTCGGAGGACTCCGTCGCTCCCGTGTCGTGGGCGTTGATCGCACTCAACGGTCGTAGGCGGACGCGGAGGTCCACGCGGTCGAGCAACGGACCCGACAGCCGGCCGAGGTAGCGGCGGCGGGCTGTCGGGGAGCACACGCAGTCCGCTTCCTTCGGTGGCGCGCACGCGCACGGGTTCGTCGCCAGGATCAGCTGGAACCGCGCCGGGTACGTGATCGAGCCCTTGACGCGCGCGATGCGGACCTCGCCCTCCTCCAGCACCGTGCGCAACGACTCCAGGCGCTGGCCGCCGAACTCGCAGACCTCGTCCAGGAACAGCACTCCGCGGTGGGCCCGGCTGATCGCGCCCGGTCCGGCCAGGCCGCTACCGCCGCCGATCAGGGCCGCCACCGTGATCGAATGGTGCGGGGCCACGAACGGCGGGACCGTCACCAGCGGCGACGACTTCGACAGCGAGCCGTCGACCGAGTGCACCGCCGTCACCTCCAAGGACTCTTCGTGGGACAGGCGCGGCAGGAGGCCGGGCAACCGACGAGCGAGCATCGTCTTCCCGACACCCGGTGGGCCGGTGAGCAGCAGGTGGTGGCCGCCCGCCGCCGCGACCTCCAGGGCCCAGCGCGCCTCCGGCTGGCCGACGACGTCCGCGAGGTCCGGTACCATCGGGGTGACCGGCGGGCCCGGGGGCTCCGGCGGCACGAGACCGGCCTCGTTCTTGAGCCACGCCACCAGGTCGCGCAGGTGGGCCGCGCCCGCGACGTCGATGCCGTCCACCAGCCCCGCCTCGACCAGCGAGTCCGCCGGGACGACGGCTCGCTCGTAGCCGGCCGCGCGAGCCGCCAGGAGGCCCGGGAGGATGCCGCGGACCGGGCGGACGCGGCCGTCCAGCGCCAGCTCGCCCAGCAGGACCGTGCCGAGCAGGCGGGTCGCCGGGACCGAGCCCGTCGCGGCGAGCACCGCGGCCGCGATGCCGAGGTCGTACGCCGAGCCGACCTTCGGCAGGTTCGCCGGGGACAGGCCGAGCGTCACCTTCCCGTCCGGCCAGCCCTGGCCGGAGTTGCGGACGGCCGACCGGACGCGGTCCTTGGCCTCGCGCAGCCCGGCGTCCGGGAGACCGACGAGGGTGACGCGGCTCAGCCCGCCGCCGAGGTCGGCTTCGATCTCGATGACCCGGCCGTCGATGCCGAGCAAAGCGACGCTCCAGGCTTTGGCGATGGGCATCAGAACGCCGCCTCGATGTGCTGGACGCGGGGGCGCTTGCCCGGCTCCGCGAGGATCGTCACCACGTCGTAGCGGACTGGGCACCAGCCGATGCGGTATTCACGTAGCCAGCGCTCGGCCGCTCGGCGCACGCGGCCCGCCTTCTCCTCCGTCACCGTCTCCGACGGCAGGCCGAACTCCGTGCCCGTGCGGGTCTTGACCTCGCAGAACACGACCCGGGCGCGGTCGGTGAGGATGAGGTCGATCTCGCCTTCGCGGCAGCGCCAGTTGCGGCCCAGCAGGACCAAGCCGCGGTCCAGCAGGTGGCGGGCCGCGAGGTCCTCGCCCCATGCGCCCAGGTCGCGGCGGTGTCTTGCGAGCTGGTCGGTGCCCGTCATCGTGTCGCCCCCTCGTCGGTGCGCCGGTCACCGGGACGGTCCCGGCGATCACGGTGCGTGTGCGTTCGACGATGCCAGGGGGCGAGGGGGCGGAACCAGGCCGGATTCGCCGGGCTGTGGACAACCGGGGGTATGTGGACAACTCGTCCACGGATCGCCGCGGAACAGCCGGAATCGTCGGACCGGCGTGCTATGGGGCGAAAAAGCGCCGGCCCGTCCAGAAGGACGAGCCGGCGCGGGTGAAGAACGGAAGCTCAGCCCGAGAACGGGCCGTCCTCGGGCAACCTCAGGTCCGGCTTGTCGAGCTCCTCGACGTTGACGTCCTTGAACGTGATGACCCGGACGTGCTTGACGAACCGGGCCGGGCGGTACATGTCCCAGACCCACGCGTCGGACATGCGGACCTCGAAGTACACCTCGCCGCCGCCGTCGCGGACCTGGACGTCGACCGCGTTCGCCAGGTAGAACCGCCGCTCGGTCTCCACCACGTACGAGAACTGGCCGACGATGTCGCGGTACTCGCGGTACAGCGAGAGCTCCATCTCGGTCTCGTACTTCTCGAGATCCTCTGCGCTCATGAAATCCGCGCCCCTCCTCGGGCTCGTGCTGCTCCGGCGGAGCGTTCATTGTGACCCACACCCGCGCCCGGGGCATGCAGCGGCAGGCTGAGTTGTGGCTCGAGTGCCTCGTCGAGGACCGCGGTCAGGCTCGCCGCGGTCCCGGACTCCATGGCCTTCTCCAGCGCCGCGTAGGTCAGCACGACCGGCCGCGTCGGCCGCAGGCCGTGCTTGACGGCCACCGTCGCGACGTTCGTGTACGACCACCGGTGGACGTCGCTGGGGCCGTGTTCGCGCAGCGCCGCCAGGTGGTCGGACGTGCTGTAACCCTTGTGCACGTCGAAACCGTAGTGCGGGAGGTCGTCGTGGTAGCCCGCCATGATGCGGTCCCGCGTCACCTTCGCCAGCACCGACGCGGCCGCGATGCACGCCACCGACCGGTCGCCCTTGATCACCGCCGCGTTCGGCGCCGTCAGGCCCGGGACCCGGAACCCGTCGGTGAGGATGTAGCCCGGCGACCCGCGCAGCGCCGCCGCGGCGCGCCGCATGCCCTCCAGGTTCATCACCCGGATGCCGTAGAGGTCGACCTCGGCCGTGGGGATGACGATCACCGAGTAGTCGACGGCGCGCTTGAGGATCAGGTCGTAGACGCGGTCGCGCGCCTTCGCCGTCATCAGCTTCGAGTCCGTCAGCTCGGTGAGCTTCGCGTCACCCTGCTTGAGCACACAGGCCGCGACGACCAGCGGCCCCGCGCACGCCCCGGCACCTGCTTCGTCCACACCGGCGACCGGGCCGAGGCCACGGCGGTCGAGCGCGCCCTGCAGCCCCCAGAAGAGGTCGCCGCGCACCACGGCCCGCGGCGGCCGGACCGGCTCGGCCGCGGTGAGGGGAACGGGAAGAGTCAAGGCTGGATCACCCGCCTGCCGACACGGATCGGGGTGGCTAGCGTTTCCGGCGCAGTCCGGATTTGAGCTTGCGCCCCAGGAAGAGCGCCGGCCACGCCGCCGCGACCCCGGCGCCGAGCGGGATGCCGCTCTGCCAGGCCGGCGCGCCGAGCGCCACCGGCTGGGCCGCTTCCTGCGGGTTGTGGTCGGTGATCCCGCCCCACCGGCTCGGCGGCAGGACGATGATCCGCGCCTTGCCGATGATGTTGTCCACGGGAACCGCGCCGTTCACGCCGCCGCCGCCCTGGAACCGGGAGTCGTCGGAGTTGTTCCGGTTGTCGCCCATGACCCAGACCGTCCCGGCCGGGACCTTGACCGGCTCGAACGGGCGCTCCGCCTGGTTGTCGGCGTTTTCCCAGTAGACGTACGGCTCGTCGAGCGCCTTGCCGTCCACGACGACGCGGCCCTGCGTGTCGCAGCACTGGACCGTCTGGCCGCCGACCGCGATCACGCGCTTGACGAAGTCCCGCTCGTCCGGCGGGGCGAACCCCACCAGCGAGCCGAGACCACGCAGGCCCTGGACGATGATGTTGCTCGACTCCTGCGGCGCGATCTCGTTGTTGACCCACGCCGGCGGACCCTTGAACACGATCACGTCGCCCGGCGAGGGCTCGGTGAAGTCGTAGGTGACCCGGTCGACGAGGATCCGGTCACCGGTGCAGCCGGGGCACCCGTGCAGGGTGGCCTCCATGGACCCCGAAGGGATCATGAAGACCTTCGCGAGGAATGTCTGGATCAGGATCGTGAGCACCAGGGCGATCACGAGCAGGATCGGCAGTTCCTTCCAGAACGACCGTTTCTTGGCGGGCTTGGCTCGCCGCCGTCGGGACCCCCCGCGCTCCTCGGAGCGGGACCGCCTCGGCTGGTCCTCCTCGGAGCGATCGGGGTCATCCTCAGGAGCGTTCTGGGACACGGGTTCGGCCACGTCGTCAGGCTACCGGTAACCGGGTTGTGACTCAGTTAGCCGAGGCCGTCTCGCGGTTCTCGCGGCGCTCCTTGATCTTGGCCTTCTTGCCGCGCAGGTCGCGCAGGTAGTACAGCTTCGCGCGCCGCACGTCACCGCGCTTGTGGACCTCGACCTCGGCGATGTTCGGCGAGTGCACCGGGAAGGTACGCTCCACGCCGACACCGAAGGAGATCTTGCGAACGGTGAAGGTCTCCCGGATGCCACCGCCCTGACGGCGGATGACCACGCCCTGGAAGACCTGGTTGCGCTCGCGGTTGCCCTCGATGACGCGGACACTCACCTTGAGCGTGTCGCCCGGGCGGAAGTCCGGGATGTCGGAACGCAGCGACTGCTTGTCCAGCGCGTCCAGGGTGTTCATCGGTGGTCCGTCCTCGTCTTCGTATGGCTTGCGTACACGTCCCCAGGCGCGCAACGGTGCCGCTGCGGGCGACCCGGGGGGCTGATGGCGGGCTCGTGAACGAGGAAGTCCACTCACGCCAACCTGTCAAGTATTACAGACCGGGATCGGGCGGCCGGAACCGGCCCTGAGCCTGCTCGGGGTCCAAGCCCTCCAGGACCCCGCGATCGTGCTTGTCGAGACTACCTTCCGGCAGCGCCGCCAGGAGATCGGGGCGGCGGCGGGCCGTGCGTTCGAGGGCCTGGTCACGCCGCCAGCGGTCGATCAGCGCGTGGTTTCCCGACCGCAGCACATCCGGCACGGCCAGGTCCCGCCACACCTCCGGGCGCGTGTAGCTCGGCCCTTCGAGCAGGCCGTCGGAGAACGAGTCCTCGGCGGCCGAACGCGCGTTGCCGAGCACGCCGGGCAGCAGCCGGACGACGGCCTCGACG
The DNA here is from genome assembly GCF_051337345.1 of Amycolatopsis sp. MEPSY49. Lineage (NCBI taxonomy): Bacteria > Bacillati > Actinomycetota > Actinomycetes > Pseudonocardiales > Pseudonocardiaceae > Amycolatopsis > Amycolatopsis sp. MEPSY49. Next base: position 423,600 of record NZ_JBDLYJ010000006.1, on the reverse strand, counting down.
ATGACCAGCACCGCCGCCTCGCCGCCGACCAGCACGTAGTCGCCGATCGACACCTCGTCGACCGGCATCCGGCGCGCGGCGTCGTCGACGACCCGCTGGTCGATGCCCTCGTACCGGCCGCAGGCGAACACCAGGTGCTTCTCCGACGCGTACTCGTGCGCCAGCTCCTGGGTGAACGGCCGCCCGGCCGGCGTCGGCACGACGAGCCGCGTCCCGGAGGTGCAGACGTCGTCCAGCGCCGGGCCCCAGATCTGCGGCTTCATCACCATGCCGGGGCCGCCGCCGTACGGCGCGTCGTCGACCGCGCGGTGGACGTCGTGGGTCCAGTCGCGCAGGTCGTGCACGCCGACCTCGATCAGGCCGCGGTCGATCGCCCGGCCCAGCAGCGCGGCGCGGAGCGGGTCGAGGTACTCGGGGAAGATCGTGACGACGTCGATGCGCATCTCAGGCGTCCAGGAGCCCTTCCGGCGGGTCGAGCACGACCCGGCCGCCCGGGACGTCCACCGTCGGGACGATCGCGCGGACGAACGGCACGAGCACCTCACGGCCCTCGACGTCCAGCTCCAGCAGCTCACCCGCGGGCGAGTGGACGACTTCGACGACCTTGCCGACGACCGTCCCGTCGGCCAGCTCGGCCCGCAGGCCGGCCAGCTCGTGGTCGTAGAACTCGTCCGGGTCCGACGTCGGCGGCAGCGTGTCGGTGTCGGCGAGCAGGAGCGCGCCCCGCAGCGTCTCGGCGACGTCGCGGGTCAGGACCTCCTCGAAACGCACCAGCAGCCGCCCGCTGTGTTCGCGGGCGGCTGCGATGGTGAGTTCCCTCTTGCTGCCGTCACGCAGCTTCGTCGTGACGGCCGCACCGATCTTGAACCGCTCGTCCGGCGAGTCCGTGCGCACGTCCACCGCGAGTTCCCCGCGGATGCCGTGCGCCTTCGCGATGCGGCCGACTACGACGTCCATCCTGACCGTGCTTCCGAAAGGCTCAGCGGTCGGTGTCGACGACGTCCACGCGGACGCCGCGGCCACCGATGCCACCCATGACGGTGCGCAGGGCGGTCGCGGTGCGCCCGCCCCGGCCGATCACCTTGCCGAGGTCGTCGGGGTGCACGTGCACCTCGAGCGTGCGGCCACGACGCGTGGTCAGCAGCTCGACCCGGACCTCGTCCGGGTTGTCGACGATCCCGCGCACCAGGTGCTCGAGGGAGTCCGCGAGGAAACTCACTCGGACTTCTCGCCCTCAGCGGCCTCCGCCTTCTCGGCCTCGGCCTTCTTCGGGGCGGACTTCTTCTTCGGCGTGGTGGCCTCGGTGGAGGGCTCCTCGCCGGCGGCGGCGAGCGCCGCGTTGAACAGGTCCTGCTTGGACGGCTTCGGCTCGGCCACCTTCAGGGTGCCCTCGGCGCCCGGCAGGCCCTTGAACTTCTGCCAGTCACCGGTGATCTCCAGCAGGCGCTGGACCGGCTCGGTCGGCTGCGCGCCGACACCCAGCCAGTACTGGGCGCGCTCGGAGACGACCTCGATCAGGCTCGGCTCTTCCTTCGGGTGGTACTTGCCGATCGTCTCGATGGCCTTGCCGTCCCGGCGGGTGCGCGCGTCGGCGACGATGATGCGGTAGTACGGCGCACGGATCTTGCCGAGGCGCTGCAGCTTGATCTTGACGGCCACGGGTGTGGGTTCTCCTCGAATCTCTCTGGTGCTGGGCTGGGCGCACGCGGGCCGAGTGGGGACACGGTCGCGGGCACCCGAAGGTCAGGAGCTTTCGCACGGTGAGAGGGTCCGGCGGAAGCAGGCAGTGAACCATTCTGCCAGACGGCGCCCGCGCACCTAGAAAGAGGCCACCCCGAGCGCCCCGAGCAGGATGGTCAGCGCCGGGAGGAAGTTGTTCACCTGGTGGGCGACGATGCTGGCCGGCAGCCGTCCGGTGACCAGCCGGGCCAGGCCGATCGGCACCGCGATGACCAGCAGCAACGTCGTTCGCAGCGGCTCGAGGTGGCTGGCGGCGAACACCGCCGTCGACAGCAGGAACGCGGCCACGCGGCCCCAGCGCTCGCTGCGCCACTGCAGTTGTTCGGCGGCGCCCCAGAGCAGGCCGCGGTAGATGATCTCCTCGCAGATCGGGCCGAGCAGCCAGAGGTAGACGAACATCACGATGGCCGCGGAGATCGACATCTTCCGGTCCTCGACCAGCGCGCTGATCGCCGACGTCGCGTTCGCGTTGCCGACCAGCTGCGTCCACAGATAAGCGCCGAGAGTCGTGAAGACGAGCCCGACGCAGCCGTAGCGGAACCCGGTGCGGACGTCGGCCCAGCGCCACTCCAGCCGCAGGTCGACGACGGGCCCGTTGCCGCGCAGGTAGGTGATCAGCACCGCGACACCGGCCGCGATCATCGTCGGCAGCATCGTGCCGAGCAGCACGACCCGGATCGGCAGCGGACCGGGGCCGGTGTCGCCGACCAGCACCGACACGAACGCCGCCGACGCCAGGAGCACGGCTTCGACAAGCAGGAAGGCCCCGAAGCCCCACCGGTGCCGCCGCGGAGGCTCGAGGAACGCGGCCGGCTCCTCGGGTTCCGGCAGCGCGTCGGAAGCCGGGTCCCGGGGCTGGGAAGTGGTCACGCCTGGCCCTCCGCGGTCGCTCGGCTCCTACGTCGAGCCTAGCGGCCGCAAAGTGATCGCACAGTATCCGTCCGACTACTGTCCACGATCTTCCCAACCAGGCTCAGTGCGCGACGAACAGCAGCACCGCGGGCGGCAGGTTGTTGGCCGCGTGCGCGATCACCCCGGCGCTCACCCGGCCGGACAGGTGCCGGGCCAGCCCGATGGCCATGCCCTGGCCGATGAGCGCGATCGTGCGCGTCGGCTCGCCGTGCAGCTGGGCGAACACCACCGAGGTGAGCAGGAGCACCACCCACGGCGGGACCCGGTGGAACGCCAGCGCGTTCCACAGCGTGCCGCGGACCAGCAGCTCTTCGGTGATCGGCGCGCCGGCGATGACGATCACCGCGGCGAGCACCAGCCAGACGGTGTCGCCGTCGAAGGTGTCGGCGAGGTCGGTCAGCGGGCTGTCGGAGACGTCGTCGGCGCCGTAGACGGCGATCAGCACGAGGTTGAGCCCGTAGCCGACGACCAGCGCGAGCGCGCCGCAGGCGAGGCCGATCCGGACGTCGCGCCAGGTCGGCTTCAGCCCGAAGTCGGCGCGCAGGCCCTCGCCCCAGCGCCACGAGCCCACCGCCGGGCCGAGGCCGAGCAGCAGGTTGGGCACGAACGCCAGGAGCAGCAGCGGGCCGATGTCGTGCAGTTCGAGGGGGTCGAACTCGCCGACGTTGCGGTTGACCGCCGCGGCGATGACGAGGTTGATCAGGTAGTAGCCGGCGATCCCCGCGAAGAACGCCACGAAACACCAGTGCGCCCCCAGCACGCGCCGTGCGCCGTCGTCGTCCGTCACAGGTCCAACGCTAAAGTGCCGACCCCGCAAGGAAAACGGCGGGGGTCACGCGTACACGACGCCGCCGAGCACGATGTGCTCCGGGTGCCGCAGGACGCCCAGGTCCTCGCGGGGATCGCTCCCGTAGACGAGCAGGTCGGCGGGTGCGCCGTCGGCGATGCCGGGGTGGCCGAGCCAGTCGCGGGCGGCCCACGACGCGCTCGCGAGGGCCGCCTCGCGGGTCATGCCCGCGCGGTGCAGCGCCTCGATCTCGTCGACGAGCCTGCCGTGCTCGACCATGCCGCCGGCGTCGCTGCCCGCGAAGACGCGTACGCCCGCTTCGATCGCCGTGGCGACCATCTCGCCGACGCCCGCGTGCAGCGCCCGCATGTGACCGGCGTACGCCGGGTACTTGCCGGCCTTGTCCGCGATGCCCGGGAAGTTCTCGATGTTGATCAGGGTCGGGACCAGCGCGACGTCGTTGCGCGCCAGCTCCGCGAGCTGGTCGCCGCTCAGGCCGGTGCCGTGTTCGAGGCAGTCGATGCCCGACGCGATCAGGCCGGGCAGCGCGGCTTCGCCGAACACGTGCGCGGTGACGCGGGCGCCGTTCTCGTGCGCCACTTTGACGGCCTCGGCCAGGACGTCGTCCGGCCAGAGCGGCGCGAGGTCGCCCACGCCGCGGTCGATCCAGTCGCCGACGAGCTTGACCCAGCCGTCGCCGTCCCGCGCCTGCCCGGCCACCGCGTCCGGCAGCTGCGAGGCGTCTTCCAGCTCGATGCCGAGCCCGGGGATGTAGCGCCTGGCCAGCGCCAGGTGCTGCCCGGCGCGGATGATCGTCGGCAGGTCGGCGCGCCGCTGCAGCGGCCGGACGTCGATCGGGAGCCCGCAGTCGCGGATCAGCAGCGTCCCCGCGTTCCGGTCCACGATCGCTTGCGACGTCGCCTCGTCGAGCGAGACGGGCCCGCCGACGCCGATGCCGGGGTGGCAGTGCGCGTCGACCAGGCCCGGCACGAGGAAGACGTCCCGGCCCAGCGTCTCGGCGTCCGGCACCGGCTCGAACGAGATCCGGCCACCGGTGATCCAGAGGTCCCGGGACTCGCCGCCGGGCAGGACCACCCCGGCGGCGTGCAGCGCCGTGCTCAATTGTCCTTCGGGTTCTTCGGCAGCTTGAACTTCGACGGGTCGAAGCCCGGAACGTCGTTCATGCCGCCCAGCTGCGAGAGGTCGGGCATCCCGCCCGGCATCGGCCCGCCCGGGGGCAGCATCGGCATGCCGCCGGGGAAGCCGCCGCGGACCTTGGGCTGCGTCGGGCCGCGGCCCTTCTTGCCCTTCTTGCCCTTGCGGGACTTGGAGCCGCCGCCCCCGCCGCCGAAGCCGAACCGGCCGGCCATCTGGGCCATCATCTTGCGGGCCTCGAAGAACCGGTTGACCAGGTCGTTGACCTCGCGGACCGTGACGCCCGAGCCGTTCGCGATGCGCAGCCGCCGGGAGCCGTTGATCATCTTCGGGTCTTCGCGCTCGGCCGGGGTCATGCCGCGGATGATCGCCTGCAGCCGGTCCAGGTGCTTGTCGTCGACCTGGGCCAGCTGGTCCTTCATCTGGCCGGCCCCGGGGAGCATGCCGAGCAGGTTGCCGATCGGGCCCATCTTGCGGACCGCGAGCATCTGCTCGAGGAAGTCCTCCAGGGTGAGCTGGCCGCTGGAGAGCTTCTCCGCGGCCTTCTCGGCCTGCTTCTGGTCGAAGGCCTGCTCGGCCTGCTCGATCAGGGTGAGCACGTCGCCCATGCCGAGGATCCGCGACGCCATCCGGTCCGGGTGGAAGGTGTCGAAGTCCTCGAGCTTCTCGCCGTTGGAGGCGAAGAGGATCGGCTGGCCGGTGATCTCCCGGACGCTCAGCGCGGCACCACCGCGGGCGTCGCCGTCGAGCTTGGTGAGCACGACGCCGCTGAAGCCGACGCCGTCCTGGAACGCCTGGGCCGTGGTCACGGCGTCCTGGCCGATCATCGCGTCGACGACGAACAGGACCTCGTCCGGCTCGACGGCGTCACGGATGTCCGCGGCCTGCTTCATCAGCTCTTCGTCGACACCCAGGCGGCCCGCGGTGTCGACCACGACGACGTCGTGCTGCGCGTGTTTGGCCTCGGCGATGGCGCGGCGGGCGACGTCGACCGGGTCGCCGACGCCGTTGCCCGGCTCGGGCGCGAACGTGACGACGCCGGCGCGCTCGCCGACGACCTGCAGCTGCGTGACGGCGTTCGGGCGCTGGAGGTCACAGGCGACCAGCATCGGCGCGTGGCCCTGCTTCTTCAGCCACAGCGCGAGCTTGCCCGCGAGCGTCGTCTTACCGGCGCCCTGCAGACCCGCGAGCATGATCACGGTCGGCGGGTTCTTGGCCAGGTTCAGCCGGCGCGTCTCGCCGCCGAGGATCCCGACGAGCTCCTCGTTGACGATCTTGACGACCTGCTGCGCGGGGTTGAGCGCCTGGGAGACCTCGGTCCCCTTCGCCCGTTCCTTGATCCTCGCGATGAAGGTCTTGACCACGCCGAGGGCGACGTCGGCCTCCAGCAGCGCGATGCGGATCTCGCGCGCGGTGGCGTCGATGTCGGCGTCGGACAGCCTGCCCTTGCGCGTGAGCGTCTGCAGGGCGGCGGTGAGCCGATCGGAGAGGGTGTCGAACACGGGTGTGCACGCTCCAGCTGGGTCGATGGTGGCGCGCCGGACGAGGCCGGCCTTCCCGAGGGTAGTCGCTCCAGGTCCTCGGCCTCACGGGTACGCGTACGTAGTACATGTATGCGTAATACCTCAGCACTCTGTTCGGGAAAACGGCTGGAAAGCTGTGCGCGAATCAGTAAACATAGGCGTATGACCTCTGCGACCAGAGCCCGTCCGTCGCTCGCCGAGCCCACCACCGACACCGACGAGCCGGTCCCCCTCCGGCGGATCGCCGGCCTGTTCCGCGTGCACCGCGGCCCCCTCGCCGCGCTGTTCGCGCTGATCGTCGTGCAGGCCGGGCTCGGCGTCACTTCGCCGTTCCTGCTGCGCGAGATCCTCGACGACGCCCTCCCGCACCGCGACACGCTGCTGCTGAGCCTCCTGGCGGGCGGGATGATCGCCTGCGCGGTCGGCAGCGCCTCACTGGGCGTGGCGACCACCGGGCTGTCCAACACGATCGGGCAGCGCGTGATGAACGAACTGCGCGTGGCGGTCTACGGCCACCTGCAGCGGATGTCGCTGGGCTTCTTCACCCGGACGAAGAGCGGCGAAGTGCTCTCGCGGGTGTTCAACGACATCGGCGGCGTCGACAACGTCATCACCACGACCGCCGGGTCGATGGTGCAGAACGCGACCACGACGATCGCCATCACGGTGGCGCTCATCCTGCTCGACTGGCAGCTCGCAGCCCTCTCGCTGATCGTCGTTCCGCTGTTCCTGCTGTTCACCCTCCGGCTGGGCAAGAAACGGCGGACGCTGGCCCGCGGGCGGACCCGCCGGATGGCCCGGCTGACGACGATGGTCGAGGAGTCCCTCTCGGTCACCGGCGTGCTGCTCGCCAAGACCATGGGCAACGAGCGGGCGATGCGCGAGCGGTTCGGCGCCGAGTCGCGGGAGATCGCGTCGCTCGAACGCGCGGCGGCGCTGGCCGGGCGCTGGCAGATCGCGTCGCGGGCGATGAGCCTGACCGTCATCCCGGCGCTGGTCTACTGGATCGCCGGGCTGGCGCTGGCGGGCGGGGCGTCCCCGATCTCGCTCGGCACGGTCGTGGCGTTCACCAGCATGCTCAACCGGCTGGTCGCCCCGGCCAGCGCGATGCAGACCATCGGGCAGAACGTGGCGACGTCGAAGGCGCTGTTCGGGCGCATCTTCGAGGTCCTCGACCTGCCGGTGGAGATCGGCGACAAGCCCGGCGCCGGCACCCTGGAGGTGCGCCGCGGTGATGTCGCCATGCGCGGGGTGTCGTTCCGCTACGACGAAGACGGCCCGCTGACCCTGCAGGACATCGACCTCGACGTCCCGGCCGGGACCACGACGGCGCTCGTCGGCTCGACCGGCTCCGGCAAGACGACGCTCGCCTACCTGGTGGCGCGGCTGTACGAGGTGAGCGACGGGACGGTGACGATCGACGGCACCGACGTCCGCGACGTCACCCTGGCCTCGCTCGCCGCCGGCGTCGGGATGGTGTCGCAGGAGACGTACCTGTTCCACGACACCGTGCGGGAGAACCTGCGCTTCGCGAAGCCGGACGCGACCGACGAGGAGATCGAGGCCGCGGCGAAGGCCGCGCACATCCACGACACCCTGGCCGGGCTGCCCGACGGGTACGACACCGTCGTCGGCCAGCGCGGCTACCGCTTCTCCGGCGGCGAGAAGCAGCGGATGGCGATCGCACGGATCCTGCTGCGCAACCCGCCGGTGCTCATCCTCGACGAGGCGACCAGCGCGCTCGACACCCGCACGGAACGCTCGGTGCAGGCCGAGCTCGACCGGCTCGCCGCGGGCCGCACGACGCTGACGATCGCGCACCGGCTGTCCACTGTGGAGCACGCCGACCAGATCGTGGTGCTGCACGAGGGCCGGATCGTCGAACGCGGGACGCACGACGAGCTGCTGGCGCGCGACGGGCGTTATGCCCGGCTGGTCCGGGGAACCGCCTAATCTGGGGCCATGCAGCCCGAACCCGACGTCGCACCGCCGGTCAGCGCGGATCCCGAGCTGGCCGACCTGGCCCGCCGGGTCCGCGAAGGCGTCGGGCGGCTGAATTGGCGGATGCGCGCGGAACGCGACCCCAGCGGCCCGGGCCCGGCGGTGCTCGCGGTGCTGAGCAGGCTCTACCGGGCGGGCACGCACACGCCGACCGAGCTGGCCGAAGCGGAACGGCTGCAGCCGCAGTCGCTGACGCGGATCCTCGCGTGGGTGACCGAACGCGAGCTGGTGACGCGCGCGCCGGACCCGCAGGACGGACGCCGGTCGCTGGTCAGCATCACCCCGGCCGGCCTGGCGGTGCTGCGCGAGTACAGCATCCGCCGGGAGCGCTGGCTGGCCGGCGCGATCGAAGCGACGCTCTCGCCGACCGAACGGCAGCTGCTGAGCCTGGCCTCGGAACTGATGCTCCGGGTCGCGGACGCCGGATAGCCGCCGCGGAGACCCCTCGATCCCTCCACGGCGGCGATCCGGCGTTCGCGCCGCCTCCCCGCGGTGCGATGCGAGTCCCGGAACGGGCCGCTCCTCCGTCGGCCCGCCCCGGAACCCTGGTCCCCGGACGGCTCACCTCCCCAGGGGCCGTCCGGTTCTCCCCCCTGCCGGCGGTCCGGTACCCGCTGGCAGGACGAAGTCTGCCGCGCCGGGGTACCCGGCCAGCAGTGGGAGAACCCTCAATTACCCGTGGGTAGTAATACTCAAGACGTCTTCGTGCGGTTGCGCGTCGCCGCTCGCTTCGCCGTCGTACGCGCCTTCGCCGCCCTCGACGCGGCAGCTTTCGCCTTCGCCACGGCCGCGTTGCGCGCGTCCTCGGCTTCGGACGCCGTCTCCTGCAGGGCCGCCAGCAGTCGCGTGACGCCCTCCGCCTGCTCGGCCGCCGTCGGCTGGACGACCTCCGCGCCGTCGATCTTCGCCTGGACCAACGCCTGGAAGGCCTCGCGGTAACGGTCGGGGTAGCGGCCGGGGTCGAACTCGCCGGTCAGCTCCTCGACGAGGTTCACCGCGCGCCGGAGTTCCCCCGGCCGGATGTCGACGTCGGCGTGGCGGAACGGGAAGTCGGGCGCGCGGACCTCGTCCGGCCACCGCATCGTCTCCAGCACGATCACCTGGTCGCGCACGCGCAGCGCGCCGAGGGTCTCGCGACGGCGCAGCGCCACGGTGACCAGCGCGAGCCGCAAGGACTGCTGCAGGGCCTCGCTGAACAGCACGTACGGCTTCGTGCCCGCCGGCTCCGGCTCCAGGTAGTAGCTCTTCGCGAACCAGATGGGGTCGACGTCGGTGACCGGCGCGAACCCGCGGATCGCGATCGTGCGGCCGGGCATCGGCAGCGACGCGAGCTCGTGGTCCGACAGCAGCACGACGTCACCGCCCGGGACGGCGTACCCGCGGACCATCTGCTCGGGCGGCACTTCGGCGCCGTCGACCTCGCAGACGCGCTTCACCCGGACGCGGCCGCCGTCGGCCTCGTGGACCTGGTGCAGCGGGAGCTCTCGGTCCTCCGTCGCGCTGTACGCCTTCACCGGAATGGCGTAGCTGCCGAACCCGATCGTGCCCGTCCAGACTGCGCGCATGCGAGCCACCTCCGCAGCTCCAGGCTAGGCAAGCGACCTCGCGCGCCGACAGCTACAAACGGGTGTCAGGCGCGACGGATTCGCTCACACATTCGAACGACGGCGTGACCTCGTCGAGCGCTTCGGCCGAACAGCGGGCCGCGATGGCGGCCGCGCGGAGCACCTCGGTGACGACTTCCACGTCCAGCGGCGGGGCCGCGGCAAGTGCGTCGGTCCCGCCTTCGACGCGGGCGGCGAGGCCGGCGAGCGCGTGGGAGATGGCTTCCTGGCCGGCGATCAGGTGGGCGACGACGTCGGTGAGCTCGCCGGTCGTGGCGCCCGGGCCGCCGCAGCGGAGGCTCGCGGCGAGTTCCTCGGCGCAGGAGCGCAGGTGGGTGGCGACGACCGTCGGCGGCAGCGTCACGTCGTGCATCACTCACCCCCTCGGACCGGTCAGAGCAGCCATGGTGCCACCGCACCCGCTGTCATCGAGGGCGACACACCGCCGGACGCTTATTTGACCGATCGTTCTCGAAAGAAGTAGGGTTCCGGGCATGTCCCGGGTCAAGGAGTTCGACGTCGACGAGACCTGCGACGCCGCGCTCGCGCTCTTCCGGCGGCAGGGCTACGAAGCGACGTCGGTCAGCGACCTCGTCACACACCTCGGGGTGGCGAAGGCGAGCCTGTACGCCACCTTCGGCACGAAGCACGACTTCTACGTGACGGCGTTGAAGCGGTACGCCGAGCGGACCGACTCCCGGGTCGTGGCCGAGCTGTCGGGACCGGGTTCGGGGGTGGCCGCGGTGCGCCGGCTTTTCGACGGCTACCGCGCCGAAATCCTCGGCGACGAGACCCGGATGGGCTGCTTCGTCGTCAACGCGGCGATCGAGCTGCTCCCCCACGACCCCGAGGTCGCGCGGCTGGTGGAGCGCAGCTGGGACACCCTCGAGGTCGCCCTCACCATGGCGCTGGAACGCGCTCGATCCCAGGGCGAACTGCCGGACGACAGCGACCCGGCGACGCTCGCGCGGTTCCTGCTCACCGTGCTCCAAGGACTGCGTGTCCTGGGCAAGAGCGCGGACGCGACGAGCCGGCTGGACGCGGCCATCTCGCAGGCGATGCGGCTTATTCAAGACTGATCGGACCAGAAAGAAGGCACACGATGGGGGCACGGTTCGCGGGCAAGGTCGTCCTGGTGACGGGCGGCAGCTCGGGCATCGGACGGGACACCGCGCGGGCATTCGCGGCGGAGGGCGCGACGGTGGTCGTCGCGGGCCGGGACGAGCAGCGGCTCGCCGCCACCGTGAAGGAGATCGGCGGGGACGCGAGCGCGGTGACCGTCGACGTCACCGAGTCGGGGGACGTGGCGCGGATGGTCGAGACGGTCGTCGCGCGGCACGGCGGGTTGGACGTGGCGGTCAACAACGCGGGCATCCTCGGGTCGCCGGCGCCGGCCGCCGACCTCGACGAGGACGGCTTCGGCGCGGTGCTGGCCACGAACGTCACGGGGACCTGGCTGTGCGTGAAGCACGAGGTCGCGCACATGCGGGCGCACGGCGGCGGCGCGATCGTCAACATCGCGTCGAACATCGGCGCGCACGGCAGGCTGCCGAACATGGCGGCCTACGCGGCGTCGAAGGCCGCGGTGAGCGCGCTGACCCGTACGGCGGCGCGCGACCACATCGCCGATGGCGTCCGCATCAACGCGGTCAGCCCGGGCGCGACCGACACGGACATGTCGCGGCGCCCCGGCGAGACGGACGCCGATCGCGCCGAACGGCTCAAGGGCGCGATCCCGCTGGGCCGGGTGGGAGCCACCGCCGAGGTGGCCGCCGCGGTGCTGTGGCTGGCTTCGGACGAAGCGGCCTTCACCGTGGGGCACGACCTGGTGGTCGACGGCGGCGCGACCGCCTGAGCGGCCCCACCCGGGTCCGCGGCTCCTTCAGGACTCACGGTTGCGCATGGTGACGATCCCCTCTCGTGCGGGACGGACTGGGTGGCGGCGGGCTCAGGACTCGCGGTTGCGCACGGCAGGCTCCTTCCGGACGTACGGACGGTGGTCATGCGGGCTCAGGACTCGCGGTTGCGCACGGGGCTCTCCTCTCGCGCGTAGCGGCAGGACGGCTGCTCTCAGGACTCGCGGTTGCGCACGGCAGTTCTCCTCTCGGGCGGCGGGACGGGGGTGGCGGCTCAGGACTCGCGGTTGCGCATGACGTCCTCCTTCCGGCGTCGCGCGGACATCGGCCGGGGCGTCAGGACTCGCGGTTGCGCATGGCGGCCTCCCTTCGCTGCTCCGAACGTGTGGCAATCGTCGATCAGGATCGCCCGATGTGGTGAAGTGGACGCGGATCGTCGAATCACCCAGGGGAGTTGCACCGCCTTGAGTATGGACGGCGCCCGTCCGGCCGAACCCCGAGCGGGCCGGATCCGAGGGGCGCTGAACCCTGCTCACTGGACCCTCTGGCGGCAGCGCGGGTCGCTGATCTTCTACTGCTTCCTCGTCGAGTCCGTCGCTCTCGTGGCCACCGTCTGGACCGCCGTCGTGGTGCCCGCGCACGGGTGGGATCTGGTCGTCTTCGCCGTCCTCGCGATCCTCGGCGTGCTGCAGGCCGAGCTGGGCCGCAAGATCGAGCGCGTCCGCCGTTTGGTGTCCGACACCCCGCACATCAACCTGACGTCGGTCTGGACGTTCGCCGGCGTGCTGCTCCTGCCGCCCGCGCTCGTCACGGCGCTGATCGCCGTCCTGTACGCGCACCTGGCGACGCGCAGCCTCGCGCGGATGAAGCGCGTCCCGCCGTTCCGGACGACGCTGAACGCGACGCTGGTCGTCGTCACCTGCTACTCGGCCGAGCTCGTCCTGAGCCGCCTCGGCGTGCCGGACATGTACACGGCGCTGACGGCGGGCTGGCGCGGCGTCACGGCCATCGCGCTGGCCGCGGTGACGTACTTCCTGGTCGCGGCGATCACGATCCTCCCGGCGCTGACGATCACCCAGCGCTCGGTCAAGGCGTTCTTCGGCGGCCTCGGCGACAACCTCCTCGAGATCGCGACGCTCTGCCTGGGGCTGCTCACGGCGCTGACGCTGGCGACGCTGCCGGCGCTCGCCCTCGCGATCGTGCCGCCGCTGCTGGTGCTGCACCGGGCGGTGCTGATCAAGCAGCTGGAGATCGCGGCGACGACCGACGAGAAGACGGGCCTGTTCAACACGACCGGGTGGCACCTGCTCGCGTCGCGCGAACTGGCCCGCGCCCAGCGGAGCACGCGCAGCACGTTCGGCGTGCTGATGATCGACCTCGACTACTTCAAGCTGATCAACGACGAGCACGGGCACCTCGCGGGCGACACCGTGCTGCGCGCGGTCGCGGCGACGATCAAGAGCGCCGTCCGCGACTACGACTCGGTCGGCCGCTTCGGCGGCGAGGAGTTCGTCGTCCTGCTGCCGGACATCGGGCCCGCGGCGGTGCTCGCGGTGGCCGAGCGCATCCGCTCGGCGATCGAGTCCCTGCGGGTCGAGTACGAGGACGGCAGCCACATCCGCGCGATCGGCGGCCTGTCCGCCTCCATCGGCGTCGCGACCTACCCGGACGGCGGCACGGCCGTCGACCGGCTGCTGCAGGCCGCGGACAAGGCGCTCTACCGGGCCAAGGACGCGGGCCGCAACCAGGTCGTCGACGGCACCGCAACCGCCTGATCCACCTCTCGTCACCGGCTCTGACCAGGCGACTTGTCGGATTTGCTCGACTGAGCTAAATTTTGCTCATGCGAGCAAGAACGTTCACCGAGTCCGGCCGGCGGGCCCAGATCGTGCGGGCGGCGATCGAAGTGATCGCAGAAGCCGGCTACCTCAAGGCGTCGTTCAGCCGGATCGCGAAGCACGCCGGGCTGTCGAGCACCGGCATGATCAGCTACCACTTCGCGGGCAAGGAAGACCTGCTCAAGGCGTGCGTCACCGAGATCGAGGAGATCACCGGGGCGTTCATGCAGCCGCGCATCGACGCCGCCGTCGGGCACGTCGCGCAGCTGCGCGCCTTCGTCGAATCGAACGTCGAACTCGTCGGCGAGCACCCGGCCGAGATCCGCGCGCTGATCGACCTGGTGAAGAACGCCGGCTCGCAGAGCGCCGGCGTCAACGGACGGCTCGCCCTGTTCGAGGAGCACTTCCGCACCGGGCAGGCGGCGGGCGCGTTCGGTCCGTTCGACGCCCGGACCACGGCGCTCGCCCTGACCGCCGGGCTCGACGCCGTCGTCGCCACCGCGGCGGCGAACGTGCCCGAACCCGCCGAGCTCGCGCGCATCGGCCGCGACCTCGCCGACCTGTACGTGCGGGCGACCGCACCCGAATCCGCTGGGGGATCCGCATGATGATCGAGCAGAAGACCGAACCCGACGCCGGCCTGCGCCGGCTCGTCCGCGCCAACGTGCGGAACGTCGTGTTCGAAGTGGTCGTGCCGATGGCGCTGTTCTACGGCCTGCGGGCCGCGGGCGTGAGCCAGTGGTGGGCGCTGATGGCGGGCGTCCTGGTGGCCGCGCCGTACGTGCTGTGGACCATCGCCCGCAACCGCAAGATCGACCTCGTCGCCCTGGTCACGCTGAGCGTGCTGGTGCTGTCGGTCGTCCTCGGCCTGCTGTCCGACGACCCGCGCACGCTGGTGATCCGCGAGGGCTGGACAGCGGCGCTGGGTGGCCTGTTCGGCGCGTGGATGCTGGTGACGGTCTTCATCGGCCGGCCGGCGCAGCTGACGCTCGGCCGCACGATCGCCGAGGTCAAGCGCGGCGCGGAGGGGGCGGACGCGTGGGCGGGCCGGTGGGACACCGACGCCCGGTTCCGGCGCGGCCTGCGGATCGACACCGCCGCGTGGGGCGCGGTGCTGCTGGGCAGCGCGGTGGTGCACATCGTGCTCGTCTACACGCTGCCGATCGACCTCATTTCCCTGGTCACCAACGTGACGTGGTTCGGCGCGCTGGCCGTGCTGATCGCCTGGCACGTCTGGTACCTCCGCAAGGAGAACCTCGATGCCTGACGTCGTGGTCGCGGGCGCCGGTCCGACCGGCCTGCTGACCGCGTTCGAGCTGGAGCGCGCCGGCGTCGACGTCCTGGTCGTGGAGCGGGACGCCCAGCCCACCACGCAGTCGAAGGCCCTCGGCCTGCAGCCCCGGTCGGTCGAGGTGCTGGCCGACCGCGGCCTGCTCGCCGCGATCGAGCCGCACGTGCAGGCGAAGCTGCCCGCCGGGCACTTCTCGGGCGTCCCGATCGACTACACCGACCTGCCGACGTGCTTCCCGTACCAGCTCGGCGTGGAACAGGCCCACGTCACGGCGGCGATCGAGGCGCGGCTGCGGACGCCGGTGCTGCGCGACGCGGCCGTCACGGCCGTGGCGCAGGACGACGACGGCGTCACGGTCACCGCGGGCGGCCGCGAGTACCGCGCCGGCTGGGTGGTCGCCGCCGACGGCGGGCACAGCACGGTCCGGACGCTGCTGGGCGCGGCGTTCCCCGGCCGTCCGGCGCGGATCTCGCTGGTCGTCGCGGACATCACCCTGGCCGCCAAACCCGCCGGCGTGGCCGAGGACTGGACCCTGCCGTCGTCGGGGTCGGGATACCTGCTGCCGCTGCCCGGCGGCCGCTACCGCACGATCGTCTACGGCGAGGAGCAGCAACGGCTGGGCCGCGACACCCCGGTCACGGCGGACGAGGTGCAGCGCGCGCTGACCGCGGCGCACGGGCCGGAGATCCGCGTCGGCGAGGTGCTGTGGGCGTCGCGCTTCGGTGACGCGTCCCGTCAGCTGGAGCAGTACCGCCACGGCCGGGTGCTGTTCGCGGGCGACGCCGCGCACGTCCACCTCCCGGTCGGCGGCCAGGGCCTGAACCTGGGCCTGCAGGACGCGGTGAACCTGGGCTGGAAGCTGGCCGCGACGGTGCAGGGCACGGCGCCCGCCGGGCTGCTCGACAGCTACCACGACGAGCGCCACCCGATCGCGGCGCGCGTGCTGGTCAGCACGAGGGCCCAGGCGGTCCTCGGCGTACCCGACCCGGACGCGGCGGCGGTCCGGCAGGTCGTCACGGAGCTGCTGGCCGTCCCCGAGGCGCGGCGCGCGGTCGCCGCGGAGCTGTCGGGCATCGGCGTGACGTACCCGGGGATCACCGGCCGCGCGACCGATGTCCCGGCGAGCGCGGACGGCCGCGCGGTGCTGGTGGGCGCGGCCGTGCCGGCGGGGTGGGCCGGACGGGTCGAGGGCCGAGAGGGGGCGGCACCTCGGCTCGTCCGGCCGGACGGGTACATCGCGTGGAACGGCGGACCAGGCCTGGACGACGCGCTCCGCCGCTGGCTCGGCGCGCCGGCGTAAGGGCCGCTCAGCGCGGGTTGGCTCGCCCCCGGCGGCACGCCCGGGCCGGAGACCGAGGCCCGCTCCGAGGACCGCCGGAGCGGGCGCCGCCGCGGGTCGCCTCACTCGCGGCGGTGCCCGGCTTCCGCTCGCCCCGTCTCGAGCCGCCAAGCCGGAGGCACACCGCAGGCCGGCTGCGCGGCTTCCCCGCCGCAGCCGGGTCAGGAAGCCGCGGTCAAGATCGCCTGCTCCACCTCGCGCCGCCAGCCCGGCTCGATGCGGCCGCTCCTGGGCGTCACCGCGAACGAGTCCACCACCGCGCCGCCCAGCGTCGAGACCTTCGCCCACCGCACTTCCGCGTCACACCGGCGCAGCGCCCCCGCGACCCGGAACAGCAGGCCGATCCGGTCGGCGGCGCGCAGTTCGAGGACCACCGTGTCGGGGCCGCTCGTCTCGTCGTCGAACCAGAGGACCTTCGGCGCGACCGGAGCCGGCGAGCCGTAGTCACGTTCTTTCGCCGCCAGGCGCTGGGTGAGCGGGAGCGTTCCGGCGACCGCGCGGGCGAACTGCTCGCGCAGCAGCGTCGCGTCCGGCAGCGACCCGAACTTCGGCGATGCCGTGAACACCCCGGCGCGACCGCCGTCGTGCCCGCGCAGGACCGCGGAGTGCACCTCCATCGAGTTCAGCGCGAGCACGCCGGCCGCCGGTGCCAGGAGCTCCGCCCGGGCCGGCACGGCCAGCAGGACCGTGACGACCTTGCCGTGCGCGCTGATCCGGATCTCACCGTTGCCCGAAGCGACGGCCTGCTTGACGAGCTCGCGTTGTTCGTCGTCCATCGGTTCGGGTGCGGTGAACCCTTTGCCGCGCAACACTTCCTCGCAGCCGGTGACGAGCTCGGCGAGCAGCCGTGCCTTCCAGTCCGTCCAGACGCCCGGGCCGGTGGCCAGCGAGTCGGCCTGGGTGAGCGCGTGCAGCAGCTCGACCAGGACGATGTCGCCGTCCAGGGTCTTCACCACCCGCGCGACCGTCTCCGGCTCGCTGATGTCGCGGCGCGTCGCGGTGTGCGGCAGCAGGAGGTGGTGGCGGACCATCGCCGACACCGTCGCCGCGTCCGCCGTGCTCAGCCCCAGCCGCGTCGCGACCTGGGCGGAGATCTTGGCGCCGAGCTCGGAGTGGTCGGCGTCGCGACCCTTGCCGATGTCGTGCAGCAGCGCGCCGATCAGCAGCAGGTCCGGCCGCGACACCGTGGTGGTCAGCTTCGCCGCCTCGACGCAGGTGCGGACGAGGTGCCGGTCGACCGTCCACTGGTGCACCGGCGACCGCGGCGGGAGGTCGCGGACCGCGCCCCATTCGGGGAACAGCCGGGCCCACAGGCCGGTCCGGTCGAGCGACTCGACCGCGTCGACCAGGCCCTCCCCCGCGCCGAGCAGTTCGACCAGGGCGTTCAGCGCGTCGGACGGCCACGGCGCCCGCAGCTCGGGTGCCGATTCCGCGAGCGCCTTGAGCGTGCCGAGCGCGATCGGCTTGCCCGTGCGCGCCGACGCGGCGGCGACCCGCAGCAGCAGCGCGGGATCCTTCGCCGGGACGGCGTCACGGGCCAGCGAGACCTCGTTTCCGTGCAGCACCACGCCTTCGGCGAGGGGCGTGCGCGACGGACGTCGTCCGAACCGCGGCTTCGGCGGCTCCACAGTGGACCGGAGCGCGACATCGAGTGCGTACGCGATCGTGCGGCCGGCCCCGGACAGCTTGCGTGCCAACGTGAACCGGTCGCCGAAACCGAGTTCGGCGGCGACCAGCTCGGCCTCCGGCGCGGACAGGACGTCCCGTTCGCGCCGGATCTCCCGCCGCAGCTCGGTGCGGACGTCGAGCAGGAGTCCCTTGGCTTCCAGGAGTTCGTCGCCGGGCCGCGCGGTGAGCTGCGCCGCGGCCAGTGCTTCCAGGACGGCGAAGTCCCGCAGCCCGCCCCGCCCGTGCTTGAGATCGGGTTCGGCGGACTGCGCGATCTCGCCGCTGCGGCTCCAGCGCTGCCGGACCGACGCCGTCATGTCCGGGATCTGCTTGCGCGCGGTGCGGCGCCACTGCTCGCGCGCCGCGGAAACCAGGCGGCCGGCCAGCTCGGCGTCCCCGGCGAGGTGCCGGGCGTCGAGCAGGCCCATGGCCACCCGAAGGTCCTCCGAAGCGACCTTCAGTGCTTCGCCGGGTGTGCGGACCGAGTGGTCCAGCCCGACTTTCGCGTCCCACAAGGGATACCAGAGCGCGTCCGCGATCTCGCCGACGCCGCTGTTGCCGTTGTGCACCAGCAGCAGGTCGAGATCGGAGAACGGCACCAGCTCCCGGCGGCCGAGCCCGCCCACGGCGACCAGCGCGACACCCGGTTCCGCGGTGTCGACGCCGGCCGCCGAGGCTCCCCTGCTCAGCCAGAACTCGTAGAGGTCGACCAGGGCCGCCCGCAAAGCGGACGCCCCCAGCCGGCCGTGCCTGCCCTCGAGCAAACGCTCGGTGGCCTTGACCAGTTCGCCCCCGTCGGCCATCCCGGACGCCCTAGAGAGCGTCCGTGCCGCGCTCGCCGGTCCGTACGCGGATCACCGTCTCGACCGGGGTCACCCACACCTTGCCGTCACCGATCTTGCCGGTGTGCGCGGCCGTGGTGATGGCCTCCAGGACCTTCTCCACGTTGGTGTCGTCGGTGACGACTTCGATCTTCAGCTTGGCCACGAAGTCCACCGAGTACTCCGCGCCGCGGTAGACCTCGGTGTGGCCCTTCTGCCGGCCGTAGCCCTGGACCTCGCTGACCGTCATGCCCAGCACGCCCAGCTGCTCCAGCGCGGAGCGGACGTCGTCGAGCGTGAACGGCTTGACAATCGCCGTGATGAGCTTCATGCCTTGCTCTCCTCGAGTTTCGCGGCCGGGGTGGACTTGACCGGGATGGTGTTCGGGTGGCCGAGGCCACCGCCCGTCCCGGTGAAGTCGTAGGCGCTCTCCGCGTGCTGGGCTTCGTCGATGCCGCTGACCTCGTCCTCGGTGCTGACGCGGAAGCCGCCGGCCTTCTTGATCACGAAGCCGATGATGAAGGACAGCACGAAGGAGTACGCGAGCACCGCACCGGCGGCCGCCGCCTGGCGACCCAGCTGGGTGAACCCGCCGCCGTAGAAGAGGCCGTCCGCACCGAGCGCGTTGACGCTGGTGGTGCCGAAGAAGCCGATCAGCAGCGTGCCGACGATGCCGCCGACCAGGTGGACGCCCACGACGTCGAGCGAGTCGTCGAAGCCGAACTTGAACTTGAGCGAGATGGCCAGCGCGCAGACCGCACCGGCGATGAGGCCGATCGCGATGGCGCCGAGCGGGCTCACGAAACCACACGCCGGGGTGATGGCGACGAGGCCGGCGACCGCGCCGGAAGCCGCGCCGAGGGTGGTCGGCTTGCCGAACTTGAGCTGCTCGACCAGCAGCCAGCCGAGAACGGCCGCGGCGGTCGCGACGGTGGTGTTGGTGAACGCGACGGCGGCGAGGTCGTTGGCGGCCAGCGCCGAACCCGCGTTGAAGCCGTACCAGCCGAACCACAGCAGGGACGCGCCGAGCAGCACGAACGGGACGTTGTGCGGCCGGCCGGTGTCCTTCGGCCAGCCCTTGCGCTTGCCGAGCACGATCGCCAGGGCGAGACCCGCGGCACCGGCGTTGATGTGGACCGCGGTTCCACCGGCGAAGTCGAGTGCCTTGAGGTTGTTCGCGATCCAGCCGCCGACGGAGTTTTCGCCGATGAAGCCGTTGAACGAGAACACCCAGTGCGCGACCGGGAAGTACACGACCGTCACCCAGATGACGACGAACAGCGTCCAGCCCCAGAACTTCGCGCGGTCGGCGATGGCACCGGAGATCAGCGCGGGCGTGATGATCGCGAACATCAGCTGGAACATGACGAACGCGAGCACCGGCAGCGCGTCGGTACCGGGCCAGGCCACGGCGGGCGCCGAGTCGGTGGCGGCCACCGCGAAGCCGGCGAGCTTCCCGAAGGTGTTCTCCAAGCCGGCGAAGTGGAAGTTACCGAGCAACCCACCGAAGGCGTCGTCGCCGAACGACATCGAGAAGCCGTACAGCGCCCACAGCACCCCCACCACGGCCAGCGCGATGAAGTTCATCATCAGCATGTTCAAGACGCTCTTCGCGCGGACCATACCGCCGTAGAAGAAGGCCAATCCCGGTGTCATGAGCATGACCAGCGCGGCGCTGGCCAATACCCATGCGGTGTCTCCTGCGTTCAGCACATCGTCCTCCCGTGCCCTGGGTCTGTGCGATGGCAGTTTTGGCGCGCGGTGTTTCACGGGGCGGCGCGAGAGGTTTCGCCTGCGTGAACTGTCCGCGCCCGGTTGTTACGGCCAGGTTTCCCGGGAGGTGTGCTGGAGTGTCCGGTTGCTTTACGTCGTGGTCGAATATCCCCATGACCCCAGCCGACCACGGGAATGACCCACTGCCACCCCGGGTCGTCGAGGCGTTGCGCTGTTCGGTGTGCGCATCGCCGCTGAAGGGTGTCGAACGCACGCTGCGTTGCTCATCGGGCCACTCTTTCGATCTAGCCCGCCAGGGGTACGTCAACCTGTTGCACGCGCGAATCCCGGCCGGAACGGCGGACACCGCCCCGATGGTCGCGGCCCGCGCGGGCTTCCTCGCCTCCGGTGCCTACCGCCCACTGGCCGACGAGCTGGCCCGGGTGTGCGCGGAGGCCGAAGACCTGGTGATCGACGCGGGCGCCGGAACGGGCTACTACCTGGCGCACGTCCTGGAGACGGCTCCGGCCGCGTTCGGTCTCGCTCTGGACGTCTCCGCGGTGGCGTTGCGCCGCGCGGCCCGCGCGCACCCGAGGCTGGGCGCGGCGGTGTGGAACCTGTGGGAGCCGTGGCCGGTGGGCGACGAGGTGGCGTCGGCGGTGCTGAACGTCTTCGCGCCCCGCAACGGGCCGGAGTTCCACCGCGTCCTGCGTCCCGGCGGGCTGCTGACGGTCGCCGCCCCGGCTCCCGACCACCTCCGCGAGCTGGGCGACCTGGTGCTGTCGGTGGACGAGCGCAAGGAGGAGCGTCTGGACGGCACCCTCGGCGAGTACTTCGCCCGCACCGGCCGCACGGAGGTCCGCCGGACGACGGAGCTGAGCCCGCAGCAGGTCCGCCAGGCGGTGGAGATGGGCCCGACGGCCTTCCACCTCGATCGCGGCGACCGCCGGTCCCGCCTCGACGCGTTGAGCGGGCCCCAGGCCGTGACGGTGTCCTTCACGGTCTCCACCTACCGGCGGCTGTGAGGTTCCCGACGGTGCCCCGGTCTTCGCGACGCCGTCCGGCCGCCGCCGTCTGGAAGGCTGGGTGCCGTGAAGCCCGACTGGACCGCGCCCGCGACCCTGCTCGCGGACGCGGAGTGGGTCCGCGCCCGCATCGGCGGGGCGGCCAAGCTCTACGGCTGCGCTGCGCCCGAGGTGCTCGGCACGATCTGGTGGTACTCGCTCTCCTCGGTGCTCGTGGCGCCTGCCGTGGAGAGCCTGGCCGCGGCGGCCGCCCGGGCCCCGGCGGCCTCTTTCGGACTTCCCGGCCGTTCCGCGCCGCTTGTGCTGGCCGACCCCTCCCTGGACGCCATGGAGATCGACCTCCTCGCCGACGGCCGGTTCCTCGGCGCCCGGTCGACCCGTCCCCTCGCCGGCGGGCTGTCCGAGCTGGGTGCCGCGTTCGGCGAGGCCCTCGGGACCGCCATCGCGACGATCGCCGATGTCACCGGAGCCCGCGCGCGTGCCCTCGGTGCCATCACCACCGACTCGATCGGCAACCGGCTGCTCTGGACGTCCGATCCCGAACGCGCGATGACCCTGGCCGAGCCGCTCGTCGCCGCGATCGGCCTGGACCTGCCGAAGCCCCGCTTCGTGCGCGTCGGCCGGACACCCGCCGTGCGCCGGGCCTCGTGCTGCCTGATCTACGAGGTCGGCAACCCGAAGTGCGTGAGCTGCCCGCGCCAGACACCGGCCGAGCGCGACGCGCGCCTTCGCGCCGCCCTGGGCTGACCCAGGGCGGTCCGGCTGCCCCAGGTCAGTCGAGGACGGCCAGCTCCAGCCCGCGCAGCCGCTCCGGGTCGGCGATGACCTCGATGCCGGCGATCCGGTCGCCGTCGACCCGGAACGCCAGGACGACCGACAGCCGTCCCCCGGGCATCCAGAGCAGCCCCGGCGAGCCGTCCACGAGGGCCAGCTCGCTGGAACGGGCCCGTTCGGAGGCCAGCACCGCGCCCTTGCGCACGTTTTCGACGCCGCGCAGCACGACCGGCACCGGGCTCGGGCCGACGAACCGGTCGGCGTGCAGCACCACGTCCGGAGCAAGGAGCGCGAGCAGCGCTTCGAAGTCGCCACTCCGGGACGCCGCCAGGAACGCCTCGACGACCTTCCGCCGCCGCGGCAGGTCCGCGTCCACGGCGGAGCCGCCCCTGACCCGCCGCCGCGCCCGGCTCGCCAGCTGACGGGCCGCCGCCGGCGTCCTGTCGATCATCGGCGCGATCTCGTCGAACGGCACGGCGAACATGTCGTGCAGCACGAACGCGACCCGTTCGGCCGGCGCCAGAGCGTCGAGCACGACCAGCAGCGCCAGCCCGACCGTGTCGGCCAGCTCCGCCTCCTGCTCGGGGTCCCGGCGGTCCTCGCCCTGCTCGGGCCGGCCGTCCAAGGGCTCCTCGCGGTGGTTGCGCCGCGTCCGCAACATCGACAGGCACACCCGCGCGACGACGGTCGTCAGCCACGCGCCGACGTTCTCGACCTCACCCAGGTCGGTTCGGTCGAACCGCAGCCAGGCCTCCTGGACGGCGTCGTCGGCCTCGCTCGCCGAACCGAGCATCCGGTAGGCGACCGCGCGCAGCCGCGGCCGCTCCTGCTCGAACCGTTCGGTCAGCGTGTCCACCGTGTCCGTTCCTTCCGCCGCAGTCGTAGCAGTAGACCCCGCGGCGACGGCCGATGTGACCGGAACGTGCAGACGTCGTGCGTGACCTGGGTCATCCGGCCCGGATCACCTACCCATGAACCACCCTCCTCGGCTCGTACCACGTCTCGCCCACGGGCTCCCCCGCCATGTTCCAGCTCCACGAGATCCGAGGGGTGATCCGCGTGTACAGGCCCGGCCCCACCAACCCGGTCCGTTCCACGGGATCGTCCGCCTCGCCGTACACGCGGATCGCCCGGGCGATGAACGGCTGCAGTGACACGAGGTCGTCCACCACCAAGGCGACTTTCCGCCGGCCGGCACCGATGTTCCGGAATTTGCGGGTGGCCGCCACGGCCGCACCGGTCCCGCCGACCCAGAAGTGCTCGCCGTCGAACTCGAACGCGAGCGGGACGACGTCCGGCTGCTCACCGGCGCCGAGCGTGGCCACGCGGGCGAGTGGCTGCGAACGCAGGTAGCCG
Organism: Amycolatopsis sp. MEPSY49; assembly: GCF_051337345.1. NCBI lineage: Bacteria > Bacillati > Actinomycetota > Actinomycetes > Pseudonocardiales > Pseudonocardiaceae > Amycolatopsis > Amycolatopsis sp. MEPSY49. The sequence continues at coordinate 400,197 of NZ_JBDLYJ010000006.1, read as the reverse complement.
ATCTCTTCGTCGGTGAACGTCATCGAGCACTCCTTACTGTCCGGATTCACCCTCTACACGAACGCACCGCCTCCGGATCGACAGCTCAGAGCACGCAGAACTCGTTGCCCTCCGGATCCGCCATCACGACGTGGTCCGGACGACCGTCCAGTACGTCTTCGCGCACGACGGTCGCCCCCGCCGCGGTGAGGCGGGCGACTGCTTCGACGACCCGCTCCCACCGCGTCTCCCACGGAACGTCGCGGCCGCCGCCGGCCTGGACGTCCAGGTGCACACGGTTCTTGGCGACCTTTTCCTCGGGCACCCTGAGGAAGCTCAAGCTCGGCAGTACGCCTTCCGGATCGCTCAGGTAGGCGCCGTCGCCCCACTCCTCCTCGGGCACGCCCTGGTGCGTGAACCAGTCTTCCCAGGTGGCGAACCCGGCGGGTGGCGGCCGCTCGATGTAGCCGAGGGCCACCGCCCAAAACCTCGCCAGGGCGCGGGGTTCCGCGCAGTCGATCGTCAGGCTCCACCGCACCGTCACGGACGAAGCGTAGCCGCGAGAAGCGCCACCGCTCCCTTCGCGACGGCGATTCCTCGTGCCGCGACGTGGCTTTCGTTCAGTGGCGTGACCGGGTCCGACACCATGACGCTGGTGACCAGTGAGCGGCCGTCCGCCGTGCGCGCCAGGTAGTTCAACGTCAGCACGCCGGGTTCACTGCCGCCCTTGAACCAGACTTCGGGGAACTTCGCCCGGTCGAGTCCGAGGCCACCGTCGTTCAGCGACAGCGCGTGCCCGATCTCCGGCTGGTTCTCCTTCCGCAGCCCGGAGAACGCCCGGCAGATGTCGTCCGGCGAACCGAACCACTCGATGTCGTCGATCTTCTCGGGTGCCTGCCAGCCCTGCAGACCGGTGAGCGGAAGCCGTTCGAGCCCGGCGACCGCCGCGGGACGGGCCCAGCGTGGCAGCGCCAGGTAGGCGTCGGCGCGAGCCGGGTACTGGGTGGCTTTGAGCTCGAACATCGCTTTCGTGCTGAGGAACGGGATGTTCGCCGACGGCCGCTGGTTGCCGAACGCGGTGAGCTGCCGCTGCACGGCGTCCCGCCCCAGCCGGTGGATCAAGTGGTCGGTCGCGGTGTTGTCGCTGATCGAGATCATCTTGTCGGCGTAGGCGGACAACGGGAGCCGCGTGCCCGCCGGTTCGTTCTGCAGCACTCCGGACGGCAGGCTCTTCCAGTCGTCGCGGATCGCTAGCTGCTCGGTCCAGGACGCCCGGTGCTCGGCGACCGCCTTGCCGAGCGCGCCCAGGACGTAGAGCTTGAACGCCGACCCCAGCGGCCGTTGCACGTCGTCGCGGACGCCGTGCACGTCCCGGCAGCGCCCGTCCGGCAGGATTTCCGACGCGCCGAACGACACCCGGCCGCCGAGCGCAGCCAGCTGCGCGTCGACCTCCGGCCACGAAGCCGGGACCGGGTCGTCCGGTTTCGCCGTGAGGCCGTCGATCAGTCCGGCCTGGTCCACGTGCAGGCCGAGCAGGTAGTCGTCGACGGTTCCGTGGACCTCCGCTTCCACGTGGTCCGGCCCCTCGGTGAAGATCCGTTTCACCTGCAGCGGGCCCAGCCCGCCGAGCGCGCCGTTGACACCCGCCGTACCGCCCACCGCGTCCAGCAGGACCTGGGCGACGTGGGCGCGGACCTCGGCGTCCGATACCGGAACGCGCCCGGTCGCGTCGACCACCCATTCGAGCTGCTGCGCAGCCGTGGGCACCTCGGCGGCTTGGGCGGCCGGTGCCACGAGTGCCGCCAAGACCGCGACCACAGCCGCTATCGCCGTCTTCATCTCTCCCCCTGTGCTTCCATGGTTCCCCCTTTTGATCACCGGCTACTCTTCGGGCGGCCGGATCCACAACCCGGCCACTCGGCCGTCTTCCCGGTAGGTCACCTGCACGGTCCGCTCGCCGGCCTCGAAGGCCAGCGGCATGTGGACGACCGTGTGGTCGCCCATGGACCGCGCATACGGTTCCCCCGTTCGCTCGTACCGCCCGACCGACCCGGCCACCTGGGCCCAGGCGAGCTTCAGCTCGTCCTCGCCGACCGCGTCGCGCATGCGGTCGTCGAAGTCCCGGCGGACCTCGTGCCACCGGCAGCCGACGAGCTCCGCCACGAGCCCTTCGGCGCGGTGGATCACGTCCGGTGGTTTCAAGTCGGTCATGGACGCTCCCGTCGTCGGATCGACCGGCCGGCCGAACCGCTGGAAAGCGGCCTGCCGGCTCGTGCCGAGCAGGTCGCCGATCTCCTGCCACGTGTGCCCGGCCGTCCTGGCCTCGTCCACCGCGTCCCGCAGGGTTTCTTCCGCGTCGCGAAGCTTCCGCAACGCGTCGCGAACCGAACCCAACGGCCCGTGTGCCGGCGCGCTGTCAAGAATGTATTGACGATCGGGATGTGTCAAGTCCGTCTTTACGTACTCCCGCTGTCGGCGAGCAGCACTTCGGCACGTGGCATCACAGTACTGGCGTTTTCGCCCGGATCCTTCGCGAGATGGCAGCGGCTTGCCGCAGGCGGCGCATTTCATGCTTTCGAGTGTAGCGCACGGAATTCCGAATCGTGCTACCGTCGACAGCACGAAATGACCTCGCCCACCACCTGGGAGGCGTGGCCATCCGAAGGGGAGGACGGTTACGGTGAGAACCGATGAGTGAACGCACCTGGGGCTTCCGGACCCGCGCACTGCACGCGGGCGGCACCCCCGATCCGGCGACCGGCGCGCGGGCCGTGCCGATCTACCAGACCACGAGCTTCGTTTTCGAAGACGCCGCCGACGCGGCGAACCTCTTCGCGCTGCAGAAGTACGGCAATATCTACAGCCGCATCGGCAACCCGACCGTGGCCGCGTTCGAAGAGCGGATCGCCAGCCTCGAAGGCGCCATCGGCGGCGTGGCGACCGCGAGCGGGCAGGCCGCGGAGTTCCTCACCTTCAGCGCGCTGACCGAAGCGGGCGACCACATCGTTTCGGCGAGCGGGCTCTACGGCGGTACGGTCACCCAGCTCACCGGCACGCTGCGGCGGTTCGGCGTGGAGACGACGTTCGTCAGCGGCGGCATCGACGACTACGCGGCCGCGATCACCGACCGGACCCGGCTGCTCTACACCGAGGTGATCGGCAACCCCGGCGGCGGCATCGCCGACATCGCGGCGCTGGCGGATCTCGCGCACTCGCACGACGTCCCGCTCGTGGTGGACGCGACGCTGGCGACGCCGTACCTGTGCCGCCCGATCGAACACGGCGCCGACATCGTGCTGCACTCGGCGACGAAGTTCCTCGGCGGGCACGGGACGACACTCGGCGGAATCGTCGTCGAGTCCGGGAAGTTCGACTGGGGCAACGGGAAGTTCCCGCGGATGACCGAGACCGTCGAAAGCTACGGGGGCCTCAGGTATTGGGAGAACTTCGGCGAGTACGCGTTCTGCACCCGGCTGCGCGCCGAGCAGCTGCGGGACATCGGCGCGGTCCTGTCGCCGCACTCGGCTTTCCTGCTGTTGCAAGGAGTCGAGACGCTCCCACAGCGGATGGACGCGCACGTCGCCAATGCCCAGGCGGTCGCCGAGTACCTCCAAGCAGATCCACGGGTGGCCTGGGTGTCGTACGCCGGGCTGCCCTCCCATCCCCAGCACGACCTGGCGAAGAAGTACCTGCCCGCCGGGCCGGGCGCGGTGTTCTCGTTCGGCATCGACGGCGGCCGGGCGGCGGGTGAGAAGTTCGTCGAATCGGTGGAGCTGCTGTCGCACCTGGCGAACGTCGGGGACGCGCGGACGCTGGTGATCCACCCGGCGTCGACCACGCACGCACAGCTGTCGGAGGATCAACTCTCAGCCGCGGGCGTCGGCCCCGACCTGATCCGGCTGTCGATCGGGCTGGAGGACGTCGACGACATCCTCTGGGACCTCGACCAGGCGCTGGACAAGGCGGTGGCCGGATGACGTACGCGGTGGGCGCCGTCGAACGGCGGGCGATCCTCAACCGGACGAAGTCGGTGACACTGGTGGGCGCGTCCGCCAATCCGGCGCGGCCGAGCTACTTCGTCGCGACGTATCTGCTCTCGTCGACGCGGTACGAGGTCAACTTCGTCAACCCGCGACTGGACACGCTGTTCGGCAAACCGGTGTACGCCTCACTCAAGGACGTACCGGGTGAACCGGACTTGGTCAGCGTCTTCCGGAAGCACGACGACCTGCCCCAGGTGGCCGAAGAGGTGATCGACGCCGGCGCACGGACGTTGTGGCTGCAACTGGGGCTGTGGCACGAGCCGGTGGCCGACCGGGCGCGGGAGGCCGGGCTGGACGTCGTGATGAACCGGTGCGTGAAGATCGAACACGCGCGCTTCGCGGGCGGGCTCCACCTGGCCGGGTTCAACACCGGCGTGATCAGCTCACGGAGGCAGTCGGCACCGTAGGGAAGAGAACGCACGTTCCCGCTGTTGGCCCCGGGTATGACCGAGAAACTGGGGATCACCTTGTCCGGCGGCCCGACCGCGCTCCTGGAGCTGGGTGGCGTGCGGCTGCTCACCGACCCGACCTTCGACGCGCCCGGCGACCACCCCGTCGGCAACCGCGTGCTGGTCAAGACCGAGGACTCCGTGCTGACCGAAGAAGCGGTCGGCGTGGTGGACGCGGTCCTGCTGTCCCACGACCAGCACCCGGACAACCTGGACGACCGCGGCCGGGCCTACCTCGGGACGGTGCCGCTGACCCTGGTCACGCCGAGCGGAGCCGAACGGCTCGGCGGGACCGCACAGGGCTTGAAGCCATGGGAGGAGACGCATGTCGGACCACTGACGGTCACGGCCGTCCCGGCGCTCCACGGCCCGGAGGGCGCCGAGCAGACGACCGGCGAGGTCACCGGCTTCGTGCTGAGCGGCACCGGCCTGCCGACGGTGTACGTGAGCGGGGACAACGCGTCGGTCGTGCTGGTGCGGGAGATCGCGTCGCGGTTCAGCATCGACATCGCGGTGCTGTTCGCCGGCGCAGCACGGACAAAGTTCTTCGACGGCGCTCCCCTGACGCTGACCAGCGCGAACGCAGTCGAGGCGGCAAAGGTGCTCAACGCGGCGAAGGTGGTACCGCTGCACTTCCGCGGCTGGCAGCACTTCAGCGAGGGGCCGGACGTGCTGAGCAAGGAGTTCGAGTCGGCCGGCCTCACCGACCGGCTGGTGCTGCTCGAGCCAGGGCAGCGCGCAGAGGTCTGAGGACCGGCAAGAAGTTGCCGAGGGGCGGGCGGGGCGGGGCGGGGCGGGGACGAGTGGCCACTCCGGCGTCGGCTAGGCGCAACCCCTGGCAGACGACTCGCCGGCGAAGCCACACGGCATCGGTCTGGCCTCGCCTGTGGCGACTGCCCGCACCGCCGCCCAGCGAGGCGCAAGCCTTGCAGGCGACGAGCGGGCGCGCGGCTGTCCGGCGCACATCCGCGGGAGCAAGCGGACGCCGCCGCCTGGCGGCGGACAGCGGCAGCACCGCCGCAGTTCCGGCGGCGGCCCTGCGGCTGGGCGGCCGGTGCGGCGGCGGACCTGCCGGCTGGGCCGCCCGGTGCGGCGGCGGACCTGCGACTAGGCCGCCCGGTCCGGCAGCGGACCTGCGACTAGGCCGATCAGTCCAGCAGCGGACCTGCGACTGAGCCGGCCAGCCCGGCAGCGGACCTGCGACTGGGCCGCCCGGTCCGGCGGCGGCACAGCCGTGGTCTGGCGCCGGCCCGGTGCAAGCCCCACCACAAGGCGCATGGGCCCGCCGCGACCCCGCACCCGCCCATGAGAGGCTGATGGCATGGCCAAACCGACCCCGCTGCAGTTCCGGAACATCCTCGTCGCCGTGCTGGCGGCGGCGGGCTTCGTCTGGAGCGTCGTGGTCGGGCTCCAGTGGTGGGTCAGCGCCATCATCGGCTGCGCCTGCGTGCTCTCGCTGGCCTCCGCCTACCTCAACCGGCCCGGCGCGAACAACTAGCGCGTCTTGGCGTAGCGGGCCTTCAGGTTCGTCCGGCCCGCTTCGGTGAGCCGGCCGAACAGGCGCAACCGCGCCAGTCCGCCGTCCGGGTAGATGTCCAAACGGGCCTCCGTCACCTCCGGCCCGTCCTTCAACGCGAAGCGGTGGCGGGTGTCCGGCTGCAGACGGGTCTTCGGCAGCAGACTGACCCACTCGCCGTAGGTGTCGCGGCCGCTCACCGATGCCCAGCCCGGGGCGTTGCCCTTGAGATTGCTCGTGTCCAGCTCGGCGAACCGGACGATGCCCGCGCCCGCGAGGCGGAGCGTCACCCAGTCGTTTCCGTCGTCGCGGCGGCGGGCCGTCTCCCAGCCCTCTGCCTGGTGCGCCGCCAGTCCGGGCGAGAGCAGGTTGTTCGGCGATGAGTAGAACTTGTTGCTGCAGCCCGTCACCACGGCGCCGTTCTCCAACGCCGCGAGGTCGAGCGCGTCCAAGTCGAGCAGGTCCGGGTCCGGGATCGGCCTGCCGTGGACGCGCAGGCGCGCCACGCCGCCGTCCGGGTGCTGCGTCAACCGCACGTGCGTGTAGCGGCGTGAACCGTTGACCGCGTAGAAGTTCTCCGTGTGGCCGGCCGCCGGAGCGTGGTCGACCAGGACGTCCCAGTCCGCCGACTGCAGCTCCGCCGCCGACGGATAACCCGGCACCGACGCCGCCTCGACCGAGACGAATGGCGGGTAGTTGCCCTTGAAGAACGCCGTGTCGACGATGACGCCGGTGACCGTGCCGGCCAAGCCGAGCCTGACCAGAGCCTGGTCGTCGCCCGGTTCGCGGTGGCGGCGGGTCTCCCAGCCGTCGTAGACCTGGCCCTTGGGTCCGAACGTCTCGGCGCGGTGCGCCGGCGTCCACGGGTTGACCAGGTTCTCCTTCTCGGCGAACAGTTCGTCGGTCGCCCACATCACCGTCCCGCCGAAGCGGCGTGACGCGAGGTCGGGTAGCTCGGTCCATTCAGGACGGTCGGACACGGCAGCCTCCATTTCAGCAGTCCCCCCGGTTCAGCAACGCGCCGCGTGGCTCGTCGCCCGTGATCTCGGTGCCCCGCAACCACGTCGAGCGCACGACGCCGGCGAGCGGCCGCCGGTCGTACGCGCTGACCGGGTTGCGGTGCTTCAGTTTCGCGACGTCGACGACGAACGCCTCGTCCGGCGCGAACACGCAGAAGTCGGCGTCGTACCCGGCCGCCAGGTGACCCTTGCGGCGCATCCCGGCCTGCGCCGCCGGACGCTCGGCCATCCAGCGGACGACGTCGGTGAGCGCGAACCCGCGTTGCCGCGCCTGGGTCCAGATCGCCGGCAGGCCCAGCTGCAGGCTCGAAATCCCGCCCCAGGCGAGCCCGAAGTCGCCGCTGTCGAAGCGTTTCAGCTCCGGCGTGCACGGCGAATGATCACTCACGACGGTGTCGATCACGCCGTCGGCGAGCCCCTGCCACAGCAGCTCGCGGTTGGCCGCCTCCCGGATCGGCGGGCAGCACTTGAACTGCGTCGCGCCGTCGCGGATCTCCTCGGCGATGAAACTGAGGTAGTGCGGGCAGGTTTCGGCCGTCAGCGCGACGCCGTCACGGCGCGCCGAAGCGACCAGCGGCAGCGCCTCGGCCGACGAAAGGTGCAGGATGTGCGCTCGCGCGTGGTGACGGCGGGCTGCCTCGATGACGTGCGAAATCGCGAGGTTTTCCGCCGCCGGCGGCCGAGACCGCAAGAAGTCGACATAGCGACCGCCGTGCGGCTCCGGCGCTTCGTCGATCTCGTGCGCGTCTTCCGCGTGGACGATCATCAACGCGTCGAAGGAACTCAGCTCGCGCAACGCTTCGTCGAGCCCCGCCGGGTCGAGCGGCGGGAACTCGTCGACGCCCGAGTGCAGCAGGAAGCACTTGAAGCCGAACACGCCGGCTTCGTGCAGGGCGCGCAGATCGCCGACGTTGCCGGGGATCGCGCCGCCCCAGAAGCCGACGTCCACGTGCACCCGTCCGGTCGCCGCCTTGCGCTTGACTTCCAGCGCCGCGACGTCGACCGTCGGGGGCAGGCTGTTCAGCGGCATGTCCACGATCGTGGTCACGCCACCCGCGGCGGCCGCGCGCGTCGCCGTCTCGAAGCCCTCCCACTCCGCGCGGCCCGGATCGTTGACGTGAACGTGCGTGTCGACGAGTCCCGGCAGGAGCACGACGTCGTCGCCGAGAACCAGTTCGCGGTCGCCGGACAGCGAAGCCCCGCCGGGTTCGACCGCGACGATCCGGCCGCCGTCGACGCCGAGGGTCGCCGGAACCTCGCCCTCGGCCGTGACGGCTCGGGCCGCGCGCACCACAAGATCCATCCGAAAACCCTTCTCCGGGAGGATTGAACCACCGCCGATTTCACAGTACGGAAAGGCGGTTTCGCACAACGACAGTAACCACGGCGCGCGCCGCTCGTCAACGACGGACGCGGCGCGTTACGGTCATCCTCGTGCGGCTTGAAGCGGAGTTCACCAGCGAACCGTTCCGCGGCGAGGGTTCGCCGCCCGACCACGCCGTCGCCGCGCGCGACGCCGCCGCGGAAGCGGGGCTGGACACCGACTTCGGCCCGCTCGGGACGCTCGCCCGGGGCGAAGCGAAGGAGCTCTACGACGCGCTCCCGGCGATCGCGCAGGCAGCGCTCGACGCGGGCGCGACGCAGGTGACGCTGCAGGTGCGCCGAGCCGAGCCAGGACGCGCCGAAGCGGGCGAAAAGCCGGCCGTGGGACTGAACGACGCGCTGGCCCGGCTTATCGCCGACGTCGAGCGGGAACTCGGAGCCAAACTCGGCGAGCTCGACCGGCCGGGCAAGCAGCGAGCCGTGCGGCTACTGCGCGAACGAGGGGCCTTCGGCCTGCGGAAATCCGTGTCTTCGGTGGCCGACGCGCTGGGCGTCACGCGCTTCACCGTCTACAACTACCTGAACCGGGAAGCCGACTGACCAGCGGTTTCAACAAAATGTTGACGGAACTCCGGCGCCGACGTACGGTCAGCGGGACGCCACTCACGAGGAGTTCCCCGTGCCGCTCACCCTCACCGACTTCAACACCGCCGACGCCGATGACGTACGGCCGGCGCTGACCGCCTGCCTCGCCGTCCCCCGCTGGGTGGACGTGATCCTCGAGCACCGGCCGTATGCCGACGTCGACGCGCTCACGGCCGCCGCCGACCTGCCGTTGACCACCGACGAGATCCGCCAGGCCATGGCCGCCCACCCGCGGATCGGCGAGAAACCGCAGCAAAAGGGCACCGAGAGCGAATGGTCGCGCAGCGAACAGTCCGGAGTGGACAATGCCGACGCCTTCGCCGCCGCGAATGCCGAGTACGAAGCCAAGTTCGGCCACGTCTACCTCGTCTGCGCCAGTGGCCGCAGCGGCGACGAGCTGCTGAAGATCCTCAACGCCAGGCTGGACAACGATCCCGCGACCGAACTGGCCGTCGCCGGGCGGGAACTCCTCAAGATCGCCGAACTCCGACTCGCGAAAGCGGTGACCGCGTGAGCCTCGTGACCACCCACGTCCTCGACACGGCGAAAGGTCGCCCCGCAACGGGGATCGCCGTCCGGTTCGAAACCGCCGAGGGGAAGCCGATCGCCGACGGGCGCACCGACGACGACGGCCGCATCCGCGACCTCGGCCCGGAAACCCTCGACCCCGGCGTTTACCGCCTGGTCTTCGACACCGGCGCCTACCTGGGCCCGGACGCCTTCTTCCCGGAGGTGGCGCTCACCTTCCGGATCGCCGACGGCACCGCGCACCACCACGTGCCGCTCCTGCTCAGCCCGTTCGCCTATTCGACCTACCGAGGGAGCTGAACCGTGGCCATCACCCTGGGCCCCAACCAGTACGGCAAGGCGGAGGTCCGCCTGGTGACGGTGCGCCGCGACGGCCCCGTGCACCACCTCAAGGACCTCACCGTGTCGACGTCGCTGCGGGGCGAGCTCGCCGCGACGCACCTCACCGGTGACAACGCCGGCGTGCTCGCGACCGACACGCAGAAGAACACCGTGTACGCCTTCGCGAAGGAGGCGCCGGTCGGCGAGATCGAGGACTTCGGCCTGCGCCTGGCGCGGCACTTCACCGGCACGCAGGGCAACATCACGGGCGCGCGGATCAAGATCGACGAGCACGGCTGGGACCGGATTCCCGTCGGCGGCGAGCCGCACGACCACGCGTTCAGCCGTTCGGGCGACGAACGGCGCACGACGGCGGTGACGGTTCACGACGGCCGCGCGTGGGTCGTGTCCGGCATCGACGGCTTGACGCTGCTGAAGTCCACGGGTTCGGAGTTCCACGGCTTCCCGCGCGACCAGTACACGACGCTCGCCGAGACCGACGACCGCATCCTCGCGACCGCCGTGACGGCGCGGTGGCGATACCAGGGCGAGGACATCGACTGGGCGGAAAGCCACCGCGAGATCCGGCGGCTGATGCTGGAGACGTTCGCGACGAAGCACAGCCTTTCGCTGCAGCAGACGTTGTACGCGATGGGCGAGGCGGTGCTGGAGGCGCGGCCGGAAGTGGCGGAAGTCCGGCTGTCGCTGCCGAACAAGCACCACTTCCTGGTGGACCTGAGCCCGTTCGGGCTGAAGAACGACAACGAGGTGTTCTACGCGGCGGACCGGCCGTACGGCCTGATCGAGGGAACGATCCTGCGCGACGACGCCGAGGACCCCGGCCCGGCCTGGGACATCCACTAACGGGTGCCGGAAGCAGGCCCGCCGCCCCCAACGCAGCCCCCGCCCTCTCCGGGGGACCGGCCCCGCATCCAGTGTATCGGGGACCACCGACGAAACCCGCGAAAAGCCGGGGTGGACGCCGGCTTGTCCACATCACGACCAGGCTGTGGACAAGCCGGTACGGAAGCACGAGCCGAGGGAGGCGGCGATTCGGTAGAACGCTCTAACGAGCGCGTATCCTCGATCCCGTGGCAGGGACCAAAGAACGCATCATGGCCGCCGGCGCGGAGCTGTTCCGGCGCAACGGCTACACCGGCACCGGGCTGAAGCAGATCGTCTCGGAAGCGAACGCCCCCTTCGGCTCGCTCTACCACTTCTTCCCCGGCGGCAAGGAGCAGCTCGGCACGGAAGTCATCCGGACCTCCGGGCTCGCCTACATCGAGCTCTTCGACCTCTTCATCGCGCCCGCTCCCGACCTGATCAGCGGGATCGAAGCCTTCTTCGCCGCCGGGATCGCGACCCTCGAAGCCACCGACTATGTCGAAGGCTGCCCGATCGCGACCGTTGCCCTGGAGGTCGCCTCCACCAACGAACCGCTGCGGCAGGCCACCGCCGAGGTCTTCACCGCCTGGATCGAGGCCGGCACCGAGAAGTTCGCCCGGTTCGGCCTCAGCACCGAAGCAGCGCGGACCCTCACCATCACCGCCGTCAACAACCTCGAAGGCGCCTTCGTCCTCTGCCGCTCGCTGCGGGACACCGAGGCCATGGCCGTCGCGGGGGCGGCCACCGTGGACGTCGCCCGACGGCTACTCGACGAGAACCCACAACTTTAGTCGGGAATCCAACACGAATACTCAAAATGGCTCTTGACCGCGCAGGACTCGACACCGATGCTGCGAGCAGTGGTCCAGACAACGCCGTCCGGTTGGAGCCGCCATGCGCCGAGTCTTCGCCGTCCTTGCCGCCGTCCTCGCGGGCGCCGCACTCAGCAGCCCGCCCGCGCACGCCCTCGAAAACGGGCTTCTCCGCACGCCCCCGATGGGGTGGAACACCTGGAACACCTTCGAGTGCGACATCAACGAAACGCTCGTCAAGCAGACCACCGACCTCATGGTCAGCTCCGGGATGCGCGACCGCGGCTACACCTACGTCAACCTCGACGACTGCTGGATGACCAGGACGCGGGACGGCAACGGCAACCTCGTCGCCGACTCCGCCAAGTTTCCCAGTGGCCTGAAGGCCCTCGGCGACTACATCCACGCCCGCGGCATGAAGTTCGGCATCTACGAGAGCGCCGGCTCCGAAACCTGCCAGCACTACCCCGGGAGCCTCGGCCACGAGCAGGCCGACGCGAACCTCTTCGCGAGCTGGGGCGTCGACTACCTCAAGTACGACAACTGCGGCAGCCCCGCCGGCGAAACGCAGCAGGACTACATCCGCCGCTACTCCGCGATGCGCGACGCGCTCAAGGCCACCGGCCGCCCGATCGCCTACAGCATCTGCGAATGGGGGAACTTCAGCCCCGCGACGTGGGCGCCGGACGTCGGCAACCTGTGGCGCACCACCGGTGACATCACCAACAACTGGGGCAGCATCGACTCGATCTACCGCCAGAACGTCGGCCTCGCCTCGGCCGCGAAGCCCGGCGCCTGGAACGACCCCGACATGCTCGAAGTCGGCGACGGCATGGACTTCCAGGAGGACCGCGCCCACTTCACGCTCTGGGCCGCGATGGCCGCGCCGCTGATCGCCGGCGCCGACCTGCGCTCCGCCAGCGTCGCCACCTTCTCCACCTACCTCAACGCCGACGTCATCGCCGTCGACCAGGACCCGCTCGGCAAGCAGGCGACGCGCATCGCCTCGGCGAACGGCCTGGACGTGCTCAAGAAGCCGCTGCAGAACGGCGACGTCGCTGTCGTGCTGTTCAACGAGAACGGCACCACGAAGACCGTCTCGACGACCGCCGCCGCGGCCGGGCTGCCCGCCGCGTCGACCTACCGGCTGACCAACCTGTGGTCCAAGGAGCAGACCACGAGCACCGGCGCGATCAGCGCGGACGTCCCGTCGCACGGCACCGTCGTCTACCGCGTCAAGGCGAACGCGAGCGGCAGCAGCACCGCGCAAGCACTCCAGGGCGCGTCGTCGTCCCGCTGCATCGACATCAACGGAAACCTCACCACGCCCGGCACCAAGGTCGACATCTGGGACTGCGACGGCGGCCCCAACCAGTCTTGGACGTTCACCAGCGCGGGCGAGCTGAAGGCGAACGGCCTCTGCCTCGACGCCGACGGCGGCAGCTCCACCGCCGGGACGAAGCTCATCGTCTGGACCTGTCACGGCGGCGCGAACCAGAAGTTCAAGCTCAACCCGGACGGTTCGATCACCCAGGCCGGGCTGTGCGTCGACGTCACCGGCGGCGACAAGCCCGCCGGCAACGTCAACGGCGTCCAGCTCGAACTCTGGGGCTGCAACGACGACGCCAACCAGAACTGGCAGCTCAAGTAGCGGTCAGGTGCTCCGGCCGGACCGGGACGCGGGTGAGCGCGAGCCCGGTCGCGGCCCGGATCGCGGCCACGATCGCCGGGGTCGACGAGATCGTCGGCGGCTCGCCGACCCCGCGCAGGCCGTACGGCGCGTGCGGGTCCGGGCGCTCCAGGACGTCGATGCTCATCGGCGGCATGTCCAGGACCGTCGGGATCAGGTAGTCGGTGAAGGAGGGGTTCCGGATCTTCCCGCCGGAGGTCTGGATCTCCTCCATCACCGCGAGCCCGAGCCCCTGCGCCGAACCGCCCTGGATCTGGCCCACCACGGCCTGGGGGTTCAGCGCCTTGCCGACGTCCTGCGCGCAGTCCAGCGCGACCACCTTGACCAGGCCCAGTTCCGTGTCGACGTCGACGACCGCCCGGTGCGCGGCGAACGCGTACTGCACGTGCGCGGTGCCCTGCCCGGTCTCCGGATCCAGCGCAGAAGTCGGCCGGTGCCGCCATTCCACGGTTTCGTCGTGGACGTCGTCGCCGAGGACGTCCACCAGGTCCGCGAGCACCTGGCCGTCGGCCGCTACGAGCTTGCCGCCGACCACGCGCACCCGCCGGTCGAACCGGGACAGCAGCCGCGCCCGCACCGCGACGCACGCGGCCTGGACCGCGCCGCCGGTGACGTAGGTCTGGCGCGACGCCGACGTCGAGCCGCCGTTGCCGATCGAGGTGTCCATCGGCAGCACCGTCACCTGGTCGACGCCCAGCTCGGTCCGCACGATCTGCTGCATGATCGTCACCAGGCCCTGGCCGACCTCGCAGGCCGCGGTGTGCACGGTCGCGGCCGGTTCGCCCCCGACCAGCTGCAGGCGCACGCGGGCCGTCGAGTAGTCGTCGAAGCCTTCGGAGAAGCAGACGTTCTTGATCCCGACGGCGTACCCGACCCCGCGGACGACGCCTTCGCCGTGCGTCGTGTTGGACACCCCGCCCGGCATGTGCCGCAGGTCGAACGGCCGGTCCGGCGGCAGCGGCATCTCCCGGACGCGGGTCAGCAATTCCGCGACGGGCGCGGAAGAGTCGACCACCTGGCCGGTCGGCATCAGATCGCCTTCGCTGATGGCGTTGCGGACGCGGATCTCGACCGGGTCCAGCCCACACGCGAGAGCGAGCTTGTCCATCTGCGACTCGTACCCGAACGCCGCCTGCACCGCGCCGAAGCCGCGCATCGCGCCGCACGGCGGGTTGTTCGTGTACGTGCCCCAGCAGTCCACCGATACACTGTCCACTTTGTACGGGCCGACGCCGAGCGTGGCGGCGTTCGCGACCACTGCGCCCGTCGAGGACGCGTACGCGCCGCCGTCGAGGTACAGGCGCGTACGCACGTACACGAGACGCCCGTCGCGGGTGGCGCCGTGCTCGTAGTACATCTTCGCCGGGTGGCGGTGGACGTGGCCGTAGAAGGACTCTTCGCGGTTGTAGACCATCTTCACCGGCTTGCCGGTGTGCAGCGCGAGGAGACACGCGTGGACCTGCATCGACAGGTCCTCGCGGCCGCCGAACGCGCCGCCGACACCGCCGAGCGTCAGCCGCACCTTCTCGACCGGCAATCCCAAAGCGGCGACGATCTGCTGCTGGTCGACGTGCAGCCACTGCGTCGCGACGTACAGGTCGACGCCGCCTTCGGTGTCCGGCACCGCGAGCCCGGACTCGGGGCCGAGGAACGCCTGGTCCTGCATGCCGACCTCGTAGACGCCCGAGACGACGACGTCGGCGGCGAGATCTTGCGGACCGCGGCGGATCTTCACGTGCCGGACGACGTTGCCGCCGTCGTGCAGCGAAGGCCCTTCGCCCGCGACGGCCGCTTCGGAGTCCGTCACCGGTGAGAGCTCTTCGTACGAAACGACGATCCGCTTCATCGCCCGGCGCGCGGTCTCCGGGTGGTCGGCGGCGACGAGCGCGACCGGTTCCCCCTGGTAGCGGACGACGTCGGACGCGAGCACCGGCTGGTCGGCGTGCTCGAGCCCGTACCGGTTCACGCCGGGGACGTCCTCGTGCGTCAGCACCGCGTAGACGCCCGGCACCGCCAGGGCTTCGGCGATGTCGATGCCGGTGATCCGCGCGTACGGGTGCGGGCTGCGCAGCGTCACGCCCCACACCATGTCCTCGTGCCACAGGTCCGAGGAGTAGGCGAACTCGCCGCGCACCTTCACCGTGCCGTCGGGGCGGCGCGGTGACGCGCCGACGCCGTTCGCGGTCTGCGTGGTGACGGAAGTGGTGGTCATCTGCCCTCCCTCAACCGGGCGCTCGCGGCCGACAGCTCACGGGCGATCTCGGACTCGTCGGCTTCGCGCAGCGTGCCGTCCTCGACGACGGCCTTGCCGCCGACGAACAGCCGCCGCAGCGGCGGGGTGGTGCCGAGCACCAGCGCCGCGACCGGGTCGGTGATGCCCGCGTAGTTCAGCCCGGTGAGGTCCCAGACGGCCAGGTCGGCGAGCTTCCCCGGTGCGATCGAGCCCAGGTCGTCCGCGCGGCCGAGGCAGCGGGCGCCGCCCATCGTGCCCATCCACAGCGCTTCCCGCGTCGTCAGCCCGCGGGGCCCACCGCGCTGGCGCGCCTGGAGCAACGCCTGGTGCAGCTCTTCGCCGAGGCCGCCGGATTCGTTGGACGCGGCGCCGTCGGCCCCGAGACCGACCGGGACTCCGGCGTCGAGCAGGTCGCGGACCGGGGCGATGCCGGCGCCGATCCGGCCGTTGGACGTCGGGCAGTGCGCCGAGCCCGTGCCGGTCGCGCCGAAGCGGCGGATCGCCTCGGGCGCGAGGTGGATGGTGTGGGCGAGCCAGACGTCGTCGGCGAGCCAGCCGAGCTTGTCGGCGTACTCGGCGGGCGTGCACCCGACTTCGGCGAGGCACTGCTTCTCCTCGTCGAGGGTCTCGGCGAGGTGCGTGTGCAGGCGGACGCCCTTGCGGCGAGCCAGCTCGGCCGCGCCGGACATCAGCCGCTCGGTGACCGAAAACGGCGAGCACGGGCCCGCGGCGATCTGCAGGTGCGCCTCGGGCGAGGGGTCGTGGAAGCGGTCGATCGCCGCTTCGGTGCCGGTCAGCGCGTCCTCGGTCGGCTCGACGAGGTTGTCCGGCGGCAGGCCGCCGTCGGACTCGCCGCGGTCCATCGACCCGCGCACGACGTGCAGCCGGACGCCGATCCGCTGGCGGGCCGCGGCCAGCGCCGCGACCTGGTCGCCGCCGTCGCGCGGGAAGACGTAGTGATGGTCGGCGACGGTGGTGCAGCCGGTCAGCGCGAGCCGCGCCATCCCGGCCGTGCCCGCGGCGTGCGTGATCTCGTCGTCGAGGCGGCCCCAGACCGGGTACAGCGCCACCAGCCACTCGAAGAGCGTGTGGTCGGCGGCCATGCCGCGGGTCGCCCACTGGTAGAGGTGGTGGTGGGTGTTGATCAGGCCCGGCGTGACCAGGCAGCCTTCGGCCTCGACGCGCTCGTCGAACTCGCCGGTGTAGACGCCTTCGCCGACTTCGGCGATCCGGTCGTTCTCGACCACGACGTGGCCGCTCGCGTACTCCTCACCGGTGACCGTCGCGATCGCCGCGTTCGCGATGAGCGTCCTCACGCGACACCTCCCTTGGCGACGGCCCGCACCGCGTCGAGGATCTTTTCGTAGCCGGTGCAGCGGCAGAGGTTGCCCGCCAGCGCCTCGCGGATCTCCTCGTCGGACGGATCGGGGACGCGGTTCAGCAGGTCGTGCGCGGCGACGACCAGGCCGGGGGTGCAGAAGCCGCACTGCACCGCGCCCGCGTCCACAAAGGACTGCTGGACCGGGTCGAGGGTGTCGCCGTCGGCCAGGCCCTCGACCGTGCGGACCACGCGGCCCTCGGCCTGCCCGGCCGCGACCAGGCAGGCGCACACCGGGACGTCGTCGAGGTAGACCGTGCAGGAGCCGCATTCGCCCTGCTCACAGGCGTTCTTCGAGCCCGGCAGGCCGAGCCGCTCGCGCAGGACGTACAGGAGGCTCTCGCCCTCCCACACGTCGTCCGCCTCGCGTTTCTCGCCGTTGATCGTCACATTCAAGCGCATGCGCGCTCCCCCGTCCGGTGTTCGTCCCAGGCCCAAGTCAACGTACGCCGCGCTAGTACCCCGAGCGCGTGCTTCCGATACGCGGCGCTGCCCCGGACGTCGTCGATCGGCGAAGTCGCTTCGGCCACCAGGTCGCCGAAGCGGCGCTTCAGCGAGTCGGGCAACGCGTCGGACGAGCCCCACGGCAGTTCGGCGGTCAGGAACTCCTCGGCTTCGCGGGCGTGGCGCGGGGTCGGGGCGGCGGACCCGATCGCCGCGCCGACCTGGCCGTCGCGCAGGGCGAGGGCGAACGAGCAGACCGCGATGACCATCGCGTTGCGCGTCCCGACCTTGGCGAACTGCTGCGGCCCGGCGTGCGCGGGCAGGTGGACGGCGGTGATCAGCTCGTCCGGCTCGAGGGCGTGGCGTTTCACCCCGACGTAGAACTCCTCCGCGCGGAGGAGCCGGCTCCCCCGGACGGAGGCCACCTCGATCCGCGCGTCGAGGGCGAGCAGCACCGGGTGGGTGTCACCGGCGGGCGACGCGGCACCGAGGTTGCCGCCGACCGTGCCCCGGTTGCGGATCTGCGGCGACCCGACCGTGCGCGACGCCATCGCCAGCGCCGGGACGGATTCACCCAGTTCGGCGATCACGCGGGTGTACGGGACGCCGGCGCCGAGGCGGATCGTGCCGTCCGATGTGGACCAGCCCGCCAGCTCGCCGACCCGGGTGAGGTCGAGCAGGGCTTCCGGGCGCCGGTGGTCGAAGTTCAGCTCGACCATGACGTCGGTGCCGCCGGCGATCGGCACGGCGCCGGGCCGCTCGGCCTTGGCGGCCAGAGCCTCGGCGAGCGTCGCGGGACGCAGGAACTCCACGGTTGCTCCTTCTCGAGGGCGATAGACCAGTAGACGCCGAACGGGCCCGGGGCGGCAACGGCACGGCGCATGAAACGCACAGGAGCGAAACCCGGTGCGGTTGTGCTTTCCTACAAGCCTGATGACGACCGTGAAAACTCTGCTGGGCCTCCCCGGTCTGCGGCTGCGCCCGCGAGCCGGGGCCGAGCTGCTCGACCGCCCGGTGACGCGCATCTACGTCACGGAGCTGCCCGACCCCGGACGGTACCTGTCGGCCGGTGAGCTGGTGCTTTCCGGCCTGCTCTGGTGGCGGCGCCCGGGTGACGCCGAGCCGTTCGTGGCCGCGCTGGCGCGCTCGGGGGCGGCGGCGCTGGCGGCGTCCGGCGCCGACTCGGGCGGCATCCCCGGCGACGTCGTCGAGGCCTGCGAGCGGCACCGGATCCCGCTGCTGGAGGTGCCCGCCGACCTGTCGTTCTCGGTGATCACCGAGCAGGTGGTGCTGGCGCTCGCCGCCGCGTCCGAGAGCGCGCGCAAACGTTTGCAGGCCGCCGCGGACGCCCCGGTCGAGACGCTGCTGGAGCGCGCGTCCGCGGAGTTCGGCCTGCCCTGCTGGGTGCTGTCGGGGCTCGGCCGGGTCGTCGCGGGGACGTCACCGCTGCCGGTGCCGGCGCCCGACGTCGTGCGGCGGTACGCGGCGAAGGAAGCCGGGTCGCTGACGGTGGTGCCGGTCGAGGGGCGCCACGCCGTGCCGTGGCTGGTCGCCGTCGGCGGGTCGCTGAGCACCGCGCAGGCGGAGCTGGCCGACGAACTGGCCGGGCTCGTGGGCGTCACGCGGGCGCGGTCGGTTCCGCCCGACGTCGAGGTGCCCGCTGAGGCGCACGTCGTCGCGTTGCGGACCGAAGGAAGCGACGAAAGCCGGGACGTCCTGCGGGAACTGCTCCCGGACGGACTGCTGCTCGAGTCCACTGGGGACACTTCGTACGCCGCTGTCGCGCGGTGGCCGGGCGCGGCCGAGCTGTCCACTGTGGAGCCGTTGCTGCGAGCGTCCCGGATCCTCTGCGGGGTGGGCGATTCCGCCCCGCGGGCCGAGGCTTCCGCGACGGCGCGGTTCGCGCTGGACGTGGCGGCCGGGCGGGCGGGACGGGTCGTGGCCGTCCAGGCGAGCGAGGTCGAGGCGCACCGGCTGCTGCTGGCCGGGACGCCCGACGGGCTGCGCGCGGCGTTGCGGCGCCGGGTGCTCGGGCCGCTGCTGGACTACGACGCCGAGCAGCACACGGACCTGGTGCACACGGTGCGGGTGTTCCTGGAGTGCTCGGGCTCGCCGACGCGGGCGGCGAAGGCGCTGCACGTCCACGTCAACACGTTGCGCTACCGCATCGGCCGGGCGGGCGAGCTGCTCGGGGCGGACCTGACGGAGTTCACCGACCAGCTCGACGTCTACCTCGCGTTGCGCATGGAGGAGTGAAGTGGAGATCACGTCGGCACAGCAGGCCGGCCACGACCCGCGGGTGGTCGCGTTCGGGCGGCTGCAGGGCGCGGCGAACCGGCTCGAGTACCTGCTCGGGCGCGCGCTGGAGCGGGAATGCGGGATCACGCACCTGATGTACGAGGTGCTGCTGATCGTCGGCCGCGCGGGTCCGGCCGGGCTGACGATGCGGTCGATCGCCCAGGAGCAGGTCCTGACCACCGGCGGCGCCACCCGGCTGGTCGACCGGATGTCGGCGCTGGGCTTGGTGACGCGCACGGTTTCGCCCGACGACCGCCGCGTCCAGCTGGTGCGGTTGACGTCGCTGGGCGAGGAGACGACGGTGCGGGCCAGCCGGGTGCACGTGGAGAACATCGAGCAGTTCTTCTTCAAGCCGTTGCCGCCGGAGCACCGGGAGCGGTTCGCGGAGGATCTGCGGATCTTGAGCCACTTCGCGCGGGACGCCCTGCCGCGGCTGCGTTAGAGCGTCGCGACCGCGAGGCCGAGGAAGAGCAGCGGGGCGGCGCCGGTGGCGAACTTGCGCGCTCGGACGTGGGCGATGATCGCGCCGAGGTAGAAGAGGATCAAGCCGATCGCCGCGGCTGTGCCCATCGGTTTGATTCCGGCCAGGCCGAGGGTGAGGCCGGCCGCGCCGGCGAGCTTGAGGGTGCCCAGCATGGGGAGCCAGGTCGGCGGGACGTCGACGGCCTGCGATGTGGCGAGGACGAACTTGGCCTTGGCCAGGTCGGCGACGCCGATCGCGGCGTTGAGGACGATCGCGGTGAGGGTGAGTGCGGTGTGCATGCCTTCCCGACGGGCGGGCAGCCGCGAAGGTGACCTACAGGAAGATCTTGACCAGCTGGTCGTGGCCGTCTTCGTCGCGGAGCAGGACTTGCTTGCCCGCTTTGAGTTCCGCGTCGATGAACTCGTAGACCTGGAGGGCGCGGTTGACGAGGTCGACCTTCTTCAGGCCGGTGCGGTCCTGGAGTCTCGCCAGCGCGTCGACCGCCTCGGCGACCAGCGCGACGTTGACCCGGCCTACTGGGCTGTCTTCGCTCACCACCTCATCATGGCAGATTCACCACCGAAAGCACACACTTTTCGCAGCGAATCGCTATTGCGCGCGACCGCCGGGCGCTCTACAGTCGGAAGCAGCGACGGAGCCCGTTTCATGCGAACGGGCCGGCGGCCGGTGGGCGCCCGGGGGGATGCCGATCGGTAGCCGGTCGCGGCACCGGCCGCGACCCGACGTGGTCCTGGTCCGGCTCGCCGGACAGGCCGGGAAGGAACGGGCACAGCATGAGTGCCGAAATCGAGCGCGCGGGCGTGCCCGCACCTCAAGGACCCGAGCCGGCGCGGGACGACGTCCCCAGCCGGTTCGCCCACCTCCGGATCGAGACGTCCGCGGTGAACGCCGAAGTGGCGGTGCCACCCGGCCAGACCCGTCGATTGCTCGGCACCATCCGGGAGGTGGGGGTCGTGCTCGGAGCCGCTCTGGGCCCGGCGTTGACGTTGACGGCGGCCCCGGCGGGGCTTCCGGCGTGGGCGGCGGGCGGGGCGATCGCGGGTCAGCTCGGCGTGCTGGCCTTCGTGGTCTTCCGCCGGCCGGCTCGTGAGTAGCGCGAGGGAGCACTCCGGCGGAGTGCTCCCTCAGCTCTCCCGGCGGGCGTACTTCTCCAGCTCCGGCCGCCCGAACGACAACTCGCCCTCGTCCAGCGCGCCGCAGTCCAGCCCGCGCAGCAGGTACACCGCCAAGGCCTGCGCGGTCGCCGGTTCGTCCAGCACTCCCCCGGCCTGCTTGTCCGCATACGCCCGCAGCCGCTCCACCGCCGCCGGGAACCCCTCGCGGTAAAACGTGTACGTCGCCGCGAAACGCGTCGGCAGCTGGTGCGGGTGCAGGTCCCAGCCCTGGTAGAACCCGCGCTCCAGCGACCGGCGGACCAGCCGCAGGTGCTCCGCCCACGCCGACGGCAGCGCGTCGCCGATCGGGAGGCGGTTCGTCGATCCGTCCGACAGCCGGACGCCCGTGCCCGCCGCCGAGACCTGCATCAGGCCCTTCGCCAGGTCCGCCGCCGGGTGCTCCATGCTCTGGTACGCCGCCGCGATGCCCAGTCCGGCGCTGTAGTCGTACGTCCCGTAGTGCAGCCCCGAGCACCGGCCCGACGCCGCCCGCACGATCCGCGGTACCGACAGCGTCCCGTCGAGGTCCACAATGGACTGGGATGTCTCGATCTGGACCTCGAACCGCAGCGTTCCCTCGGCGAGCTCGTACGCGGATTCCAGCCGCGACAACACTTCCGCGGCCACCGACACCTGCTCGATCGCCGTCACCTTCGGGAGCGTCACGACGAACCCCGTCGGCAGCGGCCCGTTTTCCAGCAGGGATCCCAAGAACAGGTCCAGCGTGCGGATCCCGCGCCGGCGCGTCGCCGCTTCGAAGCTCTTGAAGCGGATGCCCGAGAACGGTGTCCCGCCGGTCGTCGCCAACGTCTGGCCGGCCGCCCGCGCCGCCGCGTCTTCGACGTCGTCGGCGACGCGGCCGTAGCCGTCCTCGAAGTCGATGCGGAGGTCCTCGATCGGCTCGGTCAGTAGCTTCGCGCGGACGCGTTCGTACACGTCCGCGTCGACGCCGAGGAGGTCGCCGTGCTCGATGAACACGCGCATCGCCTGCTTGCCCCAGTCGGCGACCAGGCGCGTCTTGTACCGCGAAGCCGGGACGTACACGGTGTGCACCGGCTGCCGTCCCGGCCGCTCCCCCGGGTACGACGCCGCGACGCGCGCGTCGGCCTCGGCCAAGCGCGCGTCGGCGGCGTCGTAGACGTCGTCGGGAAGACGCACTACTTGATCCGCTCGTACGCGGGCAGCGTCAAGAAGTCCGGGAACTCGTCGGCCAGCGCGACCTGCTCGAACAGCTCGATCGCCGGCAGCAGCCGGTCGGCCGGGATCTCCCGGGCCAGCTCGCCGCGGACGTCCGCCAGCACTCCGCGCACCAGTTCCTTCGTCACGACGTCGCCGGTGTCCAGCGTGGTCCCGTTCTTGACCCACTGCCAGATCTGCGACCGCGAGATCTCCGCCGTGGCCGCGTCTTCCATCAGGTTGTGGATGGCCGCCGCCCCGTTGCCGCCCAGCCAGGACGCGATGTAGCGGACGCCGACGTCGACCGCGGCGCGCAGGCCGGCCGCCGTCGCGCCGCCCGGCGTCGAAGCGACGTCGAGCAGCTGGTCGGCGGTGACGCTGACCTCGTCGCGGGTGCGCTCGAGCTGGTTCGGCCGGTCGCCGAGGACCTTGTCGAACTCCTCCTTGCAGAGCTCGACCATGCCCGGGTGCGCGACCCAGGAGCCGTCGAAGCCGTCACCGGCCTCGCGCGACTTGTCCGCGTGCACCTTCTCGAAGGCACCCTTGTTGACCTCGGGGTCCTTGCTCGGGATGAACGCGGCCATGCCGCCGATCGCGAACGCGCCGCGCTTGTGGCACGTGCGCACGAGCAGCTCGGTGTAGGCGCGCATGAACGGCGCGGTCATGGTGACCGAGTTGCGGTCCGGCAGCACGAACTTCTCGCCCGCGTCGCGGAAGTACTTGATCACGCTGAACAGGTAGTCCCAGCGGCCGGCGTTGAGGCCCGAGGCGTGCTCGCGCAGCTCGTAGAGGATCTCCTCCATCTCGAACGCGGCCGGGATGGTCTCGATCAGCACGGTCGCGCGGACGGTGCCGTGCTCGATGCCGAGCGTCTTCTCCGCGTGGGTGAAGACGTCGTTCCAGAGCCGCGCTTCGAGGTGGCTCTCCATCTTCGGCAGGTAGAAGTACGGACCCTTGCCGCGCTTCAGCAGCTCCGCTGCGTTGTGGAAGAAGTACAGGCCGAAGTCGACGAGCGCGCCGACGGCCTCGCGGCCGCCGAAGGACAGGCCGCGCTCGGGCAGGTGCCAGCCGCGCGGGCGGACCACGATGGTGGCGTGCTCGACGTCGTCCTTCAGCGCGTAGCTCTTGCCGCCGCTCTCCAGCGTGATCGTCTCGCGGACCGCGTCGTACAGGTTGACCTGGCCGGACACGACGTTCGCCCAGTGCGGCGTGTTGGCGTCCTCGAGGTCGGCGAGCCAGACCTTCGCGCCGGAGTTGAGCGCGTTGATGGTCATCTTGCGGCTGGTCGGCCCGGTGATCTCGACGCGGCGGTCCCGCAGCGCCGGCGGGGCGCCGGCGACCTGCCAGTCGCCCTCGCGGATCTCCTTGGTCTCCGGCAGGAAGTCGAGCCTGCCGGTGGTCCGGGCCTCCTCGCGCCGCTTGCTCCGCGCCTGGAGCAGCTCGTCGCGGCGGGCGGCGAAGGCGTCGTGCAGGCCGGCGAGGAAGTCGAGCGCCTCCGTGGTGAGGATCTCGTCGCCGCGCTCGACCGGCTCGCCCAGCACCTGGACTTCAGAAGACATGGGGAAACACCTCGAAGGTTCGGAATCTTGGATAACGGCCCTACGGTTTTCTACCAGCCGGACTATAGTTTCTGCATAGCGGAACCTCAACGCCGACGTAAGGAGGGCCACCGGTGGCAGCGGAGAAGAACGGGCGCGACGGCGGCGTCCAGTCCCTGCAGCGCGCCTTCGAGCTGCTGGAACACCTCGCGGACACCGGCGGCGAAGCCAGCCTGTCCGAGCTGGCGACCCTGTCCGGGCTGCCGATGCCGACGATCCACCGGCTCATCCGCACCCTGGTCGACCTCGGGTACGTCCGGCAGAACACCAACCGCCGCTACGCGCTGGGCGCGCGCCTGATCCGGCTCGGCGAGAACGCGAGCATGCAGTTCGGCGCGTGGGCGCGGCCGTTGCTGGCGGAGCTGGTCGAGGAGGTCGGCGAGACGGCGAACCTGGCGGTCCTGGAGCGCGACGAAGTCGTGTACGTGTCCCAGGTGCCCTCGAAGCACTCGATGCGGATGTTCACCGAGGTCGGCCGGCGGCTGCTGCCACACGGCACCGGGGTGGGGAAGGCGATGCTGGCCCACCTGCCCGCATCGGAAGTGCGGGCGTTGCTTTCGCGGACGGGCATGCCCGCGTACACCGAGCACACGTTCACGGACCCGGACGCGCTGGCGGTCGAGCTTTCGCGGATCGCTTCGCAGGGGTACGCGCTGGACGAGGCCGAGCAGGAGCTGGGGGTCCGGTGCGTGGCGGTGGCGGTACCGGGCGCACCGGTCCCGGCAGCGGTTTCGGTGTCGGGCCCGTCGGGCCGGCTGACCGCCGAGGCGGTGGCGCACATCGCCCCGGCGGTGCAGCGGGTGGCCGACGCACTGGGCGCGAGCCTTTCTCAGTCGGCGGTGACGGTTTAGGCCAGCTCCCCCTCCAGCAGGTCCATCAGCAGGCCGTCGTGCCAGGTGCCGTCCGGCGCTCGCTCGTAGTTGCGCATCACGCCCACCGGGCGGAATCCC
Source organism: Amycolatopsis sp. MEPSY49 (assembly GCF_051337345.1). Taxonomy (NCBI): domain Bacteria; kingdom Bacillati; phylum Actinomycetota; class Actinomycetes; order Pseudonocardiales; family Pseudonocardiaceae; genus Amycolatopsis; species Amycolatopsis sp. MEPSY49. Next base: position 375,272 of record NZ_JBDLYJ010000006.1, on the reverse strand, counting down.
ACCTTCGTGTACACCCGGATCGCCGCCTCGTTGGCGGCCGCCGGGTCGATGGTCAAGCGGTGGTGTCCCTGGTCGAACAAGTGGCGAGCCAGGGCACGCAACGCGTCCGTGCCGAAGCCGCGGCCGTGGAACTCCGGGTGCACCCCGATGTCGATGCCCGCGTGGCGGTACTGCGGGTCCAGTTCCTCGCAGCTCTGGATCAGCCCGACGACCACGCCGTCGCTTTCGATGACGTAGCAGGCGAAACCGTCCTCGACGGTGTACACGCCTTCGGTCTCGGTGTCCGGGTCGCCCCACCAGCGGGCGACCTCCGGAGTGCCGAGGATCTCGCGCACGCGGGCGCGGTCCCCGGCGGCGATGGGGCGCAGGACTACCCGATCGCCGGTGATGACAGTCATGATGGTTCCTTCCTCGTGTAGCGGACGACGGCTTCCGGGCGTCTGACACGAGGAGGGGCACGAGCGGACGTGCGTCAACCGGGCATACCGGGATTCTGCGCCGACGCGCGCCGCCCGTCACCTGGATTTCCGCCGGAGGGACCGCCGATGCAGCCGCAGCTCAGCTGGCTCGCCGCTTCGAACCTCGTCGACCGGCTCGTCGAGCGCGCCCTCGACGGCTCGCCGTCACCGCCGAAGTGGCCGCACCCGCCCCAGACGGCCGCGGGCACGGTCGAGATCACCGTCCGGCACCACTCGGCGGCGAAGGTCCGCACGCCGGTGGTGCTCACGCTGCAGGAGGAGGGCAGCCGCACCGGCACGGCGTTCTCGCTCGTCCTGGGGCACACGGCCCGCATCACCGTGCCCGGCGGCCGCTACTTCGGGGCGGCGATGGTGGTCGACCCGGCCCGCCGCACCCTGCAGGGCATCGGCTGGTCCCGGCTGACGGTGACGCCCCGCGGGACGTCTCCGTGCCTGATCCCGGCCGGCCGCCCGTCGGCGCCGGTGATCATGCAACTGGGGCTGCGGAAGCCGGACGGGACGCCGCTGTTCCGGCTCTAGCCCAGCAAGGCGTCCACGAACGCGCCCGGCTCGAACGGCGCCAGGTCGTCCGGCCCCTCGCCGAGCCCGACGAGCTTCACCGGCACGCCCAGCTCCTTCTGGACCTGGAACACGATGCCGCCCTTGGCGGTGCCGTCCAGCTTCGTCAGGACGATGCCCGTCACGTCGATCACCTCGGCGAACACCCGGGCCTGCATCAGCCCGTTCTGGCCCGTCGTCGCGTCCAGGACCAGCAGCACCTCGTCGACCTTCGCCTGCTTCTCCACGACGCGCTTGACCTTGCCCAGCTCGTCCATCAGGCCCGTCTTCGTGTGCAGGCGGCCCGCCGTGTCGACCAGGACCGCGTCGACGCCCGTGTCCACGCCGCGCTTGACCGCGTCGAACGCCACCGCCGCCGGGTCCGCGCCCTCCTTGCCGCGGACGACCTCCGCGCCCACGCGCTCGGCCCACGTCTGGAGCTGGTCGGCCGCCGCCGCGCGGAACGTGTCCGCCGCGCCCAGCACCACCGTCTTGTCCTGGGCCACCAGGACGCGGGCCAGCTTGCCCGTGGTCGTCGTCTTGCCCGTGCCGTTCACGCCCGCCACCAGGACCACCGCCGGCTGCTTCTTGCCGTCGACGATGTGCGGCAGCGCCCGCACCGCGCGCTCGCTGTCGGTCGACAGCTGCGCCGTCAGGACCTCGTGCAGCACCTCGCGCGCCTCGGCCGACGAGCGGATCGCGCGCCGGGACAGCTCGTCGCGCAGGCGGTCGACGATCTGGGTCGTCGTGGCCGCGCCCAGGTCGGCCATCAGCAGCGTGTCTTCGACGTCCTGCCAGGAGTCCTCGTCGAGGTCACCCGCACCGAGCAGGCCGAGCAGGCTCGTGCCGAACACCGAACGCGACTTCGACAGCCGGCCGCGCAGCCGCTCCATGCGGCCCGTCGCCGGCTCGATCTCCTCGGCAACGGGAGCGGCCGGCGCCTCTGAAGGCGCTTCGGGCAGCTTGACGTCGCGGACCGTGCGCTGCGGCGAATCACGCGGTACGGCGGCGTCGTCGCCGACCGCGGGCTGGCCGTCGGTCTCCGGCCGGTCTTCGACGGGGTGCTCGACCTCCGTGCCTCCGGGCGCGAGCGCGATGCCCCCGCTCGCCGCGTAGGAGCCGCCCTTCGGTTTCTCCTCGACCTCGCGCTTCGCGTCCAGGCTGATCCGGCGCTTGCGCGCGACCAGCAGGCCGGTCACCAGGATGGCGACCAGCACGACGACGGCGACGACTACGAACAGGAACCAGGTGCTCGACACCCGCCCATCCTTTCATCCGCACCGCACCGGCCCGGACACCCCGTCCGCACAGGCAATTCGTAACGACGTTGATCCCGATTGGGCCAAGACTTCACCACGTGGGTTGCGTCACACGCCGTGCCTGCACTAAACCCCTCCGGATGGGGACGCACGGCTTCAGGGTGATCGGCCTGCTTTCAGGCACGTCGGTCGACGGCATCGACGTGGCCGCGGCCGACCTGCACGCCGAGGACGACACCGTGGTCCTGACGCCGCTGGGCGAGCTCGACCTCCCCTACCCGGAATCGCTGCGCGAGGCCCTCCTGGCCGCGCTGCCGCCGAACCCGTGCACCGCCGGCGAGCTGACGCGGCTCGACACCGGCGTCGGGCAGGCGTTCGCCGACGCCGCCGCCCGCGGCGCCGAAGAGCTGGCCGGCGGCAGCGCCGACCTCGTCGCGTCGCTGGGCCAGACGGTGTTCCACTGGGTCGAGGACGGCCACGTCCGCGGCACGCTGCAGCTGGGCCAGCCCGCCTGGATCGCCGAGCGCACCGGGCTGCCGGTGGTCGCCGACCTGCGGACCCGCGACGTCGCCGCGGGCGGCCACGGCGCTCCCCTGGCGAGCACGCTCGACCAGCTGTGGCTGCGCGGCCTGGCCCGGGACACCGGCCACCCGGTCGCCGCGCTCAACCTCGGCGGGATCGCGAACATCACCGTCGTCGCCGGGGACGAGGCGGCGATCGCCTACGACACCGGACCCGCCAACGCCCTGCTCGACGTCGCCGCGTACCGCGTCAGCGGGCAACGCAGCGACGTCGACGGACGGCTCGCGTTCGGCGGCTCGGTGCGCTCCGACCTGCTCGTCCGGCTGCTCGCCGACCCGTACTTCGCCGCCGCGCCGCCGAAGTCCACCGGCAAGGAGCACTTCAACGCGCCCTACCTCGACGCCGCCCTCGCCGGGCTGCCGCCGGTGGAGCCCGGCGACCTGCTGGCGACGCTGACGGAGTTCACCGCGGTGACCGTCGCCGGCGAGTGCCTGCGCCACGGCGTCACGACGGTCGTCGCCTCCGGCGGAGGGGTCGCGAACCCGGCGTTGATGACGGCGCTGGCGCGGAACCTCCCCGCCGCGGTGCTCAAGACCAGCGACGACCTCGGCCTGCCCGGCGCGGGCAAGGAGGCGTACCTGACCGCCCTGCTGGGCTGGCTCACCTGGTGCGGCGTACCCGGTAGCGTGCCGTCGGCGACCGGCGCGCGCGGGCCGCGCCTGCTCGGCGCGCTCGTCCCGGGCGCCGGGCCCCTGATCCTTCCCGCCCCGCTGGGGGGCACCGTGACGCGGTTGCGAGTCGCGGAGAAGAACGGATGAATGTAGGAGAAGTCCATGCGCGGTGTTGACCTCGCGATCATCGTGGTCTACCTGGCGGCGATGCCGCTGATAGGCGTGCTCGTCGGCCGCAAGCAACGGTCGGCGGCCGACTACTTCGTCGGCGAGCGCAGCCTCCCGTGGGGCGCGGTGATGCTGTCCGTGGTGGCCACGGAGACCTCGACGCTGACCGTGATCAGCACGCCGGGCCTCGTCTTCGGCAACGCGTTCCTGTTCCTGCAGCTGGCTTTCGGCTACATCATCGGCCGGACGGTCGCCGCGTTCGTGCTGCTGCCGCGGTACTTCAAGGGCAACCTCGTGAGCGCGTACGCGTTCCTGGGCAAGCGTTTCGGTTCGGGGCTGCAGGGCACGGCGTCGGTGACGTTCGTGATCACGCGGCTGCTCGCCGAGGGCGTGCGCCTGTTCGCCGGCGCGATCCCGATCAAGGTGATCCTCGGGCACTACGACATCCACCTCGACTACTGGGTGATCGTGGTGATCCTGACCGCGCTGACGCTGATCTACGCCTACATCGGCGGGATCAAGGCGGTCGTCTGGGTCGACGTCATCCAGCTGTCGCTCTACCTGGGCGGCGCGGCGGTGGCCGCGATCGTGCTGCTCAACAAGCTGCCCGCCGACTGGGCTTCGCAGGCGTCGGCGGACGGCAAGTTCATGCTCGTCGACTTCACGAAGAACCTGCTGACCAGCCCGTACGCCTTCGTCACGGCGGTGCTCGGCGGCGCGGCGCTGTCGATGGCCTCGCACGGTGCCGACCAGCTGATCGCGCAGCGGCTGATGGCCACGCGCAGCCTGCGCGACGGCCAGAAGGCGCTCATCGGCAGCGGCATCATCGTCACCATCCAGTTCGCGCTGTTCCTGCTGGTCGGGGCGATGCTGTGGGTGTTCAACGGCCGCAAGTCGGTCGCGCAGCTCGGTCTGCAGAGCCCGGACGACGTGTTCTCGCGGTTCATCATCGACGACCTGCCGGTCGGCGTGTCGGGCCTGCTCATCGCGGGGGTCCTCGCGTCGACCATGGGTGCGCTGGCCTCGGCGCTCAACGCGCTTTCGACGTCCACGGTGGCCGACCTCTACCAGCGCTTCACCAAGCGCTCGCCCGAGGATTCGAAGCTGCTGCAGCACGGTCGCATGTGGACGCTGATCTGGGCGGTCGTGTTCGCGGTGTTCGCGTCGCTGTTCTCCACCACGAAGAACTCGGTCATCGAGCTGGGTCTGGCGATCACCGGCTACACCTACGGCGCGCTGCTCGGGTCGTTCCTGCTCGGCCTGCTGATCAAGAAGGCCCGGCAGGTGGACGCGATCATCGCGTTCGTCGCGACGGTCGTGGTGATGGCGTTCGTCATCCTCGGGGTGAAGTTCAGCGCGAAGACGGGCGGCCTGATCGGCATCGACTTCAGCAAGGCGGCCGGGGACAAGGTCGCGCTGGCTTACCCCTGGTACACGCTGCTGGGCGTGGTGATCACGCTGGTCGTGGGCGGGTTGCTGGCCTTGCGCCACCGGACGCCGGACCCGAAGGCGGCCGAGGCCGAAGCCGCCGGCGAAGCGGAAGCGGAAGTGCCCGCCGCCTGATCCTTCTGAACCGTTTCCGGCGGGCGCCCGTGTCGATCTGCGGGAGCCCGCCGAGAAGCGGCGGGAGGACATCGAAGGTGGACTTCATGAAGCGGATGACGGTGGCGCTCGCGGTCGGCGCCCTGCTGGTGGGCGGCGCGGCGACGGCTTCGGCGACCCCGGCGGCCCCGAGGGTGCCGGACGCGATCAAGGTCCCGGCCGGGAACCGGGCGCTGGCTTCGTTCCCCGCCGAAGGCGTGCAGATCTACGGGTGCACGGCCGGCGCGTGGACGCTGATCCAGCCCGCCGCGGTGCTCACCCGGCACGGCAAGCCGGTGGCCCTGCACAGCAAGGGTCCGGTGTGGACGTCCGTCGTGGACGGCAGCACGGTCGGCGCGGCGGCGGTGGCCAACTCCCCGCAGCCGGACGCGATCCCGCAGCTGCTGCTCAAGGCCAACCTCAACACCGGCGACGGGATCTTCGGCAAGGTGACCTACATCCAGCGGCTGAACACCCGCGGCGGCGCCGCCCCGGCGGGAACCTGCTCGGACGGCACGCAGACCGCGGTGCGCTACTCGGCCGACTACGCGTTCTGGGTCGCTGAATAAGCGGCTGTGACACCCCCTTCCGCTCCCGTAGCCTGGGAGCGGGAGGGGGTCTCACATGGGGTTCTTCATCGGGATCGGCGCTGTGCTCGCCGTGGTGCTCGTCATCGCGCTGGTCCTGGACCGGTCGGACCGCAAGCGCGGCGTGAAGCGCGGCTTCATCACCCCGCGCGGCCGGCGGGCGCGGATCGACGACGGGCGCTGGGTCGGCAACGACCTCGGCACGTTCGACGCCCGCGCGAAACCGGACGAGCGCGCGCCGCGCGAAGACGACATGCGCTGATCCGGGTCAGCTGACCGGGACCGGCTCTTCCTCGGCCGTGCGCAGGCGCTGCGAGATCACCTTCGTGATGCCGTCGCCCTGCATGCTTACGCCGTAGAGCGCGTCGGCGATCTCCATGGTCGGCTTCTGGTGGGTGATGATGATCAGCTGCGACGAGTCGCGCAGCTGCTCCAGCAGCCCGATCAGCCGGCGCATGTTGGTGTCGTCGAGCGCGGCCTCGACCTCGTCCATGACGTAGAAGGGTGACGGCCGGGCGCGGAAGATCGCGACCAGCATGCCCACCGCGACCAGCGACTTCTCGCCACCGGACAGCAGCGACAGCCGCTTGACCTTCTTGCCCGGCGGGCGCGCTTCGACGTCGACGCCGGTGCTGAGCAGGTCGTCCGGCTCGGTGAGGACCATCCGGCCCTCGCCGCCGGGGAAGAGCACGCTGAAGACCGTCTCGAACTCGCGGGCGACGTCGGCGTAGGCGCCGGCGAAGACCTCGAGGATCTTCTCGTCGACCTGCTTGATGACCGCTTCGAGGTCCTTGCGGGTGTCCTTGAGGTCCTCCAGCTGCGTGGAGAGGAACTTGTACCGCTCCTCCAGCGCCGCGAACTCCTCCAGGGCGAGGGGGTTCACCTTGCCCAGCAACGACAAGTCCTTCTCGGCGCGCTTGGCGCGGCGGGCCTGGGTGTCGCGGTCGTACGGCATCGGCGGCGGCGGGGTGACGTCCTCGCCGCGCTCCTTGGCCGCCTCGTACTCGGCCATCTCGCCCGCGCTCGGCGGGACCGGGACGTCCGGGCCGTACTCCTCCACGAGGTCGGTGAGACCGATGCCGAAGTCCTCGGCGATCTTCGCTTCGAGCGTCTCCAGCCGCAGCCGCTGCTCGGCGCGCAGGACCTCGTCGCGGTGGACGGCGTCGGTCAGCTTCTCCAGCTCGCCGGTGAGCTCGCGGACCTTGGCGCGGACGCCGGTCAGCGCCTGCTCGCGGCTCTGGCGGCGGGCCTGGACCTGGTCGCGTTCGGTGGCCGCGCGCTGGACGGAGTGCTCGATGCGCTCGAGGGCGATCTCGCCGCCGTTGACGACGGCGTTGGCGATCTCGGCGCCGCGCTTGCGGGCCGCGGCGGCGCGCTCGGCGCGTTCCCGGGCCTGCTGCTCGGCGTGCGCGGCGCGGCGGAGCCCTTCGGCCTTGCCGGCGATGCTGCGCGCCCGCTCTTCGGCCGTGCGCTGCGCGAGCCGCGCTTCCATTTCTTCCTGCCGGACGACGGCCAGCTCTTCGACGGCGGCGTCGCGCTCGGCGGTGTCCGGGTCGTCCTCGACGGGCTGCTCGGCGACGGCGGCGAGGCGTTCCTCCAGCTCGGCGAGCTGGGCGAGGGCCTGCTCGCGGCTTTGCTCGACCTTCGCGCGCTGGCCGGCGAAGCGCTCGACCTCGGCCTGCGCCTGCCGGGCCGCCTGCTGCAACCGGTTGAGCCGCTCCGACGACCGCGCCTTGCGGACCTTGGCCTCGCCGAGGGCGTCCTTGGCCTGCGACACCTCTTCGCGACGCGCCTGCTGCTCGGCGCGGGCGCCTTCCAGCTCGGCCGCGTAGCGCTCCAGCTGGCGTTCGGCCGTGCGAAGCCGGTCCCCCGCCTCGTCGACGGCCGCCTGGACCTCGATGACGCTCTCGCGCTTGCCGGAGCCGCCGATCGCCCATCGGGCACCGAAGACGTCGCCTTCGGCGGTGACCGCCCGGACCTCGGGGTGCACCGCCACGAGGTGGCGGGCCGCGTCGAGGTCGCGGACCAGGGCCAGCTTGTCGAGGGCCTGTTCGACGGCGGGGCGCAGCTGCGCCGGCGCCGTGACGACCTCCCGCGCCCAGCGCGCGCCTTCCGGCAGCGACGGCCACGAGTGCGTGTCCACAGTGGACTCGGGGCCGCCGAGGAGAATGCCCGCGCGGCCGGAGTCGGTGTCCTTCAAGTACTTCAGTGCGCGCAGGGCGTCTTCGCCGCCGGTGACGGCGACCGCGTCGGCCACCGGGCCGAGCGCCGCGGCCAACGCGACCTCGTAGCCGGGTTCGACGGTGAGCAGTGCGGCGACCGAGCCGAGCAGCCCCGGCAGCTCGTGGGACGCGCCGAGCAGCGCGCCGGCGCCGTCCTTGCGCCGCAGGCCCATCGACAGCGCCTCGACGCGCGCCTTCTCCGACGCGATCTCGCGCTCGGCGGCGCGTTCGGCCTTGACCAGCTCTTCGACGCGTGCCTTGGCCGCGTTGTTGGCCTCGACCGCGCGGTCGTGGCGGTCCATCAGGCCGGCGTCGTCGGACTCCTCGACGCCGCCCTCGGCCTTGGCCATCTCGAGTTCTTCGACGGCGATCTCGGCCCGCTCGGCGGCCTCTTCGAGGGAGACGCTGAGGCGGTCGATCTCGTCGGAGGTGGCGCCGTTCTTGCTGCGCAGCGCCTCGACCTGGCCGGTCAGCTTGGCCATGCCCTCGCGGCGGTCGGCGATCGCGCGGACGGCGGCCCAGTGCGCGCGCTCGGCGGCCTGGACGCGCTGTTCGAGGTCTTCGCGACGCAACACGGTCTGGGCGAGCAGCTCCCGGGCCTCCATGACGGCCTCGTTGAGCTCTTCTTCCTGCTCGGCGACGCGCTCGGCCTCTTCGAGCAGCTCTTCGGGGTCGCGGCCGCCGGTCGACGTCGAGACGTCGGCCGACAGGTGGCGCTGGCGCTCGATCGCGAGGCGGACGGTGCCGCGCAGGCGCTCGGCCAGCGCGGACAGCTTGTACCAGGTCTCCTGCGCGGTCTGCAGCAGCGGAGCGTCCTCGGCGAGCGAGGCCTCCAGCTCGGCTTCCTCGGCGGAGACGATCTCGAGGTGCTGCTCGACCTCGGCGCGGCGCTGGCGGGCGGTCTTCTCGTCGGCCTCGTCGCGCGCGATGGTGTCCCGCTGGGTGACCAGGTCGTCGGCCAGCAGGCGCAGGCGGGAGTCGCGCAGCTCGGACTGGACGGACTGGGCCTTGCGGGCGATCTCGGCCTGCTTGCCCAGCGGCTTGAGCTGGCGGCGCAGCTCGGTGGTGAGGTCGCCGAGGCGGTCGAGGTTGCCCTGCATGTTGGCCAGCTTGCGCAGGGTCTGTTCCTTGCGCTTGCGGTGCTTGAGGACGCCGGCGGCCTCTTCGATGAAGGCGCGGCGCTCTTCCGGCTTGGACTCGAGGATGGCCGAGAGCTGGCCCTGCCCGACGATGACGTGCATCTCGCGGCCGATGCCGGAGTCCGAGAGCAGCTCCTGGACGTCCATCAGGCGGCAGCGGTCGCCGTTGATCTCGTACTCGCTCGCGCCGTCGCGGAACATCCGGCGGGTGATCGAGACCTCGGAGTACTCGATCGGGAGCGCGCCGTCGGCGTTGTCGATGGTGAGGGTGACCTCGGCGCGGCCGAGCGGGGCGCGGCCCGCCGTGCCGGCGAAGATGACGTCCTCCATCTTGCCGCCGCGCAGGTCCTTGGCGCCCTGGGTGCCCATGACCCAGCGCAGCGCGTCCAGCACGTTGGACTTGCCGGAGCCGTTCGGGCCGACCACGCAGGTGATGCCCGGCTCGAAGCGCAGCGTGGTGGCCGAAGCGAAGGACTTGAAGCCCTTGAGCGTCAGGCTTTTCAGGTGCACTGGGTGCTGACCCCTCTGGCTGCCGGTACTGGCGATTCAATCGTCCCAGGCTACCCGGGGGCCTCCGGACACCGCCGGACGCGCCCCCTCATCGGCGCGCCTTAGCACAGTCACGGCCGGCTCAGCAACCTCGTGCGTCACACCCGCCCCGGAAGTACCAAGGCGTCCGCTACCGCTCGAGGAAGCCGGTGAGTCCCCCTTTCGGGTCGGACCAGCGCTCGACGACGGTCTCCACACTTCCGGGTGATTCTCCGGACCGCAGAGCGGCCAGCAACCGCTCACAGTGGTCTCGATCACCCTCCGCTATGACCTCGACACGCCCGTCGGGCATGTTGCGAGCACTGCCCACCAGTCCCAGCTCGAGCGCCCGGCTGCGGGTCCACCAGCGGAAACCGACGCCCTGGACGCGACCGCGCACCCACGCCGTCAACCGCGTGTTCGTTTGTTCCTCACTCACGCTTTCATCCTTTCCGGACTCTTCGACTGCGCACAGTGATCGCACAGGCCCACTACCTGGGCGAATGCGGCACCGACGGTGATAACCTCGCCGCCGAGGTCGTCCTCCCGGGTTCCCCCGCCCGGGAACGCAGTGATCGATTCACGGCCTCGACCGCGCCTCTCCCGAACCCCCGAGGAGCCTGCAATGCCCCGCCCCGACGGGTCCGCCTCGAACTCCCCCGTGACCAGGATCGACACCGCCCCGCCGAAGAGCAGCAAACCGAACCGCACCGGGTACGTCGTGCTCGGGGTGGCCGGTCTGGTGGTCGCGACCGCGTTCGCCGCGGTCGCCGAGCTCGCCGGCCCGGACCCGGCCACGACCGCGGGCGGCACCGGCGGCACGGGCGGCCAGGGCACCTCGCAGGCCGGCCTGCAGACGGTGCCGAACACCCCGTCGTCCAGCGGCCCGTCGACGGTGGGCGGCGTGCCGTCGAGCGAGTCGGCGACGACGTCGTCGAGCGCGCCGACCACGGTGGTTTCGGTCAGCCCGGACGGCAAGACGACGACCACGGTCGTCACCCACGCCGACCCGCCCCCGCCTCCGCGCAGCGACACGGGCGGCAACCCGCCCCCGGTCACGACCCCGAAGACGACTCCCCCGACGACGCCGAAGACGACGCCGCCGACCACCACGCCGCCGACCTCGACCACGGACGACCCGCCGCCATCGACGACCACCGGTGGCAGCTCCAGCACCGGCGGGGCCCCGTCACCGAGCATGACGGACTCCCCGACCGCGAGCGGAAGCACCACGCGCGCGCAGTAGGAACCCAAGCGCCCCAAGGCGGCCTTCGGTGCGTCTCACGCACCGAAGGCCGCCTTGGGTGCGTCAGACGCAACCAAGGCCACATTGGGGCGCTTGGCCGGTCAGGCGAGGATCGCGGCGACGACCGCGTCGCGCAGGAACTTCCCGTAGCGCTCCGGCGGCCACCCGCGTTCCAGGCACAACAGCTCGTACTGCTCCGGCCCGTGGTAGGCCCACAGGACGTCGCGGACGTCGTCGGCGGTCAACCCCGTCTTGACCTGCCCGGTGGCCAGCAAGTCGGCCGAGAAGTACGTCATCGCCGTGAGCATCTCCGCGCGCATCTGCGCCCACACCTCGGCCGCCGCCGGGTCGGCCGCGGCCGCTTCCCTGGCCAGCAGCTGGACCGGGACCACCACCGGGGCGACCGCCGCGAGGTGGTCGAAGTACATCCCGATCTTGCGGGCGGCGGCCGGTTCGGCCTGGATCGCCGCGATGAAGTCGCGGCCGGCGATCGGGACATCCTCGTCGTCGCCCGCGACCGTGACGTCGAAGACCGCCTTGAGCAGGGTCGCCTTGTTCGCGAACGCCTTGTAGACCGTCTGGACCGCGACGCCCGCCGCCTTCGCCACCTCGGGCATCGACGTGCCCGCGTACCCCTTCTCCCGGAAGAGCCCCGCCGCCGCCGTCAGGATCCGGCGGCGGTTTTCGCGCGCCTGCTCCTGGCGTCGCGACGTGTCGTAACGGCGCTTGACAGGCTCGGCCATTTAGGTAGAGACTCCTCTATCGAATAGACGTCCATCTATCATGACACCCTGAGGGGGCGCTGACCATGATGGGACAAGCCACCACCGACGCCGTGACCGCCGCGCGGGAGCTCGCGCCCGAGCTGAGCGCGCGGGCCGTCGAAGCCGAACAGCTCCAGACATTGCCGCGCGACCTCGTCGAGCGGGCTCGTGAAGCCGGGCTCTTCCGCCTGGCGACGCCGCGCGCGCTCGGCGGGCAGGAGCTGCCGCCCGCCGAGCTCGTCGAAGTGATCGAGGAGCTGTCCCGCGCCGACGGGTCCGCGGGCTGGACGATCACCATCGGCAACGGCTCGGCGTTCCTCGCCTGGCTCGACCCCGCGGCCGCCGCGGAGCTCGTCGCCGCCACCCCGGACCCGATCGGCGGCGGCGTCTTCGCGCCGATGGGCCGCCTCACCCCGGACGGCGCCGGGAAGTTCGCGTTCGCCGGCCGGTGGGGGTTCTGCAGCGGCAGCCCGCACACCGACCTGTTCTTCAACGGCGCCTTCGCCGGCGGCGACCCTCGCGACTGGCGGCTCGCCGTCGTGCCGGCCGCCGAGGTGCGGGTGGTCGAGAACTGGGACGTCAGCGGCCTGCGCGGCACCGGCAGCCACGACGTCGAGATCGAGGGGGTCGTGCGCGAGGAGCACACGATCTCGCCGTTCACGAACCCGGCGCGCCACGACGGGCCGCTGTGGCGGTTCCCGTTCTTCACGTTCGTCGGCACGCTGATGGCGGGCGTCCCGCTCGGCATCGCCCGCCGCGCGCTGGACGAGTTCACCGACTTCGCGCCGGCGAAGTTCCGCCCACCGGGCCCGGGCCCGATCGCCGAGGACGGCGACGTCCAGGTCGCGTTGACCAGGGCCGAGGGAGAGCTGCGGTCGGCACGGGCGTTCGTGTTCGACGCGCTCGGCGCGCTGTGGGAGACGGCGTGCGCGGGCGACGTGCCGGACGCGGCCCAGCGCGGGCAGTTCCTGCTGTCGACCCAGCAGGCGATGCGAGCGGCGTTGAGCGCGGTGAACACGGTGACGGGTCTCGCGGGCGCGGGGGCGTTGCACGCGGACCAGCCGGTGCAGCGGTGTTTCCGCGACCTGCACGCGGCATCCCAGCACATCTACTTCTCCGCGGCGGCGTCGAAGCGGTACGCCAAGCTGCGGTTCGGGATCGAGCAGCCGACCTTCTGGTTCTAGCGCCGGCGTCGCAGGCGGTGGGCGAACAGCGCCCACAGGTAAACGGTCAGCAGGGCGCCCGCGCCCGCCGCCGCCACGCGGAGCCACGTCACCCCGCTCACGCCGCCGTCGAACGCCGTGAACAGCCAGCCGGACGCGCCGAACGTCGCTCCCACCGCCAGCGTCAGCACGATCACCGGCGGGATGCGCTCACCGCCCCGCAGCCACGTCTTCGTCCCGTCCATGGCGGTGGGGTACCCACGCCGCTAGACCTCGAAGCGGTAGCCCATCCCCGGTTCGGTGAGCAGGTGCCGGGGCCGCGACGGCTCCGGTTCCAGCTTGCGCCGCAGCTGGGCCAGGTAGACCCGCAGGTAGTGGGACTCCGTCTCGTACGACGGCCCCCACACCTCGTGCAGCAGCTGCTTCTGCGCCACCAGCCGGCCGCGGTTGCGGACCAGCAGCTCCAGCACGCCCCACTCCGTCTTCGTCAGGTGGACCTCCACGCCGTCGTGGCGGCGGACCTTCTTCGCCGCGAGGTCCACGCTGAACGACGACGTGTCCACCACCGCGTCCGCGCCGTCGGCGCCCGTCACCGCCGACCGGCGGACCGCCGCGCGCAACCGCGCCAGCAGTTCGTCCATGCCGAACGGCTTCGTGACGTAGTCGTCGGCGCCCGCGTCGAGGGCCTGGACCTTGTCCGCCGAGTCGCCGCGGGCGGACAGCACGATGATCGGGACCGTCGTCCAGCCGCGCAGGCCGGCGATCACCTCCGTGCCGTCCAGGTCCGGCAGGCCGAGGTCCAGGACCACCACGTCCGGCTTGGTCTCGGCCACCGCCTTCAACGCGGCCGTGCCGTCGTGCGCGGTGATCACCTTGTAGCCGCGCGCGTTCAGGTTGATCCGCAGCGCCCGCACGATCTGCGGCTCGTCGTCCACCACCAGCACGGTGGCACCCGGGTCGCTCATCGCACCCCCTCTTCTTCGAACTCGACACTGAACGCGGGCAGCGAGACCACGATCGTGAGCCCGCCGCCCGGGGTGTCCTCCGCGCGGATCGTGCCCCCCATCGCCTCGGTGAACCCCTTCGCCACCGACAGCCCGAGCCCGACGCCCGGCGTCGTGTCGCGGTCGCCGCCCAGGCGCTGGAACGGCGCGAACGCCGAGTCCGCGGCCCCCTTGCGCAGGCCCTTGCCGTGGTCGACGATCCGCAGCTCCACCTGACCGGAGTGCGCCGACGCCCGCGCGGACACCGCTCCCCCGCCGTGCCGCAGGGCGTTGTCCAGGACGTTCGCCACCACCCGCTCCAGCAGGCCGGGGTCGGCGAGCACCGCCGGGAGCTGGTCGTCCACCGCCACCCGCACGTCGTCCGAGCCGTCCACAGTGGACAACGCGTGCGCGACGACCTCGTCGTAGCCCACCGGACGCAGGTGCGGCCGCACCGCGCCGGTGGCCAGGCGCGAGGAGTCCAGGAGGTTGTCGATCAGCCCCGCGAGCCGGTCGGCCGACAGCTCGATGGCCTCCATCAGCTCCGCGGTGTCCTCTTCGGACAGGTCGAGGTCGGGGGCGCGCAGGCTGCCGATCGACGCCTTGATCGACGTCAGCGGCGTCCGGAGGTCGTGGCCGACGGCCGAGAGCAACGTCGTGCGCAGCTCGGTCGCCTCGGCCTTGCGCTCGGCGCGGGCCGCGGCGGCGGCCGTCCGCTGCTGGCGCAGGGCGAGCAGCGCCTGCCCCGCCACGGCTTCCAGGACCCGCCGGTCGGCCGCGGGCAGCGCCCGGCCGCGCAGGGTCAGGTGGACGTCCGCGGTGACGGCGATGTCGACGTCGGCCTCGTCCGGGTCGGCGCACGGGTGCTCCCCCGCGCACGCCACCGCCCGCCACACGCCTTCCTGCTTTTCCAGCAGCGTCACCGAAGTCAGCGCGAAGTTCTCCCGCACCTTCTCCAGCAGCCGCTCGATCGGGTTCGCGTGGGTCAGCACGGTCCGCGCGTAGGACGCGAGCAGCGCCGCCTCGGTCCGCGCCCGCGCCGCCTGCGTGGCCCGGCGCGCCGCCTGGTCGACGACCAGCGCGACGAGCACCGCGACCACGACCATCGCGATCAGCGTCACCAGGTTCTGCGGCGTGTGCACGTTGAGCGTGTACAGCGGCGGGGTGAAGAAGAAGTTGAGCAGCCCGGCGCCGAGCACGGCCGCGACCAGAGCCGGGCCGAGGCCGCCGACCAGCGCGACGACGACCGTGGCCAGCACGTAGGAGATGACGTCGGTGGCGAAGTCGAGGCCGGCCGGGATGAAGAACCCGACGACGGTGACCAGCACCGGCAGCACGACGCTGAGCACCCAGCCCGCGACCAGCCGCGAGAACCCCAGCGGGCTCGCGCCGAGCCGGGCCCGCAGCCGGCCGCCCGCCTCGGCGTGGGTGACCATGTGGACGTCGATCGGGCCCGACCGCCGGACCACGGAAGCGCCGATGCCCTCGTCGAACAGCCGCGCCACGCGGGAGCGCCGCGAGGTCCCGATCACCAGCTGGGTCGCGTTGACCCCGCGGGCGAAGTCCAGCAGCGCGGCCGGGACGTCGTCGCCGACGACCGTGTGGAACGTCGCGCCGACCTCCTCGGCGAGTTTGCGGCAGCGGGCCATCGCGGTCGGGCCGATGCCGGAGAGGCCGTCGCCGCGGAGGATGTGCAGCACCTGCAGCTCGGCGCCGGCGCGGGTGGCGATCCGGCTGGCGCGGCGGATGAGCGTCTCGCTCTCCGGGCCGCCGGTGATGGAGACGACGACGCGTTCGCGCGCCTCCCACGTGTCGGTGATCCGCTGCTCGGCGCGGTAACGCTGCAGGGCGACGTCGACCTGGTCGGCCACCCAGAGCAGGGCCAGCTCGCGCAGCGCCGTCAGGTTGCCGGGGCGGAAGTAGTTGCCGAGCGCGGCGTCGATCCGCTCCGCCGGGTAGACGTTGCCGTGGGCCAGCCGCCGTCGCAGCGCCTCGGGCGTGATGTCGACCAGCTCGAGCTGTTCGGCGCGGCGGACGACCTCGTCGGGCACGGTCTCCTGCTGCGTGACGCCGGTGATCCGCTCGACGACGTCGTTGAGGCTCTGCAGGTGCTGCACGTTGACCGTGGACAGCACGTCGATGCCGGCTTCCAGGAGCTCCTCGACGTCCTGCCAGCGCTTGGCGTTGCGCGAACCCGGCACGTTCGTGTGCGCCAGTTCGTCGACGACGGCGACCTCCGGCGCGCGGGTCAGGATGGCGTCGACGTCCATCTCGTCGAACTCGCGGCCGCGGTGGCCGGCGTGCCGCCGCGGGACGATCTCGAGGCCGTCGAGCAGTGCCGCGGTCTTGTCGCGGCCGTGCGTCTCGACCAGCCCGACGACGACGTCGGTGCCGCGGTCCAGGCGCCGGCGCGCTTCGCCGAGCATGGCGAACGTCTTGCCGACGCCCGGAGCCGCGCCGAGGTAGATCCTCAGCTCCCCTCGGCGCGGCCTGTTTGCGGTGGTCACGCTGTCAGTGTGCCCCTCCGGCCGCGGCTTGCACGGCCAAGTTGAGCGGGAGCACATTCACGCCCGGGACGCCGATCCCCGCCCCGCTCGTGTTCTGGTCGATCAGCTGCTTCACCCGGTCGAGGGGCAGGCCGGTGTTCCGCGCGACGCGCTGTGCCTGCAGGTCGGCGTAGGCGACGCTGATCGCCGGGTCGAGGCCGGAACCCGACGCCGTCACGGCGTCCGGCGGCACCTGATCGGGCGACACGCCTTCGCGCTGGGCGATGGCCGCCCGCCGCTCCTGGATCGCCTTCACCAGGTCTTCGTTGTACGGGCCCTTGTTGGACGCGCCGGACGGCATCTCGGGGGTGACCGCCGAGGGCCGGGTGTGGAACCACGGGTCGTGCGCGGGGTCGGCGGGCGCCGGGTCGACGCCGATGAGCGACGACCCGACGGCCTGGCCGTTCTGCGTGACGACCGACCCTTCGGCGTTCGACTCCAGCCCGGGGATGCGGGCGATCGCCCACACGGCCAGGGGGTAGAGGATCCCGAGCAGGACGGTCAGCACGACGAGGACGCGCAGCCCCGCCCAGGTCTGCTTGACGAGCGTGTTCACTTCACTTCACCCAATTCCGGGGATGAGGCGCACGAGCAGGTCGATCAGCCAGATCCCGAGGAAGGGGCTGACGATCCCGCCGAGGCCGTAGACGAGCAGGTTGCGGCGCAGCAGGGCCGAGGCCGACGACGGCTTGTACCGCACGCCGCGCAGGGCCAGCGGGATGAGCACGACGATGATCAGCGCGTTGAAGATGACGGCCGACAGGATCGCCGACTTCGGCGTGGCCAGGTGCATGATGTTCAGCCCGCCCAGCTGGGCGTAGATGCCGGTGAACATCGCGGGCAGGATCGCGAAGTACTTGGCCAGGTCGTTGGCGACGCTGAACGTGGTCAGCGCGCCGCGGGTGATCAGCAGCTGCTTGCCGATCTCGACGATCTCGATCAGCTTCGTCGGGTCGCTGTCGAGGTCGACCATGTTCCCGGCTTCCTTGGCGGCCGAGGTGCCGGTGTTCATCGCGACGCCGACGTCGGCCTGCGCGAGGGCAGGGGCGTCGTTGGTGCCGTCGCCGGTCATCGCGACGAGCCGGCCGCCTTCCTGCTCCTTCTTGATGAGCGCCATCTTGTCTTCGGGCTTGGCTTCGGCGAGGAAGTCGTCGACGCCCGCGTCCGCGGCGATGGCCTTGGCGGTGAGCGGGTTGTCGCCGGTGATCATCACCGTCTTGATGCCCATCGCGCGCAGCTCCGCGAAACGCTCCTTCATGCCCGGCTTGACGACGTCGGACAGCCGGATCACGCCGCGCACCACGGTGTCCTCGGCGACGACCAGCGGGGTCCCGCCCTGGGCGCCGATCTCGTCGACGACGCGCTCGGTCTCGTCGGGGAAGTCGCCGCCGTTGTCGCGCACCCACGCGCGCACGGCACTGGCCGCGCCCTTGCGGATCCGCCGGTCGCCGATGTCGAGGCCGCTCATCCGGGTCTGGGCGGTGAACGGGACGAACTCGCCGGGTTCGTCCTGGGCCGCGTAGTCGGCCGTCAGCTCGACGACGCTGCGACCCTCGGGGGTCTCGTCGGCCAGGCTGGCCAGCCGGGCGGCGCGGGCCAGTTCGTCCGGTGTGGACGTTCCGACCGGGATCAGCTCGGTCGCCCGGCGGTTGCCGAAGGTGATGGTGCCGGTCTTGTCGAGCAGCAACGTCGAGACGTCACCCGCGGCTTCGACCGCGCGGCCGCTGGTCGCGAGAACGTTGCGCTGCACCAGGCGGTCCATGCCCGCGATGCCGATGGCGCTCAGCAGCGCGCCGATCGTCGTCGGGATGAGGCACACGAGCAGCGCGGTCAGCACGATCACCGACTGCTCGGACCCCGAGTAGCGGGCCATCGGCTGCAGCGCGACGACGGCGAGCAGGAAGATGATCGTCAACGTCGAGAGCAGGATCGTCAGCGCGATCTCGTTCGGCGTCTTCTGCCGCGAAGCGCCTTCCACCAACGCGATCATGCGGTCCACGAAGGACTCGCCCGGCTTGGTCGTGATCTTCACGACGATCCGGTCGCTCAGCACCGTCGTGCCGCCGGTGACCGCGCTGCGGTCGCCGCCGGACTCGCGGATGACCGGGGCGGACTCGCCGGTGATGGCCGACTCGTCGACGGTCGCGATGCCCTCGACGACGTCGCCGTCGCCCGGGATCACCTGGCCGGCCTCGACGACGACCAGGTCGCCGACCTTCAGCTCGACGCCCGGGACCTGCTCCTCCGAGCCGCTCGAGGTGAGGCGGCGGGCGACGGTCTCCTTCTTCGACCGCCGCAGTGATTCGGCTTGGGCCTTGCCGCGCCCTTCGGCGACGGCCTCGGCGAGGTTCGCGAACAGGACCGTGAACCAGAGCCAGACGGCGATCAGGATGGTGAACACGCTCGGGTCGGTGACCGCGAAGACCGTGGTGAGCGCGGAGCCCACCCACACCACGAACATCACCGGGTTGCCGAGCTGGTGCTTCGGGTTCAGCTTCCGGAACGCGTCCGGCAGCGACGTCCAGAGCTGGCGGGGGCTGAAGACGCCGGCGCCGACCCGGCTCGTGGGTTCGGCGGGGGTCACCTGGGGTCGTTCTTCGGTGACGGTCATGCGAGTGCCTCCGCGATGGGCCCGAGCGCGAGCGCCGGGATGAACGTGAGGGCCGCGACGAGCACCACCGTGCCGGTGAGCATGGTGGCGAACAGCGGTCCGGTGGTGGGCAGGGTGCCGGCGGTTTCCGGCACCTTGCGTTGCGCGGCCAGGGAACCGGCGAGGCAGAGCACGGCGAGGATCGGCACGAACCGGCCGATCGCCATGGCGACGCCGAACGAGGACTGGAACCAGTCGTTCGTAGCGGTCAGGCCGCCGAACGCGCTGCCGTTGTTGTTGCCGGTGGACGCGTAGCCGTAGAGGATCTCCGACAGGCCGTGCGCGCCGCCGTTGCCGAGCGCGCCCGCCGTGTCCGGGAGCAGCAGCGCGATGCCGGAGCCCAGGAGCACCACGGTCGGCATGGCCAGCATGGCGATGGCCGCGCAGGTGACCTCGCGCTTGCCGAGCTTCTTGCCCAGGTACTCCGGGGTGCGCCCGACCATCAGGCCGGCCAGGAACATCGCGATGATCGCCAGGACGAGGATGCCGTAGAGGCCGGTGCCGACGCCGCCGGGCGAGATCTCGCCGTAGAGCATGTTCAGCAGCGGGCCCCCGCCGCCGAGCCCCGAGAGACTGTCGTGGGCGCCGTTGACCGCGCCGGTCGACGTGCCGGTGGTGGTGTCGGCGAAGATCGACGTCAGGCCGATGCCGAACCGCTGTTCCTTGCCTTCCATGCTCGCGCCCGCGGCCAGCGCCGCCAGGTTGTTCGCGTGGGCTTCGGAGAACCAGATCAGGGCCAGCGAAGCCGCCCACAGCAGGCCCATCACGCCGAGCAGGACGTACCCCTGCTTGGGCTTGCCGACGAGCTTGCCGAACGCGCGGGTCAGGCTGACCGGGATCACCAGGATGAGGAACAGCTCGATCAGGTTGGTCCACGCGTTGGGGTTCTCGAACGGGTGCGCGGAGTTGGCGTTGAGGATGCCGCCGCCGTTGGTGCCCAGCTCCTTGATCGCCTCCTGGCTCGCCGCGGGGGCCAGGGCGATCGTGCTGGAGCTGCCGTCCGGGTTCGTCACGGCGACACCGGCCTTGAGGCTCTGCACTACGCCGAGCGCGACCAGCACGAGCGCGAACACGAACGCCATCGGCAGCAGGACGCGGACCGTGCCGCGCGTCAGGTCCACCCAGAAGTTGCCGAGGCGGTCGGTCTTCGCGCGGACGAACCCGCGCGTCACGGCGATGGCCACGGCCAGGCCGACGCCCGCCGACAGGAAGTTCTGCACGGTCAGCCCGGCCATCTGCACGAAGTGACCCATCGTCGTCTCGGGGACGTAGGACTGCCAGTTCGTGTTGGTGACGAAAGAAATCGCCGTGTTGAACGCGACGCCGGGGCTCACCGCGCCGCGGCCGAGGTTCCACGGCAGCAGCGGCTGCAGGCGCTGCAGCAGGTAGAGCAGGACGACCGAGACGAACGAGAAGCCGAGCACACCGGCGGCGTAGGTCGGCCACCGCTGTTCGGAGTCCGGGTCGACGCGGAAGAGCTTGTAGAGGCCCTTCTCGAGCTTCGTGTGCTTCTCGCTGGAGAAGACGCGCGCCAGGTAGTCGCCGAGCGGTTTGTAGACCGCGGCGAGGGCGGCGAGGAGGAGGCCGAGCTGGATGAGCCCGGCCGTCGTGTCAGTCATTCTTGCCCCTCCGCGGGGATGAGTACGTCGGGGCGCATCAGAATTTCTCCGGCCTGATCAAGGCGACGAACAGGTACACGAGGAGGCCCAGCGCCAGCAACCCGCCGACGATGTTGGCCACGGTGCCGGCGCCGCTCACAGCTTCTCCAGCCCGCGCAGCGCCAGTGCGAGCACCACGAAAATGCCGATCAGGAGAACGGCGTAGAGCAAGTCGGCCACAGGCACCTCTCAAGACGGGTCACCGGGTTCGGTGACCGGACGCCTTCACTGTGCGGCTCCGGGACGTCGTCCCGACCTGCGGCTGACGGCGCCTTGATGCGTTCCTGACACGCATTTACGCCGTCTTTATGGCAGGTGGCGGCCATCACGCAAACGTTTGCCGATTAATCACGCAATGCAGTTGGTTAGTGACTCGCGACACAACGCGTGACCGAACAAGTGCGGAACGTGCAATTCGGGCAGACAAGATCCACAGCCCGTGTTACACCTGTGTTACCGATAGTTGTATCGGCTAAGCAAAATTGGGAGAGGGGATCACCTATGTGCGGTATCGCCGGCTGGGTTTCCTACGACGCCGACCTCACCCGCCGCCAGGACGTGGTCGACGCGATGACCGCGACCATGTCCTGCCGCGGCCCGGACGACGAGGGCACCTGGGTGCGCCGCAACGTCGCGCTCGGCCACCGGCGGCTGGCCATCATCGACCTGCCCGGCGGCCGGCAGCCGATGTCGGTGCGCACGCCGAACGGCGAGGTCGCGATGGTCTACAGCGGTGAGGCCTACAACTTCACCGAGCTGAAGGACGAGCTGACGAAGCTCGGCCACAAGTGGGAGACCGACAGCGACACCGAGGTCGTGCTGCACGGCTACCTGCAGTGGGGCGACGAGGTCGTCGACCACCTCAACGGCATGTACGCCTTCGCGATCTGGGACGAGCGCGACGACCGGCTCGTGATGATCCGCGACCGGATGGGCATCAAGCCGTTCTACTACTACCCCACGCGCGACGGCGTGCTGTTCGGCTCCGAGCCGAAGGCCATCCTGGCGAACCCCCTCGCGAAGAAGGTCGTCGACCTCGACGGCTTCCGCGAGCTGGCCGGCTTCACCAAGCGGCCGGGCTGGTCGCTGTGGAAGGACATGGAAGAGGTCCAGCCGGGCACGATCGTCACCGTGTCCCGCGAGGGCATCAAGACCCGGACGTACTGGAAGCTGGACGCGAAGCGGCACACCGACGACCAGGAGACGACGGTCGCCCGCGTGCGCGAGCTGATGACCGACATCGTCAACCGCCAGCTCGTCGCCGACGTCCCGCGGTGCGTGCTGCTTTCCGGCGGGCTCGACTCCAGCGCCGTCACCGGCCTGGCCGCGGCCCGGCTGGCCGAGCAGGGCGAGCAGCTGCGGACGTTCTCGGTCGACTTCTTCGGCCAGGAGGAGAACTTCAAGCCGGACGAGATGCGCGACACCGCGGACTCGCCGTTCGTGCGGGACGTCGCTCAGCTGGTGAACTCCGCGCACGAAGACGTCATGCTCAACCCGGGCGACCTGACCGACCCCGAGGTCCGGCGCGCGGTGCTGCGGGCCCGGGACATCCCGGCCGGCCTCGGCGACATGGACACGTCGCTGTACCTGCTGTTCAAGGCGATCCGCGGCCAGTCGACGGTGGCCCTGTCGGGCGAGTCGGCCGACGAGGTGTTCGGCGGCTACCGCTGGTTCCACGACGAGAAGGCCGTCAACGCGGACACGTTCCCGTGGCTGGCGTTCCGCACGTCGATGATGGACGAGCGGGCGTCGCTGTACACGCCGGAGCTGGTGAAGAACCTCGACGTCGAGTCCTACGTCGCCGATCAGTACGCATCGGCCGTTTCCGCGGTCGAGCACCTGGACGGCGAGTCCGAGCGCGAGGCGCGGATGCGGACGATCTGCAACCTGCACCTGACCCGGTTCGTCCGGATGCTGCTGGACCGCAAGGACCGCGCGTCGATGGCGGTGGGCCTGGAGGTCCGCGTGCCGTTCTGCGACCACCGGCTGGTCGAGTACGTGTACAACACGCCGTGGTCGCTGAAGACGTTCGACGGGCGCGAGAAGAGCCTGCTGCGGCACGCCACCAAGCACGTCCTGCCGGAGTCGGTGGCCCAGCGGGTGAAGAGCCCGTACCCGTCGACGCAGGACCCGGGCTACGCGGCGGCGCTGCAGCAGCAGGTCAAGGAGGTGCTGGCCGAGCCGAAGCACGACGTGTTCGGCCTGGTGGACCGAGCGTGGGCGCACCGGGCGTCCGAAGTGGACCCGGCGACGATGGACCCGGCCATGCGCATCGGCCTCGACCGGGTGCTCGACCTGTACCACTGGATCGAGATGTACTCCCCCACGCTCGAACTGTCCTGACGTCGAGCTTGACTTCGAGTGCCCTTGAGGTGTGAGCCTGGGCGGCATGAAGGTGCTGCTGTTCGGCCGCAACCCGGCCACGGTCTCGAGGGTGACGGCGGCGCTGTCCGCGGCGGGTCTCGCCGCGGACGGCGTCGTTTCGGAAGAAGCGGTCTTGTCCCGGCTCGGTGTGGTGGACGCGCTGGTGCTGGGCGCGGGCGTGGTGGGCCCGCTGCGGGAGCGCGTCACGGCGGCGGCTCTGCGGCACGGGGTCGGGTGGGTGCAGGGGCCGCACATCCTGCCTTCGCGGGATGCGCTCGAGTACGTGCGGACGGAGATCCTGCCGCGCTTGCGGTCAGCGCAGCGGTAGTTCCGCGCGGACCTCTTCCCCCTCGGTGGTCAGCACCGCGCCCAGTCCGGTCAGCAGGGATCGGGCGCCGTGGTTGTTCGGCGTCGTCGCGGCGATGAACCTCGCCACCCCGGAGGTGCGCGCCTCGGCCACAAGCAGTCTCGTCACCTCGCGCCCGGCTCCCCGGCCGCGAGCACCGCGGCCGAGCCAGATGCCCGCCTCCACCGCGTCACCCCGGCGTTCCAGGCGGGCCGCTCCCACCGCGGTCCCGTCCACCTCGACGACCCAGGTCCGTTCGACCGCGGTCGCCGGGTCGAGCGAACGGCCGCGGTGGAAGTCCAGGAACGCCGCCCGGCGCGCGGCCGTCCACCCTGGCGGGCCCGCGACCGGCGGCATGACCTCCAGCGGATCGGCTCCGGCAACAGCGGCTTCGAGCAGCCGCGCGAGAGCGGGCTCGTCCAGCGGGGTCAACGTGATCACCTCACGAGTCTCCCCACTCCCGCGACCGAATTTCAGCGGCGGACCTCCGCCAGCTTCACCGGCCGCCGTTCGCGACGCGACACCTCGCACGCCTCCGCGATGTAGAACGCCTCCAACGCGTCCGCCGCGACGCACGGCGAAGGCGCCCGGCCTGCCACGACGTCCAGGAACGCCTTCAGCTCCGTCGTGTACGCCGGGCGGAACCGCTCCATGAACCCCGGGTACGCCGGCCCCGGCAGCGGCGCCACCCCCGGCTCCACCGAGCGCAGCGGCGCCCGGTCGTCCAGGCCGACCACCACCCCCGAGACCGAACCGAGCACGTCCAAGCGCACGTCGTAGCCCGCGCCGTTGTAGCGGGTCAGCGACACCGTCGCCAACGTTCCGTCGTCCAAGGTCAGCGTCGCCGCCGCCGTGTCGACGTCGCCCGCTTCCACGAAGAACCGCTCGCCGCGGTTCGCGCCGATCGCGTACACCTCCTCGACCTCGCGGCCGCTGACCCAGCGGATGATGTCGAAGTCGTGGACGCCGCAGTCGCGGAACAACCCGCCCGAGTGGGCGACGTACTCCGCCGGCGGCGGTGCCGGGTCGAACGTCGTCGCGCGCAGCGTGTGCAGCCAGCCCAGCTCGCCCGACTCCACCGCCGCTCGCGCCGCCGCGTAGCCCGCGTCGAAGCGGCGCTGGAAGCCGATCTGGACCGGGACGTCCGAGGCGTCGATGCGGTCGATCACCGCCAGCGTGCCCGGGATGTCCGCCGCCACCGGCTTCTCGCAGAACACCGGGAGGCCCGCGTCGACCGCCGCGATGATCAGGCCCGGGTGCGCGTCCGTGGCGGCCGTGACGACCAGGCCGTCGAGACCCGCGGTGAACAGGTCGTCGAGGGAAGCCGTCTCGACGCCCAGCTTCGCGGCGGCGGAAGCGGCCCGGGTGGCGTCGACGTCGGCCACCACGACCGACTCGACCTCCTCGAAGCCCTTCAGCGTCTCCGCGTGCGCGGTGCCGATCCGGCCGGTGCCCGCCAGTCCCAACCTCATCGTGGTGCTCCTCCTGTCGCAGAAACCTCGGAAGTGGTCGCGCGGACCACCAGTGACGGGTGCAGCAGGTGCCGGACCGGCTCCGTGCGCTCCCCGCGGACGCGCTCGATCAGCGCTTCGAAGGCCAGCCGCCCCATCTCGGTACGTGGCTGGTCCACTGTGGTCAGTGAGAGGTGCCGCAGCGCGGCCAGCGACGTGTTGTCGTAGCCGACGACCGAGACGTCTTCGGGCACGCGCAGCCCGGCTTCCTCCAGGGCCGAGATCGCCCCGACGGCGTTGAAGTCGTTGCCCGCCACCAGACCCGTGGGCAGGTCGGCGCGCGTGTACGTCGCCAGCAGCTCGCGGACGGCCTTCTCGCCACCGGTGTCGGTGTGCTCACTGCGCACCACGATCGGCTCCAGCCCGTGGCGCCGCATCGCCGACTGGAAGCCGCGCCGCCGCTGGGCCGCTCCGGCCGCGCCGCCGCCGTCCAGGTGCGCGATGCGCCGGTGCCCCAGGCCGACGAGGTGGTCGACGGCCAGCGCCGAGCCCGCTTCGCCGTCGTCGTTCACCGTGTCCACTGTGGACGAGCGGATCGTCCGCGAGACCAGCACCACCGGGCACTGCTTGGCCGCGAGCTGGATCGACGCCGCCGGGACGACCGGGGACAGCAGGATGATCCCCGCCGGGCGGAAGGAAAGCAGGTTGTGCAGGGCGTTCCACTCGCGCGCGGGACTGCGGCCGCCGGTGTTGAGGATCAGGTCGAACCCCGCGGCCTGCGCGGCCGCGTCCAGCCCCTCGACGACGTCGGCGAAGAAGGCGTTGCGCAGGTCGTTCACCATCACACCGAGCACAGTGGACGTCCGGCTGGCCAGCGACCGCGCCATCACGTGCGGCTGGTACCCGAGTTCTTCGGCCGCGCGCAGCACCGCCGCGCGCCGGGCTTCGGAGACCTTCGGTGAATTGTTCATCACCAGGGAGACCAGCGCGCGGGAAACCCCCGCCCGCGCGGCGACGTCCTCCATCGTCGGACGCATGCGGCACACCTCCCCTGATCACCGGAAACTCGGCCTTGACTTGGTGTGACGGACGCTACAAGATTAGAGCGCTCTAATCAATAGAGCGCTCCAACGGACCAACGGAGGCCCCTTGTGACAGCGACGATCCGCGTGGCCGGCGCC
The DNA here is from genome assembly GCF_051337345.1 of Amycolatopsis sp. MEPSY49. Taxonomy (NCBI): domain Bacteria; kingdom Bacillati; phylum Actinomycetota; class Actinomycetes; order Pseudonocardiales; family Pseudonocardiaceae; genus Amycolatopsis; species Amycolatopsis sp. MEPSY49. The sequence goes on along the minus strand of NZ_JBDLYJ010000006.1, from coordinate 349,227 downwards.
CCGATCTCCTGGGGTGTCTGCGAAGTCCCGGGCTGGGGCCGGGTCCTGGACGCGCCGGCCGTGCTCGGCGAGATGGCGGAGCTCGGCGTCCAGGCGACCGAGCTGGGCCCGCCCGGGTACCTCCCGCGCGACCCGGCCGAGCTGCGGGAGCTGCTCGGGCAGTACGACCTGACGCTCGTCGGCGGCTTCCTCGCCGTCGTCCTCCACACCGGCCAGGAGAACGCCCTCGAGGAAGCCGAAGAGTCGGCCGCGCTGTTCGCCGCGTGCGGCGGTGACGTCCTCGTGCTCGCCGCCGCCACCGGGCTCGACGGCTACGACGACCGGCCGAAGCTCACCGACGCCGAATGGGCGACGCTCGTCGACACCGCCGGCCAGATCCGGGACATCGCGGCCGCCCACGGCCTGCGCGCGGTGCTGCACCCGCACGTCGGCACGCACGTGGAGCAGCAGGCCGAGGTCGAACGGTTCCTCGCCGATTCCGATCTCGGCTTGTGCCTCGACACCGGGCACCTGATGATCGGCGGGACGGATCCGGTCGAGCTGGCGCAGCGGTATCCCGAACGGGTGGGGCACGTGCATCTCAAGGACGTCCGAGAAGACCTGGCGGCGGAAGTCCGCGCGGGGCGGCTCGGCTACACCGACGCGGTCGGGCGGGGCATCTACACCCCGCTCGGCGAGGGGGACGTGGACGTGGCGGCGATGGTGCGCTCCGTCCAGGCGGCGGGCTACGACGGCTGGTACGTCCTCGAACAGGACACCGCCCTCGGCACGGAGAGCCCCGACGACCTGCCCCGGCGGGACACCGAGCGCAGCCTGGCCCACCTCGCGAAGATCATCGACTCCCTGTAATCCCTGGTCCCAAAGGAGTGACTGTGTTCTCAATCAAGAAGCTGGCCGGTGTGGCGGCGCTCGCCGCCGCCGGGCTGGTCCTGTCCGCCTGCAGCGGGCCGAGCGCCGACAACTCGTCGAGCAGCAGCCCGAGCTCCCAGGCCGCGGCGCCGAGCACCGGCGGACCGCTGAAGGTCGCCGTCGTCACGCACGGCAGCGCCGGCGACGCCTTCTGGAACGTCGTGAAGAACGGCGCCGAGCAGGCGGGCAAGGACCTCGGCGTCGGCGTCGACTACTTCGCCGACGGCGACCCCGGCAACCAGGCCCGGCTGATCGACAACGCGGTCGCGCAGAAGGTCGGCGGCCTCGTCGTCTCGATGGCGAACCCGCAGGCGCTGCAGACGTCGATCCAGAACGCGGTCAAGGCCGGCATCCCGGTCATCACCATCAACTCCGGCGAGGACTTCAGCGCGCAGTACGGCGCGATCGCGCACGTCGGGCAGAGCGAGGGCCTCGCGGGCCAGGGCGCGGGCCAGCGGCTCAAGGCGGCGGGCAAGACGAAGCTGCTGTGCGTCATCCACGAGGCCGGCAACATCGGCCAGAACCAGCGCTGCGACGGCGCGAAGCAGGCCTTCGGCAACGTCTCCACGCTGCAGGTCGACATCTCCAACCCGACCGACGCGCAGGCCCGCATCCGCGGCGCGCTGCAGTCCGACCCGTCGATCGACGCGGTGCTGGCGCTGAACTCGCAGGTCGCGGCCCGCGCGGTCGACGCGGCCAAGGAGGCGAGCTCGAAGGCGCAGGTGGCGACGTTCGACCTCAACGCCGACGTCGTCGCGGCCATCAAGGCGGGCACGATCCTCTTCGCCGTCGACCAGCAGCAGTACGAGCAGGGCTACCTGCCGATCGTGTTCCTCAAGCTGTACAAGGAGAACGGCAACACCATCGGCGGCGGCCACCCGGTGCAGACCGGCCCCGGCTTCGTCGACAAGACCAACATCGACACCGTGGCCCCGTACGCGCAGCGCGGCACGCGATGACCGCAGCCATCCAGGCGCAACCGGACGAACGCGTCGCGCAGAAGAGCCTGGCCGACCGCCTGGTCGTCCGGCCCGAGATCGGCGCGCTCCTCGGCGCCGTCCTCGTGTTCGTCTTCTTCTCCGTGGTCACCGGCCAGTTCCTCAGCCCGCTGGGCGTGGCGACCTGGCTCGACGACTCGTCGACCCTGGGCATCATGGCCGTCGTGGTCGCGCTGCTCATGGTCGGCGGCGAGTTCGACCTCTCGGCCGGCGTCATGACGGCGTCGACGTCGCTGGTCACGGCCATCCTGGCGACACAGGCGGGCTGGAACGTCTGGCTCGCGCTGCTCGTGTCCTTGGCCTTCGCGCTCGGCGTCGGCGCGTTCAACGGCTGGCTGGTCATGAAGACCGGCCTGCCGAGCTTCATCGTCACGCTCGGGTCGTTCCTCGCCCTGCAGGGGCTCAACCTCGGCGTGACGCGCTGGGTGACCAACACCGTCCAGGTGTCGGGCATGCGCTCGACCAGCGGCTACGAGTCGGCGGGCGGCCTGTTCGCGTCGACGTTCGACATTGGCGGCACCGAGTTCCAGTCGTCGATCGTCTGGTGGATCGTCGTCACGGCGATCGCCGCGTGGCTGCTGGTGCGGACCCGGTTCGGCAACTGGATCTTCGCGGTCGGCGGGTCGCAGGTGTCGGCCCGCTCGGTCGGCGTGCCGGTGGTGCGCACGAAGATCCTGCTGTTCATGGGCACCGCGCTCGGCGCGTGGCTGGTCGGCTCGATCAACATCCTGCGCTTCGCGAGCGTGCAGGCGAACCAGGGCATCGGGCTGGAGTTCCAGTACATCATCGCGGCGGTGATCGGCGGCTGCCTGCTCACCGGCGGGTTCGGCTCGGCGGTGGGCGCGGCGATCGGCGCGCTGATCTTCGGCATGGCGCGCCAGGGCATCGTGTTCGCGCAGTGGAACAGCGACTGGTTCATGCTGTTCCTCGGCGTCATGCTGCTGGCCGCGGTCCTGGTGAACAACGCCTTCCGGCGTCGCGCGGAGAGGGTACGCCGATGAGCTTGCTCGAAGTGAAGGACATCGGGAAGACCTACGGCAGCGTGATCGCGCTGCGCGATGTGTCCACTGTGGTCAACGCCGGCGAGGTGACCTGCGTGCTCGGCGACAACGGCGCCGGGAAGTCCACGCTGATCAAGATCCTGGCCGGGGTGCACCAGCACGACCGCGGCGAGTTCCTCGTCGAGGGCGAGCCGGTGCGGTTCGCGTCCCCGCGCGAAGCCCTCGACCGCGGGATCGCGACCGTGTACCAGGACCTCGCCGTGGTGCCGCTGATGAGTGTCTGGCGGAACTTCTTCCTCGGTTCCGAGCCGACGACGGGTTTCGGCCCGTTCAAGATGCTCGACCGGAAGAAGGGCCGCGAGACGACCAAGAAGGCGTTGTCCGACATGGGCATCGATCTGCGGGACGTCGAGCAGCCGGTCGGGACGCTCTCCGGTGGCGAACGCCAGTGCGTCGCGATCGCGCGGGCGGTGTACTTCGGCGCGAAGGTGCTGATCCTCGACGAACCGACCGCCGCGCTCGGCGTCAAGCAGGCCGGGGTGGTGCTCAAGTACGTGGCGCAGGCCCGGGACCGCGGGCTCGGCGTCGTGCTGATCACGCACAACCCGCACCACGCCTATCCAGTGGCCGACCGGTTCCTGCTGCTCAAGCGGGGTGCCGCGCTCGGGCACTACGAGAAGTCCGAGATCGACATCGGCGAGCTGACCCGGCAGATGGCGGGCGGTGCGGAACTCGAAGCGCTCGAACACGAACTGCGGCAGGTGGAGAAGGCGTGAGGCCCGCCGACGCACTCTTCCCCGCGGAGGCGGCATGACCATCGAAGCGCTCACGATCGGCCGGGTCGGGGTGGACCTCTACCCCGAGCAGAGCGGCGTGCCGCTGGCCGGGGTCAGCACGTTCGCGAAGTCGCTCGGCGGGACCGCGACCAACGTCGCGGTCGCCGCCGCGCGGCTCGGCCGGTCGGCGGCGGTGCTGACCAAGGTCGGGCCGGACGGCTTCGGCGACTACGTCCGGCAGGCGCTCGACGGCTTCGGCGTCTCACCGGACTTCGTGGGCACTTCGCCGGACCTGCAGACGCCGGTGGTGTTCTGCGAGCTGAACCCGCCGGCGGACCCGCCGCTGCTGTTCTACCGCTCCCCCATCGCCCCCGACCTCACGCTCACCGACGAAGACGTGCCGTGGGACGTCGTCGAGTCGGTGCCACTGCTGTGGGTCACCGGCACGGGCGTCTCCGCCGAGCCCGCGCGAGGCACCCAGCGGAAGATCCTCGAGGCGCGGGGACGCCGTGAGCACACGGTCCTGGACCTCGACTACCGGCCGATGTTCTGGCCTGACGTCGAAAGCGCGCGAACCGAGATCGGCGGGATGCTCGACCACGTCACCGTCGCGGTCGGCAACCGCGCCGAAGTGGAGGTGGCCGTCGGCACTGCGGATCCCGACACCGCCGCCGACCGCTTGCTGGAGCGCGGGCTGCACTTGGCCGTGATCAAGAAGGGCGCCGAGGGCGTCCTGGTGGCGACGCCGGAGGGGCGGTCGACGGTGCCACCGCAACGCGTCGAGGTCGTCTGCGGGCTCGGTGCCGGCGACGGCTTCGGCGGCGCGCTGATCCACGGGCTGCTGTCCGGCTGGGACCCGGTGCGGATCGCCGAGTACGCGAACGCGGCGGGCGCGCTGGTGGCGTCGCGGCTGGCCTGCGCCGACGCCATGCCGACCGCCGGGGAGATCGAGGAGCTGCTGTGATCCTCACCGACGAGCGCTGGCGCGAACTCCTGCACACCCGGGCCACGAACCCGGGCGCGGTCCGGCAGGCGTACGCGACGCGCAAACGGCGTCCGCAGCTGCTGTCCGACCAGGGCACGCTGTTCCTGGTCGCGGCCGACCACCCGGCCCGCGGGGCGCCGGACCGGCGGGCACTGCTGGAGCGGCTCCTGGTCGCGCTCGAGAACCCGGCGGTCGACGGCGTCGTCGGCACCCCGGACGTCGTCGAGGAACTGCTCCTGCTCGGCGCCCTGCACGACAAAGTCGTCTTCGGATCGATGACCCGCGACGACCGGTTCACCGGCTACGACGCCCGGATGCTGATCGACTGCGGACTGGACGGCGGCGAGCTGCTGCTGCACCTGACCGGCCCGGCCCTGCAGGCCTGCGCCGACGCCGTCACCGAGCTGGCCGCGTACGGCCTGGTCGCCATGATCGAGCTGCAGGAGGACCCCGCATCGCTGGCACGGGCGGTCACGGTCGCGTCCGGCCTCGGGACGACGTCGGCGCACACCTGGCTGAAGCTGCCGCCGACGAGCTCGGCCGCCGTTCTGGACGCCACGACGCTGCCGGTGGTGCTGGGCGACCTGCCATCGGACTGGACGCTGTCGCACGGGGTAGTCCGCGGCCTGGTCATGGGCAGCCCCCTGCTCCACCCGCCCAGCGGATCCACCCGCGCTGCCGTCGAAGCCGCCGCGAAAGCACTGGAGGCCGCGAAGTGAGCAAGCTGCACCGTCCACTCGGGACACTGTCCGACGACACCGACCCGGTCCGGCTCACCCCGGACAGCGCGGGCTGGACCTACACCGGGCTGCGGGTGCTCTCCCTGGCCCCCGGCGAGGTCCGGGTGCTGCACACCGGCGAATTCGAGGCGTTCGTGCTGCCGCTGGCCGGATCCGCGACGGTCCGGGTCGACGGGGAGGTCTTCGAGCTGCGCGGCCGGGAGTCGGTGTTCACGCGCGTGACGGACTTCGCCTACGTTCCGCGCGACGCCGAAGTCGAGTTGTCGACAAAGGACGGTCTGCAGGTCGCGCTGCCGATGGCGCGCTGCACCCGCCGTCTCTCCCCGGCATACGGCCCCGCGGAGGACGTCCCGGTGGAGGTGCGCGGCGCCGGGCAGGCGACGCGGCAGGTGACCAACTTCGGCGTGCCCGGGGTGTGGGACCACGCCGACAAGCTCAACGCGTGCGAGCTGATCACGCCGGGCGGCAACTGGTCGTCGTACCCGCCGCACAAGCACGACGAGGCGACCGAATGCGAAGTCGTCAACGAGGAGATCTACTACTTCCGCGTCGCCGGCCGCGACGGCGTGACACCGTCCCGCGAAGGTTTCGGCCTGCACCGGACGTACACGACCGACGGCGACCTCGACGAGGACGTCGCCGTGCGCGACCACGACGTGTTCCTCATCCCGCGCGGGTACCACGGGCCGTGCGTGGCCGCGCCGGGCTATCCGATGTACTACCTGAACGTCCTGGCGGGACCGGCTGACGAGCGTTCCATGGCGTTCTGCGACGACCCCGCGCACGGCTGGGTCCGCGACACGTGGGCGTCGCAGGAGCTGGACCCGCGGTGCCCCGTCACGAGTCACGAAGGGCGTGTGCAGTGAAGCTGACGACGGCTCAGGCGCTGGTCCGCTGGATCCTCGCCCAGCGCTCGGAAACCCTCGACGGGCGCGAAGTCCCGCTCTTCCCCGGCGTCTTCGCGATCTTCGGCCACGGCAACGTCCTCGGCCTCGGGACGGCGTTGGAAGAACACCGCGCCGAGCTGCCAGTCTGGCGTGGGCACACCGAGCAGGGCATGGCGCTGGCCGCGGTCGGCTACGCGAAGGCCACGCACCGGCGGCAGGTCGGCGTCGTGACGTCGTCGATCGGGCCGGGCGCGCTCAACATGGTCACCGCCGCCGGCGTCGCGCACGCGAACCGGCTGCCGGTGCTCCTGCTGCCGGGCGACACGTTCAGCAACCGGGCGCCGGACCCGGTGCTGCAGCAGATCGAACCGTTCGGCGACGCGACCGCGACGGTGAACGACGCCTTCCGCGCGGTCTCGCGCTACTTCGACCGGGTCACCCGGCCCGAGCAGCTGATCTCGACGTTGCCGCAGGTCGCGCGGGTGCTCACGGACCCGGCGGAGAGCGGGCCGGTGGTCCTGGCGCTGCCGCAGGACGTCCAGGTGGAGACGTACGACTTCCCGGACGCGCTGTTCGAGCCGGTGACGCACCGGCCGCTGCGCCCGCGTCCGGACCGCCGTTCGGTCACCGAGGCGGCGAGCGTCCTGCGTGCTTCCCGGCGTCCCCTGCTGGTGCTCGGTGGCGGCGTCCGGTACTCCGGCGCCGGCCGGCGCGCTCTCGATTTCGCCGAGCGGCACGGGATTCCCCTCGTCGAGACGACCGCGGGGCGCACGCTGGTGCCGCATTCGCACCCGTTGCACGCGGGGCCGCTGGGCATCACGGGCTCGTCGTCGGCGAACGCCGTCGCGGCCGAGGCCGACGTCGTGCTGGCGGTCGGGACGCGGCTGCAGGACTTCACGACGGCGTCCTGGACGGTGTTCTCCCCCGACGTCCGCCTGGTCACGCTCAACGCGGCCCGGTTCGACGCGGTGAAGCACGGGGCGCTTTCCGTGGTCGGGGACGCGGACGCCGGGCTGACGGACCTGGCCGCCCAGCTGGAGAGCTGGCGCGTCGACCCGTCGTGGACTTCGCGGGCGTCAAGTGAACGGGCTGCCTGGGACGCGCACATCGACTCGCTGCGCGCTTCCGCTTCGGAGGTTCCGTCCTATGCCCAGGTCGTCGGGGTGGTGAACGACCTGTCGGCGGCGGACGACTACGTCATGACGGCGTCGGGCGGCCTGCCGGGCGAGCTGATCGGCGGCTGGCGCGGGTCGGGATCGCTGTCGATGGACGTCGAGTACGGGTTTTCCTGCATGGGCTACGAACTGGCGGGCGCGTGGGGCGCGGCGATCGCGTGGCCGGGGCTGGTCACGACGCTGCTCGGCGACGGCTCGTACCTGATGCTGAACTCGGAGCTGTTCTCGGCGGCTTTCGCGGGACACCCGTTCGTCGCGGTGGTGTGCGACAACGACGGTTACGCGGTGATCGCGCGGCTTCAGGAGGGTCAGGGCGGGAAGCCGTTCAACAACTTCTACGCCGACTGCACGACTTCGCACGCTTCGCCGCCACGCGTTGACTTCGCTCAGCACGCGGAGTCATTGGGCTGCGTGGTGTTCTCTGCGTCCACAGTGGACTCGCTACGGACGGCTTACGCGTCGGCCCGCGAGGCCGCCGTGGCCGAACGGCGACCGGCGGTGGTCGTGGTGAAGACGCAGCCGTCGACGTGGACCGAGGCCGGCGCGTGGTGGGAAGTGGGCGTGCCCGAGCACTTGGCCGGCCGGGACGGCTACGAACGAGGGAAGGCCGAGCAGGTGCGCTACCTCGGATCCTGACCCCGGCCGCGGGGGCGCCCCCCATTTTCCACTTTACCGGAGGGCACCGACATTTTCGGCCGCTGCCCGCACCCGCGGACGCAGTGTGAACCCGCTCGGCTTGAGCGTCAACGACTCGACGATCTTCAGTTCGTACGACGGATCGACCTCGAAGTCGTAGCGCTGCAAAACCATCCCCAGCGCCAGCACGGCTTCGTGCAGCGCGAACTGGCGGCCGATGCAAGCGCGCTCGCCCGTCCCGAACGGCTTGTACGCCTGCGCCGGCCGCTTCTTCACCGCGGCGGGCTCGAAGCGGTCCGGGTCGAACCGCTCCGGCTCCGGCCAGGCCGCCGGATCGCGGTGCACCAAGGGAAGCGGCACGATCACCCAGTCGCCCTTGCGCATCCGGTACTTCCCGCCGAGCACGACGTCTTCGCGTGCTTCGCGCGAGTAGCCGGGCGCGGTCGGCCAGAGCCGCATCGCCTCGTCCAGGCAGCGACGCACGTAACGCAGCTTCGCGACGTCCGCGAACGCCGGCTCGCGGTCGCCCCACACCGCGTCGACCTCCGCGCGCGCCTTCGCCAGCAGCTCCGGGTGGCGCGTCAGGTAGTACAACGCGAACGACAGCGCGCCGGACGTCGTCTCGTGGCCCGCGACGACGAACGTGATGGCCTGGTTGCGGACGTTCACCGGGTCCAGCCGCTCCCCCGTCACCGGGTGGCCTTCGGTGAGCATCAACTCCAGCAGGTTGTCCGAGCCGGCGCGGGCGTCGATGACCTCGTCGACCAGGTTCGTCATGGTCGCGATGTCGGCCCGGTTCTGCTCGGGCGTCCCGGCGAACGCGCGTCGCACGAACGGGAGCTTGACGTTCTGCAACTGCGCGTACCGCAGCGCGCGGATCATCGCCGTCACGAACGGGTGCGGCTCGGCGCGCTCGAACGAGCCGAACCGGTAGCCGAAGCCGGCTCGGCCGATCGTCTCCAGGGTCAGCCGGGTCATGTCGGCGGCGACGTCGACCGGGCCGTCCGCCGCGTCCCAGGCCGCGGTCAGCTCGCGGGCGACGTCGAGCATCACCGGGTGGTAGCGGCGCATCGCCTCGGCGGAGAACGCGGGCTGCAGGATGTCGTGGGCCAGCCGCCAGTTCGGCTCGTGCGTGTGGGCGGTGAACAGCCCGTCGCCGGCGACCGCGCGGAGGTTCTCGATGCCCAGGCCGACGTGCTTGCCGAACTTCGTCTCGTCGTTCAGCTCGGTGACCAGGTCGACGCCGCCGACGAAGACGATCTCGAAGCCGAAGATCTTGCGCGTGAAGATCGGGCCGAGGCGCCGGCCGATGCGCAGGGTGTCCTGCAGCGGCGTACGCGGGTTGGCGCCGATCAGGTCGCCGAGCACCGGCAGGCGGCCCGGCCGGTGCGGAATCCCGGTGGTGTCCACGGCAAGCCCCTCTATTGAACCCGTATCCAATAGGGTCACGATCCCCTGCTACTGAACCCGTGTCAAGTAAGCTCGGGGCATGCGGACGAGGCTGAGCACCCAACAGCGTCGTGAGCAGCTGCTCACGATCGGCGCCGGTCTGTTCGCGAACCGGCCGTACGACGAGGTGTGGATCGAGGAGGTCGCCGAGATCGCGCAGGTCTCGCGCGGCCTGCTGTACCACTACTTCCCCACCAAGAAGGACTTCTTCGCGTCGATCGTCCGCGCGCAACGCGACCAGCTGCTGGCGATGAGCGAGCCCGACCCGGCGCTGCCCGTGGCGGAGCAGCTGCGGGCCGGGCTCGACGTCTACCTCGAGTTCGCGCGCACGCACCCGGACGGCTACCGGATCGTGCACCGCGCCGCGAGCGGCGCCGACCGCGAGATCCAGGAGATCCGCGAGGCCGGGATGGCCGCCAACGCCACCCGCATCCTCGACGCGGTGAGCGTGCTGACGCCGGTCACCGAGGTGACGCGGCTGGCCGTCCGCGGCTGGCTGACGTTCGTCGCGACGACCATCCTCGAGTGGCTGGACCAGCCGAAGGTCACCCAGGAGGAGCTGCGCGACCTCTGCGTCCGGACGCTGTTCGCGGCGGTCGGCGTCACCCCGTGACGGCGGGCGACGCCGCGCCGTCGACGAGCTTCCGCGGCGCGCCGGAGCCGTCGGCCGGGACCGCCCAGACGGCGTTGTCCAGCCCGTAGAGGACGGTGTGGTCGTCCTGCCACAGGGCCTGGTCGTCGACGCTCTTCTGTTCCGCCAGCTCGGTTTCCTTCATGGTCCTGAGGTCGAGGACCGAGAGCCGCCAGCTGCCGTCGGAGACTTTCTTCTTGAAGGCGACCCGGGTGGCGTCCGGGGACAGCGACGGGCATTCGACGTTCTCCCTGACGGTTTTCCCGCGGTAACGCTTGTAGTCGGCCTCGACGAGGTACGTCTTCCCTCTGCTGCCCAGAGTGGCGTAGAAGCGGTTGCCGTCGGAGGCGAACGTGATGCCCCAGTAGTTGACGTCGGCGGCGAAGTAGCGCTTGTCGCCGACGAACACCGGCAGCTCTTCGATCGTCTTGACCAGCCTTCCACTGTCCACTTCGTACAGTCCGGCGCGGGTCGAAAACCCGGTCTGCGCATAGGAGTCACCGGTCACGAAGAGCGTCCAGTAGACGCGCTTGCCGTCCGGCGAGACCCGGGCGCGGCTCGGCGTGCCCGGCAGGGTCTCGGTGTGGCGGACGGCGAGGTGGTCGTCGAGGACGAGGACGTCGGTCACCGCGGGGAGCGTCCCCGGCTGGACGGCCAGGCACACCGCCGTCTGCTTCGCCACCGCGAACCGGTCGCACTTCAGGCCGCTGAGCTGCGGTTTCTCGTCGGGTCGGCCGAGCGGGACGGCGCCGACGCGGCCGGTTGCCGTGTCGCGGAACAGCAACTGGCCGGGGCTCAAGGTGAGCTGGGCGGCCGGAGTGGCGTCCGCGTCGTGGCGGGCGCTGACGGTGTAACCGACGGCCGCGGCGACCAGGAGGGCCGTGCCGGCCAGGGCGAGGACGATCTTCTTCACGGGCGCACCGGTTTCGCGAGGGCGGCGGCGAGGGCGACGACGGCCAGGCAGCCGGCGGCGGCGAGCACCGCGGGCCGCAGGTCCCAGAGCGTCCAGGCCAGTCCGAAGAGGACGGAGGAGAGCATGCGGGCCACGGCCTGCCCGGTCTGCACGACGGCCATCCCGGTGGCCCGCAGGTCGCGCGGGATGAGCGGGCCGGCGGCGGCCATGAGGACGCCGTCGGTGGCCGCGTAGAACACGCCGTGCAGGCCGAGCGCGACGACAGGGATCACCGCGTAGGCCGGGCCGCAGAGCAGGACCAGCGCCAGGCCGAGCGCGGCGTGGCCGCCGAGGAACACCGGCCAGCGGCCGATCCGGTCGGCGAGCTTGCCCAGCGGCACGGCGAGCACCAGGTAGACCCCGGCGGTGCCGAGCGGCAGCAGCGGGAAGAACGTCGCCGCGATCTCCCACCGCCGTTGCAGGACGAGGTAGACGAACGAGTCGCCGACCGTCACCAGGCCGAGCAGCGCGGCCCAGAGCGTCACGCGCCGGAAGTCGCTCTGCTTGAGGAGACCCGCCGCTGTTCGCAGTGACACCGCAGCACGGTCCACGCCGCCGGGGTGGTCGCGGACGAACAGGGCGAGCAGCAGCACGGCGATCGCCGCGACGCAGAAGCTGGTGAAGAACACGCTGGTGTAGCTGCCGAGGCTCAGCGCCAGCACCGCCATGGCGACGAGCGGGCCGAGGAACGCGCCGACGGTGTCGAGCGCGCGGTGCACGCCGAACGACCGGCCGAGCGCGTCCGGCTCGCTGGACAGCGAGATCAGGGCGTCGCGCGGGGCGGTGCGCACGCCCTTTCCGGTGCGGTCGGCGGCGAGGACGACGCCGATCGCGGCGACCGACGAGCCGGCCGCGACCAGGCCGAGCTTGCACACCGCGGACAAGCCGTACCCGAACCCGGCGACGGCCTTCAGGCGCCGCCACCGGTCGGCGAGGTGGCCGCCGAGCACCCGCACCAGCGCGGTGGCGCCGGCGTAGAGCCCGTCGAGCAGCCCGAACTGCAGCGGGTTCAGGCCGAGGCCGAGCACCAGGTAGAGCGGGAGGACGGCGGTCACCATCTCCGAAGAGACGTCGGTGACGAGGCTGACCATCCCGAGCGCCACCACGTTGGCGGAAACCCTTTTGAGCGCGGGTTTCCGGTGGTTGCCCGCCGCCAGGTCCGAGGTGCGGCTTGCCGCGATGTACATGCCCGTCCTCCTAGTGGCAGGGGTAGGTCGGGCTGTTGTCGAGGACCTTGCCGTCGACGCCGATGAGCTGCGACTGGAACGAGGTGTCCGTCATCGACAGCTTGAGGACGCCGTAGGTCTTCAGCAGCTTCGCGGTCGTCGGGTGCGCGGTGTGGATGGTGTAGAGGTTCGCGCCGCCGCTGCCGCCGACGATCTCGACCGGGCCTGCTGCGTCGGCTTGGCCGTCGGCGTTCTGCGGGACGAACCGCTCGTAGTCGTGGTCGTGGCCGTTGAGGACGAGGTCGACCTTGTTGGCCGTCATGATGTTCCACAGCTCGATGCTGTCGGGATTGTCGCCGTGGTCACCGGAGCTCCACCGCGGGTGGTGGTAGTAAGCGGCGACGCAGCCCTTCGTGTTGTTGGCCAGGTCCTGCTTGAGCCAGGTGAGCTGGGGCGGCTCGGCGAAGTCGTCGTGGGTGACGAAGTCGTTGGAGTCGAGGGCGATGAAGTGCCAGTTGCCCATTTCCCAGCTGTAGTAGCGCTTTCCCTGCGGCTTGGCGATGGCGCCGAAGTAGTCCTCGTAGCCCTTGAACGGCGTGTCGTCGTAGGACTCGTGGTTGCCCGGGATCGGGTGGGTGATGCTCTTGAACTTGCCCCACGTCTTGTCGTAGTAGGACTTGAAGTCCGAGAGGTGCGCGTCGTCGTACTGGTTGTCGCCCATGGTGATCACGGCGGCGGGGTTCATGGTTTCGACGAGCTTCGCGGTCTTCACGTGGGCACAGCTCGAGCTGCTCGACGTACAGCGTTCGGCGATGTCGCCGGCCGCGGCGAGGACGAAGCTGGTGCCGCTGCCCGCCTTGGTCTTGACGGTGATGGGCGCGCTGGGGCCCGAGAGGTTCCCGGCGGCGTCACGGGCGCGGACGGCGTAGGTGTAGCTGGTGTCGGGTGTGAGGCCGGTGTCGGTGTAGGACGTCGTCGTGCTGGTGGCGACGGGGGTTCCGTTGCGCAGGACGTCGTAGCCGGCGACGCCGACGTTGTCCGTGGCGGCGGTCCACGTCAGGGCGGCGCTGGTGGCGGTGGTCGTCCCGGCGGTGAGGCCGGCCGGGGTGGTCGGGGCCTGGGTGTCACCGGAGGAGTCCGTGCTGCCGAAGACCTGCATCTCCCAGAAGGAGTAGCCGTAGCTGGTCGCGCGGGTGACGCCGACGAAGCGGACGTACCGGCCGTGGGCGTTGAGGGTGAGGTCGTCGATCTTGCCGTCACCGGCGTCGACGGACGTGGCGGCGGTGAAGTTCGCGCCGTCGTCGGAGACTTCGATGCGGTACTTCTTGGCGTAGGCGGCTTCCCAGTTGAGGAGGACGCGGTGGATCGCGGCAGACTGGCCGAGGTCGATCCGCAGCCACTGCGGGTCGGCGCCTTCGGCGCTGGCCCACCGGGTGGTGGTGCTGCCGTCGACGGCCTTGCTCCCGGCGTAGGACGAGCTCTCGACGGTGGAGGTCGCGACGGGTTTTCCCTGCGAGAGCAGGACATCGGCCTGTTCGCTGGCCTGCGCGGCGACGATCGCGGAGGGCAGCAGGGTGACCGCGGCTAGCACGGGGGTGAGGCGGGAGAATGTTCGCAGGCGGGTCGACGGCACGTCGCACTCCTTCTGGGCCTTGGCGGTGGCTGTGGGCTGCGGCGTCGGGTTGAAGTGTTAGGAAAGTTTCCTAACAAAGCAGACTGTATCGATGACCGGTTTCGGCTGACAAGACTTGTCTTGTCCTTGAATCGGTCAAGAGGGTGAGTTTTCGACGGTTTCCGCAGCTCAGGGCATGTTTCGATGAGCGGGATACTGCACCGTGAGCCGGGACCGCGAGGTCTGACCTTTCCCGGCGCTTCCGATTTTGTCGGTGGCTTCGGGTAGCGTGGGAACCGGGGGCAGCGCCCATCGGCTTTCGTTCTCCCGCAAGGAAAATCGAGTTCCTGCCGCCCCGCCGAGCTTCACCCGATCCAGTGATGATCTTCGCTCAGGTGTTCGGGTAGCTTCGGATGTATGACCTCAGCCGTCCGAACTCAGCAGCTTCTTGATCTCCCCGACCGCGGCCCGTCCCGCCCGATTCGCCCCGACCGTGCTCGCCGAAGGCCCGTACCCCACAAGGTGCAGCCGCGGCTCGCGCACCACGCGCGTGCCGTCCATCCGGATCCCGCCCCCGGGTTCCCGGATGTGCAGCGGCGCGAGGTGGTCGATCGCCGCGCGGAACCCGGTCGCCCAGAGGATGACGTCGGCGTCGAAGCGAGAGCCGTCCGCCCAGACGACCCCGTCGGGCGTGATGCGCTCGAACATGGGCCGCCGATCGAGGATCCCGGCAGCCCGCGCGGCGCGCACCTCGGGCGTCACGGCCAGATCGGTCACGCTCACCACGCTCTCGGGAGGCAACCCGGCACGCACTCGTTCATCGACCTTCGCGACGGCGTCGCGTCCCCAGTTTTCGCTGAACGGCTCGTCCCGCCACACGGGCGGCCGCCGGGTGACCCACGCCGTCGCCCGGGCGAGCGGGGCGAACTCCATGAGTAGCTGAACGGCGGACGCCCCACCCCCGACCACGACGACCCGCCGGCCACGGAAGTCTTCGGGCCCGGTGTAGTCGGCGGTGTGCACCTGGCGGCCGGCGAAGGTGTCCTGCCCGGGATAGCGCGGCCAGAAGGGCCGGTCCCAGGTACCGGTCGCACTGATCACGGCTTTCGCGGCCCAGGACTCCGCGGGGCTCGCCACCACCAGCCGATCCCCCGCCCGCGTCACGGACTGGACGTCGACGGGCCGGAAAACAGGGAGGTCATAGACGCTTTCGAAGCGAGCAAAGTACTCCGAGACGACTTCGGAGGCGGGACGCGTGACGTCCGGGCTGCCGAAGGCCATGCCGGGCAGGTCGTAGATGCCGTGCACCTTGCCGAGCACCAGGGAGGGCCACCGGTACTGCCACGCGCCCCCGGCCCGCTTCCCATGGTCGAGGACGACGAAGCCGGCACCGTTGGCAAACCCGGCCCGCCGAAGGTGATAGGCGGCGGAGAGCCCGGCCTGCCCAGCCCCGACAACCACGACGTCGGTCTCGTGATCCGCACGGCTCATGTCGGGTTCAACGGCTGTGGGCAGAAGGTATTTCGCGCCGTTCGTCACACGTCGACGGGTCGCGCCCTGCCATCTCGGCCACGATCCCGGCGACTGCGACCGATTTCGACCCGGCCGGCGCCATCGCGGCAAGGCGCCGACCTCGCCCGTCGGTCAGGGGCGCCGCTCGGTACCTCGGCCGTTCAGGTCCCTACCCATGCGAGCCCTCCGACCGGCACCGCACCCAGGCACGCGGCGGCCAATCACGGCGCCCATTGCCACCCGACCCGCACGCCGGGTCCCAATCCCGGCCAGCCGCGCGCCCTCACCCAGTTCCCGACCAGAACCGCGGCGGCGTCGGCGGCGGCGCCCTTGCCGCGCAACCTCAGCCGGCCCAGCGTGCGCCCTTGCGATGGCGGCGGCCAATCACGGCCCCCATTGCCACCCGACCCGCACGCCGGGTCCCAATCCCGGCCAGCCGCGCGCCCTCACCCAGTTCCCGACCAGAACCGCGGCGGCGCCGAGCAGCCCGAGCCCACTCCACAGGCCCGCCTCGGACCCGCCGCGGCATCGGCGGCGGTGCCCTTGCCGCGCAACCTCAGCCGGCCCAGCGTGCGCCCTTGCGATCGCGGCGGCCAATCACGGCCCCCATTGCCACCCGACCCGCACGCCGGGTCCCAATCCCGGCCAGCCGCGCGCCCTCACCCAGTTCCCGACCAGAACCGCGGCGGCATCGGCGGCGGTGCCCTTGCCGCGCAACCTCACCCGGCCCAGCGTGCGCCCTTGCGATCGCGGCGGCCAATCACGGCCCCCATTGCCACCCGACCCGCACGCCGGGTCCCAATCCCGGCCAGCCGCGCGCCCTCACCCAGTTCCCGACCAGAACCGCGGCGGCATCGGCGGCGGTGCCCTTGCCGCGCAACCTCAGCCGGCCCAGCGTGCGCCCCTTGCGATCGCGCCGGCCTTCGTCGCCCCGCGCCGACCTCACACGGCAACGCGGTTCCGCCCGGCCTCCTTCGCCCGGTACAACGCGGCGTCAGCCGACCGAAGCACGTCGTCCAGCGTCGGCCCCGCGTCCGGGTGGCGCGCCACCCCGATCGATACCGACAGGCCGCTCACCCGGACCGTGCCGCCGCCCGTCGAGATCACCACGTTCAGCTCCCCCACCGCCGCCCGCACTCGTTCGGCGATGCCCAGCACGTCCGCGCGGCCGATGCCCGGCAGCAGCACCACGAACTCCTCGCCGCCGAACCGGCCGACCGTGTCGCCCTGGCGCACCGCGCCGGAAATCGCGACCGCCACCGCGGCCAGGACGTCGTCGCCGGTCAGGTGGCCGTACGTGTCGTTGATGCGCTTGAAGTGGTCGAGGTCGATCATCAGCACCGCGAACCCGCCGCCGGCCGGGCCGCGCCGCTGCACCCGGGTGTGCTCGCGCACGGCGGACTCGTGCCAGCCCGCCGTGTTGAGCAGGCCCGTCTTCTCGTCCGTCACCGCCGCGACCTGCAATTGCTGTTTCAGCAACAGGTAGCGGTGCAACAGCAACAGCGGCGCGACGACGAACACCACCAGCACCGGCTGCTCGGCCAGCGCCAGCGCGGCGAGGCCGCCGAGGCAGAGCGTCGCCAGCTCGAAAGCGTTGTCCTCCCAGGTGCCCATCAGGTCGGCCGCCGAGCGCTGGCTCGTGTAGAGGTAGATGCCGGCCGCGACCAGGCCGACGTTCACCAGCTCGAACACCGCGGCGGCCAGGCACAGCGCGAACAGCCCGCGTGCCGTCTGCAGCGGCGTTCCGTGCAAACCGGACACCGCGAGAACGGACGAAGCGGCGAAGCACGAGAGCATCGCCCAAGCCGTGCTCGCGACGAAGCGGTGCGCGGGCCGCGTACGCACCTGACGCCACACGCGCACCCACAGGTGCGTGTAGAGCACGACGGCCAGCAGCGCGACCCACGCCGGCGGCAGCAGGACGACGCCGGCGAGGTACCAGACCGACGTGACGTTGATGTGGGTCTGCCCGCTCATCCACCGCCGCAGCCGCTCGATCCGGCGCGACATCTCGGCCTGGGCCACGCCGAGCCCGACGAGCACCGCGAACCACACCGGCCGCACGGGCCCGCCGAAGCCGGTGACCAGCGCCGTCCCGGTGGCGACGACGGCGACCAGTTCACACCCGAGCGCGTAGGTGATCCAGCGGGTTTTCGCCCCGGCCCACATTTCCCACCGCGCGGGCCAGCCCGGCCAGGTGGAAAGCGCTTCCCGGCGCACGGCGGCCTGGGCTCTCAAGAGCCGAAGCCACAGAAGTGACGGACCGGCATCGTGACGTACCCCTTGCGCGAAGTTCGGCCGACCAGGTAGCCCAGCGTAGCCGTTCCGACGACGCGCGTCGCCAGTCCGGGCGATTTGCGGGCAACGCACCTGCCCGAAGACCCGCGCAAAGTAGATCCACCCAGCTCAGCAGCTCACGAGCGGATCATCGCCCCGGGAATGCGGCCCGGGAACGCAGGGGCGGGAACGCGAACCCGGGAACGCGGCGTCGGGAACGCGCGGGCGAGAACGCGGACCTGGGAACCCAGCCCTGGGAACGAGCAGGCGAGAACTCGACCCTAGGAACGCCGCCCCGGGAACGCGCGAGCGAGAATGCGGATCTGGGAACGCCGAAGTGGGAATCCCACCTCGGCGATCCCACGCTCGCCGAGGGAAGAGCACAAATCACCGCGCGAGCCGGAGACCGACGGGCACAGATCCGGCCGGCGACGCACGGCTCGGCTGGGTGAATCACCCGCCGGCGCAGGTCACTGGGCCGCGCACGAACACAAGCGCACGACCGATGCCGAAGCACGGCGCAAGCCCACCAAACCCGGCCCTGCACCGCGCACGACCGGTACCGGAGCACGACACAAGCCCACCAAACCCGGCCCTGCACCGCGCACGACCGGTACCGGAGCACGACACAAGCCCACCAAACCCGGCCCCGCACCGCGCACGACCGGTACCGGAACACGACACAAGCCCACCAAACCCGGCCCCGCACCGCGCACGACCGGTACCGGAACACGAGGTAACCCCGCCGACCCGGCCCCGCACCGCGCACGACCGGCCGGCGCGGCGCGGCCCGGCGCGCCGGGGCCAGCCGCGGGCGCGGCCCGGCGCGGCGCGGCGCGGATCAGCCCACTACTTGCGCAGCGCCCTGATGATCGCCACCAGGCCCACCACCGCCGCGATCCCCAGCAGCACCGGCGCCACCCGCTTCAGCACCGACTGCCCCGCGTAATCGAGCAAGTCGATCGCTTCCGTCTCGGGCGCCGCCGGGACGCTCCGCAACGGGGGCCGGTCCGAGGACGATGCCGCCGGCTTCGGGTCCGTGTTGATCTCCGCCGTCGTCGGGGCCGGCTTCACCGCCGGGGCCGGCTTGGCCACCGGCTCCGCGGTCGACGTCGGCTCAGGCGTCGGCGCCGCTGCCACCGGCGACGGCGCCGGCGAAGCAGCCGGAGCCAATTTGCCCGACAAGCACCCCGCGAACGTGTCCAGGATCTTGCCGCCGACCTCGCTGATCAGCCCGCGGCCGAACTGCGCGGGCTTGCCCGTGATCGACAGGTCCGTCGCCACCGCGCCGTGGGTTCCGCCGTCGGCTTCGGTCAGCGTCAACGTCACCGTTGCCGCCGCCGTGCCCGCTCCGCGGGAGTCCTTGCCCGAGGCCTTGATCGTCACCTTGTGGGCGGCGTCGTCCTTCTCCAGGAACTCGCCGTTGCCCTTGTACAGCAGGGAAATCGGCCCGAGCTTGACCTTCACCGTGCCGCTGAACTTGTCGCCCTCGACCTTCGTCAGCGTGGCCCCCGGCATGCACGGGGCGACGCGCTCGGGGTCGACGACCGCCTGCCAGACCTCGCCGATCGGAGCCGGGACGGTGAATTCGTGGTCGAGCCGCACGGGCCGACCTCCTTCCTGATGACGACGGGGTCCGGTCCCCACCCTAGCCGCCGCCGGAGCGGCGGCCAGGGTGGAGCGTCAGGCTCCCGCGGCCGCCGCGATCGCGCGGCCCGTCAGCACCTGGGCCAGGTGCCGGCGGTATTCGACGTCGGCGTTGCTGTCGACCGGCGGATTCGTGCCCTCCGCCGCGTGCGACGCCGCCGCCGCGATCGAATCGGCCGAGGCCTGGACCCCGACCAGCGCCGCTTCGACACCGGACGCCCGGACCGGCGTCGAGCCCATGTTCGTCAGCGCGACGCGCGCCTCCTCGATGACGCCCGCCTCGGTGCGGACGGTGACCGCGACCGCGACCATCGACCACGCCTGGGCGACCCGGTTGAACTTCTCGTAGTGCGCCCGCCACCCGGTGTGCTTGGGCACGCGGACCTCGACCAGCAGCTCGTCCGGCGCGAGCGCCGTCGTGAACAGGTCCTGGAAGAACTCCGCGGCCGGCACCGTCCGGCGCCCCGAAGGCCCGGCGACCACCAGCGACGCGTCCAGCGCCAGCACCGGCGCCAGCAGGTCCCCGGCCGGGTCGGCGTGCGAGATCGCGCCACCGAGCGTGCCGCGGTGGCGGATCTGCGGGTCGGCCACCGTGTCCGTCGCCTCTTTGAGCAACGCGGCGTGCTCGGCGACCAGCGCGTCACGCTGGACCTCGTAGTGCGTCGTCATCGCGCCGATGACCAGCTCGTCGCCCTCCTCGCGGACGCCGCGCAGCTCCGCGACGCGCCCGAGGTCGACCAGCGTCGTCGGCGCGGCCAGCCGCATCCGCAGCACCGGCAGCAGGCTCTGCCCGCCGGCCAGCACCTTGGCGTCCTCGCCCGCCGACGCCAGCGCCTGCACCGCTTCGTCCACTGTGGACGGGCGAACGTAGTCGAAGGAAGCCGGGATCACTGCGCACCTCCGGTGGCGTCGAGGGAACCGAGCCCGCCGCCCGCTTCGTCGCGGCCGGGGCCGCCCGCGTCGGTCGTGCCGTGCTGGATGGCGTGCCACACCCGCATCGGCGTCAACGGCATCTCGATGTCGTTCACGCCGAAGTGGCGCACCGCGTCGATCACCGCGTTGACCACTGCCGGCGTCGAGGCGATGGTGCCCGCTTCGCCGACGCCCTTGGCGCCGAGCGGGTTCGTCGTCGACGGCGTTTCCGTGCGGTCGGTGGTGAACGAGGGCAGGTCGGCCGCCGACGGCAGCAGGTAGTCGGCGAATGTGCCGGTCGTGAGCGTGCCGCTGTCGTCGTGTTCGGTGCCCTCGAACAGCGCCTGCGCGATGCCCTGCGCGAGCCCGCCGTGCACCTGGCCCTCGACGATCAGCGGGTTCACCGCGACCCCGACGTCGTCGACGCAGACGTACGAGCGCAGCTTGATCCGCCCGGTCTCGGTGTCCACTTCGGCGGCGCACAGGTGCGTGCCGTGCGGGTACGAGAAGTTCTCCGGGTCGAACGTCGCGTCCGAGTCGAGCGACGGCTCGATGCCGTCCGGCAGGTTGTGCGCCGCGAACACCGCGAGCGCGACGTCCCCGATGCCGGTCGACGTGTCCGTGCCCTTCACCGTGAACTTGCCGTTCGTGAATTCGAGGTCGTCCTCGGCGCATTCGAGCAGGTGCGCCGCGATCGGCTTGGCCTTGGCGATCACCTTCTCCGCGGCCTTGACGATGGCGATGCCGCCGACGACCAGCGAGCGGGACCCGTAGGTGTCCATGCCCTTGTGCGACGACTGCGTGTCACCGTGGATGATCTCGACGTCTTCGAACGCGACGCCGAGCTGGTCGGCGACGATCTGGCTCCACGCCGTCTCGTGGCCCTGGCCGTGCGCGGACGCGCCGGTGATGACCTCGACCTTGCCGGTGGGCAGCATCCGGATCGCCGCGTGCTCCCAGCCGCCGGCGCCGTAGTCCAGCGAGCCGAGCACCCGCGACGGCGCGAGCCCGCACATCTCGGTGAACGTCGAGATGCCGATGCCGAGCTGCACCTTGTCGCCGGCCTTGCGGCGCTTGTCCTGCTCGGCGCGGAGGCCGTCGTAGTCGAAGAGCTGCTTCGCCTTCTCCGTCGCGGCCTCGTAGTTGCCCGAGTCGTAGGTCAGCCCGGCCACCGTGGTGAACGGGAACTCCTCGTGCTTGATCCAGTTCTTCTCGCGCAGCTCCATCGGGTCCATGCCGAGCTCGACGGCGAGCTCGTCCATGATCCGCTCGATCGCGAACGTCGCCTCGGGGCGGCCGGCGCCGCGGTAGGCGTCGGTCAGCGTCGTCGTCGTGTACACGTTGGTGCACGCGAAGTGGTACGCCGGGATCTTGTAGATCGCGTTGAACATGAACGCGCCGAGGATCGGCACGCCGGTGCCGACGAGCCCGTTGTACGCGCCGAGGTTGGCGAGCAGCTCGACCTTGAGCCCGGTGACCTGCCCGTCCCGCGTCGACGAGATGGTGATGTCCTGGATCTGGTCGCGGCCGTGGTGGGCGGCGAGCATCGTCTCCGACCGCGACTCGTTCCACTTGACCGGTTTGCCGAGCTTCTGCGCGACCAGCAGCGACATCATCTCTTCCGGCAGGACGCCGATCTTGCCGCCGAAGCCGCCGCCGACGTCCGGGGCGATCACGCGCAGCTTGTGCTCGGGGATGCCGAGCGTCAGCGCCGACATCACGCGCAGGATGTGCGGGATCTGCGTGGCCGACCACATGGTGATCTGCGTGCCGGTCGGGTCGACGACGCACGCCCGCGGCTCCATGAACGCCGGGACCAGGCGCTGCTGGCGGAAGCGGCGCTTGACCACGACCTCGGACGAGCTGATCGCGTCCTCGACGTTGCCGCCGGTGCCGGCCTCGGCGGAGTCGAACTTCCAGACCGCGCTGGTGTTGCTGCCCTGGTCCTCGTGGACCAGCGGGGCGCCGTCGGCGATCGCGGCTTCCATGTCGAGGATGACCGGGAGCTCGTCGTACTCGACGTCGATCTCCTCGAGCGCGTCGTGCGCTTCGGCCGACGACCGCGCGACGACGACCGCGACGCCTTCACCGGCGAAGTTGACCTGGTCGGACGCGAGCACCGGGCGGCGTGGCGCCTTCATGTCCGGCGTGATCGGCCACGCGCAGGGCATGCCGATCGAGCTGTCCGGGTCGAGGTCCTTGCCGGTGTAGACGGCGACGACACCGGACGCGCTCTTCGCGGCCGACGTGTCGATCGAGACGATCTTGGCGTGCGCGAACGGGCTGCGCAGGATCGCCATGTGCAGCATCCCGGGCAGCGTGATGTTGTCGGTCCAGCGGGTGCGGCCGGTGATCAGCCGCTCGTCCTCCTTGCGGCGGCGGGACTTGCCGACCTCGGGTTCGATCGTGGCGGTCATCAGTCACCACCCACGCCGACGTGCTTGGTCTCGGCGATCCGCTCGGCTTCGGGCCCGGCGCCGGGGCTCATGTGCTGCGCGGCGTCGCGGACCGCGCGGACGATGTTCTGGTAGCCGGTACAGCGGCACAGGTTGCCTTCGAGGCCTTCGCGGACGGCTTCCTCGTCCGGGTCGGGGTTGTCGGCCAGCAGGTCGATCGACTGCATGATCATGCCGGGCGTGCAGAACCCGCACTGCAGCGCGTGGTTGTCGTGGAAGGCCTGCTGCACGGGGTGCAGCTTGCCGTCGCGGGCGAGACCTTCGATGGTGGTGACCTCGCAGCCGTCGGCCTGCACGGCCAGGACGGAGCAGGACTTCACGCTGTGCCCGTCCAGGTGGACGGTGCACGCGCCGCAGTTGCTGGTGTCGCAGCCGACGACGGTGCCGACCTTGCCGAGTTTTTCGCGCAGGTGGTGCACGAGCAGGGTGCGGGGCTCGACTTCGTCGGTGTACTTCGTCCCGTCGACGGTGACGGTGATGCGCATCAGGCCTCCAAAAGCCGGTTCGGGAACGGCCTGCCCGACCGTGATCGGGCTCACAGACTCCCGAGCGTGCTACGCGACCTTCGCGCGGACAAGTCCTGATGTCACACGTTCAACTACTTGTTCCGCAGATACGCGGCGCCCATGGATTCGGCGCCGCATCTGCGGAAGTCCGGATGGGTGAACTTTTGTGGGCCACCCGGAGTATTCAACCGTGGATGCGTCCCGTCAGTTCCGCGAGCCGCTTTCCGCCGCCGCCCCACCGCAACGCGATGATTTCCGCGGCGATGGACACCGCCGTCTCTTCCGGGGTGCGAGCACCGAGGTCGAGGCCGATCGGCGACGACAGCCTCTCCAGCTCCGGTTCGGTGATCCCGGCTTCGCGCAGGCGGGCGAAGCGGTCGTCGTGCGTCTTGCGGGAGCCCATCGCGCCGACGTAGCCGACGTCGAGCCGCAGCGCGACCTCCAGCAGCGGCACGTCGAACTTCGGGTCGTGGGTCAGCACCGCGATCGCCGTGCGCTGGTCGATCCGGCCCGCGTCGGCCTCCGCCTTCAGGTAGCGGTGCGGCCAGTCGACGACGACGTCGTGCGCGTCCGGGAAGCGGCTGGTGGTGGCGAACACCGGCCGCGCGTCGCAGACCGTGACCTGGTAGCCGAGGTAGGCGCCCATGCGGGCCATCGCGGCGGCGAAGTCGATCGCGCCGAAGACCAGCAGCCGGGGCGGCGGCTCGAAGGAGTTGACGAACACCGCCATGCCCTCACCGCGGCGCTGCCCGTCCGGGCCGTAGTGCAGGGTGCCGGTGCGGCCGCTGGCCAGCAGGCCGCGCGCGTCGTCGGCGACCGCGTCGTCCATCCGCGACGACCCCAGCGAGCCCGCGGTCCGGTCCGGCCAGACGATCATGTGCTCGCCGATCAGGCCCTCACGCTCGTGCTCGATGATCGTGACGACCGCGACGGGCTCGCCGCCGCGCACCGACGCGACGACGTCGCCGAGCTCCGGCATCGACGCGCGGTCGACGTGCTCGACGTAGATGTCGATGATCCCGCCGCAGGTCAGGCCGACCGCGAAGGCGTCGTCGTCGCTGACGCCGTAGCGCTGCAGCACCGGCTTGCGCTCGGCGACGACCTCCTGCGCGAGCTCGTAGACCGCGCCTTCGACGCAGCCGCCGGACACGCTGCCGGCGACGGTCCCGTCCGGGGCGACGACCATGGCGGCGCCGGGCGCGCGCGGCGCCGACGAGAAGGTCGCGACCACGGTGCCGAGTCCCACCGTCTCGCCGTCGGACCAGCGGCGGAACACGTCGTCGAGTACGTCACGCATCGGAAATCTCCCCGAGCAGTCGTTCCAAGGTGGCCAGGGTGTGCCCGGCCAGGAGCCGGTCGATGTGGGGCAGCGCGGCGACGATGCCCGACTGGACCGGAGCGTACCCCGCACGGCCGGCGTGCGGATTCACCCAGAATACGGCGTGCGCGAGCCGGCGCAGGCGGGCGAGCTGGTCGCCGAGCAGCCCGGTGTCGCCGCGTTCCCAGCCGTCGGAGAAGACGGTGACCACGGCGCGGCGCGCGACTCCCCGCTGCCCCCAGCGGTCGAGGAAGGCCTGCAGCGTCTCCCCGAGCCGGGTGCCGCCGGCGAAGTCGGGCACCGCCGAGCCCGCGGCGAGCATGGCGCGTTCCGGGTCGCGTTGACGCAGCTGGCGCGAGACCCGCGTGAGGCGCGTACCGAGCGTGAAGACCTCGACGGACTGCGGCGCGGACCGCGTCAGGACGTGGGCGAACCGCAGCAGGGCGTCGGCGTAGGGCGACATCGAGCCCGAGACGTCGATGAGCAGCACGACCCGCCGCGGCCTGCTGCCGCGTCGGACGTGGGCGAGCTTCACGGGTTCGCCGCCACTGGCGAGCATGGCGCGCAGGGTCCGGGAGGGATCGAGCCGCCCCCGGTGCGCCGGGGTTTTGCGCGCGGCCGGGCGTTTCGGGGGGACGGGCTTCAGGGTGGCGAGCAGTTCGCGGAGGTGTTCGCGTTCGGCGGTGGTGAGGGCGGCGAGATCCCGGTGCCGCAGGACTTCTTGCGCACTGGCGGCGACTTTGAGCTGGTCAGGAGCGTCTTCGCTGGTGGTCTGCCCACCATCGGCATCGACGAGCGGCGCGATCCGGGCCTGCTTGGGCGCGGCGGCTTTCGCGCGTTGCGGAGTGGTCGGTTCGATGGCGAACCACTGGCTGAAGGCTTCTTCGTAGCAGGGGAGGTCGTCGGGGCTGGAGCAGAGGGTGAGCCGGCCGGCCCAGTAGAGCTGGGTGGGTTCGGCGACATCGACCTCGGCGACGGCGGCCAGGTAGGCCTGCACGCGCCGGGCATCACAGGCCACACCGGCTTCCCGCAGGGCGGCGGCGAACCCGGCGTACCCGGCAACGGGATCGGCGGCGGCGGTCATGACTCCATTGTGCGCTCAACCGGTGAGGAGGGCTCGCCTGTGGACAAGGCGGCGGTGGGCACCGGAGATTGTCGGTGCCCTCGGGTAGCGTGGAAAACGGGGGCGCAGCCCGATTGGCGCGGGCGGCGACCGGGCCGGCTTGGCGACGGTGCGGCCGGGCAGCCGCATGTATTGCCCGGCAGCAGGCGCGAGCCGGGTCGGCGCAAGACCGGTCCGGCAGGCGCCGCATCGGCTTGGCCAGGCACTCCGGCTTGCCGCGGCGCCCCGGCTTGCCCAGGGCACTCCGGCTCGCCGCGGCGCCCCGGCTTGGCCTGGGCGCGCGGATCGGGCACGCGATGAGCAGTCCAGCCTTTTGCGGTGGCGCGTGGTTTCGGCGTCCCGGCGAGGAGTCGAACCTCGGACCTCGGCGTTCGTAGCGCCGCGCTCTGTCCTGCTGAGCTACCGGGACGGGGCGGTCTGCGCGCACGCCCCTCCCCGGGCGGGCGCAGACCGCGCTCTTCGCCGCGGCCGACCCGAGGTAGCGAGGGGTGGGCGCGAAGAGCCTTCAGGAAGATTCAGCGAACGGCACGGGAGATCGTGCCGCATCGGTTCGCTTGCCGGTTCACGATCTCCTCCTCTCGGTGGCGGTTCCTGCTGTACTGCGAAAATGATGCCGGAGCCCGGCGCGCCGGGCAACGCATTTAATTTCTGTCCTTTGTGGACCGTCAGGCGAACAGCGCGTCGAGTTTCGCCCGGACCCGGTCGAGGTCTTCGCTGTACTTCAGGACGGCTCCGAGCGTTCGGGCCGCCGTCGCCGCGTCCAGCTCGTCGCGGTTCAGGGCCAACAACGCGCGAGCCCAGTCGAGTGACTCCGCCACTCCCGGGGGCTTGAGGAGGTCCATCTCGCGGAGCCGGTGCACCGCTTCCGCGATCTGTCGGGCCAGGACCTCACCGATCTCGGGGATCCGCCCGCGCAGGATGGTGACCTCGCGTGCCAGTTCGGGGTGTTCCAGCCAGTGGTACAGGCAGCGGCGCTTGAGGGCGTCGTGCACTTCGCGGGTGCGGTTCGAGGTCAGCACCACCAGGGGCGGCTGTTCGGCGCGGACTTCGCCGTACTCGGGGATGGTGACGGCGTGCTCGTCGAGCAGCTGGAGGAGGAAGGCTTCGAACTCGTCGTCGGCGCGGTCGATCTCGTCGATGAGCAGGACGCACGGCGCGCTGATCAGGGCCTGCAGCAGGGGGCGGGCGAGCAGGAAGCGTTCGGTGTAGAGCGAACGCTCGGCGGTCTCGACGTCGACGCGTCCGTCGCCGGCGGCTTCGAGGGCGCGCAGGTGCAGGAGCTGGCGCGGGAAGTCCCACTCGTAGAGGGCTTGGGCGGCGTCGATGCCTTCGTGGCACTGGAGGCGCACGAGCGGGCGGCCGAGCGCGGTGGCCAGCGCGATGGCGAGCGACGTCTTGCCGGTGCCGGGTTCGCCTTCGCAGAAGAGGGGGCGGCCCATCCGGAGGGCGAGGAAGCCGGCGGTGGCGAGCCCGTCGTCGGCGAGGTAACCGGTCGCGTCGAGCGCGGCGGCAAGTTCTTCAGGCGAGGCGAGCGAGTCCGTCACAGTGTCGATCGTAGGCGGCGCGCCGGTCACCGGCCGGGCAGATCGGCCCGGCGGTCGACGTCGCGGCCACTGCCGAGGTCACCGCACTCGACGAGCTTCAGGTCGGCGCGGGTCGACAGCCAGTCCCGGGCACCGCGGTCGCCCTGGGCGGAGTCGGCGATCTCGGACCACCAGCGGCGGCCGAGGAGGACGGGGTGGCCGGGGGTGCCGTCGTAGGACGCGCGGGCGACGGTTTCGGTGGTGGCGTCCGCGGCGACGCGGGTGAGGATGTCGGCGCCCGCCCACGGCAGGTCGACGAGGTGGACCAGGGCCGCGACCGGAGCCGGGTCGTCGGAGAGCGCGGCCAGGCCGGCTTTGAGGGAGGCGCCCATGCCGGTTTCCCAGCCCTCGGCGAAGACGGCTTGGCCGGGCTCGGGCAGGAGGGCCCGCACCTGCTCGGCGGCGGCGCCGACGACGACCCGGATGGGGTGGCAGCCGGCGGCGGAGAGGGTGGAGAGCGCGCGGAGGACGAGAGGTTGCCCATCGAGTTCGGCGAGGGCTTTGGGGCCGCCGAACCGGCGACCGGCCCCGGCGGCGAGCAGCAAGCCCGCGACAGGCGCGGTAGCCAGGCTCATCGGCACACCAGCTCCCCGGCGCCAAGCAGCACGCCGACGATGGGCAAGCGAACCGGCGTTGCCGCAGGCCGCTCCCCCGGCCGGCAGCCCCGGCTGCAAGCGGCGAGCCGGCGACCGGCGGTCATCGGCGCACCGAACGTGAGCTCAGCCCATGTGCTCAACCCGCCGCCCTCGGCCCCTGCCGCCCGGCCCGCGCTCTCAGCCATGGGCTCGGCCTGGGGCGCCGATGGCCAAGTCGGCCTCTATTGCGCGGGCCGTCTCCAGGAGTGGGGGTACCAAGTCCCTCTGCACCGACTCTGCCGTTGTGCGGCTCGCGTGCGTTGACAGGTTCACCGCCGCCGCCACCCGGCCTCTGCGGTCGTGGATGGGGGCCGCCACCGAACGGAGGCCTTCCTCCAGTTCCTGGTCGACCATTGCCCAGCCCTGCTCTGTCACCTTGGCCAGTTCCTCGCGGAGGCGATCGGGGGCCGTCACCGTGCGGTCCGTCAGGCGGTCGAGCTTGGCCACCACGAAGTACGCCTCCAGCTCCGCCTTGCTCAGGCCGGCCAGCAGCACGTGCCCCATCGAGGTCGCGTAGGCCGGGAAGCGGGTTCCCACGTTGATGCTCACCGTCATGATGCGGGAGACCGCCACCCGGGCCACGTAGACGATGTCCGTTCCCTCCAGGACCGACACCGAGCTGGACTCGTGCACCCCCGCCGACAGGTGCTCCAGGTGCGGCTGCGCCACCTCCGGCAGCGTCATGCTCGACAGGTACGAGTACCCCAGCTCCAGCACGCGGGCCGTGAGGGAGAAGTACTTGCCGTCCGTGCGGACGTAACCCAGGTCGGCCAGCGTCAGCAGGAACCGGCGGGCCGCGGCCCGGGTCAGGCCCGTCGACCGGGCCACGTCGCTCAGGGTCAGCTCCGCCGCGTCCGCGTGGAAGGCCTTGATCACCGCCAGGCCGCGCTCCAGCGACTGCACGTGGTGGGCACCGCGGTGCGCCGGTTCGGTGTCGACCGCGAACTCGCCTTCGATGTGCCTCCCCACGTCCATGAGCGCACCCTATCCGGCGTCGGCCGGGCGGGCGGTGGGCTCGCCGAGCTCGGCCAGGGTGCGCTGCGCGATGGCGAACGCCGCGTTCGCCGCCGGGGCGCCCGCGTAGACCGCCGTGTGCAGCAGGACCTCGCTGATCTCCGCCGCCGTCAGGCCGTTGCGGACCGCGGCCCGGACGTGCATCGCCAGCTCGTTGTGCGCCTGCAGCGCCGTCAGCGCCGCGAGCGTGACGCAGCTGCGCGTCCGGCGGTCCAGGCCGTCGCGGGCCCAGACCGAGCCCCACGCGCCCTCGGTGATGTAGTCCTGAAACGGGCGGCTGAAGTCCGTCGTGCCCGCGACCGCGCGGTCGACGTGCTCGTCGCCGAGCACCTCGCGCCGCACCTTCATGCCCTGCTCGTGGCGGTCGGTCACGCTCGCTCCAAGTGGTCCAGGATCAGCCGGGTGAACTCTTCGGGCCGCTCGTAGCTGCCCAGGTGCGCCGCGTCCGCGACGACTTCCAGGCGGGCGCCGGGGATGCCCGCCGCGATCAGGTCGGCGTGCCCCTCCGGTGGGGTGGCCGGGTCTTCGGCGCCCGCGATGACCAGGGTCGGCGCGGTGATCTTCGGCAGCGCGTCGAGCTGGTCCATCCGCTCGATCGCACCGCAGCAGGCCGCGTAGCCCTCGTCCGGCACCGCGGCGATCATCGAACGCAGGAACGCGGCGCGGTCCGGGTGCCGCTCGGCGTACGCCGGGGTCAGCCAGCGGGCGACCCCCGCCTCGGCGACGGCGGCGGTGCCCTCGGCACGAACCGTGCGAGCCCGGTCGGCCCACATCTGCGGCGGCCCCAGCTTCGCCGACGTGCAGCACAGCACCAGGCTTGCGACGCGGTCCGGCGCGTGGGCGCCGAGCCACATGCCGGTCATCGCGCCGAGCGACAGGCCGACCAGGTGCGCCCGCGCGACCTCGAGGTCGTCGAGCAGCGCCAGGACGTCGGCGCCCAGGTCGTCGATTTCGTACGGACCGGCCGGCACCGGCGAGGCGCCGTGCCCGCGCGTGTCGTAGCGGACCACCCGGAAGCCGCGCTCGAGCAGCGGTACGACCTGCGGCTCCCACATCCGGACGTCGCTGCCGAGCGACCCGCCGAACACGACCACCGGCCCCTCCTCGGGGCCTTCCACGACCCGGTGCACCCGCACGGCGCCCACGTTGCCACCTCCGTTCATACGGTGAAGAACACCGTCTCTCCCTCGCCCTGCAGCCGCACGTCGAAGCGGTAGCCGTCCTCGGTCTTCGCCGCGATCAGCGTGCCGCGCCGCTCCTCCGGCACCGTCGCCAGCACCGGGTCCGCGGCGTTGTCCTGGTCCTCGAAGTAGATCCGCGTGACGACCCGGTTGAGCAGGCCGCGGGCGAACACCGAGACGTCGATGTGGCGGGCCTGCGTGGTGCCGTTTTCGCCTGGCACCGGGCCCGGCAGCAGCGTCAGGATCCCGTACGTGCCGTCGGTTTCGGTCGGGCAGCGCCCGAAGCCGCGGAACTCGCCGGTTGCCTCGCCGCGCGGGTCGTCGGGGTGGCGGAAGCCGCCGTCCGGGTCGGCCTGCCACGTCTCGATCATGGCGTCCGGGACCGGGTCGCCGTTGCCGTCCCGGACCGTGCCGCGGATCCAGAACGCGCCGGGCGTGCCCTCGGGCACCACGTGCGGGCCGTCCGGCCAGGGCAGCCCGATCGACAGGTACGGGCCGACGGTCTGCGACGGGGTGGGCAGCAGCTTGGTCATTCGTCCTCGTCCTCTTCCTCTTCGAACACCGACGCGTCGCGCCCGCGCAGCACGATGTCGAACTGGAACCCGAGCGCCCACTCGGCCTGCGTGATCTCGTGGTCGTAGCGCGAAACCATGCGCTGACGGGCCTTCTCGTCGGGGATCGAGTTGAAGATCGGGTCCTGGTAGAAGAGCGGGTCGTCCGGGAAGTACATCTGGGTGACCAGCCGCTGGGTGAACGCCGAGCCGAACACCGAGAAGTGGATGTGCGCGGGGCGCCAGGCGTTGTCGTGGTTCTTCCACGGGTACGCGCCGGGCTTGATGGTGGTGAACGTGTAGCGGCCGTCGCTGTCGGTCAGGGTGCGCCCGACGCCGTCGAAGTTCGGGTCCAGCGGCGACGGCCAGCGGTCGCCGGTGTGGCGGTAGCGGCCGCCGGCGTTCGCCTGCCAGATCTCGATGAGCGAGTCGCGCACCGGACGGCCGTCGCCGTCGAGGAGGCGGCCGGTGACGATGATCCGCTGCCCCTGCGGCTCGCCTTCGTGCTGACGGGTGAGGTCGTTGTCGTGCTCGCCGAGGCGGCCGGGGCCGAGCAGCGGGCCGGTGACCTCGGTCAGCATCTGCGGCAGCAGCACGAGGTCCTGCTTCGGGTGCCGCAGCGCCGTCGAGCGGTAGCCGGTGAAGCCGAGTTGCGGGTGCGTGCCTTCGGGGTCCTGCCCGTAGCGCGGCAGCCTGAGTTCGGTCGGAGTGCTCACGATTTCTCTCCTTACCGGCCTTCGAGGACGACGGCCAGGCCCTGGCCGACACCGATGCAGATGGCGGCCAGCCCCCAGCCACCGCCGCGGCGGTGCAGGTCGTGGGCCAGGGTGCCGAGGATGCGGCCACCGGACGCGCCGAGCGGGTGGCCGATGGCGATCGCGCCGCCGTGGGTGTTGACGATCTCCGGGTCGAGCTTCTTCCAGTCGCGCAGGCAGGCCAAGGACTGCGCGGCGAAGGCTTCGTTGAGCTCCACCGCGGCCAGGTCGTCCCAGCCGATACCGGCCCGCTCGAGGGCGATCTCCGCCGCGCGGACCGGGCCGATGCCGAAGACGTCCGGGTCGACGCCCGCCGCGCCCCGGCCGGCGATCCGGGCCAGCGGTGCCTTGTTCAGGCGGTTCGCGGTCGCTTCGTCGCCGAGGAGGAGCGCCGAGGCGCCGTCGTTCAGCGGGGAGGCGTTGCCGGCCGTGACGGTGCCGTTCTCCTTGCGGAAGACGGGCTTCAGCTTCGCGAGCTTCTCCGGGCTGGAGTCCGGGCGGATGCCTTCGTCGCGGGCCAGGTCGACGCCCTCGACCGGGACGACCAGGTCGTCGTAGAAACCGTCGTCCCACGCCTTGGCGGCGTTGACGTGGCTGCGGGCGGCGAAGGCGTCCTGCTCGTCGCGGCCGATGCCGTAGCGCTCGGCGAGCAGTTCGGTGGATTCGCCGAGGGAGATCGTCCACTGCGACGGCATCGCCGGGTTGACCATGCGCCAGCCGAGCGCGGTGTTGTAGAGGGTCTGGTTGCCGGCGGGGAAGGCCTTTTCCGGCTTGGGCATGACGAGCGGCGAGCGGGTCATCGACTCGACGCCGCCGGCGACGACCAGGGACGCGTCGCCGACCTGGATCGCGCGGCTCGCCTGCATCGCCGCGTCCAGGCCGGAGCCGCAGAGGCGGTTGACGGTGTTGCCGGGGACGCTGGTCGGCCAGCCGGCGAGGAGGGCGGCCATGCGGGCGACGTTGCGGTTGTCCTCGCCCGCGCCGTTCGCGTCGCCGAGGGTCACTTCGTCCACTGTGGACGGGTCGAGGTCGTTGCGGGCCTGGAGCGCCTTGAGGACCCCGGCGGCCAGGTCGTCCGGGCGGACGCCGGCCAGCGCGCCGCCGTAGCGGCCGAACGGGGTGCGGATCGCGTCGAGGACGTAGACGTCGGTCATGCGCTCGCCTTCCGGAGTGCCGGGGTGGTCGGGTGGACCGAGCCTGCCACGGCGGGGCCGGCCGGGCTGGACGCGGGAGCGGAGGTGCCGGTCGGCGCTGCCGGGTGGGCGCGCGTGGGAGTCATGCGCTTGCCTGGCCGGGCGCCGAGCCGGGCCGAGAACGCCACCGAGGTGCTCGGCGCGGTGGGGACGGAGTTCGACACTGCGGGGAGAAGGAGCACGTCGGTCATGCCTTCTCCAGGTCTCGGAGCACCGTCAGCTCCTGCTCGGTCGGGGCGGGGGTGACCTTCAGGTCGGCCGCGACCTTCAGTGTCCACCCCGTGGCCTTGATCGCCTGCTCGAGCTCCACGCCCGGGTGGAGCTCGGTGAGGGTCAGCTCGGCGGTCTCCGGGTCGGGGCGCATCAGGCCGAGGTCGGTGACCACCAGGGTCGGGCCCTTGCCCGGCAGGCCGAGCTTCTCGCGGTCGCCCTTGCCCGTGCCGTGGCCGAAGGACGTCACGAAGTCGACCTTTTCGACGAAGGCGCGGGGGCTCTGGCGCAGGACGATGAACACCTCGCCGCAGGAGGCCGCGATCTCGGGCGCGCCGCCCGCGCCGGGGAGGCGGACCTTCGGGTCGTGGTAGTCGGAGCCGATGACCGTGGTGTTGATGTTGCCGAACTTGTCGAGCTGGGCGGCGCCGAGGAAGCCGACGTCGATGCGGCCCGGCTGGAGCCAGTAGTTGAACACCTCGGGGACGCTGACGACGGCGTCGGCGGTGTCGGCCAGCTCGCCGTCGCCGATGGACAACGGGAGGCGCGAGGGCTTCGCGCCGAGGCAGCCGGATTCGTAGATCAGGGTGAGGTTGGGGGCGTGAGCGCGGCGGGCGAGGTTGGCCGCCTTGCTGGGGAGGCCGATGCCGACGAAGCAGGAGGTGCCGTCGGCGAGGGCGCGGGCCGCCGCGATGCTCATCATCTCGTCGGCGGTGTAGTCGGTGCTCATGCCGAAACCCCCGTCAGCTCGTTCAGCCACTTCGTGAACTCCTCGCGATCCCGGCCCACCTCGTCCCACGCTTGGTACGCCGAGTTGTCGCGCTCGTAGTACCCCGCCGCATACGACGGCTTGGCGCCGCCGGGGACTTCGGCCACCGCGGTGACCACCCAGGCCGGGAGGACCACCGCTCCCGGACGGGGCTCCAGCTCGTCGACGATCTCCTCGACCGTCACGATCGAGCGCTTCGCCGCCAGGACCGCTTCCTTCTGGACCCCCGTGATGCCCCACATCTGGACGTTGCCGTCGCGGTCCGCGCGCTGGGCGTGGACGATCGTGACGTCCGGGTTCAGCGCCGGCACCGCCGTCAGCCGTTCGCCGGTGAACGGGCACGTGATCGGCTTGATCGTGTCCGTCTGGGCCGGGAGGTCCGTGCCCGTGTAGCCGCGCAGCACCGCGAACGGCAGGCCGGACGCGCCGGCCACGTACCGGTTCGCCATGCCCGCGTGGCTGTGCTCCTCGATCTCCAGCGGGACCGGCCAGTCGTGCTGGACCGCGTCGCGGAACCGGTGCAACGAGCCGACCCCGGGGTTGCCGCCCCAGGAAAAGACCAGCTTGCTCGCGCAGCCCGCGCCGATCAGCTGGTCGTACACGATGTCCGGGGTCATCCGCACCAGCGTCAGGCCACGCCTGCCCTGCCGGATGATCTCCTGCCCGGCCGCGACCGGGATGAGGTGCGTGAACCCTTCGAGCGCGACGGTGTCGCCGTCGTGCACCAGCCGGCCCACGGCCTCCTCCAGCGACAGCAGCTCCGCCATCCCACACTCCGAATCTGTTCGCATCACGCACACTCGTTCTGCAACCGAACATAGCACGGTTCGGAGGGCGCCGACCAGACGTCTTCCACCCAATGGATGACGCACGCACGACGAAGGGGACTTTTCTCGCGTGAACAGCGAGAAAAGTCCCCTTCGACAGAGAACGCTCAGCCGATCCGGACCAGCCGTGAGCCGTGCGGAGGCACCGCGGACGCCGTCCACGAGCCGGGGAACCGCCCGAGGTCCTTGCGCGCGACGAGGTCACGCACCGGTCGCGCCCCATGGAAGTCCACCGTGATGTCCGCGGGTGTGGACCCCAGGTTGTAGACGGCCGCGTACGTCCGGCCGTCCGGCGCGCGCTTCGTCCACACCTGGTGGTCGCCGCCGGTCACCTGCGTCGGGTAGGTGCCGGACTGGTCGACCCGGATGACTTCGGGGTTCGTCAGGATCGAGACCGCGGACGCGTCCAGAAAGTAGATGTCTCCCCCGACGTACAGCGGCGACGACGCCATGGACCAGAACGTCATCACGCTCTGCCGCTCGACGTCGGAAATTCCGTCCTGGATGCCGGAGCCGGTGTTGTTGCTGATCGGCATCGAGTCCAGGTCCGGCCGGTACTGCGGGCCGAACACGCCGAGCCAGCCCGGGAGATCCGTCCAGCGGGCCTTCACCGAGCTGTCCCAGGTGGACACCGTCTCGCAGTAGCACTCGACGTCGGTGTCGACGCGCACGCCGTTGGCGTAGGGGGCCAGGGAAGAACCGATGGACCGCGGCACCGGCCACGCGCTCGCCGTCAGCCACATCGGCCGCCGCGAGTGGTCGATCGCCTTCGACCACGCCGCGATGTCGGGGACGTTGTCCGCGGTAGTCCCGTCGACCTTGAGGAAATCGACGCCCCACGAAGCGAACTTGGCCACGATCGAGTCGTAGTACTTCTGCGCGCACGGGTTGCTGAAGTCGACCTTCCAGTTGCCGCCCCAGCCATTGGACGGCGTCAACGGCCGGTAGGCGATGTCCTGCGCGTGGCACGACGTCCCGAGGATGGGCGCGTTCTTGTCGTAGACCTCCTTCTCGAGGCCGGTGACCGCGTACAGGCCGAGCTTGAGCCCGAGCGAGTGCACGTAGGAGGCCAAAGCGGGAATTCCGGAAGGAAAGCGCCCCGGATCGGGCGTCGGGATGCCGTTGACGTCGGTGTGGAACACCCATGACAAGTCGGCGTTCCAGCCGGAGTCGATGTTGACGTAGGTGTAGCCGGCCGACTTGAGCTTCGAAGCCATGGCCGATGCCGCGTCGCGGATGTGCGACTCGTTCAGCCACGAAGTGCCGTAACCCGCGCGGGTCGACGACTCCAGGCTCCAGCTGCTCCAGCCCATGAACGGCTTGACGAACGGCGTGCGCGCGTCGGCAGCCGAAACCAAAAAGGACGAAAGCCCGAGCACGGCGAGGAAAACGGAAAGGAGGCGCTTCACTGAACACTCCTCGATAGGGGGGACCTACTCCTTGAGCCCGCTCGCCGCGATCCCGCGGACGATGAACCGCTGGGCGACCAGGAACATCGCGACCAGCGGCGCGATGGTGACGAGCGCGCCGGCGAACAGCGCCGGCAGGTTGACCGACTGCGCGGTCAGGAACGTCGAGAGCGCGATCTGCGCGGTCCACGACGACGGGTCCTGCCCGATGACGAGGGGCCACAGGAACGCGTTCCAGCTTTCGATGAACATCAGCGCGCCGAGCGACGCGATCATGCTCCCGGAGTTCGGCAGGACGAGCCGCCGGTAGACGCCGAGGTAGCCGAGCCCGTCGAGCCGGCCTGCCTCTTCGAGTTCGACGGGGAACCGCAGGTAGAAGTTGCGGAACAGGATCACGGTGAACGCGCTGAACAGGTTCGGCGCGATGATGCCCCACTCGGTGTTGACCCCGCCCATCGAGCCGACGACGACGAACGTCGGCACGAACGTCACCGACTGCGGGATCATCAATGTGACCAGCACATAGGTGAAGACAAAGCGTCGCCCGGGAACGTTGATCCGGGCCAGCGCGTACCCCGCCATCGAGCCGAACAGCGTCCCGACCGGCGCGGTGACGATCGCGACCAGGAACGAGTTCCCCAACGCGTGCGCCATCGGTACCGACGTGTCCGCGAACAGATCGCCGAAGTTCACCCACGACAGCGGGTCCGGCAGCCACGACCAGTCCGGCGAGCTGACCTGCTGCCGCGTCATCAGCGCGTTGCGCACCATGATGTAGAACGGCAGCAGGAAGATCAGCGACAGCACGGACGCGAGAACGTACTTCGGCGCCTTCCGGACGCGAGGAGCGGCGAGGACGGCCATCAGTCCTTCTTCCCGAAGCCGACGAACCGGCCCTGCAGCAGCGTGATCACGATGATGATCACCGTCAGCACGAACGCGCCCGCCGAGCCGACGCCGTAGTTCTGGTCGCCGAGCGCGGAGTCGTACAGGTAGACGAGCGGCGGCTTCACCGGTGCGGTCGCCGTGCCGGAAAGGCCGGTGCCGAACAGGTTGTAGAACTCGTCGAACGCCTGGAACGCCGCGATCAGGATGAGCAGCAGGACCGCGACCGACGTGTTCCGCAGCTGCGGCAGCGTGATGTAGCGGAAGGCCTGCCACTTCGTCGTGCCGTCGAGTTCCCCGGCTTCGTACAGCGACGGCGAGATCGCCTGCAGCCCGGCCAGGAACAGGATCATGTACAGCCCGACCTGCAGCCACAGCCGCAGCGTCACGACCGCGACCCAGTACACCGGCGGGCTCGTCGTCGACAGCCACGGCACCGGGCCGGCGCCGAACAGCCCGCCGACGACGTTCGCGACGCCGGACGGCAGGCCGTTGAACAGCGCCATCTTCCACACCAGCGCCGCGACGACGTACGACACCGCCGCCGGGATGAGGAACACCGTCCGGAAGAACGCCTTGCCGCGCTTGATGCTGTTGATCAGCACCGCCAGCCCGAGCGACGCCACGAACGTGATCGGCACGATGAACACGGTGAAGATCGCGATCGTCGACAACGACGTCAGGAAGGCGTCGTCGCCGAGCAGGAACGCGTAGTTGTCGAAGCCGATCCAGTGCCCGAGCGTGATGGTGCCGCGGGCGTCGTTGAAGCTGAGCAGGAAGCTCCACGCGATCGCGACGTACTTGAACAGCCCCAGCCCGATCACGACGGGCCCGGTCAGCACGGCGAACGCGCCGATCGCCCGCCAGTCGCGACGGCGGCGACGTCTCTTCACAGCCGCCGCCGGGACTGGCGGAGCCGCCATCACGGCCGTCATGCCAGCTGCTTGTCGACTTCGGCCTGCGCCTTCTTCGCCGCGTCGGCCAGTTCGGCGGCCGGGTCGGCCTGCCCGTTCGCGATCTTCGTCGCGGCCTGCAGGAACAGCGTCGCCGACGCCTTGTTCCACAGCCCCGAGTAGGACTTGCCGTTCTGCTGCGAGATCGTCACGGCGTCCTTCGCCGGACCGCTGGAGAACTCGGTGGTCTGCGCGGCGACCGGCTTGCGGGCCGGGATGTGGAAGCCGTACTTGACGCACCAGTCCTTCTGCAGGTCGGCGTTCTTGATCCACAGCCAGTCGATGAACTTCTTGACAGCTTCCAGGTTCGGCGACTTCGCGTTCGCCAGCTGATACCACCCGCCGACGCGGGCGACCTGCTTGCCGGCGTCGCCGAACTTCGGCCACGCGACGACGCCGAAGTCGTCCCCGAGCGCTTTCTTGATGTCCGGCAGCGACCACAGGCCGCCCCACTGCATCGCCGTGGCGCCGTTGGCGAACGCGCCCGGGTCGGACCAGTCCGTCGGGTAGCCCTGGAGCAGGCCGCCGGTGTCGTGCAGCTGCTTGAGCCCGCCGATCGCGGCGATCGCTTCGGGCGAGGCGAAGGCGACCTTCTTGCCGCTCGAGTCGAAGAAGTCGCCGCCGGACGACCAGAGCAGGAGCGTCGCCGCTTCGCCGACGCCGTCGGTGC
Source organism: Amycolatopsis sp. MEPSY49 (assembly GCF_051337345.1). NCBI lineage: Bacteria > Bacillati > Actinomycetota > Actinomycetes > Pseudonocardiales > Pseudonocardiaceae > Amycolatopsis > Amycolatopsis sp. MEPSY49. Next base: position 310,924 of record NZ_JBDLYJ010000006.1, on the reverse strand, counting down.
CGACGTACAGGCCCTTCTGCTTGCCGGTGTTCAGCTTCCGCGTCGCTTCCAGGAGCTCGGCGAACGTCCGCGGCGGCTGGACGCCCGCGGCCTGCAGCGCGCTCTTGCGGTAGTACAGCATCATGACGTCGTCGATCATCTTGACGCCGTAGATCTTGCCGTCGACGGTCACGGTGTCCAGCGCGGCTTGGCTGAAGTCGCCCTTGACCGGGTCCACGATGTCGTCGAGCGGCGCGAGCAGGCCGTTCTTGACGTTCTGGTACCGGAAGTCGCCCAGCTCGAACAGGTCGGGCGCCTGCGCGGTGAGCATCGCCGAGTTCAGCTTGGTTTCGTAGTCGCCGGCGATCCAGCTGACGTTGATCGCGATGTCCGGGTTGGCCTTGGTGAACTCCTGGGCGTACCGCTGGACGGCCTGCTGCGTCCCGGATTCGCCGTACGCGTGGTACCACTGCTGCAGCGTCACTTTCGCGCCGGAGGCGGCGCCCGCGTTCTTGTTCAACGGGTCCGAGGTGCAGCCCGCGAGGGCCGCTCCCCCGGCGAACAACACGGAACCGACCAGGAAGCTTCTGCGATTCAGTTTGGATGTCACAGGGCTCACTCCTTATGCGCTCTCGGCGACGAAAAGACTTTGGATGGCGACGGCGGCCGCGCCCCGCGCCCACTCCTCGAACGGCAGCGGCCGGATCACCAGGCCGCAGCGGGCGGCGCTGCCGAACGCCTGGACCGCGAAGGTCCGGCGGATCTGGTCTTCGAACAGGTCGTAGGTGGCGACGCCTTCCCCGGAGACGACCACCCGTTCCGGGCCGAACAGGTTGACCAGCGCGGCCAGGCCGAGCCCGATCGCGTGCCCGGCCCCGGCGAACACCCCGCGCAGCGACTCGTCGCCGCCGCGGGCGCGCGTCACGGCGTCTTCCATGGTCAGCGCGGGTTCGCCGGCGACTTCCCTGGCCCGGGTCAGGATCGCTTCGGTGGACGCGATCGCCTCGACGCAGCCCTGGCCGCCGCAGTGGCAGGACGGGCCGCCGTCGGCGACCGGGACGTGCCCGATCTCGCCGGCGACGCCGTGCGCGCCGCGGACCAGGTCGCCGTTGACGACGAGTGCGCTGCCGATCCCGGTCCCCACCGTGACCAGCGCGAACGACGACGCGCCGACGCCTTCGCCGAACCACTGCTCGGCGACGGCGAGGGCCTTGACGTCGTTCTCCAACGTCGCCGTGAGCCCGGTGGCGTCTTCCAACAGCGAGGCCAGGGGGACGTCCCGCCAGCCGAGAAACGGCGAGTACCGGACGACGCCCGACGCGCGGTCGACGTCACCGGAAACGGCGACGCCCAGGCAGTACGCACGTTCGCGGAGGTTGCTGGTGCCGTCCGGGGTCGGCCCGGCCAGCAGCTCGCCGACGAGGTCGGCCAGCGCGCGGACGACGTGGCCGACGTCGTGGCTCTTCAGCGCGTGGTGGGCGCTGGCCCGGACGTCGGCGCGCAGGTCGGTGACCACGCCGATCAGGTCGTCGCCGGTGATCTTGACGCCGACGAAGTACTCGCGGTCCGGGCGGATCGCGAGGGGGTTCGCGGGGCGGCCGGCACCGGGCGTGGTGCGGCCTTCGGAGGCGAGCTCTTCGAGGTAACCGGCTTCGATGAACGGCCGGGCCGCCTTGGTGACCGCGGCCGACGACAGACCCGTGCGCCGGGCGACGTCGACGCGAGAGACCGGCCCCTCGGTCAGGACCGTGGTGAACACGGTCGCTGCCGCGGGACTGGTGATCGGCGCCCTTGCCGGTGCACTGCGAGGCATGGCCGGAAGGGTAGGCAGTATTAATTAACTTCGTCAAGAATTTATTTTTTCGCTGGTCATGCCTACGCTCGGGAGCATGTCGCTCGTCGAACACGACCCCGCGCACCGGCTCTGGCTGCTGCGCACCCCCGACAGCTCCTACGCGTTCCGGCTCGACGCCGACGACCGGCCGCGGCACGTCCACTGGGGCCCGCCGCTGACGTTGGCCCAGGCCACGCAGGTCGCCGCGCGCCGCAACCCGGCCGACAGCAGCTTCGACGAACCGGGCGACGAGCGGCAGGAACTGCCGGCCGAGGGCGGCGCGTTCTTCGGCGTCGCGGCCCTGGCCGTGCGGTACGAGGACGGGACGTCGGCGCTCGAGTGGCGTTACGACGGGCACACCAGCACCGACGACTCCCTGGTCGTGCGCCTCGCCGACCGGCACTACCCCCTGGAACTCTCGCTGCACTACCGCGTGCGCGGCGACGTCGTCGAGCGCTGGACGTCGCTGCGCAACACCGGCGAGGCCCCGATCTCGTTGCTGCGCACGGATTCCGCGTCGTGGACACTCCCCCGGCGGGCGGGCGCGCGGCTGACCCGGACGTCAGGGGCGTGGAGCGCCGAGTACGGCGTGCTGCGCGAAGCCGTGCCGGTCGGCGAAACCACGCTCACCAGCCGTCGCGGCGTGTCCAGCCACCAGGTCAACCCCTGGGTGATGCTCGACGCGGGCGACGCGACCGAGACGGCCGGCGAGGTGTGGTCGACCGCGCTCGCGTGGAGCGGGAGCTGGCGGATCACCGTCGAGCACACGCACACCGGCCGCGTCACGTGGACCGGCGGATTCGGCCACGAGCACGTCGGCTGGCGGCTGCTGCGCGGCGAAACGTGGGAGACGCCGGTGTTCGCCGGGCTCTACGCGGCCGACGGCTTCGGCGGCACCAGCCGCCGCTGGCACGCCTACGTCCGCGAGTTCGTCCAGCCGCACCCCGAGGAGCTGCGGCCGATCGTCTACAACTCCTGGGAGGCGACCGGCTGGGACGTCGACGAGCGGACCGAAACGGGCCTGGCCGCGGCGGCCGCTCGCCTGGGGGCCGAACTGTTCGTGATGGACGACGGCTGGTTCGGCGCCCGCACCGGCGACACCGCGGGGCTCGGCGACTGGACCCCCAACGAGCAGCGTTTCCCCGCGGGACTGGGCCCCCTGGTCGACGCCGTCCACGCGCACGGGATGAAGTTCGGGCTGTGGGTCGAGCCGGAGATGGTCAACCCGGACAGCGATCTTTATCGCACGCACCCGGACTGGGTGCTGCACATGGCGAACCGGTCGCGGACGACGTTGCGCAACCAGCTCGTGCTGAACTTCGCGCGCGCGGACGTCGCGGACTGGGCGCACAAGTGGCTCGACCGGCTCGTCGGCGAGCACGGCATCGACTACCTCAAGTGGGACATGAACCGCGCGTTCACCGAAGCCGGCTGGCCCGGCGGCGAGGCGGGGCGCGTGTGGGTCGACCACGTCCGCGCGGTGCACACCATCCTGGACCGGCTGCGCGCCGACCACCCGGCGTTGCGGATCCAGGGCTGCGCGGGCGGCGGCGGGCGCACCGACCTCGGGATCCTCGCGCGCACCGACGAGATCTGGGCGTCCGACAACACCGACGCCGCCGACCGGATCACCATCCAGCACGGCTACGGGCAGCTCTACCCGGCCGGCACGATGTCGGCCTGGGTCACCGACAGCCCGAACCCGACGACGGGCCGCGAAGCGCCGCTGAGCTTCCGCTTCCACGTCGCGATGGCCGGCGTGCTCGGCCTCGGCGGCGACCTGCCGAAGTGGTCCACCGCGGAACTCGATGAGGCCGCGGAACTCGTGGCGCTGTACAAGGAGATCCGGCCGGTCGTGCAGCACGGCGAGCTGTACCGGCTGGCGGACCCGGCGACATCGGCGCTCACCGCCGTCCAGTACGTCCTGGGCGGCGAGGTCGTCGTGTTCTTCTGGCGGCGTCCCACGGAGTTCGCACGGCCGGTCACGCCGCCGCGGCTGGCGGGGCTGGACCCGTCCGCGCGGTACCGCGACTCCGGCGGCGTCGTGCACGACGGGGCGGTGCTGCTGAGCCACGGCCTCGACGTCGACCTGCCGGGCAGCGGGTACGCGAGCGCTGTCGTGCGCCTGACCAGGGTCTGATTACCCACGCCGATCGGCGTGACCGGGGCGGGTGAGGCCGATTGACTTTTCACCGGCCGCGAGCTGAATGTGAAAGTCCTTCACCCTGCTCGCCAACGGAGGCAGCATGCGCCAGCGCCTGTCCGCCCTGCTCGTCGTCCCCGCGCTCGCCGTGCTCGCCTTCGCCGCCCCGGCGTCGGCGAGCACGGGCTACCACGAGTACGTCGCCCTGGGCGATTCGTGGACCGCCGACGTCTTCGTCACCTTGCCACCCAGCACGGAGTTCACCCCGCTCGACTGCGCACAGTCCACTTCGGACTACCCGCACGAGCTGGCCGGCGCGCTCGGCGTCGAGACGTTCCGCGACGCGAGCTGCGGCGGCGCGACGACGACCGACTTCACGCAGCCGCAGAAGCTGCCGCTGGGCGGGACGAACCCGCCGCAGTTCGACCGGCTCACGGCCACCACGGACCTGGTCACCGTCGGGATCGGCGGGAACGACATCGGGCTCGCTTCCGCGGTGACGAAGTGCCTCAACCTGCTGCCGGTGAGCACGTGCAAGGCGAAGTTCACCGCGGGCGGCGTCGACCAGCTGGAAAACGCGGTCACGGCGACGGAACCGAAGATCGCCGCCTCGCTGCGGGCGATCAAGGAGCGCTCGCCGAACGCACGGATCCTGCTGGTGAACTACCTCGCCGGCCTGCCCGCGAGCGGGAAGGGCTGCTGGCCGGTCATCCCGATCGCCGATGGCGACGTCGCCTACCTGCAGGCGAAGTTCCTCTCGATGAACGCCATGCTGGCGCGGGTCGCCGCGGACAACGGCGTCGAACTCGTCGACACCTACTCCCCCACGCTCGGCCACGACGCGTGCCAGGCGCCCACCGTGCGGTACGTCGAGGGCCTGATCCCGATCTCGACGAGCAACCCGCTGCTGCTCGCGTTCCCCTTCCACCCCAACGGAGCCGGGGCCGCGGCGCAGTCGGAGATCGTCCTGGACGCGGTTCAGCGGAGCTGAATTGTCGGTGCCGTGAACTAGGCTGTCGGCGTGACCAAGATCGCGGTGACCCGATGGATTCCCGACGACGCGGTGAAGCTCCTCGCCGAGGCGGGCGACGTGGCGGTGTCGCCCGCCGATCGGCCGTTGGCGCCGGGCGAACTGCACGAGTTCGTCTCCGGCGCTTCGGCCGTCGTCGGGATGCTGCACGACCGGCTCGACGGCGCGCTGGCCGACGCCGCCGGTCCCGGGCTGAAGGTGGTGGCGAACGTCGCCGTCGGGTACGACAACGTCGACGTCCCGGCGCTGGCTTCCCGCGGGGTCGTCGTCACGAACACGCCGGGGGTGCTGACCGACGCGACCGCCGACCTCGCGTTCGGCCTGCTGCTCGCCGTCACGCGGCGGATCGGCGAAGGGGAACGGCTGCTGCGCTCGCGCACGCCGTGGTCGTTCCACCTCGGGTTCCTGCTCGGCTCGGGCCTGCAGGGCAAGACGCTCGGCATCGTCGGGCTCGGCCAGATCGGCCGCGCGATGGCTCGCCGGGCACAGGCGTTCGGGATGTCGATCGTCTACTCAGGACGGTCGAAACAGGATTTCGACGCGGCGTACGTGTCTTTCGAGGAACTCCTGGCACGCTCGGACGTCGTTTCGCTGCACTGCCCGTTGACGCCCGAGACCCGGCACCTCATCGACGCGGCCGCGTTGCGCGCCATGAAACCCGGCGCCTACCTGGTGAACACGACGCGCGGCCCGGTCGTCGACGAGGCCGCGCTGGCGGACGCCCTCGAAGCCGGGGAGATCGCCGGCGCGGCGCTGGACGTGTTCGAGAAGGAGCCCGACGTCGAACCGCGGCTGCTCGGCCGTGACGACGTCGTGCTGAGCCCGCATCTCGGATCCGCCACGGTCGAAACCCGCACGGAGATGGCCGCGCTGGCGGCCCGCAACGTCGTCGAAGTCCTGGGCGGGCGTCCCCCGCTGACGGAGGTGAAGCCGTGACCCGCGTCGTCATCGCGCCCGACAAGTTCAAGGGCAGTCTCACCGCGGTCGAGGCCGCGGACGCGATCGCGCTCGGCGTGCGCGATGCGTTGCCGGACGCCGAAATCGTCACGTGCCCGGTCGCCGACGGCGGCGAAGGCACCCTCGACGTCCTCGAAGCGGCGGGCGCGCGGATCGTCCGGCTCACGGTCCGCGGGCCGCTCGAGGAGCCGGTCAAGGCTTCCTACGCGGTGCTGGACGGCACGGCGTACGTCGAGTCGGCGCGCGCGTGCGGGATCGAGTTCGTCGAGCCCAGCCCGGAAACGGCGCTGGCCGCGCACACGTGGGGTGTCGGCGAGCTGCTCGCGGACGCGCTGATCCACGGCGCCCGCCGGCTCGTCCTGACCGTCGGCGGCACGGCCAGCACCGACGGCGGCGCCGGGATGCTGGGCGCACTCGGCGCCGGCGTGCTGGACGCGTTCGGCGCACCGGTCGGCTTGGGCGGCGGGACGCTGGGGCGCGTCGCGTCGACCGAGCTGACGCCGGTGCGGGAACGCCTCGACGGGGTGAGCGTCGCGGTCGCGACCGACGTCACGAACCCGTTGCTGGGACCGTCAGGGGCGGCGGCGGTGTTCGGGCCGCAGAAGGGCGCGGGGCCATCGGAGGTCGCGTTGCTCGACGAAGCACTCAGCCGGTGGGCGCACGCGCTGCAGGTGGGTGGTGCCCCGGACGTCTCGAAGGTGCCGGGGGCGGGGGCCGGCGGCGGGGTGGCCGCGGCCGCGATCGCGCTCGGGGCGTCCGTCGAGTCCGGGTTCGACCTCATCGCCGGGCTGACCGGGGTCGACCAGGCGCTGGACGGCGCCGATCTCGTCATCACCGGCGAGGGGTCGCTCGACGAGCAGAGCCTCAACGGCAAGGCACCGGCCGGGATCGCGGACCGGGCGCGGCCGCGCGGGGTGCCGTTGCTGGCGCTGGCGGGGCGGATCCAGCTCGACTCCGCCGGGCTGGAACGGCTGGGCGTGGTGGGGAGCAGCGCGTTGCTCGACCACGCGCCGTCCCTGGAGTACGCTCGGGCCCACGCGGCGGAGTTGCTGCGGGCTCGCGCGGAGGAGGTGGTGCGCGCCTGGCGGTCTCGCTAGCCCGGCGGTCGCCCAGGTGGTGACAGGAATGAGTCATTCATGTCACCGGACGACAGGAATGAGTCATTCATGTCGTCGGCCACCCGGCGAACGGACCTCCCGCCACGCCGCGAAAGGCCCGTCCGCCGAGGTCAGCTCGTGTGCTGCGGCAGCACGGCGAAGGCGACTCCGCCGGCTTCGTCCTCCTGGACGTCGAGCACCTTGTCGTCGAGCAACGCCGCGGCCTGCGGTTCGAGGAAGACCTTCGGGCCTTCCTCGGCGCCGAGCACGCTGTCGCCCTCCGCGGGTTCGGGGGCCACGGACAGCGCGAGCTGCGCGCTCTCGCCGTCGGCGTTCTGGACAGCCAGGCGGAGCCCGGCCTCACCCTCCCCTTGGCTGGTCAGTGCGGTGATCGCCTCGGCGGCGGCTTCGGTCACGGTCAGCATCTACGGCCTTCCCTTCGTCGCGGTCCGATGCACTGGAAGCCCCCACGCTAGGGGCGTCCGTTCGGACGTGCAGTCTGAGCGGATCAGCCCTGCCGCGCCTCGCGGATGGCGTCCGCCACGGACCCGCCCGCGTAGTCCGCCTGTTCGCGCGGATCGGGGTCGGCGTGCCGGCGCGGGATCTCGTCTTCCGGGGCCACCGGCTCGAAGTCCGGCGGCGCGTCCTCGACGGACTCGTCGAGCTGATCCGCCGGGGTCACCGCGAGCGGGCGCTCCGGGACGGGCTCCGGCTCGGTGTCGGGCACCTCTTCGGCGAGGCGCTGGTCCATCGGCTCGCCCTCGCGGATTTCGCGGGGCGTCGTGCCGAAGCGGTTGGCGGCGCTCCAGTGCTCGGGCGGCTCCACGCCTTCTTCGAGCGGGTCCACGCGCAGCTCGTCCTCGTCCAGCGCTTCGCTGGGGTCCAAGCTTTCCGGTTCGGCCGCGTCACGGTCACTCACTGGTCTCTCCCGGCGCGTAGGCAATGGGCATCATCCGTGGTGACCTACCCGGGGTCCCGGAGGCCGAAACTCCGGCCGTGTCGCCGGGATCACATTTCTTCAACCGGTTTAACACATTCACAAGTTTGTGAACGCAGGGTAGGTTGGGATCATGGCCACCACCAGGTGCGCACCGGAGCACCGGCTGCTCGCCACCGACCCCGAACGCCACCACGAGCTCGGCACGCACGCGGCGTGGTACGTCGTGGCCGGCGTGGTGACGACCGGCGTCCAGGCGGTGCTGTTCCTCCTGCTGCGCGACGAGCTCGGCTCCCAGGTGGCGAACCTGGTCGCGATCGCGCTGACGACGGTCGGGAACACGGAGTTCCACCGCCGCGTGACGTTCGCCGGGCGGCGGAGCAACGCGGGGAAGCGGCACCTGCAGGACCTGCTGACGTTCGCGTTCTACGCGGGGTACGGCTCGGCGGTGCTGGCGGTCCTGGACGCGGTGGTCGAGCGGCCGACGTCGTGGGAGGAAACGGGCACGCTGCTGCTGGCCAGCCTGGTCGGCGGGTTCGTGCGGTTCGCGGTGCTGCGCTGGTGGGTGTTCGCGCACCGCGCCGAAGGCGCCGCGGCGGCCCACACCGGCTAGCGTCTGGGGGCGTGGCCTCGGACGACATCACGCCCCACGCGGGCGGCAGCGAACCGGACTATCGCTTCACCCTGGCCAACGAGCGGACGTTCCTGGCGTGGCTGCGGACGGCGCTGGGGTTGCTGGCGGGCGGGGTGGCGGTCCACCAGCTGGTCCCGGCGCCCGAAGCGGCGAGCGCGGTACTGGCGGGGTTGTGCGTGGTGCTGGCGGCCGCGCTGGCGGCGACGGCTTATCCGCGGTGGCGGCGGGTGCAGATCGCCATGCGGGCCGGGGAGCCGTTGCCGCGGAGCCGGATGATCGTGGTGCTGACCGGTGGCCTGCTGGCGCTGACCGTGGCGGCGGCCGTGTTGCTGGTCGTGTCGTGAGGAAGCTGGACGGGGCTCGGGCGGCCGAGTCGACCGTGAGCGCGCGACCCGGCGAGCCGGCCAAGCCATCCCGAACCGGGCAAGCTTCACCGGCCACGAAGACTCGGCGCTGCCGACCGCCCTCGAGCGCCGGACCCGAGCCGCGGTCGGGCGCTCGACCACGGACCGCACTCACTCGGACCTCACCCGATCGGGTTACCCGCGCCCCGGAAAACGCCTCTCCGCCCATTCGGCTCAACCGCGCTTCATTCCGTCCCGCCGCCCGAATACCGCTTCCTCGCGATTATCGCGACGTCAGAAGTACCGTCATCCGCGCTTGGACCCCCGCGTGACCGGCCCCGGCGGCGCTCAAGCCGAGCGGACCGGGCTCGCCTGGCGGCGGACCGCGCTCGCCTCCGCCGCCTGCACCGTACTGCTCCTGCACTCCGCCGCCCAGCGCCATTGGGGTGCTGCCCTGGTCCCCGTTCTGCTCGCCGCCGCCACATCCGCCCTGCTCGCGGGCGTGGGCGTGCGGCGGGAACGCGCTCTGCGGGCCGGGCGGCCCGCCGTCATGGGCCCGATTCTGCCCGCGATCGCGTCGCTCGCCGTGACCGTGACTGCCGCTTCCGTGGCGGTCCTCCACTGACGGGTGAACTCGGCACATCCTGAAACCGATTAATCGCAATGTGCACGGCTGGGTCGCGGGAACATCACGGTCACTGCTGCTAACGGGGTATTGGTCGTTGAAATCTGGACTGATGGCCCGAGAGGTGCTTACGATTACCGAGCGTCGCACAGAGCGCAGGTCAAGCGGGGGAGCCCGAGAAGATCTGCAATCGAATAGTCACGGAGAGTGGAACCCCCGGCAGCGACGGTCGAGGGTCGGCCGGGGAGACGACCATGACAGCACCGCCGAGGACCACCGAGCAATCCGCTTCCGACGTTCGCGATTATCGCACCCTGGAGTCATCTCCGAGGCCGAGCGGACGCCTGACGAAGGAGGACCTCGACCCTCTGGTGAAGGACGCCGGCGAGGGCAACCCCGCCGCCATCCACAACCTGCTCCAGATGATCGAGCCGGTCGTCGTGCGGTACTGCCGCGCGCGGATGGGCGGCCGCGACCTCTCCTACCTCTCGGCCGACGACGTCGCCCAGGAGGTCTGCCTCGCCGTCCTGAAGGCCCTTCCGGATTACCAGGACCGCGGCGGCTCCTTCCTCTACCTCGTCCACGCGATCGCGGCCAACAAGGTCGCCGACGCCTACCGGGCCGTCGCCCGCGACCGCTCCGAGCCCGTCCCCGAGCTCCCGGAGCGCCCGCTCCTCGCCGGCAACGAGCCCGAGTCCCACGCGCTGCACCTCGACCTCGGCGCCCGCCTCGGCCGGCTGCTCGCCTCGCTGCCGCGCGTCCAACAGGAGATCCTCACCCTGCGCATCGCCGTCGGCTTCTCCGCGCAGGAGACCGCCGAAGCGCTCGGCATCTCCGCCGGCAACGTCCGCGTGACGCAGCACCGCGCCCTGACCCGGCTGCGCGGCATGATCCGCGACGAAGAGTTCTGAGGCACCCCACCGGCCACCCCAGCGGCGGGCGGGGGAACCTCTTTTACCCCCTGGAAGAGGTTTCCCCGCCCGCATCCAAGCCGTACACGCGGCGCGCGTTGTGCTCGAACACGCCCAGCCGCTCGGCGTCCGACAGCGAGCCGGTCAGCGCGATCGCCGCGTCCAGGACCACCTCGTAGGACGCCGCCAGCTCGCAGACCGGCCAGTCCGAGCCGAACAGCAGGCGCGACGGGCCGAAGACGTCCAGCACGTGGTCGACGTACCGGCGCAGGTGCCCGACCTCCCAGCCCGTCCAGTCCGCCTCCGTGACCAGCCCGGAGAGCTTGCACACCACGTTCTCGCGCGCGGCCAGCGCCGCGACGCCCGACGCCCACGGCTCCCACTCCCCCGCCGCGATCGGCGGTTTCGCCGCGTGGTCCAGCACCAGCCGAAGCTGCGGCAGCCGTGCCGCCAGCGAAGCCGCCGCGGGCAGCTGCGCCGGGCGGACCAGCAGGTCGTACGCCAGGCCCGCCGCCGCCACCGCGTCCAGCCCGGCCAGCACCGAAGGGCGCAGCAGCCAGTCGTCGTCGGGCTCGTTCTCCACCTGGTGCCGGATCCCCACCAAGGGGCCGTCCAACGAAGCCAGCCGGTCCACGACGTCCGCGGCGGCCAGGTCCACCCAGCCGACGACGCCCGCGATGACCGGCTCCGCGGCCGCGATCGACAGGAACTCCGCGGTCTCTTCCGAAGACGACACCGTCTGGACCAGCACGGTCGCGTGCACGCCGGCCGCCTTGGTCACCGCGCGCAGGTCGTCCACCGTGTACGGACGGCGGATCGGGTCCAGGGCCGCCCCCGCCATCCACGGGTACTCGCGCCGCGCCGGGTCCCACAGGTGGTGGTGGGCGTCGATCATGAGACTCCTTCGGCGAGGACGACGTCGGCGCGCAGCAGGCCCGCGTCGACCAGGTCGGTCCACAGCTCGGGCGGCACGACGGCCCGCGTGCGCCGCGCGTTCACGCTGACCTGCGAAGGATCATGCGCGCCGACGACCACCGACGCCACCGCGGGATGTGCCATCGGCAGCGCCAACGCGGCTTCCGGCAGCTCGACGCCGTGCCTCGCGCAGATCGCGGCGATCTTCCCGGCCCGCTCGACCAGCTCCGCCGGGGCCTCCGCGTAGTCGTAGAAGCGGCCCGGCTCGGCCGTCGCCAGGATGCCGCCGTTGAACGCGCCGCCGGCGACGACGGAGACGCCGCGGTCGAGGCAGAGCGGCAGCAGCTCGTCGAGCGCCGGCTGGTCGAGCAGCGTGTAGCGCCCGGCCACCAGCAGCACGTCGAGATCGGTCCGGCGGACGAACTCGGCGAGCATCGGCGCCTGGTTCATCCCGGCGCCGAACGCGCCGATCACGCCCTGCTCGCGCAGTTCGCGCAACGCCGGGAACGCGCCGCGCAGAGCGTCCTCGAAGTGGTCGTCGGGGTCGTGGACGTAGACGATGTCGACGCGGTCGAGCCCGAGCCGCGTCAAGCTGTCCTCGAACGAGCGCAGGACGCCGTCGCGGCTGAAGTCCCAGCGTCGCTTGTACGCCGCCGGGACGGCGAAGCCCTGGTCGTCGACGGCACCGGCGCCGTCCGGGTTCGGCTCGAGCACGCGGCCGACCTTCGTGGACAGCACGTACTCGTCGCGGGGGAACGACCGCAGCGCCGCGCCGAGGCGGGCCTCGGAAAGGCCGAGTCCGTAGTGCGGTGCCGTGTCGAAGTACCGGAAGCCTTCGTCCCACGCGCGGCGGACGGTCGCGGCCGCCGTCTCGTCGCTGATCGCGTGGTAGAGGTTGCCCAGCTGCGCGCAGCCGAGCCCCAGCCGGGACAGGGAGAGTTCCAACGCCGTCACTCCTTTTCCGGCAGTTCCCAGACCAGCCCGATGCCGGTGTCGCCGCCGGAGTAGTCGTCTTCGACGGCCAGCAGCTCGGCCATCCGGGCCTGCCAGGGGACGTTCGCGGGGTGGTCCCGCAGGGCCGCCCGCATCGCCGCGTAGTCGTCGACTTCGACGACGTGGAAGAGGTCGAGACCGTTACGCCAGATCCGCCAGGTGCGCACCCCGGCTTCGCGCAGCGCGGTGTCCAGCTCAGGCGGGATCACGGCGTGGACGGACTCGTACTCGGCTTCCTTGCCCGGCTTGAGCCGGGTATGCAAAGCCACTCTTTGAGGTGCGGGCTGGTGGGTCATCACCACTCCTTGGCCGGGTCATGGCACGCTGGTGTCGAACACCGAAACATCCGAGGTCTGTTGCAGGGAGGGCGCACACGATGCCCGTCACCGATGTCGCGATCGACAAGATCAAGGACATGATCATCTCCGGCGAGCTGGCGCCGGGCGACCGGCTGCCGAAGGAGGCCGAGCTGGCCCAGCGGCTCGGGCTCTCGCGCAGCTCCCTGCGGGAGGCCGTCAAGGCGTTGTGCCTGATCAGGGTGCTCGACGTCCGGCAGGGCGACGGCACGTACGTCACCAGCCTGGAGCCGAACCTGCTGCTCGACGCGATGACGTTCGTCGTGGACTTCCACCGCGACGACACCGTGCTCGACTTCCTCGCCGTGCGGCGGATCCTCGAGCCGGCCGCGACCGCGCTGGCCGCGCTGCACATGAGCGACGACGACATCACCGAGCTGGGCCGGCTGCTCGGCGAGCTGGAGGACTCGCCGACCGTCGAGGCGCTGGTCGCCAACGACCTGCAGTTCCACCGCAAGATCGCCGACGGCTCCGGCAACCCGGTGCTGTGCTCGCTGCTCGACAGCCTCTCCGGACCGACCGCCCGCGCCCGCATCTGGCGCGGCCTCACCCAGGAGGGCGCGGTCGCGAAGACGCGCGAACAGCACACGGCGATCTACGAGGCCATCGCGGCGCGCGAGCCGGAGCTGGCGCGTTCGTGGGCGACCGTGCACGTCGCGGGCGTCGAGCAGTGGCTGCGCAACGCCCTGGGCACCGCGGACGACCCGACAGTGCCCGATTCGGACGCCGAGCCGGCCGCGGAAGCTTCCTGACAGTGATCCGATGATCACAGGCTGACCATCAGGTCTGGGGCTTTCCGCCCGCGTACCGGGCGATGATCAGCGCGACCAGGATGATGGCGCCGTAGATCGCGCCCTGCCACTCCGCCGTCACGTGCGCGTAGTTGAGCAGGCTCGACACCGACGACAGCAGCAGGACGCCGGTCAGCGCGCCGACCAGGGTGCCCTTGCCGCCGTCGAGCGAGACGCCGCCGATCACCGCCGCCGCGAACACCTGCAGGATCATGCCCGACCCCTGGTTCGCGCCCAAAGCGCCGACGTAGCCTGTGTACGCGAGGCCGCCGATCGCGGCGAGGATCCCGGCGACGACGAACACCGCCCACGCGATCCGGTCGACGCGCACCCCGGCCGCCCGCGCGGCTTCGCGGTTGCCGCCGATCGCGTACAGCGCGCGGCCGACGCGGTGGTAGCGCAGCACCCAGCCGGCCACCGCGAACAGCAGCGCCGCCAGCCACACCGACATCGGCAGCCCGGCGAACGTCGTCGTCGCCAGGTTCGTGAACGAGTCCGGCAGGTTGAACAGCGTCTTGCCCTTGGTCGACCCGACCTGGACACCGCGCAACACGGTCAGCATGGCGAGCGTGACGATGAAGGCGTTCAGCTTCAGCTTCACGATCAGGAAGCCGTTGACGAACCCGACCAGCGCCCCGCACAGCGGGATCACCAGCAGCCCGATCGCGGCCGGCAGCTCGACGCCGAAGCCGGCCGACGCCGCCGGGATCACGACCATCGCGCCCAGCGCGGGCGCCAGGCCCATCGTCGATTCCAGCGACAGGTCGAACTTCCCGGTGATCAGCACCAGCGATTCGCCCAGCACGACCAGCGACAGTGCCGCCGACGCGGTCAGGATGCTGACGATGTTGCTCCAGCCGACGAACGTGTCGTCGACCAGGCCGCCGATGACGAACACCACGACCAGCGCGGGCAGCAGCGCGAGTTCACGCAGCCAGACGGCTTTGCGACGCCGCGGTGGGGCGGGCAGCTCCGTCTGCGGAGAGGTCATCACGTCGGTCACGAAAGCTCGACTCCTTCGATGTCGGCCACGAGGTCGCCGTCGGACCACCCGGCCTGGTGTTCGGCCACCACGGCTCCGGCGCGCAGCACCAGGACCCGGTCGCTCAGGCGCAGGTCGTCCAGCTCGTCGCTGACGATCAGCACCGCCTTGCCCTCGGCGCGCACCCGGTCGACGACCGCGAGCAGCGCCTCCTTCGACTTCACGTCCACCCCGGCCGTCGGGTTGATCAGCACCACGACCCGCGGGTCGCCGATCAGGGCCCGCGCCAGCACGACTTTCTGCTGGTTGCCGCCCGACAGGTCGGACACCGGCTGCTCGGCGCTCGCGGCCACGATGTCGTAGTCCCGCAAAGCTTGCGACGCTCTCGCGAACCGCGTGCGCGGCGACGCGATCCCGCCGCGGCCCAGCTTGTCCAGAATGGACAGCGTGGCGTTGTCGGCGATCGAGTGGTCCAGGACCAGGCCTTCGTGGTGCCGGTCGCGTGGGACGCACCCGATGCCCGCCCGGAGCGCCGCCGGGATGTCGCCCGGCCGCAGCGGTGAGCCGTCCACGCGGATCGTCCCGGCGGACGGCGTCCGCAGGCCGTAGACCGTCTCGGCGACCTGGTGCTTGCCGCTGGCGTTGCTGCCCGCGAGCCCGACGACTTCGCCGCGGCGCAGCCGGAAGGAGACGTCGCGGAAGCCGTCGCCGGAGAGCCCGTCGACGCTGAGGATCTCCGCGGCGTCCGCTTCGAGGGACTCCCGGGACGCGGCGTCGCGGACGGACAGGCCGCCGGGCTCGCCGGTCATCGCGTCGACCAGCTGGGCCTTGCCGACCTCGGCGACCGGCGCGGTGAGCACGTGCTTCGCGTCGCGCAGCACCGTCACCGCCTGGCAGACCTCGTAGACCTCGTGCAGGTGGTGCGAGATGAACAGGAACGTCACCCCGCCCGCCTGCATCTGGCGCATCCGCTCGAAGAGCCGCTCGATGGCCTGGCTGTCCAGCTGCGCGGTCGGCTCGTCGAGGACGATGAACCGGGCGCCGTAGGACAGCGCGCGGGCGATCTCGACGAACTGCCGGTCCTCGACCGACAGCTCGCCGGCCGGGGTGTCGACGTCGACGTGGACGTCCCACGAGTCGAGCAGCTCGCGGGCCTTGCGCCGCAACGACTTCCAGCCGATCGAGAACCCGCCGCCCGCCTGCCGGTTGAGGAACAGGTTCTCGGCGACGGTGAGCTGCGGGACGACCATCGCGTGCTGGTACACGCAGGCGACGCGCGCCTTCCAGTCGTCCTGTTTGGACAGTGGCGGGGCCGGCTCGCCGCCGAACTCGACGTGCCCGGTGTCCGTGGCGGACAGGCCGGTGAGGATGGAGACGAGCGTCGACTTGCCGGCCCCGTTGCGCCCGACGAGCGCGTGCGACTCGCCGGGGCGCACGGTGAGACTGACGTCGTGGAGCGCCACGGTGGGGCCGTAGCGCTTCCCGACTCCTACGGCGCTGACCACCGGGACGGCGGATTCGCCGGCGGGCAGCGCGGTCACAGGTTGTTCCCCCAGAGGGCCTTGTCGTCCACGTTGGCCTTGGTGATGACGGGCGCGGGCAGCTGGTCCTCGAGGATGCCGGGGCTGATCTCGACGATGGTGCTGTCGTGGTCGGTCGGGCCCGGCTTGAACGTCTCGCCCGCCATGGCCTTCTTCAGCCAGTACAGGCCGTACTTCGCGTACGCGTCGGCCGGCTGGGACACGGTGGCGTCCAGTTCGCCGGCGCGGATCGCGGCCAGCTCCTGGGGGATGCCGTCGTTGGACACGAGCACGATGTGCTTCGGGTCGCCGACCGGGAAGAACAGGTTCTTGCGCTTGAGCGCCTGCTCGGTCGGGGCCAGGTAGACGCCGCCGGCCTGCATGTAGACGCCCTTGATGTCCGGGTTGGCGGTCAGCATGCTGTCCAGGCCGGAGGACGCCTTGTCGGCCTTCCACTCGGCCGGGATCTCCAGCACCTGGACGCCGGGGTACTTGGCCTTCATGCAGTCGCGGAAGGCTTCCGAGCGGTCGCGGCCGTTGACCGAGGCGAGGTCGCCCATGATCTGCACGACCTTGCCGGACTTGACCTTCTCGCCGATCGCTTCGCAGGCCTTGGTGCCGTAGGCCTTGTTGTCGGCCCGCACGACCATGGCGACCTTGCCGCTCTCGGGGGCGACGTCGACGGCGACGACCGGCACGCCCTTGTTCTCGGCCTGCTTGAGCCCGGCGACGATCGCGGCCGAGTCCAGCGGCGTCACGACCAGGCCCTTGACGCCCTGGTTGAGGAAGGTGCCGATGTCGGTGATCAGCTTCGCGGGGTCGCTGTCGGCGTTGACCGTCGGGAGGACGTCGACGCCCTCTTCCTGGGCCATCTTCGGCACGTAGTTGTTGTAGGCCTGCCAGAACGGCGAGGTCAGCAGGGGCAGCGTCGCCCCGACCTTGCCGCCGGCGCCGCCGCCCGCCGCGGGCGCCGACGCGTTGTCCTTGGTGGACCCGCACGCGGCCAGGACCAGGCCGCAGACGGCGGCCGTGGCGGCCACCTTGATCACCCTGTTTTGAACCAACACAGCGCGCACCGCATCCTCCTTGATGACAGCGGAAATCAAGTCTTACCGGGGTTGGACCGGGCCGCGCGGGCGCAGGCCGTACATGCCGCCGTCCACCGCGAGCGCGGTGCCGGTGGTCGAAGCGGAGAGGGGACTCGCGAGGTAGACGATCGCGTTCGCGACCTCCTCGGCGGTGACCAGCCGGCCCATGGGCTGGCGGGCCGCGAGGGCCGCGCGTTCGGCCGCGGGGTCGGCGGCGGCGTCGAGCAGCCGGCCCACCCACGGGGTGTCCGCCGTGCCCGGGCACACGCAGTTGACGCGGACGCGGTCGGGCAGGTGGTCGGTCGCCATCGCCAGGGTCAGCGAGAGCACCGCGCCCTTGGTGGAGGAGTAGAGCGCGCGGTTGGGCAGGCCGGCCCACGCCGCGATGGAGCAGGTGTTGACGATCGCCGCGGACGGCGAGTTCTTGAGGTGCGGCAAGGCGGCGCGGGCGAGCCGGACCATGCCGACGACGTTGACGTCGAACACGCGGTGCCACTCGTCGTCGTCGTTGGCCGTGACGTCGCCCTGCGCGCCGATCCCGGCGTTGTTGACGAGGATGTCGAGGCGCCCGAAGCGGTCCACGACGGCGTCGATCGCGCTCCGCACCTCGTCATCCGAGGAAACGTCGCAGCGGAAGCCGTCGTCGTCCGGCTTCAGGTCCAGCACCGCCACCCGCGCACCGCGCTCGGTGAGCAGGTTCGCCACCGCCTTGCCGATGCCCGAGGCGCCTCCGGTGACGGCGGCCACCAGGCCCTCGAATTCACTCACTTGCGGTCTCCGTCCACTCGGGACCGTCCGGGAAGCGGAACCGGCGCAGCGTCGCGTCGTGCATGCGCGCGGAGAACCCGGGGGCGGTCGGGGCGAGGTACCGGCCGCGCTCGACGACGGCCGGGTCGGTGAAGTGCTCGTGCAGGTGGTCGACCCACTCGATCGAGCGGTCCGCGTCGGTGCCGGACACCGCCACGAAGTCGAACATCGACAGGTGCCGGACGAGCTCGCAGAGCCCGACGCCGCCCGCGTGCGGGCACACCGGGACGCCGAACTTGGCGGCCAGCAGCAGGATCGCGAGGTTCTCGTTGAACCCGCCGACGCGGGCGGCGTCCAGCTGCAGCACGGAGATCGCGTCCGCCTGCAGCAGCTGCTTGAAGATCACGCGGTTCTGGACGTGCTCACCGGTCGCGACGCGGATGGGCGCAAGCGCTTTCGCGATGGCCGCGTGGCCGAGGACGTCGTCCGGGGACGTCGGTTCCTCGATCCAGTACGGGTCGTACGGCGCCAGCGCGGTCATCCACGTGACGGCGGCGGAGACATCCCAGCGCTGGTTGGCGTCCACGGCGATCCGGACGTCCGGGCCGACCGTCTCGCGGGCGAGTTTCATGCGGCGGACGTCGTCCTCGAGGTTGCCGCCGACCTTCAGCTTGATCATCTCGAAGCCGTCCGCGACCGCTTGTTCGGCGAGCCGCACGAGCTTCGCGTCGGCGTACCCGAGCCAGCCGGGAGACGTGCTGTAGGCGCGATAGCCGTGCGCTTCGAGCTGCTTCGCGCGCTCGGCTCGGCCGGGTTCCGCGCGCCGCAGGATCTCCAGGGCTTCGGCCTCGGTGAGCGCGTCGGACAGGTACCGGAAGTCGACCAGGGACACCAGTTCTTCGGGGGTCATCCGCGCGGCGAACTGCCAGACCGGCAGGTTCGCGCGGCGGGCGGCGAGGTCCCACGCTGCGTTGACGATCGCGCCGACGGCCATGTGCGCGACGCCCTTTTCCGGGCCCAGCCAGCGGAACTGTGAGTCGCCGACGAGCGTGCGGGACAGGTCGCCGAGCGCGGCCGCGTCCTCCGGGACGTCCCGGCCGACGACGTGCGGGGCGAGCGCGCGGATCGCGGCGGCCTGGACGTCGTTGCCGCGGCCGATGGTGAACGCGAGGCCGTAGCCGTCGGGGCCGCCGTCGGTGTGCAGCACGACGTACGCGGCCGAGTAATCCGGGTCGGGGTTCATCGCGTCCGAGCCGTCGAGCTCCTTCGACGTCGGGAAGCGGACGTCGAGGACCTCCATGCCGATGATCTTCGCCATGGTCAGGCCTGCCTCGCGACCTGGCGCTGCCGGCCGAGCCCGTCGATCTCGAGCTCGATGACGTCGCCGTCGCGCAGGTACGGCTTCGGGTCGGGCTGCCCGAGCGCGACGCCTTCGGGCGTGCCGGTGTTGATCAGGTCGCCGGGCCGCAGCACCATCACCTGGCTGAGGTGGTGCACGATCTCGGCGACGCTGAAGATCATGTCCTTGGTGGACGAGTCCTGCTTCTTCTCGCCGTTGATCCACAGCCGCAGGCCGAGGTCCTGCGGATCGGGCACCTCGCTCGCCGGGACGAGCGCCGGGCCGAGCGGGTTGAAGTTCTCGCACGACTTGCCCTTGTCCCACTGGGCGGTGCGGAACTGCAGCGCGCGTTCGGAGACGTCGTTCGAGACGACGTAACCGGCGACGTGGTCGAGGGCCTCCTCGACGCTGTCGAGGTAGCGGGCGGTCTTGCCGACGACGACGCCGAGCTCGACCTCCCAGTCGGTGCTCGTGGAGCCGCGCGGGATGAGGACGTCGTCGCCGGGGCCGACCACGACGTCCGGCGCCTTCATGAAGACGACCGGCTCGGTGGGCGGCGTCGCGCCGGTTTCCTCGGCGTGGCGGCGGTAGTTCATGCCGATGCAGACGACCTTGCCGGGCTGGGCGATCGGCGAGCCGACGCGCAGTCCCTCGACGTCCGCCGGCGGCAGCTCCCCGGCGGCGAGCGCGGCGGCCAGGCGGGCGACGCCGTCCGCGGCGAGGAAACCGCCGTCGATGTCGGCGGTCAGCCCGCCCAGCTCGTAGGTCGTGCCGTCGTCGGCACGCACGAACGGACGCTCACTTCCCGGCTCCCCGAGACGCACAAGCTGCACGGATTTTCCCTTCACCCACCCGACCAGACATCCGATGTATATCGCAGCCGGTTCGCTCGATCCAGAGCTGACGCCCAAACGGTCGGAAAATTGATCGGATCAGTACCGGTTCAGTGCTCAGATGAGCACTGCGTGTCACCGATCACAGCCCGGAATAGCGCAGGCCACCCGCGTCGCTGGTCGGAGTCGAGACCGACAGGAGGCACATGACCACCGCGGCGAAACTTACCGCGCCGAGCAGGCGGTCGCAGCTGAAGTTCGTCCTCGTCCTGGGCGGGCTTTCGGCGTTCGGGCCGCTGTCGATCGACATGTACCTGCCCGCGCTGCCGCGGATGGCGGCCGACCTGCACGCGGCGGACACGACGGTCCAGCTGACGCTCAGCGCGTTCATCGCCGGCCTGGCGCTGGGGCAGCTGGTGGTCGGCCCGCTGTCGGACTCCCTCGGCCGCCGTCGCCCGCTGCTGGCGGGGCTGATGCTGTACGTCGTGGGGTCGGTGCTGTGCGCGGTGAGCCCGGACGCGTGGCTGCTGGTCGCGGCGCGGCTCGTGCAGGCCGTCGGCGCGGCGGCCGGCATCGTGATCGCCCGCGCCACCGTGCGCGACCTGTTCTCCGGCACCGCGATGACGAAGTTCTTCTCGACGCTGATGCTGGTCAGCGGGCTGGCCCCGATCCTGGCGCCGCTGCTCGGCGGGCAGCTGCTGAACTGGACGTCGTGGCGCGGGGTGTTCGTGGTGCTGACGGCGTTCGGGGCGCTGCTGCTGGCCGTGGTGGCGTTCTCCCTGCCCGAGCCGTCGGTTTCGCGGTCTCCCGCGCGGCTCGGCCAGGTGATGCGGACCTACGGGCGGCTGGCGCTGGACCGGTCGTTCGCGGGATACGCGCTGGCGTCCGGGCTGCTGTTCGCGGCGATGTTCGCCTACATATCCGGGTCGTCCTTCGCGCTGCAGGGCGTGTACGGGCTCAGCCCGCAGGCGTACAGCGTGGTGTTCGGGGCCAACGGCGTCGGCATCGTGCTGGCGGGCCAGCTCAACGGGCGGCTCGTGGGGCGGGTGCCCGAACGCGTCTTGCTGCTGTCCGGGCTGCTGCTGGGCGTTCTCGGCGGGGCCCTCGTTTTGGTGTCCGCGTTGTCCCGGGCTCCCCTGGCTTTCCTCCTGGTGTCGTTGTTCCTGCTGGTGTCGAGCATCGGGCTGGTCATGCCGAACGCGAGTTCGCTGGCGCTGGCGTCCCACGCGCGGTCGGCGGGGGCGGCGTCGGCGTTGCTGGGCGTGCTGCAGTTCGTCGTGGGCGCGGTGGCGACGCCGCTGGTCGGGCTCGGCGGGCCGGGGACGGCCGTGCCGATGGCCGCGACCATGGCGGGGTTCGCGCTGCTGGCCCTGCTGGCCTACCTGACCCTGACGCGCGAAGTCACTTCCTGAGCAGGCGCTCCAGCTCCTCGCCGGCCGGGTCGTGGCCGGCGTCGGCGATCCGCTGCAGCTCCAGGAGGTCGCCCGCGGCGACCGCGCGGCGGGTCAGCAGCGCGCCGGCGTGGTCGCAGCCTTCGTCCAGCAGCTCGCTCAGCCCTTCGACGTCGCCGCGGGCGTCGGCCAGGTCGGCGAGCCGGTCGAGGGCCGTTTCGTTGCCCTCGTCGGCCAGCGCGCGCAGGGTGTCGTAGTCCGCCATGCCGGTCATCCTGCAACCTTGCCCCTGGGGCAAGGTCAAGTGCGACGATGGCGGGGTGCTCACCATCGGGCAGCTCGCCGGGTACGTCGGGGTGACGGCCAAGACGATCCGCGTCTACCACGCCAAGGGGCTCCTCCCGGAGCCGCCGCGCGACGCGTCCGGCTACCGCCGCTACAGCGCGGCCGACGCCGTCGAGCTGATCAAGATCCGCACGCTGGCCGAGGCCGGCGTTCCGCTGGCGCGGATCCGCGAACTCCGCGGCGGCGGCCTGCTTCCGGCGCTCAAGCAGATCGACGACGACCTCGCCGCCCGGATCCGCGGCCTGCGGGACACCCGGGCCCGGCTGCGGCAGCTCGCCGACGGCCGGCTGTCCGCGTTGCCGGCCGACGTCGTGGACCACCTCGCCGAGCTGCCCGCTCTCGGGTTCAGCGAACGCTGGGTCGCGCTGCAGAACGACCTGTGGCTCCTGGTGTTCGCGACCCACCCGGAGACGGCGCGCGCGAACTTCCGGGACCAGTCGGCGATGCTGACCGATCCAGCACTGCTCGAGCTGGTCCTCGAGTACGACCGGGTGCACGACCTCGACCCGCACGACCCGCGCGTCGACGCGCTGGCCGAGCGGCTCGTCTCGGCGACCCGGGCGCGCTACGGCGCCGAACTGCCTTCGTACGAACGAGGTTCCGCGATCCCGGCACTGGTGCAGGGCGCGGTCAACGCGTCGTCGCCCGCGTGGCGACGGCTCGACGCGCTGATGCGCGAACGCCTCAGCCGAGCGACGCCAGATCGGCCGTCTTGAGCTGTTCCGCCGTCACCTTCGCGCGGCCGTCGACCAAGGCGCCCAAGGCATCCCCGTCGTCCCACATGTTCACGTTCATCGCCGCCGCGACTTCGCCGTCGCGCAGCCAGAACGCCGTGAACTCGCGGGACGCCAGGTCGCCGCGGACGACCAGCTCGTCCGACGCCGGGTCCGCGAGACCGCGGTACTCGCACCCCAGGTCGTACTGGTCGGTGAAGAAGTACGGCGACCCGAGGAACGGCTCGTTCTCCCCCAGCAGGTTCTGCGCCACGTGCGTCCCCTGGTCCTTCGCGTTCGCCCAGTGCTCGACGCGGATGCGGCGCCCGTAGCGCGGGTGGAAGTGCGCCGCGATGTCGCCCACCGCGTACACGTCCGGGGCCGCCGTGCGCAGGCCCGCGTCCACGCACACCCCGCCGTCGTCGGACAGTTCCAGGCCCGCCGCGTGGGCCAGCTCGACCCGGGGTGCCGCGCCGACCGCGATCAGGACCACGTCCGCCGTGAGCTCCTCGCCGCTGCCGAGCCGGACCCCGCGGACGCCGTCCGGGCCGCCGGTGATCTCCGCGACCTGCTCACCGAGCCGGTAGTGCACGCCCTTCTCCAGGTGCAGGTCGCGGAACACCCCGCCGACCGTCTCGCCGACGACGTTCGCCAGCGGGACCGGTACCGGGTCCACGACCGTCACGTCCGCGTTGTGCGTCCGGGCCGCCGCCGCGGCCTCCGAGCCGATCCAGCCGGCGCCGACGATCACCACGCGCTCCGCTTCGGCGAACGCCGAACGCAGCTTGAGCGAGTCGTCGAGGCTGCGCAGCGTGTACAGCCCCGGCAGGTCGCCGCCCGGGACCGGGAGCGAACGCGGCCGCGAGCCGGTCGCCAGGACCAGGCGGTCGTAGCGGTGCTCGCCGCCCGCGTCGTCCAGCACCAGGCGGGCGCCCAGCTCGATCCGGGTCGCCGTGACGCCGGGGGTGAACCGGATGTCCTTCTCCGCGTAGAACTTCTCTTCGTGCACCCAGTCGGGTTCGTCGCCGTTGCCGAGCAGGACGCCCTTCGACAGCGCCGGCAGCTCGTACGGCCGATGCGGGTCCGACCCCATCAGCAGGACTTCGCCGGAGTAACCGCGTTCGCGCAACGCGGCCGCGGCGGACGCCCCGCCCAGGCCCGCACCGACGATGACGATCTTCCGCGGCTCCGACATCAGTGACCTCCCACGTCGACGAGACGGTGCGGACGGTACTCCCGAACGGGCGTCGCCACGACCGGGGGATACGCCGGAAATCCGCGAAGCGCAAGAGAAAACCCGCGAGTAGGCAGATCGGGTGAACCGGCGTCATAGCGCCTCCGCGCCGCGCTCCCCTCTTCGCACGGAGCACGACCACCAGGAGAAAACGGAGGGCGGCGACCATGAGTCGGGGCGAATGGTCGGTCGGCTGCCGGGATCTGGCCGGCAGGCGCAGGGACGTGACGGTGTTCGTCAGCAACGACAAGGTGGTGCTGGTCGCGCCGCCGGGTGAAGCGGCCGTTCTGGGCCCGCTCGACGTCGGACGGCTGCGCGCCGCCCTGCGTGACGCCGTCGTGGCGACTGCCGACGACCAGCTGGAAACCTGACAACTACCGTTCCTACTTTCCAGTAGGTTAGAGTCGGCTCCCTACCGAAGGGACCGGCCATGACGACCTACTTCGTGACGGGCGCGACGGGCTTCATCGGGAAACGCCTGGTGGCCCGCCTGCTGCGGCGGCCGGAGACGTCCGCCGTGTACGCCTTGGTCCGCGAGACCTCCCGCGAGCGCCTGACCGCCTTGGCCGCGGCCTGGCCCGGCGCGGAGAAGCTGCACCCGGTGGTCGGCGACCTCGCCGAACCGCGGCTCGGCACCGATGCCGCGGAGCTGCCGCACCTCGACCACGTCGTCCACCTCGGCGCGATCTACGACCTGACCGCGGACGAGGAGGCCAACCGGCGCGCCAACGTCGACGGCACCCGGCACCTGCTCGCCTTCGCCGCCGCGGCCGGGGCGGGTCTGGTGCACCACGTGTCCTCGATCGCCGTCGCGGGCGACCACGCCGGGCGGTTCACCGAGGACGACTTCGACCTCGGGCAGCACTTCCCTTCGCCATACCACGCGACGAAGTTCCAGGCCGAGAAGCTCGTCCGCGAGCAGTCGCTGCCGTTCCGCGTCTACCGGCCCTCGGCCGTCGTCGGCGACTCGCGCACCGGCGAGATGGACAAGGTCGACGGCCCGTACTTCTTCCTGCCCGCCATCTCGCGGCTGGCGGCGCTGCCCGCGCGGCTGCCGCTGGCCGCCCCCGACCTCGGCGCGACGAACCTGGTGCCGGTCGACTACGTCGTCGAAGCTCTTGCGTTCCTGATGCACCGGGACGCGCCGTCCGGGGCCACCTACCACCTCGCCGCCGCGCGGCCGCAGTCGCTCAACTCCGTCTACAACGCCTTCGCGCGCGCCGCCGGCGGACCGAGGGTCCGGGCCGAACTGCCCGGTGTGGTGCGGCGCGTGGGCACCCGGCTCGCGCACGCGGCGGCGAACGGCGTCGACCGCGTGCCCGGGGGCCGGGCCACCCGCGCCGCCGTCCTGGACGAGCTCGGCGTCCCCCTGGACGTGCTGCCGCACCTCAGCATGGACGTCGTCTTCGACACCGCACGGACGACGACCGCGTTGTTCGGCAGCGGGATCGAGCTGCCGGAGCTGCGGGACTACGCCGCGCCGCTCTACCGGTACTGGCAGGCCCACCTCGACCCCGACCGCGCCCGGCGCCGGCACGGCCTCGCCGGCCGGACGGTGCTGATCACCGGCGCGTCGTCCGGGATCGGCCGGGCGTCGGCGCTCGCCGTGGCGCGCAAGGGCGCGAAGGTGATCCTCGTGGCGCGACGGGAGTCCGAGCTGGCCGAGGTCCGGGACGAGATCACCGCGGCCGGCGGCGTGGCGGCCGCGTACCCGTGCGACCTCACCGACGGCGACGCCGTCGACGCGCTGGTCAAGGACGTCCTCGGCGAGCACGGCGCGGTCGACATGCTGGTGAACAACGCCGGCCGGTCGATCCGGCGCTCGGTCGCGCTGTCCACCGAACGGTTCCACGACTTCGAGCGCACGATGGCCATCAACTACTTCGGGCCGGTGCGGCTGATCCTCGGGTTCCTGCCGTCGATGGCACGGCGGCGGTTCGGCCACGTCGTCAACGTGACGACCCAGGGCCTGCAGACCGACACCCCGCGCTTTTCGGCGTACCTGGCGTCGAAGGCGGCGCTGGAGGAGTTCGGGCTGACGGCCGGGCGCGAGACGCTGTCGGACGGCATCACGTTCACCTCGGTGCGGATGCCGCTGGTGCGGACGCCGATGATCGCGCCGACCGGCTACCGCGGCATCCCGTCGAGCAGCCCGGAGCGCGCGGCCGCGCTCGTCGTGAAGGCCCTGGAAGAGCGGCCGGAGATCCTGAGCCTGCCCGAGGGCCGGGCCGCCGAGCTGGCGACGCTGACCGCGCCGCGGGTGGCGCGGTTCGCCGCGCACCTCGCGTACTCGGCGATGCGGGAGTCCGCGCCGGAGGCCCGCGGCCTGCCCCGCCGGCCCGCGCCGGCGGCGGTCGCGGCGGCGATCACCCGCCTGATCTGGCGCCGTCGTGCCTGATTGCCGCGAATTCCGCCGAAACCCTGGCTCCGAGGACGACGGTACTTCTACCCTCGCGCGAGTCCCGTACACCGGTACGGGCGTGAACTGGGGAGTTCGAAATGCGCGAAATCAGCACTGGGGACCGATTCGCCGCGGCCGACGAGACGGCCGCGATCGGCACGGCCAGGTGACCAAAGCGCCCCAATGTGGCCTTGGTTGCGTCTGACGCACCCAAGGCGGCCTTCGGTGCGTCTGACGCACCGAAGGCCACATTGGGGCGCTTGAGCCGAGGCCCGGTGGTGCTGTTCATGCCGGGGCCGGGCCCGGCCGCTACCATCGCTTTCCGGGCGTGATCGGGGAGCGGAAGGCGGGCAGGCGTGGACGTGGCGAGTCCTGCGCGCGCCGCCGCGCCGGAACCCGTGTCCGCCAAGGCCGCGCGGCCGCTGCTGCGCTGGGGCCTCCACGCCGGCTGGGTCCTCGTGCTCGCCCTGGCCACCGAACTGCGCGTCGGCCGCTTCGGGTTCCACCCCTCCGACCAGGGCTTCATCCTCGCCCAGGCGTGGCGAGTCCTGCACGGCGAAGTCCCGCACGCCGACATCATCTCCGCGCGTCCGCTCGGGTCGGCCGTGCTGCACGTCGCCGACTTCGCGCTGCCGATGCCGCTGTTCTTCGGGTCCAGCTTCCTGTCGATGATCGAGATCATCGTCGCCACCATCGCGTTCGCCGCGCTCGTCACGCGCCGCCGCGTGCTGGAGTGGGGCCCGGGCATGACGGCGATGGTCGCCGCGGCGTCGCTGATCAACCTCAACGCATTCCCGCTGATGGCCTGGCACACCGTCGACGGCATCGCGCTCACCGCGTGCGGCGCCTGGGCTCTCGACACCGGGCTCGGCAAGAACCACGCGTTCGCCCGCCGCGGTGGGCTCGTGCTGCTCGGCTGCGCGGTGTTCGTCAAGCAGAGCTTCGTGCTCGCCGCGGTGATCGGGGTGGTGTGGCTGCTGCTGCACCCGGCCACCCGGACCGGCAGCCGGCGCGTGCTCCGGTTCGTCCTCGACCTCCTCGCGCTCGGCGCGCCCGGGCTGCTGTACGTCGCGTGGGTCAGCCTCGGCGGCGGGTTCGCCGAGATGGTCGAGCAGCTGACCGGCGGCGTCCCCGCGTACGGCGAACGCCTGCTCGGGCTCTGGCTGGAAGACCCCGAGGCGCTGACCCGGGCGCCCGTGCGGGAACTGGCCTTCTTCGCCGCGATCGCCGTGGTGCTGCTCGCCGTCCGGCTGCCGGGTGACCGGCTCGGCGCGGCCGGGCGGATCGCGTCCTGGGTGCTGGTGCTCGCCGGGGCGGCGGCGATCGTCTGGACGGTCGTCGACGGCCGGTTCACCGGCTCCTCGCGCTGGGCGGACGTCCTGTGGTGGATCGTCGCGGTGAGCGTGCCGGTCAACGCGGCCGTCACGCGCAAGGTGCCCTGGGCGGGGCTGCTCGTGCTCGCCACCGGGTTCATGACCAGCCTGTCGTGGGGCAACGACACGCCGACGCTGCTCACCGGCACCCTCGCCCTGACGGCGTTGCTGCTGCTGAGCCACGTCGTCCCGCCGCGGCCGCGGCTGGCCCGCCGCTGGGTGACCGTGACGGCGGGCCTGACCGCGGTGGCGGTGTGCGGCTGGGTCGTCGTCGTCCGCCACGACCAGGCCGCCTACCTCGACCTCGGCCACGACCGGCTGACCGCCGACCTCGGCGACGTCACCCCGGCGATGGCCGGCATCCGCACCAACCCCTCGACGCACACGTTCGTCCGCCAGATCCGCGACTGCCTGGACCGCTTCCCGGCCGCGAAGACGGCGGTCCTGCCGGACAGCCCGTTCGCCTACCCCGCGTTCGGCCTGCGCAACCCGTTCCCGCTCGAATGGCCGCTGCCGCTGGAGATCGTCGGCGACGCGCCCGAGCGCATGCTCGCGACGGCCGACCGGCTGAACCGCGAAGGCGGTTACCTGGTGCTGTTCGAGACGGACTCGATCCGCCAGCTCGCGACGGGCGGCCCGGTGCCGGAGTCGATCCCGGCCGACACGCCGGTGTTCGACTACCTCGGCCTGGAAAAGGCGATCCAGGCCCGGCTCACGGGCCGCGCCGTCACGTGCGGCAGCTTCGTCGGGAAGTACGCGCCCTAGTCCTGCTCGCCCCGGACCAGTTCGAGCAGGCTCTCCGGGACGTCGTCGCCGAACAGGCTCTCGAGGAGGACGGCGTCGTCCACGGGCGTCGCACTGCGGACGAACATGGCCTCCTCGTACTGCGCGATAGCGGCCTCGACGTCGTCCGGGTGCGCGGCGAGGGCCTGCCCCAGCTCCGCGCCGTCCAGCATGGCCAGATTGGCACCTTCGCCGTTCGGGGGTGCGAGGTGGGCGGCGTCGCCGACGAGGGTCACGCCCGGCACGCGGTCCCAGCGGAGCCCGACCGGCAGCGTGTAGTGCGGGCGCAGCACCGGGTCGGTGTCGCCGTCGGTGATCAGGGCCGTCAGCTCCGGGGCCCAGCCGTCGAACTCTTCCGCGATCCGCGCGGCGGCCGCGGCGGGGTCGGTGAAGTCGATCTCGGCGAACCAGTCCAGCGGCCGGGCGAGCACCACGTAGGCGTGCAGGGTGTCGCCGCTTTCGCGGTGGGCGTTGATGCCGTCGTCCGGCGAGCCGCCGTGCGCGACCATCGACCCGCTCCCGACGGCCGCCGCCGTGGCGGGGTGCCGGGTGTCGGCGTCGAACAGGTAGGTCTCGACGAACGCTTCGCCGGCGTACTCGGGCGTGGCGTCGGTGAGCAGCGGCCGGACCTTCGACCACGCGCCGTCGGCGCCGACCAGCAGGTCCGTGCCGACACTCGTGCCGTCGGCGAAGGTCACTTCGTGGCCGCCGCCGTCGAGCGCGCGGACCCCGGTGACCTTGTGCCCCCACCGGACGGTGCCTTCGGGGAGCGCGTCGAGCAGCATCCGCCGCAGTTCGCCGCGCTGGACCTCGGGCCGGCCGCCGGTGCCGTCGTCGACCTTCTCGAACAGCAGGTTCCCGTCCCGGTCGAGGATCCGCATCGCCTGGCGGCCGTCCAGGACGAGCCCGCGGAACTCGTCCGCCAGGCCGGCGGCTTCGACGGCGAGCTGCCCGTTGTAGTCGTGGATGTCGAGCATCCCGCCCTGCAGCCGCGCCATCGGGGACGCGTCGGCCTCGTAGACGGTGACGGGGACGCCGTGGACGTGCAGGACCCGGGCCAGCGTGAGGCCGCCGAGGCCGGCGCCGACGATCGTGACGGTCATGGGTGCTCCTTCGGTTCGTTGTGCGACAACCGAAGAGTGGCGCGGCGCTCTGGTGCGGCCCGCACACCGCACTGGCACGCCGCTGGCACCCGCTGTCAGTCGGCCAGCAGGTCGTCGGGACTGCCGCCGGCCAGGGTCGCCAGGACGTCGAGCGCGGCTTCCAGGGTCGGCACCGGCGGCGCGGACACCGCGACGCGCACGGCGTTCGGTGCGTGGCCCGGCAGGACCGCGAACGCCGCGGCCGGGAGCAGCGCGATGCCGCGCCGGGCGGCCGCCGCGACGAACGTGTCCGCCCGCCACTGCTCCGGCAGCTCCCACCAGCGGTGGTACGACGCGGCGTCGCCGCGCAGGCCCGGCAGCTTCTCCTGCACCACCAACGCCCGGGCGGCGGCGTCACGACGTTTCGCGGCTTCGACTTCGGCGAGGGTGCCGGTCATGATCCACTGCGTCGCCGCTTCGACGGCGAAGCGCGAGGCAGCCCACGCGCCCGACCGCACCGACGACGCCAGCCGGGGAGTCCACGCCGGCGGCGTCACGAGGAATCCCGCCGTCAGGCCCGGGGCGACGCGCTTGGAGAGGCTGTCGACGAACACCGTCCGCTCCGGCGCGTACGCGGCGAACGGCCGGACGTCGTCGCGCAGGAACGTGTAGATGCCGTCCTCGATCACCGGCAGGTCCAGCCGCCGCACGACGTCCGCCAGTTCTTCGCGGCGGCGCGCGGGCATGGTCGTGCCGAGCGGGTTGTGCAGCGTCGGCTGGACGTACAGCGCGCGGACCGGCTCGGCCGCGGCCAGCGCGGCCGGGACCAGGCCGTGCTCGTCGGTCTCGATCGGCACCAGCTCGACGCCGAGGCGGGCGGCGAGGCCCTTCACCACCGGGTAGGTGAGGGACTCGACCGCGAGCCGCGCGCCCACCGGCACGAACGCGGCGACGGCGGCCGCGATGGCCTGCCGTCCGCTGCCGGTGAAGAGCACGGTCGCCGGGTCCGGCCGCCAGTCGCCGCGGGTGAGCAGCGTGGCGGCGGCCTGCCGGGCGGCCGGCGTGCCCGCGGCGCCGATCGGGTGCAGGGCGGCGGTGAGGACGTCGTCGCGCAGGAGGGGTTGCAGGGCCCGGGCGAGCTTCGCGGATTCTTCGGGCAGGACGGCGAAGTTGAGTTCGAGGTCGACGCGCGCGTCCCCGGGTTCGGCGAGCGCCGGTTCGGGCGGCGGTTTCGCGGCCCGGACGAAGGTGCCGCGGCCGACCTCGCCGACGGCCAGGCCCCGCCGGACGAGCTCGCCGTAGACGCGGGCGGCGGTGGAACCGGCGATCCCGCGCTGCCGCGCGAACCGCCGCTGCGGCGGGAGGCGGTCCCCGGGCCGCAGCCGGCCGGCCTCGATGTCGGCGGCGAGGGCGTCCGCGACGACGCGGTAGTCGTCCATGTCCACCTTCCCGCCTGCGAGCACTCCTGAGCATGATCCCAGCCCGCTAGGTTGGTGGTGGAGGTGCCATGACCGACAAGACCTGGGCCGAAGTCGACGACTACCTCGCTTCGGCGCTGCTCCCCGCCGACCCCGTGCTCGACGCGGCGCTCGCCGACTCCGCGGCCGCCGGGCTGCCGCACATCGCCGTCGCGCCCAACCAGGGGAAGCTGCTGAACCTGCTCGCCCGGCAGGCCGGCGCCCGTTCGATCCTGGAGATCGGCACGCTCGGCGGGTACAGCACGATCTGGCTGGCCCGCGCGCTGCCGGCCGGCGGCAAGCTGGTGACCTGCGAATACGAGCCGCGGCACGCCGAAGTCGCGCGGGCGAACCTGGCGCGCGCGGGCTTCGGCGAGGACGTCGTCGACATCCGCGTCGGCGCCGCGCTCGACACGCTGCCGACGCTGACCGGGCCGTTCGACTTCGTCTTCATCGACGCCGACAAGAGCAACCTCGCGAACTACGTGCGCGCGTCGCTGGAGCTGTCGCGGCCGGGGACGACGATCGTCGTCGACAACGTCGTCCGCCAGGGCGGGGTGGCCGACGCGGAGAGCACCGACCCGAACGTCCTGGGCGCGCGCGAGATGTTCGGCGTCCTCGCCGCCGAGCCGCGGCTGGACGCGACCGCCGTGCAGACCGTGGGCGCCAAGGGGCACGACGGGTTCGTGCTCGCCCTGGTCCGCTGACTCAGCGCGGCGGCCGCACCACCGGCGGCGGGCTCCCGCCGGCCGGCCGGGCCTGTTGCCCGGCCAGGGCCGCCGCCGTGTACGCGCGCCAGACGTCGGCCGGGACGACGTCGCCGATGAGCTTCACGCCGTTGGCGTCCTTCAGCCGGCGTTCGTCGTCGGAGCCGATCCAGACCGCGGTCGCCAGCCGCGGGGTGTAGCCGACGGCCCAGGCGTCCTGGTTGCCCTGGCCACTGCGGTGTTCGGCTTCGCCGGTGCGCAGCGCGGCCCCGCTGCCGTCGGTCAGGACGCCGGTGACGTCCCGGGCGATGCGGCGGCTCTCGGCGCCATCGTCGTCGAACGCGGGCCGCGCGGTGTCGGTGTGCTCCCAGACGACCGCGCCGCTCTCGTCGCGCACCTTGGCCACCAGGTGCGGGGTGGTGCGGCGGCCGTCCGCGGCGAACGTCGCGTAGGCGCCCGCCAGGTCGAGCGGCCGCAGCGGGTACCGGCCGATCGCGATGCCCGGGCCGATGAGGAAGCCGTCCTTCTCCCGCATCGTCGGCGTGCCGTCGACGGTCTCGGGGATGCCGGCCTGCCGCGCGGTCTCGCTCAGCGCGTCCGGCCCGAGCTTCTTCGCCAGCGCGATGAACGTGCCCTGGGCGTGCGCCTGCATCGCGGTGCGCGGCGTGCACTTCGGGCCGCAGATCTCCGGGTACTTGAACTTCTCGCCGAGGAACTCCTGCTCCTCGGGCGCCGGGACCGGCACGTCCGGGCCGTAGCCGCGGCGCAGGGCGGCGGCGAGCGTGAACGGGTAGAACGCTGAGCCCGCGGCGTGCGGGGTGCTCGCATAGTCGCGGACACCCTGGTCGCCGCCCTGGTAGGCGCGGACGGCGCCGGTGTTCGGGTCGACGGACACCAGCGCGCCGCGGAACTCCGCCGGCTCGCCCTTCAGCCGGTCCTGCAACGTCTTCTTCGCGGCGTCCTGCAGGCCGCGGTCCAGCGTCGTCTCGACCGTCATGTTGCCCTGCTGGAGCCGCCCGAGCGGGAAGCCGTCGTCTTCCAGTTCGGCGAGGACCTGCTGCTTGACGTGGAACTGGTCGTAGGTGAGGCGGCCGGCGCGGGTCTCGGACGGCGACTGGATCTCGGCGCCGGGGTAGGCCATCGGTTCGCCCGGCTGCACGTACCCGCGGGCTACGAGCTTGTCGTGCACGTACTGCCAGCGCCGGGCGGCGTGCGCGTCGCCGGACGCGGCCGGGTCGTGCACCGACGGCGACTGGATCATCCCGGCGAGGAACGCCGCTTCGCTCCACGTCATCGAGTCGTCGAGCTTCCTGCCGAAGTAGGCGTTCATCGCCGCGGCGGGCCCGAACGTGCCGCGGCCGAAGGAGATGATGTTGACGTAGCTTTCGAAGATCTGCTCTTTGCTCTGTTCCTGGGTGATCTTCGTGGCCAGCACGAGCTCGGCGAACTTGCGGCCGAGCGTGGCGTCGTCGTCGCCGGTGGACTTCTTGATGTACTGCTGGGTGATCCCGGACCCGCCGCCGACGCCGGTGAGGAACGCGCGGCCGATGCCGGTCGGATCGAAGCCCTGGTTGTCCCAGAAGGTCGGGTCCTCGGTGGCGATGATGGCGTCGCGCAGCTTCGCGGGCACCTGCGCGTAGGGCACGAAGGTGCGGTCACCGTCGGCCGGGACGACCTTGAGCAACTCCGACCCGTCGGAGTAGGTGAGCACGACGGTCTTGTCGAGCCCGGCGAGGACCTCTTGCGGGCTGCGGACGTCGAGCACGAGGTAGGCGACCCAGAAGGCGATCAGCGGACCGCCGACGAGCGTGCCCACGGTCCAGTAGGCGATCCGCCGGAAGCGGCGCCATCGGCGACGGCGCGGGGTGTCCGGCTTTTCCGGGGTTTCGGCTTCGTCCTCGGTCGGCAAGGTCACGAATGGATGACGGCCGAACGGGTGAGGAGGTTCGGTGGAGAACTACCGAGAGTTGTTCGAATCCTGTCAAGACGCGGTCAGGAGAGGAACGCGCGCAGGAGGGACGCCGTGCCTTCGATGTGCTCGGCCATGGCCTGGCGGGCGGCGGGGGCGTCGCCCGCCAGGATCGCGTCGACGATCGCCTCGTGCTGGGCGTTCGAGTGCTCGAGGTTGGGCGGCAGCAGCGGGATGCGGTCGAGCAGCTGGTTGACGCGGGTGCGGGCGTCGGCCATCGCCGTGGTCAGGGAGCCGGACGCCGTGACTTCCGCGATCGCCAGGTGCAGGCGGGAATCCTTGCGGCGGTAGTCGTCGAGGTCCGCGCCGGCGGCTTCGGCGAGGGTGCCGGTGAGGTGGCGGCGGTCGGCCGGGCTCAGCGACCGGGCGGCGGCCATCTCCGCGGCGCCGGTCTCGAGGACGTACCGGAGGCACAGCGCGTCGTCCAGGCCGGCGGCGTCGATCTTGCCGTCGGGGGCGGGCGGCCCGGGGAGGGTGTCGTTCACGAACGTGCCGCCGTAGCGGCCCCGCCGTGACTCGACGTAACCGGCGTCGGAGAGGGCGCGGATGGCTTCGCGGAGCGTGACACGGCTGACCCCGAGGCGTTCGGCGAGCTCGCGTTCCGACGGCAGCCGCTCCCCCGCGCCGACCACGCCGAGGCGGATGGCCTGCAGCAGCCGTTCGACGGTCTCCTCGAAGGCGTTGCCCGCGCGAACCGGCCGGAACAGCGCTTCACCGGCATTCGCCACCGAGGTCGACTCCATCCCGCGAGTTTAGGCCGCCGGGCACCGTCGGAGTGGCCTCGGGCTCGCGCGGCGGTCACACTGTGTTCGCGGTGCGGAAAACCGGTGGAACCGGACGGCCACGGTCGGCGACGATGGGTCCACCGACACCGAACATCGACGCAGGGGGCGATCCGGTGCACTTCCTGATGGCGGAGGACTTGGTCCACGAGCGAGAGGACGAGCTGCGCCACGGCGTCCGCAACCGGCCGCCGGGCCGGGCGGCCCCGAGCCGCAGCCCGGGAACGCGGAAACAGCAGCTGGGCTGGCGCCTGGTGGAGGTCGGCCTACGGCTGGCCGTGGAACCAGACGAAGCTAGCGCCGCTAGGAAAACGCATCTTTCCTAGGGAAAGCTCGCTCCCGGCACCCCGAGACGCATCTTTCCTAGGGAAAGCTCGCCCCCGGCACCCCCGAGACGCATCTTTCTCGGGGAAAGTGCCGGGGTCAGCACTCGATGACGTTCACCGCCAGGCCGCCGCGGGCCGTTTCCTTGTACTTCACGCTCATGTCCGCGCCCGTCTCGCGCATCGTCTTGATCGCCTTGTCCAGCGTCACCACGTGGCTTCCGTCGCCGCGCATCGCCATCCGGGCCGCGTGGATCGCCTTCGACGCTCCCACCGCGTTGCGCTCGATGCACGGGATCTGGACCAGGCCGCCGACCGGGTCGCAGGTGAGCCCGAGGTGGTGCTCGACGCCGATCTCCGCCGCGTTCTCGACCTGGGCCGGCGAGCCGCCGAGGACCTCCGTCAGCCCCGCCGCCGCCATCGCCGACGCCGAACCCACCTCGCCCTGGCAGCCGACTTCCGCGCCCGAGATCGAGCCCGTCTGCTTGAGGATCGAGCCGATCGCGCCCGCCGTGAGCAGGAACGTCACGATCCCGTCGTCGGTCGAGTGCCGGATGAACCGCTGGTAGTAGTGGAGCACCGCCGGGATGATGCCCGCCGCGCCGTTGGTCGGGGCCGTGACCACGCGCCCGCCCGCCGCGTTCTCCTCGTTGACCGCCAACGCGTACAGGCTCACCCAGTCCATCGCGTACAGCGGGTCGTCCGCGCCGTCTTCGGCCAGGAGCTTCTCGTGCAGCGAACGCGCGCGCCGCGGCACCTTCAGCCCGCCCGGCAGGACGCCTTCGTGCGTGCAGCCGTTGCGGACGCACTCCGCCATGACCGCCCAGATGTCCAGCAGCCCGGACCGCACCTCCTCGGCCGTGCGCCAGGACAGCTCGTTCGCCAGCATGATTTCGCTGATCGGCTTCCCGGTGGCCGCGCAATGTCCCAGCAGGTCCGCGCCGGTGCGGAACGGGTACGGCACCGGCGTCGAGTCCTCTACGAACACCGTGTCCGTCTCGTACGACTCGTCGCGGACGAACCCGCCGCCGACCGAGTAATACGTCCGTTCGCGCAGCAGCGAGCCCGACGCGTCGAACGCGCGGAACACCATGCCGTTCGGGTGCGCCGGCAACGACTTGCGCCGGTGCATGGTGAGGTCGGTGTCCTCGTCGAACGCGATTTCGTGCGTGCCGGCCAGCAGCAGCCGCCCGGACTCGCGGATCGCCGCGATGCGCCCGGGCACCGTGTCGGTGTCGATCTCCTCCGGCCGCGAGCCCGACAGCCCGAGCAGGACGGCTTTGTCGCTGCCGTGCCCGAACCCGGTCGCGCCGAGCGAGCCGAACAGCTCGGCTTGGACGCGGGACACCGAGGCGAGGTCGTCGCCGAGTCCGTCCACAAAGGTCAGTGCCGCCCGCATCGGCCCGACGGTGTGGGAGCTCGACGGGCCGATGCCGATGGAAAACAGGTCGAAGACGCTGATCGCCATTGATCCGCCCCTTCCTATCGCGCCAGCAGGGAGCTGGCTTCTTGCGCGGCCGGGCCCTGGTCGGCGAGGTGCCGCAGGTTCTCCGGCAGCTCCTCTCCACGGTAACCCTTGGTCTGGGCGTAGAGCCGTCCCGCGCGGTACGACGACCGCACCAACGGACCCGCCATCACACCCGCGAAGCCCATCGCCTCGGCAGCCTTGGAGTGCTCGACGAACTCCTCCGGCTTCACCCAGCGGTCCACCGGGTGGTGCCGGGGCGAGGGACGCAGGTACTGCGTGATCGTCAAAATCTCACACCCCGCATCGACCAGGTCCCGCATCGCCGGCGCCACCTCGTCGGGCGTCTCACCCATGCCCAGGATCAGGTTGGACTTCGTCACCAAACCCGCCTCACGCGCCGCCGTGATGACTTCCAGCGAACGCGCATACCGGAAACCCGGGCGGATCCGCTTGAAAATCCGCGGCACCGTCTCCACGTTGTGCGCCAACACCTCCGGCCGCGCCCCGAACACCTCGGCCAACTGCGCAGGATCAGCGTTGAAGTCCGGAATCAACAGCTCAACACCCGTACCCGGATTCAACGCGTGAATCTGCCGAACGGTCTCGGCATACAGCCACGCACCACCATCGGAAAGGTCATCACGCGCGACACCGGTGACCGTCGAATACCGCAACCCCATCGCCTGCACCGACTCCGCGACCTTCCGCGGCTCAGCACGGTCCAGCTCAGCAGGCTTACCGGTATCGATCTGACAGAAATCACACCGACGCGTGCACTGATCACCACCGATCAGGAACGTGGCCTCACGGTCCTCCCAGCACTCATAGATATTGGGACAACCGGCCTCTTCACACACCGTGTGCAAACCCTCGCGACGCACGAGACCCTTGAGCTCGGTGAACTCCGGCCCCATCCGCACCCGCGTCTTGATCCACGACGGCTTCTTCTCGATCGGCGTCTCACTGTTGCGGACTTCCAGACGCAACAGCTTCCGACCCTCGGGCAACGCGCTCATCGCGAAAGGTCCGCGTACAGCGGGTGCTTCTTGGCCAGCGTCTCGACGCGGTCACGCAGCTTGGACCGCAGGGCGTCGTCGAAGTCCGGCTTGAGGGCCTCGGCGATGACGTCGGCGACCTCGGTGAAGTCCTCGGCCTGGAAGCCGCGGGTGGCCAGCGCCGGCGTGCCGATCCGCAGGCCCGACGTGATCATCGGCGGCCGCGGGTCGAACGGTACGGCGTTGCGGTTGACCGTGATGCCGACCTCGTGCAGCCGGTCCTCGGCCTGCTGACCGTCCAGAGTGGACTGAACGAGGTCGACGAGCACCAGGTGGACGTCGGTGCCGCCGGTCAGCACGCGCACCCCGGCGTCAGCGCAGTCCGACTGCGACAGCCGCGCGGCCAGGATCCGCGAGCCTTCGAGGGTCCGCTGCTGACGCTCCTTGAACTCGTCGCTGGCGGCGATCTTCAGCGCGACGGCCTTGGCCGCGATGACGTGCTCCAGCGGCCCGCCCTGCTGGCCCGGGAACACCGCCGAGTTGATCTTCTTCGCCAGCTCCTCGCGGGACAGGATGAGGCCGCCGCGCGGGCCGCCGAGGGTCTTGTGCGTGGTCGTGGTGACGATGTCGGCGTGCGGCACCGGCGACGGGTGCAGCCCGGCCGCGACCAGGCCGGCGAAGTGCGCCATGTCGACCATCAGGCGAGCGTCGACAAGGTCCGCGATGCGGCGGAACTCGGCGAAGTCGAGCTGACGCGGGTAGGCGGACCAGCCGGCGATGATCAGCTTCGGCTTGTGTTCGACAGCCAGGCGCTCGATCTCCGCGAGGTCGACGATCCCGGTCTCTTTGTCGACGTGGTAGGCGACGACGTTGTAGAGCTTGCCCGAGAAGTTGATCTTCATCCCGTGCGTCAGGTGGCCGCCGTGGGCCAGGTCGAGGCCGAGGATCGTGTCGCCCGGCTTGAGCACGGCGAACATCGCGGCCGCGTTGGCCTGCGCGCCCGAGTGCGGCTGGACGTTGGCGTGCTCGGCGCCGAAGAGGGCCTTCGCGCGGTCGATGGCGAGCTGCTCGACGACGTCGACGTGCTCGCAGCCGCCGTAATAACGACGTCCGGGGTAGCCCTCGGCGTACTTGTTGGTCAGCACCGAGCCCTGCGCCTCGAGCACGCCCACCGGGGCGAAGTTCTCGGAGGCGATCATCTCCAGGGTCGACTGCTGGCGGGTCAGCTCGTCCGCGACGGCTGCCGCGACCTCGGGGTCGACGTCGGCGAGGTGGGCGTCGAAGGTCGTCATCAGTTCTCCTGGGTGTGCGCGGCGTACGCGGCGGCGTCGAGCAGGTCGGGCACGTCCCCGGTCAGACGCACCTTCAGGAGCCATCCTTCGGTGTACGGGTCGGAGTTGATGACCTCGGGGGTGTCCGATGTGGTGCCGTTCACCTCGACGACCTCGCCGGAGACGGGCGCGTACAGCTCGCTGACCGACTTGGTCGACTCGACCTCGCCGAACACCTCGCCGGCGGTGATCGTCGAGCCCGGGTCGGGCAGCTGGACGAACACGATGTCACCGAGCGACTCGGCGGCGAAGGCGGTGATGCCGACGGTGGCGACGCCGTCCTCGACCTTCAGCCACTCGTGTTCCTTGGTGTACTGCAGGTTCTCGGGGATGCTCACGGTTCAACAGTCCTTACGCGCGGGAGTAGAAGGGCAGGGCGACGACCTCGACGGGCTCGATCCTGCCCCGGATGTCGACGGAGAGCTCGGTGCCGGGCTCGGCGTACGCCCGATCGACGTACGCCATGGCGATCGGGTAACCCAGCGTGGGCGACAGGGCGCCGCTGGTCACCTCGCCGATTTCGGTGCCGTCGGCCAGCAGCCGGTAGCCGTGCCGCGGGGCGCGACGACCGGCGCCTTTGAGCCCGACCCGCACCCGCGGAACGTCCTGCTTGGACCGCTCTTCCAGCGCCGCGCGGCCGACGAAGTCGCCCGGCTTCTCGAACTTGACGACGCGGCCGAGCCCGGCCTCGAACGGGCTCTGCTCGACGGTGAGTTCGTTGCCGTACAACGGCATCCCGGCTTCCAGCCGCAGCGTGTCGCGGCAGGCGAGGCCCGCCGGGACCAGGCCGTGCGGCTCGCCGGCCTCCAGCAGCAGCCGCCACAACGCCGGCGCCTGGTCGGCGTCGACGAACAGCTCGAAGCCGTCCTCGCCGGTGTAGCCGGTGCGGGCGAGCAGGACGTCGTGGCCCTTCACCGAAGCCGGGACGCTGGCGTAGTACTTCAGCGCGTCCAGGTCGGCGTCCGTGACCGAACCCAGGATCACGGCGGCGTTCGGACCCTGGACGGCGATCAGCGCGGTCGTCTCGGACCGGTCGTCCACCTGAGCGTCGAAGCCCGCGACCCGCTCGGCGAGGGCGTCCGCGACGACCTTCGCGTTGCCCGCGTTCGCGACGACCAGGTAGTGCTCGTCGGCCAACCGGTAGACGACGAGGTCGTCCAGCACGCCGCCCTCGGGGTTGCAGATCATCGTGTACCGCGCCCGGCCCGGCTTGACCCCGGTCAGGTTGCCGACCAGCGCGAAGTCCAGGACGTCGGCCGCCTGCTTGCCGGTGACGTGGATTTCGGCCATGTGCGACAGGTCGAACAGCCCGGCCGCCTCGCGGACGGCCTTGTGCTCGGCCAGCTCGCTGGCGTAGCGGACCGGCATCGACCAGCCGGCGAAGTCGGTGAACAGCGCACCGAGTCCCTTGTGGACTCCGTGCAGGGAGGTTTCCTTCGACACGTCGGGATCAGCCTTCGTAAGCGTTGAGGGGCGGGCAGGAGCACACGAGGTTACGGTCGCCGCGGGCGCCGTCGATGCGACGCACCGGCGGCCAGTACTTGTTCTTGCGCGAAACACCCGCCGGGTACACCGCCAGCTCGCGGTCGTAGGCCTTGTCCCACTCGCCGACCAGCGTCTCCGCGGTGTGCGGCGCCCCGCGCAGCGGCGACTCCTCGGCAGTCCACCTGCCGTTGGCCACCTCGTCGATCTCCGCGCGGATGGCGATCATCGCGGCGATGAACCGGTCGATCTCGCCCAGGTCCTCGGACTCGGTCGGCTCGACCATCAGCGTGCCCGCGACCGGGAACGACATCGTCGGCGCGTGGAAGCCGTAGTCGATGAGCCGCTTGGCGACGTCGTCGACCGTCACGCCGGTCTCCTTGGTGATCTGGCGCAGGTCGAGGATGCACTCGTGCGCGACCAGGCCGTCCTGGCCCGTGTAGAGCACCGGGTAGTGCGGCGCGAGCCGCGAAGCGACGTAGTTCGCGGCCAGCACGGCGACCTTCGTGGCCGCGGTCAGGCCCGGCGCGCCCATCATCCGGACGTAGGCCCAGGAGATCGGCAGGATCGACGCCGAGCCGTACGGCGCGCCGCTGATCGGGCCGACGCCGGTTTCCGGGCCGGCCGCGTCGAGCAGCGGGTGGTTCGGGAGGTACGGCGCGAGGTGCGCGCGCACCGCGACCGGGCCGACACCGGGGCCGCCACCGCCGTGCGGGATGCAGAAGGTCTTGTGCAGGTTCAGGTGCGAGACGTCGCCGCCGAACTCGCCCGGCTTGGCCAGCCCGAGCAGGGCGTTGAGGTTCGCGCCGTCGACGTACACCTGGCCGCCGCCGTCGTGGACGATCTTGGCCAGCTCGTCGATGTCGTGCTCGTACACGCCGTGCGTGGACGGGTAGGTGACCATGATCGCGGCCAGCGTGTCGCGGTGACTGTCCACCTTGGACCGCAGGTCGGCGAGGTCGACGTTGCCCTCGTCGGTGCACTTCACGACGACCACCCGCATCCCGGCGAGCACCGCGGACGCGGCGTTGGTGCCGTGCGCGGACGACGGGATCAGGCAGACGTCACGGGCCTCGTCGCCGTTCGCGCGGTGGTAGGCGCGGATCGCGAGCAGGCCGGCCAGCTCGCCCTGGCTGCCCGCGTTCGGCTGCAGCGACACCTTGTCGTAGCCGGTGACCTCGGCCAGCCACTCCGCGAGCTGAGCGACGAGGACGTGGTAGCCCTCGGCGTCTTCGGCCGGGGCGAACGGGTGGATGCCGGCGAACTCACGCCAGCTGATCGGCTCCATCTCGGTGGTGGCGTTGAGCTTCATCGTGCAGGAGCCGAGCGGGATCATGCCGCGGTCGAGGGCGTAGTCCAGGTCGGACAGCCGGCGCAGGTAGCGCAGCATCGCCGTCTCGGAGCGGTGGGTGCCGAAGACCTCGTGGCCCATGAAGCCGCTCTCGCGGGCCAGGCCGTACGGCAGCGCGACGCCGTCGGTGACCTCGGCTTCGACGCCGAACGCCTTGAGCACCTTCGCGCTGATCGCGGGGGTGCTGACCTCGTCGAAGGCGACGCGGACGTGGTCGGCGTCGACGTGGCCGAGGTTGATGCCCTGGGCCCGCGCGGCCGCGTGGACCTCGGCGGCCTGGCCGGGAACGTGCGCGACAACGGTGTCGAAGAAGGACTCGTGCACGACCTCGACGCCGGTCTTGCGGAGAGCGTCGGCGAAGCCCGCGGCGAGACCGTGGACGCGCTGGGCGATCTTCTTCAGGCCGTCCGGACCGTGGTAGACCGCGTACATCGCGGCGAGCACGGCCGGGAGCACCTGCGCGGTGCAGATGTTGGACGTAGCCTTCTCGCGGCGGATGTGCTGCTCACGGGTCTGCAGCGCGAGGCGGTAGGCGGAGTTGCCGTCGGCGTCGACCGAGACGCCGACCAGGCGCCCGGGCAGCGAGCGCTCGAGTCCGGAGCGGACGGACATGTACCCGGCGTGCGGGCCGCCGTAGCCGAGCGGGACGCCGAAGCGCTGCGTCGACCCGGCGGCGACGTCGGCGCCGAACTCGCCGGGCGAGGTGATCAGGGTGAGCGCGAGGAGGTCGGCGGCGACGGTGAACAGCGCGCCCGCGGCCTTCGCCGACTCGGAAATCGCGTGGTAGAAGCCGCGGCCGCGCAGCACACCGGACGCGCCCGGGTACTGGACGACGACGCCGAAGAAGTCCTCCGGCAGGCCGGTGAGCAGGTCGCGGACCTCGACCTCGATGCCCAGCGCCTCGACGCGCGTCCGCACGACGGCGATGGTCTGCGGCAGGCACTCCGCGTCCAGGACGACCTTGTTCGACTTGGACTTCGACGCGCGGCGCATCAGCGTGACGGCCTCGGCGACGGCGGTCGACTCGTCCAGCAGCGACGCGTTCGCGGTGGCCAGGCCCGTCAGGTCGGCAACCATCGTCTGGAAGTTGAGCAGCGCTTCGAGGCGGCCCTG
The DNA here is from genome assembly GCF_051337345.1 of Amycolatopsis sp. MEPSY49. Lineage (NCBI taxonomy): Bacteria > Bacillati > Actinomycetota > Actinomycetes > Pseudonocardiales > Pseudonocardiaceae > Amycolatopsis > Amycolatopsis sp. MEPSY49. The sequence goes on along the minus strand of NZ_JBDLYJ010000006.1, from coordinate 268,569 downwards.
GGAGATTTCCGGCTGGTAGGGCGTGTACGCGGTGTACCAGGCCGGGTTCTCGAGGACGTTGCGGCGGATCACGCCGGGCGTGACGGTGTCGGAGTAGCCGAGGCCGATCATCTGCGTCATCGGCCGGTTGCGCGCGGCGAGGGCGCGCAGCTCCGCGGTGGCGTCCTCTTCGGACGCGGCGGGCGGGAGGGTGAGTTCCTTCGTCGCGCGGATCGCGGTCGGGACGGCGGCGCCGACGAGGGCGTCCAGGCTGCCGTAACCGCACTCGGCCAGCATCTTCGCGCGTTCGGCCTCGGACGGGCCGATGTGGCGGGCGTCGAACTGCGTTGAAGTGATGGGGAGCTCCTCGGGCCTGGGCACACAACGGTGCGCTGGGAACTCCCCCTCTGTCATGGCACCTGAGAGTTTCACCGTGGGAGACACGGCTTTCACCTTGGGTGAGGCGCGGGTGCGCCTGCTTTCCAGAGTGGCCTCGCGCGAAGCGGTAACAGGTACCTGAGAGATTCTGGGGAGTTTGCTCCTTCGGTGCCCCACCGGCTTCGTGGGGGCTCTCCCGCCTCGGCTCTACGGCCCGATCTGCAGTTGTGACGGCCACCGTACCTGCCGGGTTCGAGGTCCGTCTACTTCACCCGGGCAACGCCACAGTGATCCTCGACCGGCCCTCGACGACGTGAATGACTCATTCATGTCGCCAGGTGACATGAATGAGTCATTCACGTCGTTTCGGCGACCCGGCGGACCACCTGACCCGCCAAAACCGGTGGGCGGCGGACCCGGCCCGAGGGCAGGACCAGGCGTTTCAGCGGGCCACCGACCGGCACCGGCGGGTGCCCGGCGCCCAGCAGCACCTGCTCGACGATCTGCTCGGCGAGCCACGCCACCGTGTCGTTGAGCCGGTCCAGCGAGGGGTGGTCGCCGTCGAAGACGTCCTCGTCGGCGAGCGTCACCTCGAAGTACGCGCAACCCGGCGGGACCGAGATCGTCTCCTCGATCGCCCGCGCTCCCTCCATCGGATCGTCGAACCCGGCTTCGAGCAGCGGCTCGCGGTAGATCCGCGCAGCGCGGGCCCGCATGCGGGGGCCGTAGCGGACGACGACCGGGAGGCGGCCGGTCAGGTCCGGCACGGCCAGGCCGTGCAGCAGCATGATCGGCGGCACCGAGTGCACCAGCCGCGGCGCCGGTTCGGCCAGCTCGCGGGCGGTGATCCGGACGCGGTCGGCCATCGCGTCCGGGAGGCCGAAGTAGCGGAAGTCGACGTTGCCGAACCCGAGCCCGTCGGCGACCAGGGAGGCCAGCAGCTCGCCGTAGCCCCAGATCGGCGACAGCACCACGACCGGCGGCGCGGCGACCACCGGCGACGGCGCGGGCGGGCGCGTCCCCTCCTGCTCGGGCACCTGGATCACCAGCCGCGGCGGCTCGTGCCAGTCGTGCACCTCGGCGACCCGCCAGTAGAGCCCGAGCGGGCGCCACAGCTCGCCGAGGATGTCGTGCTCGATGATGCGGCGCACCTCGGCGTCGTCGTGGGGGAAGTCCCGCGGAGGGACGATCCCGACGTAGTGGTGGTAGGTGACGTGGACTTCGTCGCCGCGGGTGGCCGAGCGGATCCGCATCTCCCAGTCGATCGGCGACGCCGCGATCGCGTTGGCCACCTGCGTGCCGGGCGAGGAGTAGACGAGCGCGGTGGCCTGCCGGAGGAACTGCCCGGCCTGGTCGATGCCCTCCCGCAGCGCCTTCGCCGCCTGGGCGACGTGGACCGGCGACGCGAGCGCGTCCGGCAGCACGCCGGCGACGCGCAGCAGCTCGGCCTCCCCCAGCCCGGTGACCTCGGCGAGCTGCGCCCAGTGGTCGAAGACGGTCACCTTCGGCGCGTGCCGGTGTTCGATCCAGCTGCGCAGCGTCGACGTCGGAACGCCGATCCGGCGGGCGGCCTCGTCGAGGGAGAGCCCCCTCGCGCGGATGCCCGTCCGGACCGCTTCCGCCCACTCGTCGGCGCGCCAGTGCGTCACCTCACAAAGCTAACGAAACCCGCTAGCTTTGCGCAGGGACGAATCGCCCACGCGCGCCCGAAGCTGTGAGCATGACCACCACCATCATCGCCCTCACGCTCATCGTCGGCGTGCTGACCTTCGCCGCCGGTGCCTTCCTCGCGTCCGAGATCGCCGTCCGCGTGCTGCGCCGTCGCGAAAAACTCGTCTCCGAAGAGCGCAAGAAGCTCAACGCCGCCTGGAACTACCTGCGGGAGGTCTACGGCGTCAAAAAACCGACCAAGCGTTAGAGCGGGGTGACGTACGCGCCGGAGATGCCGCCGTCGACCAGGAACTGGGACGCCGTGATGAAGCTGGCGTCGTCGCTGGCCAGGAACGCCACCGCCGCCGCGATCTCCTCGGGCTCGGCGAACCGGCCGACCGGCACGTGCACCAGCCGCCGCGCCGCGCGTTCCGGATCCTTCGCGAACAGCTCCTTCAGCAGCGGCGTGTTCACCGGTCCCGGGCACAGCGCGTTGACGCGGATGTTCTCCCGCGCGAACTGCACCCCGAGCTCGCGGCTCATCGCGAGCACGCCGCCCTTGGACGCGGTGTAGGAGATCTGCGACGTCGCCGCGCCCATCACCGCGACGAACGACGCCGTGTTGATGATGGAACCGCGGCCCTGCCGCTGCATGTGCGGCAGGACGGCCTTGCAGCAGTGGTACACCGACGTCAGGTTGACGCGCTGCACCCGCTCCCAGGCGTCGATGCCGGTGGTCAGGATGGAGTCGTCCTCGGGCGGGGAAATCCCGGCGTTGTTGAACGCGACGTCGACCGAGCCGAACTGCTCGACCGTGCTGTGGAACAGGTTCTCGACCTGCTCGGCGTCGGTGACGTCGGTCTGGATGAACGCGCCGCCGATCTCGTCGGCCACCGCCTTGCCCTCGGCCGGGGTCAGGTCCGCGATGACGACCTTCGCGCCTTCGCTCGCCAGGCGGCGGGCCGAGGCGAGCCCGATGCCGCTCGCGCCGCCGGTGATGATCGCGACGCGGCCTTCGAAACGCTGGACCATTACTCCTCCGTGCTGAGAAAGACGTTCTTGGTTTCGGTGAACGCCGCCGCGGCGTCGGGGCCCAGTTCGCGGCCGAGGCCCGACTGCTTGAAGCCGCCGAACGGCGTCCAGTAGCGCACCGAAGAGTGCGAGTTCACCGACAGGTTGCCGGCTTCGACGCCGCGCGCCACGCGGAACGCGCGGCCGGCGTCGCGGGTCCAGATCGACCCGGACAGGCCGTATTCGGTCGCGTTGGCCATCCGGATCGCGTCGGCCTCCTCCGCGAACGGCAGGACGGCGACGACCGGGCCGAACACCTCCTCCGCCACGGCGGGGTGCCGCAGGTCGGGCGGGGTGAGGACGGTCGGCGGGAACCAGTAGCCGGGGCCGGCGGGCGCGTTGCCGCGGAACGCGACGGGCGCGTCGTCCGGCACGTAGGACGCCACCTTTTCCCGGTGCTCGGCCGAGATCAGCGGCCCCATCTCGGTCTTCTCGTCGCCGGGGTCACCGACGACGACGCCGTGCACCGCGGGCTCGAGCAGCTCCATGAAGCGGTCGTACGCGCTGGCCTGCACCAGGATCAGCGATCGTGCGCAGCAGTCCTGGCCGGCGTTGTCGAAGACGCCGTAGGGCGCGGTCGCCGCGGCCTTCTCCAGGTCGGAGTCGGCGAACACGATGTTCGCGTTCTTGCCGCCCAGCTCCAGCGTCACGCGCTTCACCTGCGCCGAGCAGCCGGCCATGATCTGCTTGCCGACCTCGGTGGAGCCGGTGAAGACGACCTTGCGCACGCCCGGGTGGTCGACGAACCGCTGCCCGACCACGGATCCCTTGCCGGGCAGCACCTGGAAGACGTCTTCCGGGATGCCGGCTTCGCGCGCCAGCTCGGCCAGCCGGATCGCGGTCAGCGGAGTCAGTTCGGCGGGTTTGAGGACGACGGTGTTCCCGGCGGCGAGCGCGGGCGCGAAACCCCAGCCGGCGATCGGCATCGGGAAGTTCCACGGCACGATCACGCCGACCACGCCCAGCGGCTCCTGGAAGGTGACGTTGACGCCGCCGGGCACCGGGATCTGCTTCCCGATCAGGCGTTCCGGCGCCGCGGAGTAGTAGTTGAGGACGTCCCGGACGTTGCCCGCCTCCCAGCGGGCGTTGCCGATGGTGTGCCCGGAGTTCTCGACCTCCAGCCGCGCGAGGTTCTCGAGGTCGGCCTCGACGGCGTCGGCGAAGCGGCGCAGCAGCCGCGCGCGGTCGCCGGGGGTGACGTCGCGCCACGCCGGGAACGCCGCCTGCGCGCGGGCGATCGCCGCGTCGGTCTCTTCGGCGCTGGTCAGCGGGACCGTCCGGACCACCTGCTCGGTGGCCGGGTTCCGGACGTCGAAAGTGGTGGTCATGTCCTCTCCTTGCTCGCGTCGACGAGGGCGGCGAACAGCCGGACGTCGTCGCTGTCCTGCTCGGGGTGCCACTGGACGCCCAGGGCGAACTCACCCGGGATTTCAGCGGCCTCGATCGTGCCGTCGGCGGCCCAGCCGACCGGTTCCAGGCCGGCGCCCAGCCGGTCGATGGCCTGGTGGTGGTAGCAGAGCGTTTTGGTCTCCGGCCCCAGGATCGCCGCCGCGCGGCTGCCTTCGGCCAGGGTGACGGTCCCCCGGCCGAACGTCGCCGGCGCGGGCTGGTGCTCGGTGGTTTCCGTCGTTTCCGGCAGGTGCTGGACCAGCGAGCCGCCGAGGGCGACGCTCATCACCTGCAGGCCGCGGCACACGCCGAGCACCGGCTTGCCCACCTTGCGCGCGGCTTCGAACAGGCCGAACTCGAACGCGTCCCGTTCCGGCCGCGTGTAGGTGGCCGGGTGCGGCTCCTGGCCGTAGCGCCCGGGTTCGACGTCGGCGCCGCCGGTGAGCACCAGCCCGTCCACAGTGGACACGAGCCGCTCGTATGCGTCCGACACCGGTGGCAGCAGCACCGGGATGCCGCCGGCCGCGACGACGCAGTCGACGTAGACCCGGTGCAGCAGCACTGCTTCGGTCTCCCAGACTCCGAACTTCGCGGGTTCGAGGTAGCTGGTGAGGCCGATGACCGGCTTAGAGTCGCTCGAAGCCACGGATCAGCTCCCAGTCGGTGACGGCGGCGTTGTAGGCGTCGATCTCGATCTTCGCCGCGTTCAGGTAGTGGTCGACGACGTCGTCACCGAAGGCCTCCCGCGCCAGGGTGCTCTGAGCGAGTGCCGCGGCGGCTTCGGGCAACGTCGTCGGCACGGTGTCGCGGTCGGAGTCGTAGGCGTTGCCGGTGAAGGGTGCTTCCAGCTCCAGCTCGTTCTCGATGCCGTGCAGGCCGGCGGCGATGAGCGCGGCGACGGCGAGGTACGGGTTGACGTCCCCGCCCGGCACGCGGTTTTCGACGCGCAGCGACTCGCCGTGCCCGACGACGCGCAGCGCGCACGTCCGGTTGTCGGTGCCCCAGGCGATCGCGGTCGGCGCGAAGCTGCCGGGCACGAACCGCTTGTAGGAGTTGACGTTCGGCGCGAGGAAGTACGTCAGCTCGTGCAGCCCGGCGAGCTGGCCGGCGAGGAACTGCTCCATCAGCGTCGAGAAGCCGTGCTCGTGGTCCCCGGCCAGGACAGCGCGGCCCTCGGTCGAGCGCAGGCTGATGTGGATGTGACAGGAGTTGCCTTCGCGCTCGTTGTACTTCGCCATGAAGGTGAGGCTCTTGCCCTCCTGCGCGGCGATCTCCTTGGCGCCGTTCTTGTAGACGCTGTGGTTGTCGCAGGTGCTGAGCGCGTCGGTGTAGCGGAAGGCGATCTCCTGCTGCCCGGGGTTGCACTCGCCCTTGGCGGACTCCGGGTAGAGCCCGGCGCCGGCCATGTCGTTGCGGATGCGGCGCAGCAGCGGCTCGAGGCGCGCGGTGCCGAGCATCGAGTAGTCGACGTTGTACTGGTTGGCGGGCTTGAGCCCGTGGTAGCGCTTGTCCCAGGCGGCTTCGTAGGTGTCGTCGAAGACGATGAACTCGAGCTCGGTCCCGACGTAGGCGGCGAGGCCCCGCTCGGCGAGCCGGTCGAGCTGCCGGCGCAGGATCTGCCGCGGCGACATCGGAACGGCCCCGCCTTCGACGCGCTCGACGTCGGCGAGCACCAGCGCGGTGCCCTCGTGCCACGGGATTTCGCGCAGCGTCGCGAGATCGGGACGCAGCACGAAGTCGCCGTAGCCGCTGTCCCAGGAGGAGAGCGCGTAGCCGTCGACGGTGTTCATGTCGACATCCACGGCCAGGAGGTAGTTGCAGGCCTCGGTGGCGTGGCCGACGACCTCGTCCAGGAAGTACTCCGCCGAGCAGCGCTTGCCCTGGAGCCTGCCCTGCATGTCCGTGATCGCGACGAGCACGGTGTCGATCGTGCCCGCGTCCACCCGCGCCCGGAGCTCGTCGAGGGTGAGCATGCCTCGCCTGCGTGCCATCAGCCGCCCCAAAGGTTTGATGCGAATCCTTTGCGGGTTCTTCCTACCCGGTCACGGCGGCGCGGTCAACCGGAACAAAGGTATTTTGTTGATCCATTGGGTCGGCGGCCGGTATGCGCGGTTTGCCCGGCTGAGAAGAGCCTGTGAATTCGCTCCGGCGGGAGGAATTCCGGGTACTCCCACGTTGTACGGGGCAGGAGAGGTGAGATCGATGACCACAGCATTCACGCAGCAGAACACGATCGGACAGCAGCAGGCGCGGCCGCAGCTGCCCACCATGCCCACCGGCTGGCCGATCGGCTCCTACGAGTCCTACGAGCAGGCGCAGCGCGCGGTCGACCACCTCGCGGGCACGGACTTCCCGGTCACCGACGTCACGATCGTGGGCGTGGAGCCGATGCTCGTCGAGCGCGTCGCCGGCAAGATGTCCTGGGGCAAGGTGCTGGGCAGCGCGGCGACCTCCGGCGCGATGTTCGGCCTGTTCCTCGGCCTGGTGCTCAGCCTGCTGAACCCGGGCGCGGGCCTGGTCCCGATCGTGATCGGCCTGGTCGCCGGGCTCGGGTTCAACCTGCTCTTCGGCGCGCTGGGCTACGCGGTGAACCGCAACAAGCGCGGGTTCATCTCGCAGAGCCAGCTGGTCGCCCGCCGTTACGACGTCCTTTCCCAGCCGCGCAACGCCGAGAAGGGCCGCGCGCTGCTGGCGGACCTCGCGGCGCGTAGCGCATTCGGCCACTGACGCCCTGAAGATCGAAGGCCGCCCCGGATACCCTCCGGTGGCGGCCTTCGTCGTGTCCGGGGTTTCGTCGGTGCAGGTCTCGGCCACGTGCGGGCTTTCGCCGCGGCCGGGACCTCGCCACGTCACGTTCGGGTCCTCGCCACGCCCAGGGCCGTCGCCGCATCCGGGCCCTCATCGCATCCCGGCTCTCGCCGCGCCCAGGCCGTCATCGCATCCGGGCCCCGGGGGACCCCCGTTTTCCACGCTACTGGGGAGGTCCGACAGTTCCCGGCGCCCTCGGCGAGCGCGCCCCGGGTTGTCCACAATGCCGAGCCGGCGCCCGAGTCGTCCACACCGCCGACCTCTGCGCCCGGAACCTGTCGGTGCCCGCCGGTAGCGTGGAAAACGGGGGCTGCTCACGTCCCCGAGGAAACCGCCGGCGCGTCGTCGGCCGCCGCCGGGTCCGGCGAACCCGCCGGCCGGCCCGCGCGCAGCAGGTCGCCCCACCGGCCGCGGTCGTAGCTCGCCGGCGGCGCCTGCGCCAGGAACTCGCGCAGGATCTCCAGGAACCGCTTCGGGTCGGACCGGTGCGGGAAGTGGCCCGCGCCCTCGAAGAGCACCAGCCTGCTGCCCGGCATCGCCCGGTGCGCGCGCAGCGCGTGGCCGCTCGGCACGACCCGGTCGTCGGTCCCCCACACCAGCAGCGTCGGGATCCCCTCGGTCAGGTAGCAGCGGTCCAGCATGTTGACCACCTGGCCGCGCCAGTCGACGACCGAACGCAGGGTGCGCAGGAACGCCGAACGCGTGCTCGGCTCGAGCAGCCGGACGTAGCGGGTCAGCACGTAGTCGAGGTCCGGGCCCAGCCCCAGCCCTTCGGACACCCGCAGCAGCTCGGCGAGCCCGCGCAGGGCCGTCAGCGCCGGCCGCGTGCCCAGCAGCGGCAGCACCAGCCCCGCGCCCGGCGCCGCGGCCAGCCGCAGCAGCGGGTGCACGCTCGCCCCGACGCCGCCCGAGCCGACCAGGACGAGCCGTTCGCAGCGTTCCGGGAACTGGTAGGCGAACTGCATCGCCACGCCGCCGCCGAGCGAGTGGCCGACCACGGTCACCCGGTCGACGTCGAGGGTGGTCAGCAGGTCGCGCATGCCGCACGCGTAGGCCGCGACGGAGTAGTCCGCGCGCGGCTTGGCCGAGGCGCCGTGGCCGAGCAGGTCGGGCGCGATCACCGTGTGGTCGGCCGACAGCGAGGCCAGCAGCTCCAGCCACGTCGCCGAGTCGTCGCCGATCCCGTGCAGGAACAGCAGGGCCGGCCCGCGCCCCGCCATCCGGTAGGCGCGCTCGTACCCGTGGACGACCCGTGTGCGCGGGGCGAAGGTGTCCGCCCCGACCTCCGTGAGTGGCACGAACCCAGCTCAGCACGCCCGCGTTCGCGAGACGTTTCGCCCACGTTGGGATCGGGTGAACAGGCCGAAGGCCGCCCCCGGTGTTCCGGAGGCGGCCTTCGTCGCGTCAGGAGCGGCCCCGACCTCCGCTCCTGATGGCTTCTACCTGGTCGGCGTGGTCGTCGGCGAAGACGGCGGCGGCGTAGTGGTGGCGGTCGGCGAAGAAGGCGTCGCCGGCGGGGCCGTCACCTTCGGGATCGCCGCGCTGAACGGCACGCCCGCGTCCTCGCGGCAGGCCGAGCGGTACCCGTTGTACCCGTTGAAGTTGCCCTGGTCGTCGGTCACGCCCTGCTCGACCCGCGGCCGCGGGAACCGGTTGTCCGCGCCGATCTTCTCCTTCGTCCCGCTGGACCGCTCGCAGCCGTAGCGGGTCACGGTGAGCGGCCGGCCCTCCTCGTCGTAGAGGTAGACCTCGGTCAGCGGCTTGCCCTCGGCGTCGAACGCGTAGACGTTCTCGACCTCCCTGCCGCCGTAGGTCAGCTGCTCGTTGCCGTACCGGTCGGACGACTGGTAGTACGACGGCGAGCTCGAGTAGGAGTTCCGGTTCGAGATGAGGTCGACCGCCGCGCCGAAGCCGCCCAGGATGCCGCCGATGACGAACGCCGAGATCGGCACCGCGACCCACAGCAGCCGCCGGTCGCCGCGTAGCCGCGGGCCCGCCCACACCGCCGCGACGCCCGCGAGGAGCAGGAACGGCAGCAGCAGCACGGCGTCGCGCTCGCGCAGCATGAGCAGCAGCCCGAAGGCGACCAGCACGACGGCGCACACGATCCACCACGCCGGCTTCAGGGACGAGAGGTAGCTCAACGCCTTGCCGGAGTCCTCCTGCTCGCGCCCCTTGGCCAGCGTCCGCCGCAGCCACGCCACCTCCGGCAGCGCCAGCACCGGCTCGATCCCGCCTTTCAGCAGCAGGAAGAGACTGATGAGGAACACCGGGAGGAACAGCATCGCGCCCAGCAGCGCGTCCGGGTCGATGCGCACGGCGGCGGCGAACGCGAACAGGGCGAGCGCCACGGCGCTGAGCACCAGGCCCCAGAACGCGATCCGCGGTTTCGCGAGGCTCGGCGCCTTCGCGGTGGCCAGCACCTGCGTCGTCCCCTCGGCCGGCGCCGGGTACCCGCCGGACGCGCGCAGCTCGGCGGCGTAGCTTTCGGGCGTGCCGAGCCGTTCGATCAGGGCCTCGACGCGGGCGCCCTCCCCCAGCTCGGCTTCGAGCTCCGCCAGGTGCGGGCGGACGTCCTCGAGGATTTCTTCGATCTCGCTCGCGGGCAGGTCGGCGAGCGCGGTGCGGACCCGCGCCAGATACACCCGCACGGCGGTCGGCTTCTCGCTCATGCTGCCTCTCCCAAAAGCACGTTCATCGTCGATGCGAAGCTCTGCCAGGTCTTGCCCGACTCCGCGAGGCGGACCCGGCCCGGCTCGTTGAGGCTGTAGTACTTGCGGTGCGGCCCCTCTTCGCTGGGCACCACGTACGAGGTGAGCAGGCCGGCTTTGTAGAGCCTGCGCAACGTCCCGTACACCGACGCGTCCCCCACCTCGTCCAGGCCGGCGCTCCGGAGTCTTCGCAGGACGTCGTACCCGTAGCCGTCTTCCTCGCGGAGCACCGCGAGCACGGCGAGATCGAGCACCCCTTTGAGCAGCTGACTGATCTCCACTGCACCCTCCAGTCTTACGCTTGGAAAGGTACCACGCATTGCACAGTAGTGCGCACGGCGGAGGGCCGAACGGGCGTGCCGGGCGAGATCAGGCGGTGGGATCCACCGGGCGCTCGAAGAAGGATTCGAGGACCACGATCGTCCGCGTACCGGTGACGCCGTCGATCGCGAAGAGCCGGCGCAGCGACGCCTGGAGCTGCTCGGTCGTCGGCGTGCGCACCTTGACCAGCAGCGACGCCGGCCCGGCGATGACGTGCGCCTCCACCACCTCGGGCAGCGCTTCGAGAGCCGCGCGCACCGGCTCGTCCCCCATCCAGGCGTTCGCCTCGACGAGGACGTACGCCGCGACGCCGCGGCCGACCGCGGCGGGATCGACGTCCACGGTGGTCCGGCGGATCACGCCCTGCTCGCGCAGCTTCCGGACGCGCTCGTGCGCGGCACCGGCGGAAAGGCCGACCGCCTTGCCGAGCGCGGCGTACGCCTGCGTCGCGTCCTGCTGGAGTTCGGCGAGCAGCATGCGATCCACGTCGTCCACCACTTGACCATATCAGGTTCGGCAATACATGCTGTTCACAGAATCTCATTAGGGGTGAGCGGATGGATCTGGTCAAGACCGACTTCGAGGTGCTCGACGAGCGCTTCGCGCGCGTCAACGGCGACGAGTGGATGCAGCGCCTGCACACCGGCTGCCGCTGGACCGAGGGGCCGGCGTACTTCCCGGCCGGGCGCTACCTCGTGTTCAGCGACATCCCGAACGACCGGACGCTGCGCTGGGACGAGACGACCGGCGAGGTCGGCGTCTTCCGGCAGCCGTCGCAGTACTCGAACGGGCACACTGTCGACCGCCACGGACGGCTGATCAGCTGCGAGCAGGGCACTCGCCGCGTCACGCGCACCGAGCACGACGGCTCGATCACTGTGCTCGCCTCCGAGTTCGAGGGCAAGCGGTTCAACAGCCCGAACGACGTCGTCGAGCACTCGGACGGGTCGGTCTGGTTCACCGATCCGAGTTACGGCATCGACAGCGACTACGAGGGGTACCGGGCGGAGAGCGAGATCGGCGCGTGCCACGTGTACCGCGTCGACCCGTCGGGCGAGGTGCGGATCGTCGCGGACGACTTCTCGCGGCCGAACGGGCTGGCGTTCTCGGCCGACGAGTCGCTGCTGTACATAGTGGACACCCGGCGGCAGCCGAGCCACATCCGGGTGTTCGGCGTGGGTTCCGGCGGCAAGCTCTCGGGCGGCGAGATCTTCGGGACGTGCGACAGCGGCGTGTTCGACGGCGTCCGGGTGGACAGCGAAGGCCAGGTCTGGGCGGCGGCCCACGACGGACTGCACTGCTTCGCCGCGGACGGCACGCTGATCGGCAAGCTGCGGGTGCCGGAGATCTGCTCCAACTTCACGTTCGGCGGGGCGCGGGGGAACGAGCTGTTCATCACGGCGTCGAGCTCGGTCTACACGCTGCGGGTGACGGTCAACGGCGCGCGCTACCCGCGTTAGCCCGCACCCGGTCCACCACCGCGCCGCGCTGCCAGGCCCGGCTGACGCGGACCAGCCAGGCCGCTTCGGCTTCGACGTCCGCGTCCGCTTCCCTCAGGTCGCCGGGCTCGCCTCGCGCCGCCTCGAAGCGGCGGCCCTCGCGGCCCGCCTCGATCGCGGCGGCCAAGGCCACCGCCTCGACCGTCGGCGCGAGGTCGGCTTCGCGGACTCCCGCGTGGCGGGCCGCCGTCTCCGCTCGGGCCGGGAGCTCCGGGTCGAAGTGGGCCCGGAGCGCCAGGTGGCCGTCGCGGATCTCGATCACCCGGCGGTACAACGCGAATTCGGCGCCGCCCGCCAGCTCGCGGCCCGGGTCGAGCGCGATGCCCGGCACCGCATCGCGCAACGCCGTCCACAGTGGCTCGATGCGGCGGTACGCGCGGTACGCCCGCACCCGGCCGAGCACCGACGACACCGCCGGCGACCACGCGGAGAGCGTCGCGCCGGCGGCGACGAACCCGATCGTCGCGGCGGCGAGCACCGACGAGGGCAGGTCTTCCCGCGCGCCGATCCGCGCGGTCTGGGCGAGCCGGCGGACGTCGTCGACGTCCCAGAACGTCCACGCGAACGCCGCCACCACGCCGACCAGCAGCAGCCACAGCCCGGTGCGCAGTGGGCCGGGCTCGGCGTGCCACGCGCTGCGGGCGAACACCACGATCAGCAGGCCGAGGCTGATCAGGCTGTAGACCAGGAAGACGACTTTGTCCGCCAGGGCGAACGGCAGGCCGTCGGCGGAGAAGACCGTGTCGTCGCCGACGCGTTGCGGCTCGGAGAGCACGAAGCACACCGCGAGCAGCACCATGGTGGCGCCGGTGAACAGCGCGTGCGGGATGAGGCGGGCGCCTTCGCCGCGCCACACGGACTGCGTGAAAGCGACGGCGAACCCGATCGCGCCCAGCTTGAGCTCGTCGCCGGCCAGGCTCAGCACCCACTCGGCGACCGGGCCGGGTCCGGCGAGGGCGGCCATCGCGGGTGTCAGCACGACGATGCCGGCGGCGATGCAGATGCCGAACCCGGCGAGGAACCACATGGTGCGCACCGGCTGGCTGCGGCGCGCCTCGACGAGCTTGTAGCCGAAGCCGGCGAACCCCACCAGGCAGAGGTGGTAGGCGAGGGTCTCGATCACGGCGCCCGGCGGCGGGACCGGCCGCCGAAGAGGGAGTCGAAGCGCCGCACGCCGTCCGGGACGTCGGCCGCGAGCTCCCGCGGCTCTTCGGGCCGCACGGCGCGTTGCGCGAGCAGGCTCGCGACGAGCTCGGCTTCGCGTTCTTCGACCTCGGTGTAGGTGGTGCGGCCGAGCACGCGCCGGACGAGTTCGGGCGAGAGGTTCGGCATGAGCTGCCGCCCGGCGGCGGCGTCGATGGCGACGCCGTCCGCGCCACCGTCGGCGCCGGTGTGGCCGCAGAGCAGGTGGCCGACCTCGTGGAGCAGGATGTGCCGCCGGTGCAGGGCGGTGGTGTTGGTGGGGTAGAGGATGTAGTCGGCGCGTTCGGTGCTCATGAGCAGCCCGCAGGGAGCGCCTTCGGGGGCGCTGACGGGCATGAGCTCGATGGGCCGCCGCCGGTTCGCGGCGAGGCTCGCGACGAAGGCCTCGGCATCGAAGGGTTCGGGCAGGGCAACGGAATCGGCGACTTTCCGAGCCCGCTTCCACAGAGCGCGCCCCGCGCGCCGCGACGGTTGCGCCACGTCAGCCCTCCCTCATGCCGCGCCCCCACGGCCTCGGCCGGTTCAACGCGGAGGGGGCGGCGGGGATACGCGGAGGGGGGAAGATCGCGGGCGCGAGTTTCGGCCGGGGTTGCGGGATGGCTCGCGCGCGGCAGCTAGGGGCAGCGACCGGTTGGCGGCGCTCGCTCGACGGCAAGTCAGCGCCCGGCCCGCGGCCTGAGCCACCAGCCGAGCCAGCGCCGGCCCGACAGCAGAAACCGACGCCCAACCAAGGGCTCGCCGCAGCACCCACCCCGCGACCTGAGCCACCGACCGATCCGGCGCTGGTCCGGCGGCCGGCGCCCGGCTGGTGGCTCGCCGCAACGCCCAGCCCGCGACCTGAGCCACCAGCCGAGCCAGCCCTGGCCCGGCAGCCGGCGCCCGGCTGGTGGCTCGCCCCAGCACCCAGCCCGCGACCTGACCCACCGACCGAGCCAGCCCTGGTCCGGCGGCCGGCGCCCGGCTGCTGGCTCGCAGCCGCGCTCGGCCGGCACCCCACGCGAGCCCCCGGCTGTCGGCCCGGCCCGGCCACTGCCGTCACCTCAGCCCTCCCTCTTCGGTGTGCCGCGGCCTGCCTCCCTCCGGGCTATCGCGTCGATCATGTCGCTGATCGTGTCCAAGCCGTCCGACGACAGCGTCACCGCTCGCAGCGCCAGATCCCGGACCCCCGCGTCTCTCAGCGCACCCAGCAAGGCCAGCTCTTCCGCGATCTTCGTACTCTGCTCGTCGTCGAAGAAGTATGCCGGAGGGACCCCGAAGAACTGGGCCAGCGCCTCCAAATGACGCTTCGTCGGGTTGTCGCGGCGGCCCGTGCGCAGCTGCCACAAGTACGTCGTCGAGAAGCTCTCGCCCGTTGCCTCGCGGCACGCCTTCGCGACCTCTTCGTTGCTGTACGGCTCCCGATCGGGCCTGCGGACCACGTGGAACAGCCGGTCGATCTTGTCGGCCAGCGTCGACTTTCCGGGCTCCTTGACCACGATGCACTCCCTCAGCTGCCAGGCACATTCATCCTAGCTGAAAGCTGAACACCATTTATCAACGCAAGTTTGCGCGCGGTCGCGGCTGGCACCGCGGGCACGAGAACGACGACCGGTTCATGAACGGCTCCCGCCGGATCGCCGTGCCGCAGCGGTGACAGGGCATCCCCTCCTGGCCGTACGCGTCCAGCGAACGGTCGAAGTACCCCGATTGCCCGTTCACGTTCACGTACAGCGCGTCGAACGACGTGCCGCCCGCGCCCAGGGCCGCGTTCATCACGTCCGAGGCCGCGGACAGCAGCTCGCGCCCTTTCGCGAGCGTCAGCTTCTCCGTCGGCCGGGCCCAGTGCAGGCGCGCGCGCCACAACGCCTCGTCCGCGTAGATGTTGCCGATGCCCGACACCAGCGTCTGGTCCAGCAGCGCCCGCTTGACCTCGGTGCGCCGCGACCGCAGCGCGCGCACCGCCGTGTCGAGGTCGAACGCCGGGTCCATCGGGTCGCGCGCGATGTGCGCGATCGTGTCCGGGAGCGGCACGTCGTCGCCGACGTCGTGCACGTCGTCCAGTGCCAGGCCGCCGAACGTCCGCTGGTCGACGAACCGCAGCTCCGGGCCGTCGTCGGCGAAGCGCAGCCGCACCCGCAGGTGCTTCTCGTCCGGCGCGCCCTCGGGCTGGACGAGCATCTGCCCGCTCATCCCGAGGTGCGCCAGCAGCGCCTCCTTGTCGGACAGCTCGAGCCACAGGTACTTGCCGCGGCGCCGCGCCGCCTCGACGCGGCTGCCGATCAGCCGCTTCGTGAAGTCCTCCGCGCCGAGCGCGTGCCGGCGGATGGCGCGCGGGTGCAGGACCTCCGCCTCGCGGATGGTCCGGCCCGCGACGTGCGTCTGCAGGCCCAGCCGGACGACTTCGACCTCGGGGAGTTCGGGCATGCCTTCATTGTGCCCGGGAGGTCTGACAATTTACGGCGCGGAGGGTCCGACGTCGGCCTTCGTCAGCGGGACGCGGGTCGTGCCGGACGTGAAGTACTCGTCCGCGCCGACGTCGTAAGCACCACTACGGGCCTGCAGGTCGAAGTCCTTCGCCGCGGACGGGTACGACCCGACCCCGGCGTCGATCGCCGGGCTGCCGGAAGCCAGCCGGTAGAGCCCGGCGGCGTCCTTGACCAGCTTCGGGTCCACCGAGCGCGACGGGATCCCCGCGGTGCCGCCGAACGTGATGTTGCCTTCGTACTTGACCGTCGATCCGCTCGGCAGCGTCACGAGCGTCCCCGACGTCCCCTTGACGATGTTGTCCGCGACCACGCAGTCCTTCGGCTTGAAGTCGCCGCCGTCGCCGTCGATCACCGAAGAGCTGCCGAGAACCGTGTTGTACGCGACCGTGACGCGGTCCGGGCGGTCGTGCAGCTTGCTCGTCGGCCCGCTGTCGGCTTCGTCACCGGACCCGAACACGATCGCGCGGTCGCCGGAATTCGCCACGTAATTGTCGACGATCTTGTGGTCGTTCCCGTGGAACCGGATTCCCGAGCCGAAGAGCACATTGCCTTCGACGGTGCTGCGGTTGCCGTGGCGCAGCACGATGTAGCCCTTGCTGTCGCGGATCGTGTTGTAGCGCACCACGTTGTCGGACGACTTGACCGAGATCGCCTCACTGTCGCCGTCCGCCTTCTCGAACAGGTTGTTCTCGATCAGGGCGTTGGCCGGGTACGACTGGTGGTCGCTGAGCCCCAGCCGGATCGACTCGCCACCGTTCGAGCCGCTGAACTGGTGGTTGTAGAAGTAGTTGTGGTGCACGTGGACGTGCTGGGCCATCGCGCCGGACGGCCCGAGGATCTGCAGGAACACGCCCTGGGTGGTGCGGTTCTGGAAGACGTTCCGGTCGACGACGGTGTCGTCGCCGCTGACCGTCACCCAGTTGCCGTCGGTCGTGAGCTGGAAGTCGTTGCGGGTCAAGCGGTTGTCCGACGCGCCGGCCGGGACGCTCAGCTTCGCGCTGCCCCGGAACTTGAACCCGCGCAGCACCACGTTCGAGACGCCGCTCGCGAAGGCGAACGTCTTCGAGCCGGTGATCGTGGCCTGGCCGGTGTGCTCCGCGGCGACGGTCACCGGCGCGGCGCTCGTGCCGGACCGCTTGATCGAGAGCGTCGAGCCCGCGGCGTAGGAGCCGTCGGCGAGCACGATCGTGTCGCCGGGGTTCGCCTTGTCCATGGCGGACTGCAGCGCCGAAAGCGACGTGACCCGGATCTGCGCGGCCGAAGCCACCGGTCCGGGCACGACGACGAGCGCCGCCGCGAGCAAGGGGACGAAGAACAGACGCATTCCGCCAAACCTCTCAGTCAGGTACGAGCGCGGCGGATCGCCACACGCTACTGAGCGGTTCGGGAAATCGTCAACGGAGGTTCCCGGTGATCAGGACTCCGCGTCTTCCTTCTTCTCGGCCTTCTCGGCCTCGAGTTCGGCGGACAGCGAGCGCCACGCCGTCTCGGCGGCCTTCTGCTCGGCTTCCTTCTTCGTCGAGCCGGTGCCGTGGCCGAGGGGACGGCCGGCGACGAGCACCGTGGCCGTGAACTCCTTGCGGTGGTCCGGCCCGGTGTCCTCGACCTTGTACTCGGGCACGCCGAGGCCGGCCGACGCGGTCAGCTCCTGCAGGCTCGTCTTCCAGTCGAGCCCGGCACCGCGCAGCGGCGCTTCGGCGAGCAGGCCGTCGAAGAGGTGGTGCACGAGCTTGCGGGCGATCTCGATGCCGTGCTCGAGGTAGACGGCACCGATGACCGCCTCCAGCCCGTCGGCGAGGATGCTCGCCTTGTCCCGGCCGCCGGTGAGCTCTTCGCCCTTGCCGAGCAGCAGGTGCGCCCCGAGCCCGCCCTCGCCGAGCCCGCGGGCGACCCGCGCCAGCGCGTGCATGTTGACGACGCTGGCGCGGAGCTTCGCGAGCTGACCTTCGGGCAGGTCGGGGTGTGTGGTGTAGAGGTGGTCGGTGACGACCAGGCCGAGCACCGCGTCACCGAGGAACTCGAGCCGCTCGTTCGGCGGCAGACCCCCGTTTTCGTACGCGTACGAACGGTGGGTCAGCGACAGCCGGAGCAGCTCGGGGTCGAGTGTGACCCCGAGCGCTTCGAGCAACGGCGCCGGATCGGCGGGTGGTCCCCCGGGCGTCTTGCCCCCCATGTCGGCTACCCGATCAGGCGGGCTCGACGACCTGGCGGCCGTTGTGCTGGCCGCACGACGGGCACGCGACGTGCTGGAGCTTCGGCTGCTTGCAGGCGCGGTTGGAGCAGGGCACCAGCTGCACCGGAGCCGCCTTCCACTGGCTGCGGCGGGAGCGCGTGTTGGATCGCGACATCTTCCGCTTCGGGACGGCCACGAGTAGATCTCCTTAAGACGGTCTGCTCGCGGTCGTGCGAGCGAACTTTCTCACCGGATCGAGCTGGGGCGCTCGTCAGGTTTGCTTCTTCAGCTGGGCCCGGGCTTTTCGCCCGCGTTCTCGTCGAAGCGCTCGACCAGTGCGGCCCACCGAGGGTCTATCTTCTCATGCCCGTGTCCGGGCTCGAGATCGGCCCACTTGACGCCGCACTCCGTGCAGAGCCCGGCGCAGTCTTCGGTGCACAGCGGCGCCAGCGGGAGGGCCAGCACGATCGCGTCGCGCACGATGGGTTCGAGGTCGATCCGGTCGTCGACCAGCCGGGGGATCTCGTCCTCGTCGGTGGTCTCCTCGGTGGCCGAGCCCGGGTAGGCGAACAGCTCCTGGACCTCGACCTCGACCTCTTCGGTGATGGGGTCGAGGCAGCGGGCGCAGGTGCCCTTCGCCGTGGCCTTCGCGGTGCCGCTGACGAGGACGCCTTCGACGACGGACTCGAGGAGCAGGTCGAGTTCCAGCTCGGAGCCGGCTTCGATGGTGATGACATCGGGGACGCCGAGCGGCGTCTCCACCGGCACGCTGCGCTTGAGGGCGCGGCTGAGGCCGGCGTGACGGCCGAGCTCACGGGTGTCGATCACCCAGGGGCTGCGGTCGTCGAGCTGGGGGGTCTTGTTCTCGGACATCCAGTCCAGAGTACGCACTGGTCGCCACCCCTTTTGAGCTGGGACCCCAGGGTCGGACGACGTGAATGAGTCATTCACGTCGTCAGGTGACAGGGGGCTCCGGCAAAGTCGTGGCCGCGCGGCCTGCCCGGCGTCGCGGCGATGTCATGAAAGGGTCGTTCATGTCGTCTGACGAGGTGAACGACCCGTTCATGACGTGCGGGCGACCGGATCGGCCGCGCTGACCTGACTTTGCCGGGATCCTGTCACCAGACGACATGAATGAGTCGTTCATGTCGTCGGTGGGCGCGGTAGGGCACTGACGGGGGGCGGCGAGCCCCTCCGGCTACGCAGCCGATGTGGCGTTGGGGCGAGGCCGCGGAAGCCGGGCGGCCCCCGCCACTCCCAGGGGGGCGTCCCCGGTCCAGTTTACCGGCGCCGCCCGGCGAAAAGCCGGGAAAGGCGCCGCCGCGGGCCGGTTGTCCACAACCGGCCCGGCCTGGGGACAACCCCCGCTCAAGACGAGATTCGCGTCACACCTGGTAGTCGTACAGCGTCGGCCGGCCGCCCGAACTCGGCAGGTTCGCCGGCGAGCGCAGGTGGTTGCGGCCCGAGTCGACCGTTCGCAGCGTCGTCGCCAGGAGCTCCGAGAACTCCGCCAGCTTGCCGTCCACGTACGCGTCGCAGTCCGCGCGCTGGCGGTCGGCCTCCGCGTGGGCTTCGTCCACGATCCTCGCCGACTCCGCGTGGGCCGCCTGGACGACCTCCGTCTGGGCCACCATCCGCGCCTGCTCGGCGCGGCCGTCCTCGATCGCGCGGTCGTACGCGTCGCGGCCGGCCTGGATCATGCGCTCGGACTCCGCCCGGGAGCGGTCCGTGAGGTTCTGGTACTCCGCCTGGCCCGCCGCCACCGTGCGGTCGGCCTGGTCGTGGGCGTCGGCGAGCATCTGCTCGGCGCGGGCGCGCGCGTCGGCCAGGATGCGCTCGGCCTCGTCCGTCGCGTCCGCGATCGCGCGCTCGGCCTCGGCGTTGGCCCCCGCCACCGTCTCCCCCGCCTCCTTGCGGGCGGCGTGGATCAGGTCGTCGCGCTTGTCGAGGACGTCCTGGGCGTCGTCGACCTCCGCGGGGAGCGCGTCGCGGACGTCGTCGAGGAGTTCGAGCACGTCGCCGCGGGGCACCACGCAGCTGGACGTCATCGGGACGCCGCGCGCCTCCTCGACGATGGTGACGAGCTCGTCGAGCGCCTCGAAAACCCGGTACACGGCAACTCCAATCCCCTGTCGCTGGGACCAGTCTGCCCGTTTCCGCGGCCGAACCGGTGAACGCCACCGGCACCGGGCGTGTCCCCGTGGACCGCGCCCGGTGCCGGTGTCCCCCTACTGGGTCGCGAAGCCCGGGTCGGTGACCAACGCGATCAGCTGCCGGTCGTCGAGGCTCGGTCCGCCGCCGGTCCGGAAGCCGGCCGCGTCGGCCGGAAGGCCCAGGTCGGCCGCCGCCATCACGGACAGACCCCCCATGTCGTCGACGTCGGCAGCGGTCCCGTCGGCGCGGTAGTGCACGGCGCCGCGCCCGTCCACCTTCCCGGTCGGGGGTCGGCCCGGCAGCCCTTCGCTGTATTCGGTGATCACGACCGTGCTGCCGTCGGGCCGGGGGATCTTGTCGCACCGCATCGACGCTTCCGGCGGGCACGCCTCCGCCACCGGCCGCGTGTTCCGCGCCACGGTGAGCTTCCCCATGACGCCGAAGTTGAAGCTGTGACCCTTCCCCTCGTGGTCGACGAAGGACACGGTCGTGCCCATCTCGTCGGGGTGCAGCTCGCCGCCCAGGGTGAAGAAGCTGTCGATGACGATCTTGCGCGCCCCCGGGATCACGGTCGGCAGCACTTCCTTCAGGTGCGCCATGTTCCGCTGCTCGAGCGGCGTCTGCGGCTGCTGCGGCGGCTTCACCACGATCACCGGCGGCAGGTACGTCGCCGCCGGGGGCGCGGGCTGCGGTGGCGACGGCCGCAGCGCCACGACCGCCGCGCCGGCGATCCCCAGCGTCACCACCACGGTCGCCACCGTCGCGCGGCGGTTGCGCACCCGCTTCGCCGCCTTCGTCACGACGTCGTCGGGGTCGAACCCCAGGGGCGGCTCGGCGAGCGACACCTCGCGCAGCCGCGTCTCCAAGTCGGTCATCACACGCTCCTCTCGGCGGCCTCGGGCCGCGTCAGAGCCGCGCGCAGGGCTTCGAGCCCGCGCGCGGCCTGGCTCCGGACGGTTCCTTCCGAGCAGCGCAGTGCCTTCGCGACTTCGGCGACCGGGAGGTCGGCGCAGTAGCGGAGCACGACGGCGGCGCGCTGCTTCGGTGGAACCCCGGCGAGGGCGCGGAGCAGGTCACCGGAGATGCCGGCGTCGGCCGCATCGGGCCGCGGCTCCTCGGGGACGACCCCGTCGCGGCGCTCGTTGCGCCGCCACGGCCGTCGCCGCTCGTCGAGCCAGCAGCGGAGCAGGACCTGTCTCGCGTAGTTGTCGACTGGCCCCGTCCGGGCGACCTTCGGCCAGACCCGGTAGAGCTTGATGAGCGCGACCTGGACCAGGTCTTCGGCCAGGTGCCAGTCGCCGCACAGGAGGAACGCCGTCCGCCGCAGCGGCAGCGCCCGTTCCCTGGCGAACTCCCGGAACCCCGCTTCGTCCCCAGCCCGCATCGCGCCTCCCCGTCCGATGTTCCCCCGGTACTCACGGACGGGGAAGCGCGGCGCGTTGCACGCGGACTCAGGAATTCAGGTCGATCCGCTTGAACGTGACGTAGTGGTCGGGCGTGTAGGCCAGTTCGCCCGCCTTGCCGGAGATCACGCGGTCGTTCGTGCCCACGGTGAACAGCTTGTAGTAGCCGGACGCGCAGGCCGGGAGCACGCCTTCGCGGTTCTCGTAGGTCGTGCTGCTGGTCGCGCCGCCGCGGACGTTGTCGACCACCGTGCGAGCCGCCGACGAGAGCTGCGAGTAGCCGATCTTGGTCAGGCCCGACAGGTCGCCGCAGGCGTGGGTCGTGCCGCCGCCGGAGATGTCGATGACCTTGAACGTCGCGTAGTGGTCGCCGGTGTAGAAGTACTCGCCGCCCGAGCCGGTCACGATGCGGCGCGTGCCGCGGTTGCTCGAGCCGGGCGTCGGCACCGTGTACTCGTGGTAGTAGCCCGACGCGCACGACGGGAGGATGCCTTCGCGGTTGTCGAAGACGACGCCGTCGTTCTGCGGGTACGGGAACGGGCCGCCCTTCTGGATCAGGTTGTACGTCGTCGTCGCCTCGGCGGGCAGGGCCGAGAGCGTCGTGTGCGAGAACCCGGAGAGGTTGCCGCACGCGTTCTGCGCGGCGACCGCGGGTGCGTTCGTCACCGCTTCGGCGGCGGTGACCCCCATGGACAACGTGGCCAGGAGCGCGAAGAGAACCGCGACCAGGCGTGATCGGTTGTTGGTCATTTTCGGACCGTAACCCGACCGGATGATCCTCAGAAGACGAGAACGTGAACTCGGGCGGCAGGAGCCGCAAGTCCCGACGAACGTAGGGGGCCGATCAGCGCCCGAGCTTCGGGAACTTCTCCGAGAGGCGCTCGTAGACCACCGCCGGCACGAGGTGCTCGATGTCGCCGCCGAGGGCCGCGACCTCCTTCACCAGCGAGCTGGACACGAACCCGTACGCCGGGTTGTTCGCCATCAGGAGCGTCTCGACGCCGGTCAGCTCGCGGTTCATCTGGGCCATCTGCAGCTCGTAGTCGAAGTCGCTGACCGAGCGCAGGCCCTTGGCGACGGCCGCGATGTCGTTCTCGCGGCAGTAGTCGACCAGCAGGCCCTCCCACGAGTCGACGCGCACGTTCGGCAGCTTCGAGGTGATCTCGCGCAGCATCTCCAGGCGCTCTTCGACCTCGAAGAGACCCTTCTTGCTCTTGTTCACCCCCACCGCGACGACGACCTCGTCGAACAGCACGCTCGCGCGTTCGATGATGTCGAGGTGGCCGTTGGTGGCCGGATCGTAGGAACCGGGACAGACCGCACGCCGCATGGCGCGGACGCTACCGTGCCGAACGGGGTTTCCGCCGTGTGGCTCACGCCACAGGCGAGTATTCGGCCCAGAAGACCGCCGTGTCGCCGTACTTCTTCGCGCGCGTCGGTTCGAAGCCCGGCGGCCAGTCCGGCTCGCCGTCGCGCGCGGCGCGTTCGATCACCACCAGCGCCGACGACCCGAGCCAGCCGCCCGCGGCCAGCGACGCCAGGACCTTGCCCAGCGCGGCCGCGTCGACGGCGTACGGCGGGTCCGCCAGGACCAGGTCGAACGAAGACGGCGCGGGTGCCGCGACGACCGTCTCGACCTGCCCGGCCCGGACCGTGCCGCCGAGGCCCAGCGCCGCGACGTTGCCGCGCAGGACGTCCACCGCGCGCCGGTCGGCCTCCACGAACAGGGCGTCCGACGCGCCGCGGGAGAGCGCTTCGAGGCCGAGCGCGCCGGAGCCGGCGTAGAGGTCGAGGACGTGGGCGCCGTCGACCTCCCCCGCCGTCTCGAGGGCGTTGAACAGGGCTTCCCGCACGCGCTCCGACGTCGGCCGGGTGCCCTTCGGCGGCACCTTCAGCCGCCGCCCGCCCGCCGTCCCGGCCACGATCCTGGTCACGCCTTGATTGTGCGGTGATGACGCGCGGCACTCAGAACCGGGACATCGGTGTGCCCGCCGGAGCCAACGCGTAGAGTCGTTCTTCGCCCTCGGAGGCGATCCAGAGCTGTCAAGGAGCCATGCGTGTCGGAACCTCGGGTCAGACGGGCCGAGATCGCCATCGAACAAGCCCACGTCGATCGCGTGTACACCCGTCTGGACGAACTGCGCACCCAAGCCGAGGCGATGCGCACCAAGGGCTACGAGATCGGCCAGGGCGCGCAGCGCGAGGCGATCTTCGAGCAGGCGTCGATGCTGTTCGAGCGCGACATGATGGTCTACCACGCGAACCAGACGCTCCAGTCGCTCGACGCCGAGTACGAAGGGCTCGTCTTCGGCCGCCTCGACGACCGCGACGGCGAACGCACCTACGTCGGCCGGCTCGGCATCCGCGACGCCGAGTTCGACAACCTCGTCACGGACTGGCGCGCGCCCGCCGCGGCCGCGTTCTACCAGGCCACCGCCGAGGAACCGATGGACGTCGTGCGGCGGCGCGTGATCCGCTGCTCTGGCCAGAACGTCCTCGACGTCGACGACGACGTCCTGATCGCCGACGCCGTCCCCGAGGACATGCGGATCGTCGGCGAAGGCGCGCTGATGGCCGCGCTGGGGCGCTCGCGCGGCGAGAAGATGCGCGACATCGTCGCGACCATCCAGAAGGAGCAGGACGAGGTCATCCGGGCGCCGTGGCGCGGGGTCACCGAGATCACCGGCGGCCCGGGCACCGGCAAGACGGCCGTCGCCCTGCACCGCGCGGCCTACCTGCTGTACCGCTACCGCCGTCAGCTGGGCGGGGCGGGCGTGCTCGTGATCGGGCCGTCGGGCGTGTTCACCAGCTACATCTCGCGAGTGCTCCCCTCGATGGGTGAGACGAACGTCGAACTGCGCGCGCTCGGCGAGGTCCTCGACGGGCTGGAGGCGACCCGGCAGGACGCGGCGCCGCTGGCCGCGATCAAGGGATCGCTGCGGATGCGCAAGATCCTGCTGCGGGCGCTGCGCGACACGCCGCCGGGCGCGCCGGAGGAGATGCGGATCGTCTACCGCGGCGAGGTCCTCAAGCTGACCGCGCGGGAGCTGGAGAAGGTGCGCCGCAAGGCCCACACGCAGGGTGCGCCGCCGAACCGGTCGCGGATCCGGGCGGCGGAGCTGCTGCTCGACGCGCTGGCGGCGAAGGCCGAGGAGTACGCGAAGGCCGACGGGAAGCAGATCGACCGCGCGGAGCTGATCACCGACCTGGGCGAGCGGATCGACTTCCACCGCTTCCTGGTCGTCTGGTGGCCGGTGCTCTACCCGGCGCAGATCCTCAAGTGGCTGGGCGAGGAGAAGCGGCTGGCGTCGGTGGCGAAGGGCGTCCTGAACCGGCAGGAGATCTCGCTGCTGGCGGCGGACCTCGCGGACCGCTCACGGGGCTGGTCGATCGCGGACGTCGCGCTGCTCGACGAGCTGCGCGTGCTGATCGGGCCGCCGCCGAAGCGCAAGCGGCGCCAGATGATCGAGGTCGAGCCGGAACGCTCCGGCGGGGCGCCGACGCGCCCGGAGCACTACGACGAGTACTCGCACGTCGTCGTCGACGAGTCGCAGGACCTCTCGCCGATGCAGTGGCGGATGGTCGGGCGGCGCGGCAAGTACGCGAGCTGGACCGTCGTCGGCGACCCGGTGCAGAGCTCGTGGCCGGACCCGGCGGAGGCGGCTTCCGCGCGCGACCAGGCGTTCGGCGTCAAGACGGCGAGGCGGCGGTTCACGCTGCGCACGAACTACCGGAACTCGGCGGAGATCTTCGACCTCGCGGCCAAGGTCGTGGCCGGGCACGCGGAGTCGGGCGAGCTGCCGGTGGCCGTCCGCAAGACCGGCGTCGAGCCGGAGGTCCGCCCGGTCGAGGCGGCGGGCTTGGCGGCCGCGACGCAGGCGGCGGTGAAGGAGCTGCTGGGCGCGGTCGAGGGCACGGTCGGCGTCATCACGGCGATGGACCGGGTGCCGGAGGTCGCGGGCTGGGTGTCGGGGCAGGCGGACGAGCGGTTGAAGGTCGTCGGCAGTCTCGATTCGAAGGGCTTGGAGTACGACGCGGTGGTTCTTGTCGAGCCGAACGACTTGATCACGGAGTCGACGACGGGGCGGCGGGTGCTGTACGTGGCGCTGACCCGGGCTACGCAGCAGCTGATCGTGCTCGCCTCGAACCCCGACTGGATCCCGGCCGGCTGACCCAACGACATGAAAGGGTCGTTCATGTCGTCAGATGACATGAACGACCCTTTCATGGCTTGTGGTAGGCGGAGACTCGCTCGGGCGGCCAGCTCGGCCTCGTCGGCGCCGGGCTTCGAAAGCGCTTGCGCGCGGAGCCGGGGCAACCCCGGAACCATCCGCCGCGACCCCGGCCGAGCCCCTCGCCGGTCTGGACCCGGCCAACCGCAGCCCCGTGCGCTCGCGAGCCCGAACCCGGCCGACCGGGCCGGGCCACCCGCACGACGTGAAAGGGTCATTCATGTCGTCTGGCGACATGAATGACCCTTTCACGTCGTGCGGCGGGCCGGGCTGACCGGCCCCGGACACGCTGAAGGGCTCCTTCGAGGGGCGGGATGCGGGGTTCCCGTGCCCTTGAAGGAGCCCTTCAGACCCCCGGTGAGTGAACGTCGTGGGACGTCGCCGTCCGAGGGCATGTCTAGTGGACAAACGTTGTTCGGTGTCCGCGCTCCGGCACCGAACAACAACGCCGAACAACTCGTTATGAACAGGGCGGCGAGTAATCGATGCCCGGCAGGCTCGCCGCCCACTCGGCTTCGGTGATGCGGGGCGCCGCGACCGCGCAGATTCTTTCGGCCGCCCGGTCAGGATCGGTCTCCGAGAACCGTACCTTGCCGTCCGCGACCGCGCTCGCCAGCGTGTGGCCGTCCGGGGCGAACTGCACCGCGTAGACCCGGTCCGCTTCCTCGGGCAGCGCCGCGTACGGCTCGGCGCGGGCGACGTCCCACAGCCGGACCGTGCGGTCGTAGCTGCCGGACGCCAGCACCCGGCCGTCGCCGCTGAAGGACACCGCCATGACGATGTCCGTGTGCCCGGCGAGGACCGCCGAAACCCGCGCGGCGGCCGGGTCGGCGACGGACCACAGGCGCACCACGCGGTCGGCGCCCGCGGTCGCCAGCGTGCGGCCGTCGGGGCTGAACGCGACCGAGAAGACCGTGTCGGTGTGCCCTTCGAGCTTGGCCAGCGGCCTCGGGGCCCGGGGCGCCGAGACGTCCCACAGCCGCGCGGTGTGGTCCCAGCCGCCGCTGGCCAGCGTCCGGCCGTCCGGGCTGAAGGCGAGCGTGTGGACGTCGTCGTCGTGGCCCTGGAGCTTCGCGATCTCGACCGGGTGCAGGCGGTCGGCGAGGTCCCAGAGCCGGACGGTGTGGCCGTCGCCCGCCGTGGCGAGGACCTTGCCGTCCGGGCTGAACGCGACCGCGTCGATGTCGTCGTGCGGGCGGGAGAACACCGTCGGCGGCCCGGGGTGGGCCGGGTCGGTGATGTCCCGCAGCGTCATCGTGTGGTCCCAGCTGCCGGTGGCGAGCGTGCGGCCGTCCGGGCTGATCGCGACGCCGCACACCGCGTCGCCGAAGCCGCCGATCGTGGCGACCGTCCGGGGCGCGGCCGGGTCGGCGAGGTCGTGCAGCCGCACCACCTCGTCGTAGCCGCCGGTCGCGAGCACCCCGCGGCCGAAGGCTTCGTGGCACGCCCGCGCGGTATGGGCCGGAACGGCGGGCCCGGGCAGGTCCCAGAGCCGGGCGGACTGGTCGTCGCTGGCCGTGGCGAGCGTGCGCCCGTCGCGGCTGAACGCCACGGACCCGACCGCGCCGATGTGCCCGGGCAGGGACTGCAGTTCACGCGGCTGCCGCGGGTCGGCGACGTCCCACAGCCGGGCGACGCGGTCGAAGCCGGTCGTGGCGAGGGTGTGCCCGCCGGGGCCGAACGCGACCGACCGGACGATCGCCTTGTGCGCGCCGAGCGACGTCAGCTGCGCCGGGGCGGCGGGATCGGTGACGTCCCACAAGCGCGCTGTCTGATCGGCCGAAGCCGTGGCGAGGGTGTGCCCGTCGGGGCTGAAGGCGACGTCGTGCACGACGTCGGTGTGCCCGGTCGCGACGCCGAGCGGGCGCCGCCCGGGGACGTCCCAGAGCCGGGCGGTGTCGTCGGCCGACGCCGAGGCGAGCACCCGGCCGTCCGGGCTGAAGGCGAGGTTGTTGACGTACGACGTGTGCCCGGTCAGCTCCCCCGCCGGCCGCGGGTGGGCGGGGTCGGCGGTGTCGTACAGCCGGAGCGTACCGGCGACGTCGCCGGTGACCAGCAGCGGCGCGACCGGGCTGAAGGCGACCGCGTAGGACTTGCCATCGCGGCGCTCGACGATCATCCCGGGCCCCGGCCGGGCGGGGTCGCTCACGTCCCAGACCCGGGCGGTTCCGTCGAAGCCGGCGGTGGCGACGGTCCGGCCGTCGGCGCTGAAGGCGACGTTGTTGACGTTGCCGGTGTGCCCGGTCAGGACGCCCAGCGGCACCGGGTGGTGCGAGTCGTGGACGTCCCACAGGCGCGCGGAGCCGTCCCAGCTCGCGGTGGCGAGGACACGGCCGTCCGGGCGCAGCGCGACGGTGTTGACCCGGCCGGTGTGCCCGGTGACGCGGGCCGAATACGGCGTCGCGAACACGCCGAGCACGCTGCTGCGGGCTTCGGCGCTCGGGTCGAGGCGGTACGCGGCGAGCGCGAGCTGCGCGGCCAGCGCGGGGTTGGTGGCGCGCATGGCCAGCGCCTGCCCGGCGACCTTCTGCGCGAGCGCGCTGTTGCGCTGGTCGGTGGCCGTGCTCTGGGCGTGCACGGCGTACGCGGTGGCCGCGACGGCGACGACCAGCAGCACGGCGAGCAGCGCGACGAGTTGGCGCAGCCGCCGGGTCCGGCGGCGGTCGCGCTCCTGTTCGGCGTGCTCGACGGCGAGGCTGGCGTCGAGGAACCGCCGTTCCCGCTGGGAAAGCGCGGTGTCCTGGCGCGCGGCCCACTCGCGGGCGATGGCCAGCCGGGTACCGCGGTAAAGCCAGCCGGAGTCCTCGCCGACGGCCTCCCAGGCGTCGGTCGCCTCGGTGAGCTGGCGGTGGACGCGCAGGCCTTCGCGGTCCTCGGTGAGCCACTCGCGCAACCGCGGCCAGCCGCGGATGAGGGCCTCGTGCGTGATCTCGATGCCGGTGTCGTCGAGCGTGACCAGCCGCGCGGCGGCGAGCCCGTCGAGCACGACGGCGGTGTCCTCGTCGTCGGTGTCGAGCTCGCCCCGGCCGATCCGGCGCTTGGTGTCTTCGGTGCCTTCGCCGAGCGCGGTCATCCGGAGGAAGACCTGCCGGGCCAGCCGCTGCTGCCGCGGCGAGAGCCGCGCGAAAGTGCTTTCCGACGTCTGGGCGATGGCCCGCTCGATGCCGCCGGTCGACTCGTACCCGGCCAGGGTGAGCGTGGTGCCACGGCGTCTTCGCCACGTTTCGAGGAGCGCGTGCGAGAGCAGCGGCAGCACGCCGGGCCGGCCGGTCGCGTCGGCGACGAGCCGCGACACGAGCGCGGTCTCGACGCGGTAGCCGGCGTCGACGGCGGGCCGCGAGATCGCCTGCCGGAGCTCCTCGGTGGTCATCGGGCCGACGAGGATCTGCGCGTCCTGCATGGCTTCGGCGAGGTCCGCGTGCCGCGCGCAGTGGGTGTAGAAGTCGGTGCGGATGCCGAGGACGACCCGGGTCCGGCTGCCGGGCTCGGTGGTCGCGGTGACGAGCGCGTCGAGGAAGCGGGCCCGCTCCTGCTCGTCCTGGCAGAGGGTGAAGACCTCTTCGAACTGGTCCACGACGAGCACGGTGTCAAGCGGGGGATGCCCCCACACCCCCGCCGGGGCGCTGCCCCGGAGCCCCGTTGCCCGGTCGGTGTCCTCCAGCTCGGCGAGCTGCCGGGCGGCGAGGCCGAGGTTGCGCGGGTGCGCGGCGAAGTCGTCGAGCAGCGCGCCGGGCGCGAGGCCGAGCGCGGCGGCGAACTTCACCGCGCACTCCTGCAGCGGCCGGGCGCCCGGGGTCAGCAGGACGACCGGGTCCTTCACCGACGGCAGCAGGCCGGCCCGCAGCAGCGACGACTTCCCCGAGCCGGAGGCGCCGAGAACGGCGAGAAAACGTTGTCCCGAAAGCCGGGTGACGAGCTTTTCGACCAGCCGTTCGCGGCCGAAGAACCGGCCCGCGTCGGCGGGGGTGAATGCGGCCAGCCCGACGTACGGCGGCTTTTCCCCGGTTTCCGGCTCGGGCGCGGCGGCCTCGTCCGGACGCGCGTCGTCGGCGACGGCGTGCCAGCGCTCTTCCCATTCAGCGGGCACTCCGCCGCAGGCCCGGACGTAGGCGAGGGTCACCGCCAGGCTGGGGAGTTTCCGCCCGCCGGCGGCCTCCGAAAGCGTCCCGGCCGAATAGTGCGCGCGCCGGCCGAGCTCGCGGTACGTCGGATTCCCGGCGCTTTCCCGCAACCGCCGCAGATCGGCGGCGAATGCGGTCAGCGGGTCGTCCCCGGGATCCAAGGGTCGCTCCGGACGCGGCACCCCGTCCTCCCTTTTCCGCTGGTTCCTCCCAACCGTATCGGGTCCGGCCCGGAGTCAGGGCCGGTTGGCGGAAACCGCCGGGCGGCAGCGTCCGGTCACGCGGTCGCGAGGACCCGCGCGGCGATCTCCGCGTCCAGCGGGCTCATGTCCGCGCCCACGGGCTCGCCGGGCGACCACCACCGGAAGCCGAGCCCCTCTTCGCTGAGGCTGAGCCGGGGCGCGGCGGCCAGGCCGGTCCGGTAGACGGCGAGCAGCTCCCGGCGCGCGGGCCGGGTCAGGGCGAACTCGGCCACCGCCGCGAAGGTCAGCGCCACCCCGCGGATGCCGGTCTCCTCGGCCAGTTCGCGGGCCGCCGCCCGGCGGCAGCTCTCCCCCGCCTCCCGCATGCCGCCGGGCAGCTCCCACTGCTGCCGCCGCCGGTCGAACATCATCAGGACGGCGCCGGCGTGGACGGCCACGACCAGGGAAGCGGGCATCGGAACCGCGGCGGCCAGCCGCGTGAGGTCGCTTTCCGCGACGTGGCGCACGGCCAGCAGGACGTTGCCCGCCCGATCGCGGAGGGGAAGCTCGGCCATGCGTCATCTTCCCCGGTCCGTGAAGGCCGTCACAGCGGGACGGGAAGCAAACGCGGCACCGGGGCGTTGACCCCGGTTGTGAGCTCACTGCCTGACGTGCCGCTGTCCGTGCTCGACCTGTCCCCCGTTTCGGAGGGGAACACCGTCGGCGAGACGCTGCGCAACACCCTGGACCTCGCCCGCCACGCGGAACGGCTGGGCTTCACCCGCTACTGGCTGGCCGAGCACCACAACATGCCCGGCATCGCCAGCTCCGCGACGGCCGTGCTCATCGGGCACGTCGCCGACGCGACCGAGCGGATCCGCGTCGGCTCCGGCGGGATCATGCTGCCCAACCACGCGCCGCTGGTCGTCGCCGAGCAGTTCGGCACCCTGGAGGCGTTCCACCCGGGCCGCATCGACCTCGGCATCGGCCGCGCGCCGGGCACCGACCAGCGGACGGCGCTGGCGCTGCGCGGCCCCGGCGGGCTGTCCGCGGACAACTTCCCGGAGCACCTGCAGGAGCTGATCGGCTACTTCACCCATTCGGAGGCCCGCGGGGTCAACGCGGTGGTCGCCGAGGGCAACCAGCCGCCGGTGTGGCTGCTCGGCTCGAGCGGCTTCAGCGCGCAGCTCGCCGGACGGCTCGGGCTGCCCTTCTCGTTCGCCCACCACTTCGCCGCCGAGAACACCATTCCGGCCGTGCAGCTGTACCGCGAGAACTTCCGGCCGGGCGTGCTCGACGAGCCGTACGTGATGCTCGGCGTGTCGGTCGTCGCGGCCGAGACGGACGAGCGCGCGCAGTTCCTCGCCGGGCCGTCCGGGCTGACGTTCCTGAGCCTCCGCCGCGGCCGCCCGATCGCGCTGCCGACGCCGGAGGAGGCGGCCGAGTACCCGTACACGGAGATGGACCGCGCGTTCCTGGCCGACCGCTTCGGCTCGAGCATCATCGGCTCGCCGGAGACGGTCCACAAGGGACTCGAACAGCTGCTGGCCGACACCGGCGCGAACGAGCTGATGGTCACGACGATGGTCCACGGGCACGCCGACCGGGTCCGGTCCTACGAGCTGCTGGCCGGCCTCAAGTCCTGACAGACGCGCTGAAGGGCACCTTCGTCTCACGAGGCGCGATGAAGGTGCCCTTCGGTGCGTCCGGTGTTACAAAGGTGCCCTTCCGCCTCTTCCGACGGTCGGGTCGGTATTTTCTTTTCCACTTTTGACAACAAGATCCGGTCCGTTTGTCAGCGCCGGACAAGAAATGCGCGGTTACCAGCCCGTGACCGCGTGATCCCGCTCAAGTTCTTGTCTCCCAGCAGGGCCCTCGTTAGCGTACCGACCAGTAGGAAACGGCACGGTGACCCCCGAGACCGTGAATGGCCGACATTTGTTACCCCGTTCGGACCATTTCCCCTTGCTCAGCTCGGGTGTATTCGGCGTGCCGCCGGAACCGCTGGGGAGGCACACGAATGGCCGAACGGACGACGACGACGTCGTTCCCCGGGGCCGCCGCGCTGCGGCAGACCGGGCGGCTCTACGGGCTCGGCCTCGACGTCGTCCGGCTGACGTTCCGCCGCCCGTTCCAGCTGCGTGAGCTGATCCAGCAGTTCTGGTTCATCGCGAGCGTCTCGATCCTGCCGACGGCCCTGGTCTCCATCCCGTTCGGCGCGGTCATCGCGCTGCACATCGGGTCGCTGACCACGCAGATCGGCGCGCAGTCGTTCACCGGCGCGGCCAGCGTGCTCGCCATCATCCAGCAGGCCAGCCCGATCGTCACCGCGCTGCTCATCGCCGGCGCAGGAGGAAGCGCCGTCTGCGCTGATCTTGGCTCCCGCACCATCCGCGAAGAGATCGACGCCATGGAGGTCCTCGGCGTCTCGCCCGTGCAGCGGCTGATCGTGCCGCGGGTGCTCGCCGCGATGGGCGTCGCCGTCTTCCTCAACGGCATGGTCAGCGTCGTCGGCGTGCTCGGCGGTTACTTCTTCAACGTGATCATGCAGCACGGGACGCCCGGCGCGTACCTGGCGAGCTTCTCGGCCCTGGCCCAGCTGCCCGACCTGTGGATCAGCGAGATCAAGGCGGTCATCTTCGGGTTCGTCGCCGGGGTCGTGGCCGCCTACCGCGGGCTGAACCCCAAGGGCGGGCCGAAGGGGGTCGGCGACGCCGTCAACCAGTCCGTCGTCATCACGTTCCTGCTGCTGTTCGTGCTGAACCTGGTGCTCACCACCGTCTACCTGCAACTCGTGCCGCCCAAGGGGAGCTGATCGTGACCACCACGGAACTCCCGAGAACGGCACGCGTCCGCGAGGCCGTCGACCGCCGGTTCGGTTTCCTCGACACCCTCGGCGACCAGATCCTCTTCTTCCTCCGCGCGATCGCCTGGATCCCGCGAGCACTGCACCGCTACCTGCGCGAGATCGTCCGCCTGCTGGCCGAAGTCAGCTTCGGCAGCGGCGCGCTCGCCGTCATCGGCGGCACGATCGGCGTGATGATCGGGATGACCGTCGCCACCGGCACGGTCGTCGGCCTGCAGGGCTACTCCGCGCTCAACCAGGTCGGGACGTCGGCGTTCGCCGGGTTCGTCTCCGCCTACTTCAACACGCGCGAGATCGCGCCGCTGGTGAGCGGCCTCGCCTTGAGCGCCACCGTCGGCTGCGGGTTCACCGCGCAGCTCGGCGCGATGCGGATCTCCGAGGAGATCGACGCCCTGGAAGTCATGGGTATCCCGAGCGTCCCGTATCTGGTGACGACGCGGGTGATCGCCGGCTTCCTCGCCGTCATCCCGCTCTACGCCATCGGGCTGCTGTCGAGCTACCTCGCCTCGCGGCAGATCACCGTCTGGTTCTTCGGCCAGTCCGCGGGCACCTACGACCACTACTTCCTGCTGTTCCTCCCACCCGGCGACGTGCTGTGGTCGTTCGGGAAGGTCCTGGTGTTCAGCGTCGTCGTGGTGCTCGCCCACTGCTACTACGGCTTCCGCGCGAGCGGCGGCCCGGCCGGCGTCGGCGTGGCGGTCGGCCGCGCGGTGCGCACCGCGATCGTCGCGATCAGCGTGCTCGACTTCTTCCTGTCCCTGGCGATCTGGGGTGCGACGACCACCGTGCAGGTGGCCGGATGAGAAGGGAAACCCGCCGCAAGGCCGGGATCCGCACCGCGGGCGTGCTGTTCCTGGTGGTGATGGGCGTGCTCGTGACGCTCTCGATCAAGGTGTACGACAAGGACTTCGTCAGCACGGTCCCGGTGACGCTCAAGGCGAGCCGGATCGGCAACCAGCTGCAGGCGGGTGGCCAGGTCAAGGCCCGTGGTGTGCTCGTCGGGGAGATCCGCGAAGTCCGGGCGACGCCGCAGGGCGCCGAGATAGCGCTTGCCCTGGAGCCGGACAAGGTGGACATGTTGCCCGGCAACGTCTCCGCGCTGCTGGTGCCGAAGACGCTGTTCGGCGAGCGGTACGTCCAGCTGTCCATTCCGGACGGTGTCCGCGCCCCGCACCTGGTCGCCGGCTCCGTGATCGAACAGGACCGTTCGGCGAACGCGATCGAGCTG
This sequence comes from Amycolatopsis sp. MEPSY49, assembly GCF_051337345.1. Classification (NCBI taxonomy): domain Bacteria; kingdom Bacillati; phylum Actinomycetota; class Actinomycetes; order Pseudonocardiales; family Pseudonocardiaceae; genus Amycolatopsis; species Amycolatopsis sp. MEPSY49. The sequence continues at coordinate 234,736 of NZ_JBDLYJ010000006.1, read as the reverse complement.
GAGCGCGTCTTCGACAACCTGCTGCCGCTGCTGAAAGCCGTCCAGCCGCAGAAGCTCGCGACGACGCTGACCGCGGTGTCGACGGCGTTGCAGGGCCGCGGCGAACAGATCGGCGAAACGCTTTCCACCGCCGCGGACTACCTGACGGACTTCAACCCGCAGCTGCCGGCGTTCACCAAGGACGTGCGGGACCTAGCGTCGGTGTCCCGGCTCTACGGCGACATCGCCCCCGACCTCCTGGACGCGCTCACCGACTCCGCCGTCACGCTGAACACCGTGCGGGACAAGGCTCCCGACCTCGCGACGGTCTACCAGGAAGTCTCCAGCTCGTCGGGTGAGGTCCGGGAATTCCTGAACCGCAACAAGAACAACATCATCGCCCTCTCCGCCGACAGCCGTTCGGCGCTGGAGGTCGCGGCGCGCTACTCCCCCAGCTTCCCGTGCACCATCAAGGCGATGGACGCGCTGCGCGAGCCGGTCGACGAGGCGCTGGGGAAGGGCACGAACCAGCCCGGCATGCACGCGCAGGTCACCGTCAGCCAGGCGCGCGGCAAGTACGTGCCCGGCAAGGACGACCCGATGTACCCGGCCGATGGCGGCGGCCCGCGCTGCTACCCCAGCGGCGTCGCCCCGACGACCGGCACCGCCGCGGTCGCGCCCGGCGCGCCGCAGCACCCGCTGGTGACCGGCGCGCGTGACGACCTCGGCGTCGCGAACTCCCCGCAGGAGCGCGAACTGCTCGCCACGATCCTCGCACCGCAGCTCGGCGTGCCCACCGGGCAGGTCGCGGACTGGAGCAGCGTGCTGGTCGGCGCGCTCTACCGCGGCACGGAGGTGACGCTCAAGTGAGGAAGTTCGCCGCCCCGCTCATCAAGAGCCTCGTCTTCATCCTGGTCACCACGGCCGCGACCGTGCTGCTGGCCGTGTCCATCGCCAACACCGGCGTCGGCCGGACCGACCTCTACGGCGCCACGTTCACCGACGCGACGTCGCTGAACGTCGGCGACGACGTCCGGATCTCCGGCGTCCGGGTCGGCCAGGTCGAGGAGCTGGAGATCGCCGACCACAGCCTGGCGCACGTCCGGTTCTCCCTCGACGAGGGCCGGCAGCTCCCGGCCGACGTCGGCGCGGTCATCAAGTACCGCAACATGGTCGGGCAGCGCTACATCGCGCTCGAACGCGGCGCGGGCGGGAAGGGCACCCTGCCGGTCGGCGGCGAGATCCCGCTGGACCGCACGACGCCGGCGCTGGACCTGACCGACCTCTTCAACGGCTTCAAGCCGCTGTTCCAGGCGCTCTCGCCCACCGACGTCAACCAGCTCTCCGGCGAGATCGTCCAGGTGCTGCAGGGCGAAGGCGGCACGGTCGAGGAACTGCTCGCCCACACCGGCTCGCTGACGTCGACGCTGGCGAGCCGCGACCAGCTGATCGGCGACGTGATCACCAACCTCAACCACGTGCTCGGCACGGTGAACAGCAAGGGAACCGCGCTGACGACGTTGATCTCGACACTGCGCGAGCTGGTCTCCGGCCTGGCCGCGGACCGCACCGCGATCGGCGACGCGATCGGCGGTCTCGGCGACCTGTCCACGGCCACCGCGGGCCTGCTCGGCGACGCGCGGACGCCGTTGAAGGACGGCATCGCCGGGCTCGACCGCGTCACGAAGAACCTCGCCGACGAGAAGACCCTGCCCGGCCTCGAACAGACGCTGGGCACGCTGCCGGAGAAGCTGAACGGGCTGGGCCGGATCGCCTCCTACGGCTCGTGGATGAACTTCTACCTCTGCAGCGCCACCCTGCAGACCACGCCTCCGCGCGGAACGCCCGTCACGGCGGAGAGGTGCGGCTCGTGAAGTCCTTCAAGGAACGCAATCCGCTCACCCTCGGCGTCGCCGGGAGCGTCGTCCTCGCCGCGCTGCTGACCGTGACGTTCAACTACGACAACCTGCCGGTCGTCGGCGGCGGCACCACCTACCGCGCCGAGTTCTCGGAAGCGGCCGGGCTGCAGGCCGACGACGAGGTCCGCGTCGCCGGCATCAAGGTCGGCGAAGTGCGCGACGTCGAGCTGGCCGAGGACCACGTGCTCGTCACCTTCCGCGTCAAGAACGCGTGGGTCGGCGACCGGACGTCGGCGGAGATCCGGATCAAGACGTTGCTGGGCCGCAAGTTCCTCGCGCTCAAGCCGACCGGGGACGCCGTGCAGGACCCGGACCAGGCGATCCCGCGCACCCGGACCGTCACGCCCTACGACGTCACCGAGGCGTTCAACGGCCTCGCGAACACCGCCGGCTCGATCGACACCACGCAGCTGGCCGACAGCTTCACCGCGATCAGCGACACCTTCCGCAACGCCCCGGCCCACGTGCGCACCGCGCTCGACGGCCTGTCCGCGCTGTCGAAGACCGTGTCCTCGCGCGACGACCAGCTCGCCGACCTGCTGGCCAACGCCCGCAAGATCACCACGACGCTGGCGAACTCCAACGAGGACTTCGAGCAGCTGCTCTCCGACGGCAACCTGCTCCTGGGCGAGCTCGACCGGCGCCGCCAGGCCATCCACGACCTGCTGACCGGCGCGCAGGCACTGGCCACCCAGCTCTCCGGCCTCGTCGCCGACAACACCGCCGCGCTGAAGCCCGCGCTGAGCCAGCTGAACACGGTCACCGACCTGCTGTCGCGCCAGAACGGCAACCTGGAGAAGAGCCTGGCCGCCGCCGGCCCGGTGTTCCGGCTGGCGAACAACGCGCTGGGCAACGGCCGGTGGCTCGACGCCTACCTCTGCGGCCTGCTGCCGGAGAACCGCGACCCGTGCACGCCGCCGAAGCAGTTCGGAGCCCCGAAGTGAACGCCACCCGCACCTACCGGTTCCTCGCCGCGGCGGTCGTCACGGCGCTCGTCGTCGTGGCCGGGCTGTGGTGGATCTTCTCCGGCACCGGCCTCGACCGCGCCACCGTGCTGTTCTCCCGCGCGGTCGGCGTCTACAGCGGGTCCGACGTCCGGCTGCTCGGCGTCCGGATCGGCCAGGTCGAGTCGGTGACCCCGCGCGGCGAGCAGGTCGAGGTGACGCTGACCTACGACGGCTCGGCGCCGATCGCCGCCGACACCGACGTCGTCGTCATCGCCCCGAGCGTCGTCGCCGACCGGTACGTCCAGTTCTCCAAGCCCGCGCGCGGCGGCCCGCGGCTGGTCGACGGCGCGACCATCGGCGTCGACCGCAGCGCGACCCCGGTCGAGCTGGACGAGCTCTACGCCAGCCTCGACACGCTGACCAAGGCGCTCGGCCCGGACGGTGCCAACAAGAACGGCGCACTGTCGGACCTGCTCACCACCGGCGCGAACAACCTGCGGGGCAACGGAACCGCGTTCAACGACTCCGTGAAGCAGCTTTCCGAGCTGGCCCGGACGCTGGCCGGCAACTCCGGCGACCTGTTCACCACCGTCCGGGAGCTGCAGCGGTTCACATCGATGCTGGCCGCCAACGACGACCAGGTGGCCAAGGTCAACCAGCAGCTCTCGTCGGTGTCCGGCACCCTCTCGGCCAACCGCGACGAGCTGGCTTCGGCCCTGCGGTCGCTCGGCACCGCGCTCGGGGACATCCAGGGGTTCCTCAAGGACAACCGGGCGCTGATCAAGTCCAATGTGGACAAGCTGGCGGTGACCACGCAGACCCTGGTCGACCAGCGCGCGTCGCTGGCCGAGTACCTCGAGACCGCGCCGCTGGCCGCCACCAACCTGGTCCAGACGATCGACCCCGCCACCGGGGCGCTGCAGAGCCGCACCGACCTGCTCGACTACCTGCCGCTGCCGGTGACCGGGTCCGTCTACACGAACGAGGGCGGGCGATGAGACCACTGCGACGCGTAACCGCCTTGGCCGCCGGGTGTTGCCTGGTGCTGACGGCTTGTTCCGGCGAGTTCAAGGGCGTCTACGACCTGCCGCTGCCCGGCGGCGCCGACGTCGGCGACCACCCGTACCACGTCACCGTCCAGTTCGCCGACGTCCTCGACCTGGTGCCGCAGGCCGCGGTCAAGGTCGGCGACGTCCCGGTCGGCCGGGTCCAGACCATCCGGCTCGGCGCGGACGGCTGGACCGCGGAGGCCGTCGTCGAGGTCAACGGCGACGTCGTGCTGCCCGCCGACGCCGTCGCGCGGCTGCGGCAGTCCAGCCTGCTCGGCGAGAAGTTCGTCGAACTGGCCGCCCCGGAAGGGGAGCCGAAGGCGAGCGCGCGGCTGGCCGACAACGCCGTGATCCCGGTGTCGCGGACCAACCGCAACCCCGAGTTCGAAGAGGTCTTCGGCGCGCTTTCCCTGCTGCTCAACGGCGGCGGCATCGGGCAGCTGCAGACCATCAACCGCGAACTGTCCAAGGTGATGACCGGCAACGAGACGCAGATCCGCTCGTTCCTCTCCGGCGTCAACACCCTCGCCACCGACCTCGACGCGCACCGCCAGGACATCACCGCCGCCCTCGAAGGCGTCAACCAGCTCGCGACGACGCTCGCCGACCGCGACAAGCAGGTGTCCGGCGCGCTCACCGACCTGACGCCGGGCCTGCGCACGCTGACCGACCAGCGCACCCAGCTCGTGGCGATGCTGCAGTCGCTCGACGACCTCTCCGGCGTCGCGACCGACGTCATCCACAAGAGCAAGGACGACCTCGTCGCCGACCTGCGGGCGCTCGCCCCGGTCCTGCACCGCCTCGCCGACGCCGGCGCGTCGCTGCCGAAGGCCCTCGAGATCCTGCCGTCCTTCCCGTACACCGACGCGGTCATCCCGGCGATCAAGGGCGACTACCTCAACGTCTACCTGTCGGTCATCCCGGCGCCGGGGATGCCGCTGCCCCCGCCGGGAGAGGGCACCCCGCCCGGCCTGCCGGTCCTGCCGCTGCCCACGGGAGGCCGGTGATGCTGACCACCCGGGTCCGGATCCAGGTCGTCGCGTTCGTGGTGATCTCGCTCGTCACGGTCGCGTTCGTCGGCGCCAACTACGCCGGGATCGACCGGCTCTTCGGCGGCAGCGGCTACACCGTGAAGCTCGAACTCGCCGAGGGCGGCGGCATCTTCACGAACGGCGAAGTGACCTACCGCGGCGTCGCCGTCGGGCGGATCGGCGAGCTGCGGCTGACGCCGTCCGGCATGGAGGCCGACCTCGTCATCGACGGCTCGGCGCCGCCGATCCCGTCGAACGCCCAAGCCGTGGTGGCCAACCGGTCCGCGGTCGGCGAGCAGTACGTCGACCTGCAGCCGCGGACGTCCGACGGCCCGTACCTGGCCGGCGGCTCGGTCATCCCGCGCGAGAAGACCACGCTGCCGATGCCGGTGCAGCACCTGCTCGGCGACCTCGACTCGCTGACCGCGTCGGTGCCGACCGGCGACCTGCGCACGGTCGTCGACGAACTGGACGACGCACTGCGCGGCACCGGCCCCGACCTGCAGGTGCTGCTGGACACCGCGACGTCGTTCACCCGGGACGCGGCGGCCAACCTGCCGCAGACGACGAAGCTCATCGACGACGGCTCGACCGTGCTGCGCACCCAGCTGGACTCCTCGGCCGAGTGGCGCTCGTTCACGAGCAACGCCAAGCTGTTCGCCGCGCAACTGTCCTCTTCGGACGGTGACCTGCGCCGGCTGATCGCCACGGCGCCGCCCGCCGCGTCCGAGCTGGGAACCCTGCTGCGGGAGACCGACCCCGGCCTGCCGATCCTGCTGGCCAACCTGCTCACCACCGCGCAGGTGGTCCAGGCCCGCACCGGCGATCTGGAGCAGTTGCTGGTCGCGACGCCGAAGATGGTCGCGGCGACGTCGACGGCCTTCAACGGCGACGACGGCAACCTCGGCATGGCGCTGACGTTCTACGATCCGGTCCCCTGCCGGGCCGGGTACGAGGGCACGCGGTTCCGGCCCAGCACCGACACCTCGCCGCTGCCGTTCAACACCGGCGCGTCGTGCACGCTCGAGAAGGGCGACGCGACGTCGGTGCGCGGCTCGCAGAACGTGCCGCACCTGCCGGTGCCCGCGCCCGCGGTGCCCGGCTCCGGCGCTCCGCTCACCGCATCGAACGGCCTGGCGGTGTCCCCGACCCTCGAGGAGATGCTGTGGCTGGGAAAGTGAAGTGGCCGGTGCGGGCCGCGGTGCTCGCCGTCGTCGTCACCGCCGCCTTCGCGGGCTGGTCGGGGTTCACCTGGTACCGCACCGCGCACAGCGCCGAGCTGACCTACGGCACCGCGCGCGACGAGGCGCTGACCGCCGGCCGCGAGCTGGTCGCGCGGCTGTGCACCCTCGACTACCACCAGCTCGACCAGGGGCTCGCGCACTGGCTCGACGCGTCGACGGGCCCGCTGCACGACCGGCTGGCCCACACCGACGAGGCCACGAAGAAAACGCTCACCCAGGACGCGACGGTGTCCACCGGCAAGGTGCTGGACGCGGCGCTGAGCGAGCTGGACGAGCACGCCGGCACCGCGAAGCTGATCGCGTCGGTGGAGATCACCGCGCAGAAGGCAGGCGTCGCGCCGGCGACCAAGCGCAACCGGTTCGCCGCGGGGCTGAGCCGGACCGAGGGCGGCTGGAAGCTCAGCGCGCTCGACGAGCTGCCCGTGGGGGCGAGATGAGCACCACCACCGACGAAGAAGTCGACGCGGCTGCCGAGGAGGTCGTCGTCGAGGAGCCGCGGCGCCGCCGGTTCCTGCTGCCGCTGCTGGTCGCCGTCTCGGTGCTGCTGGCCGGCGCCGGCGTGGCGTTCACGCTGGCGGCACGGTCGGCGGCGGACGACCCGGCCGCGGCCAACCACGCCCTGACCGACGTCGGGGCCACCGCGGAGGTCACCTCGGCGGTGACGCTCGCGCTCAACCGGATCTTCTCCTACTCCTACGACCGGACCGACGTCACCGAGCGGGCCGCGAAGGACGTCCTGCGCGGCGACGCCCGCACCACCTATGACCGGCTGTTCGCTCAGGTGAAGGAAAAAGCACCGGCCCAGAAACTGGTGCTGACGACGCGGGTGACGTCTTGCGCGGTGCAGGAGATCCGCGACGGCCGCGCCCGGCTGCTCGTGTTCCTCGACCAATCGGCGACCCGCGCCGACAACAATTCCAGCAGTTCCGCCGCGGCCCAGCTTTCGGTGGTCGCGGAACGCGAGGGCAATGCCTGGAAAATCATCGGGCTCACCCCGCGCTGACCCCGTTTTACGCACGGTTGAACAATGCGAAGGAGAGTTGGCATGCCTACTTTGTCGCGCACTCGGAAGAACGGCCGTAAATGGGCGCGCGCGGCCGCGATCACGGCCGCCGCGGGCCTCGCGATGGGCGTCGCCGCGGTGCCCGCTTCGGCCGACGTGATCGAGATCCCGGTCGGCTACACGGTCACCGGCAGCACGGTCGTCAAGAAGACCGGCAGCGCGATGGCCCTGGGCCCGGGCAACCTCGACGGCGCCCTGATCATCGACGATCAGACCGGCTCGGTCGGCCTGCGCGCCGACCTCACGCTGCCGCCGTCGCAGGCCAACATCTCGCTGGTCTCGGGCATCTTCAAGATCAAGGCGAAGGTCAAGATCACCCCGACGGGCCCGGCCACGGGCACCATCGCCGACGGCACCCTGACCACGCACGCCCAGGCGAACATGGAGATCTACGACATCTGGGCGGGCCTGCTGGTCCCGGTGATCCCGCTGCCGACGGTGCCGGGCAGCTGCAAGGCGAGCAAGCCGCTCGACCTCGACCTGAGCGCCAAGGACGTGGACATCTTCGGCCCGAAGATCACGGTGACGGGCACGTACACGATCCCGGACTTCAAGAACTGCTTCATCGCCGACCTGGCCCTGGGCGCGCTGGTGTCCGGCCCGGGCAACACGATTTCCCTGGACCTGGCGGCCAAGACCGAAGGCTGACCCGGAACGCGAAGAGGGGCTTCCCGGCCGGGAAGCCCCTCTTTCCCTTGCCCTGTCAGCAGGGCGCGGTGGGATCCGCCTTGAGCACGACGCTGTAGCGGTCGCCCGCCGACACGGCCAGCAGCGGTCCGCAGATCCCGTTGCCCAGCGGGTCGCCCTCCATCTGGTCGTTGGAGCCCCAGGCGACGACGTCACCGTTGCTCTTGAGCGCGAGGTTGAACGTCCAGCCCGCGTCGATGGCCACGACGTCGGACTGGACCGTGTCCGGAACCTCGGCCTGGTGGTTGTCGTCGCGGCCCCAGGCAATCACCCGGCCGTCCTTGAGCGCGAGACTGTGCTGGTGACCGGCGGAAATGGCGGTGACCCCCGATTTCGCGTCGGCGGGCACGTCGGCCTGACCGAAGCTGTCGCCGCCCCAAGCGATGACTCCGCCGTTCTTCAGCGCCAGGCTGTGGTCGCCACCGGCGGAAACAGCGGTGACGCCGGACATCGCGGCGGCCGGGACGTCCGTGCGCAGGCCCCAGCTGACGACGCGTCCGCCTTCCTTGAGCGCGAGGTTGTGCAGTTCACTGGTGGAGATGGCGACGACGCCCGACTTCGCGTCGGCGGGCACCTCGGCCTGGCCGTACCAGTTGTTCCCCCAGGCCAGGACGCCGCCGTTCTTGAGCGCGAGCTCGTGGGCCCAGCCGGCGGAAACCGCGCTCACGCCCGACATCGCCGCCTCGGGCACCTCCGTCTGGCCGAAGTTGTTGTCGCCCCAGACCAGGACCTGGCCCGCCTTGAGCCCGATCGCGTCCAGGCTGCCCATGGAGACCGCGCTCAGCCCTTCGGAGGCTTCCGGAGGCGGCCCCATGATGTAGTAAGTCAGCCCCCAGGCGAGGACGCCTCCGGTGTCCTCGGCCGAGGCGGACGCGGCCGGCACGAACGGGGTGACGACCAGCGCAGCGGCGGCCAGCACGGCGGCGCGCCGGAAACGGAAGACTGCGGCCACGGTATCTTCTTTCCTGAATCGGTCCCTGCGATCACGGCGCAGACGCGCACTCCGATACTAACCCGGACAATCGCCGGAGGATACCCGCGGATTCTTTGTCAAGTGCCGACCAAGGCCCGCCTCCGAATACTCCGTCGTTGACAAAAACTACCCACGGGAGGACCACTCCGGAAGCCGGTCCGGCACACGCTTGTTGCACTACCGACTGGCGAGTAACATAATTTCTCACAGCCACCTCGCGAGGGTCTGGGCTGCACCAGGGAAACACCGGGGGAATTCGCGGTACCGATCGGTCCGCGGGGCGCGTGGGCAGCGCCCGCCGAGACGTCAGCTGGATGATCAAAGGAGATTGGCAGTCATGACCCGACTCAGGAACCTGTCCCTCAAAGCAGTCACCACCGCCGCGGCCGTGAGCGCGCTCGGCATGGTCTTCACCGGCGTGGCTTCGGCCGACACGGCCTACAACGCGGGCGCCACCTACCGATGCACCTTCCCCGGCATCCCGCAGCAGGACGTGGGGATCACCGCCACCCTGACCGGGCCGGACTCGATCCCCGCCGGCACCACCGTCACGCCGACCAACGTCGGCGGCACCGCGACGATCTCCGCCGCGGTCCACTCCCTGCTGACCGCCGTCGGCTACGACGGCATCCGCGGTACGGCGACGGTCCCGGTGACCGCCGCGGGTGGCACGGTCTCCGGCCCGGCGAGCGGCCTGAACATCCCGGAGACGATCTACCCGGCCGGTGGCGCGATCACGGTGGTCATCAGCCAGGTGGCGTCGTCGTCGATCCCCACCTACACGGCTCCGGCGGCCGCGGGCAGCGACACGCTGTCGCTCGGCACACCGATCACCGCGGCCCTGCAGTTCCACAAGGCGTCCAACAACACGTGGGCGAACTGGAACATGAGCTGCACGCCGAAGACGACGAGCCCGGCGCAGAACCTGGCGTTCTCGCCGACCTTCGTCATCACGTGACAGCGCTGAACTAGCAGCACCGTAGGGATGGCCGGGGCCCCGGCCATCCCTACGGCTCGTTTCCCGGTGGCACGGACAGGAGCACGGCATGGCCCCCAGGCTGACCCGGCGGACGGCGACCCGCGGCGCGATCGCGCTTGCGTGCGTCGTGTCGGTCACCACCGGCGCGTTCACGGGTATCGGGTCGGCCGCACCGGGCGAACCCGCCGGAACCACGGCGTCCGGACGGCACGAGCTGGCCAAAACCGTGGCCGCGACGTGTCCGTTCGCCGCTCCGGTCGGACCGCTCAAGCTCGCCGTCGCCGCGACCGCGACCCTGCCCGCCTCGATGACTGTGGGCAAACCGGCGGCCATCGACGACCTGTCCGTGTCGTTCTCGCTGCCGCGGGCCGCCGCCCAGCAGCTGCTCGGCACCGGCGCCACCCTCGAAGGCGGGCTGACCTTCCAGCTGCTGCTGGAGCAGGGGAAGGTCAAGGACACCCTCGCCGTCCCGATGACCATCGCCGCGACCGCATTGCCCGCCGAAGGCGACCTCGCCCTGGTGGCCAAGGGGAAGCTGCCGTCGTTCTCCCCGTCCGCCGCCGGCGTGCTGCGAATCCGGCTGACCCCGCCGAAACTCGCCATCGGCCCGACGGGCGCGCCACCGGACCAGCCCGCCGAGCAGGTGACCTGCACCGCCGACGGCGGCCAGGACCTCTCCTTCGGCGCCGTCCCAGTACTGGCGGCCACCGCGCCACCGGCGAGCAAGCCCGCACCGGAGAAGAAGGCCGCACCCGGGCGGGCGCCGACCGTCCCGCAGAAGCACCCTTTGCTGGAGGAAGAACCGCCGCCGGACGAGACCTTCACCATGGTGCTGCCGCTGCAGTCGAACCAGGTCGACAACACGAGCACGATCGTCAAGACCGGCAGCAAGATCCACAGCAAGCCGGCCGTGCTGGCCAACGGCGTCTGGTTCCGGATCACCGACGTCGACGGGTTCCCGATCCGGAGCGAGATCACCGGCGAGCTGGCCTTCACCCCGGTGACGGTGTCGTACCTCGGCTACGGGTTCCTGCCGATCAGCGCGACCGTCGAGTTCCTGCCGGTCGACTACCGGGACAGCACCATGATCCACTCGTTCGGGACGCTGTTCGACGGCATCCTGCGCAACCACCTCGATGTGGTTTCGCGGCTGAGTGACGTCAAGGTGAACGGCGTCCCGCTGGACGCAGGCCCGGACTGCGTGTCGGCGACGCCGATGCCGATCGACATGATCGGCGAGTACGACCCGTTCGGCGCCGGCGGCCTCATCGGTACCGACCCGGCCAATCCCGACCCGAAGTACCGGGGCTTCACCCTACCGCCGTTCAAGAACTGCGGCGCGGCGGAGAAGCTGAGCTCGCTGTTCACCGGCCAGAACTCGGGACCGGGCAACCAGGCGTCGGCGCACCTGTCGCTCATCACCCTGTGCCAGGAGCCGGACCACCGCAACTGCCCGCCGGTCGCGCCGATCCCGGCGGAGGTCTTCCGCGCGAGCCGCTGAGCGGCTGGGTCACGGGACTTCCTCCACCACCGGAGCGGCCACCCAGGCGCCGACGGCGCCGAGCAGTCTCCGGGAGGCCGGGTCCGGGAGCCGGTCGCAGGCCTGCGCGAACTCCGCGAAGGCCTTTCGCGCTGCCTCGACGGCGGCAGGAAGGGCGTGCGGCGGAAGCACCTCGGCCTTGAGGCCCGGTACGGCGAGCAGCTCGGGCAGAGCCGAGATCCGGCCGTCGAGCAGATCGGTGAGCGTGGCGTCGAGCCGCGTCCGCTCGCCCCGCAGGGCCAGGACGTCCTCCGCGCGCAGGAACAGCTTGCCCAGTACCTCGCCGCAAGTCCGGAACACCTCCGCGTCGGCGCCACCGAGGGCCGCCCCGACGCGCAGCGGGAACTCGAAAAGCGACCCGAAGACCGCTTCCGCGCCGGCGCCGGTCGTCACGACGGTGGCCCGCAGCGCCGCCAGCTCGCCGAGCCAGTCCGAAAAGGACCACGACAGATCGGGCGCCGCCTCCGCGATCAGCCGGGACGCCTGGCCCAGCAGGTAGTCCCCGGCGAGCACGGTCGTGGCGGACTCCCAGTCCACACCGCGGACCTCCTTCGGCGTGCCGACCGGGCCGAGGAACGCGAGCGCGCCGAGCGTGGCGAGTTCGATCGCCGCGGCGACGGACGCGTCCCCGCGGGCCGGGCGTCCCCCGCCGGCCGTGAGGGCCGCGAAGAGCGACCGGGAGTTCGCGTTCGCGATGTGGGAGAACGCTTCCGGGCCGAAGCTGAAGGCCGCCGCGCTCGACGCCTACCAGGGCGACGCCGCCGCGCAGAAGGACTTCATCCTCACCGGGATCTTCACCGCCCGCGCGGCCGACCAGCAGGACCTGATCGACGCCGACACGGCGGCCACCGAAGAGGAGAAGAAGGCGCGCGCGGCGCGGGACGCGCGGATCCGCGCCGCCGCGGTGGTCGCCGTCGTGCCGACGGAAGGCCAGCTCGTCGAGCCGGACGTCAACTTCGTGCTCGACCTCTGGCAGGCGGCGAAGGCGGGCACCGAGGTGCGGGCGGCGGCCGAGCGTGCGCTGCGGACGATGGACGAGGCGCAGCTGAAGGCCTACATCGGCACGGGGATCCACAGCGCGAACCTGCAGGACTGGTTCACCTGGATCCGGAAGAAGGGCGAGGCGGACCGGCGGCTGCTGTTCGAGCTGCGGACGCGGGCCGAGCAGAGCCGCGTGCACCCCGCGCTGGTCGCCGGGGCGAACACCGCCATGGCGGGTACCGACGACGACGTCGACCGCTTCCTGCGGCTCGGCCAGTACGAGGACGCGGCGCTGGTCCAGTCCGTCCGCTCGCAGAGCCCCGGAACCGCAGGTTGGTACCTGCGCGGCCTGACCGACGCCGTCGTCGGCGCGGGATCCGGCCCGGACACGGCGTGGCGGATCGTGCCCGGCAAGGCGGACTCGACGTGCCACTCCTTCGAATCGGTGGCGCACCCCGAGTACTACCTGCGCCAGCAGGGGCTGCGCGTGGTGCTCGCCGCGTCCGACGGCACCGACCAGTTCCGCGCGGACGCGACCTGGTGCTCGAAAGCCGGGCTCTCCGGCACCGGCGTCACGCTGGAGTCGTTCGGCGCCCGAGGCAAGTTCGTCCGCCAGTACACCACCCAGGTGTGGGCGGCGGACTCGAGCGGCCAGCACCCCTACGACACCCCGACCGGCTACGCGGCGGACGCGTCCTGGCAGGTGGACGTGCCCTGACCGGCTACCGAGGTGTCCACTGTGGACGCGACCCGGCGCCCGACCGCGGCGAGGGCAGCAGCTCGCTCACCGGGTACCGCAACGGCAACGGCGCCGCACCGGCCCGCAACGCCAGCTCCATCTCGAACCGCGCCGCCGGGTCGCGGAGACTGTCGCCGAACGTGGCCTGCAGCTGTCTCATGCGGTAGCGGACCGTCTGGGGGTGGACCCCCAGGCGCTCCGCGATCTCCACCACGTTGCCCTGGCTGTCCAGCCACGCCCGCAGCGTCTCCAGGAGCCGCTCCTGCTGCTTGCCCGTCATGTCCGCCAGCGGCGCGAACAGGCGGTGGCGCAGCGTGCCGACCAGGCCCGTGTCGGAGTTGACCAGCAGCGTCGCCAGGTGCTCCTCCGCGCGCAACACCGGGCGGGGGGCCAGGACACCGCGCTCGGCCAGGTGCAGCGCGTTGCGGGCCCAGCGCAACGAATCCGCCACCGACGCCAGCGGGACGGACGGGCCGATCGACAGCCGGCAGTCCGGCAGCGCCACCTGCAGCGTCGCCAGGCGGGCGCCGCTCAGCTCGCCCGGGACCACCAGTTTCGGGTCCGGCGTGTCCAGCTCGGCGAGGATGTCGGCGTCGAGGCCCGCGTGGCGGCGGGCCGGGGCGACGCCGTCCGCCGGGCAGACCGCCACCGGGGTCGCGTCCGTCGGGACCGGCCAGCCGATCAGCTGGGCCAGCTCGGCGATCGCCTTCGGGGACGCCGGCGGCGTCTCCAGGATCAGGTGCAGCAGCTTGCGGCGCCACGTGTCGAGCGCGCCCGCCGTGCGCGCCTTCGCCTCCAGGTAGCCGTCGAGCGCGACGGAGGCGAGTTCGTCCATGAACGCCAGCATCGCGTCGGCCAGCTGGGACATCACCGCCGACGACAGCCCGCTTCGCCGCCCCACGCGCATGATCCGCCGCCACGACACGCGCGCGCCGACGCGGTACGCCGACTGCAGCGTGTCGAGGCTGCGACCCTCGCGCATTTCGTTCTGCCCCAGCCGGTGGTGGACCTCGTGGGACTGCTCCTTCGACACCGTCGGGTCGGCGATCTGCGCGACGAACAACGTGATCGCGTATTCGACGCCGGCGCGGATCGACTTGCCGTAGGGGCCGTCGAGCGGACGCGCGTAGGCCGGGATGGTCGCGCGGATCTCGTCGACGATCTCCGCCGCGAGGCTGGCCAGTTCGGGCCGCAGGATGTCGGCGAGCTTGCGAGGCAGTGCGGCGGGTGGCGCAGCGTGTTCGAATCCGCGCTCCACCGACATCGCAGCTCCTTCGCTCCGCCCCGCCGACCCCGGCTCACGCCCGCGTGGCCGGATACCCCGCACCTGAAGCGGGGTGACAACGGACACATCGGAAAGCTAGCGCCGAATGTGTCACCCGGATGAAGGGAAACCGATTTCTTGTCAGCTTCGTGACAAGTTCACCGGCCGCGGCTGCGGAATGCTGACAAGCAGCCCGCCGACTGCACGTTCGCCTGCATACGAACGGCCGAACCACCCAACGAGCGACCCGCGCTGCGGTTACCCGTCGTTCTTGTATCATGTGCTTGATACAAGCGAGGGAGGTCCGGCATGCCGTGGGACAACGTACTGGCGGTCGCGCTCTTCACCGGGCTGATCGGGCTGGCGATCCTGATCGCGCTCTGGCCGGGCGAGAAGCACGGAAAGCGCTTGCTCGTGCGCTGGGGCGTCCCCGACCCGGACGCGGCCGAGGTCGCGCTCGCCGTCCGCTACCTCAAGCGGCGCCGGCTCTGGTACCCGTGGCTGTTCCTGGCGCTCCCGCCGTTGCTCGGCGACGCCGGGCTGGGCTCGATCGTCGCCACCCTGCTGCTCGGCGGCTTGATCGCCGAGTTGTTCGCCCAGCGGCCGTCCCGGGGCGCACGGCGGGAGGCCGACCTCGCCCCGCGCCCGCTGGCGGTGATCACCCCGGCCTGGATGCTCGTGCTCGGCGCACTGGCGGCCGCCGGGTCGGTCGCGCACCTCGTCGTGACGGCCCAGTGGAAGCTCCTCGCGTTCGCGGCGGGCACGGTGGTGCTCTGCGCGGCGATCGCGGCGCTGGCGGTCCGCCGTCCGGCGGCCGGCGCGGCGCGCGCCGACCTGGCGCTGCGCTGCCGCAGCGCGCGGGTGGCGATCGGCCTGGGCATCGGCGCGGTGACGGCGATCGGCTGGCCGGGTGGCAACCTCGTGTCGCTGCTGCTGGTGGTCGTGGGCGTGGCCGCGTTCCTGGCCGTGACGGCCCCGGTGAAACGGCTCCCGGCCGCGGCGTGAAGATCGTCGTCGACACGGAGAACGGGCTGGCGCCGTGGCGGCAGGTGCACGACCAGGTGATCCACGCGGTCACCACGGGCGCGCTGGCGGAGGGCGCGCGCCTGCCGCCGATCCGCCAGCTGGCCCGGGACCTGGGACTGGCGTCCGGAACGGTGGCCCGCGCGTACCGCGAACTGGAGGCGGCGGGCTGGGTGACGACGGCCCGCGCCCGCGGCACGGTCGTGACGCTCCCGGAGGGTCGTCCAGCCCCCGCGGAGCTGCTCCTCGCCGCCGCGGCGACCTACGCGGCCCACGCCCAGGAGCTCGGCGCCGACCTGGACACGGCGCTCAACGCCCTCCGCGCGGCGTGGCCGTGAGCAGCCGGCCCACCGCGGCCAGGACCGGTTCCAGCACTTCGACTTCGCGCGAAGTCCCCACGCATTCGGTGATCCCCGCGCCGACGACCTCGTACCGCGCCAGGGCGTCCAGTTCGGACACCAGGCGGGCGATCGTCCAGCCGTCCGGTTCGGGGTAGTTCAGCCCCGCGAACTCCGCCGGGTCCAGCACGTCCAGATCCACGTGCACGTACAGCTTCTCCACACCGGTCAAGGCATCCAGTGACGTGACCGCGAGCCCCCGCGAAACCGCCGCCCGCTCCTCCGGGTCGAACACCCGCGTCCCGAGCAACGCCACGCGCCCCGGTTCCAGAGCCGGGTCGGCCGCGAACTCCGGGTCGCCCTCGCCGAACAGCGACCGCAGCACCATCCCGTGGAACGCCCCCGACGGCGACGTCGCAGCCGTGTTCAGGTCCGCGTGCGCGTCGAACCACGCGACGCCCAGGCCCGGCCCGTAGCGGAACCGCGCCACGCCGACCGGGACCAGCTCGACCCCGCAGTCGCCGCCGATCGTCAGGACCGGGCCGCCCGGTGCCTCCAAAGCCGCCAGCTGAGCCACGCGGTTCGCCCCCGTCAGCACCGCCCGCGACGCGATCCCACGGTCCACTTCGGACACTTCGCGGGTCTGCCGGACGTGGTGGACGGGCCGGCCGAGCACGTGCCCGGCCAGCTCCGCGAGCGCGAGGCACCCGTCCGGCAGCTCCGCCGCCCGCGGTCCCACGGCGCCTTGGCGCTGCGGGACCGCGTTGATCAGCGTCATTCCAGGACGAGGAGGAGATCGCCGCCCTCGACCTGCTGGACGGAGGTGATCGCCAGCCTGCCGACCTTGCCGCCGGCGGACGCGGTGATCGACGCCTCCATCTTCATGGCCTCGATCGTCGCGACCGTCGCGCCGGCCTCGACCGTGTCGCCCTCGGAAACCTGCAGCGTGACGACCCCGGCGAACGGCGCCGCGACCTGCTTCGGGTTGCCCTTCTCCGCCTTCTCGGTCGCCGGGATGTCCGAGGCGATCGAGCGGTCGCGAATCTGGATCGGGCGCAGCTGGCCGTTGAGCGTCGACATCACCGTGCGGACGCCGCGCTCGTCGGCCTCGCCGATCGCCTCCAGCTCGATGAGCAGCCGCACGCCCGGCTCGAGGTCGACCGAGTACTCCTCCCCCGGCCGCAGCCCGTAGAAGAAGTCCTTGCTGGGCAGCACGGACGTGTCGCCGTAGGCCTCGCGGTGCGCCTCGAACTCCTTGGTGGGCGCCGGGAACAGCAGCCGGTTGAGCGTCCGGCGCGGTTCCGAAGCGAGCGCGGCACGGTCCTCTTCGGACAGTTCCTGGATCGGCTTCGCCGCCGCGCGGCCTTCGAGGGCCTTGGTGCGGAACGGCTCCGGCCAGCCGCCGGGCGGGTCGCCCAGCTCGCCGCGCAGGAAGCCGATCACCGAGTCGGGGATGTCGAACTTGTTCGGCTCCGCCTCGAAGTCGGCCGGCGAGACGCCCGCGCCGACCAGGTGCAGCGCGAGGTCGCCGACGACCTTCGACGACGGCGTCACCTTCACCAGGTGGCCGAGGATCTTGTCGGCCGCGGCGTACATCGCCTCGATGTCCTCGAACCGGTCGCCCAGGCCGAGCGCGATGGCCTGCGTGCGCAGGTTCGACAGCTGCCCGCCGGGGATCTCGTGGTCGTACACGCGCCCGGTCGGCGAAGCCAGCCCGGCCTCGAACGGCGCGTAGATCTTGCGCACGCTCTCCCAGTACGGCTCCAGGTCCCCGATCGCCCGCAGGTCCAGCCCGGTGGTGCGCGCGGAGTGGTCGGTGGCCGCCACGATCGACGACAGCGACGGCTGCGACGTCGTGCCCGCCATCGACGAGACCGCGCCGTCGACGGCGTCCGCGCCCGCGTTGATCGCCGCGAGGTAGGTGGCCAGCTGGCCGCCCGCGGTGTCGTGGGTGTGGATGTGCACCGGCAGGTCGAACTCCTTGCGCAGCGCGGTGACCAGCTTGGTCGCCGCGGGCGCGCGCAGCAGCCCGGCCATGTCCTTGATCGCCAGGACGTGCGCCCCGGCGCCGACGATCTGCTCGGCCAGCTTGAGGTAGTAGTCGAGCGTGTAGAGCTTCTCGCCCGGGTCCGACAGGTCCGAGGTGTAGCAGAGCGCCACTTCGGCGACGGCGGAGCCGGTCTCGCGCACGGCTTCGATGGCCGGGCGCATCTGCTCGACGTCGTTGAGCGCGTCGAAGATCCGGAAGATGTCGATGCCGGTCTTCGTGGCCTCTTCGACGAAGGCGTTCGTCACCTCGGTCGGGTACGGCGTGTACCCGACGGTGTTGCGCCCGCGCAGCAGCATCTGGAGGCAGATGTTCGGCACGGCTTCGCGCAGCGCGGCCAGCCGCTCCCACGGGTCCTCGGCGAGGAACCGCAGCGCGACGTCGTAGGTCGCGCCGCCCCAGCACTCGAGCGACAGCAGTTCGGGCAGCGTGTTCGCGACGACCGGCGCCACCGCGAGCAGGTCCTTCGTGCGGACGCGGGTGGCGAGCAGCGACTGGTGCGCGTCGCGGAACGTCGTGTCGGTGACGCCGATGTGCGGCGACTCCCGCAGCCAGCGCGCGAACCCGGCCGGGCCCAGCTCGACGAGCTTCTGCTTCGACCCCGGCGCGGGCTGGGCGTCCTTCGGGAGCTTCGGCAGCTTGAGCGTGGCGTCCGGCGTCTTCGGGCGCTCGCCGTTCGGCTTGTTGACCGTCTGGTCGGCGAGGTAGGTCAGCAGCCGCGTGCCGCGGTCGGCGGACTGCCGCGCGGTGAGCAGCTGCGGCCGCTCCTCGATGAACGACGTCGTGACGCGGCCGGCGCGGAAGTCCGGGTCGTCGAGAACGGCCTGCAGGAACGGGATGTTCGTCGCGACCCCGCGGATCCGGAACTCGGCGACGGCGCGGCGCGCGCGGCCGACGGCGGTCTTGAAGTCGCGGCCGCGGCAGGTGAGCTTCACCAGCAGCGAGTCGAAGTGGGCGCTGATCTCGGTGCCGGAGAAGGCGGTGCCGCCGTCGAGCCGGATGCCCGAGCCGCCCGGCGAGCGGTAGGCGGAGATCATCCCGGTGTCCGGGCGGAAGCCGTTGGCCGGGTCCTCGGTGGTGATGCGGCACTGGAGAGCGGCGCCGCGCAGGTAGATCTTGTCCTGGGAGAGCCCCAGGTCGTCGAGGGTCTCGCCGGAGGCGATCCGCAGCTGCGACTGCACGAGGTCGACGTCGGTGACCTCTTCGGTGACCGTGTGCTCGACCTGGATGCGCGGGTTCATCTCGATGAAGACGTGGTTGCCCTGCTTGTCGAGCAGGAACTCGACGGTGCCGGCGTTGCGGTAGCCGATCTGCTTCGCGAACTTGACGGCGTCCGCGCAGATGCGATCACGCAGCTCGGGGTCGAGGTTCGGCGCCGGGGCCAGCTCGACGACCTTCTGGTGGCGCCGCTGCACCGAGCAGTCGCGCTCGTAGAGGTGGATGATGTTGCCCGCGCCGTCGGCGAGGATCTGCACCTCGATGTGCCGCGGCTCGACGACGGCCTTCTCCAGGAAGACGGTCGGGTCACCGAAGGCGGACTCGGCCTCGCGCGCGGCGGCCTCGATGGACTCGCGCAGCTGGGCGGGGTCCTCGACGCGGCGCATCCCGCGTCCACCACCACCGGCGACGGCCTTCACGAACACCGGGAAGCCCAGCTCCTCGGCCGCGGCGACCAGCGCGTCGACGTCGCTGGAGGGCTCGGACGACCCGAGCACCGGGACGCCGGCCTCGCGCGCGGCCTTGACCGCGCGGGCCTTGTTGCCGGTGAGTTCGAGGATGTCGGCGCTCGGCCCGACGAAGGTGATGCCCGCGTCTTCGCACGCGCGCGCGAGGTCGGGGTTCTCGGAGAGGAAGCCGTAACCGGGGTAGACGGCGTCGGCCCCCGCCTTCTTCGCGGCGGCGACGATCTCGTCGACCGAGAGGTAGGCGCGCACGGGGTGACCGGGTTCGCCGATCTCGTACGCCTCGTCGGCCTTCAGCCGGTGCAGGGAGTTGCGGTCTTCGTGCGGAAACACGGCGACGGTCCCCGCGCCCAGTTCGTAGCCGGCGCGGAACGCTCGGATCGCGATCTCCCCGCGGTTGGCCACCAGCACCTTGCGGAACATGCCCGGTCCTTCCCATTTGGATCGGTAAGTCAACGCACGTTACCCGGTTCTTCCCGCTCTGCGGGAGTTCTGTCCCGGGTGATGGACATCATGCGCCGCTGGAGGTTGGCCGGGTGAGCGTCTGGGCAGCTTGTCAGGATCCCGGGGGCGCGTAAAGCAGCCGGTTGGCCGTGCCGTCCGGGACGCCCCTCAGCGCGTTCTCCGTCGCGGCCTTCACCAGGGCGTCGTCCACCTGAGCAGGGGTGGCTCCGGGGTGCTGGGCGAGGTAGAGCGCCGCCACGCCGGCCGCGAAGGCCGCCGCCATCGACGTCCCCGACTCGGGCCCCGCGCCGGTGCCGCCCGCGACCGGGCCGGGGACGTCGACACCCGGGGCGTAGAGGTCGACGTCCTGGCCGAAGTTCGAAGCCTTGTCCGGCTGGTCCTGGGCGTCGATACCCCCGACGGTCAGCGCTTCGGCGACGCGGCCCGGGGAGAAGCCGCTCGCGTCGGCCGTCTCGCTGCCCGCCGGGACGGCGATCGGGACGACGGCCGCGAGGCGCTTGACGGCGGCGTCGAGCTGGTCGTTCGGCACCCCGCCGATGCCGAGGACGGCGACGGCGGGCTGCTGGGCGTTCTGCGCGACCCAGTCGATGCCGGCGATGATCTGGTCGGTGGCGCCACCGCCGTCCTTGTCCAGGACGCGCACGGGCACGATCTGCGCGCCCTTCGCGACGCCGTAGTCCTTGCCGGCGGCGATCCCGGCGAGGCGGGTGCCGTGGCCGTTGGTGTCGGAGGTGTCGGAGCCGCCGTTCAGGAAGTCCCGCCCCGGGGCGACGCGGCCCTGGAAGTCGGGGTGCCTCGGGTCGACGCCGCTGTCGATGACGTAGATGGAGACGCCTTCGGCCGCGGTGGCGTAGTGGTAGGCGTGGTCGAGCCCGGCGCGCTGGTCGATCCGGTCGAGGCCCCAGCTGGGCGGATCGGCCTGCACACCGCCATCGGCGAGGGCGGGCGCCTGCCCGGCGAGCACGACCGCCACGGCGGCTACCGCTGTCAGGGTCTTCATGATCGTCGTCGTACCCCGGCGATGCGGGGGCGACAACTCAGGACTGTCGCTCGATCGGCTGATTCCGCCGGGCCTGGAAGATCAGGACCACGGCGTCGACGGCCAGCAGGACCAAGCCGACCGCGGCTATCGACTGACCCGCATAGCTGAGCGAGGAGTGCTCCAGCACCGCGTCGAACGTCGGCGGCAGGATGCCGAGCAGCCCGGCGGTTCCGGTGGCCAGCACGGCAATGCCGACCGGACGTGGGTACAGAACCATGGCGACGACGGGAACGGACACCGCCAGCACCGCGCCGAGCACGAAGTAGGCCGCTGCACGGCCACCGTCGTCGGAGCTGTACCCCGCCAGCTCGCCGAGCTGGCTGATCCAGGCGCCCGCGACCATCACCCCGAGCACGATCGCTCCCCACGCCGCCCAGCCGCGCACCGCACCGGCGGCCAGCCCCACCGCGGGGTTCCGCCGCAGCGCGGCGAGCGCACACGCCCCTGCGACCAGCCACGCGATGTGCGCGACGAGCATGAACGTGTAGCCGACGTTCAGCTTGTCGTCCGAGTAATCGGCATAGGTGATTCCCTCGCCGAGGAAGCGCAACAGCCCGAACAGGGCGGCCAGCGCGGTGCCGAGCAGCAGCGCGGGCCCAGTGCGCGACCTGGTCCGCGGTACCAGGGTGAGCAGCCCGGCGAGCAACGCGCACCCGGCGACGATCCCGACGTACCACTCCATGCCGGGGCGGTGCTCAGTCAGGGTGTAGCTGTCGTCGCGGTAGTTCAGCGGCAGCCCGGCGACCGCGAACACCACGCCCGTGATCGCGAGGATCCCCGCGAACCCGCCGACGGGATCGATGGCGCCAGGCTGACGGGCCGGCTCGGGAGTGCGCCCCAAGGCGGCCTTGGTTGCGTCTGACGCACCCAATGTGGCCTTCGGTGCGTCTGACGCACCGAAGGCCACCTTGGGGCGCTTCGGCTCCGCTGCGGCGGCCTCCGGCTCGGGCTCGGGTTCCGAGGCCGGCGTGGGTACGGGTTCGGGTTCGGGTTCGGCGACAGCCACCGGCGCCGGCTCGGCCACCACCGGCGCCGGTTCCGTCTCGATCTCCACCGAGACCACCACGTCCCCCGTCGGCCCGGTGACCACCACCTTCCCGCGCCGCACTCCCGACTCCGCCGCCGTCACCGACAGCTCCGCTCCGCCCGGTACCTCGACCGCCCGGATCCACGCGTGCGACGGGTCGAACCGCACCTCCCGCGCCACCGGTGGCCCCGACACCCGCAACGAAGCCGTCGCCTGCCCACCCGCCGGTGCCGACAACCGCACCGCCGGCACGTCCACCCGGACCACCGCGAACGACAACGCGTCCGCGGCCGCCGCCGCCACGTGCTCGATGTCCGTCGAGGCCATCGTCCGAAGCGCCTCGAACGCCCCCACCGCCACCGGCAGGTTGTCGCTCGCCAGCCGCCGGCGCAGCTCGGCCACCGCGCCCAGCCGCGTGAACGGGTTCTCCGCCGCGATCGCCCCCGCCAGGTCCGGCGGGACCGGCGACGGCTTGATGCGCCGGCGCCGGCTCTTCGCCAGGTACAGCTCGCCCTGCATCTCGATGTCCCGGCTGGGCGTCTGCTTCGGGTTGCGCTCGCGGACGCGGTCGAACAGGTACTCGTACAGCTCGCCCAGCGCGATCCAGCCGTCCTCGTCGCGGTCGGCCTCGCCCGTCCGCAGCCCCTCCACCAGTGCCGCCGTGAACACCGACGGCCGGGCCGGCTCGTCCGAAGCCAGCGTCGCCCCCTCGAACGCGTACTCGATCGAGTTGGACGCCGTGATCACCGCTCGCCCGCGGCCGCCGCGGAAGCTGTCCAGGACGTTCGCGTCGCCCGACGCCCGGACCGCCACGCCCTGCCCGAACGCCCCGCCGTAGCAGCAGTCCAGCAGCAGCACCACACTGCGCGAGCGGGTCTGCCGGATGCACTGCTGGACGAACTGGGCGGGCACGGCCGTCGACCGCAACCGGTCCGGACGCGTGTTGCGGGCCGCGAAGTACAGGCCGCCCGCGTCGTCCTTCAAGCCGTGGCAGGAAAAGTGCAGCAGCAGGACGTCGTCGGGACGGCCCTCCGCGCAGAGGTCTTCGATCTCCGCCTGGACCACGTGCGCGGTCTCGTTGCGGACCACCCGCACGTCGAAGTCGCTGATCGCCCGGTCGGCCAGCACCCCGGCGAGGGCGTCGGCGTCCGCCGCGGGCGAGCCCAGCCGCTGCAGCCCCGCGTTGTCGTACTCGCCGTTGGCGACGATCAACGCCCGCCTCCGCCCGGCCATACCGGTAGGAAACGCCCACGAACCCGCTGCGGCAATCAGCCGAACGGGCACACCTGTCCGGTTCAGGCCCGGAAAATCGTTTCCTGCCCTTTCAGGCAGACCACCGCGTCGAACGCCGATGCGACGTCGACCGAAACAGTCATGTGCGCGTGCCGGATGCCCGACGCCGCCGGACGCGCGACCACGCACGGCGCCTCGGCGGCCAGCGCCGCCTCGACACTGCCTTCGGCGGGTGGGTCGAGGGCCTGCTCGAACATCCGGAACCCGAGCGGGAAAGCGTCGTCGGGAGCGAGCCCGGTCGTCGTCCCCGAAACCGCGGTCAACGCGAGCGCGAAATAGCGATCCCCCAGCTCCGCGGCCAGGTGGGTACCCGCGGACGGCGCCGTCATGCCGGGCATCGGCGAGAACGGCACGCGCTGGAGGTGTCCGTTGTGGATCATCAGCACGATCTTCTCGCCGGGGAACTGCCGGCGCAGCAACCGGACGGTCGCCGCCATGTACGTGTCCCGCGACGAACTCTGCGGCTCCGGCGCCTGCCCGGCCATCAGCGCGGCCAGCTCCCGCAGGTACAGGTCGACGCGCAGCGCGCCCTCCGCGTCGTGCACGGCTTCGGCCGCCAGGGACTCGACATGTCCTTTGAGGACGGTCAGCGCCGCGGTGGCCGCGTCCCGCGCCGCGACGCTCATCTCCTGGTACCGCCCCGGCGCGACCGCGCTGCTCACCGAGGCGTACGGCTCGACGGCCGCCACCGCCGTGTCCACAAGGGACACATTGGCGGGGTCCACTCGCGACAGGACTTCGCGGACCGCCCGCAGCGCGGGCACCGGCGAACCGGCCGAACTCGGCACGTCCAGCCCGAAGAACCGGACGTCACGACCGCGCAGCCAGGTCAGCATCGAGTGCACCTCGGCCGAGTCGCCGAGACCGAACGTGAAGCCGTCGCGGGCGATGTCGGCGACCTCGCCGGGACCACCCCGCAGCCACGTGTCGACCAGGCGCCCTTCGGGAAACCCGCCCTCGAACCCGAGGACCGTGAACCCGCGCTCGGTGACGAGGTGCCGCAGGAGCTGCTCGCGCAGCACGCCGAACTCGCGGATGTGATGGTTGTTCTCGCCGATGGCGACGACTTCGGCGGCGCCGATCAGCTCGGCGATCTCGGTGACGGCGACGGTTCCTGGCATACTGGGCACACTAACGCAACAGGAGTAGCAGTTGGCAACCGAGATTTCCGGGACCAAGCGCCCGGGCGGCCGCACCGAGCGGACCCGCCTCGCCGCGCTGAACGCCACCCTCGAGCTGCTCGGCGAACGCGGGTACGCCGAGCTGACCGTCGAGGCGGTCGCCGAGCGCTCCGGCGTCCACAAGACGACGCTGTACCGCCGCTGGGAGTCCGCCGAAGGTCTGGTCGCCGCCGCCCTGCTGATGGGCGCCGAGCAGGAGTGGGCCGTGCCGGACACCGGGTCGCTCGAAGGCGACCTGCGCGCGATCAACCTGGAGCTGGTGCGCTACTTCACCACCCCGGGCGAGCGCGAGCTGCCGATGGCGTCGATCTCGGCGGCGTTCCTCTCCCCGCGCGCGGCCGAGGCCCTGCGCGAGTTCTACGTCGACCGCCACGCCCGTTCGGCGGCCGCGGTGGAGCGCGCGATCGAGCGCGGCGAAGTCCCGCCCGGCACCGACCCGGTGGAGGTGGTCCGGGTGGCCTGTGGTCCGGTCTTCTACCGGTTGCTCATTTCCCGGGAGGGCGTCACCCCGGCGGACGCGGACATCGCCGCGAAGGCCGCCGCGGTGGCCGCGACGGCGGGCGTGTTCACGGCAACCGGCGGCTGAACCGCTTCTCCTCCAGCGTGACCCGGCCGTCGTCGATCGCCTCGGTCTGGGTGACGTCGTCGTCCACCCAGCCCTGCCGCAGGTAGAAGGCCTTCGCGCGTTCGTTCGTCGACAGCACCCACAGGACGGCGCTGTCCCCGGGTAGCTCTTCGACGACCCGGTCGTGCAGCGCCCGGCCGAGGCCGCGCCCCCAGTACTCCGGCAGCAGGTACAGCGCGTACAGCCGGCCGTCCCCGAACGCGGCGAACCCGGCGATGACGCCGTCTTCCTCGGCGACCAGCACCCGGCCGCCGTCCCCGATGAGCCGGGCCCACGACGCCGCCCGCGACTCGGCCGAGAGCCGCGACAGGAAGTCGTCCGGGATCAAGCCCGCGTACGCCGCTTGCCACGACCGCACGTGGACCTCGCCGATCGCGGGCGCGTCGGCCACCGTGGCGTCGCGGATCACGTCTTCTCCAGGTACTCCGCGCGCTCGACGTCGACGACGTCGGCGACCATCTGCGCCAGGCCGTGGTACTTCTTCAGGTCCGGGTCCTTCTCGACGATCTCCTGCGCACTGGCCCGCGACGCGGCGATCACGTCTTCGTCGCGCAGCAGCGAAAGCAGCTTCAGCGTCGACCGCTTGCCGGACTGCGCGGCGCCGAGGATGTCGCCTTCGCGCCGCAGTTCGAGGTCGAGGCGCGACAGTTCGAAGCCGTCGGTGGTCGACTCGACCGCCGCCAGCCGTTCGCGCGTCGCCGTGCCGTCGAGGGCCTCGGTGACCAGCAGGCACAGCCCCGGCACGCTGCCCCGGCCGACGCGGCCGCGCAGCTGGTGCAGCTGGCTGACGCCGAACCGGTCGGCGTCCATGATCACCATCGCGGTCGCGTTCGGCACGTTCACGCCGACCTCGATCACCGTCGTGGCCACGAGAACGTCCAACTGACCCGCCGAGAACGCGCGCATCACGGCGTCCTTCTCGTCGGGCGGCATCCGGCCGTGCAGCACGCCGATCTTCAAGCCCTGCAACGCGCCGTGCGCCAGGTCGGGCGCGACGTCGAGGACCGCGAGCGGCGGGCGCTTGTCGCTCTTGTCCGACGGCGGCTCGTCGCCGATCCGCGGGCACACGACGTACCCCTGGTGCCCCTTGCCGACCTCCTCGCGCACGCGCTGCCAGATCCGCTCGAACCACGCGGGCTTCTCGGCGACCGGCACGACCGTGGTCGAGATCGGCGACCGCCCGACCGGCATCTCGCGCAGCGCGGAGACCTCCAGGTCGCCGTACACGGTCATCGCGACCGTGCGCGGGATCGGCGTCGCGGTCATGACGAGCACGTGCGGGCTCGTGTCGCCCGACCCGCGCGTGCGCAGCGCGTCCCGCTGCTCGACGCCGAAGCGGTGCTGCTCGTCGACGACGGCGAGGCCGAGGTCGGCGAACTCGACGTGGTCCTGGATCAGCGCGTGCGTGCCGACGACGATGCCGGCCTCCCCGCTGACGATCTCCAGCAGCGACTTCTTGCGTTCCTTCGCGCCCATCGACCCGGTCAGCAGCGTGACCTTCGTGGCGTTCTCCGCCGCGCCCAGCTCGCCCGCCTGGCCGAGGTCGCCGAGCATCTCCCGCAGCGACCGCGCGTGCTGGGCGGCGAGGACCTCGGTCGGCGCGAGCATCGCGGCCTGCCGCCCGTTGTCGACGACCTGCAGCATCGCCCGCAGCGCGACGATCGTCTTGCCCGAGCCGACCTCGCCCTGCAGCAGCCGGTTCATCGGGTGCTCGGACGCCAGGTCCGCGGCGATCTCGTCGCCGATCCCGCGCTGGCCCGCGGTCAGATCGAAGGGCAGCCGCTTGTCGAAGGCGTCCATGAGCCCGCCGCTGACGTGCGGGTTCGCCTTCGCCGGCCGCGAAATGGCCGAGTGCCGCCGCTGCGCGAAGATCAGCTGGACGGCCATGGCTTCGTCCCACTTCAGCCGCTTCTTCGACGCCTCGAGGTGCGCCCAGTTGCTCGGCCGGTGGATGCCGTGCAGCGCGGTGTCGAGGTCGGACAGCTTGTGCAGCCGCCGCAGCTCGGCCGGCATCGGGTCCTCGTCGACCTCCAGGACGTCGAGGACCTGCCGGACGCACTTCGCGATCGACCACGTCGGCATGCCCTGCGCCGCCGGGTAGACCGGGATGATCGCGGCGAGGAAGTCGTCCATGGCCTCGTCGGCGCGGTCGGCTTCGAAGAGCTCGTACTCGGGGTTGGTCAGCTGCAGGGTGTCGCGGAAGGCGGACACCTTGCCGGCGAACAGGCCCGTCTTGCCGGGGACCAGGTCCTTCTCCCGCCACGCCTGGTTGAAGAAGGCGCAGGTGAGCCGGCGCTTCCCGTCGGTGATCACCATGTCGAGGATCGTCCCGTTGCGGGACTTCATCCGCCGCTTGCTCACCTTTTCGATACGCGCCAGCACGGTCGCGTGCTCGCCCAGCTCGAGGCCGGCGATGTCGGTGAGCTCGCCACGCTCGGCGTAGCGGCGCGGGTAGTGGCGCAGGAGGTCGCTGACGGTCTCGATGCCCAGCGACGTGGCGAGCGCCTTCGCCGTCTTGGCGCCCAGCAGCAGCGGCAGCTTGTCGCGCAGTCCGGCCATCTCGCTATTCGACTCCCATCAGCAGCACGGCGTCCGCCTGGCCGCTGGCGTAGCCGGCCAGCTCCACCTCCGGGTGCTCCAGCCGCAGCTGCTCGGCGAGCTCCTCGGCGACCCCGGGCGGGGCGGCGGCCCCGCTCAGCACCGTCACCAGCTCACCGCCGAGCGCCAGCATCCGGTTGAGCACCTTCATCGCCGCGGCGACCAGGTTCGTCTCGGAAGCGGGCGCCGGCTCGATCAGCACCACCTCGTCGTCGACCAGGCCGACCACGTCACCGGACTGGGCCCGGCCCACCCAGGTTAGCGACTCCTCCTGCGCGATCCGCAGTTCGCCACGCCTGGTCGCGGCGGCCGCTTCGGCCATCGCGACGACGTCGTCGTTGGTGCGGCGCCCGGCGTCGTGCACGGCGAGGGCGGCCAGCACCTGCACCGGCGACGCGCACGGGATGACCACGACGTCGCGGTCGGCCGCCATCGCGTGCCCGGCGGCGATGTCCGCGGCGGCGGTGAGCTCGACGCTGCCCGGCAGCACCGTGACGTGCCGCCCGGCGGCTTCGTTGAGCAGGCCGATCACGTCCTCGACGCTCGGCGACCGCCCCTCGGGGACGGCCAGCACCGGGATGCTTTCGGCGCGCAGCAGCTCGGCCAGCGCGCCGCCGTGCACGACGGCGACGACCGTGCGGTCGATCCCGCCGCCCGGCTCGATCGGCGTCGGCGTGAGCAGGGGTTCGACGCGGATCCGGCGCGGCCGCCCGAGCGCGAGCCCGGCTTCGATGGCGGCGCCGATGTCGGCGCAGTGGACGTGCACGGCGTGGCTGCCCGAGCCGTCGCCGGCGACCGTGACGCTGTCGCCGAGGCCGCTCAGCTCCTTGCGCAGGGTCGGCAGGCTCTGCTCGTCGACGCCGTCGAGGAGGTACATGACCTCCCAGGCGTAGGCCTGCTCCGCCGCGGTGGGCACTTCCAGCGCGTGGTCCCGCTCGAGCGCGGTGCCGGTGAGGACGCCGACCAGGGCGTCGAGCACCGCGACGAGCCCGCGCGCGCCGGCGTCGACCACCCCGGCCTTGGCCAGGGCGGGCAGCTGCAGGGGCGTCTTCTCGAGGGCGTGCGCGGCTTCCTTCGCGGCCTCTCGGGCGACCTCGGTCAGGGACCGGGTGTCGCCGCGCACGGCGGTCGCCACGGCGTGCAGGACGGTCAGGATGGTCCCGGCGACCGGGCGGCTCACGGCACCGGTGGCGACCTGGTCGGCGTGGCCCAGCGCCTTGGCCAGCCACGCGCCGTCCAGCTCCCCTTCGGCGCGGTCCGCGAGCCCGCGCACGACCTGGGAGAGGATGACGCCGGAGTTGCCCTTGGCGGCGGCGACCGCGCCCTGGGCGAGGATCTTCAGCGCGTCGGCGGCGTCCTTCGGTTGCGCGGCTTCGAGTTCCTTCGCCGCGCCGGACATCGTGAAGAGCATGTTGGAGCCGGTGTCGGAGTCGGCGACGGGGTAGACGTTGATCTCGTCGATGGCCGGCCGCAGGCTCGCCAGGCTGTGCACACAACCCGCAGCCCAGGCCGACACCGCCGCCGCGTCCAGCACCCGCACCCCGTAACCTCCTGACCGGTCCGAGGCAGCGTATCGACCCGGTGGGGGGCCTCGCGAAAGCAGTAGTTACTATGGTCGAGTTGCCCAGTGCATCTGGGCTCATCTCTATGACCCAGATCCAAAGGAGTTCGACGTGGCTGCCGTGTGCGACGTCTGTGGCAAGGGACCCGGCTTCGGCAAGTCGGTCTCGCACTCCCACCGCCGTACCAACCGCCGGTGGAACCCGAACATCCAGACCGTCCACGCCAAGGTGGGTGTGTCCCAGCGCAAGCGCCTGAACGTGTGCACCTCGTGCATCAAGGCGGGCAAGGTCGTTCGCGGCTGAGGCGAGAAGTTTGGGGTGGCGGGTGCTCTCCGGGGCACCCGCCATTTTCATGCCCGGGCACCAGACGACGTGAATGACTCATTCATGTCGCCTGGCGACATGAATGAGTCATTCACTACATGCGGCCACCTACTTCAGGAAGCCGACCAGCAGGTCCTTGAGCGCCTCCGGGAACTGCAGCACCCCGTGGTCCTGTCCCTCGAGGGTCTCGTGCCGCGCCCCCGGCACCGCCGCGGCTGCCGCGCGAGCGCCCGACTGGAGCGCTTCGTCGCTCGCGCCGCCGCCGATGACCAGCGTCGGGACCGAGATCTTCGCCAAGTGGTCCTCGCGCGGCCGCGCACCCGGGCCGCAGATCGTCAGGTCGTACGGCAACGTGTGCGCCAGCGCCGTGAACCAGCCCCACACCGGCGCCTGCTTCATCCCCTCGACCATCTCCGCCGGGGTGCCCGCGACCTGCAGGAACGTCGCCACCGCGCCGTCGCGGTCGCCCGCCGCGAGCTGCCCGCACACCTCGTCCAGGACGTCGCCGCGCGGGTGCTCCGAAGTCGCGTACGGCGGCTCATACGCCACCAGCTTGTCGATCGGGAGCCCCGCGGCCGCCGCCTCCAGGGCCAGGATCGCGCCCGACGAGTGGCCGAACACCGACGCCGTCCCGCCGGCCTCGGCGATCAGCGCCGCGATGTCCTCGATCTCCCGTTCCACCGCGTAGTCCGGTTCATCCCCGCTGTCACCACGCCCGCGACGGTCGTAGGCGATCGTCGTGAAATCGTCGGCCAGCACCGAAGCCAGGCCCGCGACCGTCGTCCGGTCGTTGAACGCGCCGCCGACCAGGAGCACCGGCGCGCCCGATCCGCGCCGCTCGAAGAAGATGGCCGTGCCGTCGGCCGAAGTGACGTTCATGCTTCCTCCCAAGGTTCACCCCGTGGTCGGAGCCGTGACGCCGGTCCGGACACCGGTCCTCAGGGAAGTTTCCAGTCGACGGGCGCCGCGCCCTGCTGCTCCAGCAGCTGGTTGGCCCGGCTGAACGGCCGGGACCCGAAGAAGCCGTTGTGCGCCGAAAGCGGGCTCGGGTGCGCCGACTCGATGCACGGGACGTCGCCCAGCATCGGCCGCAGGTTCCGCGCGTTGCGGCCCCACAGGATCGCCACCATCGGCTCCGACCGGGCCGCCAAGGCCTTGATCGCCTGCTCGGTGACCGCTTCCCAACCCTTGCCCTGGTGCGAGTTCGACTTCCCGGGCTGCACGGTCAGCGACCGGTTGAGCAGCAGGACGCCCTGCTCGGCCCACGGCGTCAGATCGCCGTTGGACGGCAGCGGGTGGCCGAGGTCGTCGCAGTACTCCTTGTAGATGTTGACCAGGCTCTTCGGGATCGGCCGGACGTCCGGCGCCACCGAGAAGCTGAGCCCCACCGCGTGCCCGGGCGTCGGGTACGGGTCCTGCCCGACGATCAGCACGCGCACGTCGTGGAACGGCTGCTTGAACGCGCGGAGGACGTGCTCACCCGCCGGCAGGTAGGTCCGGCCCGCGGCGATCTCCGCGCGGAGGAACTCCCCCATCGCGGCGACCTGCGGCGCCACCGGTTCGAGGGCTTGCGCCCAGCCTGCCTCGACGATGTCCTGCAGCGGTCGTGCGGTCACGGCGCGCAAGCCTACCGGGCGTGGCCGGCATCACCCGAGCGGGTCGAGCCGCCTCAGCTCCGCCTTGAACCGGCGGCCGCGCTGGACGTAGGACTCCACCACCATCGCGATGTTCTCCGCGCTGAACGACTTGTTCTCCCGCGTCTTGCCGGGCACGCCCAGCGCGATCTCGCCGGTCTTGACGTGCGAGCCGTACGACAGCACCGCACCCGCGCCGACCATGCCGCCGTCTTCGATCACCGAGCCGTTGAGCACCACCGAGCCGGACGCGATCAGGCAGCCGGTGCCGATCCGCGCGCCCTCGACGTGCACGGCGTGCCCGATCGCCGATGACGGCCCGAGGATCGTCGGGTGCCGCTCGGTGCAGTGCAGGACGCAGCCGTCCTGGACATTCGAGCGTTCGCCGATCTCGATGTAGCCGTGGTCGCCGCGCAGCACGGTCTGCGGCCACACCGACGCGTGCGCGCCGATCCGGACGTCACCGATGACCGTGGCGTCCGGGTGGACGTAGGCGTCGGGGTGGATCGTCGGCTCGAGCGAACCGAGTGCGTAGATCGGCATGCCGCCTCCGTGGGTGACCGCGGTTTCACGTGCCGTGCGATTGGATCACGGCATCGCCGCGAACCGGAACGCCAGTACCGGGAGCACGGGCCTCGTGCTCCTCCTCGTCGTGCTGACCTGGCTGCTCAGCCTGCCGGTCGCCTCGCCCGCGCTGGCGAACGGCCTGGCCGGGACGCCGCCGATGGGCTGGAACAGCTGGAACCAGGTCCGCTGCCACGACCTCACCGAGGACGTCGTGCGCCGAGCCGCCGACGCCCTCGCCGACACGGGCCTGCGTGACGCGGGTTACCAGTACGTCGTGGTCGACGACTGCTGGCAAGCGTCCGCGCGCGCCGCCGACGGCTCGCTCCAGGCGGATCCGGCGCGGTTCCCGCACGGCATCGCCGACCTCGCCGACTACGTGCATTCGCGCGGCCTGCTGTTCGGCATCTACGCGGTGCCCGGCAGCCGGACCTGCGCGATGGCCAACGACGCCTACCCGGCGGCCGGCATCGGCTCGCTCGGCCACGAACGCCAGGACGCCGAGACGTTCGGCCGCTGGGGCGTCGACTACCTCAAGTACGACTGGTGCAACGCCGACACCGTCGACGGCCTCGACCGCAAGGCCGCGTTCGAGAAGATGCGCGACGAGCTCGCCGCGCTGCCCCGCCCGATCGTCTACGCGATCTCCGAATACGGCGTCTCGAGCCCGTGGACCTGGGCGCGGCCGGTGGCGAACCTGTGGCGGACCACCTACGACCTGACCGCGACCTGGGACTCGGTGCTCGCGACGATCGACCAGCAGGCCACCGTCGCCGTCCAAAGCGGCGGTCCGGGCGGCTGGAACGACCCGGACATGCTGCAGGTCGGCAACGGCACGCTCACCGCCGACGAGGCCCGCGCGCACTTCAGCGTCTGGGCCGTGCTGAACGCGCCGCTGTTCGCCGGCACCGACCCGGCGAAGCTGAGCGGCACCGACCTCGCGACGCTCGCCAACCCCGAGGCGATCGCCGTCGACCAGGACTTCGCGGGCGGCCAAGGCCGCCGGCTCGACGCCGGCCCGGGCTACCAGGTGTGGGGGAAACCGCTTACCGGCGGCGGGTTCGCGGTGGTGCTGCTCAACACCGGCAGCACCACCGCGACCGTCTCCGCGTCGATCCCCGGCTCGTGGAACGTCCGGGACCTCTGGGCCCGCCAGGACATCGGCACCGGCGTCTCGGCGACGCTGCGGCCGCATCAGGCGGCTCTGCTGAAGCTCACGCCGAGGTGAGGTCCTTGCCGAAGCACCGGCTCTCGGGCTCGTCCTTGTACACGCCGAAGTTCGGGATCTCGACGTACCCCGACGACGTGTAGAGCGCGATGGCCTCGGGCTGCTTGGTGCCGGTTTCCAGGACCGCGCGCTTGCGGCCGCACAACGCCGCCGTGCGTTCCAGCTCGGACAGGATCATCCGCGCGAACCCGCGGCCCCGGGCGGAATCGGCGACGTACATCCGCTTGAACTCGGCGTCGCCGTCCCGGAAGTCGGGCGCCGGGCCGTCGTGGGCGCGCCACGCCCCGCAGGCGACTGCTTCCTCGCCCTGGTAACCGACGAGGAAAACCCCCTGTGGGGGGTCGAAGTCCGCCGGGCTCATCGGGGTCACGTCCTCGTCGCCGTAGCGCTCGACGTAGACCTGCTGCACCGCGGCCATCAGCTTGGCCGCGTCGGGGTGGTCGTAGGGGACCGGAACGATTCTCACGCTTCCCGAGCCTAGATCAGCGCCAGTGGGTCCAGCCGCCTTCTCGCGAAAAAGGCTTGCCGTCCACGGTGATCCCGGAGTCGGCCATCGTGACGACGCCGATCGTGCGCCAGCCGTCGGGGAGTTCGGTGAACGGCGGGAAGGTCGCCGCGAGGGCGTGGTCTTCGCCACCGGTGAGGACCCAGTCGAGCGGGTCGGCGCCCAGCGCGGCGCCGACTTCGGTGAGCCGGGCCGGCACGTCGAGGTCGGCGGTGCGGACGTCGATGCCGACGCCGGAGGCCTCACCGATGTGCCCGAGGTCGGCGAGCAGGCCGTCGGAGACGTCGATCATGGCCGTGGCCCCGGCGAGAGCGGCGCGGGGACCGGCTTCGTAGGGCGGTTCCGGGCAGCGCTGGGCGTTGACGACGCCGACCGGGGAGCGGAACCCGCGCCCGAGCACGGCCAGGCCGGCGGCGGCCCAGCCGAGGCGCCCGTTGACGGCGAGGAGATCGCCGGGCCGGGCACCCGAGCGCGTCACGGGCTCGCGGTCGCCGAGGTCACCGAGGGCGGTGACGCTGATCACGAGCTGGTCGGCGCGCACCATGTCGCCGCCGGAGACGCCGACGCCGGCGCGTTCGGCCTCGGCCCACATGCCGTCGGCGAGGCCGGTGACGACCTCGCGCGGGGTGTCGGGCGGGCAGGCGAGCCCGACCAGGACGGTGGTCGGGGTGGCGCCCATGGCGGCGATGTCGGCCAGGTTGACCGCGACGGCCTTGCGCCCGACGTACTCGGGCGGCGACCAGTCGAGCCGGAAGTGGACGCCCTGGACGAGGACGTCGGTGCTGGCGACGACGCGGCCGTCGGGCGCGGCGACGACGGCGGCGTCGTCGCCCGGGCCGAGCAGGGTGCCCGGAGGCTGGCGCCGTCCTTCGGTGACGGCGCGGATGAGCGCGAACTCGCCGGTCTCGGCGACCGTTCCGTCGTTCGGTGACACCGGTCACCTCTGCTTTCTCTACCGGGACAAAGATCGATCACCGATAGTCGGATGCCCTATGTTTTTCGATGAGCTGGCGATACGTTGCTGATGACGTTCCTACCTTGAGCCGATCGATCCCGACGAAAGGGCGCGCCGTGGTCCACGCATACATCCTCATCCAGACCGAGGTCGGCAAGGCGGCCGCGGTGGCTGCCGAGATCTCCAGCATCCCGGGTGTGACCAGCTCGGAGGATGTCACCGGACCGTACGACGTGATCGTCCGCGCGGCCGCCGACAACGTGGACCAGCTCGGCCAGCTCGTGGTCGCGAAGGTGCAGAACGTGGAGGGCATCACGCGGACGCTGACCTGCCCGGTCGTCCATCTCTGAGCAGTGGTGTAGTGGTCGGGTGCCTGACTCCGACACCGGTGCCCCGCCTCGGGTGGTCCTCGTCACCGCGGCCGCGCTCGCCGTGGCCTTGGCGGTCGCCGTCGCCGTCTTCGCGTTGACCCAGCGCTCCTCGGACACTGCCCCCGACGCCGGTCCCCTGCCGCTCGTGCCCGTGCCGGCGCCTTTCTCGGGCTCGCCGGGCTGCACCACGCTGCTGGGCGCCGTGCCCACGGAGCTGACGTCCAACGGGACTTCCCTCAAGGTGCGCGAGCTGGCCGCTCCGGCACCGCCCGCGACGGTGGCCTGGGGCACGGACGATCCGCTGGTGCTGCGGTGCGGCCTCGACCGCCCGCCGGAGCTGACGCCGACGGCGGCGTTGCGCCTGGTGAACGGCGTCCAGTGGCTGCAGGTGCCGGGTGAAGGCGCGTCGACGTGGTACGTCGTCGATCGCGAGGTCTACGCGGCGCTGACCGTGCCGGACAGCGCCGGGACGGGTCCGTTGCAGACGATCTCGGACACGGTGGCGGCGAAGCTGCCCGCTCGTCCGTTGCGGTTTTCCTGAGCTTCGGTCAGCGCAGGCCCGTGCCGCGCGCGATCGCCGTGTCGATGAGCGTGGTCAGCAGCGTGGCGTAGTCCACGCCGGTGACCTCCCACATCTTCGGGTAGGCGGACTTCGTCGTGAAGCCGGGCATGGTGTTGACCTCGTTGATGGTCAGCTCGCCGTCGGCGCCGACGAAGAAGTCGACGCGGGCGAGGCCCTGGCAGTCGAGCGCGTGGAAGGCCTGCACCGCCATGGCGCGGAGCTTTTCGGTGAGCGAGTCGTCGAGCTTGGCCGGGATGTCGAGCTCGGCGTCGTCGCCGAGGTACTTGGTTTCGAAGTCGTACCAAGCGTTTTCGTCTTCGGACAGGACGCGGATCTCGGCGGGCAGCGAGGCTTCGACGTGCCCATCGGGGAACTCGAGGACCCCGCATTCGACCTCCCGCCCGACGACGGCGGCCTCGACGAGGACCTTCGGGTCGGTTTCGCGGGCGAACGCGATGGCGGCGTCGAGGTCGTCCCAGGTCGTCACCCGGCTGATCCCGACGGACGACCCGGCCCGCGACGGCTTGACGAAGACGGGCAGGCCGAGCTTTTCGCGCTCCGCTTCGTCCAAAGTGGACTGTCCGCGCTTGAGGGCGGTGAAGGTGCCGACCGGAAGTCCTTCGGCGGCAAGGAGTTTCTTCGCGGTTTCCTTGTCCATGGCGGCGGCGCTGGCGAGCACACCGGGGCCGACGTACGGGATGCCGGCGAGCTCGAGCAGGCCTTGGATGGTGCCGTCCTCGCCGAAAGCGCCGTGCAGCACCGGGAAGACGACGTCCACCTGCGAGAGGAGTTCGCTCTCACGCCCGGGTTCGACGGCGACGAGCCCCCGGCTGGAGGGATCCCCGGCGAGGACGAGGCCCTTGCCGTCGTCGACGGAGGGCAGTTCGCGGCCGCGGATGGCGAGCTGGGCGGAGTCGCCGGTACCGAGCACCCACCGGCCTTCCCGGGTGATCCCGACCGGCACGGCTTCGAAGCGCGCGGGGTCGAGGTTCCCCAGGACGCTGCCCGCGGAGAGGCACGAGATGGTGTGCTCGCTGCTGCGCCCGCCGAACACGACCGCCACCCGGATCTTCTCGCTCATGGTGAGCCACCGTACCCGGTGACCTCGCGGAACAGCCGAGCCCGGTGCGACGGGCGGACTGTGGTGGGCGGTGAACGCAACCGGTGAGGGGGGTGGGACGTCCGGTAGGTCGAGGCACCGGTGGGTCCGGGTCCTGGGGTGGGGTTTCGCGGTTCCGGCTGGGGTGCTCGGCGCTGTCGGGTCCCTGCGCTTCCGGCTTCCGGCCTGCTGCCCGCTGTGTGCCTCTGGCACCCGCACTCCCGGCATTCCGGCTCCCGGCTTTCCGGCTCCCGCCCCGCGGGCTTCCTGGTCTCGCGCCTCCCGCCCACGGCTGCAATGCCCCGGCTCCCGGCTCCCGGCTCCCGGCTCCCGATGGCATGAAAGAGTCGTTCAGGCCATCCGGCGCCAGGGCTCCGGCAAAGTCGTGGCCGCGCGGTCTGCCCGGCGTCGCGGCGATGTCATGAAAGGGTCGTTCATGTCGTCTGACGAGGTGAACGACCCGTTCATGACGTGGGGGCGACCGGATCGGCCGCGCTGACCTGACTTTGCCGGGACCCTGCCATCCGGCGCGATGAACGGGTCTTTCATCACAAGTCGACCACCTCGCCCCGCCAACACCGCCCCGCCCCGCCACGCCGAGACGGACCCCGCCCTCCCAGGGGGAACCTCCACCGGATTGAGCGTATCGGCGCCGCCCCACACAAAGCCGCGAAAAGGCACCGCGGAGACCACCGTTGTCCACATCACGGCGAGGCTGTGGACAACCGCCAGACCTGCGGCCGGGAACGTCATGAACGACTCTTTCATGTCGTCCGGCGCGGTGAACGAGTCGTTCAGGACGGCGCGAACGCCAGACCGCGAACCCTCACCGCAGCAAGGACACCAACGTGGGCAAAGCAGCCACCAAAGCCTCCCGCGAACACCCCGCATACCCGATCGCCACCCCGTGCGCGGAAGGCGCACCGGCGAAATGCCGAGCCAACCCGTCCAACCGAATCCCCCGCCGCTCAGCCGAAGCGATCACCGACGCCTCCACCGAAGCCGAAGAAAACGGCACCACCAGATGCGCCCCGGCGTCATCCCCCCGCACCGGAATCCCCGCCGACGACAACGACCCAGCCAACAGAGTCCGCCGCTCCGCCATCTCACGGCGCAACTTCCGCAGGTGCCGGCCCAAATCCCCGTTCCGCGCGAACTCGTACAACACCCGCTGCCCAGCCGGCGAAGGACGCGTCCCGGTCAAATCCCGGTACGCCAAAACCGCCGAAGTGATCGCCTCCGGCGCCACCATCCACCCCGCCCCCAACGTCGGCGTGAGGATCTTCGACGTCGTCCCCAGGTGCACCACCACGTCCGGGGCCAACGAAGCCAGCATTGGCAACGGCGCCACGTCGAACCGCAGCTCGCCGTCGTAGTCGTCCTCGATGACCAACATCGACGACGACCGCGCCAGCTCCACCAGCGACACCCGCCGCGCCGCCGAGAGCCGGCTGCCCATCGGGTACTGGTGCGCCGGTGAGCAGTACACCGCCCGCGTGCCCGCCGGGATCGCGGAAGGCCGCAACCCCTCGTCGTCCACCGGCACGCCCACCACCCGCATGCCCGCCCGGCGGAACGCCTGCACCGCGCGCTGGTACCCCGGCTCCTCGACCGCGACGACGTCGCCGCGCTCCAGCACCGCCGCGGCCAGCTCGACCACCGCCGCCGTCGTGCCGCCCGTCGCCAGCACCGAGCCCGCCGCCAGCCCGCGGTGGCGCAGCAGGTGCTCCGACACCGCCGCGCGGTACTCCGGCAGCCCCGCCCGGTGCGCCCGGACCAGCGGATCCGGGTCGGCCGCCGCCCGCCAGGCGCGGCGCCAGGCCGCGCGGTCCAGCCCGGCCGCCCACGGCGTCCCGGGCCCCAGGTCGAGCAGCGACGGCGCGGAAGCCTCGGGCGCCGGGACGGCCGGCGCCGGCACCTCCGAAGCCGAAAAGGACGGCGGCATCGTCACGTACGTGCCGGAGCCGTGGCGCCCGGCGATCCAGCCCTCGGCGTGCAGCTGCTCGTACGCCGCCGATGTCACCGTGCGGCTGACGCCGAGGCGGCCGGCCAGCGCCCGCGTCGACGGCAGCCGGTCGCCGCCCCGGAGGTGGCCCGAAGCGGCCGCTTCGCGCAGCGCGTCCGCGAGCTGGACGGCCAGCGGGGTCACGGCCGAACGGTCGAGGCTGACCGGGAGCGCGGTGTCGGCGTGGGTCACGGGACCTCCTCGAGTGGACTTCCCAAGTGTACGAGAAGTGGCCGTTTTCCGATGCCACTGCGCTGGGAGACGCTGGTCGCATGCTTTCCACCACGCCCCGCACCACGCTCGGCCGCAAGAAGCACCGCGCCGTGACCGACCGCTCGGCGCTGTACGCCGTCCTCGACGAGGGCCTGATCTGCCACCTCGGCATCGTCCGCGACGGCGCACCGCTGGTCCTGCCGACCGGCTACGGCCGCGACGGCGACACGCTCTACCTGCACGGCTCGACCGGCGCGTCGAGCCTCCGCACGGCGGCGCGGGACCTCGACGTCTGCGTCACCGTGACACTCCTCGACGGCATCGTCTACTCGCGCTCGGTGAACAACCACTCGATGAACTACCGCAGCGCGGTGATCTTCGGGAAGGCGACGCCGGTGCTCGACGCCGACGCGAAGATGCACGGCCTCAAGGTGCTCACCGACCACCTCGCGCCCGGCTCGTGGGAGCACGCGCGCGAAGTGAACGCGAAGGAGTTCGCCGCGGTCAGCGTGCTCGCGCTGGACCTCGCCGAAGCGTCGGTGAAGATGCGCGCCGAGGGCCCTGACGACGAGCCGGAGGACCTCGACGCGGACAACGCCTGGGCCGGCGTCCTCCCGGTCCGGACGGTCTTCGGCGCGCCCGAGCCGTCCGAAGACCTCTCCCCCGGCTGGCAGGTCCCGCCGCACGTCACCGGTCGAGCGGCAACCTGACCGTGAAGGTGGTCCGGCCCGGCTCCGACGCCACCGTGACCGTCCCGCCGTGCGCCGTCACCAGGGACTGGACCACCGACAGCCCGAGCCCGGTGCCGCCGTTGCCGCGGGTGCGCGAGTCGTCGACGCGGAAGAACCGGTCGAAGATCCGCTCCTGGTCCCCCGGAGCGATCCCCGGTCCCGCGTCGCTGACCTCGACGACCGCCTCGGCGCCGGCAGCCGCCACCGAGACGTGCACCGCGGTCCCGGGCGGGGTGTGCACGGCGGCGTTGGCCAGCAGGTTGTCGAGCACCTGCCGCAGCCGCAGCGGGTCCGCGGAAACGAACGCCGGCGCGAGCGAAGAGGAAACCGGGTGGTCCGGCCGGCCGGCGGCGAACGCGTCCACCGCGTCGCCGGCCAGCTCCGCCAGGTCGACGCGCTCGGGCCGCAACGGCGTCTCGGCGGCCCGAGCGTCGAGCCGGGCCAGCAGCAGGAGGTCGTCGACCAGGACGCTCATCCGCGCGGTCTCCTCGCGGATCTTCGCCAGGTGCGCCTCCCGCTCGGCCGGCTCGTTCGCCGCCGCGTAGCGGAAGAGGTCGGCGTAGCCCCGGATCGACGTCAGCGGCGTGCGCAGCTCGTGGGACGCGTCCGCGACGAACCGGCGCAGCCGCTCGTTCGCCTCGGTCTTCGCCGCCAGTGACGTGTCGATGTGGGCCAGCATCACGTTGAACGCCGTCCGCAGCTCCTCGACTTCGGCGCCGCCGCCGGTGCCCGACGCGCGCACCGGCAGGTCGGCGTTCGCCGTCAGGTCGTGGGACGCGATGTCGTGCGCGGTGCCCGCCATGTCGGCCAGCGGGCGCAGGCCGCGGCGCAGCACCAGCCGTCCGACGACGACCAGCACGGCCAGCGCGAGCGTGAACGCGCCGACCTCGACCCAGATCAGCTGCCGGACGGTCCCGTCGAGGTCCTTCTGCGGGGCGGCCGACAGCAGCACCGACCCGTTGTCGACCGGGCACGCGCGCACCCGGTACGGCCCGTCGTCGTGCAGGTAGATGGTCCGCGTGACGTCGCCGTCCACCGCGTCGGCGGCGATCTTCGCCAGCGGCTTGGCGTCGCCGGGCAGCTGGCCGCCCGGCTCGGGCGTCGCGACGCCGTCGCGCACCTTGTACAGCGCCGAGTACCACGAGTAGACCGACTGCGGCGAGCCGTGCGTCTCGCGCAGCTGCGGCAGCTGGGTGTTCTGGCTCTTGGACAGCTGCTCGTCGAGCCGCCGGTCGAGGTAGCCGTGCATGATCCCGACCATCGTGACGCCGACCGCCGCGAACACGACCAGCGCGAGCGCGCCGAGGCCGAGCGTGATCCGGGTGCCCAGCCGCGTGCGCTGCCAGGCCCCGTACCACCGGCGGAAGAAGCGCTTCACCGGTGGGCCTGGCGCACGACGTACCCGACGCCGCGCACGGTGTGGATCAGCGGTTCGCCGTCGCCCGCGTCGACCTTGCGCCGCAGGTGCGAAATGACCAGTTCGACCACATTGGACCGCCCGCCGAAGTCGTACTCCCAGACGTGGTCGAGGATCTGCGCCTTCGTCAGCACCGACGGCGACCGGCGCATCAGGTAGCGCAGCAGCTCGTACTCGGTCGGGGTCAGCTCGGCGAGGACGTCGCCGCGCCGGACCTCGCGGGTGTCCTCGTCCAGCGTCAGGTCCCCGACGCGCAGCACCGCGCCGCGCGCCGCCGCCTGCACCCCGCCGTGGCTGCGCCGCAGCACCGCCCGCAGCCGGGCCATCAGCTCCTCGACGGAAAACGGTTTCACGAGGTAGTCGTCACCCCCGCGGGTGAGCCCGGCGACCCGGTCGGCCGTCGCGTCCTTGGCCGTGAGGAAGACCACCGGGACCGCGCTGCCGTTTTCCCTGAGGCGGTCGAGCACGGTGAAGCCGTCGAGGTCGGGCAGCATCAGGTCGAGCACGACGATGTCCGGCCCGAACTCGGCGGCCTGGCTGAGCGCGGCCTTGCCGGACCCGGCCGTGACCGCGTGCCAGCCCTCGTACCGGGCGACGGTGGCGACGAGGTCGGCGATGTGCGGCTCGTCGTCGACGACGAGCAGGCGCACGGGTTCGGAGGGCTGCACCCCGTCATCTTCTCCCGGCGCGCGGGCGCTCGGCGACCGCGGGCACGGGCCGACAGGAATCCGACAGCCGGCACCCAGACTCGCCACAGGGTCCGTGGCGAGGCTGGCCTTCGTGAACCGAAACCGAAGGGGATCCGTGTGACCACCATGACGCAGACCGCCGAGGCCACGCGCCCGGCGATCCGCCCCCGGATCGCCGCGAAATCCGGCCTCTTCCTCTTCCTGGGCGCCAACGTGGCGGCCGTCACCGCGCTGTTCGCGGAGGCCGGCCTGTCGCAGAACGTGCTGATCAGCATCGGCCGGCTCGCCGGCATGTACGGCGCGCTGGCCATGGCGGTCCAGCTGCTGCTCGTCGCACGGCTGCCCTGGCTGGACCGGCGGATCGGCATGGACCGGCTCACGACGTGGCACCGCTGGACCGGCTTCACGATCCTCTGGACCCTGCTGGCGCACCTGGTGTTCATCACGTTCGGCTACGCGGAGGTGTCGAGCAAGGGCGTCGTCGACGAGCTGGTCGAGATGGCCAACACCCTCGAAGGCATCCTTCGCGCGCTGGTCGCGTTCGCGGTGATCCTGATCGTCGGCGCGGCTTCGGCGAAGTTCGCGCGCAAGCGGCTCGCCTACGAGACGTGGCACTTCATCCACCTGTACACCTACGCCGCGGTGCTGCTGGCGTTCACCCACCAGATCGCGCTGGGCCAGTCGTTCGCCGGCTCGGAAATCGCGAAGACCTACTGGTGGTCGCTCTGGCTCGGCGCCGGCGCCGCCGTGCTCGCCGGGCGCGTCCTGCTCCCGCTGTGGCGGAACCTGCGCCACCGGCTGCGCGTCACCGCGGTCGTTTCCGAGGCCCCGGACGTGGTTTCGGTGTACATGACCGGCAAGAACCTCGACAAGATGCCGGCCCGGGCGGGCCAGTTCTTCCTGTGGCGGTTCCTGACGAAGGACCGCTGGTGGCAGGCCAACCCCTTCTCGCTGTCGGCCGCACCCGACGGCCGCACGCTGCGGCTGACCGCGAAGGCGCTCGGCGACGCCAGCGCGTCGCTTCGCAACCTGCGCGTCGGGACCCGGGTGTTCGCCGAAGGCCCGTACGGCGC
Source organism: Amycolatopsis sp. MEPSY49 (assembly GCF_051337345.1). Lineage (NCBI taxonomy): Bacteria > Bacillati > Actinomycetota > Actinomycetes > Pseudonocardiales > Pseudonocardiaceae > Amycolatopsis > Amycolatopsis sp. MEPSY49. The sequence continues at coordinate 192,088 of NZ_JBDLYJ010000006.1, read as the reverse complement.
GTTCACGACGATCCACCAGCAGCGGCCCAACGCGCTGCTCGTGGCGGGCGGTGTCGGCATCACGCCGATCCGCGCGCTGCTGGAGGACATCGACGGCCACGTCGTCGTGCTGTACCGGGTGCGCACGCAGGCCGACGCGGTGCTGCTGCCCGAGCTGAACGGGCTGGCCAAGGCCCGCGGCGCCGTCGTCAGCGTCCTCACCGGACCGGACCAGGCGGTCGGCCCGCGCGGCACGATGCTCGGCCCGGCGAACCTGCACATGATGGTGCCGGACGTGCACGAGCGGGACGTGTTCGTCTGCGGCCCGCCGGGGATGACGTCGGCCGTGCTGCGCAGCCTGCGCGAGCTGAAGGTGCCGAAGACCCAGGTCCACGCCGAACGCTTCAGCCTCGCGGCCTAGGGGGATCCTGCTGTGAAGAAGACCATTTTCGTCGTCGCGCTGTCGGTCGCGGGGTTCATCGCGGTCTGGCGGTTCGAGCCGGGGCCGGTGCACAACACCGCTTCCGTCGCGCAGGCGCCGCCCAGCACCAGCGCACCGTCCACATCGGTCGCTCCACCGGCTCCGACGTCGGCCAATCCGGCCGACCCGACCACTTCGTCCACTCCGGACAGTGCGAACGCGACGGTGACCACCCAGGGCACGGCGGAGTCCAGTCGCTACGGGACCGTCCAGGTCCAGGTGACGTTCACCGGGTCGCGGATGGTCGCGGTCACCCTGCTGCAGGCTCCCGACGACGGCCGCGCGCTCACCGCGTTGCCGCGTCTGCAGGAAGAAGCGATGAAGGCCCAGAACGCCGACATCGACACGATCACCGGGGCGACCGAGACGAGCGAGTCCTACAAGACGTCGCTGCAGGCGGCCATCGACGCGCGGGGCAGCAGATGACCACGCGCGTGGAGCAGGTGATGGGCCTGCCGATCTCCCTCGACCTACGAGACGGAGGAGACTTCGCCGAGATCGTCGACGACGTGTTCGCGTGGTTCCGCGACGTCGACGCGAAGTTCAGCCCCTTCAAGGAGGACAGCGAGGTCAGCCGCTACGACCGCGGCGAGCTGACGGCCGCCGAGCTGAGCGACGACCTCCTGGAAGTGCTGGAGCTCTGCGCGTACTACGAGCAGCTCTCCGGCGGCGCGTTCCGCGCGCGGCTGCCCGGCCGCGGCCTGGACCCGTGCGCGGTGGTGAAGGGCTGGGCGGTGCAGCGCGCGGCCGACATGCTCAAGGCCGAGGGCGCGACGACGTTCTGCCTCAACGCCGGCGGCGACGTCGTCACCGCGGGCGAGCCGCGACCGGGGCGGCCGTGGCGGGTCGGCGTCCGCCACCCCGAGCAGCCCCTGGCCGTGTGCGCGGTCCTGGAGTCGCGCAACGGCGCCATCGCGACGTCGGCGGCCTACGAGCGCGGCTCGCACATCCTCGACGGCCGGTCGGGCGCACCGGCGACCGGGCTGCTGAGCGTCACCGTCATGGCTCGCGACCTGGTCACCGCGGACGCGCTGGCGACGGCGGCGTTCGCGATGGGCGCCGAGGGCATCACGTGGGCGGCCGACCGGCCGGACTGCGAGATCCTCATCGTCGACGACAGCCGCCGCGTGCACCGGACGGCGGGCCTGGCGCTGGCGTCCTGAAATCCGGTCGCCCTCGATCGGGGTGCTCCTCCACACTGGGACCTTCCGACTGCCGAGGAGCGCCCATGCCGTCCGCTGTGCTGAACGTGTCCGTCGACTGCGCCGAGCCGTACTCCCTCTGCCAGTTCTGGAGCGAGGTCACCGGAAAGCCGATCCCCGACGAGGACCAGCCCGGCGACGACGAGGTCGGGTTCGAGCTGAACGACGGCACGAACCTGCTCTTCCTGCGCGTCCCCGAACCGAAGACGGTGAAGAACCGCCTGCATCTGTGCCTGCAGCCGGACATCCCGCGCGACGAGGAGATCCAGCGGCTGCTCGGGCTGGGCGCCACGCTGGTGAACGACCTCCGCAACCCCGACGGCACCGGCTGGGCCGTGCTCGCCGACCCCGAGGGCAACGAGTTCTGCGTGCTGCGCAGCGCGGCCGAACGGGCGGCGACGCCGTGACGGACTCCTTCGCCGTCAACAAGGCGAACTGGGACGAACGCGCGGTGCTGCACGCGGCGTCGCCGGACTACGCCTTCGACCGGTTCGCCACGGATCCGGCGCACCTGAGCGGCGTCGTGCGATTCGACCGGCCACGGCTGGGCGACCTCACCGGCCTGCGCGCGGTCCACCTGCAGTGCCACATCGGCTCGGACACGGTCTCGCTGTCCCGGCTGGGCGCTTCCGTGACGGGCTTGGACTTCTCGGGCCCGGCGCTGGTGGAAGCACGCCGGCTCGCGTCCGCCGCGGGCGCCGAGATCGACTTCCACGAGGCGAACGTCCACGACGCCGTCGAGGTGCTCGGCGCCGGGCGGTTCGACCTGGTCTACACCGGGATCGGCGCGTTGTGCTGGCTGCCGTCGGCCGCGCGCTGGGCGTCGGTGGTCGCGGGACTGCTGCGGCCCGGCGGCCGGCTGTTCGTCCGCGAGGGGCACCCGATGCTGTGGTCGCTCGACGAGACGACGAACCCGGCGGTGCCGCGGTACCCGTACTTCGAGCACGCCGAACCGCTGGTGTTCGACGAGCCCGAGACGTACGTCAAGGTGGACCGGAAGCTGGAGAACAGCGTCAGCCACTCCTGGAACCACTCGCTCGGCGAGATCATCACGGCACTGCTGGACAACGGGCTCACGCTGACCGGGTTCACCGAGCACGACAGCGTCCCGTGGAACGCGATCCCCGGGCAGATGACGCACGACGAGGCCGCGGACGAGTGGCGGCTGACGGACTCGCCGTCGCGGCTCGCGGCGAGCTACACGCTCCAGGCGGTCAAAGGCGGCTGAATAGGGTGGGCGCATGCCCTTGATCGCCCTCGCCACCCTCGGCGGCACCATCTCCATGGCCCCGGTCGCCGGTTCCGGCGGTGCGGTGCCCCGGCTCGGCGCGGCCGACCTGCTCGGCGGGCTCGGCGACCTGCCGATGGACGTCCTGGCCGAGACGCTGGCCGGCATCGGCAGCGCGTCGATGGACTTCGCGACGCTGCTGCGGTGCCGCGAGTGGGGGCTACGGCAGGACGCCGACGGGTTCGTGGTCGTCCAGGGCACGGACACCCTGGAAGAGACGGCGTACTTCCTGGAGCTGACCTGGCCGTCGGACGTCCCGGTGGTGGTCACCGGGGCGATGCGCAACGCGGGGCTGCTCAGCCCGGACGGCCCGGCCAACCTGCGCAACGCGCTGACCGTGGCGGCCGACCCGCGCAGCCGCGGCCGCGGTGTCCTCGTGACATTGAACGACGACGTCCACGCGGCGCGCTGGGTGCGGAAAGCGCATTCGAGCCACCTGGAGGCGTTCACGTCGGCGCCGGCGGGCCCGCTCGGCATGGTCGTCGAGCACGCGGTGCACTGGTTCCACCCGTCGCCGCCGCGGCTGCCCGCGTTGAGGGGGACGGACTTTTCGGGGCTGGTCCCGGTGGTCGAAGCCGGGTTGGACGACTCGGGGGCGATGCTCGCGCACGCGGCCACGCAGCCGGACGTGCGCGGGATCGTGATCGCGGCGACCGGCGTGGGCCACGTGTCTTCCGGCACGGCCGACGTCATCTCGCGGCTGGTTGCCGAGGTGCCGGTGGTGGTGGCGTCGCGGACGGGCGCGGGCCCGACGCTGCGGTCGACGTACGGCTTCCACGGTTCGGAGTCGAGCCTGATCGCGATGGGCGCGACGATGGCCGGCTGGCTGGACGCGCGCAAGTCCCGGATCCTGCTGCACGCGCTGCTGGCGTCCGGCGCCGACCGGGCGGCGATCGAGCGCGAGTTCCGCGCCCGCGGCGACCTGGACTGAAGCGCCCCAATGTGGCCTTCGGTGCGTCTGATGCACCCAAGGCGGCCTTCGGTGCGTCAGACGCAACCAATGTGGCCTTGGGGCGCTGGGGTCAGTCCAGGACCGGGCCGCCCAGCGCATCCAGGTGGTACGGGCGCATCGCGCGGCCCGCGTCGCGGTAGACGTGGACCGAGATCGCCGGGTCCGGGCCGTCGTTGCGCACCTCGTGCACGTACCCCGGGCCGAACACCCGCGACTGCCCCGCCGACAGCGCGTGCAGCTCGGTGACCGCGCGGCCGCCGGGCGCGCGGCGGGCCACCGCCTCCGTCAACCGGCCGCTGACCAGCGTGAACGCGCCGCTGGCGAAAGCATGGTCGTGCAGGTCGGTGCGCTGGCCGGGCAGCCAGCTCATCAGCCAGACCTCCTGCTGCTCGTCCTTCTCGACGAGCGTCGCGAAGCGCTCTTCGGGGTCGTAGCGGAGCAGGTGCTTCCAGCGGTCGCGGTCGGCGGCGACCTCCAGCGCGACGCGCACCGGGTGGCGCAGCGCGGGGTTTTCGGGACGCAGCAGGGTGTTGTCCGGAACGGCGAACATGAGGGTCCTCACGGGAGAAAAGGGTGTCGAGCTGGGCCGGGGCGGGGTTCACCGACAACAGCGACACGCGCACATGACGGCGCGAAGGCCCGTGAGGCCTCGCAGCTCAGTCATCTCGCGCGCGAACATGCGACCAGAGTCCCGTACCGGCCGCGCCCGGTCAAGCCGTCCCAGCTGCCGGGAGATCAGGACCACTCGTGCTTCTGCGACCGGCCCAGCAGCTCGGCGCCCGCCTGGCGCGGGTCGACGCCTTCGTGGCAGACGCGGTGCATCGCGTCGGTGATCGGCATGTCGACCCCGACGCTCCGGGCCAGCGCCCGGATCGACGAGCACGACATGACGCCCTCGGCGACCTGCCCGCCGGCCGCCGCCTGCGCCTGTTCGAGCGTCTCGCCGCGGCCGAGGCGCTCGCCGAAGGTCCGGTTGCGCGAAAGCGGCGACGAGCAGGTCGCGACCAGGTCGCCGACGCCGGCGAGCCCGGCGAACGTCAGCGGGTCGGCGCCCAGTTTCGCGCCGAGCCGGGCCATCTCGGCCAGGCCGCGGGTGATGAGCGTCGCCATCGTGTTGGTGCCCAGGCCCAGGCCCGCGGCCATGCCGGTGCTGAGCGCGATGACGTTCTTGCACGCGCCGCCCAGCTCGCAGCCGACGACGTCGGTGTTGGTGTACGGGCGGAAGTAGGAGTTGGCGCAGGCACGCTGGATCGCGACGGCGCGTTCGTGGTCGGCGCAGGCGAGCACCGCCGCGGCCGGCTGCCCGGCGGCGATCTCCTTGGAGAGGTTGGGCCCGGTGACGACGACGACGTCGCCGGCGTCGATCCCGACGATCTCCCCGATGACCTCGCTCATCCGCTTGAGCGTGCCGAGTTCGACGCCCTTGGCGAGGCTGACGAGGATCGCGTCGGGCGGCAGCAGGGGGCGCCACTTCGAGAGGTTCTCCCGCAGGCTCTGGCTGGGGACGCCCAGCACGACGGCCTGGGCTCGGGCCAGCGCTTTCCCGGGGTCGCTGGTAGCGGTGACGTTCGCGGGCAGTTCGATGCCCGGGAGGTACGCGCTGTTGACGTGCCGCTCGCGGATGTCCTCGGCGACCTGTTCGCGGCGCGCCCACATCGTGACGTCGCGGCCGGCGTCGCCGAGCACCTTCGCGAAGGCGGTGCCCCAGGAGCCGGCCCCGAGGACGGTGACCCGCTGGACGTCGGCGCGCATCAGGCGGGGTCCCCCGGCTTCGCCGACGGCGGTTCTTCGTGGCGGATCTCGCCGAGCAGGCGGGTCACCTCGTCCATCATGACCTGGGTGACCTCGCGCAGCTTCGACGCGCTGCGCGTGTTGCCGCCGCGGTAGGCGGAGAGGTCGATCGGGTCGCCGACGGAGTGGGTGATCGTCTTGCGCGGGAAGGGCGTGAACTTCTTGGTGTAGCCGTTGAAGATCTGGTTGGTGCCCCAGCGCGCGATCGGGATGACGGGGACGTCGTTCTGCAGCGCGAGCCGGGCGGCGCCGGTGAAGGACTCCTTCGGCCAGCCGGCGGGGTCCTTGGTGATGGTGCCTTCGGGGTAGATGACGACGATCTTGCCGTCTTCGAGGGCTTGGTGGGCGGCTTTGAGACTGTCCCCGGCGGCGGCCGACCCCCGCGAGACGGGGATCTGCCCCGACCCGGAGACGATCGGCCCGAGGATCGGCGCGCGCGTCAGGCTCTCCTTGAAGAGGAACCGCGGGACACGCTTCTGCCGGTGCACGAAGACGGCGTCGACGGCGGGGTCCATGTGCGAGATGTGGTTCATGACGAGCAGCGCGGGCCCCTGCCTGGGGATCTTCTCGGCCCCGACGTAAACCCGCCGGGCGATGCCGGTGAGCGGGTAGAACAGTACGGCGGCCAGCCCCACCCAGAAGCCGCCCTTCTCACGCCGGGCCACGATCTCCTCCTCCACGTCAGCTCCCCCAGATCCTGCCGCGCCGGGGTGAGGGCAGTCCAGGGAGGGTCTCCTTGGCCGGTGATCAGCGGTGGCCAGCGGTGATCACGGCGGGCCCGAGCGGCTGATCGGGCGGGCCGGGCCCGGTGCCGGAGCCTCGAACCCCTAGCCGTACGTCTTGAATGAGTCATTCAGGTCTTCGGAGGTCCTGAATGACTCATTCAAGACGTCTGCGACTGGGCGACCGGCGGCGGAGCGGCCTGGCAGCCCGCCACAGCCCAGCCCGCCACAGCCCGGCCCCGCCACGCCACGCCGCAGCCCACCCTCCCTGGGGGCCACCCCGTCTCGAGCGTATCGGCCCCCACCGACCGAAAAACCCCGTCGACCATCCCCGCAGCCCGACTTGTCCACAACACCCGTCACCTGTGGACAACCCGCCCCACCCGCCGACACCCGGCCGCCGTTTCGGGTAAAGATGGACACGTGGACGTGGACCTGGTCGTGCCGATGAAACACCCCCGCGAGGGCAAGTCGCGGCTGCGTGGTGCCGTCGCGCCCGATCGGCACCCCGCCCTCGTACTCGCGCTGGCCGCCGACACCCTCGCCGCCGTCACCTCGACCGCGCGGGTCCGGCGCGTATTGCTCGTCGCCGCCGACCCCGCCGCCGTCGCCGAACTGGCCGAGCTCGCCGAACTCGGGATCGAGATCGTCGCCGAGCCCCCCGAAAAAACCCTCAACGCCGCCTTCCGGCACGCCGCCGACCTGCTCAGGCGAGACGACCCGCACGCCGTCGTCGGAGCGCTCCAAGCCGACCTCCCGGCCCTGCGCGCCATCGACCTGACCGGCGCCATAGCCGAAAGCGACAACCGAAGGGCCTTCGTAGCCGACCGCCAAGGCACCGGCACCACCCTCCTGCTGTCCGCCCCCGGCGCACCCCTCGACCCGCGCTTCGGCCCCGGCTCGGCCCGCCTCCACGAAGCTTCGGGAGCCGTCCCGCTCCGGGCGGAACTCCCCACCCTGCGCAGCGACGTCGACACCCCCGAAGACCTCGCCCACGTCAAAACCCTGGGTGTCGGGAAACACACAGCCGAGCTGTTCACCTGACCTTCACCGCGGCCTGCGCAATTCCGCGTGGCTTGGTGAAGAATGGGGTCCGTGAGCACAGACGACGGCGGCACGCCCGCACCGCGGAGGCGACGGAACCCGGCGAACGGATCTTCGGAGACGGCGAAGAAGGCCACTCCCGCCAAACCCGCCCCGGCGAAGAAGGTCCCGTCGAAGTCCACCGCACGCGACACCGCGGCCCGTGCCACCGCCGGCAAGGCCAGGACCCGCAAGACCACCGCCGCGGCGGCCACCCCGGCCGCGACCCGGCGCCGCAGCTCCGCGCACGGCAACCCGCGCGGCGCCGAGGAGTTCCGCGCCGTCCCGTCGGCGCCGCCCGCGGTCACCGCCGCGCCGACCGCCGTCGAGACGCTGCCGGACGACCGGTACTTCAACCGCGAGCTCTCCTGGCAGGACTTCAACGCCCGCGTGCTCGCGCTGGCCGAGGACGAGTCGCAGCCGCTGCTCGAACGGACGAAGTTCCTCGCCATCTTCGCGTCCAATCTGGACGAGTTCTACATGGTCCGCGTCGCCGGCCTGAAGCGCCGCGACGAGACCGGCCTGCTGGTGCGCAGCGCGGACGGCCTCACCCCGCGCGAGCAGCTCGACTACATCTCCAAGCGCAACCAGGACCTCGTCGAACGCCAGACCGGCGCCTTCGAGAAGCACCTGCGCCCGCAGCTGGCCGAGCACGACATCCGGATCGTCGGCTGGGCCGACCTCTCCGGCGCCGACCAGCTGCGCCTGTCCAGCTACTTCTCCGAACAGATCTTCCCGGTGCTGACACCACTGGCCGTCGACCCGGCGCACCCGTTCCCCTACATTTCGGGCCTTTCGCTGAACCTCGCGGTGACGGTCCGCGACCCGGAGGGCGGCACCGAGCGCTTCGCGCGCGTGAAGGTGCCGAGCAACGTGCCGCGCCTGATGCGCGTCGAGACCGAGCGCACCAGCCGGACGGCGACGTTCCTGCCCCTCGAAGAGCTCATCGCCGCGCACCTCGGCGAGCTGTTCACCGGCATGGACGTCACCGAGCACCACGTCTTCCGCGTCACCCGCAACGCCGACTTCGAGGTCGACGAAGACCGTGACGAAGACCTCCTCCAGGCCCTCGAGCGCGAGCTGGCGCAGCGCCGGTTCGGCCCGCCGGTGCGCCTCGAGGTCGCGCAGGACATGAGCGAGCACATGCTCGAGCTGCTGCTGCGCGAGCTGGACGTCGACCCGGCCGACGTCGTCGAGGTGCCCGGCCTGCTCGACCTGACCTGCCTGCACCAGCTGTCCGGAGTGGACCGCAAGGAGCTGAAGGACCGGCCGTTCGTCCCGGCGACGCACCCGGCGTTCGGCGAGCGCGAGACGCCGAAGAGCGTTTTCGCGACGCTGCGCGAGGGCGACGTGCTGGTGCACCACCCGTACGACTCGTTCTCCACCAGCGTGCAGCGCTTCATCGAGCAGGCGGCGGCCGACTCGAAGGTCCTCGCGATCAAGCAGACGCTGTACCGGACGTCGGGTGATTCGCCGATCGTCGACGCGCTGATCGACGCCGCCGAGGCGGGCAAGCAGGTCGTCGCGCTGGTCGAGATCAAGGCGCGGTTCGACGAGCAGGCCAACATCACCTGGGCGCGCACGCTGGAGCGCGCCGGCGTGCACGTCGTCTACGGCCTGGTCGGGCTGAAGACGCACTGCAAGGTGTCGATGATCGTGCGCCAGGAGGGCTCGACCATCCGCCGCTACTGCCACATCGGTACCGGCAACTACAACCCGAAGACCGCGCGGCTCTACGAGGACATCGGCCTGTTCACCGCCGACCCGAGCATCGGCGCGGACGTCACCGACCTGTTCAACGTGCTCACCGGCTACTCGCGCCAGGACACCTACCGGACGATCCTGACGTCGCCGCACGGCATCCGCCGCGGCATCGTGCGCGCGATCGGCGAAGAGATCGAGCTGGCCCGGGCCGGGCAGGACGCCGGCATCCGGATCAAGTGCAACTCCTTGGTCGACGAGCAGGTGATCGACGCGCTCTACCACGCGTCGCAGGCCGGGGTGCCGGTCGACATCGTGGTGCGCGGGATCTGCACGCTGAAGCCCGGCGTCGAAGGGCTGTCGGAGAACATCCACGTCCGGTCGATCCTGGGCCGGTTCCTGGAGCACTCGCGGGTCTTCCACTTCCGCGCCGGCGGGACGCACTGGATCGGCAGCGCGGACATGATGCACCGGAACCTGGACCGGCGGATCGAGGCGCTGGTGCGCGTCAAGGACCCGAAGCTGACCCGGCAGCTCGACGACATCTTCGACTCGGCGCTCGACCCGGCGACGCGGTGCTGGGTGCTGACCGCGAGCGGCGAGTGGTCGCCGTTCCCGGCGGACGGCTCGCGGGTGCGCGACCACCAGCTGGAGCTGGCGAAGCTGCACGGGGCCGCCGGATGACCCACGAGGTACGGGCGGCCGGCGCGGTGCTGTGGCGCGTCGCCGGAGGGGTGACGGAAGTCGCCCTGGTCCACCGCCCGCGGTACGACGACTGGTCGCTGCCGAAGGGAAAGCTCGATCCGGGCGAGACGATCGCCGAGGCCGCCGTCCGCGAAGTGCGCGAGGAGACGGGGTTCGACGCCGTCTTGGGCCGCTACCTGGCCCGGACGGCGTACCCGGTGCCCGCGCGCACCGGCACCGGCACGGTCCCGAAGACGGTCGACTACTTCAGCGCCGAAGCCGTGTCGGGGAAGTTCGCGGCGAACGACGAGGTCGACGAGCTGCGCTGGCTCGGCCCGACGGCGGCGGAGAAGCTGCTGACGCGCCCGGAAGACGTGCGGGTGCTGCGCGCTTTCTGCGAGCTCCCGGTGGGCCTGACGACGCTGCTGCTGGTGCGCCACGCGAAGGCGGGCAAGCGCGACGAGTGGACCGGCGACGACGACCTCCGGCCGTTGTCGGAGGCGGGGCTGCGGCAGGCGTCGGCGCTGCGGCGGGTGCTGGGCCTGTTCGGTCCGGACCGGGTGCTTTCGGCGCCGCGCCTGCGGTGCGTGCAGACGGTGCACGGGGTCGCCGAGGACGTCGGCGCCGAGGTCCGCCACGAACCGCTGCTGTCGGAAGAGGGGTACTGGCCGGACCCGGTGCTCGGTGTCGCGCGGCTGCTGGCGCTGGCGGGCGACGGCGGCACCCCGGTGGTGTGCAGCCAGGGCGGCGTGATCCCGGACCTGGTCAGCGCCCTGGCCGACCGCGACGGCGTGGAGCTGCCCGCCGCGCGAGGCGGCGTGGTGCCGAGCAAGAAGGGCTCGTTCTGGGTCCTGTCGTTCCGCGCGCCGACGGCGGAGGAGGGCCCGATCCTCCTGGCGGCCGACTACCACCCGAGCGCATTGCCGACGCCGTCCCCCAGCCACCGCTGAGCCGGTTGTCCACACGCGGGTCGTGATGTGGACAAAGGGCCCTCGGCAGCGGAGTTCCCGGACTTTTCGTCGGTCGCCGCCGATAGGCTGGACAAGGGCACGCCCCCCAGGGAGGGCGGGGGTTCCGGCAAAGTCGGGTCAGCGCGGCCGATCCGGTCGCCCGCACGTCATGAACGGGTCGTTCACCTCGTCAGACGACATGAACGACCCTTTCATGACATCGCCGCGACGCCGGACAGACCGCGCGGCCACGACTTTGCCGGAGCCCTGCCAGGGAGGGTGGGGGCCTGGGGTGGTCTCGGGCCTGAGCGGCGCTCTCCGCCGCGACAGCGTCGTGACAGTCGATCTTGGTGTACTGGTGCCGGGCCCCGCTGGGCTGCGCCGGGCTAGGGGTACGGCGCATCCCGGGACGGGGGCCCGACTGCGGGCACCGTCGCCAGCAGGGCCTGGATCTCCGGGATGCGGGGGTCGCCGAGGCGCTGGCAGACGCTCAGCGCCTCGGCCCAATGCCGCCGCGCCTCCTCGCCCCGGCCCGTGCGGAGCTTGAGCCGGCCGAGGGTGATCCGGACGTCGATGGTGCCGTAGTCGGCGTTCAGCTCCTTCAGCTCGGCGAGCGCTTCCAGGCCCGCCTTCTCCGCTTCGTCGTGCCGCCCGGCGCCTTCGAGCGCTTCGGCGACGTTGCCCAGCGCCAGCGCCGCGTGGTAGCGGTCGCCCAGCCCCTCGAAGGCTTCGTGCGCGGACTGGGCCGCTTCGGCGGCGTTGTCGTAGTTGCGCAGGCCGATGCGGCTGGCGCTGACGTTCAGCAGCGCGTGCGGCACGAACGTCCGCTGGCCGTGGTCGCGGGCGAGCCGGACCGCCTGCAGCGCGTGGCGCTCGGCCTCGGCGTACTCGGCCCGGACGTAGTACGCGCCGGCCAGGTTGGACAGGATCGCCACGGCCAGCGCGGTCCCGTCGCCCGTCTCCGACGCCGCGCGCGCCTCCTCCAGGGCTTCGAGCGCCTTGTCGGGCTGCAGGGTGCGCAGGTAGGCCGAGCCGAGGTTGTTGGCGCTGTACTGCAGGCCCGTGTTGTCGTCCGCGGCGCGGGTGGCGGTGACGGCCGTGCGGGCCGTCGTGATCCAGTCGTCGCGGTCGTGGCGTTCGGCGAAGAACCCGCGCAGCAGCCAGGCGAGCTTCCACGCGTGGGCGGTGAAGCCGTTTTCGGCCGCGATGCCGACGAGCGCGGTGAGCGCCGCGCGTTCGGTCGTGTACCAGGCGATCGTCTGCTCGTGCTGGGCGAACGGGACGGCGGGCAGCGGCGGGGCGTCGAGCGCGATGTCATCGGTGAGCAGGTCGGGGCGGACGAGCTTGGTCGCTTCGGCGACGCTCGCGAGGTACCAGTCGAGGAGCCGGCGCAGCGCCGCCGTGCGTTCGGCCGCGCTGGACTCGGTTTCGACGAGCTCGGCGGCGTAGACGCGCAGGAGGTCGTGGAACTGGTAGCGGTCGGTGCTGGGCTGGTTGAGCAGGTGCGCGGCGGCGAGCTGGTCGGCCAGCTCGCGGGCCTCCCGCAGGTTCGCGCCGGCGAGCGCGGCGGCCGAAGACAGGCTGAAGCCGTGACCGGGGTGCAGGCCGAGCAGCCGGAAGAAGCGCGCGGCGGCCGGGCGCAACGCCTTGTACGACCACGAGAACGCGGCCCGCAGGTCCGTGCCGGCGTCCTGCGGGTCGCGCAGGGTGTCGAGCCGCAGCCGCTGGTCGCGCAGCTCTTCGACGATCCCCGCGAGCGAAACGCCGGAGAACCGCGACGCGCGTTCCCCGGCCAGCGCCAGCGCGAGCGGGAGCCGGCCGCACAGCTGGACGAGCTCGGCGACGGCGTCCGGTTCGGCGGCGAGGCGCTGCGGCCCGACGCTGCCGGCGAGCAGGGCGGTGGCGTCGACGTCGTCGAAGGAGCGCAACGCGATCCGGCGGGCGCCGTCGCGGGCGACGAGGCCGCGCAGCTGGTTGCGGCTGGTCACGACGACGAGGTTGTCCGGCCCGGGCAGCAGCGGCCGGACCTGGTCGGCGTCGCGGGCGTTGTCGAGCAGCATGAGCGTGCGGCTGCCGGCGAGGCGGCTGCGCAGGAGCGCGGAGCGTTCCTCCACTGTGGAAGGCAGGGTTTCGGGCGGGACGCCGAGGGCGCGCAGGAACCCGGCCAGCGCGGCGCCGGGCGTGACGGGCGTGTCCGCGGAGTGCCCGCGCAGGTCGAGGAACAGCTGGCCGCCGGCGAAGCGGTCGCGGACGCGGTGCGACCAGTGCACGGCCAGCGACGTCTTCCCGACCCCGGCCGTCCCTTCGATGACGACGATGCCGGACGCGCCGCCGGGCGGGAGCCGGTCGAGTTCGGCGAGTTCCGGGCCGCGGCCGGTGAAGCCGGCGACGTCGAAGGGCAGCTGGCGCGGCACGGTGTGGACGGCGGGTCCGGCGTCGGCGGCGAGCAGTTCGGCGTGCAGGCGGCGCAGGTCCTCGCCGGGCTCGACGCCCAGTTCGTCGGCCAGCAGGGCACGCAGGCCGGCGTAGCGGGACAGCGCTTCGGCGCGGCGGCCGGACCGGGCGAGGACGCGCACCAGCCGTTCCCACAAGGATTCCCGCAGCGGGTGCTGGGCGACGAGGTCGGTGAGCTCGGCGACGAGCCGGGCGTCGGGGACGAGGCCGGTGTCGAGGTCGATGCGCTGCTCGACGGCGAAGAGGTACCGCTCGGTCAGCAGCGGCCCCCATTCGGCGGCGAGCACGGGCGAGCCGACGCCTTCGAGGGGCGCGCCGCCCCAGGCGGCGAGGGCGGCGGTGAGCAGGGCCCGGCGTCGGGTGGGTTCGCCGGCGGCGGCGGCCTGGTCGAGGGTGCGGAGGAAGCGCAGCGCGTCCACCCGGGACGGGTCGACGACCAGCCGGTACCCGTCCGGTTCGGTGACGACGGTGTCTTCGCCGCACAGCCGGCGCAGGCGCATGACGTAGGTCTGGAGGCTGCCGCGGATGTGGGCGGGCGGGGCTTCGCCCCAGACACCGCGCGCGAGGGCGTCGATCGTCACCAGGCGGCCGGCGGAGAGGGCGAGGGTGGCGAGCAGGGCGCGCTGCCGCGAGCTGGTCAGCACGACCGGCGAGCCGCCGACGAGCACCTGGAACGGGCCGAGCAGCCGGATGTCGATGGTGGTCGCCCCCAGGTTCGCGCGCGCCGCGGGACACCGCCGGACGCGGACCCCGAGGAAGGCAGCGTGGCATCACTCGGCCGGGCGCTCAAGCAACTTTGCGAAATTGGGCGGAACCGGTTGCGGGGCGGGTGGGTGCTCCGAGTGGGTGGTGCACGGGTCCCGTTCGGACGGCCGATCTTGGCAGTCGGTAACGCCGGGTTCGGGGGTCGGCAGGGCGGCTCAGCTGCCGTGGCTGCGGGGGTCGGCCCGATCTTGGCAGCGGGTAACGCCGGTTCACCCGCACGAAAGGCAGCTCGGTTGCCGTGACTGCGAACTCACGCCGGGCGCGGCCAGCGCGCACGTTCGAAAGGGCGGCTTGCGAACCCGCCCTCCGCACCCGAGCCGATTCGGTGGTCGCGGGCGGGCCGAGCCGGATCGCTTCTCCCCCACCGGCTCCGTCCGGACACCCGAGCCGATTCCGTGGTCGCGAGTCGACCGCGCCCGATTGCTTCTCCCCCACCAGGTCCGCGAAACACGGCAGGGCCCCGCGCACGGATGCGCGGGGCCCTGCCGTGAAAGCCCAGCGGGGGTCACCCCCTGGGGGACCCCCGATTTCACGTTACCGCAGGGGTCCGACAGTTTTGGCCGGTCAGCTCTTCTTCGCCGCCGTGGTGCGCCGGGCCGGAGCCTTGGCGGCCGTGGTCTTCCGGGCTGTCGTGGACTTCGCCGCCGTCGTCCTCGCCGCCGCGGGCTTCGCCGCCGTCGTCTTCGCCGCCGTCGTCTTCGCGGCAGTTGTCTTGGCAGCCGTCGTCTTGGCAGCCGCCGCCTTCGGAGCCGCCTTCGCGCGAGACGTGGTCGCCCGCGTTGTCGTGGCCGCCTTCGGGGCCGCCGTCGCGCGGGTTCGCGTCGTCGTCGAGCGCGTCGTCGCCGGCTTGGCCGCCGCCGCTCGCGTGGACGTGGTCGTCGTCGCGCGGGAAGACGTGGTGGTACGGGAAGACGCGCGCTTCACCGGCGTTGCCTTCGGCAGCTTCTTCGCGCCGGAAATGACCTCCTTGAAGGTCGTCCCGGCGCGGAACGCGGGCACGTTGGTCTTCTTGACCTTCACGGCCTCACCGGTCCGCGGGTTGCGCGCGGTACGAGCGGCACGAGCGCGCTTCTCGAACACCCCGAAGCCGGTGATGTTGACCTTTTCGCCCTTGTTGACCGTCCGGATGATGATGTCGACCAGACCGTCGACCGCCTCGGAAGCGGCCTTCTTGTCGCCCAGGCGCTCCGTCAGCGCCTCGATCAGCTGGGCCTTGTTGGCCATTCCAGTCCTCCAAGAAGGAAGTACTCGTCCACGGCCGCGTCGGGCCGACTAGCGACACGGTATTACCAAGGCAGCACAAATTCCAACCGGTACGCGGAATCTTTCCCTTGCCCCGGGGCGGGTTCCGCCTCGCGGGAGATCCCCGCGAGGGCCGTTTGGTGTGGTGTCGCAGCCGACCGCGCAAGGGGCGGAATCCCCAGCAGCACAAGGGATTCCGCCCCCGAAAGCGCTACGGAACGGTGATCGGCGTGGTGGTCGGCTTCCAGGACGGGCGGGCCGACTCGAACGCGTCGATCTCACCGGCATGGCGCAACGTGAGAGCGATGTCGTCGAGGCCTTCCAGCAACCGCCAGCGGACGTAGTCGTCGATCTGGAAGGGCGCGGTGAAGTCCTTGGCCCGCACGGTCTTGGTCTCGAGGTCGACCGTGACCTCGGTGCCGGGCTCGTTCTCCAGCAGCTTCCAGAGCAGCTCGACGTCGTGCTGCTCGCACTGGGCGGCCACCAGGCCCCCCTTGCCGGAGTTGCCCCGGAAGATGTCGGCGAACCGGGCGGAGATGACGACCCGGAAGCCGTAGTCCAGCAGCGCCCAGACGGCGTGCTCGCGGGAGGACCCGGTGCCGAAGTCCGGCCCCGCGACCAGCACGCTGCCGTTCTTGAACGGCTCGGTGTTGAGGATGAAGTCCTGGTCACCGCGCCAGGCGGCGAACAGGCCGTCCTCGAACCCGGTCCGGGTCACCCGCTTGAGGTAGACCGCCGGGATGATCTGGTCGGTGTCCACGTTGGACCGGCGCAGCGGGACGCCGATGCCGGTGTGCTGGGTGAACGGTTCCATATCGGTAGCTCCTCGGGTGGGTCAGCGGGCGGCGGTCAGCAGGTCTTCCGGCGACGACAGCGTGCCCCGCACGGCCGTGGCGGCGGCCACGAGCGGCGAGACCAGGTGCGTCCGGCCGCCCTTGCCCTGCCGGCCCTCGAAGTTGCGGTTCGACGTCGACGCGCTGCGCTCGCCCGGCTTCAGCTGGTCCGGGTTCATGCCCAGGCACATCGAGCAGCCGGCCTGGCGCCACTCCGCGCCCGCCTCGGTGAAGACCTGGTCGAGCCCCTCGGCCTCGGCGGCCTTGCGGACCCGCATGGAGCCGGGAACCACCAGCATCCGGACCGAGTCCGCCACTTTCCGACCCCGCAGCACCTCGGCCGCGGCCCGCAGGTCCTCGATCCGGCCGTTGGTGCAGGAGCCGAGGAAGACGGTGTCGACGGCGATCTCGCGCAGCGGCGTCCCGGGCTTCAGGTCCATATAGGACAGGGCCTTTTCAGCGGCGATGCGGTCGTTCTCGTCCGGGATGCGCTCCGGGTCGGGCACCTCGGCGCCCAGCGGGAGCCCCTGGCCGGGGTTGGTGCCCCAGGTCACGAACGGCGTCAGCTCGCTCGCGTTCAGGTGCACCTCGGCGTCGAACTCGGCACCGTCGTCGGTGCGCAGCTGCCGCCAGTTTTCCACCGCCGCGTCCCAGTCGGCGCCCCGCGGCGCGTGCGGACGGCCCTTCAGGTACTCGAACGTCGTTTCGTCCGGCGCGATCATCCCGGCGCGGGCGCCGGCCTCGATCGACATGTTGCAGACGGTCATCCGCGCCTCCATCGAGAGTGCCTCGATGGCCTGGCCGCGGTACTCCAGGATGTAGCCCTGGCCGCCGCCGGTCCCGATCTTCGCGATCACCGCGAGGATGATGTCCTTCGCCGTGACGCCGGGCCGCAGCTCGCCGTCGACGGTGATCGCCATCGTCTTGAAGGGACGCAGCGGCAGCGTCTGCGTGGCGAGCACGTGCTCGACCTCGGACGTGCCGATGCCGAACGCGATGGCGCCGAACGCGCCGTGCGTGGAGGTGTGGCTGTCGCCGCAGACCACGGTCATGCCGGGCTGCGTCAGGCCGAGCTGCGGGCCGATGACGTGCACGATGCCCTGCTCGGCGTCACCCATCGGGTGCAGCCGGACCCCGAACTCCTTGCAGTTGCGGCGAAGGGTGTCGACCTGGGTGCGCGAGACCGGATCGGCGATGGGGAGCTCGATGTCGACGGTCGGGACGTTGTGGTCCTCGGTCGCGATGGTCAGGTCGGGGCGGCGCACCGGCCGCCCGGCCAGCCGGAGGCCGTCGAAGGCCTGGGGGCTGGTCACTTCGTGCAGCAGGTGGAGGTCGATGTAGAGCAGGTCCGGCTCGGCGCCTTCACCTCGGCGCACGAGGTGGCTTTCCCACACCTTCTCCGCCAGCGTGCGGGCCTTGCCGGTCGGGCTGGTCATCTCCGGCTCCTTCCACGGTTCGACGTCGGAACTCGGGCGCGCACCTGCGGAACGGATGCGAGCCGCGAAGGAAGGGCGCAGCTCGAGTTCAGGGTTTTCCCAGATGCTGGACTTCCCAAAGTGCGGGACGCTAGTATCGGGTCGTGGGACAGCATAGCGGTATCGGAGTACTGGACAAAGCAGTGGCCGTCCTGCAGGCGGTCGCGGACGACCCCTGCGGCCTCGCGGAACTGTGCACGCGGACGGGCCTGCCCCGGGCCACCGCGCACCGGCTCGCGGTCGGGCTCGAGGTGCACCGGCTGCTGCGCCGCGGTCCGGACGGCCGCTGGCGTCCCGGTACGGCGCTGGCCGAACTGGCCGGCGGTTCGACCGACCCGCTGCTCGACGCGGCGGGCGTGGTGCTGCCGAAGCTGCGGGACGTCACGGGCGAAAGCGTGCAGCTCTACCGCCGCGACGGCGTCCAGCGCGTGTGCGTCGCGACAGCGGAACCGCCATCCGGCCTGCGCGACACGGTCCCGGTGGGTTCGCGGCTGCCGATGACGGCCGGCTCGGGCGCGAAGGTCCTCGCCGCGTGGGCGGATCCGCACACGCAGCGCACGATCCTGGCCGACGCGGTCTTCGGCGAGCGGACGCTCCTGGAGGTGCGGCGCCGCGGGTGGGCGCAGTCCGTCGCCGAGCGCGAGCCCGGGGTGGCGAGCATCTCGGCGCCGGTGCGCGATTCCGCGGGCACGGTCGTGGCCGCGGTGTCGGTGTCCGGCCCGATCGAGCGCATCGGCCGCAAGCCGGGGGCGCGCTGGGCCGCGGACCTGCTCGCCGCGGCGGACGCGTTGCAGGAACGGCTCTGAAGCCGGTCAGGGTTCAGGCTTGACCGGTTTCGAAGCGCGCCACCTTGCCGTCGCGAACGGTGAACGCCCACCGCGTCCGCATGGCGCCCCACGTCGAGTTCGAGTAGTTCGCGACGAACTGCCGCCCCTCCTCCTGGGCGGTTTCCACCTCGAGGTGGCCTTGGCTGGAGAAGATCTCCTTTTCGGTCCACTGCGCGAGGTCGCGGTCGGTGCCGTCGTCGGACATCGTCGCGTCGGGCGTCAGCGAGGCCCGGAACGCCGCGCGGTCGCCCGCGTTCAGCGCGTCGACGAACGCGCGCACGGCCGGGTCTTCGATCAGGTTCGTCATGACGTCATGGTGCACCGTTCGGGGGAACCTCGCGAAAACGGCGTATTCGGTGACGGCGGCCACGTCTCCTCCAGGACAGCACCACGGAGGGGGAACGACCATGTTGAACAGAAGGGCATTGGCGATGCTGCGGGCGGTCGGCGCCGGGCGGGCCGAGCTGACCTGCAGCTGCGAACCGGACCTGCGGGTCGACGGGCTGCCGTGCTGCGACCAGGCGACGGCGCACGAGCTGGCGCGGGCGGGCCTGATCCGGCCGGTCCGCGTGGTGGCCGTCGGGCAGTGGACGCGGGCGGAGCTGACCGACGACGGCCGGTCGGCGCTGGGCGGGACGCTCGCCGCGGCGTGACGCAACCGGCGGGGCCCCTCGCGCGTGTACTCGCAAAGCGGGAGGGGAAGCCATGAAGGTGGTCGTGCCGGGTTTGCTGGGGGCGTGCCTGCTGCTGACCGCGTGTTCCGGTGCGGACCCGGTGGCGCCGCCGACGGTGACGGTGACGGCGCCACCGACGCTCGCGACACCCCCGTCCGCCGACCCGGCGACGCTCGATTGGCTGGACGGTTTCTGCTCGGCGATCCACGACTACCGGAAGCGCACCAACGCGGAGGCGGTCCCGGGAACGTCCGAGCCTGGCTCGGTCGAGGAGGCGCAGCGGGCGCTGAGCCAGGAACTGGGCGGCATCGCGGACCGGGCGGGCGAGGTCGTCGACCGGCTGCAGGCTCTCCCGCCGGCGCCGGTACCGCTGGCCGAGACGGTCCGCAAGGCGTTCGTCACGAAGTACACGACGGCCCGCGACCGGGCACGCGACGCGAAGAAGGCACTGGACGGCGCGAAGCCGGGCGACGCGGCTTCGCAGGATCCGGCGTGGAAGGCGCTGGAGCAGGCTCAGCAGGACGTCGACGGGACTTACGACCCGGTGGCCCCGCTGGCGGAGTCCCCGGAACTGCTGACCGCCGCGGCGAGCGCGCCGGGCTGCAAGGCCTGAAGCCGATCTCCGGCCCCCACAGCGACCCCCGCCCTTCCCTGGCAGGGTTCCGGCAAAGTCGTGGCCGCGCGGTCTGCCCGGCGTCGCGGCGATGCCATGAACGGGTCGTTCACCTCGTCAGACGACATGAACGACCCGTTCATGACGTGCGGGCGACCGGATCGGCCGCGCTGACCCGACTTTGCCGGAACCCCCGCCCTCCCTGGGGGGCGTGCCCTTGTCCAGCGTATCGGACCCCTCCGACGACAAGCCGGGCAAAGTCACTGCCCAGCCGTGCTGATCCACATCACGCCCGGGCTGTGGACAACTTCGCGAGACCGTGAACGTCAGCGCACGAGCGAGGCCCGCAGCGGCAGGGACCGCGACGAGTCACCCACCTGAACCGTGAACCCGCCCTTCACCGGCGCCCACGCGTGGCTCGCCGCGTCCCACACCGAAAAGTCGCGCGCGTCCAGGTGGATCGTCACCCGGCGGGACTGTCCCGGCGCCAGCTCCACCCGCGAAAACCCCTTCAGCTGCCGCGGCGGTTCGCCCGCGGCCGCCGGGAAACCGAGGTACAGCTGGGCCACCTCCGCGCCCGCGCGGTGACCCGTGTTCCGGACCGTGAACGTCGCCGTCGCGCCGTCGCCCGCCGGACGCACCGACAAACCCGAGAACGCGAACGTCGTGTACGACAGGCCGTACCCGAACGGGAACAGCGGCGCGCGGCCCTGCGCGTCGAACCAGCGGTAGCCGACCTGCAGCCCCTCCGAGTACTCCGCGACCCCGTTCACTCCGGGGAACTGCGCCGCCGTGTTCGCCGGCGTGTCCGCGTCCGCCGCGGGGAACGTGATCGGCAGCTTCGCCGACGGGTTGACGTCGCCGAACAGCACGCTCGCGACCGCCGCGCCGTCCTGCTGGCCCGGGTACCACGCCTGCAGGATCGCCGGCACCGACGACGCCCACGGCATCAGCACCGGGCCGCCGCTCTTCACCACGACCACCGTGTGCGGGTTCGCCGCCGCGACCGCCGCCACCAGCGCGTCCTGGTTGCCGTCCAGGGCCAGGCTCGGCCGGTCCTTGCCCTCGGTTTCGTTGTCGCCGACCATCACGACCGCGACGTCGGACCCGGCCGCCAGGGCGGCTGCCCGGGCGGGGTCGCTGCCGTCGTCCAACGTCACCGCGGCGCCCGGCACCCGGGCCGTCAGCCCCGGCAATGGGTCCACTGTGGACGTCGGGATGACGGCGGAGCTGCCGCCGCCACCGGTCTTGGCCTTGGTGGCGAACAGCCCGATCAGCGCGATCGACTTCACCGCGGAGCCGAGCGGCAGCTGGGCGTGGTCGTTGCGCAGCAGCACCATGCCGCGTTCGGCGAACTGCTTCGCGGCGGCGTCGTGCTCAGCGGTCGGCAGCGGGGTGAGCACCGGCGGGTGGTCGAACTGCCCGAACGCGAACATCGTCCGGAACCGCGGCACCAGCAGCTCGTCGACGCGCTGTTCGCTCACCTGCCCGGCGAGCACGGCCTGCTTCATCTTCTCGCCGTACCAGGTGCCGTCGATCATCTCGAGGTTCATGCCCGCGTTCGCCGAGCCGACGGTGCTGTGCGCGGCGCCCCAGTCCGACTGGACGAATCCCTTGAAGCCCCAGTCGTCGCGCAGCTTGTCCTGCAGCAGTGCCGGGTTCTCGCACGTGAACACGCCGTTGATCTTCGGGTAGGCGCACATCACCGAGCCCGCGCGGCCTTCGGTGACGGCCTGCTCGAAGTGCGGCAGGTACAGCTCGTTGAGGGTGCGCTCGTCGATGTGCTCGTCGATGCTCTGGCGCTGGGTCTCCTGGTTGTTCGCCGCGTAGTGCTTGACCTCGGCGATGGTGCCGTTCTCCTGGATGCCGCGGATGTCGGCGGCGCCCATGGCCCCGACGAGCACCGGGTCCTCACCCATGCCCTCGAACGTCCGGCCGTTGCGCGGGACGCGGGCGATGTTGATGTCGGGCCCTTCGGACACGTTGTGCGCGAGGGCGCGGGTTTCGTCGCCGATCAGGCGGCCGTAGCGGCGCGCGAGGCCGGTGTCGAACGTCGCCGCGAGCGCCATCGTGGCCGGCAGCGCGGTCGCCGGTTTCTGCGGTTTGTCGTCGGCCGGGCCCATTCCGGCGGGGCCGTTGGCGATCCGGAAGCCGGGGACGCCGAGGCGCGGGATGGGCGGGACGAACCGCTGGTGCTCGGCGTCGGGCTGCAGGTGCAGCTGGGAGATCTTCTCGTCGAGGGTCATCGCGGCGACGAGCTCCGCGGCGCGGCGGTCGGGCGACTGGCGGGCGTCGCGCCACGGCTGCGCGTCCGCGAGCGCCGTGGCCGGTGCCGCGAGCGACAACCCCAGTACCGCGGCAAGAACGAGCCGGCCGGTGCGCATCGCGGTCTCCCTCGTCGTCGAACGGGATCAACGGCGGACAAGTTAACGCATACGTGACCGGGAAACATAGACTCGATAGTCGTTCACGTACTTGAACATTGCTGTGGCTCAACCATTTCCCCGGCTCAAGCGTGGAGGGACCACGCAGGAGAGGGGACTGACCATGCTGAAGAAAACACTGATCGGACTAATGACCGCGGGGGCGGCGACGCTGGCACTGGCGGCGCCGGCCGACGCCGCCGAGGTCAGCTGGGGACTGACCCAGCAGGCCGAGCCGGGCGGCCGGATCGACGCGGAGACGTACGCGGCGGGCGGCGGCTGCACCCCGGCCACGCCGGTCACGTCGAAGGGGTTCGCCGCGCCGCTGGTGTGGTCGGAAGGCGGCAACTTCGGCCGCATCGGCGGGCACACGACGGCGATCAGGACGCCGGGCAAGTACACCGCGACGTTCACCTGCACAGACGGCCGCAGGGCGACCCAGACGTTCACGATCGTCGGCACCCCGCCGCCGAGCACCACGACGAAGCCGAAGCCACCGGCCACGACGAAGCCGAGGCCGCCGGAGCCGACAAAGCCGTCGAACCCGGCGAAACCGGCGAAGCCGCAGGTCGCGGTCAAGCCGGCGGGCGCACCGCAGACGGGCGACGGCTCGGCGGCCGGCTGACCATCCACATAGGACACCCCGGGGCGGGCGCGTGCCCCCAGGCAGCCGCCCCGGGGGCCCGCCCACCCCAGAGGGCGGGCCCGGCCCGGCGGGAGCGGATCGCCCCGCCGGGCCGGTCTCAGGGCGGCGGAGCCGAGTTGTCCACACCGTCGGACAGTTGTGGATGGATGGCTTCCCCGGACGCCGCGATCGCACGGATCGTCGGCGGGCGCCGATAGACTGGCCAAGGGCACGCCCCCCAGGGAAGGGCGGGGGCCCGGATGCCGGTTGTGGGTCGGCGGGCCGCAGCACCCGCTCGGTGGGACGAACTGCTGGCGCCCCAGCTGGTAGCGCAGAGAAGCCGGAGCGCCCTGAATGACCCGTACAAGACCTCCCAAGACCTGAATGAGTCATTCAAGACACCGGCGAGCCGCGGCCGGGCTCACCGCGCCGCAGCCACCCGCAGGGCCCGGTGGGACGAATTACTGGCCCCAGCCGGCACCGCAGAGAAGTCCGAGCGCCCTGAATGACCCATACAGGACCTCCCAAGACCTGAATGAGTCATTCAAGACACCGGCGGAGCCGCCGCCGACTACGCCACCGGCGAGCCGCGGCCGGGCTCACCGTGCCGCGGCCACCCGCAGCGCCCGGTAAACGAACTGCTGATCCCCCAGCCGGTGCCGCAGATCCCGCTCCAGCCCCGCGATCGGATACAGGTTCTGCGGCGCCCGCGAGTCCTTGTACTCCACCGACGCGAACCGCCCCAGGACCGACTGCGTCAAGTTCGCCAGCGCGGCCACCTCCGCGCGCCCAAGATGGGGCGCCGCCTCCACGCGGACCACCCCCGACCACGGCGGCCCGCCCACCGATGGCAGCCGCAGGTACCACGAATGCCGGACCCACGTCGTGCCCATCAAAAACACCGGCGTGCGCTGGTGGGGGGCCAGCCGGCCGACCATCGCGTTGAGCTCGCCCGGCAAGTACGTCGTCTGGTGGCTCTTGATGAACCCGACCGCCCGGGGCAGGTGCGTGCGGCCGCTCAACGGCCCGTCCACCACCAGCAGGTCGCTCGCGACGTGGCCCGCGATCGCCTCGCGGGCGTCCATCGCCGTCTTCAGCTCGGTCTCGGCCAGTCGCTCCTGCAGCAACGACGACAGCACCACCGCCAGCGGCTTGTCGTCCTTGGCCGTCGTGGAAAAGGCCTCGTACACGCCCGCCGACGTCGGGATGTCGGCGGCTTCGGGCGCCACCGTGAACACCCCGCGCCGGACGTCCGTCCCGACGACGTGCGCCCGCCCGTCGCAGCAGCACACCACCCCCGCCGCGTAGGACGCGCACAGCCCGATCGACGCCGAGTTCGTCCCCGCCGGGTCGTCGATCCAGACGCGGGCGTCGATGCGGCGGACGCCGTCGACGAACAACACCGCGTCCGGCGGCGAAACCGGCGAAGGGTCGATCGGGGCCCATTCCTCCGTCGGCACCTCGACTTCGAGCTCGACTTCGGCTCCGGACCGCGCCAGTTCCTCGGCCTCCATCGAGCTGCCGTAGCCAGGGTCCCACGAGTCGACGCTGAAGTGCGTCCCGGCCACCGCCGTCATACGCCCTCCCTGCTGATGTGCGAGCCGGAGCCGTCGCGGGTGACCAGGAACCGCACCGGCACGCGCTCGGCGAGCGCCGGCACGTGCGTGATCACCCCGACCATCCGCGACCCGGTCGCGGACAGGTTCTCCAGTGTGGACGCCACGACGTCGAGGGTGGCCTCGTCCAGGGTGCCGAAGCCCTCGTCGAGGAAGATCGACTCCAGCTTGGTCGCCCCTTCGGCGGCCATCGCGCCCAGCTGTGAAGACAGCGCGAGGGCCAGCGAGAGCGACGCCTGGAACGTCTCGCCGCCGGACAGCGTCTTCACCGGCCGGCGGGCGTCGGCCTCGTTGTGGTCCACCACCAGGAAGTCGCCCTTGTCGTGGGTCAGCTCGAACTGGCCGCCGGACAGCTCCAGCAGCGACGCCGACGCCTCCGCGACGAGCGTGTCCAGCGCCCCGGCGATCAGCCAGCGCGGGAACTTGTCCGAGCGCAGCAGATCCGCGAGCAGCCGCGCGACCTGCGCTTCGGACTCCGCGGCGGCGATGTCGCCGTGCAGACCCGCCACGTGCGCCACGCGCCGCTTCATCTCCGTGTGGTCGGCTTCCGCGCGCGCCCGCGCGGTGGCCAGCGCGACCGGCACGCGGTCGCGCACCGGCCCCTCCGGCAGGGCGACGCCCAGCGCGGTGACGTCGTCGACGACCGCGCGTTCGGCCGCCCGCAACGCTTCGGCCGTTTCGCCCTCGGCCGTCGTCGCCACGGCCAGGCGGTCGCGGTGCTCGTTCGCCTGCCCGGCCGCCCAGTCCGTCAACGCGGTCCACGCGCCGAGCAGGCTGTCGCCGTCGATCGGCGGGGCGCCGAGGCTCACGAGGGGGTCGCGGGCGCGGGACAGCCGCTGCCGTTCGGCGTCGACCTGCTCGGCAATGCGCGTCTGCGCTTCAACCGCCTGTTTCGCGGCCGCGCGGGCGATCCGCAGGTCCGCGTCCGCTTTCTTCGCGGCCTGCTCGAGTTCGGCGACCTTCGTGAGCTGCTCGGCGACGACCTCGGCGGCGGGCGCGTCCGCCAGGCTCTCGCCCAGTTCGCCGTGCCGGCGCCGGGTGGTCGTGAGCGCCGTGCTCGCCGACTGCTCGGCCAGGGCTGCCTCTTGCGCCCGCTTCCGCCGCTGCTCGGCGGTCCGCTCCGCCGACGCGAGGTCGTCCGCCGCGACGACGGCTTCCTTGCCCGCGGCCTCGGCGGCCGCTTCACGCGCGGCCAGCGCCGTCCGGCGGTCGTCCAGGGTGGCCGCCGCCCACGCGGTCAGCCGCTGCCAGCCCGCCGGGACGTCGCCGTCGTCGACCGCGGGCGCGCCCAGCTCCACCAGGGGGTCGCGCGCCGCTCGCAGCGCTTCCCTGGCCGCCGCGAACGACTTCTCGACGACGTCGGCCTCGTGCTGCGCCGCCGCGCGGTCGGTGCGGGCCGCCGCCAGTTCCTTGTCGGCGGCGTGCGCGGCCTCGGCGACGCGGGTACGGCCCTCGATCGTCGCCGAGAGCCACTCGCCGCGCTCGCGTACCGCCGTGACGAGGTCCGCGTAGTCCTGTTCGGAAAAACCCGCTTCGACCGGCCGAAGCAGCACCGGTGACTTCGGCGGGCCGTCGACCTCGGCGAGCACCGCACGCAGTTCTTCCGCCTGCGCGGCCGCCGACGCGGCCGAGTCGGCGTCGCGGTCCACGGCCCGCTCCAGCTTGCGCAGCGCGGACTCGGCGGCGGCGCGCTCGCGTTCGGCGCGCTCGAGACGTTCCGCCGCTTCGGCCAGGTGGGCGTGGCCGCCGGCGTCGGGCAGCGTCGCGACCTCCTGCTCGCAGACCGGGCACGGGTGCCCGACGGTGAGCCCGGCCCGCAGCGTCAGCGCCTGCCCGGCCCGTTCGGCGTCGGTCACCGCGGTCTTCGCCGCGGCCACTTCGGCGTCGGCGCGGGCGAAGACACTTCGCGCCGCTTCGAGTTCTGCCCGACGCGCAGCCTGCTCGGGCGCGGCTTTCCGTTGCGCGTCGCACACCGTGTAGAGCGTCCGGGCGTCGGAACGCGCCGCGGCGAGCGGCGCGACGTCCGGCTGGGCGGCCAGCGCCGCGCGCGCTTCGGCGTCGGCTGCCTCGGCGGCGCGCAGGCGGGCGTCGGCGTCCGCCGTGCGCTTCGTCACCCGCGACGCTTCCTTCGCCAGGTCCCCGAGATCCGCCGGCGGCTTCAGCCCGGCCAGCCGGTCGCGGTCCTGACGGGCGCGCGCCGCTTCGGCCGCCGCGTCCTCGGCCGCTCGCGCGGTCGTGTCCCGCGTCCGGCGGGCGACGTCCACCGCGGCCACGGCTTCGGTGACCGCCTCGGCGGCGGCCGTCTTCGCCTCCGACGCCGCTTTCGCCGCCTCTTCCAGGCCCGGGAGGGCATTCTCGGCCTCGGCGAGCTCCGTGCGGGCGGCGCGGATCCGTTCCAGCTCGCCGCGCGCGGGAGCGGCCGCGAGTGCGGCCCGGGCCGCCTCGTCCGCCGTTTCGGCCGTCTCCAGCCCGGTTCGTGCGGTGGTCGCCGCGTCCGCCGCCGCCTGACGCCGGGCTTCGAGGTCTTCGACGCCTTCGGGGCGTTCCAGCGCGTCGAGGACACTCAGCTCTTTCGTCAGCGTCGCGACGCTTTGCCGGGCTTCGTCATGCGCGCGAGTCGCGTCGGTGAGCCCCGGCAGGGCCGCGGTCACCCGCGCGTCCAAGTCCGCCAGCGCGGTCATCCGCGCGGCCAGCTCTTCGACGGCTTCCTCCGTGGCATCGGCGTAACTGCCGAGCTGCTCGGTGAGGACGGCGGCGCGTTGCTTCTGCTGCTCCGCGGTGACGCCGGCGCGGCGGCCGATCCGCTCGTAGACCTCCAGGCCCAGCAGCTTGATGAGGATCTTCTGCCGGTCGGCGGCCTTGGCGTGCAGGAACTCGGCGAAGTCGCCCTGGGGCAGCGCCACGCAGGTGCAGAAGTGCTTGAACGTCAACCCGAGCAGGCGCTCGACGGCCGGGGTGACCTCGGAGTCCGCGGCGACCGGGTCGGCGTCGTCCTCCGGGCCGCCGAGCGCCGTGGGGTCGACGAGCCGTTCCAGGCGCACGTTCTTGACGCTGACCGTGGGTTTCTTCCCGCCGCTGCGCCGGACTTCGCGCACGACGTGGTAGCGCGCGCCGCCGGCGTCGAACACCAGCCGCACGGTCGCGCGGTTCGCCGTCGGGGCGAGCGCGGGCGCGACGAGCCCTTCGTGGTCCCAGCGGGCGACGGAGCCGTAGAGGGCGAAGGTGAGCGCGTCGATGACCGTGCTCTTGCCGGCGCCGGTCGGCCCGACGAGCGCGAAGTAGTCCGTGTCCTCGAAGCTGACTTCGGTCTTGTCGCGGAACGACGCGAAGCCGGTCATCTCCAGCAGCACAGGCCGCATGTCACACCCCGCTCGTCTCTTCGTCGTGCAGCCGCGCGAAGAGCGACTGGACGCGCTTGTCCTCGACCGTCCGCTCTTCGCAGTAGCTCGCGAACAGCTCGCCCGGCGAACGGTCCGCGACCGCGCGCTCGCCGCCCGAAGTCGTCACCGGGGCGGCGAACTCCGGGTCGATGCGGATTTCCAGGGCACCGGGCAGGGCTTCCTGGATCTCTTCGCGCAGCCCGGCCCTGGTCGCTTCGCGGACGTAGACGCGGAGGTAGTCCTCGCCGAACTCCTCCTTGCGGCCGACGAGTTCCGCCACCGTGCCGTGGACGGTCCGCAGCCGGCGCCCCTTGGTCATCGGGATTTCGGTGATCTTCGCGGGCGTCGTCGGCGTGACCTCGACCGCCAGGACCACGCTCTTGTTGTCCTGCTCACCGAAGTCGACCGCGAACGGCGAACCGCTGTAGTGCACCGGGCACGCGGCGGGCAGCGACTGGCGCCGGTGCAGGTGGCCCAGCGCCACGTAGTGCGGGTCGGCGCCGAACGCCGTGGCCGGCACGTGGTACTCGAAGATGGACTGCGCCGCGCGCTCGCCGCCGCCCATCGTCCCGCCGGTCACCGTCAGGTGCGCCATGACGAGGTTCACCGCGCCGGCGGAGAACCCGGTCTTGAGGTGCTCCAGGATGTCGCGCACGCGCTGGTCGTACTCGCCGACGTTGTCCGCCGGGGTCCCGGTCAGCAGTTCGGCCGCGCGGACCGCGTAGCGCTGGGAAAGGAAGGGCAGCACGGCGATGTTGACGCGCTCGCCCGTCGACCGCGCGTCGAACGAGTGGACACCGCCGTCGTGGACCGGGCGCGGGTCGCCGGTGAGCTGGATGCCCGCAGCCTTCAGCAGCGGGCGGTAGGCCTCGAAGGTCGCGGCGTGGTCGTGGTTCCCGGCGATGGCGACGACCTCGGCACCGGTGTCGCGCAGCGCCATCAGGGCCCGCACCACGAGCTCCTGCGCGGCCGCGGACGGCGCCGACGTCTCGTAGAGGTCACCCGCGACGAGGATCGCGTCGAACTGCTCGTCCCGCGCGATCCGGACGATTTCGCCGAGCACCGCACGCTGCTCGTCCAGGCGGTTGCGGCCCTTGAGCGTCTTGCCGACGTGCCAGTCGGAGGTGTGCAGGAACTTCACGCTTCGTCCTTCCGTTCTTCCGTGCGGGCGGCGGTCGGCGGGCTCAGAACGGCGGCGGGTCGTCGCCGAACGGGTCGCTGCCGCGCGCCGGCAGGCCGGCGAAAGGATCGGACTTCTTCGACGTCGCAGTCGTCTCGGGGATCTTCCCGGCCTCGGAAAGCCGCGTGGCCCAGGCCGGGAACGGGAAGCCGACGGCGATCGGCACCGGGATCTCCGGCTGGCTCACGAACATCGTGCCGGGTGTGGCGAGCGTCGCGCGGACCCGCTGGCTCGCCGGGAGGAAGCCGTATTCGGGACGCGAGGCCTCGGCGGCGTCGAGGCGGCCGACGATCCGCACCGAGCTGTTGCTGACGATCCGGCGCTCGACCTCGGAAGCGGTCTGCTGCGCGCCGATCAGGATGACGCCGAGGGAACGGCCGCGCTCGGCGATGTCGAGCAGCACCTCCTTGATGGGGCTGCTGCCTTCGCGCGGCGCGTACTTGTTCAGCTCGTCCAGCATGGTGAACAGCAGCCCGCCCGGGCCCGCGGCTTCCTTGCGCGCGGTCTCCGCGGCGAGCGTGACACCGACGACGAACCGCTGCGCGCGCTCGACGAGGTTGTGGATGTCCACGACGGTCACCTGCTGGTTCTCCGTGGACAGCTTGCGCGCGGCGTGGTCGGTGAGGTCGCCGCGGATGAGGCCGGACAGGGCGCGCTGGCTGGAGCGCAGGCGGCGGATGAAGGCGTTGACCGTGCCGGCGCCGGTGACCGCGCCCGCCCAGCTCGCGCGGGTTTCCTCGTCGGTGACGCGCTCGCAGATGACGTCGACGAGTTCGGCGTAGGTGCGGCACAGGACGCCGTCGACGTTCGCGGCGCCGTCCTTGCCCGCCGGCGTGCTGTCCAGCCGCAGGCGGTTCGCGACCTGGTGGATGACCATCGTGTACTGGTTGCGCTCGTCCTCGGCGTCGGCGAAGACGTAGGGCAGCAGGTCGCCGGCGCAGAACTCCGCGATGGTCCACCAGAAGGCGCCGACGCCGGAGGTCCGCCCGGTGACGTAAGGCTTCCCCGTGGTGTCCGACGGCGTGGGCGGCGCGTAGAAGCCGACGGAGGCGAAGGGCTCCGCGGGCAGGCCGAGCTTGGCGTACTCGGCCTTGAGGTTCTCGTCGAGGGCGCGGTTCGGGGTGTCGAGGAACAGCAGGTCCTCGCCCTTGACGGAGAAGACGAGGGCCTTGGCGTTGTGGGCGTTCGGCAGGGCACCGCCGCGGAAGATCGAGTGCAGCAGGAACAACGCGAACGACGTCTTGGTGGCGACGCCGGAGACGCCGCTGATGCTGACGTGCGCGCCGCGGGTGCCGTCGAGGAAGTCCATGTTGAGGTAGACGGGTTCGCCGTCCCGCCCCAGGCCGACCGCCACCTGGCGGGTCATGTTGTCGAAGTACAGCGCCTGCGCGCGATCCTCCCCCACGGCGCGCTCGACCTGGCTGCCCGGCTTGGGCGGCACGTAGCACTCGGGCTCGACGCGGGTGGTGGCGATCTCGGCGATCTCCTGCACCTGCGCGGGCAGGACGCCGTCGGAGATCAGGAAGACGTCGCTGCCGAAGCTGGCCCCCTCGTGCCGCGCGCTCACCTGCGTGACGACGCCGTAGGAGGTGACTTCGCCGAGGCCGGGCAGTTGCCTGCGGGTGACGACGACGTCGTCGAGCTGCAGATAGGCTTCCGGATCGATGGCCACGTGGAACTGCAGCGGCGTCGAGTCCTCGGTCCCGGCCACCCGGCCGACCACGGTGGTGAGCGTCTCCTGGTCCACGGTTCTCCCTGTCGCACCCGGGTCTTCCTCCCGCGGCAGACTAGCCCGCCGGACCGACAGTCCCGCGCCCAACACGGCGTTGTGCGTGCTGGGTGCCCGAGACGTCACGCTGGGCCGAACGAGTGAGTTCACCCTGTGGGGAAGATCCTCGGTCACCGCAGGCCTTCTTCCGTCACTTACCGGTGTGAGCGCGACGAAGGAGTCCACGGTGAGCAGACCGGCCGAACAGATGTCCGACACCGCATGGTGCACCAAGTTTTCCCACGGAGCCCTGCCTGCGCCCGAACATCCGGATCCGGCGTGACGGACGGCACCGGTGAACCAGACCGTGCGTTGGCCGAGCGGGCGATGGACCTTCGCAAGCTCTACTACGTCGACCTGGCCAAGTTCGCCGTGAAGCTGGGCACCTCCGTCGTCGACGCGCGGGCATTCGCGGACGACGCGGTCGCCGAACTGGTCGTGCGCCCCCTGAAACACCCCGGCCAGGATCCGGGCAGCTCGGTGACCGTTTGTGTCAGACGACCTGGGGTGCACCGGACCTGCACCTCGAGGCGGTGGAGACGCTCCGCGCGATCGACGCGCTGCCCGAAGACCAAGCCCACGCCGTGACGCTGAGCGTGGCCGGCCACTCGATGGACACCATCGCCGAGATCCTGGACATCTCCGTTTCCGCGGCCAAGAAGCGGGTCTCGCGGGGCCGCAGACGGTTGCTGGCGAATCTCGAAGGGAGGGACTGATGATCAGCCGACGACACGAAGACGAGCTCGACCGGCGCCTGCTCGTCGCGGACGGCTACCTCGACAGTGTTTTCACCCCCGACCTGGACAACGAGGTCCGTACGAAAGCCTTCCGGCGGAACGTCGTCCGGCAGGTCGCCGCCCTGCGCACCGTCGCGGTACCGGTCGCCGTCTCGCGTGGTCCAGCCGGAACCGTCGCCGTCAGCGACGGGCTGGACGAGCCGGTCGCCGCCGCTGTCGAGGGAGATCCCCAGGCAGTGGAGCGGCTGCTCGCGGCCATCCGCCCGTTGGTGGTGCGGTATTGCCGCGCTCGGGTTGGCAGGCAGGAGCAGTCGTTCGCTTCGGCGGACGACGTTGCGCAGGAGGTGTGTCTCGCGGTGCTGACGGCATTGCCCTCGTACCGCGATCAAGGACGCCCGTTCCTGGCGTTCGTCTACGGGATCGCCCAGCACAAGGTGGCCGACGCGCACCGCGCGGCGGCGCGCAACCGAGCCGAGCCGGTGGCCGAGATCCCCGACGAGGTCGACGGCGGGGTGGGCCCCGAGCAGCGGGCGCTGCAAGGTGAGCTGAACGAGCGGATGTCCCAGTTGTTGCAGGTGCTGCCGGACAGGCAGCGGGAGATCGTGGTGTTGCGCGTGGTCGTCGGCCTGTCGGCGGAGGAGACCGCGGACGCGGTCGGCTCCACGCCCGGCGCCGTCCGCGTCGCCCAGCACCGCGCCCTCACGCGGCTGAGAAAGGCCCTGACCGCACAGGAGGTGATCTGAGTGGGCAGGCGAGAACCCGGCCCCCGCCAGGCGGTTCACCGGACGATCGTGGTGGTCGACGTCTCGGGGTACGGGGACGCTCGCCGGACCAGCGAGCATCGGCTGGTCGTCCGGCAGGCGCTGTATCAGGCCCTGCGCCGGGCTTTCGGTGACTCAGGCTGCCGTGGAAGGACTGCTTGCCCATCGACTGCGGCGACGGCGTGCTGATCCTGGTGCCGGCCGAAATCCCCAAAGGGCCCATCGCGGCTTCCCTGCCGCGCGCACTGGCGCGCAGGCTGCAGCGCCACAACGCCCGGCACCGGACGGAGGAACGACTGCGGCTGCGGATGGCCCTGCACGCCGGAGAGGTCGTCCACGACGAGTTCGGCGTTACGGCCCCTTCGGTCAACCATGCCTTCCGCCTGTTGGAAGCGGCCCAGGTGAAGGCTGCTTTGCGGTCGTCCGCGGGGCCTCTCGCCGTGATCACTTCCGCTTGGTTCCACGACGAAGTCGTCCGGCAGACCCCGTCGATCGACACGGCCGCGTCCCTCCCCGTCGAGGTCGCGGTGAAGGAGACCTACGCGATCGGCTGGCTGTCCCTCCCGGGCTCCGCGGCGAGATCCCCGGGGGTCGCCGGCGGGTCCGGGAACCCCCGCCGCTGCGCGGGATCGGGCCCGGCGTGGGCCCGGCCACACGCCGGGTGGCCTCTCGTCGGCGTGTCGCGCAAAAAGTCGCCCAACCGGCCTCGGGTCCTATATGGACGACCACAGTGGACGGCGCCGACACCGGGTTTTGCCTGCTCAGGGCCATGGTCGATGTCCGCGTTCCATTCCGGGCCGTGTCTCACGGACGTCCCTCGGGAGGCGGAACCAGCGCCCTCGCAAGGAAATATTTCGACCCCCGGTTGGATTTTGTGCGGTATTGGTAATACCGTGTGCAGTGTCGGCCGAGATGGGCCGTGACTAGTAGTTCCACTATGGAGGACTGGAATGACGAACAAGGCCCAGCTGATCGAGGCGCTGTCGGAGCGTCTGGGCGACAAGAAGGTGGCTTCGCAGGCCGTTGACGGTCTGGTGGACATCATCATCCGGACGGTCAACAAGGGCGAAAAGGTCAACATCACCGGCTTCGGGGTGTTCGAGAAGCGTGCCCGCGCGGCCCGCACCGCCCGGAACCCGCGTACCGGTGAGGCCGTGCGCGTCAAGAAGACCAACGTGCCCGCCTTCCGCGCCGGCACCACCTTCAAGGACGTCATCTCCGGCAGCAAGAAGCTGCCCAAGGCGACCCCGGTCAAGCGCGCCACCGCGGCGACGACGACCCGCGCGACCGCCACCAAGGCCGCCGCCGCTCCGGCGAAGGCCACCACGACCCGCACCACGCGCGCCGCGGCCGCCAAGCCGGCCACCACGCGTTCGACGACCACGCGGACCCGCGCCACCGCGGCGAAGCCGGCCGCCAAGGCCACCGCCACCAAGGCGGCCCCGAAGACCGCGGCGGCGAAGACCACCGCGGCCAAGGCCACCACGGCGAAGGCGACCACCACGCGGGCGAAGGCCGCCGCCAAGCCGGCCACCACGCGTTCGACGACCACGCGGACCCGCGCCACCGCGGCGAAGCCGGCCGCCAAGGCCACCGCCACCCAGGCGGCCCCGAAGACCGCGGCGGCGAAGACCACCGCGGCCAAGGCCACCACGGCGAAGGCGACCACCACGCGGGCGAAGGCCGCCGCCAAGCCGGCCGCGACCAAGACCGCCGCCGCGAAGAAGACCACGGCTGCCAAGGCCCCGGCCAAGCGCACGTCGGCGGCCAAGAAGAAGTAACTCCCGCTTCACCCCGGAAGGGCCCTGCACCGGCTGGTGCGGGGCCCTTCGGCGTTTCCGGGGAACGGCGTTCAAGGCGTTGAGCGAAGGCGGAACCGGTCCCGGCCATCCGCTCACCGGACTGCGGGTGGAGAGCGGGAGAATTCACGGCCGGGCTCTGCCGCAAGGAACGCGAAGGTGACCGAGCCGGACTCCCGCGGAACCCGGCGCAGCTGACCCAAGCCGGACTCCGGCCACCCCACTCCTGCGCGCTGGTGGAACCAGCCATACTCCGGCAGAACTCCGGCGCAGCCCTGCGCCCTGGGGGAACCGGCCGCACACCGCTGGCACTCCGGCACCGCCGTCCCCATTCCGCTCCTGCGCCCTGGGGGAACCAGCCATACTCCGGCGCAGCCCTGCGCGCCGATGGAACCAGCCGCACACCGCCGGAACTCCCCCACAGCGACCCCACACCCCGCTCTCGCCGCCCAGGTGGACCACAGCGCCGATTGGACTGCATCAAGCCCACAGCGCCCCCAAGCCGCCCGAATGGCCCGTGCGGCCGAACCCCGGCCCCAGGACCGCCATTCCCCACCCCCGTTTCCGCAAATCCTCCCGAAAGAATCGCCCCGCCCCCGACGGTTGCCGTCCCGCCAGGCGGGTAACCACCCACCACGGAATTGCCCCCGGCAAGGAGTTGTGATGGCGGCGAACGACAAGCACGACGACACCCCGGCGGACCTCGCCCGCTCCCGGCAGCACATCAAGGAAGCCAAAGAGGCGGCCCAGGAAGCCGAGCTCGCGGACCCCGTCGAAGAAAGGGCCGACGAGGCGCTCGAGACGGATCCGCCCTACCACCACGGCGAGCAGGGCTCGACGCCGTCCGGGACCTAGCGAGTCCAATCAGGACCACCGAATCGCGGGAAGTCCCCGGGAAATTGCCGTACCGATCCTCGGGTGGATACACTCCACCGGAGAACGTCGGTCATTGTGCAACTTGTCACACGTCACGTTCCCCGGACGCACATCCAGCTTGAGGAGCATTCCCGTGGCCCAGAAAGTCCTCGTCGAGATCCTGGACGACATCGACGGCAGCACCGCTGCCCAGACCGTTCAGTTCGGCCTCGACGGCGTCACCTACGAAATCGACCTTTCGGACGACAACGCCGCCGCTCTGCGCGACGAGCTCGCCCGCTACATCGCGGCCGGCCGGCGCGTCGGCGGTCGCAAGGTGCGCGTCGCCACCGGGCAGTCGACCACGACGAGCACCACCGACCGCGAGCGCAACCAGCAGATCCGCGCCTGGGCGAACGCGAACGGCTACGAGGTCTCCGAGCGCGGTCGCCTGTCTTCCGAGGTGATCGCGGCCTACGAGCAGGCCCAGGTGGCCGAGGCCGAGGCCCCGGCGGCGCCGCGCAAGCGCGCCCCGCGCAAGAAGGTCGCCGCCGCCAAGAAGTAACGGCGGTGGCCGGGAGATCACTGGGGAGAGATCGAGCCGCGCGGCCCGTTGGCGGCAAGGACCACCCGTCCTCGCCGCCAACGGAGGCCATTCCCGCCCGATCACGCGGGCGCGGGCCCCGTTTTGTCACGCGAACCCGACCAGCCATTTCTGAGCGTCGGTGTTGTCGCACTGGAACAGCTGCACGGCCAGCCGCCGCGTCGCCGCGTTGCCCGGCACGCCGACGCAGAAGCCGGTGTCCCGGAACCCGGCTCTGGCCATCAGCGTCACGACGTCCGGCAGCGATCTGCTGCTCCTGAACTGGTCGTTGCCGATCGGCGCGCACTGGTTCTGCAGGAGACGCTCCCCCGAAGCCCTTGACCGGATGCGGCTCGGCGGCGTGCGCGACGCCCGCGCCCAGCACAGCTGAAGGCGGCGGCCTCGCCCGCCGGCCTCCGGGCGCATCCTCCGTCGGCCCGTCGACAGGTCCTCGACAATCCGTCGACAGCCGCCCGAGCGCCGTGACGCGGACACGAAGAAGGGCCCCGCACCAGCCGGTGCGGGGCCCTTCCGGGATGAAGCGGGAGTTACTTCTTCTTGGCAGCGGCCGACGTGCGCTTGGCCGGGGCCTTGGCGGCGGCCGGCTTCTTCGCGGCGGCCGGCTTGGCGGCGGCCTTCGCCCGCGTGGTGGTCGCCTTCGCCGTGGTGGCCTTGGCCGCGGTGGTCTTCGCCGCCGCGGTCTTCGGGGCCGCCTTGGCGGCGGTGGCCTTGGTGGCGGTGGCCTTCGCGGCCGGCTTCGCCGCGGTGGCGCGGGTCCGCGTGGTCGTCGCCCGCGTGGTGGCCGGCTTCGCAGCGGCGGCCCGCGTGGTGCGGGTCGTCGTCGCCTTGGCCGGAGCCGCGGCCGCGGTCTTCGTCGCCGTCGCCCGGGTCGCGGTCGCGGTGGCGCGCTTGACCGGGGTGGCCTTCGGGAGCTTCTTGCTGCCGGAGATGACGTCCTTGAACGTCGTACCGGCGCGGAAGGCGGGAA
Organism: Amycolatopsis sp. MEPSY49; assembly: GCF_051337345.1. Taxonomy (NCBI): domain Bacteria; kingdom Bacillati; phylum Actinomycetota; class Actinomycetes; order Pseudonocardiales; family Pseudonocardiaceae; genus Amycolatopsis; species Amycolatopsis sp. MEPSY49. Next base: position 155,657 of record NZ_JBDLYJ010000006.1, on the reverse strand, counting down.
CGTTGGTCTTCTTGACCTTCACGGCCTCACCGGTCCGCGGGTTGCGCGCGGTGCGAGCGGCGCGAGCGCGCTTCTCGAACACGCCGAAGCCGGTGATGTTGACCTTCTCGCCCTTGTTGACCGTCCGGATGATGATGTCCACCAGACCGTCAACGGCCTGCGCAGCCACCTTCTTGTCGTCGCCCAGACGCTCCGACAGCGCCTCGATCAGCTGGGCCTTGTTCGTCATTCCAGTCCTCCATAGTGGAACTAGCCGTCAGGCCCATCGGCCGACATCACACAGAGTATTACCAGGAGGGCACAAAATCCAAACAGGGTGACCCCGAACTCCGTTGTGTCGCCGAGAAAGTCTTCCCGCGTCGCCGGCGACTCCGCTGCCGGCGCGGTGATCCCCGTTCAAGAAGCCCGCTCTGACCTGCGGATTCGCGGCACGCAGCCGGATCGAGTCCATATAGGACGAGTCGGCGATCGATCAGTTGTTCGACCCACGTCATGGAAAACCCAGCCAGCGCAACGAGTGCCCGTGCCCGGGCTCCCGCCGGTCAGCGCGGCGGCACCACGACGGACGCACTGCCACCGGGCCCGGTCGCGGTGATCCGGACGGTCACGGCGTCCGGCCCCCGCACGACGGTGATCTGCCAGGTTCGCGGCCACCCGACGTCGAGCGTGCTCGTGGCCTGGCGGACGAGGTCGGGAACGCGGTCGGCCGGGATTTCCGCCCGGCCGGCCAAGGACTCGATGATCGCGCGCAGCTCCTCCGCGTCCGGGGCGGACTCCCGCGGGCCGACGGTGACCGTGCTGGAACTGGAAGACGGCGGCGGCTCCGGCTCCGGGCCGAACAGCTCCACGCGGAACAGGCCGAGCACGACGGCCGCGCCGACCACCAGCCCGAGGAAGGCGGCGGACGCGAACCCCCATCCCTCGGGCGGCTCCTGGACCAAAGTGGACTCGGGCGCCGGCTCCACGACCGCGCCGGCCGCGCGACGCTCCCACTCCGCCGTCGGGTGCGGGACGACCTCGGCCCGCCACGGCCGGTCCGGCGGGTACTCCACCACGAGGATGTCTCCCGGGCGGTAGCGCGGGAGGTCGACCAGGTTGACGTGGTGGGTGATCCCGGTGCGGAACGACGGCGCGTCGCCCGGTGCGATCGTGAGGACCAAGTCGACCGGGACGTCGCCCGTCTCGGTGCCGCCGGCGCGCAGGCTTTCGATTCTGGCGAGCGCGACCCGCGGCACGATCGCCGCCTCGCGAGCGCGTCGCGGCATACCCGCGATGAAGAGCAGGACGCCGTAGCCGAGCGGAAGTCCCAGGCCGAAGAGGATCAGCGGGACCTTCTCGAGCACGATTCCGGTGACGAACGCGCTCAGCGTCGCCCCGGTGACGACACCGCCGAGCAACCCGCGCACGAGGGCGGCCGGACGGACGGGATCGGGCACAGCGGACATGGACAGCACTCCCGGCGCTAGAAGAGCGACCCCGCCGGATCCGGTTCGACCAGCACGGCTTCCGGGTCTCGGGGGTCGTAGCGGACCCGCACCGCCGAACCGCGGCACGGAGCTTGGAACAAGGGGGTGACCATCGTCGTCACGACCGTGCGTTCCCCGGTCTCCGCCGGGAACCGGACGTGGACGACGAACTTCGGGTGCCCCATGACCCACACGTCGGTGAAGTCCACGTGCGTCACGAAGCCGGTCACCTGACGGCCGTGGTGGCGCAGCGCCTGCTCGCGGTCGTCCGCCTCCGCCTCGCTGAGGAACGCTTGCAGCAGCAGGACGATCATGACCAGTGCCACGAGCGCGGACACCGCCGGCACCACGTACGGCTCGTAGTAGACGACCCAGTCCACGCCGGACCACGGCTCGGCCTTCCCGTCGAGGAACGGCAGCCGCTGCCCCACCGACTCCGGCGGCGTCCACGAGGGGATCGCCACGCCGCTGCCCAGCGCCACGCCCAGGGCCGCGGTCAGCGAGCTCGCCCGGAAGCCGGTGCCCATGCGGTGCAGCGAAGGGCCGGCGGCCCACAGCATCGCGAAGCCGAGCGACGACGCCACTGTGATCGCGGCGGTGAAGAACAGCACGAGCGAAACCGCCGGGCCCGCGTCGGCCCCCCACGCGTCGACGCGGTTCAGCGACATCAGCCGGAAGCCGTCCAGCAGCCCGAGCGCCCCGGACCAGCCCGCGGCGGCCCAGGCGAGCGTCGTCGGCACGCCGAGCAGCCACAGCCGCCACCCGGCCCGGCGTTCCGGCCGGCGGAACCCGGCGGCGAATCCGAACACGGCGGGCCGCCTAGTCGATCGGGCCGAACACGGCGACCTTCGCCGGGTCGGCCGGGTCGACGCGGGCCTCGTGCCGGGTGCCGGGCGCGTACTGCTGGATCGTCGCGAGCGGGGTGATCAGCGGGGTGACGGTCCGGTAGGTGGTTCCGTCGGCGCGGGTGACCTCCAGCGTCGCGGTGTACCGCGCCTGCCCGGCGACGGTCCGGTCGGTCGGCTCGAGCGCGCGGACCACCAGCGTGGCCGGCTCGCCGGTGTCGTACAGGCGCCGCAGCTGCGTGCCGTAGGCCTGCAGTTCCTGTTGCTGGCGCAGCTGCTCCTCCGGCGGCAGCGCCAGGAACTCCGCCATCGCGGGGTCGGCGTGCATGCTGCGGAACGCCTGCGCGGCCAGCTGCGGCGTCGGCAGCTGCGGGGTGATGTCGTACCCCTCGGCCGCCGCCGCCCGCCGGAACTGCTCCGCGTGCTGCTGGAACTGCTGCGCGCCCCGGGCCGCGCCCTGCTGCGTCGCCTCGTTGACCTTGTCGCGGATCTTCTTGAACATCGGTCCTGCCTTTCGCTGTGCGGTACGCACACAGCTTCGGCGGGACGCGCTGCTACCGAACCCGGGTTTGCCCGTCGTCGGAGGCGTCGAGGCAGGTCAGGGCCGCCCAGAACACCGGCGAGCGGGCCGGTTCGGGCCGTTCGCGCCACCGGGCGAGCCGGCCGCGCTGCCACGCGCACAGCTCGGTGACCGGGTCGTCGCCGGCGAGCGCCGTGTCGACGGCGATCACCAGTTCGGCCATCGGATCCGCGCCGGGCACCGCGGCCGACGTCGGCAGCGCCCACACCGTCGCGGCCACCAGCCGCGCTCCCGCCGCGACGGCGGCGAGCAGCACGCCGAACGGCTCGGCCAACCCGAAGTCGCCCGCACTGGCGCAGCCGATCAGCGCCACCCGCGCCGGCATCGCGGCCACTTCGGACAGGGCGAGGTCGGCGGCGGTGAACGGCCGGTGCGCGCCGATCGGCTCGGCCGTCCCGGGCAGCTCCGCCGGGCACGAGAGGTGCAACGCGGTCTGCGCGCCGTGCTCGTCGCGGACGCGGCTGACGTGCCCGACGAAGACCAGCCGGGAACACGGCTCGGCCAGCAACCGGACGAGGAGCCGCCGGTCGGTGTCGGTGCGGCGGACCAGGTCGAGCCCCCGCGTGGCGGACGGCCGGACCGGCCCGGTGGCGAGCTGCGCGTCGAGGTGGCGGATCAGCGGCGACGCCGGATTCTGCTTGCCCAGCACGGAACCCAGGTCGCCGAAGGCGCTCTGCCCGGGGATCCGCGGGTCGAGCAGGTACACCGGCGGCCCCGCGTCGGACGGCGGGCGGCGCGGGATTCCGGCGGGCGCCAGCAGGGAAACGTCGGCGACGTCGAGGACGCGGTCGTCGCCGTCGAAGCAGGCGCCCTCTTCACCGGGTTCCAGCACGTGGTCCGGCCGCCGGTCGGGCAGGGCGAGCAGCCCCCACGGCACCGCGGCCAGGCTCGGCGACGGCTGCACGCGCAGGAGCGGGCGCCGTCCGCTCGCGGCGGCGTCCCGCAGCCGCGCGACGAGGTCGGCGGGCAGGAGGTTGAGCGCGAGGATCCGGGCCAGCCGTTGTTCACCGGCGAAGCCACCTAAGGCGTCGAGTGCGCGCCGGACGGCGTCGCCGACGCTTTCCCCTTCGCGCGGTGTCGGCGAAGCGCCGGCGAGGAGTTCGCGAGCCGTCGCGATCAGGGCGGCGTCGACCGGATGGGTGTGGACGGTGTCGAGGTCGTCCGCGGTCCGCCAGCTGAGGTAGGTGTGCCCGGCGTCGGCGTAGCGCAGGACGAACGTCTCGCGGCCGGCCTCGGCGGCGGGCCACGTCGCCACGGTTTCGGTTTCCGGCCGGGGCAAGCCGTACCGCTCGGCGGCGATCCGGAGCCAGCGGTCGAGCCGCATCGGCGACCCGGGAGACCACCGCAGGGCCGGCGGCGGAGCGAGGCGGAGCGGGAGCGACGCCGTGACGGCGCCCAGTGCGGCCAGCGGCAGCCCGGCAGCGGGCGGCTCCGGGGTGGGCAGCGTGCCGGTCAGATCGAGCGCCGGTGCGTCGGCCCCGGTGTAGGCCCCGACCGCGCAGGTGCGCTCGATCAGCTCCGCCGCCAGCCTCGGCTCCTTCAGCCGGGCCAGCAACGCCATCAGCAGTTCGGTCGCCGGGCCGGCGACATCGCGGGCCCAGGCCGTGCGCGCCCGCGGCGACGCGAACTCGAACCGGTAGTCCGCCGCCGCCAGCGCCACCGGGAGCAGGAGATCCAGCACCGCCGGCAGGTCTTCGCCCCGGGCGAAGCCGATCTCGGCCGCCGCGAAGTCCGTGTGCAGGCGCTGCTGCCGGATCCCGGACGCCCGCGCCGATTCCCGCGCGCGCGTCACGTGCTCCTCGGCCGCTGCCCAGTCGCCCTCCGCGGCGGCGCAGCGGGCCAGCGCGACGTCCAGCCGGCGCAGGCCCGGCGCGTCCCCGTTGGCCTTCCAGAGCGCGCCCGCGTGCTCGAACTGGGCGCGGGCCTGCCGGGCGTCGCCGGCGAGCAGCAGCAGCGAGCCCAGCGCGTGGCTCGCCTCCGCGACGTCGCCGGTCGCGCCGGCCGCGGTGAGTTCGTCGCGGGCGGCGACGATCGCGGCCACCGCGCCCGGGAAGTCACCGGCGAGCGCCCGGTCCGCCGCCAGGTCGACGGCGAACTTCGCGGCCGCCGGCCGGCCGTCGTGCTGGGCGTCGAGCCGGACCAGGTCGGCCCGCGCGGCGGCGTCCTCGCCACCGGCCTGACGGAGGCCGGCGCGTTCGGCGCGCGCCATCGCCTGCAGCGACGCGACCTGCTCCCGGACCTCCTCGACACCCGCGATGGCTTCCAGCGACGTGAGGATGTCCTCGAGCGCGGCCAGCGCGCCGGCCGGATCCCCGGCGGCGACCCGCACCCGCGCTTCGAGGATGCGCAGGGTCAGCTCGTCGGCGCCGTGCGGGTCGAGCAGCTCGCGCGGGTACTGCCCCGGCTCGGCCGCCTTCCGCAGCGCCGCCCGGTGACGCTGCCCGGCGATCAGCTCGCGGGCCCGCGTGACGTCACCCTCCTCTGTGGACAGAGAGATGAGCACGCGCTCGGCGACTTCGCGGGAGCCTTCCATCATCCTGATCTCGGCGTACTGTCCGAAGTGGACAACAGCGGCCACGCCGACGCGGAACGCGGTCAGCACCGTCTCGGCGCACCGGCGCGCATTGCGCAGGTCGCCCGCGGAATAGCAGACGGTGGCCAGGTCGCTGACGGCGGCGAGCTCGAGATCGGTCCGGTCGAGCCGGTGCGCGAGCTGCCGCATCCGGCCGTACTCCCGGTGCGCGCCCGCGATGTCCCGGGCCGCGGCGAGCTGCTTGGCCGTGCGCTGGATTTCGAGGGCTTCCGCCAGCAATCCCTGATACTCGGCTTCGGTGAACGAGCACGCGGGCAGCACGCCGTAAGGTGCCGGGTCCAGGCCGAAGTGGACGGCGACGCACCGGCAGTTGTACCCGTGCGAACTCGCTCCGGCCAGTTCGCCCGGCAGTGGCCGGTCCGGCGGGCTCAGCGGCGGCGGCATCCCGGCGAGCACGTCAGAACTCCTCGTCGCCCGCCGCGGCGGCCGCGCGCTCGGCCAGCGTCCGGGCCGCCGGCGGCAGCGCGGCGCGCGCCCGGACGAGCGACACCACCCGGGCCCGGTCCGCCGGCGTCGTCCCGGCGACGTCCTCGGCCGGCACGCCCACGACGAGTCCGATGTGGACGGAGGTCGCCCGGCGGGCCGTGGCGTCGTCCAGGTCGACCGCGCCGGCGAACCACCCCGGCCCCAGGAGCAAGGGGACTTCCGCGAACACTTCGCCGTCGTGGGTCGCGAAGGCCGTAAGGGTCGCGTCGGCGAGCGCACCGGCGACCTCGACCTCGAGCCGGGTGGCCGCCGGAGCGGCGACGATCCGCCAGGTCACCGTGTCCTCCGCGGCGTCGAGGACACCCGGGGGCACCCGCGCCCAGTCGACGCTGGCCCGGCCCTCGGCCACCACGCCGTCCTCGGCCGGCCCGGAGCCGGTGCCCGCGGCCAAGGCGTACGCGCGCTGCCCCGGCGCCACGGCGGCGGCGAGCGCGGCCGCGGCTTCGGCCCGCACGACGTCGTCCCGGTCGTCGAACCACGCCGACAACCTCAGGCACAGGTCGCGAACCTCGTCCGCGACCGCCGTCGCGACGACTCTGCCCGCGGCGGCGTCGAACAGCTCGGCCGGGGTGGCTTCGAAGCCGTCGAGCATGCCTTCCGCGACGTTCTCGACCGCGGCGGTGGCGACGGCCGTTTCGAGGTCCAGCAGCGCCGGGTCCAGTGGCGGCACGCCGAGCGCCGGGCTCGCGGGCCACCACCGGCGGGCCCACAGCAGCAGCGCGAGGGTGGCCAGTTCGGGACGGCCGGGGACGTCGACGTGGCCGGCCGTGATCGCCTCCACAGCAAGTTCCTCACCGACGAGCCGCGTCAGCCACGGCTCCGCGGCGGCCGCGTCGGCGAGCTCGATCCGCATCGACCCGGGCGCTCCGGCGAGCAGGTCGGCCAGGGCGAAACGCACGAGGCCGCCGTCCACCGCGACGACGGGCGTGTGCACCGGGTGCGTCACGACACGGCCTCCAGATCCGGCAGCCGGGCCATGAGCGCGCGGCGCACTTTCGTCCGCAGGTCCAGCGAGGTCGAGCGAACGACGCCGGTGACGAGGTCCCGGACGTCCGCGGCGTCCGCCGGGCGGTCGCCGCGGACGTCGAAGCCGTGCAGCCGGATCCACAACCGGCCGAGGAACTGCTTGGCGAACTCCCGCAGGTCGCGCACGAGCTCGGCGTCGGGCCGCGGGGTGAGCGGAGTGGCGCCCGCCAGTGCGCGGCGGGCGTGCAGCACATAGCCCTCGCGCGCGACCTGGGCGTTGAGCTGCCGCGCGAATCCGGGCCCGCTCGCGGCCGCGACGCCGTCGAGTGGCCGGAGCGCGGGGGCGAGGACGACGCCGAGCGCGAAACAGGTGGCCAGTGCGGGCATCCCGAGCCCGAAGCCGGCGGCGACCCGGGTGAGCTCGTCGTCGACGAGACTTTCGACCGGACCCCGCTCGTCGGCCGGGAGCCGGCGCAGCGTGGCCCGCACCCGACGTTCGACGCTGCGTTCCAGCAGTTCGGGCCCGGTTTCGTCGCGCCGGAGCAACGGCGGGACGGCGGTGCGGTCCCCCCGCTGCAGGCCGAGCTCCGGCCGGCGCGGGAGCACGTCGGCGCCGCCGGGCCGGCGCAGGGCGAGCCCGAGAGCATGCCCGGCGGCGGATTTCGCCAGCACTTGCCACGTCGCGTCGGTGAGGTGGTCGACGAACTCGCCGAGCAGCGCCACGGCGTCTTCCGGCGCCAGGCCGGGATCGGCCTCGGCGTGCCAGCGGCGGTTCAGCTCCGCCGTGAGGTCCGCGGCCACCCGGGGATCGGCCAGGTACGCGGTCAGCCGGGCCACCCCGGCTTCGTCGCCGTGGCCGTGCAGCTCGCGCAACGCCGACGCCGCCGTCTCCGGCGCGTCCGGGCCGGGCATGCCGACGCCCGTCGCGAGCTCGTACGCCAAGGGGAAGCAGACGTCCTGGACGTCGCCCGCGGTGATGCGCAGGGCGCGGCGCTGCCGCTTCAGGTGCGTGAACCACGCGGCCGCCGCCCGCAGCCGGGGCGCGTCGGCCAGCAGGAGCTCGGTGATTTCCGCCGCGGCGGCCGGTTCCAGCAGCGGGCGGCCCAGCCGCGGTCGCGCCGCCGTGCGGAGCACCAGCGGATCGACGATCTTCTTGACGGTCCGGGTCAGCGGACCGCCGTCACCCGACGACAGCACCTCCACCCCGGGGATCCGCGCCCACACCGCCGCGAGGACCGCCGAACGCAGAAGGGGCTCGCTCGATCCCATGACCACCTTCCGCCGACTCTCGACCGCACCCTACCGGCGGTCGGCGATCCGGTCGGTGGGCTCGGGGGCCCGGCTCAGCCGGGGCAGCCACACCGGCAGCAGAGCCAGCGCCACCGCGGTGATCGTCAGGTAGCCGCCCAGGGTGGCGATGATCTCACCGGCCGTCGTCCATTGGACCGGTTCGCCGTTGCCGTCGGCCTGCTGGAGCGGTGGGTAGATCGGGTTGAGGAAGAACGCGCCCGCGGTGGCGATGACGACCGCCGGCAGCACCCTCTTGGCCCGCCAGGCCGCGAAACCCAGCCAGACCAGCGCCGGGACGATCCACACGAAGTGGTGCGGCCAGGACACCGGTGACACCAGCAGCGCGGTGAAGGCCGCGACCAGCAGGCCGATCCGGTCCTGCCCGCGTCGGTACGCCCACACCGCCCCGGTGAGCCCCAGTACCGCGACGGCGACACTGATCGCGAGCACCCACGTCGGTGCGAGCGGCGAGTGGGACAGGCGGGCGAACAGCCCCGACAACGAGTGGTTGATCACCACGTCGCTCACCGAAACGATCCGCTTCGAGTCCATGAACAGCCCGCCGAACCAGTAGGAGGCGGAGTCCCCGGGCAGGACGGCGAAGCCGAGGGCGACCGAACCGGCGAACGCCAAGCAGGCCCGCCCCGCCTCACGGCCGCGCTTGGTGAAGAGCAGGTACACGACGAAGATCAGCGGGGTCAGCTTGAGCCCCGCCGCCAGGCCGATCGCCAAGCCGCGCCACCGCTTCGGCAGCACCGGCGAGAAGTCCAGGAGCACCAGCAGCATCACCAGGACGTTGATCTGCCCGTTCTGGTTGTTGGACCAGACCGGGTCCAGCCGGCTCGCGATCGCCATCCCCACCACGGTCAGCAGCAGCATTTGCCGACGCGTCAGCGAATCCACACTGCGCAGCGCCAGCCAGATCACCGCACCCAGCGCCAGGAAATTCAGGAACAGCCACAGCGTCCCCGAAGCACCCGTACCGAACAATGACAAGGGGACGAACAACAACGCGGCGAACGGGGTGTACGTGAACTGCATGGTGGGAAACGCCGGCGTGTGCACGACCATGTCGTAGAGCGGAACGCCGTGCACGACAGCGTCGCCGCCCGCCCGGTACACCAGGTAGTCGACCTGCCAGTAGATCGTCGAACTCGTCGAAAGCACAGCGAATACGGTGAGCGCCGCCGCGACCACCGTCACGGCCGCAACCGGCAGCAGCGCGCGGACTCCCCTGGCGTTGGCGCGCGAGTCCGCGATGCGGCTCGACGGCGCGAAATCGGTGGCCGACATCAGCAATCTTCTCCCTTGTGACCGCAGTGCAAGCGCTTACTTTCAGTAAAGCAGCGACCGGCTGAACAGCGTGGAAACCGAGCACTGCGGAAGATGTGGGCCTCCGCCGGTCGCTGCGACAGTCGAAAGCGCGCGAATAGCAGATCTCGCCGCGAAATTCGCGCCAATCCTGCGGAAACCGCACAAGAACCGGTCGAACGGGGAGAAAAATGGGAGCTGTCCAGCCATCCGGAGCGGAACTAGCCGGGCGGGCCGCGGAATTGGTGCCATTGCTGCGAGCGAACGCCCTCGGCCACGAACAGAACGGGCGCCTGCACGATCAGACCGTCGACGCGCTGGCCGAGGCCGGGATCTTCCGGATGCGGGTGCCCGCCCGCTACGGCGGCTACGAGTGCGACACGTCCACCCTGGTCGACGTCGGCGTGCACCTCGGCTCCGGCGACGGAGCCACGTCGTTCACCGTCGCCCTGTGGTGGATCACCTCCTGGCTGGTGGGACTGTTCCCGGACGCGGTCCAGGAGGAGGTCTTCGCCACGCCCGATGTGCGCGTGTGCGGCACGCTCGGGCCGACCGGCACCGCGCAACCGTGTGACGGCGGCGTGGTGGTCTCGGGGCGGTGGGCGTTCAACAGCGGTGCCGCGCACAGCCAGTGGAAGCTGCTCGCCGCGATCTCGATGACCGCCGAAGGTCCGGCGCCGATCATGGCCCTCGTGCCGATCGACCAGGTCGAGCTGCTCGACGACTGGCACACCTCGGCGCTGCAGGGCACCGGCAGCGTCACCGCGGTCGCCGAAGACGTCTTCGTGCCGCACGAGCGCGTGCTGGCGATGGGTCCCGTTCTCCAGCAGCAGTACGCGTCCGTGCACAACCGGGACCTGCCGATGTTCCAGGTGCCGCTGATCGCCGCGGTCACGGCTTCCTCGGTCGGCAAGGTGGTCGGCCTGGCGAAAGCCGCCCACGAGGACTTCTGCAGGCGGTCGTCGGAGCGCGGCATCACCTACACCGGCTACACCAGCCAGCGGGAAGCACCCCTGACGCACCTGCAGGTCGCCGAATCGGCGCTGCGCATCGACGAGGCGGAGTTCCACGCCCGCCGCCTGGCGTCCACAGTGGACGAAAAGGGCCTGCTGAACGCGCCGTGGAAGCTCGAAGAACGGGCCCGGGTCCGCGTCACCATGGGCCGGGTGTGCCAGCTCGCGACCGGTGCCGTCGACACGCTCAGCCTGGCCAGCGGCGGTTCGTCCATCCACCGGGCCGTGCCGATCCAGCGAATCCAGCGGGACCTGCACGCCATCGGGGTGCACGCGCTCAACAACCCCCAGGTCAACCTGGAGCTCTACGGCCGGGTCCTCTGCGGGCTCGAACCCAACTCGCCGTACGTCTGATCCGCCCCGGCATCGCACACACGTCAGGGAGCCGGCCCCGGGAAGGGGCCGGCTCCCTGACGTCGTCGTTCAGCCGAGGGCGCGCTTGAAGGCGCGCAAGTCACCGACGAACAGCTCCGGTTGCTCGAGGGCCGCGAAGTGGCCGCCCCGGTCGAACTCGCTCCAGTGGACGATGTTCGGGAAGAACGGTTCCGCGAAACGCCGGATGGCCTGGCCGGGGTCGTGCGGGAACACCGCGACGCCGAGGGGTACCGGCAGCGGAGGCGGCGGTGCGGGCTGCGTCGGCGCGGTCGGCAGCATGGCCGCGTTCTCGAAGTAGAACTGGGCGGCCGATCCCGCGGTCGCGGTGAACCAGTAGATCGCGACGTTGGTCAGCAGCGTGTCCCGGCTGATCGCGTCCTCGGGCACCTTCTCCGAGTCGCTCCACTCCTGGAACTTCTCGATGATCCAGGCCAGCTGCAGGACCGGCGAGTCCGTCAGCCCGTAGGCGATCGTCTGCGGCCGGGTCGACTGGAGCTTCATGTAGGCGGACTGGTCCTCGACGAACTGGGCCAGCTTGCCGAGCCGCCCGAACTCCTGCTCCGTCAGCCCGGCCAGCGCGGCCGGATCCGGCGGCGGGGGCGTCGGCAGGAAGTTCAGGTGCACCCCGGCCACGTGCCCGAAGTCCACGCCGGCGAGCCCGACGCTGATCCAGGACCCGAGGTCCCCGCCTTGGGCGACGTAGCGGTCGTAGCCGAGCCCGCTCATGAGCTCCGCCCACGCCTTGGCGATCCGGGCAAGATCCCAGCCGGGCTCGCCCGTCGGCCCGGAAAAGGCGAAGCCGGGGATGCTCGGAATGACGACGTGGAAGGCGTCCTCCGGTTTCCCGCCGTGCGCACGCGGATTGGTCAGCGGTTCGATGATATCGATGAATTCGACGAACGAACCGGGCCAGCCGTGGGTCAGAATGAGTGGTGTCGCGTCCGGCTCGGGCGACTTCACGTGCACGAAGTGGATATTCGCGCCGTCGATCGTGGTGGTGAACTGGGGGAACGAGTTGATCTTTTCCTCGGCCGCCCGCCAGTCGAAGCTCGTCCGCCAGTACTCGACGAGTTCCTTCAGATAGCCCAGCGGAACACCCCTGGTCCACCCGCTGTCCGGGATCTCGCCGGGCCAGCGCGTCTCGGCCAGCCGGCGATCCAGGTCAATCAGATCTGCATCGGGAATTGCGATGCGGAATGGCTTCATCAACAGCTCCTTCGACAACTGAAAGCGCACGTCTTCCGCAAGCCAGGCTAGCACCGCGGCGTGCCGCTCCAGGATTTTCTCGCACTACTGAAGAACAGGCACGAGCACCCATTAGTAACGTTGAACTCTCATTCTGACGATCCCAGGGGGCAGCTCGTGCGAAATCCGGCTCGCAACCATGCCATCGTGCTCGGCGGAAGCATCGCGGGAACACTGGCCGCCCGCATGCTGTCCGAAACCTTTCGGGAAGTGACAGTCCTGGATCGAGACCATTTCCCGGCGGGCGCCGCTCCCCGGCGCGCGGTTCCCCAGGGGCGGCACATCCACGCGCTTTTGGCCAGGGGGCAACAGATCCTCGACGAACTGTTCCCCGGGCTGACCGACGAGCTCGCCGCCCTCGGCGCGCCGACCGGTGATTTCGGCACCACCCTGAGCTGGTACTTCAACGGACGCATGCTCGAACCGGCCGAAACCGGTTTGATCTGCGCGGCTTCCGGACGGCCGCTGCTGGAAGACCGGATTCGCGCGCGGGTCCGGGCGCTGCCCAATGTGACCTTCCGGGACCGGACGGATATCGTGGGATTGGTCGCTTCGCCGCGAGGAATCCGGATTACCGGCGTACGCGTGCGCGCGCAATTCGAGGGAAGTGCCGAAGAGGTGATCGACGGCGATCTGGTCGTCGACGCCACCGGCCGCGGCACGAGGACGCCGAGGTGGCTGGTGGAACTGGGCTACCCGGCGGTCGAAGAAGAACTGGTCTCCATGGACCTCACCTACACGACGTGCGATTTCGCCGCGCCGCTGCCCTTCGACCCGATCGGCGGGAACATCGCGATCATCCCGGTCGCGACACCGGAGATGCCGAGGGGCGCCATCTTCGCCCGGCTGCCCGACCGCTACGCGGTGTCCCTGACCGGCATCCTCGGCGACCGTCCGCCGGCCGACCTGGACGGCTTCCTGTCCTACGCGCGCTCCCTGCCGGTTCCCGAGGTGTACAAGGCGATCCGGGACGCGGAACCGCTCGGCGATCCGGTCTCGTTCCGGTTCCCGGCGTCCATCCGCCGCCACTACGAGCGGTTGCGCCGGTTCCCGGACGGTCTGCTCGTGCTCGGCGACGCGGCCTGCGTGTTCAACCCGGTCTACGGCCAGGGGATGACGGTGGCGGCGATCGAAGCCACCGTGCTCGGCCGGCACCTCGCGCAGGGCGCTCCGGAGCCCCGGCGTTACCTCCGGGACCTCGCGCGGGCGATCGACGCGCCCTGGGACATGTCCGCCGGCGCCGATCTCGGCTTCCCCGGTGTCGGCGGCCGCCGGACCCTCAAGGTGCGGGCGGCAAACGCTTACATCCCGCGGTTGCAGGCCGCCGCCGTCACCGACGGCCGGCTCAGCCGCGCGTTCCTGCGCGCGGCGGGACTCGTCGACCCGCCCCAGGCACTGCTGCGGCCGAACATCGCCGCCCGCGTACTCGGCCGGGGCAAGCGGTGAGCAGCCGAGCCGCGCGGACGCGACGTGTCTGCTTGACCGTGCCGACCAACCGGGAGTGCGCCGCGACGCTCGCGGAGGTGGTCGAGGAAGCCGCCTACGCCGCGAAGAACTTCGCGGTCGAGGTGCACCTGCTCGTCCTCGACTCGTCGGCGGAGTACGCGGCGCACGCCCGCGTGCTGAGCGAAGCGGACAACGTCTGGCACTTGGACGAAGCCGACCAGCGCGAGTTCCTGTCGCGGGTGATCAAGCGCTCCGCCGTCGCCGAACCCGGTCTGCTGGCCGAGTTGATGCTCCCGCGACGCCTTTCGTACGGCGCCTGCACCAATCGGGCTTTCCTGATCGCGGCCGCGCTGGGGTGCGAGTCGGTGCACCGCCGCGACTCGGACAGTTCCTTCCAGGTGTGGAACGGGAAGAAGATCTTCCCGATCCAAGCGGAGCTGCGCTACCTCGGCAAACGCGCGCGCCTGGTCCGGACCACCGAGAACCGGCTGGACCCGTCGTTGCGCGACGGCACGGTCGCCATGGTCGGCGCGTCGTTCGTCGGCGAGATGTCCGTGGACCTCGGCGAGGTCCGCGACCACGCGGCGTACTACGACCTGGTCCGGCTGTGGGCCGCCGACGGCAGCTCCGAAGCGGAAACGCGCGCTCTGGTCGAGGAGTCGTTCACCGGATCGGACCCCTTCACCGGCGACTGGTCGGAGCTCGCCGTCGTCGATCCGATGAAGGTGGACATGCACAACATCAGCTTCCACGGGCTCCACGAGCGGGTTCCGCTGCCGCCCGCCACGGACACCATCGGCAGCGACTACTTCCTCATCCACGTGGCGGACAAGGCCCGGCTGCCGGGCGTCCGGCACAACCGGCACATCGTCAATTTCCACACCGCCGAACGCAAGACCGACGCCGGGTTCCTCGCCTACCAGCTGCGGTTCGCGAAGTTCATCCTGTCCATGTACTACTTCCACTTCGTCTACGGGCGGATGACCGGCGACGATCCGGCCGCGATCGCGGCGATCGTCCGGGAAAGCGCTCGCCAGGACCGAAAACCCAATGAAGCCAAGAGCTTCCGGCTGGAACGCGCGTACCGGGCACTCGGCGGCCGCTTCACGCCCGTCGCGGACGAGATCCGGGACAACCGGGACCGGCTGCTCGCCGAAGCCCGGCAGGACATCGAGGACCACGCGACGCTGATCGACGCGTGGGCACGGCTGGTCGAGGCCGCGCGCACCACGAGCGTGCGCCATGGCTGAGCGGCGGCACGTGCGTTCCGCCCTCTCCCGGCTCGACCAGGACCGGATCGTCTTCGACCTGACCGGTATCGAAAGCCAGTACGACGCCTTGCGCCGCGAGCTGCCGGACGTCGCGGTGCGGTTCGCGATGAAGGCCTGCCCGGTGGACGAGGTGCTCGCCTGCCTCGCCGACCGGGGTGCCGGCTTCGACGCGGCCAGCCCCGGCGAGATCCGGCAGGCACTGCGGACCGGCGTGTCCCCGCGGGACGTGCACTACGGCAACACCGTCAAGTCCGACGCCGAGATCGCCGCCGCCCACCGGCTGGGCATCACCACGTTCGCCACCGACTGCGTCGAGGACGTGCGGGCGGTCGCTCGCCACGCCCCGGGAGCCCGGGTGTTCTGCCGCGTGGCCACGACCGGCGAGGGAGCGCTGTGGGGACTCGTCGACAAGCACGGCAGCCACGACCCCGTCGGCGTCCTGGACGAGGCCCGGCGACGCGGGCTCGTCCCGGCCGGGCTGGCTTTCCACGTCGGCTCGCAGCAGATGACGGTACGCGCCTGGCAGCGGGCCCTGGACGACGTCGCCGCCGTCCTGCCGCGACTCGAGTCGCGGGGCATCCGCCTCGACCACGTCAACCTCGGTGGCGGCCTGCCCGCTCGCGGCTACTTCGCCCGCAAAGGCAGCCGGCTGGCTCCGCCGTCCGCGGAGATCTTCGCCGCGATCCGGGCCGGTGTGCGGCGGCTCCGGGACGCGTCGGGCCACGATCTCGCGTTCATCGCCGAACCGGGCCGCCACCTCGTCGCCGACCACGGCACGATCCGCGCCCACGTCGCCCGGCTGACCGTGCGCCACGAAAGGTGGCTCTACCTCAGCTGCGGCAAGTTCAACGGGCTGTACGAGACCGACCAGCTCCGCTACCGCCTGACTTTTCCCACGCGTACGGGCAGCCGCGCCGTACCGGCTGTCGTCGCCGGCCCGACCTGCGACAGCGACGACCGGTTCGGCGGCGGACCGGTCTCCGTGCCCGTCGACCTCGTCTCGGGGGATCCGGTGTGGATCCATTCCGCCGGGGCGTACTCGACCAGTTACACGACCCGAGGCTTCAACGGCTACGCGCCGCTGCCCTGCGTGGCCGTCCGCGCGGAGCGGGTCCGGCCGATCAGTTCCGGCGACTGGGCCGCCATCGCGGCACTGGAGGCGCACGCGTACCGCAGCCGCGGGCTTTCCGAGAGCCGCGCCGTGCTCGAGTCACGGGGCCACAGCTCGCCGGTGACGTCGTTCGTGCTGGACGTCGGCGAACGCGTCGGCGGCTACCTGCTCGCCCTCCCCTACCCGCGGTTCCGGTTCCCCGATCCGGCCCGCGCCGAGGAGACCGTCTTCAGCTCGCCGAACCTGCACCTGCACGACATCGTCATCGGCGACGAGCTGCGCGGCCGCGGCTGGGCGAAGCGCCTGTTGCGGCACCTCACCGAGACGGCCCGGTCGTTCCGGTACGAGCGGATCTCGCTGATCGCCGTCGGCGGAACCACCGGTTTCTGGGTGGCCCAGGGGTACCGCGCCCACCCCGAGGTCGCGGTGCCCGCCGGATACGGACCGGACGCCGTCTACATGTCCCGCGAGATCGCCGGCGCGGCCGAGAACGCCCGGGCCGCCTGACGAACGCTCAGCGAGCCAGGTACTCGATGAGCGACGTGTGCACCGGGCGCCAGCCCAGCTTCTGGCGCGTCTTCTCCGCGGACACGTCCTGGTCGTACCGGAACAGCCCGGCGATCACGGCGATCTCGGCGGGCGGCTCGTCGTCCTCCGGCCACGAAACCGCGGTGCCGTTGCCCACCGCCGTGGCGATCGCGTCGACCGTGACGGTTTCGGTGACCGCGTGCCACACGGACGCGGGCGGAGCCAGCTCGGCGACGAGGAGGAACAGCTCGGCGAGATCCGCCACGTGCACCGCTGCCCAGCGGACGCCGGGCTCGCCGATGTACACCCCGGCGCCGACCCGCGCGGCGAGCGGCTCCAGCATGTCGACGACGACGCCGCCACCCTCGCCGTAGATGAGCCCGGGCCGGATCATCCGGCCGCCGGCCGCGAGCACCCGCCGTTCGACGACGTCTCGCCAGCCGACGACCGGGTGCGGGTCGGGAAGGCTGTCCTCGGTGACGAAACCGGGCCCGAGGGTGTCCACGCTCGAGGTGTAGATGAGCGGTACGCCGCCGGCCAGCAGAGCGTCGACCGCGGGCACGTCGATCTCTTCGCTGAGGATCGCACCGACGTGCAGCACCAGGTCGAACCCGGCGACCGCGGCGGTCAGCGACGCCGGATCGGCCAGATCGCCGGGAACCGCGCGGTAGGCGGCGGGGACCGGCCGGCCGCCCGGCCGTTGCAGCGCGGCGACCTCGTGGCCCGCGCGGGCGAACGCCGCGGCGACGACCGAACCGGTGAAGCCGGTGGCGCCGATGACCAGAACCTTCATGGTGCGCTTCCCCTCCTACTGGTGGCTGAGCTCTGCGAGCGGCCGGTCGGCGACCGCGGTCGCCTTCGCGCTCCAAGCCACGGCGAGCAGCAGCGGGATCAGGAGACCCAGCGTCAGCGTCAGCCCGAAGCCCTGGGCCAGCCAGCCGATGAACACCGGGCCGATCAGCGTGCCGGAATACGTCAAGGTGGTGAACCGGGCGACGAACACGGCCGCGCCGGCTCCGCTCGCCCCGATGTGCCCGACCGTGCTGAAGATCAGCGGCAACGGGGTCGACATGCCGATCCCCATCACCGCGAACCCGGCGACCGCCACCCAGGGATCCGGGCTCAGCACCACGACGGCCAATCCGGCGACGGCGATGATGCCGCCCGTCCGGATGAGCGCCGGAACGCCGAACCGCTGCCGGAGCCGATCGCCGACCAGCCGTCCCGCCGTCTCGCACGTCGTGAACGCGATGTAGCCGAAGGACGCCACGCCCAGCGCCGCACCGAGGTGGTCGTGCAGGAAGACGCCGGCCCAGTTGAAGACCGCGCCTTCGCAGGTGAGCACCGTCGCACCCATCGCGCCGAAGAGCAGGACGCGGCGGCTCCAGCCGGCGCGCAGGGCACCCCGCGTCCGCCGGCCGCGCTCCGGGCGCGGCGACCGGTCGACCGACGCGGGCAGCAGGTGCAGGCCGATCACCACGGCGAGGGCCACCAGGACGCCGGCCAGCCAAAAGTAGTGCGTGGCCACGGAAACCCCGGCCTGGGTGAGCCCGCCGCCGAGCACCGAACCGCTGAGCGCGCCGATGGCCCAGGCCGCGTGGCACCCGTTCATGATCGGCCGGCCGCGCTCGCGCTCCACGGCGACCGCGTGCGAGTTCATGGCGACGTCCAGCATGCCGTGCACCCCGCCCAGCAGCACCACGGCGGCGACGAGCTCGGTGACCGTGCCCGCCAGCCCGACGCCGAGCAGCGTCAGCGGGAGCAGCACCGTGGCCAGCCGGATGACCGGCGCGCTGCCGAGCCGCGTCGCGAGGGAGCCGATGAGCTGCATGGCCACCATCGCGGCGACGCCGAACGCGGCGAGCACCAGGCCCAGCTGCGCCTCGGTCATCGCGTGCCCGATCTTCAGCGAGGGAACGCGGATCTGGAGGCTGGCGATGGTCATGCCGTTGCACAGGAACACCGCGGTCACGGCCCACCGGGCCCGCACGGCCAGCTCGCTCATGCCGCCTCCCCGAGCTCGCCGCAGATGCGCACGTCGTGGCCGAGCCGCCGGGCTTCCGCGAGCAGCTGCGGGGACCAGCGCTCCCACAGCCCGGCCAGCCGCGAGGTGAGCACCACCGTGTCGGCCGACTCGCCGGGCAACGTCGTCCGCAGCCCGATGGCGTGCAGTCCGCCCTCGGGCAGCAGCGCCCGGTCGAAGTCGACCAGCACCGCGCCCGGTACCGCCTCCGGCCGGAGGCCGCCGCCGCCGACGACCGCGATCCGGGCGCCGGCCGGGACGTCCGAGACCGCGGCGACGACCTCGGCGGTGACATCCCGGTCGCCGGCCCGCGCGGTCCAGTCCAGCAGCCGCCGGTATTCGTCCTCCCATTCCCAGATCAGCCCGGAATTGAGCAGCCCCCAGCCGATCTCCACGACGGGTTCCGGGTGCCGCGCCAGGAAGATCCGGATGTTGCGCTGCATCCATTCCCAGTTGCGCGCTTCGTCGCGCTCGTGCGGTGACTCGACGGCCCAGGCGTCGCGCGAAATCTCGAACGAGACGCCCCGCTGCCAGAGGCGCAGGCCGAACTCCATGTCTTCGAGGCCCCACACGACGTAGTCCTCGTCGAACCCGCCGACCGCGTGGAAGTCCGCCGCACGGAGGGAGCAGTTGATCGGCCAGAACAACGTCCACGGCAGCAGCCTGCGGTCCATCTCGAAGCCGCACAGCGCCATCTGCTCGTGCCGGATGTCCAGGAAGGCCGGGTCGTCCCGGTACCGCTCGACGACCTCTTCCGGCAACATCTCGGCGAGGGCCTCGCCGATGCCGGGCATCGGGTTCGGCGGGTTGTAGCCGAAGGCGTAGCCGGTGACGGCGATCGGCTCGGTCCGGGCGCCGTGCGCCGCCAGGTGCAGGGTCAGCCAGTCGGGCCCGACCTGGACGCCGGAGTCGAGGAACGCCAGGATCGGCGCCTCGGCCAGCCGCGCGCCGGCGTTGCGGGCCGCCGACACGCGGTAGCCCAGATCCGCCTGGTAGCAGTACTTGATCGTCAGCCGGTCGCGGTAGGACTCCACCATCTCCTTGGTGTCGTCCGACGAGCCGTCGTCGGCGACGACCACCTCGAACTCGCCGGCCGGCAGCCGCTGCCTCGTGAGGTGGTACAGCGAGCGGCGCAACAGCTCCCTGCGGTTGTAGGTCGGGATGATCACCGACACCTTGGGCGTGGCCACGGGTTTGTCCACCTCCGGGGTGAAGCGACGTCCTAGTTCGCGTACTTGTCGTGGTGGCGCAGCCACGGCCGCCCCGGGCCGTCCTGCCGGCCCAGCGGGGTGAGATCGAGGTAGTTGTAGGTGCCGTGCAGCAGGTCGGTGCCGTCCCCGTAGACGGAATAGGTGTGGAACACCGTGTCGCCGTCGCGGAAGAACACGCTCACGCCACCCTGCTCGCCTTCGGTGAACCAGAACTCGCCGTCCGCTTCGAGGGCGGCCTTGTCCTTGTAGTTGTATTCGACCGGCGTGACGGCTTCGTCCAAAGTGGTGTGGAAGTCGTAGTTGAACTCGGTGCCGAACGACGAGTACCACGGCACCGACCAGCCCATCCGGTCCTTGAACGCCTGGATCTTCGCCAGCGGCGCCCGCGAGATCACCGCGAAGGTCGTGTTCAAGGCGTGCAGGTGCGAGAGGTGACCGACGTTGTCGATCATGAACGAGCAGTGCTTGCAGCCCTCGTCCCAGGCGGGGTCGAACATGAAGTGGTAGACGATCAGTTGCCGCCTGCCCTCGAAGAGGTCGAGCAGGCGCACCTTGCCGTCCGGCCCGTCGTACACGTAGTCCTTTTCCACCTCGACCATCGGCAGGTCGCGCCGGGCGGCGCTGACGGCCTCGCGTGCCGCGGCGAACTCTTCCTCCTTGGCGAGCAGCTCCTTGCGCGCGCTCAGCCACTCTGCCGCGGATACGACGTGCGGGCGGGTCATCAGCTGTTCTCCTTGTTCCGTGGGTGAATCCGGCTTACGCCGTCAGCCGGACGGGCAGGGTCCGGTTGCCGTTCATGATGAAAGTGCCCTGCGGTTCCAGCTCGTCGGGCGCGACCGCCAGCCGCAGGCCGGGGAAGCGGTCGAACAGGGCCGGCAGCGCGATCGACGCCTCCATCCGGGCGAGCGGCGCCCCGAGGCAGAAGTGCACGCCGTGCCCGAACGACAGGTGCGTCTTGGCCGGCCGGGTGATGTCGAACCGGTCGGCGGTGTCGCCGTGGACGTCCCGGTCCCGGCCGATGGCGGCGAAGCCGATCAGCACGGGATCGCCCTTGGCGATCGTCACCCCGCCCAGTTCGGTGTCCGCCCGGGCGAACCGGAACGGCAGCTGCGCCACCGGCGACTCGACGCGCAGCGCTTCCTCGACGACCTCGCTCCAGCCGATCCCGCCGCTGGTGACGAGCTCGAGCTGATCGGGGTGGGTGAGCAGCGAGAGCACCGCCTTGCTCAGGAGGTTCATCAGTGTTTCGGAACCGGCGCCCAGCATCAGGTGCAGGGTGCCGACCAGCTCCTTGTCGGTCAGCTGCGAGCCGTCCTCGTCCCTGGCCGCGATCAGCGCGCTGGTCAGGTCGTCGCCCGGCTTCCGGCGCTTGGCGGCGACCAGTTCGTGCATCGCCTCGTGCCACTGCTCGACGTTGGCGACCGCTTCCTCGGGGGTGATCCTCGTGTCGATGTTGACCTCGCCGCCGCGCAGCACGTCGGCCCGCAGCTCGTCGGGCACACCGAAGAGGTCGCAGATCACCCTCGCCGGCAGCCGGTAGGCGTAGCGGGCCTTGAGGTCGACGACCTCGCCGTGGTCCACGCACGCCAGTTCGTCCAGCAGCTCGTGGGCGATCTTCTCGATCGACGGCCGGATCGACTCGATCCGGCGCGCGGTGAACCCGCGGGAGATGAGCCCGCGCAGCCGGACGTGGTCGGCGCCGTCGTGAGTGGTCATGTTGTCCATCGCGACCCAGCCGATCAGCGGCCACGCCTGCGGGATCTCGCCGTTGATCAAGGCGGGCCAGTGCCGGTGGGCGTCCTTGGCGAACCGCTCCTCGTCGCCGAGCACCCGCTTCGCCAGTTCGAGGCTGGTGACGGACCAGGCGAGGACACCGCCGGGCAGTTCCACCCTGGTGACCGGACCCCTCGCGCGAATCCGGGCACTCTCCGCGTGAACGTCCGTGCCGGCTCTATCGAGCACGATCGGGCACTTGTGCTCATCCATCGGACACCTCCGGCGTTTTTCGGCAATGGCAGGCCTGCCATTCACTTTAAGGAATCCGCCCGCAATTCTCTTCTTCGAGGTTGCTCCACCGGTTCAACTCCGAGATTGCGCTCTCGGCCGCCGGAAACCCCCTCGGCGGAAACGCCGGTACGCTGACTTTCCATGGAGCGGTTCCGCGTCGACATTCCCCGGGAAGACCTGGACGATCTGCACCGCAGGCTCGCCGCCACCCGGTGGCCCGCCGAGATTCCGGGCTGTGGCTGGAGTCGCGGCGTCCCCCTGGCCTACCTCAAGGATCTCGCCGAGTATTGGCGAACGACCTTCGATTGGCGCAGCGCGGAGCGGCGGCTGAACTCTTTTCCGCAGTTCACCACCGAGATCGACGGAACCTCAATACACTTCCTGCACGTGCGCTCGAAACACGCGGGCGCGGTTCCGCTCGTCCTCACCCACGGCTGGCCTGGTTCCTTCGTGGAATTCGTCGAAATCATCGATTCGCTCACCAGCCCGGCGGACCACCGGGATGCCTTTCACGTCGTGGTCCCGTCGATTCCGGGGTTCGGGTTCTCCGGCCGGCCCGCCGAGCCGGGCTGGGACCTCGCCCGGACCGCCAGGGCGTGGGCCGAGCTCATGCGACGGCTCGGCTACGACCGCTACGCGGTCCAGGGCGGCGACTTCGGCGCGCTGATCTCGCTCGACCTGTGCCGGGCCGAGCCGGCCCACGTGCTGGGCGCGCACGTGAACTTCCTGATCACCCGGCCGCACGCGGAGCCGGTCGAGCTCGGCGAATCCGACCGGGACCGGCTGCGGGACGCGGTGCGCTTCGACACCGATCCCCCCGCGTACATCAGGGTCCAGGCGACCCGGCCGCAGACCGTCTCCTACGGGCTGACGGATTCACCGGTCGGGCTGCTCGCCTGGATCGTCGAGAAGTTCCAGGCGTGGACGGACTCGGCGGAGTTCCCCGAAGAGGCCGTCGACCGCGACCAGCTCCTCACCAACGTGGCGCTCTACTGGCTGACCGCGAGCGGCGCGTCGTCCGCGCAGCTCTACTACGAGGTGGCCGCGCAGTTCCGGCACCCGCAGGCCGCGGAACCGCCGTGGCGGGCGCCGGTCGGGGTAGCGGTCTTCCCGCGCGACTTCGTCCTGCCGGTGCGCTCGCTGGCCGAGCGGGCCATCCCCACGATCACCCGCTGGACGGAATTCGACCGCGGTGGCCACTTCGCCGCGATGGAGCAGCCGCGGCTGTTCGTCGAGGACGTCCGCGCGTTCTTCCGCTCGTGCCGCTGACCTTTCGGTCCGTTGTGGACCAGGACAGCGAGCACGAAAAAGCCCGCCTGACCTGGGTCAGACGGGCTTTCGGAAGTACCCCCGATGGGATTCGAACCCACGCTACCGGCGTGAGAGGCCGGCGTCCTAGGCCGCTAGACGACGGGGGCTTAGGATCTTTCCCTGGTCTCCCAGGGGCTTTTCTGTTTTTCTTGCTGGAGAGAACTTACCAGAGGCGATTTCTCGCTCCGCAGGGGGGTCACTCTCCGCAGCTGGGGTACCAGGACTCGAACCTAGACTAACTGGACCAGAACCAGTCGTGCTGCCAATTACACCATACCCCAGTGAGGTACTGATCCGGTCTGGCCGGTTCAGCTCCGCACGAGGAGAAATACTAGAGCACGCCGTTCCGCACCGTGAAAGCGGGGGTCCCACTGACCCGCTGGGCGGGGACACCGATCGTCGCGTACTCCGAAACCAGCAGCTCAGGCAGCTCGGCCAGCCCCGCCACGCGGTGGACGCCCTCCGGTACCCGTTCGCCGATGCTGTCGCGGTCGAGCCAGACCGCCCCGAGACCCGCGTCGCGGGCGCCGATCGCGTCCGTGTCCAGTTTGTCCCCGACGTGGACCGCCTGGGCCGGTGCGCAGTCCAGGCCGAGGCAGACCGTGTGGAACATCACCGGATCGGGTTTCGCCACGCCCAGCTCGCCGGCGATGGCGACGTGGTCGAAGAACGGCGCCAGCCCCAGGTCGGCGATCTTCTTGCGCTGGTGGCCGCCTGAGGCGTTCGTCACGGCGGCGAGCATCAGGCCGGCCGCGCGCAGCCACTCCAGGCAGTCGAGGACGTCACCGAACAGCTGCCACGAGTGGTCGAGCAGCTCTCTTCGACGCCGCTCGAACGAGCTCACCTGCTCGGCGTCGGCGGAGATGCCGATCTCGGCGAGGAAGCAGTCGGTGCGCCGCTGGTGCATCGTCGCGTAGTCGAGCTCGCCGGCGACGACGAGGGCGACGTGCTCTTCGGTGATCAAGTCCCACAACGGCCACAGGTCGCCCCGGCCGGTCAGGATGTGGAGGCTGCGGCGGATCGCGGCCGTGCAGTCGATCAGGGTGTCGTCGATGTCCAGGCACACCAAGCGCAGCCGAGGCGGCGCCCAGGGCTCGGGCGCCGCCTCGGTGGGGGCGGTTCGCGACGGGGTCCGGGGTGCCAGGGCGAAATCCACCCAGTGAGGCTAGGGCAACCGCCGCGTTCGCGACGCTGCCAAAGAGGTGATTGCCGATCCCCTGTTCCGGCGCACCGGCTCTACTCCCAGTTGGCGAACCGTCTTCTATCGGTTATCCGATCAATGCGCGGCGAAGACGTCCCAGTGAGACGTCGCGGCCGAGCAGTTCCATCGATTCGTACAGCGGGGGCGAAACCGTCCGGCCGGTCACGGCGACGCGAACCGGCGCGAAAGCCTTGCGGGGCTTGAGACCCAGACCGTCCACAAGGGCGTCTTTGAGCGCCTGCTCGATGGCCGCGGTCTCCCACGACGGCAGCGCTTCGAGGGCCTCCACCGCCGCGGTGAGCACCGGCTGCGCGGCTTCGCCGAGGTTCTTCGCCGCGGCGTCTTCTTCCGGCGCGAAAGCGTCCTCGTCGGTGAACAGGAAACGCACCATGGGCGCCGCGTCCGAAAGCACCGTGACGCGTTCCTGCACCAGCGGCGCGATCGCGTCCAGCCGGGCCCGCTGCTGCTCGCTCGGCGATTCCGGGAGGACACCCGCGGTGACGAGGTACGGCGTGACGCGCGAAACGAACTCGGCCGCCGGCAACGCCCGCACGTGGGTGCCGTTGATCGCTTCGGCCTTCTTGAGGTCGAAGCGCGCCGGGTTGGCGCTGACCTTGGTGACGTCGAAGGCGGCGATCATCTCCTCGACGCTGAAGACGTCGCGGTCGTCGGCGATCGACCAGCCGAGCAGGGCCAGGTAGTTGAGCAGGCCCTCGCGGATGAAACCGCGGTCGCGGTAGTTGAAGAGGTTCGACGAAGGGTCGCGTTTGGACAGTTTCTTGTTGCCCTCGCCCATGACGTAGGGCAGGTGGCCGAACTGCGGCGTGAACTCCGCGACGCCGACGCGCTCGAGCGCCGCGTAGAGCGCCAGCTGGCGGGGTGTCGACGGCAGGAGGTCCTCGCCGCGCAGGACGTGCGTGATCTTCATCAGCGCGTCGTCGACCGGGTTGGTCAGCGTGTACAGCGGCTCGCCGTTGGCGCGCACCAGCACCGGGTCCGGGATCGTGTTCGCCGGGAAGGTGATGTCGCCGCGGACCAGGTCGGTCCAGCCGAGGTCGGTGTCGGGCATGCGCAGCCGCAGCACCGGCGCGCGGCCCTCGGCGCGGTACGCGGCGATCTGCTCGCCGGTGAGGTCGCGGTCGAAGTTGTCGTAGCCCAGTTTCGGGTCCAGGCCGGCCGCCTTGCGCCGGGCCTCGACCTCCTCGTTGGTCGAGAACGCCTCGTACAGCTCCCCCGCCTCGAGGAGCTTCGCGGCGACGTCGGCGTAGATCGCGCGCCGCTCGCTCTGGCGGTACGGCCCGTACTCGCCGCCGACCTCGGGGCCCTCGTCCCAGTCGATGCCGAGCCAGCGCAGGCCGTCGAGGAGCTGCTCGTAGGACTCCTGCGAGTCGCGCGCGGCGTCGGTGTCTTCGATCCGGAACACCAGTTGCCCCTGGTTGTGCCGGGCGAAGGCCCAGTTGAACAGCGCCGTGCGGATCAGCCCGACGTGCGGGGTGCCGGTCGGCGAAGGACAGAAGCGCGCGCGAACCACCGATGTCTCACTCATAGCCCGATCAGCGTATCCGTCGCCACAACGCTTGACGCCGGGGACCGGTCCGGGGCATCCTCGGTTTATTCAACAAGCGATGAATAGATGGGGAGATGGTCGAGATGACCGAACGCACGGGCTGCGTCGTCATCGGTGGCGGGCCGGCCGGGATGGTCGCGGGGCTCCTGCTGGCCCGGGCCGGCGTCGAGGTGACGGTGCTGGAGAAGCACGCGGACTTCCTGCGCGACTTCCGCGGGGACACGGTCCACCCGTCGACGCTCACGCTGCTCGACGAGCTGGGCCTCGGCGAGAAGTTCCACGCGCTGCCGCACAGCGAGCTGCGCTCGGCGGGGTTCCCGAAGGAGGACGGCGAGCTGATGAAGCTGGCCGACTTCACCCGGCTGAAGGTCCCCCACCCGTACATCGCGATGGTGCCGCAGTGGGACTTCCTCGACCTGCTCGCCGAAAGCGCCCGCAAGGAGCCGACGTTCGTCCAGCGGATGGAGACCGAGTGCACCGGCCTGGTCCGCGAGCACGGCCGGGTCGCCGGCGTCACCTACCGCACAGCGACAGGCGAGACCGGCGAAATCCGTGCCGACCTGGTGATCGCGGCCGACGGGCGCTGGTCGCTGGCCCGCCGTGAAGCCGGCCTGGTGCCGCACGAGTACGACTGCCCGTTCGACGTCTGGTGGTTCCGGCTCTCGCGCGGCGAGGGCGAGGAAGGCGGCATGCTGCTGCCGAAGATGCGTGACCGCCGGTTCGCGGTGCCGCTCCCCCGGCCGGACTTCTACCAGGTCGCCTACCTCGCGCCGAAGGGCGAGGACCTCCGCAAGCAGGGCATCGACGCGTTCCGCGAGAACGTGACGCAGATCTGCCCCGAGTTCCACGACCGCGTGCACGAACTCGAGACGATGGACGACGTCAAGTTCCTCGACGTGCGGCTCAACCTGCTGCGCAAGTGGCACGTCGAGGGGTTGCTGTGCATCGGCGACGCGGCGCACGCGATGTCGCCGATCGGCGGCGTGGGCATCAACCTGGCGGTGCAGGACGCGGTCGCGGCGGCGACGCTGCTGGCCGAGCCGCTGCGCCGGGGCCGGCCCACGCAGGCCGAACTGGCGAAGGTGCGTTCGCGGCGGCTCGCGCCGACGCTGATGGTGCAGGGGTTGCAGCGCCTGATGCACCGGACCGTCGTGCGCGGCGTGATGAGCGGCAAGCGCAACGGCCCGCCGCTGCCGATGATCAAGGCGTTCGCGCGGTTCCCGCGGCTGTCGTACTTCCCGGCCCGGCTCCTCGGCCTGGGGCTGCGGCCGGAGCACGCTCCGGCGTTCGCCCGGCGGCCGATGGAGCCGGTGGCCAGGGGTTAGACGTTCTCGACCGGGTTGGTCAGGGTGCCGATGCCTTCGATGGTGATCGAGACGCTCTGGCCGCCCTCGATCGGGCCGACGCCCTCGGGGGTGCCGGTGAGGATGACGTCGCCGGGCAGCAGCGTCATCACGCCGGAGACGAACTCGACCAGCTCGGGGATCTTGTGGACGAGGTCGGACGTGCGGCCGTCCTGCTTCAGCTCGCCGTCGACCTCGGCCTTCAGCGCCAGGTCGGAGGCGTCGAGCGACGTCTCGATCCACGGGCCGAGCGGGCAGAACGTGTCGAAGCCCTTGGCGCGGCCCCACTGGCCGTCGGACTTCTGCAGGTCGCGCGCGCTGACGTCGTTGGCGATCGTGTAGCCGAGGATCGCGCTCGCGGCGCGCGCGGCCGGCACGTTCTTCACCGGCTGGCCGATGACGATGGCCAGCTCGCCCTCGAAGTCGACCCGGCCGACGTTCGCCGGACGCCGGATCGGCGCGTTGGGGCCGACGACCGTGGTGGACGGCTTGAGGAACAGCATCGGGGCGCTGGGCACCTCGTTGCCGAACTCGGCCGCGTGCTTGGCGTAGTTGCGGCCGACGGCGATCACCTTCGACGGCAGGATCGGCGCGAGCAGCCGGACGTCGGCCAAGGGCCACCGCTTGCCGGTGAAGTTGGGGGTGCCGAACGGGTGCTCGGCGATTTCCAGGACCTGGGCGTCGTCACCGTCCCCTTCGACCGAAGCGAACGCGACACCACCGGGATGAGCAATACGGGCTAGGCGCACTTGGTCAGTCTACGTCCGCTGTTTCCGTGACCGGGGCCACGGTGGTGCTCTTGTGGACGAGCGCGTCGCACAGGGCCAGCCAGCTGGCCTCGACGATGTTGCCGTGCACGCCGACGGTGGTCCACTCGCGCTCGCCGTCGGTGCTCTCGACCAGCACGCGCGTCACGGCGTCGGTGCCCGGGTGGCCCTGGAGGATGCGGACCTTGTAGTCGGCGAGCTCCACACTGTCCAACCAGGACAGGTGGGGGCTCAGCGCTTTCCGGAGGGCGGCGTCGAGGGCGTGCACCGGGCCGATCCCCTCGGCGGTGGCGATGACGCGCTGGCCGCCGACGTGCACCTTGACCGTCGCTTCGGACACGACCTCGGCGTCGGCGCGGTGGTCGAGGACCACGCGGTAGGACTCGAGCTCGAACGGCGCCTCGGCGGGCACGTCGGCCTCCTGGCGCAGCAGGAGCTCGAGGGAGGCGTCGGCGGCTTCGAAGGACCAGCCTTCGGATTCGAGGCGCTTGACCTTGGTGATGGCGCTCGTCAGCGCGTCGGGCCGGCCGGCAAGGTCGACCCCGAGCTCACGTCCCTTGAGCTCGAGGCTGGCCCTGCCGGCCATCTCGGTGACCAGTACCCGCATGTCGTTGCCGACGGAAGACGGATCGATGTGGTTGTACAGCAACGGATCCACCTTGATCGCGCTCGCGTGCAGTCCCGCCTTGTGGGCGAAAGCCGACGCCCCCACGTAAGCCTGGTGGGTGTAGGGGGCGAGGTTGGCGATTTCGGCAAGGGCATGGGAGACCCGGGTGAGCTCGGCGGCGCCTCCGGTCGGGAGGACGTCCATGCCGAGCTTGGTCACGAGGTTCCCTGTCACGGCGAAGAGGTCGGCGTTGCCGGCCCGTTCGCCGTAACCGTTGGCGGTGCACTGGACGTGCGTCGCGCCGGCCTGCACCGCGGCGACGGAGTTCGCCACGGCGCAGGAAGTGTCGTCCTGACAGTGGATCCCGAGGCGGAATCCGGTTTTTTCCTTGACGGCCCGGACGGTTTCGGCGAGGCCCAGCGGGAGCTGGCCGCCGTTGGTGTCGCACAGGACGAGAACGTCGGCGCCCGCGTGGGCGGCGGCGTCGAGGACCTTGAGCGAGGTCTCGGGCGAGAAGGCGTAGCCGTCGAAGAAGTGCTCGGCGTCGAGGAAGACGCGCCGGCCTTCCTTGACGAGGAATTCGACGGTGTCCTTGACCATGGCGCAGGCCTCGTCGACGTCGACGCGGAGGGCGCGTTCGATGTGCCGCAGATCGGACTTCGCGACGAGCGTGACAACGGGGGCTTCGCTGGCGAGCAGGGCCCGGACCTGCGGATCGGCGTCGGCGGTGGTGCCGGCCTTGCGCGTGGCCCCGAAGGCGACGAGGGCCGCGTGGTTGAGCTTCAGTTCCCCTTTCGCGGCGCGGGCGAAGAACTCCGTGTCCTTGGGCAGCGCCCCGGGCCAGCCGCCTTCGATGAACCCGACGCCGAGCTCGTCCAGCAGCCGCGCGACGGCGAGCTTGTCCTGGACGGAGTAGGAGATGCCCTCCCGCTGCGCACCGTCGCGCAGGGTCGTGTCGTAGAGGTGGAAGGCATCGCCGAGCGGCGTATCGGCGGGCTCCTGGCGGGTCACGGTCTTCTCCCAATCGTTTCGTGGCAACAAAAAAACCTCCCGCATGGGTGCGAGAGGTTGCGCGCCGGGGGCTCTTGTGGAGCTATCGTCCGGCGCGCTCGTCGATAATGATCGCGAAGCTGGTCATGGTCGCATCATGCCACAGGGGTTCGGGAGAAGTCCACAAGCTGGGTCAAGCTCCCACCATCCGGGAACGCGGGAGGTCATGAACGACTCTTTCATGGCGTCGGACGACAGAGTCGCGTCTCCGCTCCGGGCGGGCTGAAGAGGAGAGGTCCCCTTCAGCCCGGCGGTCTCGCCGGGGGTGGCCTTGAATGAGTCATTCAAGGCGCACGAGGTCCTGGATGACCCAGTCAAGGCAGTTGGCCGCGGCGCCGGGGCAGTTGAGCCGGGCGACTTTGCCGGAGCCCTGTCGCCTGACGACATGAAAGAGTCGTTCATGTCGTCCGGTGACATGAACGAGTCGTTCATGACCTCCATGCCGGCGCTCCGAGCGCTGCCACCGATGCTCCGGCTTCGCCGGAATTCGCCCGCCCCCGCCCAGACAAGCAAGCCCCACCCGTCCCTGGGGGCTGACCCCGGTCCAGTCTATCGCCGACGGCCGACAAAACCGGCCGGAAAGCCTCCCGCGGCAGAGCTGTCCACAAAGCGGTGAGGCTGTGGACAACCCAGCCACGGCAGCGAGTGCCCGGTCCGAGATAGGTGAGGTCACGAACGAGTCCGCGCAACCGGAACCAAAGGCACCGGCAGCCTGCGGTCACCGAAGCCGACCTCTTGAGTGAGTCATTCAAGACCTCCGAAGACCTGAATGACTCGTCCATGACACCGCGCAGGACACGAAAAAGCCCCGCACCCGCCAGGGCGCGGGGCCTTTCGAAAGACCTCAGCCGGCCGTCCGCACGTTGGACGAAACCAAAGCCGCCAACCGATCCCCGATGGCCGTGGTGGCCCCCGGCGAAGACTGGTCCCGCGTAGCCAGATCGAAAGCCACCGAAGCCTCGATCCGCCGAGCCGCCTCCTTCTGACCCAAGTGGTCCAGCAGCAGCGAAACCGACAACACCGCGGCGGTCGGGTCCGCAAGCCCCTGCCCGGCGATGTCCGGAGCCGACCCGTGCACCGGCTCGAACATGCTCGGGTTCCGACGCGTGATGTCCAGGTTCCCGCTCGCCGCCAGCCCGATGCCGCCGGTCACCGCGGCCGCCAGGTCCGTGATGATGTCGCCGAACAGGTTGTCCGTCACGATCACGTCGAACCGGGACGGGTCCGTCACCAGGTGGATCGTCGCCGCGTCCACGTGGGAGTACGCGACCGTCACCTCCGGGTGCTCCAGCGAAACCTCTTCGACGATCCGCGACCACAGCGAACCCGCGTACTCGAGCACGTTCGTCTTGTGCACCAGCGTCAGGTGCTTGCGCGGACGGGCCTCGGCGCGGTTGAACGCGTCCGCGACCACGCGGCGGATGCCGAACGCCGTGTTGACGCTGACCTCCGTCGCGATCTCGTGCTCGGTGTCCTTGCGCAGCAGGCCACCAGTACCCGCGTACGGGCCTTCGGTCCCTTCGCGCACGACGACCATGTCGACGTCGCCGGCGTCGGCCAGCGGGCCCCGGACACCCGGGTACAGCCGCGCCGGGCGCAGGTTGACGTGGTGGTCCATCTCGAACCGCAGGCGCAGCAGCAGGCCGCGCTCGAGGATGCCGCTCGGCACCGTCGGGTCGCCGACCGCGCCCAGCAGGATCGCGTCGTGCTGACGGAGTTCGCCGAGCACCGACTCCGGGAGCAGCTCACCGGTCGCGTGCCACCGCGCGGCGCCGAGATCGTAGTTCGTGGTCTCCGCCGTCGGTACTACTTCGCCGAGCACCTTCAGCGCCTCGGAGACCACCTCGGGCCCGATCCCGTCTCCTGGGATCACCGCGAGCCGCATCCACACACCTCCGTCGACGAGGCCACCGGATGCACCGATGGCCCACCGCAACAAAACGCCAGCAGCCGGAAGGTTACCGGCCGTAGACAAACGGCCGTAGCCGCACCACCCTTATGCCGCATCCTCCCGCAGGGTGAGACACCCAATCGGGTGAATACGAGCAGGGGCGCCCCCGGTGGATACCCATCGGAGACGCCCCTGACGCGGCATGAATCGATCTTGACCAGGCCTAGCGCTGACCAGCCCCGATCGGCTGACGCTCGGTCCCCGGCCGGGCGCCCTGGGCGGCGTCCACCTTGACCACGTTCGCCCGGTTCCCCGCGGCGTTGTGGTGCTCGATGGCCAGCAGCCCGAGGGCCTTGTCGGCCGCGGCCGAGGCCGCGTTCCGGTTGACGACCAGCGCCGTGCCCGGCTTCGCGACGTAGCCCAGCGCGGCGTCGCCGCCACCCTGCACCGAATAGCCCGGCGCCAGCGCGTCGAACGAAAGCGGCGTGCCGACGTAGTCGATCAGCCCGTTCGTCGTGCCCGGCGCGACGTAGAAACCGCTCACGCCCACCGTGTAGGAGATGCGGTGGGACTCGGCGTTCGCGTCGATGCCCAGCGCGGCCAGTGAAACCGGCAGCGTGACCACGTTCGTGTCGAACACGTTGGTGTCCACGTCGCCGAGCTGCCCGTTGACGGCCTGGACGTCCACCTGCGGGAAGCCCGGGGTCAGCGCGACCGTGACGGCCAGCAGCACGTCCGTGGACGTCGCCTTGGTCACGTAGGTCTCGAAGTCCGGCGTCCCGTCCCCGGTGGTGTCGATGTCGACGAACGGCGAGGTGTTGCTGCCGATGTTCGCCCAGTCGCCCCACGTGGACAGGCCGAACGCGAGGATCGCGTTCTCCGGCTCGCCCTGCTCCTTCGCCAGCGGCGCCGTGGACGCCGCGCCGATGTAGCGGAGGTCGCCGCCCTTGGCCGTCTTGTTCACCGTGCAGTCGGTGACCACGTCCGCGTCGCACTCGGGCAGCTGCGGGGACTCCGCCTGCAGCTCGAGCACGCTGATCAGCGAGCGGTACCGCTGCGCGCCGGTGCCCTGGTCGACGCCCTTGCCGGTCAGGTTGAGCACGGCCTGGGTGGCGTCCGGCGCGAACTTCACCGACTGCGGCGTCGAAATCGTCGACACCGGCTTGGGCGCGGCGTAGACCGAAACCCGCAGCGGCACCTTGGCGCCGCTCTTCGGCGTGAAGGCGACGCGCCCGGAGGCGTCGGCGACGAACTGCCGCGCCAGGCCGGCCTGGGTGGCCTGCATGGTCGGGTCCATGACCTTGCGCAGCGCCTTGGGGTCGGTGATCTTCAGCGTCACCTTGACCTTGGCGGTGCCGCGCGGGGTCAGCTTCACCGTCGGCTTGTCCACTGTGTACTCGACGCCCGGCAGCGCGTTGACCGCCTGGTACGCCACGGAGTACTCGGCCGCCGTGACGCCCTTGTTGACGAGCTTGATCGTCTTCGACAGCGTCACCGGCCCGGAGGCCTCGACCGTGCCGAAGCTGACGCTCACCGCGCCCGGGTCGTCGACGACGTAGGCGAGCACCTGGTTGTCCAGCGCCGCCTTGGCGTCGATCCGGCCGCTGCCGACGCGCTGCGGCGCGTAGGTGTGGCCGGCGCCGTCGGAGACGTCGTGGCCGGCGGTGCCGACGACCGACGCCTTGACCTCCTCGACCGACCAGTCCGGGTGGGACTGGCGGACCAGCGCCGTGATGCCCGCGGTGTGCGGGGCGGCCATCGACGTGCCGCTCAGGACGGTCCGGCCGTTGCCGCTGCCGCGGAACGCCGAGGTGATCGTGTCACCGGGCGCGGCGACGTCCGGCTTGACGGCCGGCCCGCGGGTGCCGCGCGAGGTGAACGAGCTCGGGGTGTCCACGATCGTCTTGTCGTAGGTCTGGATCGAGGCGCGCCCGGCGCCGTAGAGCCGGACCTGCAGCGTGCCCGCGGTCAGCGCCGCGCGCAGCGTCTTGGTCGCCGAGCCGGTGAACTGGAACATCGGGATCGCCGCGTTGCCCGCGATGCCCGCGCTGAAGTGCTCCAAAGTGGACGAAAGCAGCGCGCCCTTCGCCCCGGCGGCCTGCGCGTTGTTGGCGCGCGCGGCCGAACCGCAGGCGCGGGTCGAGTCGTTGTCGTCCCACTCCAGGAAGACGAACTTGCCCGCTGCCTTCGCCTTGTCCTCGGCGGAGTACGGCGCGCAGCCCGCGGCGTTCGACGCGGACAGCGCGACGACCGGCGCGGTCAGGTCGAGCGTGTCGTAACCGGTGTAGTTCTGGCTGTACTGCCCGGTCTTCTGACCCGCCGCGGTCGTCGGCGCCTTGACCTCGGCGGCGTCGCGCAGGATGCCCGCGTCACGCGTCGAGGCGACAGTCAGCGCTTCCGGCGTGTTGCCCGGGGAGCCGGCGACGTCGTTGATGTCGCCGCCGTTGCCCGCGGAGATCACCGGCAGCACGTTGTTCGCGGCGAGCTTGCGCACGAACAGCGAGTCCGGGTCGTCCGGCGCGCCGAAGTCCGAGCCCAGCGAGAGGTTGACGATGTCGAGGTGGTCGGTGAAGTCGCCGTCGCCGTCCGGGTCGAGGGCCCAGTCGAGCGCCTGCGAGGTGACGTTCGTCGAGCCCGCGCAGCCGAACACCTTGATGGCGTAGAGGAGCGACTTCGGCGCCGTGCCCGGGCCGATCTGCATCGCGTCGACCTTCTTGGCGTCCAGCTTCTTGTAGTCGCCCTTGAAGGTCTTGCCGTCCGCCGTGACACCGAAGCCGCCGATGGTGCCGGCGACGTGCGTGCCGTGCTCACCGCAGGCGAGCGGGTTCGGGTCCGGCGCCGGGGTGGTCTTGCCGGGCGTCGCGGCGTCGTAGTCGTCGCCGACGAGGTCGGTGCCGCCGACGACCTTGGCGCTCGGGAAGAGCGGGGTCGGCTTGGTGCGGTCGACGCCGTTGTACGCGGCCTTGGTGCCCGGGCCGCCGAAGTCGGCGTGGGTGTAGTCGATGCCGTCGTCGATGACGCCGACGCGGACGCCGTCGCCGAACCTGCCGGTCTGCTGCCACGCGGCGAGCGTGTTGGTCAGCTGCTCGGCGCTGGCGTTGGTGCGGGTCTTCGGCACGACCGTCCGGACCGAGACGACGTCCGCGCGCTTGGCGACCTCGCGCAGCTTCGCGGCGTCCGCCGTGACGACCACGCCGGGGACGGCGTTGGCGGTCTGGGTGACGACCTGCGGCTTGGCGTCGGCCGAGCGCAGCTGGCCCAGCACCGAGTTCACCGCCGCCGCGGTGTCGTCCTTCGCGACCCGGGCGGCGCGCTTGGCGGCCTCCTTGCCCTGGGGCTGCGCGGACGTGAACGCGTCGACGGCGGGCTTCTTGGCCAGCTCGACGAACGCGGTGACGCGGCCCTGCGCGGCGCCGAGCCGGGGCGAAACCTTGCCCTGCAGCTTGGCGTCGTCGATCTTCGCCGGCGCCACTGGATCGGCGAGCGGGGCATCTGCCGCGCTCGCGACCGGCGCCCCGAGCGCGGCGGCGAGCACCACGGCGAAGGCCGCCGTGGTCGCGCGCGCGGGTAGGCGGGATCTGCTCATCAGTCGGCCCCTTACCCGAGGTCTGGACCCGAACCTGCCTGCCGCTCCGGACACCCCCGACGGTGAAGCGCGGCACAGCGCCGTGCCCTCGACGACGCGTGGTTCAACCTCGCGGGGAGAACTTAATGCCCCAAAACACCTACTTACGTAGGCAAAGGACTCCGTTACGTGAATGTGATTGCGCACGAAGGCCCCCCGTCGGGTGACGAGGGGCCTTCGAAAGTGTTACGTCAGTTGAAGTCGACGGCGCGGATCGTGTGCGCCCCGACCGAGGCGCCGATCGGCTCCAGCAGGTGCGCGTCGATGTGGCGGTCGACGCGCAGCAGCATCACGGCGTCCGACCCGTCGGTCGTCTGGCTGATCTGCGCGGCCTCGATGTTGATGCCGGCCTCGCCGAGCAGCGTGCCGACGCGGCCCATCACGCCCGGGCGGTCGCCGTACTCGACCAGCAGGACCGTGCCCTCGGCGCGCAGGTCGAAGCCGCGGCCGTTGACCTCGACCAGCTTCTCGGTCTCGTCCTTGCCGGTGACCGAACCGGACACCGTCAGCACCTGGCCGTCCGCGTGCACCGCGCGCACCGTGACCAGGCTGCGGAACTTGGGGCTCTCCGACTCGGTCTCCAGCTCGACCTGCACGCCCAGCTTCTCCGCCAGCTGCGGCGCGTTGACGAACGTGACCTGGTCCTCGACCACGCCGGTGAAGACCCCGCGCAGCGCCGCCAGCTGCAGCACGCCGGTGTCCTCGCTGGTCAGCTCACCCTTGACCTGGACGGTCACCGACGTCGGCGCCTTCGGGTTGAGGGCGGTGACCAGCTGGCCGAGCTTCTGCGTCAGCTGCAGGTACGGGCGCACGTGCTCGCCCACCGCGCCGCCGCCGGACACGTTCACCGCGTCCGGGACGAAGTCGCCGCGCAGGGCCAGCAGCACCGACCGCGCGACGTCCGTGCCCGCGCGGTCCTGCGCCTCGGCCGTCGACGCGCCCAGGTGCGGGGTGACGACGACGTTGTCCAGCTCGAACAGCGGGCTGGACGTGGTCGGCTCGGTGACGAAGACGTCGATGCCGGCACCGCCGACGTGACCCGAGCGCAGCGCGTCGGCGAGGTCCTCCTCGACGATCAGCCCGCCGCGGGCGGCGTTCACGATGATGACGCCCGGCTTGGTCTTCTTCAGCGCCTCGGCGTCGATGAGGCCCTTGGTCTCCGGCGTCTTCGGCAGGTGGATGGAGATGGCGTCGGCCCGCGAAAGCAGCTCGTCGAGGGTGACGAGCTCGATGCCGAGCTGGCCCGCGCGCGCGGCCGAGACGTAGGGGTCGTAGGCGATGATCTTCGTGTCGAAGGCGGCGAGGCGCTGGGCGAACAGCTGGCCGATCTTGCCGAGGCCGACCACGCCGATCGTCTTGCCCTGCAGCTCCACGCCGGAGAACGAGCTGCGCTTCCACTCGCCGCCCCGGAGGCTCTGGCTGGCGGCCGGGACGCGGCGCGCGACCGCCAGCAGCAGCGCGACGGCGTGCTCGGCGGCGGAGACGATGTTCGACGTCGGCGCGTTGACGACCAGGACCCCGCGCTCGGTGGCGGCGGGCACCTCGACGTTGTCCAGGCCGACGCCGGCGCGGGCGACGACCTTCAGCTGCGTCGTGGCGCCGAGGACCTCGGCGTCGACCTGGGTGGCGGAGCGGACCAGGAGCGCGTCGGCGCTCTTCACCGCCTCGAGCAGCGCGGACCGGTCCGTGCCGTCGACGTGCCGGACCTCCACCTCGTCACCGAAGACGCTCAGCACGGAGGGGGCGAGCTTCTCCGCGATGAGGACGACGGGCTTATTGGGCTTGCTCACGATGCGGCTCCCACTATCTGGTCATTTCCAGGACGCTCTGTGTCGACAAAGGGTCTCAGCACGCCGTTGT
Source organism: Amycolatopsis sp. MEPSY49 (assembly GCF_051337345.1). NCBI lineage: Bacteria > Bacillati > Actinomycetota > Actinomycetes > Pseudonocardiales > Pseudonocardiaceae > Amycolatopsis > Amycolatopsis sp. MEPSY49. Next base: position 118,668 of record NZ_JBDLYJ010000006.1, on the reverse strand, counting down.
GCCCCGGTCGAGGCGGAGTTTAACGCGCAGGACCGCCCGCTGGCTTCTCCCGGTGTTAACTCACCCGTAATCCCTCGAAAACAAGAGCCAGGAGGCGGTGCATGCCCCCGGGGCCGGGCAGGTGCCCACCCGCCCAGGATGCCGCGTGCAGCAACAGAAGGAGCTCGTGCGTGGTGACGTCGGGGCGGAGCTCGCCTTCGCGCTTCGCACGTTCCACCAGATGGGAACCGGCCTCCCGCATCGCGTGACACGATTCGTACAACCGGGACGTTTCGTCGCTGAGCGCGTCGGCGGTGAGCTCCACCAAGCCGCGGAACGTGCCGGTGGTGTCGCCGAGCCCGGCCAGCCAGGTCTGCAGCGCGGTCAGCGGCTCCGGGTGGGCCAGCAGTTCGCGCGCCCGCTCGGCCTGGCCGTCGAACCGCGCCCGCAACAGCGTCTCGAGCAAGGCGTCCCGCGTCGGGAAGTGCCGGTAGAGCGTGCCGATGCCGACCCCGGCGCGGCGCGCGATGTCTTCCAGCGACGCCTCGACGCCGTGCTCGGCGAAGGCGCGCTGCGCCTCTTCGAGGAGGCGCTCGTAGTTGCGGCGGGCGTCCGCGCGCATCGGCTTGACTTCGGTCATCGCCCTCCCGACCTTACCGGGTAGCCAATCGGAGGCTACCTCCGTATATTAACCGGAGGCAGCCTCACATTACTGGAGGGAACGAGGATGACCCTGATCGAAGACACGCGGGCGCGGCTCGGCGCATTCGGCGCCTGGCTGCCCAGCGCGCCCCTGGCACCACCCCCGGACATCGAGCGCGCGGCCACCCGGCGGCTCGCCGAAGCCGGCTACGGCTCGGTGTGGAGCGGCGAAGGACCCGGCACCCGCGAGGTGTTCGCCCACTTCGGCGACCTCCTGGCCACGGTGCCGGACGTCGTGCTCGGCACCGGCATCGCGAACGTCTGGGCCCGGCGCGGGACGACCGCGTACAAGGGCGGGGCGACGCTCGCCCAGGCCCGCCCGGGCCGGTTCGTGCTCGGCATCGGCGTCGGGCACGCGTTCCAGGCGGCGAAGCTCGGCGAGGACTACCGCCCGATCGACCGGATGCGGGACTACCTGTCCGAAATGGACACCACCGCGGCCGAAAGCCCTTCGCCGGTCGCGTTTCCGCGCGTGCTGGCCGCCGTCGGACCGCGGATGCTGGAGCTGGCGCGCGACCACGCCGACGGCGCGCACCCGTTCGCCCAGCCCGTCTCGCACACGCCGTACGCACGGGAAATCCTCGGACCGGACAAGCTGCTGATCCCGCAACAGACCGTGCTGCTCGGCAACCGCGAGGACGCCCGCGAGAGCGTGCGGCGCCGGGTCGCGCAGTCGCGGGAGTACTCCGTCACCGTCTACCTCGCGGGCTGGAAACGGCTCGGCTACACCGAAGCCGACATCGCGGGGCCGAGCGACCGGTTCGTCGACGACCTCGTGGTGTGGGGCGACGCCGCGACGATCGCGAAACGCCTCGGCGAACTCCTGGACGCGGGCGCGGACCACGTGCTGCTGACGCCGTCCGCGGCAACGTTCGAGTCCACTGTGGACGTCCTGCTCGACCTGGCCCCGGAGGTGCTCCGATGAGCGTGGGAATCTGGCGGTTCTTCGACGGCGCCCCGATCACCGAGCTGCGCGACACAGCCGCCGAGGTGGAGGAACTCGGCTTCGCCGCGATCTGGTTCGGCGAGTACGCCGGCCGGGAGGCTTTCACGCAGGCGGGGTTGCTGCTCGCGGCGACGTCGGAGCTGACCGTCGCCACCGGGGTCGCGCGGTTCGACCAACGCTCCCCGCTCGCGGCGGAAGGCGCCATCCGCGCCCTGGGCGAGGCGTACCCGGGCCGGTTCGTCGCGGGACTGGGCGGGCACCGGCCGGGCGCGCGGCCGCTGACGGCGTTGCGCGAGTACCTCGACGGGATGGACGCGGCCGAGCTGCCGGGCCTGCCCCAGCCGTCGCCCCGCCCGCGGCGGGTGCTCGCGGCGCTCGGCCCGAAGCTGCTGGACCTGGCGGCCGAACGCGCCGACGGTGCCCACCCGTACTTCGTCCCGCCGGAGCACACGGCAATGGCGCGCGAGCGGCTCGGCCCGGGCAAGTACCTCGCCGTCGAGCAGGCGGTGGTGCTCGACGCGGCCGCCCGGGACGTGGCCCGGGAGCACGTCGGCCTGTACGTCCGGCAGGCGCCACACCACCAGGCGAACCTGCGCCGGCTCGGCTTCACCGACGACGACCTGGCCGACGGCGGCAGCGACCGCCTGGTCGACGCCGTCGTCGCGGCCGGGGAACAGGCGGTGGCGGACCGGATCCGGGCCCACCTCGACGCGGGCGCCGACCACGTCTGCGTCCAGGTGCTGGCCCGCACGGAGAAGTCCTACCGCAGGCTGGCCGACCTCCTGCCCTGACCGGGGTACGCTGGCGGGGCGCGGCAGGGGCCGCGTCCCGTCCGCGGAAAGGGCCGAGCCCACCCCGGCAGCACCGCACCACCAGCTCCGCACCTTCTTTCCTGCCCGGTGCCGGCGGACCACGGGCGATGAGGAAAGGAGGCACGACGGTGCCCGGTGGACTCAACCTCGAACAGCTCCGCAAGCGCGCGAAAGAGCTCGCGCGCGCGGAAGGCGTCAAACTCGCCGAAGCGCAGTTCCGGGTCGCCCGCGACCACGGTTTCCCGAGCTGGCCGAAGCTGCGGGCGTACGTCCGGCGCGTCACCGAACACGGCGAAGCCCTGCAGCACCCGTACCACCAGGACGTCGAGTACTACGCCGAGCGCGCGCTCGGCCTGCTCGCCTCGGCCGAGGACGAGACGCCCGGCGCACGCGAGCCCTTCGACCGCTGGGAACAGCCCCTCACCCGTGACGGCGCTCGCGCGGTCGTCGCACGGGAACACGGATTCGGTTCCTGGAAGTCACTTCGCGCGCACGTACAGTCCCTTGTGGACAGTGGCGAGCCGTTCGCCCGCGCGTACCGGGCGGTCGAAGCGCGGGACCTCGATGGCCTCGAAAAGCTGCTCGACGAGTTCCCCCGCCTAGTCACCGCCCGCGGCACCAACGGCAACGACCTGCTCGGCATGGCCGGCGCGACGTGCGACGAGCGGCTCAGCCGGCTCCTGCTCGACCACGGCGCCGACCCGGCGCGCGGCAACGTCCACGGCTGGACGCCCCTGCACCAAGCCGCCTACAGCAACCTGCCGCACCTGCTCGCCCTGCTGCTGGAGCGCGGCGCCCCGGTCGACGTCCCGGCCCGCGGCGACGGCGGCACTCCCCTGGTCGTCGCCCTGTTCTGGGGCCACCGCGAAGCCGCGGAGACGCTCGCGAAACACAGCCGGGCGCCGGGCAACCTGCGCGTCGCGGCCGGGCTCGGCGACACCGGCTTCATCGACGAGCTCCTGACTTCGGGCGACCCCGGCGCGCACCGCGGTTTTTACCGTCCCCACAGCGGTTTCCCGGCCTGGCAGCCGACGGACGACCCCGCCGAGGTCGTCGACGAAGCCCTGTCGTGGGCCGCGCGCAACGACCGCGTCGAAGCACTGCGGCTGTTGGTCACGCGGGGCGCCGACGTGAACGCCGACGTCTACCGCGGCACGGCGCTGGCGTGGGCGGCGGCGCAGGGCAGGCTCGCCGCCGTCCGGGCGCTCCTCGACCTCGGCGCCGACGTGAACCACGCGGGCACGTTCGGCGGCCCGAACCACGGCGAGGGCGCCACCGCCCTGCACCTCGCCGCGCAGTCCGGGCACCTCGACGTCATCCGCGCGCTCGTCGAAAACGGCGCGGACGTCGGCGCCCGGGACGCGATCTTCCACAGCACCCCCGGGACGTGGGCGGAGGTGTGCGGGCAGCCGGCCGCCCGGGACCTCCTTCGCTAGACAATCGGAGTCTGTAGTCCGTATCGTTTCAGGCGGACTACAGACTCCGTTTTGCCCACTGGGAGGATTCATGACCACACCTCGCGACGTCTTCACCGCGTTGTCCGACGGCATCAGCGAAGGGCGGTTCGCCGACCTTTCCGCTCTCTACGCCGAAGACACCGTCGTCGAACACCCGCAGGCCGTGCCGCGCCCGACGCGCATCACCGGCCGGGCCGCCGTCCACGAGCGGTTCACCGGTGTCCTCGCCGGGGCGCTGCGGCTCACGCGCAAGAACGTCGTCGTCCACGAGACGACCGACCCCGAGGTCATCGTCGCCGAATACGACTACGACGCCGAGTCGGCCGAAACCGGCCGCACGATCGCGACGGCCAACATCCAGGTGCTGCGCGTCCGCGACGGCCTGATCGTCCACTCCCGCGACTACCACGACTACCTGCGCCTCGCGGCGATCCGCGACGGCGTCGACCAGCTGGCGAAGGCTTACGAGCAGGCGCCGCCGCGCGAGTTGTCGCCGATCGGGCCACGGACGTCGAGCGATCCGAAGAGCCGGCGCGGAGTGTTCGAGCGGCTCGTCTACGGCGTCTCGGACAAACGCGGCGAAGAGCTGGCCGAGCTGTACGCCGAGGAAACGCACGTCACGCACCCGTTCCAGCCGGGCTCGGCCGTGGTACGGACGCGCGAGGAGCTGCGGGCGCACTTCAAGCAGGCCGCGGGGCTGGGCATCGACTTCGAGGCGACCGACCTGGTCACCTACGAGGGCACCGATCCCGAGGTGCTGATCGCGGAGTTCGCCTACCAGGGCGAGTACGGCGGCCGCCCGGTGCGGATCGCCAACATCTTCGCCATGCGGATTCGCGACGGCCTGGTCGTCGAGTCCCGCGACTACGGCGACCACCTCGGCATCGCCGGCGAGCTCGGCAGGATCCCCGAGCTGGCGGCGAAGCTTTAAGCCTCCGCGAGGTCCTCGGGCAGGTCGAACTCGCCGTCGCGGACGCCCTTGACGAACGCGTCCCACTCCGACGGCGTGAAGACGAGGATGACGCCGTCCGGCTTCGCCGACTGCCGCATGGCGGTGTAGGTGACGCCGTCGGTGTGCTCGATGAAGGCGTACTCGACGCAGTCGTCGAGGGTGACGCCCTCCGGCTCCGCCCGGATCCACTCCGCCTTCGTGAAGTCGAGGTGGTGCCGGATGTGCGCCTTGTCGTCGACCGGCTGCTCACTCATGTCACCAGCGTAGCGAAACGACCACCGAACGCACTGAAGGGGACGCCCCTCGCGGGCGTCCCCTTCAGCGTCCTGCCGGAAAGGCTCAGGCGGTCTCGGTGATCGGCCGGTCCACCCACGACATCAGGTCGCGCAGCTTCTTGCCGGTCGCCTCGATCGGGTGCTGGTTGCCCTGCTCCTCGAGCTTGGTGAAGTTCGGCCGGCCGGCCTCGTCCTCGGCGACCCATTCGCGGGCGAACGTGCCGTCCTGGATCTCGCCGAGGATCTTCTTCATCTCTTCCTTGACCGCCGGCGAGATGACGCGCGGGCCGCGGGTCAGGTCGCCGTACTCGGCGGTGTCGGAGATCGAGTAGCGCTGGCGCGCGATGCCGCCCTCGTACATGAGGTCGACGATCAGCTTCAGCTCGTGCAGCACCTCGAAGTAGGCGATCTCCGGGGCGTAGCCGGCCTCGGTGAGCACCTCGAAACCGGTCTGCACCAGCGCGGACGCGCCACCGCAGAGCACGGCCTGCTCGCCGAAGAGGTCGGTCTCCGTCTCTTCCTTGAACGTCGTCTTGATGACACCGGCGCGGGCGCCACCGATGGCGGCCGCGTAGGAGAGGGCGAGCGCCTGGGCGTTGCCGGAGGCGTCCTGCTCCACGGCGATGAGCGCCGGGACGCCCTTGCCGTCGACGAACTGGCGGCGCACCAGGTGGCCCGGGCCCTTCGGGGCGACCATGGCGACGTCGACGTTGGCCGGCGGCTTGATCAGGTCGTAGCGGATGTTGAAGCCGTGCCCGAAGAAGATCGCGTCGCCGTCCTTGAGGTTCGGCGCGATGTCCTGCTCGTAGATGAAGCGCTGCTTGGTGTCCGGCGCCAGGATCATGATCAGGTCGGCTTCGGCCGACGCCTCGGCCGGGGTGAGCACGCGCAGGCCCTGCTCCTCGGCCTTCGCCCGCGACTTGGACCCCTCGGGCAGGCCGATGCGGACGTCGACGCCGGAGTCGCGCAGGCTCAGCGAGTGGGCGTGGCCCTGGCTGCCGTAGCCGATGACAGCGACCTTGCGCCCCTGGATGATCGAGAGGTCGGCGTCGTCGTCGTAGAAGATTTCCACTGCCATGGGGGTACTGCTTCCTTTCCTGACTTACTTCTCTATCGCGGTGATGTGGCGGTGATCGAACGGGCGCCGCGACCCACCGCGACCATGCCGGACTGCACGAGTTCGCGGATGCCATACGGCTCCAGCATCCGCAGCAACGCACCGATCTTGTCGGACGTCCCGGTGGCCTCGACGGTGAGTGCCTCCGGAGAGACGTCCACCACCTTGGCCCGGAAGAGCTGGACGGTTTCGAGGACCTGGCTGCGCACGGTGTTGTCGGCGCGCACCTTCACCAGCAGCAGTTCGCGCTGCACGGCGGTCGACTGCTCCAGCTCGACGATCTTGATCACGTTGACCAGCTTGTTGAGCTGCTTCGTCACCTGTTCGAGCGGTAGCTCTTCCACGGCGACCACGATCGTCATGCGGGACACCTCGGGGTTTTCCGTGGGCCCGACGGCGAGGGACTCGATGTTGAACCCGCGGCGGGAGAACAGGCCCGAGACGCGCGCGAGCACACCCGGCTTGTTCTCGACCAGCACACTCAGCGTGTGGACGCTCATCTCAGCGCTCACCCTCCCCGGCGGCTTCCGCGGCAGCCTCGGTCGTCTCGACCGAAACCTCGTCGTCGTCGAACAGCGGCCGGATGCCCCGGACCGCCATGATCTCGTCGTTGCCGGTGCCTGCGGCGACCATCGGCCACACCTGGGCATCCTTCCCCACGACGAAGTCGATCACGACGGGGCGGTCGTTGATCTCCATCGCGCGGCGGATGGTGGCGTCGACGTCTTCCTTCGTCTCGCACCGCAGGCCGGCGCAGCCCAGCGCTTCGGCCAGCAGCACGAAGTCCGGGATGCGGTGCTTGTGCGTGCCGAGGTCGGTGTTGGAGTACCGCTCCGAGTAGAAGAGGTTCTGCCACTGCCGGACCATGCCCAGGTTGCCGTTGTTGATGACGGCGACCTTGATCGGCGCGCCCTCGATCGCGCAGGTGGCCAGCTCCTGGTTGGTCATCTGGAAGCAGCCGTCGCCGTCGATCGCCCAGACCTGCTTGTCCGGGACGCCGAACTGCGCGCCCATCGCGGCCGGCACCGCGTAGCCCATGGTGCCGAGCCCGCCGGAGTTGATCCAGGTGCGCGGGTTCTCGTACTTGACGAACTGCGCGGCCCACATCTGGTGCTGGCCGACGCCGGCGGCGTAGACCGCGTCCGGGCCGACGAGCTCGCCGATCCGCTCGATGACGTACTGCGGCGACAGCGAACCGTCGTCCGGCCACTCGTAGCCGGCCGGGTAGGTCTTGCGCCAGTCGTCGAGCAGCGTCCACCAGTCGGCGAGGTCGGGCTTGCCGCCGTGCTCGAACTCCGTGGTGACGGCGGCGATCAGCTCGCCGATGATCTCCTTGCAGTCGCCCACGATCGGGACGTCGGCCTTGCGGTTCTTGGAGATCTCGGCCGGGTCGATGTCGGCGTGCACGATCGCGGCGTCCGGCGCGAACGACGACAGCTGGCCGGTGACCCGGTCGTCGAACCGGGCGCCGAGCGCGACCAGCAGGTCGGCGCGCTGCATCGACGCGACCGCGGCGACCGAGCCGTGCATGCCCGGCATGCCGAGGTGCTGCGGGTGCGAGTCGGGGAACGCGCCGCGCGCCATCAGCGTCGTGACGACCGGGATGCCGGTCAGCTCGGCGAGCTGCTTCAGCTGCGCGTGCGCCTCCGCCTTGATGACGCCGCCGCCGACGTAGAGCACCGGGCGGCGCGACTTCGCGATGAGCTTCGCGGCTTCGCGGACCTGCTTGCCGTGCGGGCGCAGCGTGGGGCGGTAGCCCGGCAGCCGCAGCTCCGTCGGCCAGGAGAACGAGGTCATCTCCTGCAGCACGTCCTTGGGGATGTCCACCAGGACCGGGCCGGGCCGGCCCGTGGACGCCAGGTGGAACGCCTCGGCGATGGTCCGCGGGATGTCCACGGGGTCGGTGACGAGGAAGTTGTGCTTGGTGATCGGCATGGTGATGCCGCAGATGTCGGCCTCCTGGAACGCGTCGGTGCCGATCAGCGCCCGGGACTGCTGCCCGGTGATGGCGACGACCGGGACGGAGTCCATGTTCGCGTCGGCCAGCGGGGTGACCAGGTTGGTCGCGCCCGGGCCCGACGTCGCCATGCAGACGCCGACCTTGCCGGTGGCCTGCGCGTAGCCGGTGGCGGCGTGGCCCGCGCCCTGCTCGTGGCGGACCAGGACGTGGCGGACCTTCGTCGAGTCCAGCAGCGGGTCGTAGGCGGGCAGGATGGTGCCGCCCGGAATGCCGAAGACCACCTCGGCGCCGACCGCCTCGAGCGAGCGCACGAGGGACTGCGCGCCGGTGACGCGCACCGGGGTTCCCGCCGGTGGCGCCGGCTTCGGACGTGCTCCGGGCGTTCCGGGCGTCGGCCCGGGTTTCGCGTCGCTGCGCGACGTGGCACTGGTCATCGGTTCTGCCTCGTGGGTCTCGGTGTCACTCGTTCGGGTCGGTTTTGTGCGGTGGGGCGGGGAATCTCTTCCCTAGGGCAACAAAAAACCCTCGCCGACCGTAAGGTCGCACGAGGGTTCGCGCGTCGACGCAGCGGAAAGTCTTCCCTAAGCGTCGACGCGCTTGGGAAGTACGAGGCCGGTCAGCGGTGTCACGACGCTGACGCTAGTCCGAAGGTCTCTCGGGTGTCAACTCTGCGGGACGACGTGTCCGCATCGTGGACGCGGGTCACACCCGCGCGACCCGGGTTCGGGCCGGTCGCGCGCGCGGTGCACCATTTCCGGGTGGCCGAAAAAGAGCAGGACGAAGGCCGGAAGGCCGTCTTCCGCATCCCCCGCACGTCGTTCATGGCGATCGCCCTCCTGACGATCTGCGTGACGCCGGTCGCGCTCGGGGACATCCCGTACTTGCAGTGGCTCTACCTTTTCCCCATCGCGCTCGCGGTGTTCGTGATCCGGACCCGCACGATCGCGACCCGCGAAGGACTGGCCACCCGCACGATGTTCGGCCACCGCGACGTCCCGTGGTCGGCACTGAAGGGCCTGGCGATCACCAAGAAGTCGCGGGTGCAGGCGGTGCTCAAGGACGACACGAAGGTGCCGCTGCCGACCGTGCGGACCCGGCACCTGCCGGTGCTGTCGCTGGTCAGCGAGGGTCTGGTCGCGGATCCGAGCGGGCTCTTGGACTCCGACGACATCAAGCCCGGCCAGTCCAAGGCGTCACCGGCGGAGTAAATTGGTCCTACCAGTTTCGCCGGCCATCCTTTGACCTGGGAGTTTCCGTGCCGCCTCTCCGTTCCCGGACCACCACCCACGGCCGCAACGCGGCGGGCGCGCGCTCGCTCTGGCGCGCCACCGGCATGACCGACAGCGACTTCGGCAAGCCGATCGTGGCGATCGCCAACTCCTACACGCAGTTCGTGCCCGGCCACGTGCACCTCAAGGACCTCGGCGAGATCGTCGCCGACGCGGTCAAGGAAGCCGGCGGCGTCGCGCGCGAATTCCACACCATCGCCGTCGACGACGGCATCGCCATGGGCCACTCCGGCATGCTCTACTCGCTGCCTTCGCGCGAGATCATCGCCGACTCGGTCGAGTACATGGTCAACGCGCACCAGGCCGACGCCCTGGTGTGCATCTCCAACTGCGACAAGATCACCCCGGGCATGCTCAACGCCGCGATGCGGCTCAACATCCCGGTGGTGTTCGTCTCCGGCGGCCCGATGGAGGCCGGCAAGGCGGTCGTCGTCGGCGGCGTCGCGCAGGCCCCGACCGACCTGATCACGGCGATCGCCGCGTCGGCCAGCCCCGAGGTCGACGAGGACGGGCTGTCCGTCGTCGAGCGCTCGGCCTGCCCGACGTGCGGGTCGTGCTCCGGCATGTTCACCGCGAACTCGATGAACTGCCTCACCGAGGCGCTGGGCTTGTCGCTGCCGGGCAACGGCTCGACGCTGGCGACGCACGCGGCGCGGCGCGCGCTGTTCGAGGAGGCCGGCCGCACGGTCGTCGAGCTGTGCCGCCGCTGGTACGAAAACGACGACGACTCGGTGCTGCCGCGGTCGATCGCGTCGAAGGCGGCGTTCGAGAACGCGATGGCCCTCGACATGGCGATGGGCGGCTCGACCAACACGGTGCTGCACATCCTCGCCGCCGCGCAGGAGGGTGAGGTCGACTTCACGATCGCCGACATCGACGCGATCGGCCGCCGCGTGCCGTGCCTGTCGAAGGTGGCGCCGAACTCGGACTACCACATGGAGGACGTCCACCGCGCGGGCGGGATCCCGGCGATCCTGGGCGAGCTGTACCGCGGCGGGCTGCTGAACACCGACGTGCGCTCGGTCCACTCCGACGACCTCGACTCGTGGCTTTCCACCTGGGACATCCGGGCCGAGTCGCCCTCCCCTGTCGCTCTCGAGCTGTTCCACGCGGCGCCGGGCGGAGTGCGCACGACGCAGGCGTTCTCGACCTCGAACCGCTGGTCGTCGCTGGACACGGACGCGGCGGGCGGCTGCATCCGCGACGTCGAGCACGCGTACACGAAGGACGGCGGCCTGGCGATCCTCCGCGGCAACCTGGCGGAGAACGGCGCGGTGATCAAGGCCGCGGGCATCGACGAGGACCTGTGGCACTTCGAGGGCCCGGCGCGGGTGCTGGAGAGCCAGGAGGAGGCGGTGTCGGCGATCCTCAAGAAGGAGATCCAGCCGGGCGAGGTGCTGGTGATCCGCTACGAGGGTCCCGCGGGCGGCCCGGGCATGCAGGAAATGCTGCACCCGACGGCGTTCCTCAAGGGCTCGGGCCTGGGCAAGAAGTGCGCGTTGATCACGGACGGCCGGTTCTCGGGCGGGTCATCGGGGATTTCGGTGGGCCACATCTCCCCGGAGGCCGCGGCGGGCGGCCTGATCGGCCTGGTGGAGAACGGCGACCGGATCCTGCTGGACGTCCACGAGCGCCGGCTGGAGCTGCTGGTGGACGCGGAGGTGCTGGCCGAGCGCCGCTCGAAGATGGAGGCGTCGGAGCGGCCGTGGCAGCCGAAGGAGCGCCAGCGCCCGGTGACGGCGGCGCTGCGCGCGTACGCGCGGATGGCGACGTCGGCGGACACCGGCGCGGTCCGCGACGTGAACAAGTAAGGCTGGTTCAAGGCGCCGAAGGCCGTCCCGGCGCCGGGGCGGCCTTCGGCTTTCCGGGGCCCCAGCCGCGACTTTCCCGAGCCCCAGCCGCGCGAGGCCCCCCCCCCCCCGTTTCCGGGACCCAGCCGCGAGGGGGACCCCCGATTTCAACGCTACCGGCGGCCACCGACATTTTCCCGGCCCGGCACCGGAGTTGTCCCCAACCCCGGCCCACATCGCCGAGTTGTCCCCAGGCCGCTACCGCGTCAAAACGATGACCACCACGGCCGCCGCGGCGGCCAGCAGCAGCGAAACCAGCCCCAGCGGCAACGGCCGCTTCCGCCACGGCGTGTTCCGCTCCAGCGAAATCGGCCCGGACCCGGTGAACAGCAGGCTCAGCGCCGACATCCCCAGCAGCAGCTCGAACTCGAAGCCCTGCCCCTGCTGCTCGAAGAACCCGCCGTGGAACTTCGCGTACACCGCGTTCGCCGCGACCCCGAGCAGCCCCGCCGCGGCCAGGGGCGTGAACAGCCCGACGACCACCAGCACCCCGCCGCCCAGCTCGACGATCCCGGTGATCCACGACAGCAGCGTCGTCTGCTTGTGGTAGCCGAACGTCTCCAGCACCCGCGCGAACCCGCCGATGCCCGGCCCACCGAACAGGCCGAACAGGTGCTGCAGGCCGTGCGCGCCCATCGTCGCGCCGAGCCCCACCCGCAGGATCAGCAGGCCGAGGCCCAGCCCGCCCTGGCGTGGGGTGTCGTCGGCGCCGTCGTCCTCGACGCCCGACAGGAGGCTGGTGGGCTGCTGCGAAAAGTCGTCTCCACTGCTCACGCGCGAAGGGTAGGGGATCCGCGACGCCCTGGCGAGCTCAGTACTCGCCGTGGACCAGGTTGTCCGGCAGCTCGCCCCCGGCGTACCGCGCGATCTCCGCCGCCGCGACGGCGTACGACCGCCCTCGCACGCCGCGCACGGCCCCACCGACGTGCGGCGTCAGCAGCAACCCCGGCGCCGTCCACAGCGGGTGCCCCGGAGGCGGCGGCTCGGGGTCGGTGACGTCGAGCGCGGCGCGCAACCGTCCCGTGGTCAATTCGGCGACCAGGGCATCGGTCTCGACGACGGCGCCGCGGGCCACGTTGACCAGCACCGCCCCGTCGCGCATCTCGGCGAGGAACGCCGCGTCGACCATCCCGCGGGTGCGCGAAGTCAGCGGCACCATCAGCACGACGACGTCGTGCAGCCCGAGCAGCGACGGCAGCTCGCGCACGCCGTGCACGCCCTCGCGCGCGGTCATCCCGACCATCGTGCACCGCGCGTCGAACGGCTCGAGCCGGCGCCGCAGGTGCTGCCCGAGGTCGCCGGCGCCGATGATGAGCACCCGCTTGCCCTGCAGCGTGTCCGTGCTCTGCCGCTCCCACCGGCCCTCGCGCTGCGCCGCGCCGAAGACGTCCAGCTTCCGGTACATCGACAGCAGCGCGGCGACTACCCACTCGGCGGTGCTCCCGCCGTGCGCGCCCCGGCACGTCGAGAGCAGGACGCCGTCGGGCACCTTGCCGACCCAGTCCTCGGCGCCGGCGGACAGCAGTTGGATGAGCTTCAGGTTCGGCAGCGTGCGCCACAGCTGCTCGCCCGGCGGGTGCTTGCCCGGGATCAGCACCTCGGCCTTCGCGGCTTCCGCGGGCACGGGTTCGCCCCACTGGTGGCGCACGGGCAGGACCCGCGGCACCTCGGCGAGCACGGTCATGCCCTCGTCGTCGGGGACCAGCACGGTCAGCGTCATGATCCCCAACGTAATCCAGGAGTACTCACCCATGGTTCACGCGGTGGCCCCTAGGCTGGGGGATCATGCGCACTCGGTACCGGTCGGCCCTGCTGGCGATCTTGGCTTGCGGCGTCCTGCTGCCCGCCGGGTGCGCGCGGTTCGACGACACCGCGGCGGGCCAGACGTTCAGCCCGGCGCCCGTGCCCAGCCCCGAGTCGCCGCCGGAGGTCCAGGGCCCGGGCGCGGACTCCGGCGACGGCAAGCAGGCGCGTCCCGGCCAGTCGGCCACCCCCGTCCCGCCGCCGCAGGGCTGCAAGGACTTCGACCCGGCGGTCATCGCGACCTGCCTGGACACCGTCGCGGCGGTGGCCGGCCTGCCGGGTGACGGCTCCACGCCGAGCGCGCTGGCGGGCGAGCGCAAGAGCGGCCGCGTGCTGCTCGCGACGGCGGGCAAGGACGCCACGGACTTCGCGAAGCTCGACGTCCAGGCGGCCGGCGACGGCGGCCTGACCGGGCTCGCGCTGTCGCCGTCGTACGTCGAGGACCAGCTCGTGTTCGCTTACGTGACCACGGCGACCGACAACCGCGTCGTGCGCTTCGCCAAGGGCCAGGCGGCGAAGCCCGTGCTCACCGGCATCCCGAAGGGCGCGACCGGCAACCGCGGCACGATCAGCGCCGACAACCGCGGCGCGCTGCTCGTCGCGACCGGCGACGGCGGCAACCCGAACGCCGCCGCCGACCCGAACTCGCTCGCCGGGAAGGTCCTGCGGATCGACACGTCCGGCAAGGCCGCGGCGGGCAACCCGAACGGCTCCCTGGTCGTGGCGGCCGGGCTGCACGCGCCGGGCGGGCTGTGCACGTCCGCCGACGGCGGCCGCGTCTGGGTCACCGACCGGCTCGCCGACAAGGACGCCCTCTACCGCGTGCAGGCCGGGCAGCCGCTGACGACGCCGGCGTGGACGTGGCCGGACAAGCCCGGTGTCGCGGGTTGTGCGGATTTCGTCGACGCGAACGGCCTCCTCGGCGTCGCGACGTCGCTGGCCGGGAACCTGCAGAACCTGCCGGTGACGGCGGACGGCGCGATCAGCGGCAAGCCGTCGGTGAGCCTCGACGGCAAGACCGGCAAGCCGCCGGAGACGTTCGGGCGGCTCGCCGGGATGAGCATGATCAACCCGCAGCTCGCGGTCGCCGGCACGGTCAACAAGGACGGCGGCACGCCGGTGTCGAGCGACGACCGCGTCGTGCTGATCACCCCGGCGACCTCCGGCGGCGGCAACGGCAAGGACTGACTTCCCGGTTTCGCCGATTCGCGACCATCAGCTCAGCGGCTTGAGTTCGACGCGGCGCCCTTCCGCCGACGACGTCAGCCCGGCCTCGGCGAGCTGCAGCCCGCGGGCGGCCGAGAAGAAGTCGTAGCGGTGTTGCCGTCCGGCGACCACGTCCCGGACGAACTCCTCCCACTGGGCCTTGAAGCCGTTGTCGAACTCGGCGTTGTCCGGCACCTCCTGCCACTGGTCGCGGAAGGGTTCGGTAGCCGGCAGGTCCGGGTTCCAGACGGGCTTCGGCGTCGCCGAGCGGTGCTGGACGCGGCATCGTCGCAAACCGGCCACGGCGCTGCCCTCGGTGCCGTCGACCTGAAATTCGACGAGTTCGTCGCGGAACACCCGCGTCGACCACGACGAGTTGATCTGCGCGATGGCCCCCGACTCGAGTTCGAAGATGCCGTACGCGGCGTCGTCGGCCGTCGCCGCGTACGCGTCGCCCTTTTCGTCCCACCGGCGCGGGATGTGCGTGACCGCCTTCGCCGTCACGGCCTCGACGCGGCCGAAGAGGTTCTCGAGGACGTAGTTCCAGTGGCAGAACATGTCGAGGACGATCCCGCCGCCGTCCTCGGCGCGGTAGTTCCAGCTCGGGCGTTGCGCCTCTTGCCAGTCGCCCTCGAAGACCCAGTAGCCGAACTCGCCGCGCACCGAGAGGATGCGGCCGAAGAACCCGCCGTCGACCAGCCGCCGCAGCTTCCGCAGGCCGGGCAGGAACAGCTTGTCGTGGACGACGCCGTGACAAATCCCGGCGTCGCGCGCGAGGCCGGCCAGCTCCAGCGCCGCCGGCAGCGTTTCGGCCAGGGGCTTCTCGGCGTAGACGTGCTTGCCCGCGGCGATCGCCGCCCGCACCGACGGCTCGCGCGCCGACGTCAGCTGTGCGTCGAAGTAGATCCCGACGTCACCGATCGCCGATTCGACGTCGGTCGTCCACGCGGTCAGGCCGTGCCGTTCGGCGAGTTCCCGGAGTTTCGCCGCGTTGCGGCCGGCGAGGATCGGCTCGAGCTGGACGCGGGTGCCGTCCGGCAGTTCGACCCCACCTTGCTCGCGGATGGCCAGCACCGACCGGAGCAGGTGCTGCCGGTAGCCCATCCGGCCGGTGACCCCGTTGAGCAGCACTCCGATGCTCGTCTGGTTCATCGCTGACGACCCTCCTGGTCGATGTCGTATTCCGTGCGACGCCCGCACATGCCGAAGCCGTCCGGGTTCGACGGCGTCGCGACCCGCACACCCGACTGTTCGAGGTGGCTCCCGTCGCCGTCGGCGAGGGCCTTGAGGTGCGCGCCGGTCAGTTCGGCGGCCTTCAGGGCCCCGGCCTGCCAGCGCGGCACCCAGTCTCCGATTTTCGGCGACACGAGCGCGACGGCCGCCCGGTGGAACGCCCGCAGCGGCGCCGGATCGCCGTCCAGCAGCGCTTCGCGCAGCGGCAAGTAGCCGCGAACGGCCAGGTCACGGCGCGTTCTGGCGGCGTCGTCGGTTTTCGGCAACGCGGCGGCCTCGGCGTAGGCGGCCGGGTCGGCGAGCACGTCGGCCGGGAACGTGAACACGGCGTCGCCGGCCTCGGGCAGACCGCTGTTCTGCATCAGGACGGTGACGCGCAGACCACCACCCTGAACCATCCGGTGGACGGTCCCCGGCGCGAACCACGCGACCACGCCGGCCTCGAGCGGCGTCTCCGCGTAGCCGCCGGTGCTCAGCGTCTGGACGGCGCCACGGCCGGCCGTGACGACGTAGGCCTCGGTGCAGGCGAGGTGGACGTGAGGACTGCCGCCGAGGACTCCATCCTCGGCTTCCCACTCGTAGGCGCGTAAGTGAGAAATACCGATTCCACCGGGAAGTGTGAATTCGTTCATGACCATCCGTGCCTGTCGAGGTAGTCGGTCACCCGATCGCGGTCCCACGCCCCATCGGCGACGACGACCCGGTAGCGGTAGGTGAAGCTCTCCCCCGGCGGCAGGGCGAATTCTTCGAAGAACGCCCACGAGAAGGCCACCATGGGCGTGTCCTGGGATCGGACGAACCAGTGCGACTCGTGGATCGCGTGGTCGTTTTCCGGCGAATGCGCGAAGACGAGCGTCGAGTGGGCGTCGACGTCGTCGTGCTCGCCGACGAAGGCGAGCCACGGCGCCCGGGCGCCCATCATGTCGTCGCCGCCGAGATCACCGGGCCCGAGGACGCGGCCGCCGCTGAAGTCGCGCGGACCCCGCCAGTGCAACCCGGTGTACCCGGCCTTCTCGCGGCCGGCGGTGGTCGGGCTGCCGAACACGAGCGGCGCGTCGCGGACGTTGGTCAGCTCGATGCCCCAGTCGATGGCCCAGGCGCCCTCGCCGGGTTCGACGGAGTGGACGACGATGTCGCGTCGCTCGCGCGCCCATTCGTCGCCGCGGTGGGTCACCCAGGTGAGCCGTTCGGTGAAGGTGAGCCGGTCGCCGGCGACGGTGAAGCCGGCGAAGCCGTCGTGCCGCATCGAGCCGATGCGGTCGGGCAGGTCCTGGTACCAGCGGCCGGGGACGTAGGTGTGGCCGCCCCAGAAGTTCTGGCCGGAGAGGTGGCTCGAGGTCATCTGCAGCCCCTTGTGCCACCGGTGGTCGGCGGGCCGGTACCCGCTGACGCGCCGCCCGCGCAGGGTGCGCAGCGGGTGGGTGTAGGGCTTGCGCGACTCGTAGGCGACGGGGTCGGGCTTGTACACATAGGACATGAGCGGCACGCCGGCCGCTTCGACGATCACGCGGTCGCCGTGCCGGTGCGTGACGGTGATGTCGGCGCTCATCCGGCCATCCCCGCGTAGAACGGATCGCCCGGCCCGATCTCCCCGCGTCGCACGGTCCGCCCGGTCGCGGCGGCCTTGTAGAGAGCGGCGACGAACTCGAGCACCCGCCGCCCATCCGTCCCGCCGGCGGGAGGGCGCTGTCCGGCCCGGCAGGCGTCGAGAACGGGCGTCAACGCGGCGGCGTGCGAGCTGCCGACGTCCTCTTTCGGTTCGGTCTCGATGGGCCCGGCCTTCGGCGCGAGCGTGTATCGCCAGTTTTCGGCAGCGTGGCCGTAGAGGTGCGTGAGCTCGACGGTGGCGCGTTCGCAGTCGATCCGGATCCGGCTCACTTCATCGGGCGAGAGAACGCTGTTGACGACGGTGGCCAGCGCCCCGGAGTCGAACCGGACGAGAGCGGTGGAGACGTCCTCGGTCTCGACGTCGTGCACGAGCCGGGCGGTCATGGCCTGGACTTCGGCCCACTCGTTCGCTTCGCCGGCGAGGAGGTGGAGCAGCAGATCCATCTGGTGGATGCCGTGGCCCATGGCGGGCCCACCGCCTTCGGTCGCCCACCGTCCGCGCCAGGGGACCGCGTAGTAGGCGTGGTCGCGGTACCAGGTGGTTTGACAATGCGCGACGAGAGGGCGGCCGAGTTCCCCGTCTTCGAGCAACTTCCGGAAGTGGGCGGCGGCAGAGCCGGACCGCTGCTGGTAGACGAAGGAGACGTACGGGCCCCCGTCCCGTTCGGCCGAGGTCATGTCGTCGTATTCGGCGAGCGAACGGCACGGGGGCTTCTCGCACCAGACCCAGGCGCCGCTCTCGAGGGCCTGTTTGGCCTGTTCGACGTGCAGCCCGGGAGGCGTGCAGATCGAGACGAGGTCGGGTTCCTGCTCGGCGAGCAAGGTATCGAGATCCTGGTAGGGCTTGGCCCCCTCGGTCGCGTCACAGAAGGCGAGGGCGCGAGCTTCATCGATATCGGCGACGGCCACGAGATCGACGGCGTCTTGGTGGGCCCGAAAGGCGGTCCGATGGCTGCCGGCGATGGCCCCAGCCCCGACGATGGCAGTCCGTAAGCGCTTTCCCTGAGCCAACCGGAACCTCCCTCAACAGCCCGACCTACGTCCCCGCAACCCCCGCCACACCGGCACGCTCGCCGCGCATCCGTGCGGCCATCGCCACACCGCGACCTCTCGCACCTCGCGGCATCCGCACTGCCACCGCCACACCGCGACCTCTAGCACGTCGCGGCCACCGCCACATCTCGCCGCACGCGCGCGGGCCGTCGCCGCACGCCAACCGCCCTCGCGCGGCCACCTCCGTACAGCGCCGCGCGAGCCGCGTTCCGCCGAGTCATTCCGCCGCGGCACATCACCGCACCGTCGCGGGTTTCCCGGTCGCCGACACTGCCCGCCGGCCGCCAGCAGCCTCGGGCGCCCTTCGCTTCGACCGTGTCAGAAAGCGCTTTCTCGCGCAACGCTCGCCACCGATGTCAACGTTGTCACCGTAGGCTCACAACCGGAACGGACGACTCGGTCACCGGGGCAGCGAACCCAGACCCGGACCGCCGGGGCCACCCAGGCCAGTTCGCCGAAAACCGGTCAGCGGCTCTGGCTTCGAGGCTGACGCTTCCGCGGCTGCCGGCTTTCGGCCCGCGCCGCCCGCATGTCCAAGAAAGCGGCCACGCCCGACACGAGCGCGGCCAGCACCCCGAGGAACCGCCCGAACCCGGCGCCGATGGCGATGCCGGCGGCGTCGAAGATGCCGCGCTGGTCGGCGTCGAACTCCCAGTCCAGCGTGACCCAGCCGATCGCCATCAGCAGCAGCGCCGCGGCGGCGACCACCAGCCACAGGTGCGGCAGGCCGCTGACCCGCGCCTTCCGGATTCGGCCGAAGACGACCACGACCACCCCGGCCAGCACCAGCGCCAGCGGCGGGCACCACGCGAAGAAGCTCGAATTCCACGCGTCCCGGACGACGTCACCCCGCGGCAACGACGACAGCACGGCCTCGATGTCGGGCTTGTTCGTGCTCAGCGTCGTCCACGGGAGGAACGTCGAGCCCAGCGCGAGCAGCCCGGCCGCCAGGCCGAGCCACTCGCGCCAGGTGACGCTCTTGACGGAAAAAGACAACGGTCAGGAACCGACGCGTTCGATGATCAGCTCGCGGACCCGCTTGGCGTCGGCCTGCCCCTTGGTCGCCTTCATGACCGCGCCGACGATCGCGCCCGCCGCGGCCACCTTGCCGCCGCGGATCTTGTCCGCGACGTCCGGCTGCGACGCCAGGGCCTCGTCGATCGCGGCGAGCAGCGCCGAGTCGTCCGAGACGACCTTCAGCCCGCGCTTCTCGACCACGTCGCGCGGCTCGCCCTCACCGGCGAGCACGCCCTGGACGACTTCCTTGGCCAGCTTGTTCGTCAGCTCACCGGACGAAACCAGCCCGATGACCTCGGCCACCTGCTTCGGCGTGATCGCCAGGTCGGCCAACTCGACCTCGCGCGTGTTCGCCTCCTGGGCCAGGGTGTTGACCCACCAGCCACGCGCCTCGTCCGGCGACGCGCCGGCCTCGACCGTGGCCGCGACGAGGTCGACAGCACCGACGTTCAGCAGGTCACGCAGGGCTTCGTCGGAAAGCGACCACTCCTGCTGGATCCGCTTCCGCCGCTCGGACGGCATCTCCGGCAGCGTGCCGCGCAGCTGTTCGACCCACTCGCGCGACGGCGCGATCGGGACCAGGTCGGGCTCCGGGAAGTACCGGTAGTCCTCGGCGGTCTCCTTGGTCCGGCCGGACGACGTGGAGCCGTCGGCCTCCTGGAAGTGCCGCGTCTCCTGCTTGATCGAACCGCCCTCGGCGAGGATCGCCGCCTGCCGCGTCATCTCGTAGCGAACGGCGCGCTCGACGCTGCGCAGCGAGTTGACGTTCTTCGTCTCGGTGCGGGTACCGAACTCGGTCGCGTCCTTCGCCATCAGCGACACGTTCGCGTCGCACCGCAGGGAGCCCTGGTCCATGCGGACGTCGGACACATCGAGCGCGCGAAGCAGGTCACGCAACGCCGTGACGTACGCGCGCGCGACCTCGGGAGCCCGCTCGCCGGTGCCCTCGATCGGCTTCGTCACGATTTCGATCAACGGCACGCCGGCCCGGTTGTAGTCCAGCAGCGAGTGCTCGGCGCCGTGGATCCGGCCGGTGGCGCCACCGACGTGCAGCGACTTGCCGGTGTCCTCCTCCATGTGCGCGCGCTCGATCTCGACGCGGACGATCTCGCCGTCGTCGAGCGTGACGTCGAGGTAGCCGTTGAAGGCGATCGGCTCGTCGTACTGCGACGTCTGGAAGTTCTTCGGCATGTCCGGGTAGAAGTAGTTCTTCCGGGCGAACCGGCACCACTCGGCGATCTCGCAGTTCAGCGCCAGGCCGATGCGGATCGCGCCCTCGACGGCCTTGCCGTTGACGACCGGCAACGCCCCGGGCAGGCCGAGGCAGGTCGGGCAGACCTTCGTGTTCGGCTCGCCGCCGAACTCGTTCGGGCAGCCGCAGAACATCTTCGTGTTCGTGTTCAGCTCGACGTGCACTTCGAGCCCGAGCACCGGGTCGAAGCGTTCGATGACGTCGGCGTAGTCCATCAACTCGGCCACGGCAGTCACTTCGTTCCTCCCAGCTCCGGGACCTTGTGGATGAGCGCCCCGCCGGCGGCGGCGTCGCGGGCGGCCTCGTAGGCGGCGCCGACCCGGTAGAGCCGGTCGTCGGCGAGCGCCGGGGCCATGATCTGCAGGCCGACCGGCAGGCCGTCCTCGTCGGACAGCCCGCTCGGCACGCTCATCGCGGCGTTGCCGGCGAGGTTCGACGGGATCGTGCACAGGTCGGCGAGGTACATCGCCATCGGGTCGTCGACGCGCTCGCCGATCTTGAACGCCGTGGTCGGCGTCGTGGGCGAAACGAGGACATCGACCTTTTCGAACGCGGCCGCGAAGTCACGCGTGATCAGCGTGCGCACCTTCTGCGCCGAGCCGTAGTAGGCGTCGTAGTAGCCGGACGACAACGCGTAGGTGCCCAGCATGATGCGCCGCTTGACCTCGGCGCCGAAGCCCTTCTCGCGGGTCAGCGACATGACCTCTTCGGCGCTGTGCGTGCCGTCGTCGGCGACGCGCAGGCCGTAGCGCATGGCGTCGAACCGGGCGAGGTTCGACGAGCACTCGCTCGGCGCGATCAGGTAGTACGCGGGCAGCGCGTAGACGAAATGCGGACACGAGACCTCGACGACCTCGGCCCCGAGCGCGCGCAGCTGCTCGACCGCGGCCTGGAACGACCGCTCGACGCCCGGCTGGTAGCCCTCGCCGCCGAACTCCTTCACGACGCCGACCTTGACGCCCTTGAGATCACCGGCCATGCCCTGGCGGGCGGCGGCGACCACCGGCGGCACCGGCGCGTCGATGGAGGTCGCGTCGAGCGGGTCGTGCCCGGCGATGACCTCGTGCAGCAGGGCGGCGTCGAGCACCGTCCGCGCGCAAGGGCCGGCCTGGTCGAGCGACGACGAAAACGCGACGAGCCCGTACCGCGACACCCCGCCGTAGGTCGGCTTGACCCCGACGGTGCCGGTGACGGACCCGGGCTGCCGGATCGACCCGCCGGTGTCGGTGCCGATGGCGATGGCGGCCTCGAACGCCGCGATCGACGCCGACGAGCCACCGCCCGACCCGCCCGGGATGCGGGCGTGGTCCCACGGGTTGTGCGTCGGGCCGTACGCCGAGTTCTCGGTCGACGAACCCATGGCGAACTCGTCCATGTTCGTCTTGCCGAGGATCACGACACCGGCTTCGCGCAGCTTGCGCGTCACGGTCGCGTCGTACGGCGGGATCCAGCCTTCGAGCGTTTTCGAACCACAGGTCGTCGGGATGCCCTCGGTGGTGAGGACGTCCTTCAGCGCGAGCGGCACACCGGCCAGCGCCGACGCGGGCGCGCCGCCACCGGCGATGCCCTCGTCGACAGCCTTGGCCGCGGCCAGCGCGCCCTCGGTGTCGACGTGCAGGAACGCGTGGACGTGGTCGTCGACCTCGGCGATCCGGTCCAGGTGGGCCTGCGTGACCTCGACCGCGGACACCTCGCGCGCGTGGATCTTCTCCGCCAGCTCCGCGGCGGTCAGCTTGATGAGCTCGGTCACTGCTCTTCCCCCAGAATCCGCGGCACCCGGAAGCGGCCGTCCTCGGCGGCCGGCGCACCGGCCAGCGCCTGCTGCTGCGTGAGCCCGGGGCGGACGACGTCCTGCCGGAAGACGTTCGTCAGCGGCACGGCGTGCGACGTCGGCGGCACGTCGTCGGCGGCGACCTCGCTCACCTTGGCCACCGAGTCCAGGATCTGGTCGAGCTGGCCGGCGAAGACGTCGAGCTCGTCGTCGGTCACGGCCAGCCTGGCCAGCTTCGCGAGGTGCGCGACCTCGTCTCGGGAAATGTTGGGCACGCGGGTGACTCCCGGGTTGTGCTGTGCGGGTTGTCTCGGAAGCTGCAAGTCTATGGTGACGGCGCGGGCGGACTCGACTGGGTTACGCCCGGCGCAGGCCGGGTGCCGTCCGGCGACGCTCGACTCCCGCCCGGCGGACAGCAGGCCCGCGGACCGGGTGGGTCTGTCACAATCGGCGACCGGCATCGAGCGTCCCACGGCAAGGCTGGGACGCCAGAGGCGAGAGGGGCGCGTGGTGTCGTTCCTGATCCGGGTCATCCTTCCGGACAGCCCGGGGACCCTCGGCGCGGTCGCCACGGCGCTCGGCACGGTGGGCGCCGACATCCTCAGCGTGGACGTCGTCGAGCGGGGCACCGGAGTGGCGGTGGACGACCTCGTGGTCGAGCTGCCGTCCGGTCGTCTGCCCGACGCGCTCATCACGGCGGCGGAGAGCGTCGACGGCGTCGAAGTGGACGCGGTCCGCCCATACGCGGGCGTGCTGGACACGCACCGCGAGCTCGAACTTGTCGAAGAGATCGCCGCGCAGCCGAAGTCCGGCCTCGACATCCTGGCCGAAGGCGTGCCCCGCATCGTGCGCGCCGGCTGGGCGATGATCGTCGAGCACTCGGAGACCGGCGCGCTCCGGCTGGCGTCGTCGAGCGCCGCCCCCGAGACGCCGATCACCGACCTGCCGTGGCTGCCGCTCGAGCGCGCGACGGTGCTCGACGGCGAAGAAGCCTGGATCCCGGAGACCTGGAAGGAGCTCGGCACCGAGCTGGCGGCGACCCCGCTCGGCAAGCCGGGCAAGGCGCTCCTGGTCGCGCGACCGGGCGGCCCGGCCTTCCGCGCCGCCGAGGTCGCCCGGCTCGCCCACCTCGCCGGGATCGTCGCGGTCGTCCTCGACGGCTGACGCGCGTCGCCGAATTACGGCAACGCCCAGGTCAGACGTCGATCCGGTAGGCGATCAGGCTGATGTGCGGGTACGGCCGCCAGTCCCGTTCGGCCAGCCGCGCGAATCCGAGACGGTCGTAGAGCCGGTGCGCGCTACGCATCCCTTCGAGGCTGCTGAGGACGACCCTGCGAACGCCCAGCGCCCGCGCGCGGTCGAGCACGGCCCGGGTAAGCGCCTCGCCGATGCCCCGCCCGCGCGCCGACGGCGCCACGGCCAGCATCCGGAACTCCAGCTCGCCGGGACGCGAAATCTCGGCGTAGGGCGACCCCGGCCGCACGACGGTCACCGTGCCGAGCACCTCCCCCGCCGCATCGACGGCGACGAGCACCTCGGCCAGCTCGACCCGCCGCGCGATGTCGCGCAGTTCCGCGTCGTACCCGACGTCGGCGGCAAGGTGACCGTCAACGTCGTAGGCCTGCACCGTGACCTCGCCCGCCGCGGCGTATTCGTCGGGCCGCGGTGGCCGGATCTCGACATCACTCATCCGTCTCCCCAGAGTCGTCTTCGGCGGTCTCGTCGCCGGCCGGCAGCGCCACCTCCTGCGCCGCCTCGGGCCCTTGCTCCAGCAGGACGCGGAACCCGCCTTCGTCCAGCACTGGCACCTTCAGCTGCACGGCCTTGTCGTATTTCGAGCCGGGCGAGTCCCCGACGACGACGAAGGCGGTCTTCTTCGAGACCGACCCGGCCGCCTTGCCGCCGCGGGCCATGATGACCTCCTTGGCCTCGTCGCGGGAGAAGCCGTCGAGCGACCCCGTCACCACGATCGACAGCCCCTCGAGGTTGCGCGGGATGGACTCGTCGCGCTCTTCCTCCATCCGCACGCCGGCGCGCCGCCACTTTTCGACGATCTCCCGGTGCCAGCCGACCTCGAACCACTCCCGCGTGGCGCGCGCGATGGTCGGGCCGACGCCGTCGACGTCCGCCAGCTCTTCCTCGGTGGCCTGCTCGATGCGTTCGATCGAGCCGAACTCGCGGGCGAGCGCCTGCGCCGCGGTCGGCCCGACGTGCCGGATCGACAAAGCGACCAGCACTTTCCACAGTGGTCGATCTTTGGCGACGTCGAGGTTGGTGAGCAGCTTTCGCGCGTTCGCCGACAACTCGCCGGCCTTGGTCCGGAACAGCTCGACCTCGGCGAGGCTGTCTTCGTCGAGGTCGAAGATGTCGCCCTCGTCGGCGACCACGCGGGCGTCCAGCAGCGCGACCGCGGCCTCGTACCCGAGCACCTCGATGTCGAACGCGCCGCGCCCGGCCAGGCTGAAGAGCCGCTCCCTCAGCTGCGCGGGGCAGAAGCGGCTGTTCGGACAGCGGATGTCCTTGTCGCCTTCCTTCTGGTACGCGAGCTCGGTGCCGCAGGCGGGGCAGTGGGTGGGCATGACGAACTCGCGCTCGTCACCGGTGCGCGCGTCGACCACCGGCCCGAGAACCTCGGGGATGACGTCACCGGCCTTGCGGATGACGATCCGGTCGCCGATCAGCACGCCCTTGCGCTTGACCTCTTCCTGGTTGTGGAGGGTGGCTCGCGCGACGGTCGACCCCGCGACCTTGACCGGCTCGGTGACCGCGAACGGGGTCACCCGTCCGGTCCGCCCGACGTTGACCTGGATGTCCAGCAGCGTCGTGATGGCCTCTTCCGGCGGGTACTTGTACGCGATCGCCCACCGCGGCGCGCGCGACGTCGTGCCCAGCCGTCGCTGCAGCGCCACCCGGTCGACCTTGATGACGACGCCGTCGATCTCGTGCTCGGCGTCGTGCCGGTGTTCACCCCAGTAGGTGATGTGCTCGGTGAGCTCCTCAGCCGTCGTGAGGACCTTGCTGTGCGGTGACACCGGCAGGCCCCACGCGGCCAGCGCGTCGTACGCCTCCGACTGTCGCTGTGGTTCGAAGCCGTCGCGCTTGCCGAGGCCGTGGCAGATCAAGCGCAGCCGGCGTTCGCGAGTGATCTTCGGGTCTTTCTGCCGCAACGAACCGGCCGCGGTGTTGCGCGGGTTCGCGTACGGCGGCTTGCCCGCTTCGACCATCTTCGCGTTCAGCTCGAGGAAGTCCTCGACGCGGAAGTAGACCTCGCCGCGCACCTCGACCAGGGCCGGCACCGGGAACTCGTCGGTGCCGGTGAGCGTCTCGGGCACCTGGTCGAGCGTGCGCATGTTCAGCGTGACGTCTTCGCCCGTGCGGCCGTCACCCCGGGTGAGCGCGCGGGTGAGGTGGCCGTTTTCGTACAAGAGGTTGATCGCCAGGCCGTCGATCTTCAGCTCGGCCAGGAATTCGGTGCGCCCGACCTCCTTCTCGACGCGTTCGCACCACGCCAGGAACTCGTCCTTGTCGAAGACGTTGTCGAGGCTGAGCATGCGCTCGAGGTGGTCGTACGCGGTGAATTCGGTCGAGAATGTGCCACCGACGCGCTGAGTCGGCGATTCAGGCGTGACGAGGCCCGGGTACTGGTCTTCGATCCGCTGCAGCTCGCCCAGGAGCTCGTCGAACTGCCCATCGGAGACGATCGGCGAGTCCAGGACGTAGTAGCGGAACTGGTGATCGCGCAGTTCCTCCGCGAGGGCGCCGTGGCGCTCGCGCACGTCGGCCGGGACGTCGGTGACGTCCTCGGCGGCCACCGGGGCGGCGGCCGGGTCCTGGGGAAGTTCGGTGCTGCTCACGGGTGGTAACCCTAGTCGGGGGGTCCGACATTTTCGTGCCCGTCGGTGCCCAGTCCGCGGACCAGTTCACGAAGCTCCAGAAGGGTGATCGCTCCGGCGGGCTCGGCCGCCGCGGTCTCCACGCGCCGTAGTCGTTCGGCGGCGAGCCGTTCACCCAATGTCGCATCCAGCGGCAGGAACGTCATGGTCTGCCGCGCCGCGTCGTCGAGGTCGGCGAAGCCCGGGTGGAAGACGGCGACGTCGACGACGTGCTCGTCCTCGTCGACCTGCGCGACGACCCGGACGTCGGCCAGCGCGATCCGGTGCTCGCCGAGGTTGACGGTGACCTCGGTCGGGTCGGGCACCGGCGGGACCGAGTCGTGGTACTCCCAGATCGCGTCGTCCGGCGGCGCGGCGACGCGCCACGCGTCGGTGAACGGCCGCAGCTCGGGGTCCTCCTGGCCGGTTACGACCAGGGCGTAGATCGACCGACGACCACGTTCGAGCGAGAAGTGCAGCCGCGGGTGCAGCGCCTCGACCAGCTGGCAGAGCTCGTGCTCGACCCGGTGCGGCTCGCCCTCGCCGAGCGCCGCGCTGACCATCGGCAGGAGGTCGTACCAGCCCTGCCAGAACGCCTCCGCCGCGGCCGCCGGATCGTCCGGCACGTGCTGCTCGGGCCACGCGGTGCGCGGGTCGGGCGGGTCGGCATTCTTGCGGCGGAACAGGCGCATGGTCAGGAGTGGTCCTTGTTCGATCGGCTACGCCGCCACGCTACTTGCCCGGCGTGGCGGACGTCGGCGAGTTGCCGGATTCCGTCACCAGCCTTCCGGCGGCTCGACGAAGGCCTTGCCCAGGTCACGCGTCAGCGAGAGGGCGCGGCGCAGCCAATCCGGCGTCGCGCCGGCGAGGCCGCAGGCAGGGGTCGGCACCGCGCGTTCGGCGAGGACGCCGCGGTTGAAGCCGAGCCTGTCCGCCAGCCGGAACGCCGGCTCGCCGACGTCCTTCAGAGTCAGCGGTGACGCGGGCGCCGTCGACGGAACCGCGCCCAGGAAGAGCGTCGCCCCGCCGTCCCAGACTTCGCCGATCTCGTCGAGGAACGCGGCGGACGCGCCATCGAGCGCGGCGAGGTCGAAGGCGAGAGCGTCGGCGCCGGCTTCGCGCAGCAGCCCGAGCGGCGGTTTCGCGGCGCAGCAGTGCAGGACCACCGGCTGGCCGGTGATCGCCTTCGCGCCTTCGATCACCGTCGAAAGCAGGTCACGCGCCTCGGGCGCCGGCACCGCGGCGACGTTCCCGTAGCCGGACGGCGTCGACAGGCCACCGGCCAGCACCGCGGGCAGCGACGGCTCGTCGAACTGGACGACCACGGGCGCGCCGGTCCTGGCCTGGACCTCGGCGATGTGACCGGCGAGGCCGTCCAACAGGGAGGACGTGAAGTCCCGCAACGCGCCGCGGTCGGTGAGCACCCGGTGGCCGCGGGGCAGCTCGATTCCGGCACCGAGCGTCCACGGCCCGGCCAGCTGGACCTTGAAGACCGGCGGGGTGGCTCCGGCCTTCTCCCGCGCCTCCTGCACGGCGTCGAGGTCCCAGCGAAGCAGATCGACGGCCTGGCGGTGCTCGTGTCCCGGCCGCGCGACCACGCGGTAGCCGCTCGGCACGACGTCGACGGCCAGGTCCACCAGCAGCGCCGCGGTCCGGCCGAGCATGTCCGCGCCGACGCCACGGGCAGGCAGCTCCGGCAGGTGCGGGAAGTCCGGCAGCTCGCCGAACACGATCGCCGCGGCTTCCGCGGGGTCGGTGCCCGGCATCGAACCGATCGCCGTCGCGGCACCGCTGGGCCAAACTCGCTCATTCACGACGTCCGATTCTGGTCGACCACCCGCCGGCGGCGCCGACCGGGCTCCCGCGCCTCGCCGTCCCGAGGCAGACATACGCCGCATTTGCCTCTACCGGCACCGTGACGCGGCCGGCGCGGATAGGCTCACCCGCCATGACGAGTTCGCCACCGCAACCGGGTTGGTATCCCGACGCGCGGGACCCCCGTCTGCACCGTTGGTGGGACGGCCAGGCCTGGACGGCCAACACCCGGCCGGCCTACCAGGCACCACCACCGAGCGACTCCGCGCCGATCGAGCTGGACATCGAGCGGGCGCACGACCCGGCCCGGATCCAGGACCAGGTCAACCGTGCGACGCGCGGCCGAGGCGCTGCGCGCACGGGCGGCGGGACGTTGTTCACCGAGCCGGTCCTGGTGGTCAACCAGCGCGCCAAGCTGATCGAGATGGCCAACGAGTTCGGCGTCTTCGATCAGAACGGCAACCGGCTCGGCGGAGTGGTCGAGGTCGGCCAGAGCACGCTGAAGAAGGCGATCCGGCTGCTGACGAACTACGACCAGTTCCTGACGCACAAGTTCGAGGTCCGGGACGCCAACCACAGCACCGTGCTCAAGGTGACCCGCCCCGCCAAGGTGTTCAAGTCACGGTTCCTGGTCACGAGGGCCGACGAGACCCCGATCGGCGAGATCGTCCAGGAAAACGTCTTCGGCAAGATCCGTTTCGGCTTCGTCGTCGACGGCCACTCGGTCGGCGGGATCTTCGCCGAGAACTGGCGCGCCTGGAACTTCTCGATCCGCGACCACGCCGGCACCGAGGTCGCCCGGGTGACCAAGACGTGGGGCGGATTCCTCAAAGCCGCCTTCACGACCGCCGACAACTACGTCGTGGAGATCCCTCACCCGCTACCGGATCCGCTGGCCAGCATGGTGGTCGCCGCGGCCCTCACGATCGACACCGCCTTGAAGCAGGACACCGACTGAGCGAGTGACCGGTGTCTCAGCTTCTCCCGGTGGACAGCAGGCCCGGCACGGCTCAGGGTGAATGAAGGCCGGGACGCAGCAGTCTCGCCGGGACGGGAGGTCACCGTGGAACCGTTGCCGGAAAGCAGCGACAGGAACTGGACCGAGCCCGGAATCTACGAGGTCTCGACCGGCGTCTACCGGATCCCGTTGCCCCTGCCCAACGACGCTCTGCGCGCGGTCAACGTCTACGCGGTCACCGATGGCGAGAAGCTGGTCCTGGTCGACTCCGGCTGGGCGTTGACCGTCGCGCGACAACAACTCTCGAACGCACTCGGCGGGATCGGCGCAGAGCTCGCCGACGTCAGCGAGTTCCTCGTGACACACGTCCACCGTGACCACTATTCGCAGGCGGTCGTCCTTCGTCGCGAATTCGGCTCCAAAATTGCCCTGGGGCAGGACGAAGAGCCGTCGCTGAAGGTTTCCGGCAACCCCGATCGGTTGCCGATGGAAGCTCAGGTCGATCTGTTGGTCCAGGCGGGGGCCGGCGAAGTCGTCGAAGCCCTGGCCCGCGAGTTCGGCACGAACCGCCGGCACACGGAGGCCGACCTCTGGGAAGCGCCCGATGAGTGGTTGACGCCGGGACCGCGCCCGATCCTGCCCGGCCGCCAGTTCGACGTCGTCGCCACTCCCGGGCACACGGCCGGCCATGTCGTGTTCGTCGACGACACCGCCGATCTGCTGTTTTCGGGCGACCACGTGCTGCCGCACATCACGCCATCGATCGGCTTCCAGCCGGTGCCGGTCGAACTCCCGCTCAACGACTTCATGGACTCGTTGCGCCTGGTGCGGGCGATGCCGGACCGACGCATGCTTCCCGCGCACGGTCCGGTGTCCGAAAGCGTGCACACGCGGGTCGACGAACTTTTGGACCACCACCGGCAACGCCTCGAGACGATCGGCTCCCAGATCGCAGCCGGTGCGAGCACGGCATACGAGGCCGCGCATCGGATCGGCTGGACCCGTCGCAGCCGAAAACTGTCCGAAATGGACTCATTTAACCAGATGCTCGCCGTGCTCGAGACAGCCGCACACCTCGATCTCCTGGTGTCCCAGGGCAAGCTGGCCGCTCAGGTCGTCGAGGGCGTTCGCCACTACACGGCGACCTGAGCACCATCGCTGTCAGTACCGCGCGTAGTCGCGCGGTGGCGAATACGGCCCACGACCGGCTTCCTGCATACTGGGCGTAATGGATGTCATCAGACGCGCCAGGGCTTCGGACATCGAGGCGCTCGGGCGCTTGTTCGGCGCACCGGGCGAGCCGCTGGCAACCGCGCTTCGCCAGCTCATGAACACCTCGCACGTCACGCTGGTGGTCGCCGAAGACGACAACGGCGTTGTCGGTACCGCGCAACTGACGGTGTTGCGAGGGCTCATGTGGGAAGGCGCTACCCGCGGCCTGCTCGAAGGCATCCGCGCCGCTCGACGCGGAGTGACCAGCGCACTTCTGACGTGGGGCATCGACGAAGCCCGCCGCCGAGGTTGCAGCCGCGTCCACCTCGATTCCGGCCTTGCCCGCGCCGACTTGCGAGACTTCTACGCGCGCTTCGGGTTCGAGCACAGCTATCAAGGATTCACCCGCGTCCTGTGATACTGGCGCTGTGACCGACTACAGCATCCGCAGGGCAAGGCGCGACGACATCGGCGCGATCGTGCGCATGCTGGCGGAGGACCAGCTCGGCGCGACCCGCGACGATCCCGACGACCTCGAGCCTTACCAGCGGGCTTTCGCGGACATCGACGCCGACCCGAACCAGTTTCTCGCCGTCGTGACATTCGATGACGAGCCGGTCGGGACGCTGCAGCTGACGATCATTCCCGGTCTCGCCAGGCGCGGTGCGCTTCGCGGCCAGATCGAGGCTGTCAGGATTCACGCCGACCACCGAGGGTCCGGACTCGGTGCGGATCTCGTGCGCTGGGCGATCGACGAATCTCGACGACGCGGATGCGCACTCGTCCAGCTCACCTCGGACATCGCGAGGACCGACGCGCACCGGTTCTACGAACGCCTCGGCTTCGCTCCAAGCCACACCGGTTTCAAGCTCAAGCTCTGAGCACCAAGAACGTTGGTACAAAACAGTAATTCGTCTGTCCACATCAGACATTGCCCTCACCGAAGATCCTTCCCAAGTCGGCGACGCGTGCGTCCATGCACGCGACCATCTCGAAACAATCGGGAAAAAGTCAAGCCGCGGAGGGCGCGAAAGGACCGTTCGCTCCCCTTGTCACCCATTCCTCCGAACCTCGGTGACATTTCTTGCGTGGCCCCGTACGGTCGCGTTCATGGCAAGTTCACAACCACTCCGCAAACTCGCCCCTGCGGCTGATCCCCGGAACACCCGCGACAAGCTTCCGCCCGCACTGAGGACGGTCCGTACCGACCCGGAGACGTTGCAGCGCATGAAAGACGAACAAGTAGTCGACCTGATCCGTCACACCGACGCAGAGATCTCCAAGCTGCAAGCCCTTCAGCTACGGGCGATCGCGAACCTCAGCGTGCGCCGGAGACGGGCGCCCAGCGCCGCTTCAGAAGTGGCATTGGCACTCTCCATAACGGAACACCGCGCCAGTGCCATCGTTTCGGCGGCGAACGCACTGATCGCCCGGCTTCCCCGCATGCTCCACCTCATGGACGACGGCCGGCTCGACCTGTACCGCGCCATGAAAGTCACGGATGCGACGGCATGGCTGTCCAGCGACCACGTACGTCTCGTCGATGCGAAACTTGAAGGACGCGTGCTGGGACGCAATGCCACCCAGGTCCGCCGAGCCGCGGCCTACGCGGCCGCGAAGGTCGATCCGGAAGGCGCTGCGCAACGCACCGACCGGAGTCTCGTCGAACGACGCCTTGCCCTGCACCACCAAGACACCGGCGTGACCAGTCTGTCCGTCAACAACGTCCCCACCGAGAAGGCGACAGCGGCTTACAACCGCATCGATCGAGCCGCTCGAGCGTTGAAGACGCCTGAGGAGTCTCGAACGCTGGACCAGCTCCGCGCGGACGTGGCCATGGACCTGCTGCTCAGCGGAACGGGTGGCCCGAACCATCGCGCCGAGGTGTTCCTGCACGTCGACCTGGCGACCTACCTCGGCATGAACGATCTGCCGGCGGCGCTGGCCGGCCGCGGACCCATCGCGGCGTCGATGGCCCGTCGCATCATCAGCGGGTCCGACACGACGATCCGGCGAGTCCTCACCGATCCGCGCAACGGCCAGGTGGTCGAGCTGTCGCCGACGCGCTATCCCCTGGACCCGGCCCACGACGAGTTCATCCGGGTCCGGGACCGCGAGTGCCGGCAGCCCGGATGCACCCGTCCCGCACAGAACTGCGGTGTGGAACCGACTCGGGCGCACGACCAATCCGAGGAAGCCACGGATCAACCGGTCACGTACTGCACGCGGCACCGCAGGCTGAAGAGCCAGCCCGGCTGGGACTACAAAATCACGCCGGACGGCACGGTGAACGTCGCGACACCAGCCGGCCAGGTGCACTCGACGGAACCGCCGTCGATCCACTCCGGCCGACGGCGAGCGAGCCGTAGCCGCAAGAAGTCGCGGCAATGACCGACGGTCAGCGCGTGCCAGAGATCTTCGCGCTGCCCAAGACGACGTCCCCGCCTTCGGCATCCGGCCGGTAGAGCACGACGACCTGACCCGGAGCTACCCCGCGCAGGGGTTCGCGCAGATGCAGCGTCATCGCGTCGGAGTTCACGTCGGCGACCGCGTCGACGATGCCTCCATGGGCCCTGACCTGCACCACGCATTCGGTCGGTTCGGTCAGCGGTTCGCCGCTGGGCCAGATGGCGCGATCGGCCTCGATGACCTTGACCCCGAGCCCGTTGGCGGAACCGACCTTGACGGAACCCGAAACCGGCTCGAGCGAGAGGACGTATCGAGGACGGCCGTCGGGGGCGGGAGCCTCGATCCCGAGGCCCTTGCGCTGTCCGACGGTGAATCCGTGCACTCCGGTGTGCCGGCCGAGCACGGCGCCGGTCTCCGCGTCCACGAGCTCGCCAGGACGCTGCCCCAGGCGGTCTTCCAAGAACTTCTTGGTGTCGCCGTCCGGGATGAAGCAGATGTCGTGGCTGTCAGGCTTGTTGGCGACGGACAGACCGCGCCGCTCAGCTTCCGCCCGGACCTCGGTCTTCCACGAACCGCCCAACGGGAACATGGCGTGGCTGAGCTGCTCCGAGGTGAGGGAGGCGAGCACGTAGGACTGGTCCTTGCCACTGTCCGCGCTGCGACGCAACTCCGGCACGCCGTCCACCACGGAAAGCCGCGCATAGTGGCCTGTCGCGACCGCGTCGAAGCCGAGCGCCATTGCCTTTTCGAGGAGAGCTTCGAACTTGATCTTCTCGTTACAGGTGACGCAGGGATTCGGCGTACGCCCGGCGGCGTACTCGCCGACGAAGGTTTCCACGACCTCTTCGGTGAAGCGCTCCGCGAAATCCCAGATGTAGAAGGGGATTCCGAGAATGTCAGCGGCCCGCCGGGCGTCGTGCGAGTCTTCGATCGTGCAGCAGCCACGCGAGCCGGTCCGCAAGGTGCCCGGTTTGGCCGACAGCGCCAGGTGCACGCCGACGACGTCGTGCCCGGCGTCGACCGCACGCGCGGCGGCGACCGCCGAGTCCACTCCTCCGCTCATCGCGGCCAAAACCCGCATTGCCTTACACCTCTTGCTTCTGGGTCTGCTTGCGCATTCCGGCCAGGCCGGCCTGTCGCGCGCGCGTGACGACTCCGCCGATCTCGGCGGCGACGGCCTCGACGTCCGCGGCAGTGGACGTGTGGCCGAGGGAGAATCGGAGAGAGCCACGTGCCGCCGCTGAGTCGGCGCCCATGGCGAGCAGCACGTGGCTCGGCTGGGCGACGCCGGCCGTGCACGCGGAGCCTGTCGAACATTCGATGCCCTTGGCGTCCAGCAGCATCAAGAGGCTGTCGCCGGCGCAGCCGGGGAACGTGAAGTGAGCATGACCGGGCAACCGCTCGCCGTCGCCACCGTTGAGGATGGCGTCGGGTACCTCGCGCTGGACGACTTCGACAAGCCCGTCTCGAAGCTCCTCGACACGCTTGGCGTACTCGGATCGGGTCGCGACGCTGGCTCGGACCGCGGCCGCGAAGCCGACGATCGCCGGGACATCGAGAGTGCCAGAGCGAACGCTGCGTTCCTGGCCGCCGCCGTGCAGCAGCGGCACGCAGGTCACGTCGCGGCCGAGGAGGAGCGCGCCCACGCCGAACGGGCCACCGAGCTTGTGGCCGGTCAACGTGAGTGCCGCGGCACCGCTGGCTGCGAAGTCGACCGGTACGGCGCCGACGGCCTGAACCGCGTCGGTGTGGAGCGGGAGGTCGAACTCCGCGCAGACCGCTGCCAGTTCGGCGATCGGGTTGATCGTGCCGACCTCGTTGTTGGCCCACATCACCGTCACCAGCGCGACGGCATCGGGATCCGCGGCTATGGCGGCGCGGAGGACGTCCGGCGAGACTCGGCCCTGGCTGTCGACTTCGAGCAGCGTGATCTCGGCGCCGCAATGGGACTCGAGCCATTCGACGGTGTCGAGCACGGCGTGGTGCTCCGCCGCCCCGCACAGGATGCGGCGACGCTGCTCCTGCTCGTCGTGGCGGGCCCAGTAGATGCCCTTGAGCGCGAGGTTGTCGCTCTCGGTGCCGCCGCCGGTGAAGATCACCTCGGAGGGGCGGGCGCCAAGGGCGTCGGCGATGGTTTCGCGGGCTTCCTCGATCATCCGACGGGCGCGGCGGCCCGAAGAGTGCAGCGCGGAGGCGTTGCCCACGTTGGACAGCGCCTCGGTCATCGCCGCTACGGCTTCGGGCAACATCGGAGTGGTCGCCGCGTGGTCGAGATAGGTCATCGCTCCTTCAGGGTAGTCCGCTCCACCGCGTGACGAAGCCCACCCTGGCCCTGGAAGTGGGCTGTCACACCTTCGACGGCCAGCGTCCGGTCAGCCGGACCCCCAGCAGCGCCAGCGCCACCAAGGCCACGGTGAGCAGGGCTATCGCCGGCGATGGGGCGAGAACCGAACCGACGAGGCTGAGCAGGACACCGCCCAGGCCGATGAGCAGCGCCGATCCAACCCAGTCGGCCAACTGCACTGCCGAAGTGTTGAAACCGCGCTCGCCCTCGGGTGAGTACCGGAGCAAGAGGACCGAGATCGCGGGCATCGCGATCCCCATGCCGGCGCCGCCGACCGCGCAGGCCACGAACGCCGGCCAGGCGGGGAACCAGGGTTGGGAGACCAGGCCGAAGACGACCAGACCGGCCGCGACCAGCCAGAACCCCGTG
This sequence comes from Amycolatopsis sp. MEPSY49, assembly GCF_051337345.1. Taxonomy (NCBI): domain Bacteria; kingdom Bacillati; phylum Actinomycetota; class Actinomycetes; order Pseudonocardiales; family Pseudonocardiaceae; genus Amycolatopsis; species Amycolatopsis sp. MEPSY49. Next base: position 83,407 of record NZ_JBDLYJ010000006.1, on the reverse strand, counting down.
CGCAGCGATGCTTCCCGGGACCAGTTCAGGTACCGGCCTTGTGCTGCCGACGCCGCGGACCAGCCCAGCGCCGTGATGGTCAGCGGCAGGCCCGCCAGGGCCGGGCTGTAGCCGTGGACCGCGGTCATCGTCAGGGGCAGGTACGCCTCCATCCCGGCGTACGCGCCGGCGATCAGGGCGCGGGACGCAACGACCGTCGGCAGGCCGCGGCGAGAGGTCAGGGTTCCGGTCGGGAGCAACGTCCGAAGGGCGTAGCCCAGGGCCACGAGGCCGGCCGTGCCGTAGACGAGGGCCAGCAGCGATTGGTGCTGGGCCGCCCACGTCAACGCCGCGACGCCGAGGGCGGCGATGATCGCCTGGACGACGCCCGCGCGGCGGCCGGCGGCCGGCGGCAGGTGGGCAGGCAGACGGCGGACGACCACCACCAGCATCGCCACGCCGATGACCACCAGCGGGACCAGACCGAGGAACACCCAGCGCCAGCCGATGCTGACCGTCACCACGCCGGCCACCGAGGGGCCGATCACCGCCGGTAGGACCCAGGCCGCCGCGTTCGCCGCGTAGATCACCGGGCGTTCCTGGTCGGTGAACGTCAACGCGATCAGCAACGAGACCGACACCAGCAGCAGCCCCGAGCCGAAGCCCTGCAGCGCGCGGCCGAGGAGGAACGTCGGCATCCCGGTCGCCGTCCCCGCGACGACCAAGCCCGCCGCGAACAGCACCGGCCCCGCCAGCAACGCCGGTGCCGGGCCGCGGCGGTCGCCGATCCGGCCCGACAGCACCGTCGCGACCACGCTCGAGATCAGGAAGATCGTGAACGGCCACGAGTACAGCGACAGCCCGTGGAGGTCGGCGACCAGGGTCGGCATCGCCGTCGCGACGCCCATGTTCTCGAACGCGACCAACGTGACCACCAGCAGCAGCGCGATCGTGGTCAGGCGGTGTTCCACGGTCCACAGCACGCTGCGGCGACGGGGAGTGGAGTCGAGCGTCGAGGCCATGATCAGCAGCGTGCAACCTCCAGTCCGCTGGAGGTCAAGCCGGTTCAGGCCGTGCGGTGGGCCACCGGCTCCAGGCGCAGGTCGCGGGCCAGGGCGGCGGCCTCGCCGCGGGAGCTCACGTCCAGCTTGTCGAGGATGTTGCGGACGTGGAACTTCACCGTGTGCTCGCTGAGCTGCAGCTGCGCGGCGATCTGCCGGTTGCGCAGGCCCTGCGAGATCCCCGTCAGGACCTCGACCTCGCGCGGGTTGAGCCGGTCGAGGGGACGCAGCTCCGGTGGGTCGGCGATGCCCAGCGGGAGGACCGCGGTGACCGTCGTTCCCCAGCCGGGCACCGCGTCGACCTCCCAGTGGCCGCCGAGGGCGGTGAGCCGCTCGGTCAGGCCGCGGGCCGGGGTCGCGTCGGCGACTTCGGGACTGTCGTCGCGGACCGTGATGCGCAGCGCCGCGCCGTCCAGGCGCCACGACGCCCGCAGCCGCGTGGTCGCCGGGCGATCCAAGGCCGCGAGCACCAGGCCTCGGGTCATCGTCCGCGCGGTGTGGGCGATGTCCTGCGGAAGCGAGGCGTCCCCGACCGGGTCGACCAGGTCGACGTCGACGTCGGTGTGGCGGACCAGGTCGGCCAGCTGGGTTCTGAGCAGGGCGAAGGCCGCGGCCGCCCGTTCCTCGGACAGGGCTTGGTCGCGATCGACGACACCCTTCAGTTCGAGCAACGCGTCGCGGGCCAGGTCGGCTGCCGTGCGGCGGGCGACGACGTCGGAAAGACGTCCCGAGCGCAGCACCGCCAAGAGTGTGGTCAGCGTCGCCGCGTGGGTTTGGCCGAGGTCCGTGATCGCCTGGGCTCGTGCGGTGGCCGCCGCGAGGTTGCTGGCAAGGACGTTCGGGCCCGGGTCGGTCGCGCGCTGGCCCGCGTCCGTGCCGAGGATGTGCCACAGCTGCGCGGCCAGCTCCAGCTCGGCCGTCGGCAGTTCGCCGTCCGTCGGCACGACGACCAGCACGGCGCCCTTGCCGACCGCCGGCATCGACGAAAACAGGACGAGACGGCGCTCGACGCCGCCCAGCACGCCGTCGACCACCAGGGCCTTGCCCGGCTCGCTGCGGTCGACCAGCCGTTGCAGTTCGGCGCTTGTCACGGCGTCCGCGATCGCCTGGTCGCCGATGACCTTCAACGGGCTGCGCGGGCAGTCGCCGGTCTGCATGGCCGCCGCGTGGTGCGGGATCAGCTTGCCCAGCTCGTCGGAAAACCGGCCGAGCAGGTGGGGCCGCGGCGCCGAAAGGAGCCGTTCGACGACGTCCAGCACGTGTCGCGGATCCGACCACGAAGCATCCATGCCGTCCAAAGTAGGCGCGGGCGCGGTGCGGCGGCCTGCTCGTCCGGCTAGTGAACACTGCTCGTCCGGGTGGTTCGGCAGGAATACCACGCGCGTTGACTCGTTGGGGAGGACATTCGAAGTCACAACTCGAGGAGCGCAGAGAACCATGCGAGCGATCACCTTCTCCGCCTACGGCGGGCCGGACGTCTTGCAGATGTCCGAGGTCCCGGTGCCGGAACCCGGCCCGGGGCAGGTGCGGCTGGCCGTCCGGGCCGCCGGAATCAACCCGATCGACTGGAAGATCCGCAACGGCTTCATGCAGCAGAACTTCCAGGTTCCCTTCCCGCACACCCCCGGTCTCGAAGTGGCCGGTGTCGTCGACGCCGCCGGCGAGGGCGCGGAGTTCGCCGTCGGCGACGAGGTGTTCGGCTGGTCCGAGACCGGCGCCTACGCCGAGTACGCGCTGGCGAAGACGCTCGCGCCCAAGCCCGCCGGTATCTCGTGGGCGGACGCGGCGGCGCTGCCGGTCGCCGGCGAGACCGCGCTTCGCGTTCTCGGGCTGCTTGAGGTCCGCGAAGGCGAGACCCTGCTGGTGCACGGCGCGAGCGGCACCGTCGGGCGCTTCGCCGCGCAGGTGGCCGTCGCGCAGGGCGCCACCGTCGTCGGCACCGCCGGCAGCCGGAACCTCGACGACCTGAAGTCGCTGGGGGTCGTGCCGGTCCGCTACGGCGACGGCTGGGAGGAGCGGGTTCGCGAGGCCGCGCCCGGACCGGTGGACGCCGTGTTCGACGCCGCCGGGCATGGGGTGCTGCCCGGGTCGGTCGAGCTGCGGGGCACGAAGGACCGGATCGTCACCATCGCCGACGGGGCCGCCTTCGAGCTGGGGATCCCGTTCTCGAGCGGGGGCGAGCAGTCGCGGGAGGTCCTGACCGGGATCGCCGGCTGGGTGACCGACCGCGGGGTCCGGATCGCGCAGGGCAAGAGCTACCCGCTCGAGGACGCGGCCGCCGCGCAGATCGAGAGCGAGGACGGCCACCCTGGCGGGAAGCTCACGCTCGCCATCGGCTGAACGGGAAGCCCGCAAGCGCGGCTGAGTGCCGGCGCAGACATGACGCGCCCGACAGATCGATCAGACCGGCGCGCCGAGTCAGGTGGGCGATTTCAGCCGGCCTGACGGTCCGCGCCGGCCGGGTTTGGACCGAGTTCGGACGGGGCCGGGCGGGCCGACCGGAGGGGCCGAGCCAGGCCGACGAGGCGAGCCGGCCAAACGAGCCGAGGCCACAGCCGCCGTCGAACTCCGCGCCGAAGATCGGCGAACGGGCCTGTCATCGGATCACGATGACAGGCCCGCAAAACCCGCGAAAGCCTCCCGACCCGGGCCTGTCGCCGGATCGCGGCGACAGGGCCCGGATCACTTCGCGGGAGGCGAAGCCAGTGGGACCCGCTGGACGCTCCGGCGCCGCTGCTGGGCCGGGATCTGCACCGTCCCCAGCGCCGAATGCACGGCCGCCTCGGCGAGCGCCGCCAGTTCGCGGCGGTTCTCCGCGCGGCCCGGGGCGATCTCCGGGCAGATGTGGACGTCGAGCACCAGCCCGCGCAACGCCGCGACCCGGCGCAGGGACGCGATCAGCGACTCCGGGCCGATGAACGCCGGACGGCTCGTCTCGCGGCCGTCGGCCAGGCGGTACCGCAGGGCGATCGGGCGGACCGGGACACCGCCGTCGATGGCCGCCTGGAAGGTCGCCGTCGTGAACCGGCCGGACGCCAGGCCGCACCACGTCGTGCCCTCCGGGGTCACGCTCACCAGCGAGCCCGTCCGGAGCGCGTCCGCGAGCGACGCCATCGTGGCCGGCAGCGTCGTAAGCCGTTCGCGGTCGAGGAAGATGCTGCCGCCCCGGCGGACCAGGCCGCCCAGCACCGGCCAGCCCGCGATCTCCTTCTTGGCCAGCGCGCGCATCGGTCGCAGCGCGTTGATCGCGACGATGTCCAGCCACGAGATGTGGTTGTTGACCACCAGCGCGCCACGGCCGGCGGGCGCGGTCAGGAAGTCGGCGCCGCCCCGGATGTCCAGGCGGACGCCGAACGCCCGCAGCATGCCGCGGAAGATCAGCCGCACCCGGCGCTCGCGCCCCCACGACACCAGCAGCAACGGCGCCGAGGCCAGCGCCGCGACGACAACGAGGATCGCCGCGGTGACGCGCAGGATGCGTCGCGGAAAACCGACCACCGGGTCGCCGTCGGTCAGGCAGCCGTCGCCGCACGGCGACGTCGGCATCCACGCGTGGCTCATACCTGGACCCCGAGGAAGAACTTCAGGTACCGCTCGTCGACGTTGTGCAGGTCCAGCACGACGAAGAAGTCCGCGACACCGAAGTCGGCGTCGAGCGCGGGCGGACCGTAGGCCTTGGCGCCGAGCCGGACGTAGCCCTTGATCAGCGGCGGCAGGATCGAGCGGCCGGGACGTTCGATCGCCGACGCGTCCCACGGGATCAGCGGCGAGACGCGCGTGGCCTCGTCCGAGTAGTGCTTGGTGCGCAGGACGTCCCAGACGCCGGCGGCGAAGGATCCGCCGTCCACCAGCGGGACCGACGCGCAGCCGGCGAGGTAGCGGTGGCCGGACAGCAGCATGTAGCGGGCGATCCCCGCCCAGACCAGGCTGACGACGGCGCCGCTGCGGTGGTCCGGGTGCACGCACGACCGGCCGGTTTCGACCAGGGACGGCCGAAGCGCGTCGAGGGCGCTCAGATCGAACTCGCTGTCCGCGTAGAGCTTCCCCGCCTGGGCGGCGCGGTCCGGCGGCAGCATCCGGTAGGTGCCGACGATTTCGCCCGTGTTGTCGTCGCGGACCACGAGGTGGTCGCAGAACTCGTCGAACTCGTCGACGTCGAGACCGGCGACCGGCGAGTGCAGCCGCGCGCCCATCTCCTCGGCGAAAACCCGGTGCCGCAGCTTCTGCGCGGCGACCACTTCTTCGTTCGCGTGGGCGACGAGAAGGGAGTACCGGGGAGCGTCCGCGGGGAGGTCGGCACCCGCCTGATCAGTGCTGACGAGGAGCTGTGACGTCGTCATGGTCAAGGTGTACCTGCGCGTTGGAAGCCGCGGAGAGTGCCATCCGATGACCGATTAGTGCACGTTCAGTTAATTGCGGGTTCTCAGGCTTCTCTCAGGTCCCGAAAACGCGCGAAGGGCCTTCCGGGAAGTCCCGGAAGGCCCTTCGAACAGGCAATCAGCCCTTGCGCTTCTCGACCGCTTCGGTCAGCTGCGGCGCGACGTTGAACAGGTCGCCGACGATGCCGAAGTCGGCGATCTCGAAGATCGGCGCCTCCGGGTCCTTGTTGACGGCGATGATCGTCTTCGACGTCTGCATGCCGGCGCGGTGCTGGATCGCGCCGGAGATGCCGAGCGCGATGTACAGCTGCGGCGACACGGTCTTGCCGGTCTGGCCGACCTGGAACTGCGCCGGGTAGTAGCCGGAGTCGACCGCCGCGCGCGACGCGCCGACAGCCGCGCCGAGCGAGTCGGCCAGCTTCTCGACGACGTCGAACTTCTCCGCCGAGCCGACACCGCGGCCACCGGAGACCACGATCGAGGCCTCGGTCAGCTCCGGACGGTCACCGCCAGTCACCGGCTCGACGCCCGTGATGCGAGTGGACTTCGCCGCGTCGACCGCGGGGATCTCGACGGTCTCCTCGGCCGCCGCGCCCTCGGCCGGCTCGGCCTCGACCGCGCCCGGGCGGATGGAGACGACCGGCGCGCCCTTCGCGGACTTCGACTTCACCGAGAACGCGCCACCGAAGATGGACTGGTCGATGACGCCGTCGCCGTTGACGCCCACGGCGTCGTAGATCAGGCCGGAGCCCAGGCGCACGGCCAGGCGGGCGGCGACCTCCTTGCCCTCACCGCTGGCGGTGACGAGCACCGCGGCCGGGGACGCCTGCTGCGCGAGCGCGGCGAGCACGTCCACCTTGGGCGTGACCAGGTAGTTCGCGGCGTCGTCGCCTTCCGCGACATACACCTTGGCGGCGCCGTGCGAGGCCAGCGCCTGCTTCGCCTTGGCGGCGGTCCCGGTCGGGCCGACGACGACGGCCGACGGCTCACCGAGCGCGCGGGCGGCGGTCAGCAGCTCGAGCGTGACCTTCTTGACCTCACCGTCGACGTGGTCGACGAGGACGAGTACTTCAGCCATGTTCTTGTTCCTCCTCGAAGAGCCGTTGTCAGATGAGCTTCTGGCCGACCAGGTACTCGGCGACCTTGGTGCCGCCGTCGCCCTCGTCTTCGACCTTCTCGCCGGCGGTGCGCGGCGGCTTCGGCGCGGATTCGGTCACGGTGGACCACGCGTTGCCGAGGCCGACCTCGCCCGCGTCGACGCCCAGGTCGGCGATGGTGAACGTCTCGACCGGCTTCTTCTTCGCGGCCATGATGCCCTTGAAGGAGGGGTAGCGCGGCTCGTTGATCTTCTCGCCGACGCTCACCACCGCGGGCAGGGTCGCCTCGAGGCGAGTGAGCCCGTCCTCGGTCTCGCGGACGGCCTTGATGGTCGTGCCCTCGACGGTGACCTCGCGGGCGTAGGTGACCTGCGGCAGGCCGAGCAGCTCGGCGAGGATCGCGGGGACGGCGCCGCCGCGGCCGTCGGAGGACTCGTTGCCGGCGATGATCAGGTCGTAGCCTTCGACCTTGCCGATGGCGGCGGCCAGCACCTTGGCGGTGGCGATCGCGTCGGAGCCGTGCAGCGCCTCGTCGGAGACGTGGATGGCCTTGTCGGCGCCCATGGACAGCGCCTTGCGGATGGCGTCGGTCGCGCGGTCCGGGCCCACCGAGATCACGGTGACCTCGCCCTCGCCGGCTTCCTTGATCTTCAGTGCCTCTTCGACGGCCTTCTCGTTGATCTCGTCGAGCACGGCGTCGGCGGATTCGCGGTCAAGGGTGTGGTCGGACCCGTTGAGCTTCCGCTCCGAGTAGGTGTCCGGTACCTGCTTGACCAGGACGACGATGTTGGTCATGGGTCTGCTTCGACCTCCCGGTTCGTGGCCCGCGGAAGACCACGGGACAGTGCTCTACTGGCCGGTAGATTAGGGCCAATCGGCGCGCAGGACCCGCCGAGGTGACGCCATTCACCTGGATGCGCAATCTAATGGGACCATCGTCCCGGTAGTCGACCGGTTACCCCACCCGAACCGCCGTTCGTCCGATCGGACCAACCACGGCCTACTCGCAGTGGGTGTAAGGCATTAACCTCCCCCACCATGCCCGCGCGCATCGCCGTCATCACCGACTCGAGCTCCTGCCTGCCCGACCTCGTCGCGTCCCGCTGGGCCATCGGAGTCGTCCAGATCCAGCTGAACATGGGTGGTCACTTCGACGACGAAAACCGCTTCGACCGCGGCGACGTGATCGACGCGCTGAGAGCCGGGCAGGTATTGACCACTTCGCCCCCGGATCCGGGGGCGTTCTTCTGGACCTACCAGGAAGCGGCCGCGTCCGGCGCGACCGCGATCGTCAGCATCCACATTTCCGGCCGCATGTCCGACACCGTCCGCGCGGCCCGGGAGGCCGCCCAGCAGGTCCGCATCCCCGTGCACGTCCTGGACAGCCGCACCACCGGGATGAGCCTCGGGTTCGCCGCGGTGTCCGCGGCCCGGGCGGCCGCGGCGGGCGCGGACGCGGCCCGGGTCATCGAGGCCGCCGAACGCCGCTGCTTCACCAGCACCGAGTTCATCTACGTCGACACGCTGGAGTATCTCCGCCGCGGCGGGCGGATCGGCGCCGCGCAGGCGATGCTCGGTACGGCGTTTTCGATCAAGCCACTGCTCACGGTCAAGGACGGCGAGGTCGCGCCGCTGGCCCGCGTCCCCGGCACGCGGCGGGCGCTGGCCAAGATGGTCGACCTCGCGGTCAAGAAGTCCGGCGGTTTCCGCGCCGACATCGCCGTGACCCGGTTCGGCGCCAGCGACCACGAGCTCGAAATCGGCCGGCAGATCGAGCGGCGGGTGCCGGCGATGGCCGAGAGCATGGTCGTCGAGGCGAGCACGGTCATCGGCGCGCACCTCGGTCCCGGCGCGCTCGGCATCACGGTGTCACCGGTGTACTGACCCGCCGCCCGGGAATCGCCAGGACCACGAGCGGGACGACGACGCCGAGCCCGGTCGTCGCGATGATCAGCACCTGATCGATCCGCTCGAAGTGCGCCACGTGACCGAGGTGGTAGAGGAAGTGCGGCAGGCCGAACAGCAGCCCCGCCACGCCGGCCAGCCGCGCCACGGCTGTGGTGCCGATCACGGCGGCTCCGACCAGCAGCGCGGCGAGCGTCAGGTTGAGGCCGCCGAAGTCGCGCAGGAGGTGCTCGTTGAAGGGCCCGTCCATCGCGACCCAGCCCGTGCGGAATCCGGGAAAGTCCTGGTAGAAGCCGGTCGGCGAGACCAGTGGCCAAGTTCCGACCACGGCCTCGACCAGGCCGAAGACGACGAGCAGAACGCGGGTGATTGTCCGTTGCATGACCACGGAACGAGACGGCCGCGCCGGACGTGACACCCGCTAGGGTCGCGGAGGTGACCACCCCAGCCACCCGGGCCGAGGCGCTGCACCTGACCGGCGAACGGACCGTCCCCGGCATCGCCGAGGAGAATTATTGGTTTCGCCGCCACGAAGCCGCGTACCTCGCCCTGCTCCCCCACTGCGCGGACGCGACGGTGCTCGAAGCCGGCTGCGGCGAGGGCTACGGCGCGAGCCTCCTCGCGACGACGGCCCGCCGGGTGCTCGCGCTGGACTACGACGTGCCGACCACCGAGCACGTCGCCCGTCGCTACTCCGATGTCGCCGTCGCGCGGGCGAACCTGGCGTTCCTGCCGGTCCGGGACGGTGCGGTCGACGTCGTGGCCAATTTCCAGGTCATCGAGCACCTGTGGGATCAGGCCGGGTTCCTCGCCGAGTGCCGGCGGGTGTTGCCGCCGGGCGGCAAACTGCTGGTCACGACCCCGAACCGGCTGACTTTCACCCCGGACAGCGACACGCCGCTGAATCCGTTCCACACGCGTGAGCTGGCACCGGCCGAGCTGGCCGGGCTGCTCACCGACGCCGGGTTCGACGTCGAATCGCTGCACGGCCTGCACCACGGCGACGCTGTTCGCGCCCTGGACGAGCGGTACGGCGGCTCGATCATCGACGCGCAGCTCGACGTGGTCATGGGCTCGCTGCCCGGCCAGGCCGTGTGGCCGCCCGCGCTGCTCGCCGACGTCGCCGCGATCGAGGCCACCGGCTTCGCCATCCACGGCGACGACCTCGACGCCAGCCTCGACCTGGTCGCCGTGGCGGTGCGCCGATGAACGAAGGCACCTTTTGCCTGGTCCTCCACAGCCACCTGCCGTGGCTGCCGCACCACGGGAGCTGGCCGGTCGGCGAGGAATGGCTGTACCAGGCGTGGGCGCATTCGTACCTGCCGATGGTCGACCTCCTCGAGCGGTTCGCCGCCGAAGGCCGCCAGGACGTGCTGACGCTGGGCGTGACGCCGGTGCTCGCCGCGCAGCTCGACGACCCGTACAGCATCCGCGCGTTCCACGACTGGCTCGGCCACTGGCAGCTGCGCGCCCAGCACGCGTCGACGCTGTGGCGCGGCGACCCGACCCTGCGCGAGCTGGCCGCGGCCGAACACCGGACCGCCGTCCGCGTGGCCGAGGAGCTGGGGACGCGCTGGCGGCACGGCTTCTCGCCGATCCTTCGTTCGCTGGTCGACAATGCGACGATCGAGCTGCTCGGCGGGCCGCTGGCCCACCCGTTCCAGCCGCTGCTGGACCCGCGGGTGCGCGAGTTCGCGCTGACCGCGGGCCTCGCCGACACGGCGTTGCGACTCGGCTCCCGGCCCGAAGGGATTTGGGCGCCGGAGTGCGGCTACGCGCCCGGTATGGAAAACGACTACGCGGCGGCCGGCGTGCGGCGCTTCATGGTCGACGGGCCGTCTCTGCGCGGCGAGACGTGGGCGGCGCGGCCGGTCGGCGACAGCGACGTGGTCGCTTTCGGACGAGACCTCGAGGTCACCTACCGCGTCTGGTCGCCGAAGGCCGGCTACCCCGGCCACGCGGCGTACCGCGACTTCCACACCTGGGCGCACGAGGTCGGGCTCAAGGCGTCGCGCGTCACCGGCAAGACGGTCGAACCGGCGGACAAGGCGCCGTACGACCCGTCGCTGGCCGCGGACGTGCTGGGACTGCACGTCAAGGACTTCGTCGACACGGTGGTCACGCGGCTGCGTTCACTGAAGGCGCAGCACGGCCGTGAGGCGCTCGTGGTCGCCGCGTACGACACGGAGCTGTTCGGCCACTGGTGGCACGAAGGCCCGGCGTGGCTCGAAGGCGTGCTGCGCGCGCTGCCCGAGGCCGGTGTCCGGGTGACGACGCTCAAAGGCGCACTCGACGCCGGGCTCGTCGGCGAGCCGATCGACCTGCCGGCGTCGTCGTGGGGGTCGGGCAAGGACTGGCGCGTCTGGGACGGCGAGCAGGTCAAGGACATGGTCGACGCCAACACCGCGCTGCAGCGGCGGCTGCTCGACCTCGTGGCCGGTTTGCCGACGACGGCCCGCGACACCGTCGCCGACCAGGCCGTCGCCGAGGCGATGCTGGCGCTGGAGAGCGACTGGGCGTTCATGGTCACCAAGGACTCGGCCGCGGACTACGCGCGTCGTCGCGCGGCGGTCCACACCGAGCGCTTCGACGCGTTGGCCGATTCGCTGCGACGCGGCGACCGCGCGCGGGCCGGGCAGCTGGCCGCGGCCTACCGCGCCGACGACGGACCGTTCGGGCACCTCGACGCCCGGGCGCTGAAGCACGACTGAAGGGACCTTCATGGGGATCCACGAAATTCCGGTCAAGACGCTCGACGGGCAGGACAGCTCGCTGGGCTCGCTCGCGGGCAAGGCGCTGCTCGTGGTCAACGTCGCGTCGAAGTGCGGCCTGACCCCGCAGTACTCCGGCCTCGAGCGGCTGCAGGAACGCTTCGGCGGCCAGGGCTTCTCCGTGGTCGGTTTTCCGTGCAACCAGTTCGCGGGGCAGGAGCCGGGCAGCGCCGAGGAGATTCAGACGTTCTGCTCGACGACCTACGGCGTCACGTTCCCGTTGTTCGAGAAGATCGACGTCAACGGCGAAGGCCGGCACCCGCTGTACGCGGAATTGACCAAAACGGCCGACGCCGACGGCGAGACCGGCGACGTCCAGTGGAACTTCGAGAAGTTCCTGGTCGGCGCGGACGGCGAGGTCCTCGCGCGGTTCCGGCCGCGGACCGAGCCCGAGGACGAGCAGGTCGTCAAGGCCATCGAGGCTGCCCTGCCCGCGTGAGACGACCGCGCCGGGCTCTCGGGCCCGGCGCGGCGCCGTCACAGGCCGAGTTGGTCGCGGCCGGTCGCGGTGAGGTCGTCGACCGTGGCGCGGCCGGTCCAGGTCACTTCGTAGTCTTCGGGCGCGAAGTCGCCCGGGCTCGCGCCGGTCAGGAACGCGCGGCCGCACTTCTCGGCGTAGGCCGCGTTCTTCGGGCAGTGCGGGCTCGCCGGGATGTACATGACGTTGCCCCAGCGGTCCGGGTTGGTGCCGTCGGCGACCGCGTGGATGACGTCGCCGTGCCACCAGACCGTGTCGCCCGGTTCGATCTCGGGGATCGAGGTCAGCGCCGGCAGCAGGTCGTCGTGGTATTTGTCGTTCACGGGCAACGCCTGGCCGTTGGCCGCGCCGCAGAGGTCGTCGTCGGGGATATCGTCCTGTAGCGCGCGAAGCAGCACGTACGCCATCGCCGACGGGATCGGCACCACGTGCAGCACGCCGTCGCCCTGGCGCATTTCCGACAACGCCGTCCAGCCCTGGAACGTGCGGAAGGCCGAGCACATAACCGTCGACGGGTATTCGTCCACTTCGGTGCGGTAGGCGCCGTCCCACGGGTCGTACTGTTGCCAATTTCCGGCGAAAACGTGGCGGAAGACCTGCTGGTAGGCGGGCAGCAGCCAGCGTTCGACCGAGCCGGAGTCGGTGTGCGCGGACAGCCCGAGCGAGGCCGAGCCGGGCGGGCGGCGGCGGATGCGGTCGGGGTAGGCCGTGTCGCGATCGGGGTCGAACCAGACGCGGCCCTCGGACTCGTGCCGCCAGAAGGAGTTGAGGAACCGCCGGACGGCGACCATGTGCTCGTGCTGGCGGGCCTGGATCTGCGGCTTCGACCAGTAGACCGGGTAGATCTGCGGCTGGCTCGACGCGAGACCGGCGAAGACGTCGTCGGCCGGTCCCTGGTAGGTCCCGGCGAAGTCGTTGTCGGCGAGGTACGCGGCCAGTTCGGCGTCCCAGGCCTCGGCCGTTTCGCGCGCGAAGGTGCCTTTGACGACGGCGCAGCCGCGGCGCCGGACGGCGTCGAGCGTGCGCCGCGGCACGGTGTCGCCGGCGATGTCCCGATATCGGACGACGGGGAAGGCGTCCGGGTCGGCGGCGACGGCGTCGACCTCGCGCCGCATCCGGTCGCGGACTCCGGCGAACGCGCCGGCGACGTCGCCGATCCGGGCACGCAGTTCCTGCTTGGTCCGCGAGACGGCCTCGGACATGTTCGCGGGCAGCTCTGTGGTCGTCATCGGTGTTCCTCGCGATCTTTTGGTTAGGACTCCTTACTAGAATGGCCCGGCTACGGTAACCCCTGTCCGTCTCCCGCCACAAGAGGTGCGATGTCCCACCCCGAACTGCCGCTTCCGCGCCTGGCGATGCTGCGGGCCATGACCGACCGCGCGGTGCTCGACCACGTTTTCGTCCGCGGGCGGACCACGCGCGCCGAGCTCGCCGCGACCACTGGGATCTCGAAGCCGACGATCTCCGAGTCGGTCCGCCGCCTGGAGACGGCGGGCGCGCTGCGGGCCACCGGCACCGACCAGACGGGGCGCCGTGGTCGTATCGCGACCTTCTACGAGCTGGCCGCCGACGCCGGGCGCGTGGTCGCCGCGGAGGTCAACCAGCGGGGCATCCGGACGGTGACGACCGACCTGACCGGGACAGTCCTGGCCACCGCCGACCATTCTCCGGAGGACGACCGGCCGATGACCGCCGCGGTGCGGGACGCGGTCTCCGCGGCGGGCGGAGCCGGGTCGGGGCCGGTGCGGGCGACCGCGATCTCGGTGGCCAACCCCGTCGACCCCGTCACGCACGAGGTCGTCGAGCTGCCGGGGTCGCCCTTTCCCGAGGGACGGCTCCGAGCCGGGGACATCGGGGATGACGTTCTTTTGGACAACGACGTCAACTTCTCCGCGCTCGCCGAACGGCGCGAGGGTGCCGCGCGGGAGGCGAAGAGCTTCGCTTACGTCTATGTCGGCGCCGGGCTCGGCGTCAGTCTTTATGTCGGTGACCAGCTCGTGCGGGGCGCGCACGGGCTGGCGGGCGAGATCGGGTACCTGGACAGTTCGGGGTCGACGCTCGCCTCGGCTCTCGCCGACCAGGGTTTCGGCCGGTCGGACGCACCTTCGCTGGACGTCGACGCGATCTTGACCACGCTCGGCCAGGCCGACGGCGACGCCGTGGCCGCCGAACGGCTACGGCTGCTCGGCGCGACGCTCGGGCGGGCCGTGGCCGCGATCTGCACGATCGTCGATCCGGACCTGGTGCTGCTGGGCGGCCCGGCGGGAAGTCGGCCGGGCCTCGTGGCCGAGATCCGCCGAACGGTCCGCGCGGCGGCGCCGGGGCCGGTCCGGGTGGAGGCCGGCGCGGTGACGGACTCGGCCGCCCTGCGCGGCGCCCTGTTGTCGGCTCTCGACCACGGACGAGATGGCCTGGTCAGGACCGTCGCCGAAAGCTGACCAGACAACGAGACGAGATGGCCTGGCCAGAGCCATCGCCCAAAGCTGACCAGACAACGAGACGAGATGGCCTGGCCAGAGCCATCGCCCAAAGCTGACCAGACAACGAGACGAGATGGCCTGGCCAGAGCCATCGCCCAAAGCTGACCAGACAACGAGACGAGATGGCCTGGCCAGAGCCATCGCCCAAAGCTGACCAGACAACGAGACGAGATGGCCTGGCCAGAGCCATCGCCCAAAGCTGACCAGACAACGAGACGAGATGGCCTGGCCAGAGCCATCGCCCAAAGCTGACCAGACAACGAGACGAGATGGCCTGGCCAGAGCCATCGCCCAAAGCTGACCAGACAACGAGACGAGATGGCCTGGCCAGAGCCATCGCCCAAAGCTGACCAGACAACGAGACGAGATGGCCTGGCCAGAGCCATCGCCCAAAGCTGACCAGACAACGAGACGAGATGGCCTGGCCAGAGCCATCGCCCAAAGCTGACCAGACAACGAGACGAGATGGCCTGGCCAGAGCCATCGCCCAAAGCTGACCAGACAACGAGACGAGATGGCCTGGCCAGAGCCATCGCCCAAAGCTGACCAGACAACGAGACGAGATGGCCTGGCCAGAGCCATCGCCCAAAGCTGACCAGACAACGAGACGAGATGGCCTGGCCAGAGCCATCGCCCAAAGCTGACCAGACAACGAGACGAGATGGCCTGGCCAGAGCCATCGCCCAAAGCTGACCAGACAACGAGACGAGATGGCCTGGCCAGAGCCATCGCCCAAAGCTGACCAGACAACGAGACGAGATGGCCTGGCCAGAGCCATCGCCCAAAGCTGACCAGACAACGAGACGAGATGGCTTGGGCAGGGCTGTTGTCCAAAGCCGGCGAGACCGCAGGTCGAGCAGCAGTGCCTTCGCCGACATTCGACCACAGCGCGGCCCGCCCGAGTCCGTCGCCGAACGCCGACCAGGCCGCGCACTCGGCGCGAGCGTGGTCGGGAGTCGACTACCACCTCAGGCCGAGCCGGCGTCGATCACCGCTCGGGCGCACTTCGCGACCACCTCCGCGTCGACCTTGACCACCCGGCGGTCGTACGTCAGCAGGCCGTTGACCTCGTTCTCGACATCGGTCGTCTGGGTGTACACCGCGCCGGACAGACCTCGCTCGGCCACCACTCGCTCGAGAGCGGTGCTCACCTCCGCGTAGCGCTCGGTGAGCCGCTCGCGGGTCGGCGTCATTTCGTACGCGTTCGGCGGGCCGGGCCAGCAGTGGTTCTCCAAGACGAGACCGAGGCCGCCGTACTCGCCGTCGACGATCGCCCGGCCGTCGACCACCGTCGGCTCCCCCGGGCCCACGTACGTGTGGTCGTCGTAGACGTCGCCCGCGCCGGTGTCCGGGCGGGAGAAGCAGCAGTTGACCCCGCTGTTCGCGATCACCAGCCGGGTCGGGTCGAGGGCTTTGACCAGTTCCGCGACACGGGCCGTGTCGTACTCGCCCCAGCCCTCGTTGAACGGCACCCAGCCGACGATCGACGGGACCGCCCGCAGCTGCGTGATCATTTTGGTCAATTCCGCTTCGAACAGCTCGCGAGCTCGTGGGACGGGGTCCGGCGCGACGCCGGGTGGGCCGTCGAACGACACCGTCAGCGAGGGCATGTCCTGCCAGACGACCAGGCCCAGCGTGTCGGCCCAGTAGTACCAGCGCGCCGGCTCGACCTTGACGTGTTTGCGGACGAAGTTGAAGCCCAGCTCCTTGGTCTTCTCGAGGTCGAAGCGCAGGGCGTCGTCGGTGGGGGCGGTCGAGATGCCGTCCGGCCAGTAGCCCTGGTCGAGCGGGCCGTGCAGGAACGTCGGCCGGCCGTTGAGCGCGATCCGCGGACGGCCTTCGGAGTCCGGGAGCAGGCCGATCGTCCGGAGACCGGCGTAGCTGCCGACCTCGTCGAGGACCGCGCCATGCCGGTCGAGCAGCTGGACGCGCAGCGTGTAGAGGTGCGGGTCGTCGGGGGTCCAGAGGCGTGGTCCGGGAACGTCCACGCGCACCGACGTCCCCGCCGCGCCCGAACCACGGGCGACCTCGCCGTCCGTGGCCGAAACGACGACCACGACTGACGAGCCGCCGGTGACCTGCGGGAACACCGTCACGCCGGTGAGGTCCGGGGTAAGATCAAGTCGTTCGACACGAGACTGCGGCACCGGCTCGAGCCACACCGTCTGCCAGATTCCGGACGACGCCGTGTAGCAGATCCCGCCGGGTGCGTTGCGCTGCTTGCCGACCGGGAAGGGCTCGATGTCGGTGCGGTCCTCGGCCCGGACCGTCAGCTCCTGCGGACCGGACGCGCGCAGGACGTCGGTGATGTCGGCGCTGAACGCCGTGTAACCACCTTCGTGCGTCGCGACGAGCTGGTTGTTGACCCACACCTTCGCCGTCTGGTCGACCGCGCCGAAGTGCAGGAGGATCCGCTGGTCACGCCAGTCCGGCGGGATTTCGACCAGGCGCCGGTACCAGAGGACCTCGTCGCGCCGGCCGATTCCGGACAACGCCGACTCCGGTGGGAACGGGACCAGGATCCGCTCGCCGTAGCCGGACGGTCGTGGTTCGTCCGGCGACGACGGCCAGCCCGCGTACTCCCAGACCCCGTTGAGGTTCAGCCAGCGCGGCCGGGTCAGCTGGGGCCGCGGGTACTCGGGCAGGGCGTTGTCCGGGCCGACGTCGCCGGTCCACGGGGTGGTCAAGGGCGGGTCGAGCCGGCGCCAGCCGGTGTCCTCCGGTGCAGTCATCCCCGCCGATGGTGGCAGAGATCCGCAGGGTCGCCAGTGAGTCGGATCACATTCGCCGGCCACGCTGGCCGGTCGGCTGGCACGGGCGCCGCCGGGCCGTCCCGACTCGCGAGTAACCTCTGCCCATGCGTGTGCTGATGCTGTCCTGGGAGTACCCGCCAGTGGCCATCGGTGGCCTGGCGCGGCACGTGCACGCGCTCGCCACGCACCTGGCCGGCCAGGGTCACGAGGTCGTCGTCCTCTGCCGGCACGCGGCGGGCACCGACGCCGGGACGCACCCGCGCACCGACCGCGTCGTCGAGGGCGTGCGGATCATCCGGGTCGCCGAGGACCCGATGCACGTGACGTTCGAACGCGACCTCGTCGCCTGGACGCTGGCCATGGGGCACGCCATGATCCGCGCCGCGCACGACCTCCTGCGCGGCTGGCAGCCCGACGTCGTCCACGCGCACGACTGGCTGGTCGCGCACCCGGCCATCGCGATCGCCGAGGCCGCGCGGGTGCCGTTGGTCGGCACCATCCACGCGACCGAGGCCGGGCGGCACTCCGGCTGGCTGTCGCACCCGCTGAACCAGCAAGTTCACTCGGTCGAGTGGTGGCTGGCCAACCGGGCCGACGCGCTGATCACCTGCTCGCAGGCCATGCGCCGCGAGGTCGCGCACCTCTTCGAGGTCGAGGCCGAGGACGTCACGGTGATCCACAACGGCATCGAGGAACGCGGCTGGCAGGTGCCGGCGGACGAGATCGCGCGCGCCCGCGAGGTCTACAGCCCGGCCGGTGCGCCGCTGTTGCTCTACTTCGGACGACTCGAGTGGGAGAAGGGCGTGCAGGACCTGCTCGCCGCGCTCCCCCGCATCCGGCGCCGTCACCCCGGGACTCGGGTGGTCGTCGCCGGAAAGGGACGACACTTCGACGAGCTGGTCGAGCAGTCGCGGAAGCTGCGGGTGCGGCGGGCCGTCGACTTCGTCGGGCACCTGTCCGACCGCGACCTGCGCGCGGCGCTCGCGGCGGCCGACGCGGTCGTGCTGCCCAGCCGGTACGAGCCGTTCGGCATCGTCGCCCTGGAGGCCGCGGCCGCGAAGGCGCCGCTGGTGGCGTCGACGGCGGGCGGGCTCGGCGAGGTCGTCGTGCACGGCGAGACCGGGCTCGCGTTCAGCCCCGGCGATGTCGCGGAACTGGCCAACGCGGTGACGGCGGTGCTCGGTGACGCCGACGCGGCGGCCGAGCGGGCGCAAGCCGCGCAGTCCCGGCTGGCCGCGGACTTCGACTGGGGCCGGATCGCCGAGGCGACCGTCGCGGTCTACCGGCGGGCCAAGCCGGGCGAGCCGGTGGAGCTGCCGCGGCCGAAGATCGCGACCGGGAACGCCTTCGAGCCCGTCGCCGCCGGGGTGCCGGAGCTGTAGGCGGTGGGTCGCCGGCGCGACCACGGGGGCGGTCGGCGTGGTCGATCGGCGACGAAGGCCCGAACTGTAGGTAGCGGCCCGCTCAGAAGTGGCAAGGGCGGACGCAGTCGGGGCGGGCCTCGGTGGGCGCGGCCGTCGTGATCACGGCACCGAACGAAAACGACAACGCGACGAAAACGACGGCGACGACAGCTCTCAACCTGCTGGTCATGGGGACTCCTCGGGATCGCCGGCGCAAGGACGCGCCTGGCAGCGAGCATCCGCGCCGGTTCCCGGGGAAACAATAAGCGGAACAGTACGGGCCGATACGCATTCGCCTTGCGTGATCGGTCAGCGGGTTCCCGTCAAGACGCGGACCCGGACCTGCTCACGCAGTGGTCCGAACGGCGACAACGCTTCCCGGACACGCTCGGTGAACGCCGGCCGCTCGTCGACGGCGGGCAGCTGGGACGGGCTCATCGCCGAGAAAACGCCACCGACGATCTCCTCGATGCTCAACACCGCGTCGTACGAGATGACCTGGGAATCGACCACGTACCCCGCAGCTGAGAGGGCATCCGCGTAGCGCGCCTGGCTCGCCGAGTCCGTGCCGCAAGTCCGGTGCAGGGGTGTCCCCAAAAACGACGACAGCACCTCTCGCAGCGCCGACGACCACGCCGTGTCCTGCAGCCACAGCGGCTCGCCGTTCGTCACCACCGCGACGCCGCCGCCCGGGCGCAGCAACGTCCGCGCCGTCGTGAACAGCCGCTCGTGGTCCATCCAGTGCAACGCCTGCGCCACCGTCAGCGCGGCCAGCCGGCCCGGGCCGACGACCGGCGTCAACGCCGCGACGTCGGCGTCCGCGCCCAGGAGCCAGGTCGCGTTCGGCGACGACGTCGCCGCGCGGGCCTGGGCGAGCATCGCCGGTTCCGGGTCCATGCCGAGCACCGCGCTCACCCGGGGCGCCAGGACCCGGGTGAGCTGGCCGGTGCCGCAGCCGAGGTCGAGCACGACGTCTTCGCGGGTCAACGCGAACGACGTCGTCAGCGCGTCCGCCACCGCGGGTGGGTAGCCGCGGCGGAACCGCTGGTAGTACTTGCTCACTTCGCCGCCGAACGCCGGTTCCGTCATGACCCCGAGCCTGCCCAAGGAGACCGCCGGCCGGTCGTCGTTCCGCTCAGGGCGGACTCGAGCGTCACAGTCGGATCTCGACCGGCAACCCCCTGCCTGCTCGCGCTCACGCCGGCGGCCGCCGCGCAGACCACGTCACCACCACTGCCCACCTGGCTCAAGCTGTCCGTCTACAACGGACATCCCGGCGAAAAGGTCTCACTCACCGTCGCCTGCGATGGTGAGGCCGGCCCGGTCACGACCAAGGCGCTGCGCATCACGGCACCCCCGGCCCCCAACGCCGAAGGACACCAGTCGTGGGCGTTGTTCGCCGAAAGCGTCGTCGCGGCCGTCGCGCCCGGCACCTATCCGGTTTCCTTCCGCTGCGCGGGAAAGCCCGTCACCGTGCGCTTCACGGTCCTGGCGGCGAAGTCCCGGCCCGGCCAGGTGAAGGTCGTCCCGCACGGTGCGCCCCGGACCGGGGACGGCTCGGCCGCCTAGAAGACCGGCAGCAGGACGCCGTGCTCGGACTCCGGGCGCGGGCCGAAGATCCGGCGGTCCGACGCCTCGATCGGCACGTCGTTGATGCTCGCCTCGCGCCGCCGCATCAGGCCTTCGTCGCTGAACTCCCACAGCTCGTTGCCGTAGCTGCGGAACCACTGGCCCTCGGCCGTGCGGGACTCGTACTGGAACCGGACGCCGATGCGGTTGCCGCGGAAGCCCCACAGCTCCTTGCGCAACGCGTAGTCCAGCTCGCGCTCCCACTTCGCCGTCAGGAACCTGACGATCTCGGCGCGTCCGACGACGTGCTGGTCGCGGTTGCGCCACACCGAGTCCTCCGTGTACGCGAGCGAGACCCGCTCCGGGTCGCGGGTGTTCCACGCGTCCTCGGCGGCCTGGACCTTCTGACGGGCGGTGTCCTCGTCGAACGGCGGGAACGGCGGACGCGGGCTCATGGGTGCTCCTTCGAGAAGTGGAGAACGTACGTTCTCCGGTAGTCTAGAGAACGCTCATTCTCCACGCCAGAGGCAGGTGCCATGACCCCCACGGAGGCGACCGACCGGTTGCTCGAGGCCGCCGAGGAGCTCTTCTACGCCCACGGCGTCCAGGCGGTCGGGATGGACGCCGTCCGCGCGCGCTCGGGCGTCTCGCTCAAACGGCTCTACCAGACCTTCCCGGCGAAGAACGACCTGGTCGAGGCCTACCTCCGCCGCCGCGACGAGCGGTGGCGGGCGTCGTTGCGCGAATTCGTCCACGCCCGCGGCGACGACCCGCTCGCCGTGTTCGACTGGCTGCGGACCTGGTTTACCGAGCCCGGCTTCCGCGGCTGCGCGTTCATCAACTCCTTCGGCGAGTTCGGCGAGCCGGCGCCGGGTGTCGCGGCGGCGATCCGCGAACACAAGGACCACGTCCGGACCTATCTGCGTCGTCTCGTTTCCGACGAAACCCTCGCCGACCAGCTGTTCTCACTCGTCGAAGGCGCGACCGTGCTCGCCGCGATCACCGGCAACCCGGGCGAAGCGAGCACAGCCCGCGAAGCCGCGAAGGTCCTCCTGGCTCAGGGGTAGAGCGTCAGCCCGGGGTCGAGCGCGATGTCGGTCAGCTGGGCGAGACTCAGCGGCGGCGACGGCATGTCCGGCCCGTCCGGGTGAGGCTGCTTGGCGTCGTCGGCGACGTTCTGCGCCTCCACCATGACGCCCGTGCCGTCGGGCCTGGTGACGTTCGTCCGGTTGGCTGTCCCGTATCCCGGAGAGCTGAGTGTTTCCTCGACGATCGTCTCACCGTGTGGCCCGGCCTTCCGCTCGCACGATTGCTGCGTGTCCTCGGGCGGCGGGCCGCACTCGGTGGCCGGTGTGGCGTTGCCGCCGAGCCGGGTGACGATCGCCCAGACGTTGCCCTTGCGCGAGCCGTCGGCCGTCGTCGCCGCGGCCATGAAGTAGTCCTCGCCGCCGCTGCACGAGCTCTCGTGCCGCACCTGCGCGGAAAACACGTGGTAGAAGGCCAGCGGCCCGTGCTGCTTCCCCTTCGGGTACTCGCCCTGGGCGTGCGGCTGCAGCTTCGTCCCGGCCGCGACCCGCTGCTGGACGGCGGCGATCAGCACCCCGGTGAGCCGGTTCGCCGCGACGTCCGCCTTCTCCGGGATCGGCGCGCCGGTCTGCGGCGGGTAGGGACTGACGGCGCACGGATCCGGTGACGCCGGCGCCGAAGGCGTGTCGGCCGGCACCAGAGCCGTGACCGGGTCACCGGGCGCGAACACGAAAGCCGCGCCGACGACCACCGCCGCCACGCCCGCCCCCGCGGCCGTCCACGGGACCGCCACCCGGCGCACCCGCGCGCGACGGCGTTCGCGGTCCAGCACCGCTTCGACGTCCACAGTGGACACCGGCACGACACCGATCGCCGCGTCGAACTGTTCCTTGCTCACAGGCCCTCCTTCAGCTCAGGCTCGCGGCGACGAGCGCGCGCAGCGAGTCGAGCCCGCGCGCGGTCTGGCTCTTGACGGTTCCGGGCGAACATTCGAGGATCTCGGCCGTCTCCTCGACCGACAGGTCGCAGTAGTAGCGCAGCACCACCGCGGCCCGGCGCCGCGGCGGCAGCGCGTCGAGCAGTTCGAGCAGGCCGAGCCGTTCGACGACGTCGTCGCCGGGCAGCACGGCCGGCTCCGGCAGCGTCTCCGCCGGCTCCTCGCGCCGCCACGCCCGGGCCTTCTCGTCGAGCCACGTCCGCACCAGGATCCGCCGCACGTACGCGTCCACGTGCGCCATCCGCCGCGCCCGCGGCCAGTGCCGGTACAGCTTGCCGATCGTGATCGACACCAGGTCGTCGGCGAGGTGCCAGTCCCGGCACAGCAGGAACCCCGTCCGCCGCAGGACGTCCATCCGCGCCGTCACGTAGTCGCGGAACCCCGCCTCTTCCGACCGTTTCACGCGTTCCTCCTCGTCGCCCCCACACCCTCTCCAACGGGACCGGCGGGCACCGGGGTTGCTCGGAGATCGGAAATCGGGCAACCCGCGGGCACGCGGTGGCCGTTCCTCCAGCCGAGGGACCCACGACAGTGAGGAAACATCCCATGAAACGACCTTTCGCCGCGATCCTCGCGGCGACCTCGGCCGCGGCCGTGTTCACTGCGCCGGCCGCCGTGGCCGCCGGCGCACCACCCGTGACACCGAGCCGGATCACGCTCGTCACCGGCGACCAGGTGCTCGTCAGCGGCACGGACGTGCGGGTGCTGCCCGCCCGCCGGGACCGGCCGGTGCCGTTCCAGCAGTACACGCGCCGCGGCGACGCGTACGTCCTGCCCGGCGACGCCGCCGGGCTGGTCCGGTCCGGGCGGCTCGACGAGCAGCTGTTCAACGTCACCGGCCTGCTGCGCCAGGGCTACGACGACGCCCGCGCGCCGCACGTGCCGCTGCTGGTCCGCCAGGCGGGACCGGCGATCGCCGCGCGGACCGGCGTGGCTGCCCGGCCGGCCGCGCTCGGCTACACCGCGCTCGACGAGCCGAAGCCGGGCGCCGCGGCGTTCTGGAACCGGCTCGTCGCGGAACCCGCGACGCTCGCGGCAGGCACCGCGAAGGTGTGGCTGAACGCGAAGATGCGCGCCAGCCTCGACCAGAGCGTGCCGCAGATCGGCGCGCCCGCGGCATGGCAAGCGGGTCTGACCGGCCGCGGCGTCGAAGTCGCGGTGCTCGACACGGGGATCGACGCCGGTCACCCGGACCTGGCCGGGCACGTGGCGCTGAGCAAGGACTTCACCGGCAAAGGCAGCGTCGAGGACGGCGCCGGGCACGGCACGCACGTCGCGTCGACGATCGCCGGCTCCGGCGCGAAGTACCGGGGCGTCGCACCCGACGCGACACTCGCCGTCGGCAAGGTCCTCGACGACTCCGGCCACGGAACCTTCGACCAGATCCTCG
Source organism: Amycolatopsis sp. MEPSY49 (assembly GCF_051337345.1). Lineage (NCBI taxonomy): Bacteria > Bacillati > Actinomycetota > Actinomycetes > Pseudonocardiales > Pseudonocardiaceae > Amycolatopsis > Amycolatopsis sp. MEPSY49. Next base: position 60,119 of record NZ_JBDLYJ010000006.1, on the reverse strand, counting down.
CCGGCATGCAGTGGGCGGTGACCGAAGCGCACGCCCGTGTCGTGAACATGAGCCTCGGCGGCGGGCCGTCCGACGGGACCGATCCGGTGTCCGAAGCCGTGAACACCTTGTCGCGCCAGTACGGCACGCTCTTCGTCGTCGCCGCGGGCAACTTCGGGCAGGACGAGTCCGTCGCGACGCCGGCGGCGGCCGACGCCGCGCTCGCCGTGGCCGCGGTGTCCAAAAAGGACGTCCGCAGCCCGTTCTCCAGCCGGGGCCCGCGGGTCGGCGACGGCGCCGCCAAGCCGGACGTCGCGGCCCCGGGCGAGTCGATCACCGCGGCGTGGCCCGGCGGTGGCTACCAGAGGCTGGACGGCACGTCGATGGCGTCGCCGCACGTGGCGGGCTCGGCCGCGATCCTCGCCCAGCAGCACCCCGACTGGACCGCCGACCGGCTGAAGGCGGCCCTCACCAGCACCGCCACCCCCGTCGACGCCGGCCCGGCCGCGGTCGGCACCGGCCGCGTCGACGTCGCCCGCGCGACGACCGCGACGGTCACCGCCACCGGCAGCGCCTCGGTATTCCTCCCATGGCCCCATCATGGGATGACTGGCAAAACGGCCGTGACCTGGTACAACTCCGGCGCGACGCCGATGACGCTGACGCTCGAGTCGTCCGTCGCAGGCCTGACCTTCCCGGCGACCGTGACCGTGCCCGCGGGCGGCGGCACCGCCGTCGAACTGACCTTTCCCGCGCGGGACGGGCACCCGGGCACCTTCTCCGGCATCCTCACCGCACGCGGCGACGGCGTCAGCACCAGGACGGCGTTGTCCCTCAGGCAGGAGGACGAGACGTACGACCTGACCGTCGGGCTCGTGAACCGCGACGGGAAGCCGTGGACGCCGACGGGCTACCCGCCGGTGACGATCGTCGACCTGGACACCGGCACCCTCACCCAAGGCGAACCGGGCACCTTCCGGCTGCCGCGCGGCCGCTACGTCGTGAACAGCGTCATCGAAACGCCGCGGCCGGGCCAGGAACCGTCCTACAGCTTCCTCACCCATCCCGAACTGGTCCTCGACCACGCCGTCACGCGGACTTTCGACGCCCGCGACGCCAAGCCCGTGTCGCTCGAGCCGGACAACCCGGCCGCGCGCGGCGGCACCCACAGCGTCGAACGGCTGAGCCGGATCACGGCCTGCGCGTGCGTCTTCTCCAACGGGTTCGACCTCGACCCGCGCTTCCACGAGGCCTTCGCCGCGACGGTCCCGGGCACTTCGTCGACGACCTTCGCCTTCAGCCAGACGCGCCGGGCCACCCAGCCCGACCTGGAGCTGACCGCCGACGACGGGCAGCCGTTCGCCGTCCGGGGCAGCTGGCTGGAGTCGGCCGCCCCGGCCGGGACCAGCACGCTCCCGGTCGTGTCCGGCGGCGCCGGTACGCCCGAAGACCTCGCGAAGATCGACGCGCACGGCAAGCTCGTGGTCGTCCGGTTCCCGGTGGGCATCGCGGTCGACGAGGCCTACCGGCGGCTGGCGGACGTCGAAAAGGCCGGGGCGAAGCTCGGCATGGTCGACCTGTCCGGCGACGCGGCCGCGACCACGGTCCTCGGCGGCGGACTGCCGGCGCTGACCCTGCCGGTGATCTGGAGCGGCCAGAGCGTCACCGCGCAACGGTTCACGGAGCTGGCGAAGAAGGGCGGCGCAACGGCGACGGTCGTCAGCCGTCCGTCACCGGAGTTCCGCTACGAACTCGCCGACGGCGTCGAGGGAAAGCTGAGCGTTCCCCGCCTGCAGCGGCCGAAGACCCGCGACCTCGCCGAGGTGCGCACGGCCTACCACGACGGCGCGCCCGGCGAGGTCCGGTACGTCGCCGGGTACGGGTTCTTCGGCCGGATGGTCGGGTACGGCTACACCGAACCCGTTGCCGCGCAACAGGAACGCGTCGAGTACTACACCCCCGGCAAGTGGGACGCGGTGTGGACGTCCGGGCTGCGCGGCGAACTGAGCGAAGACCTCGACGTCAAAGCGGGCCGGAAGTACCGGCTGGCCTGGAACAAGGCGGTCGCCGGGCCGTCGCTGCGCGGGCTGACCGTGACGCACTCGGGTGAGCAGCCGCGGCCGTGGGCGTGGCGCAAGGACGGCGTCTTCGACGTGTGGCTGCCGATGTTCGGCGACGCCGCCGGGCATCCGCGCACACCCGATTTCGGGGAGCTGGGCTCCGTGACGCTTGCGAAGGACGGCGTCGCGATCCCCGTCGAACCGTCGGGTGCGCCGACGCAGGCGAGGATCCCGGTGCCGGACGCCGACGGCGCGTACCGGCTGACCGCGGACGTCCACCGGCACGCCGACTGGTGGCCACTGTGGACGGACATCTCGGCGGAGTGGACGTTCCGCTCGTCGGCCGCCGCGGACGGCAAAGCGTTGCCGCTGCTCACCGTCCGGTTCGATCCCGCGGTCGACGTCCGCAACCGCGCGCCGGGCAACCGCGTCTTTACGTTCCCGGCAGTCGTGGAGCGAAGTGGGCGCACGTTGTCCGTCGAAACGTCCACGGACGACGGACGCACCTGGCACCCCGCGCCGGCGCTGAAGACCGGCGGCCACTGGACCGTCGTGGTCCGCAACCCGGCGAGCGGGTTCGTCTCGCTGCGGGCAAGCGCGGCCGACGACGACGGGAACACCGTGCGGCAGACGGTGATCCGCGCCTACGCGGTGGGCTGAACGTGAACCGACCCGGCGACGGGGAGCCACCGTCGCCGGGTCGGTCCGGACCCACACCATCCCAACAGTGTGGAATCCGCCCGCCCCTCGTCAGGTAGGGGCGGGCGGGGCCCCTGCTACCGGGCGTCCGTGAGGTACCGCGCGTAGGCACCCGTGGTGAGGAAGCTCGGCAGCTTCTCGCCCAGCGCGGTTTCGGTGAAGATCTCGTACGCGTCGTCGAGGCGGTTCTCCGAACCGAGTTCGGCGCGCACCGAGGCCAGTTCGTCGTCCAGGAACTCGACCGCCAGCTCGCGGGTCAGCGCGGTGCCGTCCTCGAGCTTCGTGCCGTTGCGGATCCACTGCCAGACCTGGCAGCGCGCGATTTCCGCGGTGGCCGCGTCCTCCATCAGGTTGTGGATCGCCGCGGCGCCGGTGCCGCGCAGCCACGCGTCGACGTACCGCAGCGCGACGTTGATGTTCGCGCGCACGCCCGCTTCGGTGACCTCGCCGCCGGCGCTCGCCACGTCCAGCAGGTCCTCGGCGGTGACGTGGACGTCTTCGCGCAGCTTGCCGAGCTGGTTGGGCCAGCCGCCGAGCACGCCGTCGAAGACCTCGCGGCAGATCGGGACCAGGCCCGGGTGCGCGACCCAGGAGCCGTCGAACCCGTCGCCGGCCTCGCGTTCCTTGTCGGCGCGGACCTTCTCGACGGCGGTCGCGTTGACCTCGGGGTCCTTGCTCGGGATGAACGCGGCCATACCGCCGATGGCGTGCGCGCCGCGCTGGTGGCAGGTGCTCACCAGCAGTTCGGTGTAGGCCCGCATGAACGGCACGGTCATGGTGACCTGCGCACGGTCCGGCAGCACGAAGTCGGCGCCGTGCGCGGCGAAATTCTTGATGAGGCTGAAGATGTAGTCCCAGCGGCCGGCGTTCAGGCCCGCCGCGTGCTCGCGCAGCTCGTAGAGGATCTCGTCCATCTCGAACGCGGCGGTGATCGTCTCGATCAACACCGTCGCGCGGATCGTGCCGCGCGGGACGCCGAGTTCGCGCTGCGCCATCAGGAAGACGTCGTTCCACAGCCGCGCTTCGAGGTGGTTCTCCAGCTTCGGCAGGTAGAAGTACGGGCCGACGCCGCGGGCCAGCAGCTGGCGCGCGTTGTGGAAGAAGTACAGGCCGAAGTCGACCAGGCTCGCCGAGACCGGACGGCCGTCGATGCGGATGTGCTTCTCCACCAGGTGCCAGCCGCGGGGACGCGCGACGATCGTCGCGGGCTCGTCGCCGATCGTGTAGCGCTTGCCGGCCTCGGTGGTGAAGTCGATGTTGCGGCGGATGGCGTCGTAGAGGTTGAGCTGGCCGTCGATGACGTTGTGCCACGTCGGCGACGTCGCGTCTTCGAAGTCCGCCAGCCACACCTTGGCGCCGGAGTTCAGCGCGTTGACCGTCATCTTGCGGTCGGTCGGGCCGGTGATCTCGACGCGGCGGTCCTCCAGACCCGGCGCGGTCGGGGCGACCTGCCAGGACTTGTCGTCGCGGATCCGGCGGGTCTCCGGCAGGAAGCCCAGCGGCTTCTCCCCGGACTGCAGTTCCTCGCGCCGCGTGCGGCGGGCGTCGAGCAGCTCGCGCCGGCGGCCGGCGAACGTGTTGTCCAGCTTGGCCAGGAAGTCGAGTGCCGCCGGGGTCAGGATCTCCGCGAACCGGCCCTCGACCGGCCCGGTGACCTCGATGCGGTAGTTCAGCCGATCAACCATGGGGTGCCTCCACGAGCTGTGCAGGGAAGGAAAGAAGGGGAGGGACGCGGCCTGACGACGGGAGGGGGTGCCGCCGTCAGGCCGCGGCCGGGATCAGTGGAACTGGGCCTCTTCGGTGGAGCCCTTGAGCGCGGTGGTCGAGCTCTCCGGGTTCAGCGCCGTCGCGACGTTGTCGAAGTAGCCGGTGCCGACCTCGCGCTGGTGCTTGGTGGCGGTGTAGCCGCGGCTCTCCGAAGCGAACTCGCGCTCCTGCAGGTCGACGTAGGCGGTCATGCCTTCGCGGGCGTAGCCGTGCGCCAGGTCGAACATCGAGTAGTTCAGCGCGTGGAAGCCGGCCAGCGTGATGAACTGGAACTTGTAGCCCATGTGGCCGAGCTCGCGCTGGAACTTCGCGATCGTCGCGTCGTCCAGGTGCTTCTTCCAGTTGAACGACGGCGAGCAGTTGTACGCCAGCATCTGGTCCGGGAACTTCGCCTTGATCGCCTCGGCGTACTTGCGCGCCACCTCGAGGTCGGGCTCCGAGGTCTCCATCCAGAGCAGGTCGGCGTACTGGGCGTAGGCCAGGCCGCGCTCGATGCAGGGCTCGATGCCGTTGCGGACCTCGTAGAAGCCCTCGGCGGTGCGGCCGCCGGTCAGGAACTGCTGGTCGCGCTCGTCGACGTCGCTGGTCAGCAGCGTCGCGGCCTGCGCGTCGGTGCGTGCGACGACCAGGGTCGGCACGTTCAGCACGTCGGAGGCGAGCCGCGCGGCGTTCAGCGTGCGCTCGTGCTGCTTGGTCGGGATGAGGACCTTGCCGCCGAGGTGGCCGCACTTCTTCTCGGACGCGAGCTGGTCTTCCCAGTGCACGCCCGCGGCGCCGGCCGCGATCATGCCCTTCATCAGCTCGAACGCGTTGAGCGGGCCACCGAAGCCGGCCTCGGCGTCGGCGACGATCGGGGCGAACCAGTCGATGTCGGTGTTGCCCTCGGCCCAGTTGATCTGGTCGGCGCGGCCCAGCGCGTTGTTGATGCGGCGGACCACGGCCGGCACCGAGTTGGCCGGGTAGAGGCTCTGGTCCGGGTAGGTCTGGCCGGACAGGTTGGCGTCGGCCGCGACCTGCCAGCCGGACAGGTAGATGGCCTGCAGGCCCGCGCGGACCTGCTGCACGGCCTGGTTACCGGTCAGCGCACCCAGCGCGTGGATGTAGTCCTCGGTGTGCAGGAGGTTCCACAGCTTCTCCGCGCCGCGGCGGGCCAGGGTGTGCTCCTCGACGACGCTGCCGCGCAGCTTGATCACGTCTTCGGCCGAGTAGGAGCGCTGCACGCCCGCCCAGCGCGGGTCGTTCGCCCACTGCGCCGCCAGCTCCGCGGCCGCCTGCTTGGCCTGTTCCGTCATCGGTTCTCCCGGTGTTGCGAAGTTTGCGATTGCTCGCCTTGCCTGATCTGACCCTCGCATGGCAGGGAAAATCCGGTCCAGCTGTCCAAGTTGCCAATTTGTGCGAAGGGTCCGTAGGCTCCTTGCAAAGGTTGCGAATCGGTCGATTCGCAACTGCTCGAAAATTCGCGTTCTTGACCGTTCACGTAACCGTTCAGGACCGGAAACCTTCCGGAGAAGAGGGCTCGAATGGAGAAGACTTTCGCCGGAGCGCGGTTGCGGCACCTGCGCGAAAGCCGGGCGATGAGCCAGGCCGACCTCGCTCGTGTGCTGGAGATCTCACCCAGCTACCTCAACCAGATCGAGCACAACTCGCGCCCGCTGACCGTCCCGGTGCTGCTGCGGATCACGCAGGCGTTCGGCGTCGACACCGAGTTCTTCGCGAACAACGACACGTCCCGGCTGGTCGCCGACGTCAAGGAAGCCCTGCTCGACGAGGCCCTCGGCGTCGACGTCACCACCAGCGAGCTGAACGAGCTGGCGACGAACCTGCCGGCGATCGCGCAGGCGCTGGTCAAGCTGCACCGCAGCTACCGCAATGCCGTCGAGAGCACGGCCGCGCTGACCACGGAAAACGGCCTGGGCCTGCACGGGAGCGCGGCGGCGCCGTTGCCGCACGAGGAGGTCCGCGACTTCTTCTACGAGCGCGAGAACTACGTCGCCGAGCTCGACGAGCGCGCCGAGAAGATGGCCGCCGACATCCCGCTGCAGCGCGGCCAGGTGCTCGGCGCGCTCAAGGAACGCCTCTGGCAGCGCTACGGCGTCGAGGTGACCAGCGACGGGATCGACGAATCCGCAGGTCAGCAGCACCGCTACGAGCCGGTGACGCGCGTGCTGCGGCTGGCGCCCAGCCTGCGGGTCGGGCAGCAGGCGTTTCGCATGGCTTCGCAGATCGCGTTGCTCGAGTACGACGACCTGATCACCGAGCTGGCCGACTCGTGGGCGTTCTCCGGCCCGGCCGCGCGCTCGCTGGCCCGCGTCGGCCTGGCGAACTACTTCGCGGGGGCGCTGATCCTCCCCTACGGACCGTTCCTGGCCACCGCCGAGCGGTTCCGGTACGACATCGAGCGGCTGTGCGACCACTACGGCGTCGGCTTCGAGACCGTGTGCCACCGGCTGTCGACGTTGCAACGCCCGAAGCAGCGCGGGGTGCCGTTCTCGTTCGTGCGGGTGGACCGGGCGGGGAACATGTCGAAGCGCCAGTCCGCGGCCGGCTTCCACTTCTCCCGGGTCGGCGGCGCCTGTCCGCTGTGGAACATCTACGAGGCGTTCACCCAGCCGGGGAAGATCCTGACGCAGATCGCGACGCTGCCGGACGGCAAGAGCTACTTCTGGATCGCGCGCACGGTGTCGCGCAACATCGGCGGGTACGGCAGCCCGGGCAAGACGTTCACCGTCGGCCTGGGCTGCGAACTCCGCCACGCCGGCCGGCTCGTCTACTCGACCGGCCTCGACCTGGACGAGCCGGCCGCCGCGACGCCCATCGGGATGGGCTGCAAAGTCTGCGAACGGCCGGCCTGCTCCCAGCGCGCCTTCCCGACGATCGGCAAGCAGCTCACCGTCGACGAGAACACCAGCACCTTCGTCCCCTACCCGGCGGTGCCTAAGGGCTGACCACGTGCGTCGTCCACTTCGACTCGTCCGGGCCGAGCAGCGTGATCCGGCTCAGCAGCTCCTTCGCCGTGATGCCGGCGGCCTTTTCCTTGTCGATCCCGACACAGGCTTCGAGTCCGTTCTTCTTCACGCACTGCGGCACGCCGAGGCCGTCCTTTCTGCTCGCGCCGGGCGGGGCGACGTTGATCGTCACCAGCGCCCCGTTCGCCGAGTACTGCAGCACCAGCTTCCAGGGGACGTTGTCCTGGTCCGGCCGGCGCGACGTGTAGGCGTCGGACAGGTGGAACGACGGCGGCAGGCTCGTGATGCGCAGCGGCAGCGGCACCCCCCGGGTCGCGAACGTCGCCCCTTCGGCCACCCGCACCAGCACCTGCTGTAAGTCGGGCCGGGCGAGGTAGTACGTGTGCAGCTGGGCCCAGCGCCCGTCCGGGGTCGGCCAGCGCAGGTAGCTGTCGCCGTGGTTGAGGGGGTCGTTCGAGTCCGCCGTCACCCAGTGGCCGTCGCGGTCGCCGACCTTCTGCGGGACCTGGTGCGGCGTGCCGCTCAAGTTGCGCGGCGCGGGCGGTTCGCGGTCGTAGACCGACAGCCAGATCATCGGGGCCAGGTCACCGCGGCCGATGGCCAGGACCGTGTCGCCGTGTCCGCCGGCGGCGTACTCGATGCCGGTGATCTCCTCCGGCAGCCAGCCGAAACTCGCCTTCGCGACCAGCGGATTGTCGGTGGGCGCCGGCGCGGCGGGTGCGGGCACGGGCGTGGGCAGGACGGCGGGCGGCGCGGGCGGTGGCGTGGGCCGGAACACCGACACGGCCGTCAGGCCCGCCGCCGTCACCACCGCGGCGCAGCCGACGACCAGCGCCGTGGTCCGCGCGCGACGACGACGTCCCCCCAGCCGGCGGGCCCGGTCGAGGTCGATCCGGGGCGGCGGCGCGGGCGTGTCGGCGAGTTCCTTCAGCTGGGTGGCCAGCTCGTGGTCGGTCATGCTCGTCCCTCCCGGATGGGGTCGGCCAGCAGCTCGCGCAGCGTTTCCACGGCCTTCGCGGTCTGGCTCTTGACGGTGCCTTCGGAACAGCCGAGCGCTCGTGCGGTGTCCGCGACCGGCAGGTCGCCGAAGTAGCGGAGGACGACGGTCGCGCGCTGGCGGGCGGGCAGCCGGTCCAGCGCGGCCCGCAGGTCGAGCGCCGCTTCGACGTCCGAACCGGGCGCCGGCCGCTCGTGGTCGGCGCCCCGCAGGTCGACGCGGCGCCACCACGACGTCCGCTGCTCGGCGAGGAACGCGTTGACCAGCGTCCGGCGCGCGTAGCCGTCGAGGTTGTCCGCCCGGGCGGCCCGCGGCCAGTTCGCGTAGAGCCGGGTGATCGCCGTCTGGACCAGGTCGTCGGCCCGGTGCCAGTCGCCGCAGAGCAGGTACGCGACCTTGCGGAGCCAGCCGGCCCGTGTCGTCACGTAGTCGGTGAAGCCCGCCTCCATGGAACCCCCATCGTGTTCGTCACCCCTTTGATGCGCCCGGAGGCCCGGACGGTTGCCCGGCGCGCGCGAGTCGTAGATTCATCGGGGTGCACGACATCGACACGGTGACCGCGGCGACCATCGAAAAGGCCGCCGAGCGGCTGGCCGGGGTGGTGACCCGCACGCCGCTGGAGCCGAGCGCGCGGCTGTCGTCCCGGGTGGACGCCCAGGTCTGGGTGAAGCGCGAAGACCTGCAGACAGTCCGGTCGTACAAGATCCGCGGCGCGTACAACTTCATCGTCCAGCTCGACGAGCCGACCCGCGCCCTCGGGGTCGTCTGCGCCAGTGCGGGGAACCACGCCCAGGGCGTCGCGTACGCGTGTCGCCGCCTGGGCGCCGACGGCCGCGTGTACGTCCCGGGCACCACGCCGCGGCAGAAGCGCGAGCGCATCGCGACGCTCGGCGGCGCGCACATCGAGGTCATCGTCGTCGGCGAGACGTACGAAGACGCCTTCGCCGCGGCCAACGAGGACGCCCAGCGCACCGGCGCGACGCTCGTGCCGGCGTTCGACGACGTCCGCACGGTCGCCGGCCAGGGCACGGTCGCGCTGGAGGTGATCGACCAGCTCGGGTTCGTGCCGGACGTCGTGGTCGTCCCGGTCGGCGGCGGCGGCCTGCTCGCCGGCGTCGGCAGCTGGCTGCGCGAACGGCACCCGGACGTCCGGGTCGTCGGCGTCGAACCGGCGGGCGCGGCGTGCATGGCGGCGGCTTTGGAAGCGGGCCGGCCGGTGCGGCTGCCCGAGCTCGACACGTTCGTCGACGGCGCCGCGGTCCGCGAGGCCGGCGCGGTCACCTACCCGCTGGTCCGCGAGAGCGGCGCCGAGCTGACCGCCGTCGCCGAGGGCGCGATCTGCACCGAGATGCTCGCGATGTACCAGTCCGACGGCATTATCGCCGAACCCGCGGGCGCGCTCGCCGCGGCGTCGCTCGGCTCGGTCGTCCGGGTGGAGCCGGGGCAGACCGTCGTCGTGGTGGTCTCCGGCGGCAACAACGACGTCAGCCGCTACAGCGAGATCCTCGAACGCTCGCTGATGCACGAAGGGCTGAAGCACTACTTCCTGGTCGGGTTCCCGCAGGAGCCGGGCGCGCTGCGGCGGTTCCTCGAGCAGGTGCTCGGCCCCGAGGACGACATCACGCGCTTCGAGTACGTCAAGCGCACCAACCGCGAAATGGGCCCGGCGCTGGTCGGCATCGAAATCGCCCGGCCGGCCGACCTGCCGGGACTGCTGGCGCGGATGGACGCGAGCCCGCTGCAGGTGGAGCGGATCGAGCCGGGCAGCCCCCTGTTCCACTTCCTGCTCTGACCGCGTGGTCCACTAGGCGGATGGTGAAGGTCGACGGTGTCCGCAGTGTCGAGGCGTTGCGCGAAAAGGTCCACGAGGGTGCGGAGCCCGAATACCTGCTGTTCTACGGGCACGCGCCCGCGAAGTCCGGCCGGGTCACGGCGAGCTGCCTGAGCCAGTGGTGGGTCGACCCGTTCGAGGCCGACGGCGTTCGCTACCCCACCGCCGAGCACTACATGATGGCGGGCAAGGCGCTGCTGTTCGGTGACGTCGAGAAGGCCGAGCTGATCCGGTCGACGCCCGACCCGAAGGCCGCGAAGGTGCTCGGCCGCGAGGTCGCCGGGTTCGACGCGGCGACCTGGGAGCGGCACCGGTTCGACATCGTCGTCGACGGCAACCTGGCCAAGTTCAAGGCCCACCGCGACCTGCGCCGGTTCCTCCTGGGGACCGGCGACGCCGTGCTCGTCGAGGCGTCCAAGAAGGACCTCGTGTGGGGCTCCGGTCTCGCGCGCGAGGAGAAGAACGCGACCAAGCCCGACTACTGGCGCGGGCTGAACCTGCTCGGCTTCGCGCTGATGGAGGTCCGCGACCAGCTGCGCGCCCGCTGAGTCACGTCGGTGCGCCCGGGCAGGACTTCGCCGTCGCCTGACCCGTGTCGAAGAAAGTGACAGCTGCGTCGGCGCAGGGCAGCGAAGCCAGGGAGCCGTGGACGTCGTCCTCGACGGTCATGAGCGTGCCGCCGATCTCGTTCTGCATCCGCAGCGCCCAGCCGATGGGCGTGACCGGCTCGTAGCGGTGACCGACGAGCTGCAGCGGGCTCGTCCCTTTTTCGAACGACCACGGCCGGGCGGCCAGCGGCCAGCCGACGCAGAGCTGTTCGTAGAGGCCGTAGCCGCCCGCGACGGGGAGCCGGTTCATCCGGTCGAGGCGGTGCTGCCAGACGGTGTCGAAGTCGCGGGGGCTCGGCGACTCGTTGCAGAGCAGGGCCGTCTGCTGGAAGTGGTTGAACGCTTGCGGCTCGCCGTCCCAGCTTTTCGTGGTCAACTTCCGGCTCTCGGCGGTGCCGCCGTCGCGGATGGCAGCGAGTTGCTTCGCCAGGCCGGCCCACTCGCGGCGCGGGTTGGCGAGCATGCCGTTGACGGTGGCTCCGTGCCGGTCGCGCAAGTCGAGCAGCGCTTTCGCGACGACGGGCTCGGTGGTCCCGAAGTGGTAAACGACGTCGTAGCGGGCGATCCACGACGCGAACTCGTGGAAGGTGTTCTCGCCGGCGGTCGCCTGGTCGTCGTCCATTTCGGTGACACTCAGCTCGGGCGGCATGACGGAGTCGAGCAGCATCTTGTCGACGTGGTCGTCGAAGAGCGACCGGTATTGCGCGCCGAGGGCGGTGCCCCAGGAGACGCCGTAGTAGCCGATCTTGTCTTCGCCGAGGGCTTGCCGGATCGCGTCCATGTCCCGGGCGATGGCCGGCGTGGTCAGGTTCCGGACGAAGTCGGGGTGCGCGGCGACGCAGGCTTGGTTCGCCGCGGCCGCGCGCTCGGCGGCTTCGCGGGCTTTGTCCTTGTCGGGGACGGGCTCCGGGAAGTCGACGTCGCACGGCAGGTCGGCGCTGTAGCCGACGCCGCGCGGGTCGAAACCGACGAGGTCGTGGTGCACGCCGATGCCGCCGGCGTGACTGTCGGCGATGCTGCGCGGCATGGCCAGGCCGGACTGGCCGGGCCCACCGGGGTTCAGCAGGACGACGCCGGTCTTCGCGCCCGTCGCCTTTATGCGGCTGACGGCGATGTCGATTTTCGGGCCAGCCGGGTCGGCGTAGTCGAGCGGGACGGGCACGAGGGCGCATTCGGTGCGCTGGTCATCGGAGTCCCAGCCCTTTGCGACGGCGGAGCAGAGTTGCCAGGAGAGCCCCTCCGCGGCGGCGACGGCCGGGACAGCGGGAACGAGCGCCACGGCGGCGAGCAGTGGGACGGCGAACCGGATGATCGACATGGGCTCAGGCTGCCGGGGCGGGGGTGGCCGGAGATCGGCCGATCAGCCGATGGTCACCGCCGAGTGGCCATCGCTCTCCGGCCGCGCCGTGGTCGGTTGTCGACCATCGCCTCGTCGCGCTGACCAAGCCCGGCCGACCAGCGACCGGGCAGCCGAGCCGTGGTCGGCTTCCAGCCATCATCGGCACGAGCCACGGCTGGCTTCCGACCATCACCCGGCCCCGGCCTGCTGACCACGGCGTGGTCGGTTTCCGGCCATCATCGGCACGAGCCATGGCCGGTTTCCGGCTATCCCCCGGCCCCGGCCTACTGACCACGGCACGGTCGGCTTCCGGCCATCACCGCCCCGCGCCCTCCTGACCACGGCACGGTCGCCTTCCGGCCATCGTCGACACGAGCCATGGCCGACTTCCGGCCATCACCCGGCCCAGGCCTGCCGACCACGGCATGGTCGGTTTCCGGCCATCACCACCCCGGCCCCTCCTGACCACCGCGTTGCCGGTTTCCGGCCACCGCTCAGCCGAGGCCGACGAACATCGTCTGGTGCAGGCCGCGCACGTGCTTCCTCGTCACCCGCGCCGCCGCGTCCGGGTCGCCCGCCGCCAACGCCTTCACCAGCTTCGCGTGGTCGCGGTTCGACTCCCGCAGCTTCTCCATCGGGTACGGCAAGTAGAACCGGTACAGCTCCGCCAGCACCACCTCGTACTGCGCGACCGCCGCCGCCGGGCCGGGCGCCGCCACTGTCCGGTGGAACTCCGCGTCCAGCTCGTGGAACTCCGCCCAGCCCTTCGCCGAGTCCATGCGCGCGACCAACGTCCGCAGGCGGGACAGGTCCGGGGACCGCTTCGCCACCAATTGGACCAAGCCAGACTCCAAGACCATGCGGTGGTCGATCAGCTCGCGGACTTCCGCCGCCGACTCGCGATAGGCGCCGACCTCGCGGACTCGCTCCGCCGGTGGGTCCGCGGCCACCGATGTCCCGCCGCCCCGGCCGCGGCGGCGTTCGATCAGGCCGTCGCCGACCAGGGACTCCAGAGCCCTTCGCACCGTGATCTCCGCGACGCCCAACGCCCGCGCGATCTCGGCGTTCGCGGGCAGGCGCTCGCCCGGCTTCAGCAGGCCGAGCTCCACCGCGAGCGCGATGCGCGCACGGACGGTGTCCAGTGCCGACAACCGCCGGATACCGGTGAGGGCCGGGGCGCTCAGGTCTGCCGTCGCCATGAAACGACCGTACCGCACAAACTGCTCATCTTGAGCACTCTTGTTTAAGTGTTCAAGATGGACTATTTTTCGTCCATGCCGCGACCACTGCCGATCGCCCTGGTTCAAGCGCCGCCCCGGCCCGTCGGGGACGGCGGGTTCGCGGGCGAGGTCGAAGCCGTCCTTCGCCGGTTTCCGGACACGCGCCTGGCCGCCTTCCCCGAGCTGCACCTCTGCGGCGTCGACGGCGAAGGCGACGAGCGGACGCGTCAACTGCGCGAAGCCGCCGAGCCGTTGCACGGAAAACGGACCACGGAACTCGCCGAGCTGGCCGGCGACCTCGGGATCTGGCTCGCGCCCGGCACCGTCTGCGAAGCCGGCGACCACGGCGAGCTGTTCAACACCGCCCTGGTCTTTTCCCCGCGAGGCGAACTGGCCGGCTGGTACCGCAAGGTCTTCCCCTGGCGGCCGCACGAGCCGTACGACCCCGGCGACCGGTTCGTCGTCGCCGATCTGGCCGACGCCGGCCGCGTCGGGTTCTCCATCTGCTACGACGCCTGGTTCCCCGAGGTGACCCGGCACCTCGCCTGGATGGGTGCCGAGCTCGTGCTCAACCCCGTCCAGACCACGACCCCCGACCGCGCGCAGGAGCTCGTCCTGGCCCGGGCGAACGCCATCGTCAACCAGGTGTTCGTCGCCAGCGTGAACACGGCCGGCCCGTTCGGCATGGGCGACAGCCTGCTCGTCGGGCCCGAAGGCGACGTCCTCGGCGCGTTGCCCGGCAGTGACCACGGCGTCCTCGCCCACACCATCGACCTCGACGAGGTCGCCCGCGTCCGCCGCGACGGGACCGCCGGCACCAACCGCGTCTGGGCGCAGTTCACCCCCGCCGACGCTCCCCTGCAGCTACCGCTCTACCAGGGCCGGATCGACCCGGACCGCTGGAGCCCCCGAGAAGGAGACGACCGATGACCACCACGGGCGCGGCCCCGGCCACCCTGCAGCGCCGGCTCGGCCTGCCCGGCGTCGTCCTGTTCGGGCTCGCCTACATGGCTCCGCTGATCGTGCTCGGCACCTTCGGCATCGTCGCGACCACGACCGGCGGCACGGTGCCCTCGGCGTACCTGCTCGCCCTGGTCGCGATGCTGTTCACCGCCGCCAGCTACGGGAAGATGGCCGCCACCCACCCCGTCGCCGGTTCGGCCTACACCTATGTCCGGAAAGCGGTCGACGCGCGCGCCGGGTTCCTCGTCGGGTGGGCGGTGCTGCTCGACTACTTCTTCCTGCCGATGGTGATCTGGCTGATCGGTGGCGCCTACCTCTCGGCGGAGTTCCCCTCCGTGCCCAATTGGATCTGGTTGATCACTTTTATCTTGGTGACGACGATCCTCAACGTCCTCGGCATCAAGATCGCCGAAAAGGCCAACTTCGTCCTCATGGCCTTCCAGATCCTGGTCATCGGCTTCTTCGTCGTTCTTTCGGTCAAGCAGGTGCTGCACGTCGGTGGTTCGCTGGCGAGCACGCAGCCGTTCTTCCACCCGGGCAGCACGCTGGGCACGGTCTCCGGCGGCGCCGCGCTCGCGACGTACTCCTTCCTCGGGTTCGACGCCGTCACGACGTTGACCGAGGAGACGACCGAGCCGCGCCGGACGATCCCCCGCGCCATCCTGCTGACCGCGCTGATCGGCGGCGGCATCTTCGTCGTGCTCGCCTACTTCACCCAGCTCGCGCACCCGGGCAGCGCGTTCACCGACGAGTCCTCCGCCGCGTTCGAAATCGCGACGACGATCGGCGGCAACCTCTTCGCGTCCTTCTTCCTCGCCGGCCTGGTGGTCGCGCAGTTCGCGTCGGGGATCGCCGCGCAGGCGAGCGCGTCGCGGCTGATGTTCGCCATGGGCCGCGACGGCGTGCTGCCGCGCGTTTTCGGCAAACTGCAGCCGCGGTTCGCGACGCCGGTGTTCGGCATCGTCCTGACCGGGCTCGTCGGGCTGGTCGCGCTGGCGCTGGACGTCAGCACGTCGACGTCGTTCATCAACTTCGGCGCGTTCACCGCGTTCACGTTCGTCAACGTCAGCGTGCTCGCGACGTGGCTGCGGGACCGGACCGGGAAACGCGTGCTGACCTGGGTGGTCTTTCCGCTGATCGGCGCCGTGGTCGATTTGTGGCTGCTGGTCAACCTCGACGGCATCGCGCTGGTCTTCGGCCTGGTCTGGCTGGTGATCGGCATCGCCGTCCTGGCGGCGATCACCCGCGGCTTCCGGCGGCCGCCGCCGGAGATGACGTTCGAGGAGTAGGTCAGCCGCCCGGGCAGTCGGTGCCGCCGCCGCTGCGCTCGACGCAGTGGCGCGGTCCCGGCGGCTCGGGTGGCGCGTGGCGCACGTGGTCGGCCCAGTTCAGCCCGGCGACCGCGACCGCCAGGGCCACGCAGATCCCGAAGAACCAGGTCCAGCCCCGCCGGCGCGTGGTCGCCGCGACGACCACGCCCACCAGCGGCAGCCCGGCGCCGAGCCAGGCCGCCCAGGTCAGGTAGCCGTCGCCCGCGTGACTGCTCGTGCCGAACACCGGGAAGCTCGCCAGGAAACCCTGCAGCACCAGGAGCGGGACGACAAGCAGCAGCCCTACGGCACAGAGCGCCAGCACGAGCGAAGACCACATTTTCCGGAGTTCCCCCACCCGGCCAGTGTGCCCGGAAACGGACCGGACGATCTGAGTGGATCTACTGCTCGAGGGTCTTCTGCAGCGCCTTGTTCGCCTTCCGCGCCATGTCCGCGACGGCCTCGCGACGAGCCGCGTCGGCCGCGTAGTCCTCTTCGCGGTTACGCACGACCCGCGCCGGCGCGCCGACCGCGATCGAGTAGTCCGGGATGTCGCCGCGGACGACCGCGTGCGCGCCCAGCACCGAGCCGCGGCCGATGCGCGTGCCCTTCAGCACGCTGACCTTCGTGCCCAGCCACGTGTCGGGGCCGATGCGGACCGGCGATTTCACGATGCCCTGGTCCTTGATCGGCACGTGGATGTCCGAAATGACGTGATCGAAGTCACAGATGTACACCCAGTCGGCGACCAGCGTCGCCGCGCCGAGCTCGATGTCGAGGTAGCAGTTGATCACGTTCTGGCGGCCGAACACCGACTTGTCGCCGATCCGCAGCGAACCCTCGTGGCAGCGGATCGCGTTGCCGTCGCCGATGTGGACCCAGCGGCCGATCTCCAGCCGCCCGTAGCCCGGCCGGCAGTGGATCTCGACGTCCTTCCCGAGGAAGAGCATCCCGCGCAGGATGATGTGCGGGTTGGCGAGCCGGAACTTGAGCAGCCGGTAGTACCGGACCAGGTACCAGGGCGTGTACGCGCGGTTGCGCAGCACCCAGCGCAGCGAGTCGGCGGTCAGGAACTTCGCCTGCCGCGGGTCCTGCCGCGCGCGGCGCCAGGCCCGCACCCGCGACAGCGCGGGCGCACCCCACATCGACGTCATGCCCGTGACCGTAACCTGTGTACGGGACGGGTTCACGGGCAAGGGGAGCTGGATGGGCACGAAGCTGATCATCGACACCGACCCGGGCGTCGACGACGCGCTGGCGATCGCGCTGGCGGCGCTGTCCCCGGACGTCGACCTGCTGGGCGTGACGTCGGTTTTCGGCAACGTTCCCCTCGACCGCACGACGGCGAACGCGCGCCGGCTGCTGGAGCTGTTCGGCCGCACCGACGTGCCCGTGGCCGCCGGGGCGTCGCGGCCGCTCGTCTATTCGAAGCCACGTGACGCCAAGGAGGTCCACGGCGGCGACGGACTCTCGGGCCACTCCTACACGCTGCCCGAGGCGACCCGTCCGCTCGAAGAGCGCGACGCCGTCCGCCTGATGCTGGACATCCTCGAAGCGTCGGACGAGCCGGTGACCATCGCACCGATCGGGCCGCTGACGAACATCGCCGCCCTGTTCGCGGCCCACCCGGGCGCGGCGGCGAAGATCGGGCGGCTGGTGATCATGGGCGGCGGCGTGACGTTCGGCAACAGCACCACCGCCGCCGAATTCAACATCTGGAGCGACCCCGAGTCGGCCCGCCGGGTGCTGGTCGAGGAGGACGTCCCGATCGTGCTCGTGCCACTCGACCTCACGCACCGCTGCGCCGTCGACGGCGAATGGCTGGCCAAGCTCGCGGCATCGGGGCCGGTCGGCGCCACCCTCGAAGGCCTCACCTCCACCTACCGGCAGCACTACACGCGCGTGTTCGGCGAAGACCGGATGGTCATGCACGACGCCGTCGCGGTCGCCGAGGCGATCTCGCCGGGAATCCTCCACACCGAGACCTACCGCGTCGACGTCGACTGCGGGCTGGGGCCGGCGCGCGGGCAGACGCTCGTCGACCGGCGGAAGCTCGGCGAGGAAGATCCGCAGTTCACACCCGGCCGCCCGATCGAGGTCGCGATGGACACCGACCTCGACGGCCTGCGCGGGTTCGTCCTCGACCGGCTGACTGGGGCCGCGCGGTGAGCGAAGAGCCCGAAGTCGTGCCGGAGGAGAAGGCAGAGCCGCGCCGCCGGAGAGCGGCCGTCGTGGTGGCCGCGGTGGTCGTGGTCGCCGCCGCGCTCGTGGTCGGCGTCCAGTTCGCGCCGAAGCAGCAGGAGACGACGAACGCGGCCGCGACCAGCACGCCGACACCGTCTGTCGCGAAAACGACCACGTCCCCACAGACGACGACGTCCGCGCCGCCGAAGGTGCCGGAAGCGAGCGAGTTCGACGCCTGGGCGTCCAAGACCAGCCAGTGGCTCGACGTCCCGCTGCGCGCGATGGTCGGCTACGCGAAGGCGACGACGAAAATCGGCAAGGACATCCCCGGCTGCCACCTTTCCTGGGTGACGCTCGCCGCGGTCGGCAAGGTGACCTCCGACCACGGCCGCGCGCGGGGTGGGCAGATCGGCACCACCGGCGTGCTCGACAAGCCGCTCGGCACGATCGAGGTGCGCGACTTCTACAACAAGGTCGTCTCGACGCCGAACGCCGCCGGGCCGATGCAGCTCTCCCCCGCGCTCTGGGCGAAGTACCAGGCGAGCTACGCGGGCGGGAAGCCGGATGTCCAGAACATCGACGACGCCGCGCTGACCACCGGCCGCGCGCTGTGCGACGGCGGGACCGACCTGTCGCAGGGCCAGCCGTGGTGGGACGCGGTCGCTAAGCTGCAGTCGGCGCCGCTGTTCCTGCACCGGACGCTGGCGACGGTCAACGTCTACGGCACGGTCGGCCAGGGCGCGGCCGCGCCGAACCCGGCGGTGTTGAGCGCGGTGAACTTCGCCATCGACAAGATCGGCCTCCCCTACATCTGGGGCGGCAACGGCACCGGCGGCAACGACCCGGGCTTCGACTGCTCCGGCCTGACGACGGCGGCGTACGGCAGCGCCGGCGTCAAGCTGATGCGCACGGCCGACACGCAGTTCCGGAGCGTCCCGCATGTGACCGATCCGCAGCTCGGCGACCTGATCTTCTACGGCGAGCCGGCGACGAAGATCCACCACGTCGGCCTCTACATCGGCAACCAGCAGATGATCGACGCGCCGCAGACCGGCCAGGCCGTGCAGGTGCACTCCTACCGCCGGGACGGCGACGACTACGCCGGAGCGGGCCGCCCGACCGCCTGAAAAAAGTTTCTCGAGCGGCGATGTCGAGAACGCGCGATCGGCTGCGTCCCCGGTGCGAACGCGGCCAAGATGGGCCGCACCCGCACCGAGGAGAACGACGATGGCCAAGTACCTGCTGCTGAAGCACTACCGAGGTGCCCCGGCTTCGGTCAACGACGCGCCCATGGACCAGTGGACGCCGGAGGAGATCTCGGCCCACGTGAAGTACATGGAGGACTTCGGTAAGCGGCTCGAGGAGACCGGCGAGTTCGTCGAGCACCGCGCGCTCGCCCCGCAGGGCACCTGGGTCCGCTTCGACGGCGAAGGCCGCCCGCCGGTCACCGACGGCCCGTTCGCCGAGACGAAGGACCTCATCGCGGGCTGGACGATCATCGACGTCGACAGCTACGAGCGCGCCCTCGAGCTGGCCGCGGAGCTCTCGGCCGCCCCGGGCAAGGGTGGCGAGCCAGTCGCCGAATGGCTCGAGCTGCGTCCGTTCTGGGGCCCGGCGACCACCATCACGGAGTGACAGCCATGGACCAGAACGCTATCGACGAGGTCCTGAACCGCCCGCTCAGCCGGGAGCTGCTGGCCCGCGACCTGACCCGGCTGGCCTACACCGCCCTCGACGGCACCCCGCGCTCGATCCCGATCGCGTTCACCTGGAACGGCTCGCAGCTCGTCCTGTGCACGTCGACGAACGCGCCCAAGCTGCCGGCGCTGCGCCGCAACCCGGCGGTCGCCCTGACGATCGACACCGAGGTGCACCCGCCGAAGATCCTGCTGATCCGCGGCACCGTCGAGCTGGACGTGGTCGACGGCATCCCGGACGAATACCTGCAGTTCAACGGCACCTACCGGATGACGTCCGAGCAGCGCGTGGAGTGGGAGGCGGGCGTGCGGTCGCTCTACGACGGCATGGTCCGCATCGTGGTCACGCCGACCTGGGCGAAGCTGATCGACTTCGAGACGACGCTGCCGTCGGCCGTCGAAGAGCTCATCCGCCGGCGCGACGAGCGCCAGTCCGTCTAGCAGGGGGAACCATGGGGAACTGCGAGCCGGCGGGGATCATCGTCGAGCCGGCGGAAAGGATCGGGTGAGCGTGGACGAGGTTCTGCTCCGCAGCCTGACGCCGCACGTGCTCGGGGTCGTCGTCCGGCGCGGGGCCGACTTCGCGTCGGCCGAGGACGCCGTGCAGGACGCGCTGGTCGAGGCCCTGCGCGTCTGGCCGGCCGATCCGCCGCGGGACCCGAAGGGCTGGCTGGTCACCGTCGCGTGGCGCAAGTTCCTCGACGCGGCCCGGTCGGACAGCGCCCGCCGGCGGCGCGAGGACGTCGTCGACGTCGAGCCGGCGCCAGGGCCGGCGGCCACGGTGGACGACACGCTCCAGCTGTACTTCCTGTGCGCGCACCCGTCGCTGACGCCGTCGTCGGCGGTCGCGTTGACGCTGCGCGCGGTCGGCGGGCTGACCACCCGCCAGATCGCGCAGGCCTACCTGGTCCCCGAAGCGACCATGGCGCAGCGGATCAGCCGGGCGAAGCGCACGGTCGGGAAAGTGCGGTTCGACCAGCCCGGCGACGTCGCGACCGTGCTGCGGGTGCTCTACCTCGTCTTCAACGAGGGTTACTCCGGCGACGTCGACCTGGCCGCCGAGGCCATCCGGCTGACCCGGCAGCTCGCGGCCGCGATCGACCACCCGGAGGTCGCCGGGCTGCTCGCGCTCATGCTGCTGCACCACGCGCGGCGCGCCGGCCGGACCGCGGCGGACGGCAGCCTGGTGCCGCTCGCCGAGCAGGACCGCGGCCGCTGGGACACCGCGGCGATCGCGGAGGGCGTCGAAATCCTGCAGGCGGCGCTCGCCCGGGACCGGCTGGGCGAGTTCCAGGCCCAGGCGGCCATCGCGGCCCTGCACGCCGACGCGCCCACGGCCGGCGAGACCGACTGGGTGCAGATCGTCGAGTGGTACGACGAGCTCGCGAAGCTGACCGACAGCCCGGTCGTCCGGCTCAACCGCGCGGTCGCGGTGGGCGAGGCGGACGGCCCCCGCGCGGGGCTCGCCGCCCTCGCGGAAGTGGACGGCACGCTGCCCCGCCACACGGCGGTGGCGGCGTACCTCCACGAGCGCGACGGCGACCTGGTGACCGCGGCCAGGTTGTACTCCGAGGCGGCCGGGAAGGCACCGAACCTGGCCGAGCGCGACCATTTGACCCGGCAGGCCGCGCGGCTCAACACCCGCCTGCGCGGCTGATACGCCGCTCAGGCCCGGATTCGCATCCTCGACACCCGCCCGCGCGGCTGACGCGCCGCTCAGGCCCGAATCCGCACCGTCGACACCCGCCTGCGCGGCTGACGCGCCGCCCTGGCTCGAGATCAGCAAAGTCGCACCCCTCGACACCCGCTGTGGCTCAGCCGAGGTGGTCGTTTTCCCCGCTCACCCAGGCGATGTACCGCTCGGCCGAGCGGCGGACCGCCCCCTTGGCGTCGCTCCGGATCGTTCCGCCCAGCAGGCCGTAGAGGCGGTCGAACTCGTACGGCTCCAGCCGCTCCACGATCCGGCGGACCAGGCCCGCCGACAGCGGGATCTTGTTCGGGTAGCTGCGCATGAACGTCACCCAGCCGGCCGCGGCCACCGGCACCATCGTGTCGCCGGCCAGCAGGACGCCGCCGGTCTCGGTGGCGACGTGGGCCACCGCGGCGCCGGGGAAGTGCCCGCCCGCCTCGACCAGCGTCACGCCCGGCAGGACCCGCTCGGTGCCGGACCACTCGCGCAGCACCGGGTCCTCGCGCCGCACCCACCGTCGATCCGCCGCGTGCACCAGCACCGGGACGCCGCCGAGCCGGTGGCTCCAGCTGACCTGGGAGCCGTACATGTGCGGGTGGCTGGCCACGATCACCGCGGCGCCGCCCAGTTCCCCGAGCCGGTCGGCGAGCGCCGCGTCGAGGTGGTTCGGCGGGTCCCACAGCAGGTTGCCGCCGGGCGTCCGCACCAGGTGGGTCCACTGGCCGATGCCGAACGACGGCTCCCGGTTGAACCGGTGCAGCCCCGGTTCCAGCTCCTCGTGCACGACTTCGCCGGCCGGAAGGTCGTCCAGCGTCGTCCACACCTGGCCCGACGCGGGCACCCATTGGCGGTCGTCGGCGCAGATGGCGCAGTCGCCGGCCGGGGGTCGTTCGGTGTCGGGGTGCTCGACCCCGCAGGTTCCGCAGATCCAGATCGTCACGACGCCAGTGTCGAAGCTCCAGCGAGGTCGAGGTCAAGGAACGGCTCGAGCAACGGGAGCAGGGCGTCCGGCCGGTCGAGCGGGATGATGTGGCCGCAGTCCTCGACGAGGTGGGTCACGAGGTCGTCGGCGACCGGCCGCAGCTGGCGGGCGAGCGCGTCGCCCACCGGGTGGGCGCCGATCGCCATCGTGGGCACCGTGAGACGGCCCGCCGCGACGGCTTCCGCGATCTGCCCGGCGGTGATCGGCATCGCGCGGTAGTGGGCGAACGCGGCACGCAGGGCGTCGCGCCCGGTGTACGCGGCGACGAAGTGGTCGCGGAGCTCGCGCGGCAGCCCACGGCCCCGCGTCCCCGCGTTGAGGAACCAGTCGACGTACTCGCTTTCGTGCCCGGCCAGGACGGTCTCGGCGAGTCCCGGGACGGCGTGGAACCCGAACCACCACGGCGGCCCGCCCGCGAGGAAGTCCTCGGCGCCCGGGAGGCGGCCCAGCAGCGACTCCATCAGGACGAGCCGGCGGACGCGCCCGGGGCGGCGCATGGCCAGGAGGAACGCGGGCGGCGCGCCGGCGTCGATGCCGACGACGGCCGCCACCGGCTCGCCCAGCGCGTCGAGGAGCGCTTCGGCGTCGGCGGCGAGGGTGCCCGCGTCGTAGCCGCCGGGCGGACGCCCCGACTCGCCGAGGCCGCGCAGGTCCGGCGCGATGACGCGGTGGCGCCGCGCCAGCCGTGGGACGACTTCGGCCCACAGCCGCCGGGTGTGCGGGAAGCCGTGCAGCAGCAGGACGGCCGGGCCCTCCCCGGTGACCGTGACGCCGACTTCGATGCCGTTCACCAGCATGTCTCTCCCTGAGCAGTTACCATTGGTTACCACAAAACCGTAGGTAACTTGCGGACGCCGGCCAAGACGGCACTTTCCCGACAGGTGGTGAGCTCGAAGTGACCCCCTCCCCGCGCGGCGACCTGTTCGACCCGGCGTGCCCGACGCGCCGGCTGCTCGACCGGATCGGCACGAAGTGGACGTCGATGGTGGTCAAGGTGCTGGCCGAGGCGGACCCGCGCGAGGTGCGGTTCGCCGAGCTGCAGCGGCGGATGCCGGGGGTCTCGCAGAAGATGCTGTCGGTGACGCTGCGCTCGATGACGAACGACGGCCTGATCGCCCGCCGCGTCGAGCCGACGGTGCCGCCGAAGGTCCACTACCGGCTCACCGACCTGGGCCGGTCGCTGGAGGTTCCGCTCGCGGCGCTGCGGAACTGGGCCGAGGAGAACATGGCGGCGATCGACCGGGCCAACGCGGCCGCGGCTGGCTGACTCCTCAGGCGGGTCCGGCGAGGCCGATCAAGTTGCCCTCCGGGTCGGTGAAGTGCGCGACGACCAGATCGCGCCCCGGTGCGCGGTCCGGGCCCAGCCGGCGCGTGCCGCCGAGGCGTTCGGCTTCGGCCAGCGCGGCCGCGACGTCCGGGACGCCCACGTAGAACACCACGTGGCTTTCGTACCCCGCCCCGCCGCCGACGCCGCCCGGGATGCCGTCCGTCTCCACGAAGCCGTAGTTGCCCGCTTCGGACACCTGGGCCGACACCGGCCCCGACGTGTCGTACTCCCAGCCGAACAGCTCGCCGTAGTACTCGCGAAGCCGCGCCGGGTCGGTACCGATGATCTCGAAGTGCACGACCGGATTTCCCATGGCGGCCACCGTACGCCTTGGTAGTTGTTAAAAACAACCACGAAGTTGTATATTACGACCATGCCGACGAGCCGCAGCTACGGAGACGCCTGCACCATCGCCCGCGCGCTGGACGTCGTCGGGGAACGCTGGGCGCTGCTCGTCGTGCGCGAGCTGCTGCTGGGGCCGCAACGTTTCTCCGACGTCCGCCGCGCGCTGCCGGGCGCCAGCTCGAACCTGGTCACCGACCGGCTTCGCGAACTGGAGGGGCACGGCGTCGTCGCCCGCCGGCAGCTGCCTCCCCCGGCGGCCTCGACGGTCTACGAGCTGACGGACTGGGGCCGCGAGCTGGAGCCGATCGTGCTGGCGCTGGGCACGTGGGGTGCCCGGCTCTCCCTTCCCCCGTCGGCGCACCTGGGCACGATGTCCGTGCTGCTGTTCCTCCGCGGCTTCGCCCGCCCGCGGTCGACGGCGTGCCACCGCGTCGAGCTGGACAGTCGCGTGTGGACGGTCCGCACCGAACCGGGCCGGCTGACGGTCGAGCCGGGCGAGCCCGCCGCGCCGGACGCGACGATCCGGACCGACCCGCCGACGTTGAACGCGCTGCTCGAAGTGCCGTCCGACCTGGACGCGGCGATCGCCGACGGCCGGGTGACGGTCGACGGCGACCGCAAGGCCGTCCGGCGCCTGCTGCGCGAGACGCTCAGCGCGTGAACGCGGCGGCGTGGTCGGCGGCCCATTCGGGGAAGCCCCGGGCGGGGCGGCCGGTGACGTCCCGGACCGTCTCCGTCGTCGGCTGCGGCCGGTCCACCAGCGCGGCCAGCCGCCGGATCCGGGCTTCGACCACTTCGGCCGACCCGACGCTGCCGAGCCCGCGTGCCGCGAACGCGGCGGTCAGCTCCCGGCGGTAGCGTCGAGGTCCTGGGTTTCGACGCGGGCCGGCCGCCCGGTCACCCGGCCGAGCACCGCTGCCTGCTGCCGCACGGTGAGCGACTCGGGCCCGGTCAGCGAGTACGTCGCGCCGAGGTGCCCGGACGACGTCAACGCGCGGGCGGCGACGGCGGCGATGTCGGCTTCGTGGATCAACGCCGTACCCGGCCACGAGCACCGGCTCCTCGTCTACACGGCGGCGCCCGGCACGCCGTCCGCCGACGAGCTGAAGCGGCTGCTCAGCGCGTGAGCGCCGCCTCGCGGACCCGCAGCGACGGCGCCAGGAACAGGATCCCGAACGTCACCACGACCGCCGACGACAACGCCCAGTGCAGCCCGATCCGCGTCGCCAGCGCGCCCACCAGCGCCGGCTCGACCAGGAACCCCAGGTACCCGCACGCGGCGACCGCCGCCACCGCGCGGCCCGGCGCGTCCGCCTGCTTGCGGCTCGCCACGCTCCACGCGATCGGCACGATCCCGGCCACGCCGAGCCCGACCACCGCGAAGCCGAACACCCCGGCCACCGGCCACGGCGCGGCGAGGACCACGGCGAACCCCAGCACCGCGACCGTGGTCGCCACCCGGACGAACCGCACCGCGCCCACGCGGCCCACGATCCGGTCGGCCACCAGGCGGACCGCGATCATCGTCCCGGAGAACGCGAAGTAGCCCAGGGAGGCGAGCGCGGGCGTCGCGCCCGTGACGTCCGCCAGGTACACCGCGCTCCAGCTGTTGACCGCGCCCTCGGCGACGAACCCGCAGAACGCGATCACGCCCAGCGGCACCAGCGCCCGGCTCGGCCACGCGAACGCCGCGTCGCCCTGGCCGCGGTCGGCTCCGGTCAGGAAGAGCGCGCGGCCCCACAGGGCCAAGGCCAGCAGCACCGCGCCGGCCACCGGGAAGTGCGCCGAAACCGGGACGTGCAGGGCCTCCATCAGCGCGTCGACGCCGGAGCCCGCGAGGCCGCCGATGTTCCAGAACGCGTGGAAGCCGGCGAAGATCGGCCGCCCGTAGCCCTCTTCGACGCGGGCCGCGTGCGCGTTCATCGCGACGTCGAGCAGGCTGTTGCCCACGCCGAGCACGACCAGCGCGGCCACGAAAACCGGCGCGGACCCCGCGAACGCCACCAGCGGCAGCCCGCCGCACAGCACGGCCGCGCCGAGCACGACCGCCGCGCGGCTGCCGATCCGGGTGAGCAGCGCCCCCGCGCCCAGCAGCGCGACCACCGACCCGAAGGCCAGGCCGAACAGGCCCGTGGCCAGCTGTCCCGTGGTCAGGCCCAGCTGCTCCTGCACCGCCGGCACCCGCGCCAGCCAGGTCGCGAACGCCGCCCCGCAGACGGCGAAGACGACCGAGACTCCCAGGCGCGCACGCTTCAGTTCCCCCGTCACGCTCCGCGATTATCCTGATCTTGGGGAAAATCGGCTAACTGTGTAGAGACCGCGGGCCGGGCTCCGTCCTTTCCCGTGAACGCGCCACCGGGGCGCGGAAAGGAGCCGATCATGGCGAAGTACATGCTGCTGATGAGCTACACCGCCGGTGCCGGGTGCGAGCTGCCGGTGGGCGAATGGCCGCCGGAGGACATCCGGGCGCACATCGACTTCCAGCACGCGCTGGACGCCGAGCTGCGCGACAAGGGCGAGCTCGTCGACGCCCAGGGCCTGGCCGGACCGGACCTGGCGAAGACGGTCGTCTCCGACGGCCGGACCAGCCCCGTGGTCACCGACGGGCCGTACCCGGAGGGCAAGGAGCTGCTGGCCGGCTACTGGCTCGTCGACGTCGAGAGCGAGGAGCGCGCGCTGGAGATCGCCGCGAAGGCGTCGGCCGCCCCCGGGCCGGGTGGGGTGCCGATGCAGCAGCCGATCGAGGTCCGCCAGGTGATGAGCGCGCCCGCCTGATGGCCGGCGAGGAGGTCGAGGACCTGCTGCGGACGCTCGCGCCGCAGGTCCTCGGCGTCGTCGCGCGGCGCTTTCGCGACTTCGACGCCGCGGAAGACGCCGTGCAGGAAGCGCTGCTCGCGGCCGCGCGGCACTGGCCGTCCGGCGGGCTGCCGGACAACCCGCGCGGGTGGCTGATCCAGGCCGCCGTCAACCGGCTGACCGACCAGCTCCGCAGCGACCAGGCCCGGCGGCGCCGGGAGGACGCGGCGGCGCTGGAACCGCCGCCGGCGGATGTCCCGGATCGCGACGACACGCTGGTCCTGCTGTTCCTGTGCTGCCACCCGGCGCTGCCGCCGGCGTCGGCGATCGCGCTGACGCTGCGCGCGGTCGGCGGCCTGACCACGGCCGAGATCGCGGGGGCGTTCCTGGTCCCGGAAGCGACGATGGCCCAGCGGATCACCCGGGCGAAGGCGCGGATCAAGGCGTCGGACGTCCCGTTCCGGCTGCCCGCCGCCGACGAGCGCGACGCCCGGCTGCGGTCCGTGCTGCACGTGCTCTACCTCGTGTTCAACGAGGGCTACACGAGCAGCGCGGGCGGCCGGCTGCACCGGACCGAGCTGTCCGGCGAGGCGATCCGGCTGACGCGGCTGCTGCACGCGATGCTGCCGGCCGACGGCGAGGTCACCGGGCTGCTGGCGCTGATGCTGCTCACGGACGCGCGGCGCCCGGCGCGGACCGGGCCGTCCGGCGAGCTGGTGCCGCTGGCCGAACAGGACCGGACGAAGTGGAACCGCGCGCAGGTCCGCGAAGGCGTCGCGCTGGTCACCGAGGCGCTCGCGCTCGGCGACGCGGGCGAGTACCGGCTGCAGGCCGCGATCGCCGCCGCGCACGACATCGCGCCACGCGTCGAGGACACCGACTGGGACCGGATCCTGCGGACGTACCGGCTGCTGGAGCGGCTGACGGACAACCCGGTGGTGACGCTCAACCGCGCGATCGCGACGGCGATGGTGGACGGCCCCGCGGCCGGGCTCGCGCTGCTGGAGACGCTGGAGCTGACCGGGCACCGGCTCGACGCCGTCCGCGCGCACCTGCTGGAGCTGGCCGGGGACGTCGACGCCGCCGTCCGGCACTACGACGCCGCCGCGGCGCGGACGACGAACACACCGGAACAGCGGTACCTGCTGACGCGGGCCGCGCGGCTGCGGGAGGAGTCCCGGTCCTGACGGTCAGCTGTGGTGCACCGACTCGACCGTGTACAGCTGCGGGTCGGCCTTCGCGAGCGCCAGCGCGGCCTTCATGTGCTCCTGGCACTCCGGGTCGGTGAGCATCGCGCGGAACGCGTCGGCGCTCTCCCACTGGGCGTAGTTGACGACGCGGGTGCCCTCGGCGCCGGCGTGGATGTTGGCCGCGACGAAGCCGGGCCGGTGCCGCATCACCTCTTCGGTCGCCGTGACCAGCACCTCGACCAGCTCCTGCTGGTGCGCGGGGTCGACGGTGAAGACGTTGATCAGGGTCGCGAGGTTCGCGTCCGGGTCGATCGTCGTGGTCGCCATGCTTCCCCCTGTGTCAGGTTCCTTACATAGCCAGTATGTGTAAGGTTCCTGTCATGAGTCAAGCCCCGACCGGCGAGCGGCCCGGCTACCTGCTCAAGCGCGCTCAGCAGGCACTGAACCAGGTCTGCACCGACCGCCTGCGGCCGCTGGAGCTGTCGATGTCGCAGTACGCCGTGCTGCGCGCGCTCGACGAGCACCCCGGCGCGTCGTCGGCCGAGCTCGCGCGGATCACGTTCGTGACGCGCCAGTCGCTGCGGGACGTTTTGGGCGGACTGCGGTCGGCGGGACTGGTCACCGTCGCCGAGCAGGCGAGCACGGGCCGGGCGCGACCGGTGGCCCTGACCGCGTCCGGACGCGCGAAGCTGCACGCCGCCGACGAGCTGGTCACGCAGGTCGAGGCGGAAATGCTCGGCACCCTGTCGCGCGATCAGCGGCGCTACCTGGCGGACCTGCTGCACACGTGCGTCGCCAACCTGACTTGACGAGCGCCGTATAGTCGGTTCCGAGTAATAGGGAGCGACTAGTGCCGTCACGCAAGATCCGCAACACCCTCGCGCTGGCCCTGCTGGGCCTGCTGCTGGAACGCCCGATGCACCCGTACGAAATGGCGTCCACGCTGCGCGAGCGCTACAAGGACAGCAGCTTCAAGATCAACCCGGGTTCGCTCTACGACACCGTGGAATCGCTGGCGAAGCACCGCTGGATCGAGCCCGTCGAGACGGTTCGGGAGGGCAACCGGCCGGAGCGGACCGTCTACGCGCACACCGAGCTCGGCCGCCAGGAGTTCGTCGCCTGGCTGGACGAACTCGTCCGCCGACCGGTCGCGGAGTACCCGAAGTTCGTCGCCGCGGTGAGCTACCTCGGCGCGCTCGGCCCGGAACGCGCGGCCGACGCGCTCGAGGAACGCGCCCGCCACCTCGCCGAGCGCATCGACGGCGCGAACACCGCCCTCGACGAGACCGTCGGCAAGGGCGCGCCGCGGCTGTTCATGATCGAGGTCGAGTTCGTCCGGCACGCGTGGCAGGCGGAGCTCGACTGGGCCCGCGCCACCGCCGCGGAAATCCGCTCCGGCTCGCTGCCGTGGCCCGACCACTCCTGAGGGGAAACACCGTGCTCGAAACCGATGTCCTCGTCGCCGGGGCCGGGCCCGCCGGCCTGCTGGTCGCCGCGGAGCTCGCGCTGGCGGGCGTCCGCACCACGATCGTCGAACGCCACCCTTCGCGGCCGCCGTACTGCCGCGGCTTCAACCTCAACTCGCGGTCGCTGGACCTGCTGGCCCGCCGCGGGCTGGCCGAGGGGCTGGTCGCCGAAGGGCACCAGGTGCCGCACGCGCCGGCCACCGGCCTCCCCGGGCCGCTGCTGCTCGCCGGCGCGGCCACCGATCACCCGTTTTCGCTCGGGATCCCGCAGACCCGCGTCGAGGAGGTGCTGGAGAGCCGGGCCGCCGACCTCGGCGTCGAAATCCTGCGGGGGCACGAGCTGCGGTCGTTCACGCAGTCGCCGGAAAGCGTTTCCAGCGTCGTCCACAATGGACAATTCGGCCGCACGATCACCGCGCGCTTCCTGGTGGGGTGCGACGGCGGGCGCAGCACGGTGCGCAAGCAGGCCGGGATCGATTTCCCGGGGATCGACGCGCGCTGGTACGCACTGCTCGGCGACGTCGAATGCAAGCTGCCGTACGGGGTTTCGGCCGGACCGGACGGCCGCACGCTGTTCGTCATCCCGCGGCCGGGGTACGTGCGGATCGTGGTCCGCGAGGACGACCCGCCGGCCGACAAGTACGCCCCGGTGACACTGGAACAGCTCCAGACGCAGGTGGACGCGGTGCTGGGGCGGCACGTCGAGCTGCGGTCGCCGCGTTGGCTGACCCGCTTCGGCGACGCGGCGCGTTTGGCGTCGCGGTACCGCGAAGGCCGGGTACTGCTGGCGGGCGACGCGGCGCACATCCACCCGCCGGCCGGGGCGATCGGGGTGAACGTGGCCCTCGACGACGCGTTCAACCTGGGCTGGAAGCTGGCGGCGACGGTGCTGGGGACGGCACCTGCCGGCCTGCTGGACACCTACCACGCCGAGCGGCACGCGGCGGGTGAACGGATCCTGGCCAACACCCGGGCGCAGGTGGCGTTGGAGGAGAGCGCGTCGGAGCCGTGGGCCGACTTGATGCGCCGGGTCGCCGCGCACCCGGCGGGAAACCGGGCGCTGGCGGAGATCATCACGGGGCTGGACGCGTGTTACGAGCCTGGCGGACACCCGTGGTCGGGGCGGCTGGCACCGGACGTGCCGCTGGTGGTGGCCGGTCGCGAGACGCATTTGGCCGCGTTGCTGCATGCGGGGCGCCCGGTGTTGCTGGATCTGACCGGTTCGTTCGGCGCGTGGTCCGGATTCGACGTCGTGCCGGCCGAGTCACCGTCCACTTCGGACGTCGGGGCGGTACTGCTGCGGCCGGACGGCCATGTGGCCTGGGTGACTTCCGGCTCGGACCAGGAGGGATTGGCGGAGGCGGTGCACCGCTGGATCGGCGACGTCCCGGTCCCGGCGCCGGCCTGATCCGGGCGCGTATCCTTCGGCGGGGGGTGGCGGATGCGGGGACGCTATTGGCTACTGGTGGGGTACGTCCTGGTGGCGGGCGGACTGTGGCTCACCACCGGCTACTGGCCGTGGCTGCTTTGGGCGTTCCCGATCGCCCTCTTCCTCACGACGGTGCTGATGCTGTCGGGCTACAGCAGCGAATTCACGATCCGCCGGCGGTGGCGCGAAATGCGGGAGCTCGCCGACCGGATCGGCGCCCGTGACGGCGAACTGGTGCGGGAAAGCCGGCGGCGCTGGGCTGTCATCGGCCACCAGGCCGCGATGAACTTCCAGACCATCCGCCCGGGTACCGAAGCCGAAGTCCGCCGGGCGCTCGTCGGCAAGGTCACCTCGGCCGGGTACGCGCGGACCAACTCCGGTTTTTTCAAGACCGCGAACGGCAAGGTGACGCTCGGGATCCGGGTCGAGCGAACGAAGTCCTACCAGGTCGTCCCCGAGGGGCACGTCCACGTCGAGATCTCGATGACCGAGGCGTGACGCGGGCGGCGCACCGCCGGAGCGGCGGCGGCCCCCGCCCTTCCCTGGCAGGGCTCCGGCAAAGTCGTGGCCGCGCGGTCTGCCCGGCGTCGCGGCGATGCCATGAAAGGGTCGTTCATGTCGTCTGACGAGGTGAACGACCCGTTCA
This sequence comes from Amycolatopsis sp. MEPSY49, assembly GCF_051337345.1. NCBI lineage: Bacteria > Bacillati > Actinomycetota > Actinomycetes > Pseudonocardiales > Pseudonocardiaceae > Amycolatopsis > Amycolatopsis sp. MEPSY49. The sequence goes on along the minus strand of NZ_JBDLYJ010000006.1, from coordinate 28,628 downwards.
TGACGTGCGGACGACCGGATCGGCCACCCCGGCCCCGCAGACAAGCCCCCGCCCTTCCCTGGCAGGGCTCCGGCAAAGTCGTGGCCGCGCGGTCTGCCCGGCGTCGCGGCGATGCCATGAAAGGGTCGTTCATGTCGTCTGACGAGGTGAACGACCCGTTCATGACGTGCGGACGACCGGATCGGCCACCCCGGCCCCGCAGACAAGCCCCCGCCCTTCCCTGGGGGGCGTCCCCTGGTCCAGTCTACCGGCGCCCTCCGACAAAACTCCGCGATCGGGCGGCGGACGCCCGGGCTGTCCACAATCAGCCCTGGCTGTGGACAGCACGGGTCAAGACCGCCCGCTGCTCGACCCGCCCGTCCAGCGTGAACCGGCTGTGCGGCACGAAACCCAGCTTCTCCACCACCCGCGCCGAAGCCTTGTTCACCGGTTCGTACACCGCCAGCAGACGTTCGGCGAAACCGGACGAAAACACGTGGTCGCGCACCGCCGCCGTCGCCTCGGTCGCATACCCTCGGCCCCAGCCCGACGGGGCGATCCACCAGCCCATCTCCACCGCCGGCGCCGCCAAGCCGGACTCCGTGGCGCTGCGGCTGACCAGCGAGACCACGCCGTCGAACGAGCCCGGCGATGCCGATACCGCGAACCAGCCGAACCCATGGGCAGCCCAGTGCGCCAGCGTCGCCTGGTGCTTGGCGAGCGTGTACTCGCGGGTCCACGGCTCGCCCGTGCCCACGTACCGGACCGTCTCCGGGAGCTGGGCCAGCGCGAACAAGTCGTCGAAGTACTCCTCGGCCCACTCGTGCAGCGTGAGCCGTTCCGTGGTGATCAGCACCAGCGACAGTTTAGGCGTGCGCGGTCTTCCCGCCATCGATCACCAGCTGCGCCCCGGTCATGTAAGGGAAGTCGCCCGAGGCCAGCGCCAGTGCGAACACCGCGATCTCGTCCGCCGTCGCCATCCGCTTCAACCCCGGGACGTTCGTCTTCGCCCAGTTCGCCGCCATCGCGTCCCACACCGCGTCCGGCAGGCTCATCGCGCCGCCCGCGCGGCGCACCAGTTCCGTGTTCGTCGTGCCGGGGACCAGCGCGTTGACGCGGATGCCCTGCTCCGCGTAGTCCAGCGCCGCGGTCTGGACCAGCCCGACCAGGCCGCGCTTGGACGCCGTGTACGCGCCGCGGCCGGCGTCGGTGGCCAGCGCGTTGGACGACGCCGTGACCACCACCGTGCCGCCGCCCGCCGCCAGCAGGTGCGGGACCTCGTACTTCAGCGCCAGGAAGTTCCCGCGCAGGTTCGTGCCGACGACGTCGTCCCACTCGGCCGCGGTGTACTCGTGCAGCGGCTTCTGGACGGTGACGCCCGCGTTGTTGAAGCACACGTGAAGCCCGCCGTACTTCGCCGCGACCGTGTCGACAAAGCGTTTCACGTCGTCCTCCGACCGGACGTCGGCGCGCACGTACGTCGCTTCTCCGCCCGCGTCCCGGATCTGGCGCTCGACCTCGGCGCCGAGGTTTTCGCGACGCCCGCAGAAACCGACTTTCCCGCCTTCGGCCGCGAACCGCACCGCGGCCGCGCGGCCGATGCCCGACGTCGCGCCGGTGACCAGCACGACCTTCCCGGCGAACCGCCGCGCCGCCGACGGCCCGATCCGCGGCGTCGGCACCCCGCCCTGCACGAACGCGACCCCGCCCGCGACGCCGGCGACCGCGCCCACCCCGGCGGCGATCCCGCCGGTGGCCAAGAGCCGGCGACGGCTGTAGCGGCGGGGTTCTTCGTTGTTCTCGCTCATGCCCCCAGCGTGGCGGGGTCCGGCCGCGCGGCCATCTGTCGAACCGACTGGTGTTCACCACCGGTCACCGGGGTAGCCCGTTCGGCCGATGGTCCACACCACGGTTAATGGTCTATACCAATTAGGTCAGGAAGTCCCCGCCGCCGCGCTCGTCGTCGTGGAGGTTCCACCATGCGTCTCCGTTCCCTGCTGGCCGGGCTGGCCGGCCTCGCGCTCGTGAGCACCGGGCTCGGCACCCCCGCCGAGGCCGCCGCCGGGTCGCCGATCCCCGTCGGGCCCTACGTCGACATGGGCGCGTGGCCATCGCCCGGCCTGTCCGGGATGTCCGCCGCGAGCGGCATCAAGGGCTTCACGCTCGCGTTCGTCAACTCCTACGGCCTGCAAGGCCAGCTGGTTCGGCGCGTACGACCCGCGCACGGCCTGGCAGAAGGACGAGATCACCAAGATCCGCAACGGCGGCGGCGACGTCAAGATCTCCTTCGGCGGCGCGTCCGGCATCGAGCTGGCGCAAGCGTGCAGCACGTCGGCGCAGGTCGCGGCCGAGTACGACGCCGTCGTCAAGGCCTACGGCCTGAAGTACGCCGACTTCGACATCGAGGGCGCGGCGATCGCCGACCCGACGACGATCGCCCGCCGCTCGCAGGCCTTGAAGACGCTGCAGAACAACAACCCGGGGCTGAAGATCTCGCTGACGCTGCCGGTGCTGCCGACCGGCCTGACCGCCGACGGCCTCAACGTCGTCAAGTCGGCCAAGGACGCCGGGGTGAACCTCGACCTCGTGAACGTCATGGCGATGGACTACTACCAGGGCGCGGGCGACCAGGGCGCGAAAGCGATTTCCGCGGCCAAGGCGACGCAGGCGCAGCTGAAGTCGCTGTACGGGCTGAGCGACGCGGCGGCGTGGAAGAAAGTCGGCGTCACCCCGATGATCGGCGTCAACGACTCGCAGAACGAGATCGTCTGACAGCGAAATGCGCTCTGACCTGGGGATCATCACCCCGATTCATGGGGTACCAGTAGCCTAGGCCGTCACCAGGCCGTCAGGCCGTCTCTTCAGCTTCTCCGGCCGCCGTGCGCGGCTTGAACATCTCATCCGCAGCGGCCCGCGCCCGCTCATGGCTCGACGGCATCAAGTGCGTGTAGACCTTGAGCGTGAAGCCCTCGTTGGTGTGACCGAGGTAGGCCGCCAGCTCCTTGACGCTCACGCCGCGCGCCAGCATCGATGACGCGAACAGGTGCCGCAGCGCGTGCATCCCGTCGTCCCGGTCCTCATAGGACAGACCGGCTGCCTTGAACGCCGGTTGCCAGATGACGTAGTTGAACGCCGTCCGCTTGTACAACTCGCCATGCTTGTTGACCATGAGAACGTTGATCGTCTCGAACGCACGCCCGTCACGCTCCGCCCACGGCAACGTGATTCGCGTAGAAGGGAACCGCTCAGCGTACGCATCGAGGGCATCCAGCACGCCCCGTCCAATTGGAATGGTTCGCGTCTTGTGCCCCTTCGGGAGTTTGAACTTCCGTTCGCTGCCAACGGTCACCATCTGCCGCGTGCAGTGGTAGACCATCTCGCGCCGGTCCACGTTGTCGAGACTGAACGCGAACATCTCGCCCTGCCGCAGCCCCAGCCCGGCGCCCAGCGGAACACATGGCTTGAACCGCTCGGGAAGAGCCAGCTCTATCCGCCGCAGGCGAGCGTCAGGCCACGGAACCACCTTGCGCTGAATCCTTTTCGGAGCCTGAATCGACGCGTCACGACAAGGGTTCTTCTTGATCTTCCCGTCAGCTACGGCAGCATCCAGGATCGAGGACACGAGGTCGAAGAGTGTCCTCTGATAGGTTGCCGAAGTCTCCCTATCCTGCTTACGAAGCCACGCCAGCCACTCACGAATCGGCTCGGGAGTCTTGAAGGACGAGAGGAGCTTGTTACCAAGGAACGGGTAAACCTGATTCTCAAGCCGCGACTTTTCAATATAGACCGTCGATTCGTCCTGCGATCGGCCGGCCATCACAGTCTCCGCATACACGCGGAACTTGACTTTTCCCGCATTAGGATCGGCATAAGTTCCCGCGTACACGTCGTTTTCCATCTTGGTAAGGAACTCACGCGCAGCAGTGAGCTTCCCATCCGGAAACGACCGCGACCGTTCCACCTTGTCCGGATCCAGGTAGCGAACCTTGTACCTCAAACCCTTCCCGTGCAGCGAGGTTCGCTCCTGGACCGGCTTACCCCTGCCGTTGAGCACCGGCTTCCCGGTTTCGGGATCTTCCTTGTCCCGAAACCACCTATCTTGAATATGGCCCATCCCGCTCTCCCTTCTTCGCAACCGATTGCCGAAACATCGATCCCGTTACGCGACACCCAACTCCGCGACCCAGGCACGTACCGCCACTGGGTCATAGCGAACATGCTTACCCAGCTTCAGGAAGGGTGGCCCATAGTTCTTGAGCCGCCAGTCCCGCAGCGTCTTTTCCGGAATGCCGAGGAAAGCCCCCAGTTCTTCCGGCCCCCACAATCCCTCGATCGCCACCACACTCACCCGCACCGTCATCCCCGCGTCCTCCCCTCCACGTTGGGTCAAGCAGCCTCCAGGACCGCAGCTGCCGAAGTTTCTTGCCCTGGAGGTGCGGCGGCGAGCATCGCGGCCGAGTACTCCGCCTGCCACGTGATCCGCTCCGAAATCGCCCGCATGACCAGCTGGTCCCGTGGCGGGCAGCGGGTATCCCCAGGCTCGACCTTGCGCCACACGAACCGATCCGGGGCCGGTTCCGGCTTGCTGATCCCAACCGCAGCCAGCGCGGACAGCACGAACCCCCGGCGGTCGGCCTTGTGATCAGCCACCGTCTTCCCGGACCACTTGCGCGACACCAGGACCCGCCGCCCCGGAAGCCCGAGAGTTGCCCGGCGGTGAGCGCGTCCCTTGCAGTGCCCCGGAGTCGTCTTCCCGTTGGCTCCCTTCGGATTGATCCCATACAGCAGCCAGACCGCGCAGCGCGGCGAGCACGGCGTCACGGCCAGCTGGGTGTGAAGCATGTCGTGGTGGTCCTGCTGACCGGCGGTGCCAGCCTCCACGACCTCACCCGTGGACTTCGTCAGGTACTTCGTGAGATAGCCGATATGGCGCCCGGCTTCCTCCGTCCCACCGAGCAAGCCCTTCGAGTGCACCTGCGCACCGAAGGTCACGACATGCGCCGGAGTCTCGACGGCCTCCACCGCGTCATCCCAGGCCGTCAGCGGCGCCCGCGTCTCCGGGTCCACAAAGGAACGCGAATCGGGATCCCACAACGGTTTCCGGTCCGTGTAGACCATCTCGTCATGCGCAGGCCACCACACCTGGTGATAGGTCGCCTCCGTGACCAGCCGGATAGTCTCGTGCGAGATCGCACCCCGCAACGCCGCGTGCAAGTGCGGAGCCGCCCGCTTCTGGGGCTCGACCGTGGCGAAGTACTGCACATCCCAGCCGACGACGCGGCGCAGGTTCTGCCACCACCGATCCACCAGCGCCGCGAAGTGCACCGCATCCCGAGCAGCCCGCCGATAGTCATACGATGCCGGGTCGACCGGGGACCCATCGGGCCGAACCCGGCCGTAGGTGTCGCAGGTCAGTGTGACGAACATCGACGGCCGGAACTTCCCCGCGAACTCCCGCCCCACCGTCGTCTTGCTCACCTTCCGCCGAGGCAGGTTCGGCGCATCCTGCCGCCGCTTCGTCGACCGCTTCACCGCCTTCCGCTCCACCTCATCCAGCGAAGGCAGCCGACCCGTCATCCCCGAGGCCCGCAACTCGGCATCCACGCCCGCGACCTCTGCCCGCAACTCTTCCGCCTCAACCTCATCCCCTGCCACCACCACGTCCCGGTAGTGCGCCGCCAAGTCGGCCCGGTAGGTCAGCAACTCGGTTTGAGTCTCCGAGGGCTTCTCGCGGGTGATCACCGGCTCTTCGGTCAGGTGCCAGCCCTCCCGGCACTGGGCCTGCCGCAGCGCCTTCGCCTTCCGGGCACAAGGCAGGCACACCGACTCCACCGTGGAGCCGCACGGGACGGGGACATAGCGGACCTCGCCGGTTTCGGTGTCCCCGACCTCCATCGTGAACGGCCGGACACACACCCCGAACTTCTCCGCCGTGGCCTTCACGACCTCCGCCGACAACGCCCCGCGGACTCGCCCGACCGGGTTGGCCGGCGGGGCCTGCACCTGCACATCTTCCGTCGTGGTGGTCATGCCGACCTCCCTTCGCCCGTGCGCCGATCGGCCAGGTTGACCACCTGGGCTCCGCCGTTGGTGACGTAGTTCTCCAGTTGCTTGATCGTCTGGTCAGGCACCCATCCCGCGCGGACGCGCAGGGGTTCGCGGATGCCTTCGCCCCAGACGTAGCCGACCCCGGCCGCCGACTCGGGAATCCGGTTGGCCCACGCGCCACGCTCGTACGCGCCGTCACCGAGCACCATCGGGACCTGCGTCTTCGAGGTCAGCCGCATCGCGATCCGCCGGGGCAGCAGCTCCCGCACCGGCACCGTGTCCTTCGTCGGCTCCTGCACATAGCCCCGGACCGTGAACCCGAGCGCCCGGCCCTGCGTGGTCAGAATGGCCAGCTTCTCCACGATCAGGTCCCGGGTCTTGCGGTCGGTGTACTTCGTCAGCGCCCCGATCTCGTCGAACTCCAGCAGCTCCACCGGATACTCCGTCGATATCGGCACCTCCCGCGTGTTCCCGGCGAAGACACGCTTGCGGTTCTCCAGCTCCTCCAACAGTGCGTCGAGGACGTCGAGGGCTTCCTTTCCGGACTGGCCGTAGCGGGCAAAGATCCCGCGCCCGTAGGACAGCTCCATCGCCTTCGGGTCGATCCCCGACACCCGGATAACCCCGGCCCGGATCGCCGACGCGGCTGCCACCAGCGGGCACCACATGACCGAGTTCTTCCCCGACCCGGTAGCCCCGGCGACGAGGGTGTGTGACCCGGTGCCGACCAGCGGGAGCCTCCACGGCTTGCCGTACTCCGTCGCTCCGGCGAACACCGCCCGCAGATCCACCCCGGTCCCGTCGACGGCGACCAGGTCCGGCACCGGCAGGCACGTCACCGGTGAGGCCAGCAGATCCCGGCGCATGAAGTCGATCGACACCACGTCGGGCTCGAGTTCTCGAATTTGGCAACGGGTGACCTTCCGGGCCACCGCCAGCGCGCGGGCCGCCTGGTCGAACTCCTCCGGGGTCTGGCCGGCCACCAGCCGCACTCGCACCTCATCCCACGAGGCACCGGACCGCACCGACAGCAACTTGGGCACCGCGACCGGGTCCGAGCGGTTCTCACTGCGCGACACCGAGTGGCGCCGCCGCCCGACCAGGGACACCGTCACGTCGACCGGCACCGACGCATCCCGGACCACCAACCCGCAGGCGGTCAGCCAGCCGCCGAGCTTCTGTCCGTAGAGCGCCCAGCGCAGCCACCACGACCGCACCCACCGCCCGCACCACTGGTCATAGCCGACCGCGTCCAGCCGCCACCAGACGAGCTGGACCAGGCCCAACATCCCGACCGTGACAGCAAGCGAGACCCAGCCCAGCCAGTTCCACCACGCCCAGACCGCCACCAAGGTCAGGCAGGTTCGCCAGCGGGTGACCAGTTGCCGAACAATCCAGACCACCGCCCGCAGCAGCCCCCACAGGGCCACCGCCACGAACGCGAGCGCGGCCAGTAGCTCCGCCATCCGCGCAAGGGCGTGACCGACCTTGGCCAGCACCCACAGCAGCACCGCCAGGCCGCCGCCGACGAGCGTCGTCATCATCACCGCGTGTGCGTCCATCAGCGGCCACCTCGCACACCAGCGGTCGGCAGCGTCAGTACCAGCGGCAACATCCCCATACAGGGACCGCACTTGCTCTCACCGGGCAGTAGCCGGGCGAACTTCTTACAGTTTGTGCAGCGCATCCGGGTGACCCCGGTTGACTGCCGTTGGTTGTCATCATTTATCGTATTCATTGTTCGCTTACTCCAGTGGACAGACGCAGAACCGGAACAGGTTGGTAGCCAGGGGCCGGTTCTGCGTTCTAATAGGACAAACTCGCACACGCGGACGTGTTTATCTGACACACGTCCCACGTGTGGAATATCAATATTCAGTTCTTTGAATTCAACTAGTGCGCGCAGCCTCCCCGTGCCAAGTTGAGCAGTTGCCGCGTGAACGGAGTTCGACGCCTTCGGCCAACAAAATGTTGCGGGTTTGGTTGTAGCTCATGCAATACGTCACGGCGAGCTGCCGGATCGACCGGCCGTCGCGGTATGCGTTGACCAAGCCCGGAGGGGTGGGCGGCAGAGGGATCTTCGGCGGCCGCAACTTCACGCCCTCGTCGAGCAACGCAGTACGAATCTTGCGGTAGCTGAACGGATACCGCGCCACCAGTCCCTCGATCGTCTCACCCACCGCGTAACACTCGACCAGTTCGGCGACCGTCACCGAATCCAGCGCGCCCGACCTAGGCCCTTCCTCAGTCATCACCGCCACCCATGGAGTCCGCGTGCACCCTTAAGGCCAACAGGGCGAACATGGCACGATCCTCGCCCAGCGCGTCCGCCAGCGCCGCGATCACCTCCAACGACCCCGGTCGACGCGATCCCACCTCGATCGCTTGCAAGGTCGACTTGCCGATCTTCGCTTTCGCCGCCACGGCAGTCAGGCTCAACGATTTCCGTTCCCGCGCCGCCCGGAGATACACGCCGAATTCGACGTCCGGCAACGGCGGAAGCTGCCCTTCGCTCAGGCGCGCAGCCGGGACAACGTGAGTGCCCGCCGCCTCTACCCCTTCCCGTCCGTAGTCCGATTTCCACTCAGGCTTCTTGGTCAGGCTCTCCACCTCGCGCCGTTCACGGTCGAACCAGTACAGCGCCTCGTGGTGGTGTCCCCGATCAAGATCGGCGACCGCCCGGTACATCCGCGCGTTCGCCCGCCGGAACGCCACCCACGCCGACACCGGCGCATCCCGTCCCGGCATCCGCGCATACGAATCGTCGTGCGCCTCGTGCAATGTCCGAGGCCCCCGAGCGTCAGCAGCCGCCACCGTCGCCGCTCCCATCACGCCCGTCCGGATCCGCCACGCGAGCAGCCAGCAGCGCCGCCAGGTCGTCCACCCCTTCGCGGAGCCGGAGAAGGAACGCCACGCATGCCGGCCACTCGTCCCGGTCGCGTGGCACCGTCAGCGATACCGCCGAAGTCGCTCCGGTCACCACCAGCATGGGCGGGCTCGCCGGGTCCGGGCCGGTCTCCTCCACCGCCACCGGGTCCCGGGACTCGACCGTCCACGTGACCCCGAACCCGTCGACTCGAAGTACCATCACCGTCTGCCTTACTCGCCCAATCCCTTGCCAGTTCCGCGAAACCTTCAGCCGCCGACTCCAGCGCCGCTACGCACCACCACGGCAATCCCTGCGTCTGCGCGAGTTCGTGCCACGCCCGCGACACCCGCCGCGCCGCGTTGGAGGTGTTCAGCGAGTTCACCGGCGACAACACGCGCTTCCCGTGCTCCCACGCCGCCATGTAGTCCCGATAGGCGGACTCCCAGGACCGAACCCGGCCCTGAAAGTCCTGCCCACCGGATGACGGCTCAGCCGCTCTCACCGTCACGCCGCCTTGCTCGCCGCTTCCCCACCGGCCGCCGAGCCCGACCGACCCGACGACTTCGAACCAGCACCGGAACCCGCCCCGGTCTCCTTGAACCCGGTCGCGCGGAACGCGTAGGACTGGTATTTGAATTCGCCCTGCCCGGCCACCTTCGGCTCAGCCGTGAGGCCGTCCAGCTCTACCGGCCGCATGCCGGGCAGCACTTCCGGCCCCGTGGGCACCGGCTGGTGATCGGCCAGCAAGATCACCTCGAACGAAGCACGCTTCGCCTTCAGCTCATCCGGGTCGGTCACCATTACCTTCCACTGGCGCTTACCCGTCACTTCGTCCACCCGCTGCCGCGTCGGACGACCCGCCGCCCGGTCCTCCCGAGACTGGTACTCCGTGTCTGCCGTCACCTCCCCCACCATCACAAGCCCCTGGGGAAACGCCTGGTCAAACGCGATTTCGAACCTGTAGCCCCTGGCGATAGCCATCTGATTTGAACCCTTCGTTGTAGCTACTCTTTGAGCGATGCTTTATCTGCATCTACGTCATCAGCCGTGTCCATCAGCATCCGGCCAATCGTTCGCGCCTCATCAGCGGATAACGTCAAATCTCGTATGCCTGGGATAGAAAGGATTACAGCCGCTCCTTCTCGGAACGCCCACATGTACCTCTCCGCCCCCTCGTCACCATCCTCACTCGGACGAGAGCCGGTGCGTCGCACGCGCTTCGCCATGTAACAGCCCTCTCACTTCGCGGCCTCCCTACGTGCTCGGCTTGTCGAACAACTACTACAATCGGCCAAACAGGCGGGTTCCGAAACAAAGGGCGGGCATACGAATACAGCAGCGCGCACGGAATATTCCTCCGACGCATATCGCCAGGTCAGAGGCGCGCCAACGTGCTACACTCGATGCATACGGCATCTTCAGGGGGTGACCAGATGAACGACGATGTCACAGCGGTTGCGCCGGACCTTCCGGCCGACTTCTGGGAACAGTCCGACATACGTTCGCCCCTGCTTAGCCAGCACTTCGGGCGGTTCCTCCGCGCTTATCGCTCCGCGCAGTCCCCGAAGGTCAAGCAGGCCGACCTAGCTGCCTGGCTCGGCATCACGCAAGGCCAGCTCAGCAAGCTCGAACGGTCCCCCGCCGCCATTCATGACCTGGTCAAGCTCCAGAAATGGGCCGAAGCGCTACACGTGCCAAGCGATCTCTTGTGGTTCGGAAAACCGCAGGCCGAGGCCGGCCAGCGGGAAGCCGCTCCGGCCGAGACAACCGATCAGGAGCCAAGTCACGTACCCCGCCGCGACCTCCTGAAGGGCGCGGGCGTCTTGGCCATTTCGGCCGCAAGCGCTGGATTGCTGGCGAACGCGCCTTGGCAGCGCCTCATGGATTCCGTCGAAAACGACCGTCCTGTCGATATGGCCACCGTTCAACTCATGCAAGACCGAACGGCGGACTTTCACGACAACGAACACACCGTCCCGGCACGGCAGTTGCTTGACGGATTAGTGCGTCACCGCGCGGTAATATCCGCCTTGCTCGCCAACGCTCGAACAGAAAGTATTCGCAACGAACTCGTTCGCACTTTCGGCGAGACTGAAGCACTCGTCGGATGGCTACACTTCGACCTTGGAAACGCAAACGAGGCAGTGCAGTCCTGGCGAAAGACGCTGAAGATTGCCAAAGACTCAGGTGACGGCCCGTTGGCTGCGTGTGCGCTTTCCTATTGGAGCTACCTGGCGTCCTCGCGAAACGACACCGTCCCGGCCGTGCGGCTACTACAGCAAGCCGAAAGCTACGTTCCCGGTAATACAGCTCCTGCTACCCGGTCATGGGTGGCGGCGCGTCAGGCCGAGGAACTGAGCCGTCTGGGCAATGAGACGGAGGCCATGCGTGCGCTAGAACGGGCTTTCACGGCGTTCGACTTCGCACACCCGCGCACGGAGCGCCATTGGACGACGTTCTTCACGGCGAACAGGCTGGGTAGCCTCACGGTGTCGACCTACATGGGACTTCAGCACAAGGACGCTCCTGCCATCGCAGATTCCTTGCTTGCGTCCCTGCCTCCGACCGTTCGGAAGCAGCGCGCTCTAGCTCTCGCCGACTTGACGACGCTTTGCGTGCGGGCGAACGACTACGATCGCGCACGCGCGCTGGTGGACAGTGCGATCGATTCGACAATCCGCACCGAGAGCAGCTTGTCACGACAGCGCCTGCTCACACTGTCCTCCGAGCTTGCGTCCGCGAAGAAGGGCAGTCCTGGAAACACCATGCGAGACAAGATCCGATCAGGCTTGCATCGGTAGCGGCTACGCTGGCCGCGTCTCGGTTGTCAGCCAAGCAAGGTATTCTTCGCTACCCGCTTCGATCGGCTGCGCGACAATATCGGGCACGTCGTAATGGTGATTCTCTTTGATGTGAGCGAAAAGCAGGTCAAGCCGGTCACCGTCGGTCTTGACCAGGCACTGCCACTCCTGCTCATCATGAATGCTGCCCTGCCAACGGTAGAAGCTCCGGACTGGCCCGGTCACTTGGGCACACGCGCCGAGACGTGCCTCTACGATGCCGCGAGCTAACCGCGCTGCGTCCTCTGCGCTGTCCGTCATCGTGACGACCGTGTAGTAGCTACGCGACAACGTGTCCTCCTTCGGTCCGCGCCTGCCCACCCGAGTTTACTGCCGAATTTGGCTCTATGGGATCAAGGCGCCGCCTGCGGCGGCGCGTACAGGTCACCTTGCGTACGTCGGGCGCTGCCCTTGGCGGACCGGCCTCCGCTCCGCTCTGGCCAGCCGCCGGGCGCGCCCGCCGAACAGCTCGGCACCGCACACGCGCCGCCGCCGACCTCCAACCCCATCGAGCACCGTCATCACCGTTCGGCATCGAGACTCGATGCGTCACGGTAGGGCGCTCATCGGGTGCTGCATCCAGACGTTCCACTCCTCGTACATGCCGAGGTCGCGTTCACGGTCGATGTCCACCAGGTCGAGCGCTCCGGGGACGACGTACCGGCCGGTCTGGGGAAAGGCCATGCCCGTCCATTGCTCCCATTGAGCGATGGTTCCGGACACAACCATGGACCGTGGGACAGGGGCCACGATGTTGGCCCCGAGACGTTGATGCGTGCGAATCCAGGGGTCCAGATGCAGCCCGTCCTCGCGGGTCCAACGCAGAAAATCCGCCATCGACGTCAGCGGATAGCTCGCCTTCAACGTCGGCCGCACCGGCACGATAACTCGTTGGAGACCGGCGTCCGCCGCGCGTTCGCGGAGAGCGGTCAGCACCTGTCCGGCCAGGCCGCCGCCCGAGTGGTCGGGCCGGACCGTGGCAGACATGATGCACAGCGTGTCAGGTTCCACCTGGCCTTCATATCCTGTCACCGCAGCAACGAGGGCACCGTCGTAACCGTCCGGGAGCGTGTCCGCTTCGCCGTCCCAGTGCAGCGTCACCGCGACCGCGCTGGCCAGCACCTCCCCATCGTCGACTAGGAGCACGTCGAACTCCGGAAAGTACTGTTCTGCGGCTTCACGGTGGGCGCCCGACACCGCATCGTGGAGAACAAACTCCGGCCACGCTGCACGCAACGAAGCCACGGCGCCAGCTTTGAGATCACGATTCTCAGCGGTGGTGACGATCTTCAATTTCCGCACCAGCAGAGCCTAAACCGCTCCACCGTCCCACGACGACGCACCTATTCAAGGCGGGCCGTTCCCTCGCAGGCGATCGTTTAACACCGGCCTACCGGCATCAAGAGCGCCTGACGGCGTCGCTACGCGATGAGCTCCGCTCACTCTTGACACCAGCAGTCCGGTGCTAACCAGCGGCAGGGGCGAGGAAGACGGGGGCGGAGAGCCCACCGCGTACACCAGCCACGGAAGAGGGACCCGAGGATGCCAAGCCGACGGCTCAGCCCGAATCAGACGGCCCTGTTCAGCCATTACCAACTCACCCTCTGGACCGAGCAGGCCCGCGCCGCCAGGCCGTCACCAGGCCGTCAAACGATCGGACGGGACCGGACCCAACCGGACGCGACAAGCACAAAGCAGCAGGTCAACGGCACGCCACGCCGCCGACCCGCTGCTAGGTCGCGCAAGGTCGCAGAACGAGATCTTCTACCAAAAGGACGCGAAGGCGCTGGTGGCGTTCGCGAAGACGGTCCACCTGGGCATGCTGTCGTTCTGGGAGGCGGGCCGCGACGCGAACGCGTGCACCGGCGCGCTTTACAAGTGCACCAACGTGCCGCAGTCGCCGTACGAGTTCGCGAAGATCTTCGCCGGGTACACCGGCTGATTCACCAGCGGGCGGCGTCCGCGAGCAGTGCGTCCCGCACTGCCGCGGGCCCCGCCCGGCAGGGTTCCGCGCGGGTGACCACGAACAGCGTGTTGATCGGCGGCTCCTCCGGTTCGAGCAGCGCGACCAGCGAACCCGAAGCCAGCTCGGCCGCGCACAGGTACCGCGGCAGCACGCTCACCCCGAACCCGGCCAGCACGCCCGCCAACACACCCCGCAGATCCGGGACGACGACCGCGGGCCCGGACGGCGGCCGCACGCCCAGCACCGATCGCCAGTAGCGGCGGATGATCGGCAGATCCTCCGCGTACGCCACCAGCGGCGCCGAACGCGGGTCGCCGGTGAAGCCGCGGGCGCCGACCAGGACGAACTCCTCGTCCGTCAGCGGGGTCGCCGTCAGACCGCGGCCGCGGGGGCGGATCGTCGACACGACCAGGTCGAACCGGCGCTGCGAAAGCCCCGCCAGCAGGTCCTCGGCCAAACCGAACGTCACCCGCAACCGCAAACCCGCCGAAACCAGGCCCGACAGCGCCGGCAACACTCGCAAGGTGGTCAGCTCAGTGGGCCCGGCCAGGTGGACCGGCGTCGCGAACGGGTCGACTTCGCCGACCGTCAACGCGGACAGCGCGTCCACGTGCGGGGCGATGCGCGCCGCCAGCTCGTCGGCCGCCGAGGTCGGGGTCACGCCCCGCGCCCGGCGGACGAACAGCTGCTGCCCGAGCTCCTCTTCGAGGGCTCTGACCTGCGCGGTCACCGTCGGCTGGGACAGCCCCAGCGACGGCGCCGCGCCGGTCAGCGAACCTGCCCGGTGGACGGCCAGGAACGTCCGCAGCAGATCGAGGTCCAGCTCAGTCCTCGATCAGCTCGATCGAATCCACGACGTTCGGGTAGAACGCGACGTGGTCCTTGATCGGCGCGACCGGGTCGTACGGCTTCTCGTACGTCCAGACCGCGTTCTCGCCCTTCACCTCGCCCGCGTTGAGCGAGTAGTAGCTCGCCTCGCCCTTGTACGGGCAGTACGTCTCGTGGTCGGTCCGCTCCAGCACGCCCGCGTCGACGTCGGCCAGCGGGATGTACTGGACCGCCGGGTACGTGGATTCCTGCAGCGTGAAAGCGTTGCGGCTGTCCGCGATGACGCGGCCGCCCGCCTTGACCACCACGCGCGCCTTCGTCGGCTCGACGGTGATCGGGTGGTCCGGGCCCGGGACCAGCACCTTCTTCTCCGGCATGTCAGCTCCTCGAGAGAATCGTGTACCAGGAGCAGCACCCCGGGCCCGGCCGTTATTCCGGCTCAGGGCAGGTAGTACATCGGGTTCGGCAGCTTGATCGGGCGCAGCGCGTAGCCGCCCTCGAGGTCGCTGAACTGGTCGCCGACGTTGAGCACGATCTTCGCGCCGGTCGCCTCGATGTGCGCGCGCGTGCCCGACTTGTACTGGACGGTGTTGCAGGTCAGCCCGCACGGCAGGTAGTCGGGCGCGGTGGTCTTCGGCTTGAAGAACGCGCCCGCTGGGGCCGGGTAGCCCTCGTTGGCCAGGTTCTTCAGCGACTGCGGGCCCTGGAACTCGTTGCGGCCGGTCAGGAAGTAGACCTTGACGCCGCGCTGCGAGGCCCAGTTGGCCAGCTCCAGCACCGGCTTGTTGGCGACGAACGTGCCGTTGTCGATCGCCTGCTGCTGCTTGACCGGGTCGAAGCCGAAGTCGTTGTCGGCCTCCCAGCCGTAGGTGATCTCGGAGGTGTCGTCGACGTCCAGCACGATCGCCGGGTTGTTGACCTTGCCCAGCTGCTGCTGCAGGTAGCGCTTCGCGTCGGAGACGACGCGGTTGCTGTCCTTCGCGAACTGGCTGGTCTCGGAGTAGTGGTGCTTGCCCGCGGCGTCGAGGTAGTCGCCGTAGTAGGCCTTGACGTCGTTCTTGACCTGGCCGATGTTGGCCGGCTCCTTCGAGCGGGCGGCGGTCGCGTCGTCCGACCCGGCGAGCGCGGTCGCCCCCGAGGCGACGGTGGCGCCGATGGCCGCGGCGGCGGCGAGCTTGACGAGACTTGACCATTTTCCGGACACGGCGAACCCTCCAGTGGAACTTGACGACCCGGGGAACCTACGTCACGTTCACCGGGAGTTCCACCCCTCGAAAGTTTCCGTTCACTTGATTCTTTCAGCGCGGCAGAGGAACGCGACGGGCGACCGGCCGATCCGCGTCAGCACCACCGAAGCCTCCGCGCCACCGCGGGGTTTCAGCCGCCGCCGCAGCGCGTCCGGGTCGACGTCCAGGCCGCGCACCAGGATTTCCAGCCGCCCGACGTCGTGCTTCTTGAGGACAGCCTTCAACGCCTTCTCCGTGTACGGCCCGTGTTCCAGGACGCGGAAGGCCCGCACACCCGGCGGCGGAGTGTCACCGGTCAGGTACGCGATGCGTTCGTCCAGCTGCCACAGCCCGTGCCGCGCCGCGTAGTGGCGGACCAGGCCGGCCCGGACGACGGCGCCGTCGGGGTCGACGATCCACTCCCCCGGCTCGCGCGTGGGCAGTTCGTCCGGTTCGGCGTCGGTGACCGTCCACTGTGTCCCGTCCGAGCGCAGCACGGTCGCCCGCCGCGTGACGCCGGTGCCCAGGCCGCGCCAGAGGCAGGATTCGCGGACCTGACCGTCCAGGGACACCAGTTCGACCTCGTCCGCCCAGGGCGTGAGCGCGAAGTCGAGGCCGGGCGCGCACTTCACGGACAGCGCCCGTCCCGGGTAGGCGTCGACCAAGCCGTCCAGCGGCGGGGCGAAGTCCGCGGGTTTCCACGCCCGCCGTCCGGCGGAGTCCCGCCGGGCCGGATCCGCGACGACGACCCCCGAACGGCTCGCCGGCCGCAGCGCGTCGGCGCGGACGAGTCCGAACGCGACACCGGCCGCGCTTCCGTTGTGCCGCGCCATTTCCAGCCGGACCGGGTCCAGATCGGACCCGAGCGCGCGCCGCGCCACCCGGGCGATTTCGACGAGGTCGGCGCCGACCGAGCACGTGACGTCGTGGACGTCGAGCCCCGCCAACCGCGCGGCCCGGTGCCGCGCCACAATCGACGCGCTCGCCTGCTGGAGCGCGTCGGACGTGAACAGCCAGTCCACACCGGACAGTTTGCCGACGGCCTTCCGGCGCAGCAGCACGGTTTCCAGCACCGCGGCCGCGTGCTCCTCACCTACCAGACGACGAACGGCCGCAACCGAAGCGATCCGGTCGGTCAGCGGCAGGACCGAGACCTCGGCGAGCGCCGCGACACCCACGTCCGAACGCAGGTAGGCGACGTCGCCGAGGCTGAACGAATAACCCAATTCAGGACGGCCGCTTGGTCCCGGTGATCATCACGTTGTAGAACAGCTCGCGCGGCAGGATCTTCGACAGCACCTTCTTGTCCACAGCGGACAGACGCAGCCACAGGCGGTAAGCGAACATGCGCCAGCGCACGGTGAGCTTCTCCTGCGGCACGGCAGCCTCGAACGTCCGGATCGGCCAGCCGGCCAGCGCCGCGGCGAACTCCTCGGTGACCGCGTGGACGTCCTGCGCGCCGGCGCCGCGGGCCCACGACTCCAGCTCCGACGGGTCGAACGTGTGGATGTCGACCACGGCCTCCAGCGCGGCGGCGCGGGACGACTCGTCCAGTTCGGACTGCGGACGGCGCCAGCCGCTCAGCGCGGGCAGCTTCGTCACGCGGGTCGTCAGGAACCAGGTGAACTGGCCGAGCTTGCGGGCGTAGAAGTCGCCCACCTTGGTCGGCTCGCCCGCGAAGACGAACCGGCCGCCCGGCTTGAGCACGCGCAGCACCTCGCGGAACGCCGCCTGGACGTCCGGGATGTGGTGCAGCACCGCGTGCCCGACGACCAGGTCGAACGTGTTGTCGTCGTACGGGATGCGCTCGGCGTCGGCGACGCGGCCGTCGACGTCGAGGCCGAGCTTCTCGGCGTTGCGCAGCGCGACCTGGACCATGCCGGGCGAGAGGTCGGTGACCGAGCCCTTCTTGGCGACGCCGCCCTGCATGAGGTTCAGCAGGAAGAAGCCGGTGCCGCTGCCCAGCTCCATCGCGTGCTGGTAGGGCTGGCCGTCCTCGCCCGCGACGGCGTTGAACACGTCGGTGGCGTAGGAGATGCAGCGCTCGTCGTACGAGATCGACCACTTCTCGTCGTAGGTGCCGGCTTCCCAGTCGTGGTAGAGCACGTTCGCCAGCTTGGGGTCGGCGTAGGCCGCCTGGACCTCTTCGGCGGTGGCGTGCGGGTTCGGGGCCGGGTCGTTCACGTCGGTCAAGGCGTCATTTCCCTTCGAAAGTGGCCTTGCCGGGCCCGTTTTCGATGAACGACTTCATGCCGTTCTTCTGGTCTTCGGTCGCCCAGAGGGCGGCGAACAGGTGCGATTCGAGCTTGAGCGCGTTCGGCAGGTCCATGTCGAGACCGCCGTCGATGGCCGCCTTGGCCGCGCGCAGCGCGACGGCCGGACCGTTCGCGAACTGCGCTGCCCACTTGTGCGCGGCCGCGTAGACGTCGTCCGGCGCGACGACCTGGTCGACGATCCCGAGCCGCAGCGCCTCTTCGGCCTTGACGAACCGTCCGGTGTAGACGATGTCCTTGGTCTTGCTCGGGCCGATCAGCCGCGCCAGGCGCTGGGTGCCGCCCGCGCCGGGGATGACGCCGAGCTGGATCTCCGGCTGGCCGACCTTGACGTTGTCGCCGGCGACGCGCCAGTCCGCGGTCAGCGCCAGTTCGAGGCCGCCGCCGAGGGCGTAGCCGGTGATGGCCGCGACGACCGGCTTCGGGATGTTCGCGATGGCCGCGAGGGTGCCGGTGAGGTTCGCGCCGAACTTGGCGATCTCCGGGTAGGTGCGGGTGGCCATCTCCTTGATGTCCGCGCCGCCCGCGAAGGTCTTCTCGCCGCCGTAGAGGATCACCGCGCGGACGTCGTCGCGCTCGGTGGCCTCCTTCGCCAGCTCGGCGAGCTCGGCGGTGACCTGGGCGTTCAGGGCGTTGACCGGCGGCCGGTCGAGCCGGATGGTGCCGACCCCGTCCTTGACCTCGAGGGTTACGAACTCTCCCACGCCACTCCTCCTCGTTGAACAAGTGCCAGCAGGCTACCCGCCGGTAAGGCCACCCTAGCGGCGACGGGCGAAGAAGCGATCCCCGGAGCGCTCCAGCACGAGGTCCTGGTCGAACGTCTTCGAGAGGTTTTCGCTGGTGATGACGTCGTCGACCAGGCCGGAGACCACCGCGTGGCCGTCGCGCAGGAGCAGCGCGTGGGTGAACCCCGGCGGGATCTCCTCGACGTGGTGGGTGACCAGGACCAGGGCCGGCGCGTCCGGGTCCATCGCCAGGTCGGACAGCCGCGCGACCAGGTCCTCGCGGCCGCCCAGGTCGAGACCGGCGGCCGGCTCGTCGAGCAGCAGCAGCTCCGGGTCGGTCATCAGCGACCGGGCGATCAGCGCGCGCTTGCGCTCGCCCTCGGACAGCGTGCCGAAGGTGCGCTCGGCCAGGTGCCCGATGCCCATCGCGTCGAGCAGCTCGGTCGCGCGGGCGGTGTCGAGGGTGTCGTATTCCTCACGCCAGCGGCCGAGCACCGCGTAGCCGGCGCTGACCACGACGTCCTTGACGAGCTCGTCACCCGGCACGCGCTGGGCGATCGCCGCCGACGTGAAGCCGATGCGCGGGCGCAGGTCGAAGATGTTGACCCGGCCGATCCGCTCGCCGAGCAGGTCGACCTCGCCGGTGGTCGGGTGCAGCTCGGCCGCGGCGAGGCGCAGCAGGGTGGTCTTGCCCGCGCCGTTCGGCCCGAGCACCACCCAGCGCTCGTCCAGTTCCACGGTCCAGTCGAGGCCGGCGAGGAGGTCGTTGGTCCCCCGTCGGACGCCGACACCGGCCATCCGGACCACGAGGTCGTCAAGTTCGCTGGGCTGGATCGGCTCGCTCACGAGGCCCATTCTGTCTTCCGTCGCGCGCGCGTGCGCACCCGCCCGGGTGAGACGGCGAACCGGCTGGTCGGAGCTGTCCACGAAGTGGAACAGCGCACTCCGCTCGGACGGGCTGTGGCATGATCGCGCCATGTCCGCCGACGCGCCCGTGACCCCGGTGACCCGGGGCTCGTTCTGGCGCCGTCGCGCGATCGACCTGCTCCTCGTCGCTTCCGCCGGGTGTACGCGGGCGCGGCTCCGCTGATCTTCTCCCGCGGTGCCGCGCTGCCTCGCGTCCTGATCACCTTCGCGTCCGAGGAGCACCCGCGTTGACCACTTCCCTCGTCCGTCCCGCCGTCGAGATCCACCCGCAGCTGACCGACCCGCTGCTGCCCGAGCTGCTGCACCCGTCGCGGCTGCTCTGGACGCCGCGCGAGCTGGCGGACCTGACGGCCACCGTCACCACCGAGCTGACCTCGAGTGTCAAGGACATCCTGCGGTTCGACGAGGACCGCCGCTGGTGGGCCCGGCTGGCCCTGACCGACGGCGTCGAGCTGTGGCTGCTGTCGTGGCTGCCCGGTCAGCACACCAAGCCGCACGACCACGGCGGCGCGTCCGGCTCGTTCACCGTCCTGCAGGGCGAGCTCGGCGAGGAGTACCGCTACCCCGGCGGCCCGATCCGGCGGCGCACGCACGTCGCCGGCGAAGGCATCGGCTTCGGCGCCGGCCGCGCCCACCAGGTGACCGGCATCGGCGACGCGCCCGCGGCGAGCGTCCACGCGTATTCGCCGCCGCTGGTCCCGACGCGCGAGTACACGACGCTCGCCGACGTCCCGGCCGAAATCCCGCCGCTGCCCGCTATCGTCCACGGATGAGCGCCATCGACACGCTGCTGGCCGACGCGCGGTCCGGGCTGGACCGCGTCGACCCCGCGCGGGCCCGCGAACTGCAGGAGGCGGGCGCGCTGCTCGTCGACATCCGGCCGCTGGCGAACCGGGAAGCCGAGGGCGAGATCCCCGGCGCGGTGGTCGTCGAGCGGATCCACCTGGAGTGGCGGCTGGCGCCGGACAGCGAATGGCGGCTGCCGGGGGTGACCGAGGACTCGACGGTCGTCGTGCTGTGCAACGAGGGGTACTCGTCGAGCCTCGCGGCCGCCGATCTGCAGCGACTGGGGCTGCCGCACGCGACCGACCTCGAAGGCGGCTTCCGCGCGTGGGCTGCCGCCGGCCTGCCCGTGCAGACCGGCGGCAGCCCGGCGGTGCCGTAAGGGGCC
>NZ_JBDLYJ010000006.1:0-7643 GCF_051337345.1 Amycolatopsis sp. MEPSY49 | reverse complement strand
GGCGCCCCCCCGGCGGTGCCGTAAGGGGCCGGGCAGCCCCCGCCACTCCCAGGGGGGGCGTCCCGGTTCCATCGTATCGGGGGGCGCCGACGAAACCCGGGAAAAGCCGTGGCTGAAGCCAGGTTGCCCACATCCGGGTGTGCCTGTGGACAACCTGGCCGGGAGGTCAGGCCAGCGCGGGCGCGACCTGCTCGGTGAACAGGTCGATGCCGGAGCGGTCGTACGCGGCTTCCGGGAAGTTGAAGATCGCGTAGGACATGCCCAGCTCGCCCATCGCGGCGAGCTTCTCGGTGACCTGCTCCGGCGTGCCGGTGGTCGGGCTGTTCTCGAAGTTGCCCGCCCAGCGCTCGACGGCGTCGGCCTCGATGTACTTGCCCAGGTGGGACTTCAGCCAGGCCAGCTTGTCCTGGACGTCCTTCTCGGTCGCGCCGAGGACGATGTTGTGGTTGGCCGAGCGCACGATCGCGTCGAAGTCGGTGCCGACGTCCTTGCAGTGCTGCGCGAGGATCTCCGACTTGCGGGTGAAGGTCTCCGGGTCGGCGGCGAAGTTCGTGTACTTCGCGTACTTCGCGGCGATCCGGAGGGTCTTCTTCTCGCCGCCGCCGGCGATCCACAGCGGGATGCCACCTTCCTGCGGCGGCAGCGGACGCAGGATGGCCCCGTCAGTCTGGTAGTGCTTACCGTCCAGTGTGGACTTCCCGGTCGTCCAGAGGTCACGCATGATCTGCACGCCCTCGTCGAGCTGCCCGAGCCGCTCGCCGGCGCCCGGGAAGCCGTAGCCGTAGGCCCGCCACTCGTGCTCGTACCAGCCGGCGCCGATGCCCATCTCGACGCGGCCACCGGAGATCGTGTCCGCGGTCGCGGCGACCTTCGCGAGGTAGGCCGGGTTGCGGTAGCCCATGCAGGTGCACATCTGCCCGAGCCGCACGGTCTCCGTCGCGGCGGCGAACGCCGAGATCAGCGACCAGGCCTCGTGCGTGGCCTCCTCGGTCGGGACGGGCACGGTGTGGAAGTGGTCGTAGACCCAGATCGATTCGAAGGGCCCGGCCTCCGCGTGCTTCGCGAGGCCGAGCATGGTCTTCCAGTGGTCCGCGGGGTCGATGCCGGCGAGGTCGAGCCGCCACCCCTGCGGGACGAAGATTCCGAAGCGCATGCGTCCAACCTAACGCCGCCCGTGCGGTGCCGCGCAGCGATTTCCGCCTGGAGCAACTCCAGGTCAGGCCAGGACGACGCGCGCGAGCTCGGCCGGCGCGGCCAGCAGGCCGTGCTTCGGCAGCACCCGCACCGTGTACCCGATCGACCCCGGCCTCGGCAGCTTCAGCCGGGCCGCGAAGGCGCCGATGCCGTCCGCCGTCATCGGGACCGTCACCGCGTCGCGCAGCTCGTCGTCGTCGCCCACCCGGCCGACCACCGCCTGGATGTCCACTTCGGACGGATCGAGCCCGGCCAGGTCGATGCGCGCCCGGATCGTCACCTCGGTGCCGACGACCAGCGGCTCGGCCGCCTCGATCAGCAGCTCCGAGTCGAAGATGCGCAGCCGCGGCCACGACACCTCGAGCTTGGTGCGGTAGTCCGCCAGCGACAGCGCGCCGCGGTAGCCGTCGCCCGTCGCCGCCGCGACCATGCGGGACGCCGGCAGGTAGCCGTTGTCCACGTACTCGCGGACCATCCGGGACGCCTGGACCCGCGGCCCGAGCGTCTCCAAGGTGTGCCACACCATCGACAGCCACCCGGTGGGCACACCGTCGGCCGACCGGTCGTAGAACAGCGGCGCGATCTGCTGGCCGAGCAGCTCGTACAGCGCCGCCGCCTCGAGGTCGTCGCGGCGCAGCGGGTCGGTGACGCCGTCCGCGGTCGGGATCGCCCAGCCGTTGCTGCCGTCGTAGCACTCGTCCCACCAGCCGTCGCGGATGGACAGGTTCAAGCCGCCGTTGAGCGCCGACTTCATCCCCGACGTCCCGCACGCCTCCAGGGGCCGCACCGGGTTGTTCAGCCAGACGTCGCAGCCGCGGTACAGGTAGCGCGCCATCGACATGTCGTAGTCGGGCAGGAAGACGATCCGGTGCCGGACGTCCGCGCCGTCGACGAACCGGACGATCTGCTGGATCAGCTGCTTGCCGTTCTCGTCGGCCGGGTGCGACTTGCCCGCGACGACCACCTGGATCGGCCGGTCCTCGTGCAGCAGCAGCGTGCGCAGCCGCTCGGGGTCGCGCAGCATCAACGTCAGCCGCTTGTACGTCGGGACGCGCCGGGCGAAGCCGACCGTCAGCACGTCCGGGTCGAACACCGAGTCCACCCAGCCCAGCTCCAGCGGTGACGCGCCGCGCTGCAGCCACGCCGCGCGCACCCGGCGCCGCACCTCGTGCACCAGCTTCTCGCGCAGGTCGCGCCGCAGACCCCACAGCTGGGCGTCGGAAACGCCGTCGCGCAGCGGCCCCTCGCCGACGTCGAGCCCCCACTCGCGCCCGAGCAGCGTGCTCAGCTCGCGCGCCACCCACGTCGGGCCGTGGACGCCGTTGGTCACCGACGAGATCGGCACCTCGTCGTGGTCGAACCCGGGCCACAGCCGCGAGAACATCTTGCGCGTGACGCGCCCGTGCAGCTGCGAGACGCCGTTCGCGCGCTGCGCCAGCCGCAGGCCCATGTGCGCCATGTTGAACAGCCCGGGGTTGTCCTCGGCGCCGAGCGCGAGCACGCGGCGCGGGTCGATGTCGGGCACCAGCCGGCCGTCGTTGAAGTAGCGCTGCACCAGGTCCACCGGGAACCGGTCGATGCCCGCGCTGACCGGCGTGTGCGTCGTGAACAGCGTCCCGGCCCGGACCGCGGGCATGGCCTCGTCGAACGCGAGCCCGTCGGCCTGGACGATCTCGCGGGCGCGCTCCAGCCCCAAGAAGCCCGCGTGTCCCTCGTTCGTGTGAAACACCATGGGCTGCGGGTGACCGGTCAGCTCGCAGTACTTGCGGACCGCGCGGAACCCGCCGATGCCGGCCAGGATCTCCTGCCGCAGCCGGTGGTCGGCGTCGCCGCCGTAGAGCCGGTCGGTGACGCCGCGCAGGTCTTCGTCGTTGGCCTCGGTGTCGGTGTCGAGCAGCAGCAGCGGCACCCGGCCGACGCGGGCCTGCCAGATCTGCGCGCACAGCTCGCGCCCGCCCGGCATGGCGACGCCGATGAGCACCGGCCGCCCGCCCGCGGTCAGCAGCTCCAGCGGGAACGCGTTCGGGTCGATCACCGGGTAGTGCTCGACCTGCCAGCCGTCCAGCGACAGCGACTGCCGGAAGTAGCCGTTGCGGTAGAGCAGCCCGACGCCGACCATCGGCACGCCCAGGTCGGACGCGGCCTTGAGGTGGTCGCCGGCCAGCACGCCAAGGCCGCCGGAGTAGTTCGGGAGGGCTTCGGTGACGCCGAACTCCATCGAGAAGTAGGCGACCGCGGGCGGCAGATCGGCGTCGTCGCGCTGCTGGTACCAGCGCGGCTCCGACAGGTAATTGTCGAGGTCCTCGGCCGCGGCTCTCGCGCGTGCGAGGAAGTCGTCGTCGACGGCGAGCTCGTCGAGCCGGGCGGGCGGCAGCGCGGTGAGCATCCGCAGCGGGTCGCGCACGGCGTTGAACAGCTCGGCGTCCATCGACGCGAACAGGTCGCGCGTCGGCGGGTGCCACGTCCAGCGCAGGTTGGTGGCGAGCGCGCCCAGGCCGGACAGCGACTCGGGCAGGCTGGCGCGAACGGTGAACCGGCGGACTGCACGCATGGGAAGCGACGATATCGGGCCGCGTCCCGCGCTGCGCAGGGAGTAGTTCGGGGATAACGCGCACGCTCCGCGTATGCCCTGGGTATGGTCCTGCCCGTCGGGTACCGGGGCACGAGAGCGAGTGAACAGATGATCCCAGGGGGAGGACGGCGCGCGCTGGTGGCGTTGCTGGCCGTCGCGGCGGTGGCCGTGAGCGGGTGCAACGACAAGGGCGGCGGCGCGAGCGGCGACCCGGGCAAGGACACCGGTGCGGGATCCGTCGCCGGGCTGCCGGTGACGCACTTCGAGAGCGGCCTCAAGCCGGACGCGCCGACGCCGAGCATCGACGTCAAGAACGCCGACGGCGGCGAGGACGACAAGCTCGCCACCGCCGCGATCGACGACGTCCAGACGTACTGGAACGAGCACCTGCCCGCCGACTTCGGCCAGCAGTTCGAGCCGGTGAAGTCGCTGCTGTCCTACGACTCGCAGACCGACACCGAGAAGACCGGCTGCGGCAGCGTCAAGAAGCTCGTGAACGCGTTCTATTGCTCGGTCGACGACTCGGTGGCGTGGGACCGCGGGGTGCTGCTGCCGATGCTGCGCCAGCGGTTCGGGCCGATGTCCGTGGTCGTCGTGCTGGCGCACGAGTTCGGCCACGCCGTCCAGTACCGGCTCGGCGACAAGGCCAACATGACCAAGAGCACCCCGACCGTGGTCAAGGAGCAGCAGGCCGACTGCTTCGCCGGCGGGTACTTCCGGTGGGTCGCCGAGAACAAGAGCAAGTACTACCAGGTGTCGACGTCCGAGGGCCTGAACCAGGTGATGGCGGCGATGTTCCTGATCCGCGACCAGGCGGGCACCAGCGGCGCCGACCGCGGCGCGCACGGCACGGCCTTCGACCGCACCTTCGCGTTCCAGACCGGGTTCGAGAAGGGCCCGAAGGAGTGCGCGGCGATGAACACCGAGAACGTCAAGGCCCGGCTCACCGAGCGCCCGTTCGACAAGGGCGACACCGGCAAGGGCGACGCGAAGTTCAACGACCAGGCCGTCGAGCTGCTGAAGAAGAGCCTCGACGAGGCCTTCAAGGGCGCCGGGGTGGCCGGGCCGGAGATCACCGACGGCGGCAGCTGCCAGACCACGCCGCCGGCGTCGTACTGCCCGAACGACAACACCGTGGCCATCGACCTCTCGAAGCTTTCCCAGCTGGCCCAGCCGATCGACCGCGAGGCCGAGATGAAGGGCGAGGACCCGGGCGGCATGGGTGACTTCGCGGCGTTCTCGGAAGTCGCGTCGCGGTACGCGCTGGGCATCCAGAAGGGCGTCGGCGCGTCGATCGACAACGCGAACGCAGGGCTGCGGACGGCGTGCCTGGTCGGGGCCTGGGCGGCGTTCACGAACCGCCCGGGCGACCTGCGGCTCTCGGCGGGTGACCTCGACGAGGCCATCGCGGACCTGCTGCAGCCGGAGAGCCTGATCTCGGCGGACGTCAACGGGAAGCGGCCGGACAGCGGTTTCGACCGCGTCGAGTCCCTGCGGCGGGGCTACCTCGAAGGCTCGTCGGTCTGCTCGAAGCAGTACGCCTGAGCGCGGTGATGTCGCCCGTGCCCGACTCTTGGCTGTCCGACACCCGGTCCTCGTACGACACCGACGCCCCAGGGTATGTCGAGAAGGTGCGTGGACTGCTCGGTGAGCGGCCTTACCTGCGCGCGAGCCTGGCGTTGTTCGCCGAGTCGGTGCACGGCGCCGGCGGCGGGCCGGTCGCCGATGTCGGCTGCGGGCCGGGCTACGTCACCGGCCACCTCCACGAGCTCGGCGTGGACGCGTTCGGCATCGACCTCTCGCCCGAGATGATCGCCATCGCGCGACGCGACCACCCCGGCCTGCGCTTCGAGGTCGGGTCGATGACCGACCTCGACCTGGCGGACGGTTCGGTCGCCGGCGTGCTCGCGTTCTGGTCCGTGATCCACGTGCCCGACCACGCCGTGCCCGGCGTGTTCGAGCAGTTCCGCCGGGTGTTGCGGCCGGGCGGCCCGCTGCTGGTCGGCTTTCACGTCGGTGACGGGACGGAGCACACGTCCGAGGGCTACACCGGTCGCCCGATCGACGTGGACAGTCACCACCGCCCGCCGGACCGGATCGCGGGCTGGCTGCGTGCCGCGGGGTTCACGATCGAGGCCGAACTGGTCATCGGGCCCGACGAGGACATCCCGGGAGCCGTCATCTTCGCGCGCAGCCACGCCTGAGCTTGGAAAAGGCCCCCACCGCGGTGGGGGCCTTTTTCGTGCGGTCTAGAAGAGGGCGCTCGCCAGGTCGCGGCGGGCCTTCATGACGCGGTCGTCGGCCGGGTCGAACAGGTCGAACAGCGCCACGAGGTGCTCGCGCACCTTGTTGCGGTCGTCGCCCGCGGTGCGGCGGACCGCGTCGATCAGGCGCTTGAAGCCCGCCTCGACGTCGTTCGAGGCGATCTCCAGGTCGGCCGCGTCGAGCTGGGCCGCCAGGTCGGACGGGTCGGCGTCGGCCTTCGCGCGGGCGTCGGGGTCCGCGTTCTCCGCGCGGGCGGTGAACTTGACCTGGGCCAGCGCGTTCTTCGCCAGCTCGTTGGCCGGTTCGACGTCGAGGATGCGCTCGTACGCGGCCTGCGCGGCGGCGAAGTCGCCGCGTTCGAAGGCTTCCTCCGCCTCGGTGAA
Organism: Amycolatopsis sp. MEPSY49; assembly: GCF_051337345.1. Classification (NCBI taxonomy): domain Bacteria; kingdom Bacillati; phylum Actinomycetota; class Actinomycetes; order Pseudonocardiales; family Pseudonocardiaceae; genus Amycolatopsis; species Amycolatopsis sp. MEPSY49. The sequence goes on along the minus strand of NZ_JBDLYJ010000006.1, from coordinate 1,229 downwards.
ACGCGGGTCTTCGGGCTCCTCGGCCGGGCCGGCGCCGTTGGCCTCCGCCTCGGCGATCGCCGGCAGCTTGTCGCGCAGCGCGTCGAGCAGGGAGTTGATCCACTTGCGGATCTCGGGCTCGGGCAGCGCGCCGGAGAAGGCGTCGACGGGCTGGCCGCCGGCGATGGCGACGATCGTCGGGATGGACTGCGCGCCGAACAGCTGCGCGATGCGCGGGTTCGCGTCGACGTCGACCTTCGCGACGACCCACGCGCCGCCGGACTCGCCGGCCATCCGCTCCAGCACCGGGGACAGCTGCTTGCACGGGCCGCACCACTCGGCCCAGAGGTCGACGACGACCAGCTGGCGCAGGGACCGCTCCACGACCTCGGCCTGGAAGGTGGCCTCGGTGACATCGATCACGGCGCCGCCCGACGCGGGCTTCGGCGGGCCGTCCGCACCGGGCGGGCCGGCCGCCGGGGCCGGCTGCCTCTGCGCCGATTCGGCGCGGGCCTTGAGCGCGGACAGGTCGACCGCGCCGGAGAGGGCGGCGGACAGGGCCGCTGACTTCGCTGCAGATCCGCGTGGCTGTGTCACGCTTCCATCCTGGCACGCGGGCCGGACGGTTTCACCGGGTCCCCCGGCCGGTCCGCTTGGCAGGACGGCGCCGCGTGGGGCAGGCTCGGCCGGTGCACATCCGGCGTGACGTGAAGGTGGGCCTGTCGATCGCGGCCGCCGTCGTCTGGATCGGCGCGGTGACGCTGCTCATCGTCCACGAGCCGGACCCGGGCGCGGCCTCCCCCGCCGAACTGCGCGACCGGCTCGCCACCGCCCTCGGCACCCACGACCCGGACGCGTTCGGCGACCTCCTCGACTACCCGGGCTCGGGCGGCGACGACTTCGCGAAGGACTACGTCGCGGTGCTGGCCGACCACGGCGTCCACGACGTGCGGGTGGAGCTGGGCCCGGACGCGGCGGCCCCGGCCCGCGCGACGATCACCGGCGCGCTCGGCGACGGGAGGCCGTTCAGCTACCCGCTGACGGTGACGAGCGAAGACGGCCGCTGGACGGTCGCCTTCACCCCGCCCCTCCCCTGACCCAAGCGCCCCAATGCGGCCTTGGTTGCGTCAGACGCACCCAAGGCGGCCTTCGGTGCGTCAGACGCACCGAAGGCCACATTGGGGTTGTTTCATCGTGGTTTGTGCTGGTCAGGATGGGTTGACCTGGTCTGATAGTGCTCATCCCGGGCC
>NZ_JBDLYJ010000005.1:401086-635452 GCF_051337345.1 Amycolatopsis sp. MEPSY49 | reverse complement strand
GCATCACATTCAGCACTGGTCCGAGGGCGGCCGGACAGACCTGACCAACCTGGTGTTGATGTGCGCCCACCACCACCGGCTACTACACCGCTCAGGCTGGGAAGTCCGCATTGCCGCGGACGGCTTACCGGAGTTCCTGCCACCAGCGTTCTTGGATCGGGAACGAAAACCCAGGCGCAACAACCTGCATGACCCGCTGCCCTTCGCAGCGTGACAACCGAACATGGGATAGGCCCGCAGCCAGACGGCTACGGGCCTACACCCACGTGATCACCCGTGGTGCCACGCTCGACGTGGCACGCCGGACGACACCGCCGCAGTACGAGCACTGATCCCTGCTGGCATTGCGGTGGTTTCGCGACGCCACCGTCCTGCCATCGACCACCGCATCGCCCCCGACCTGCACCAGGTCCGCCGCCTACTCCCAGGTGATCCTCGGCGGCGCCCTGATCCGCCACTGCCAGTGTGGTGGCGACTGCGATCAGAACTCTGGCAAGCACCGCCGCTTCGGCGGGAAGTGCCGTACGCCAGGCGCCACACCAAACTCGCCGCACTCACCCTCAAAACCCGCTGGCGACCAGTTCGGCGCACCGCTCGAGCCCACGCCGCGTCGACCACGTCACCCGGGCTCAAATCGGCGCGAGGGCGAAAGCAACAACCGACTAGCCCACCCAGGCGCGGACGACCTCCTCCAGCACCGACAGCGGCAGCGGCCCGCTGCCGAGCACCACGTCGTGGAAGTCCTTGAGGGAGAACGCCTCCCCGAGCGCTTCCGCGGCGAACCGGCGCAGGCGCAGGATCTCCAGCCGGCCCGTCATGTACGCCAGCGCCTGACCTGGACACTCGATGTACCGGTCGGTCTCGGACTGGACCTCCACCTCGCTCAGCACCGTGTGCGTGCGCAGAAACTCGACGCACTGCGAGCGCGTCCAGCGCAGCGCGTGCAGACCCGTGTCGACCACCAGCCGCGCCGCGCGGACCGAGTCCTCGGCCACCATGCCCAGCCGCATCAGATCGCTTGAAAACAGGCCCATCTCGTCGGCCAGCCGCTCGGAATACAGCCCCCAGCCCTCGCCGTACGCCGTCACCGGGGCGATGCGGCGCAGCAGCGGCAGGTCCGTCAGCTCCTGCGCCAGCGAGACCTCGAAGTGGTGACCGGGCACGGCCTCGTGGAACGCCACCGTTTCGGCGATGAACCGGTCGCGCGTGCGGACCTCGTGGGTGTTGGTGAAGTAGACGCCCGGGCGCGAGCCGTCGAGGGCGGCCGGGAGGTAGTACGCCGGGGCCGCGCCCGGCCCGTCGGCTTCGGGGACCGCTCGTACGACGCACTCGGCGCGAGGTAGGCGGTGGAACCAGTCCGGCGCCGCCGCCGTCGCGCGGGCGACCGCCGCCCGGGCCGTTTCGAGCATCTCCTCCGCGTCCGTCCAGCGGAGGTCGGGGGAGGTCCGCAGCCGGCGGCGTACCTGGGCCGGGGCGGTCAGCCCGAACTCGCGGCCGCCGATCTCGGCGTACTCTGCCTCGAGCCCGGCGAGCACGTCGAGACCGAGCTGGTGCAGTTCCTCCGGTGTGTGGCCGGTGGTCGTGTGCATGCGAGCCAACGCCGCGTAGTGCGCTGAGCCGTTCTCGAGCCAGCAGAGCCCCGGCCGGTCGTCGGGCCGGCCGTGCCCGGCGACGTCGGTGGCGAGGAACTCCCGGTAACGGGTCAGCGCGGGCCGGACCACCTCGGCCACCAGCCGGTCCCGGCGCTCGCCGCGGCCGCCGGTCAGCGGCTGGGCGAACAGCTCCTCCTGTGCGAGGTACCGGTCGAGGAACGCCACCGCGTTGCGCGCGTTGCGGTCCACCGGCGTCCGGCCCGCGCGCAGGCCGTCGCCCTGGCGCCGCGCCAGCGCTTCGTAGAACTCCGGGAGCCCGGCCAGCCGGGCCAGGTAGTCCTCCTCGGCCTGCTCGCCGGACGGCGCGAGCTGCGGCAGGAACGCCAGGTGGCTGATGCCGACGGCGAACATGGGATCGGCGAGGGTGAACTCGACGACCCGCGCGTCGAGCTGGGTGAGCACGGCCTCCGCCTGCTGGACGACGACGCCGAGCGTCACCCCGTCCGCGTCCGCCGACGCCCGGGCCCGCGCGAGGACGTCGGCGGCCCGCTCCCTGATCCGGGCGTGCCCGGCTTCGGAAGGATCGGGCAGCTCCGCGTCGTGGCCGGGGATGCCCACGAAGGTCCCTTCGAGCGGCATCAAGGTGCCGAGCACGTGCAGCAGTTCGTCCGCGAGCGCGGTGGCGGAGGTCATCTCCCCATTCTGTCGGCGCCGCTCAGCCGCGATCCAGGGGATTTCGCACCGGCGGACACGACGGTGTTCGAAAGAAACCGGGCCGGGAGCTTTCGCTCCCGGCCCGGTCGCCGATCAGGTCAAACTCGAACAAGGTCTGGCGTCAGGATCCTTCGCCCCGTTGGGCACCCAGCGCACGTTCGCGAACGACGCCTGGAACGGCGCGTCCGTGTACACCAGGAACGGGGTGTTGATGTTCTCGAAGTCCAGCCCGTTGTTGAAGCAGGACAACGGGATCTTCACCGTCGTCTTCGCGCCGCCCGCGAGGTCCGTGAACAGCTTCGTCGCGTTCACCTCCGAGAAGCACGGGTAGACGCAGTGCATGCTGATCACCGTCCGGTTGGTCGGTGCCTGCTGGACGATCGTGTCGAACTCGAGCGCGCCGTCCGCGTTCAGGTAGCTGCGGAGGTCGTTCGTGCCCGCCGGGTTCTGGAGGTAGAACTGGGCCGCGCCCGTGCCGGTCCAGGTCGTCTTCAGGCCGTCGCCCTGCACGTTGACGTCCGTCGGGACGGTGGTGATCTCGGGGTGCTCCGCCGTGCCGTCCGGGCCGATCTCGGTGCCGCCCCAGTTCGACGCCGAGCCGATGAAGCTCTTGTACGGCGCGACATCGGTGCGGTTGTACAGCTCGAGGTCCTCGGTCGCCGTCCCGCCGCCGCCGGTGGAGGTGCACGACGCGGGGCCCGGGGTCTCGTCGAGCTGCCCGATGGTGACGCGCTGGCCGGTCTTGAGGCCGTAGCCGAGCTTGAACAGCGGGTCGTAGTCCGGGGACCACGGGTTGAGCGGCGACTGGCACGCGCTCTTCGGCCACGAGTACGACAGCGTGGCCGTGTAGCCGCCGTTGACGTCCTTGCCCCGGACCATCAGGTCCGCGACGCCGCCGCCCTCGGTGCCGGGCAGCCAGGCCGCCACGAACGCGTCGGAGCGGTTGATCTCCTTGTTCATGTACAGCGGGCGGCCGCCGACGTACACGGTGACGACCGGGGTGCCCTTGCCGCTGACCTTGTCCAGCACGGCCAGGTCCTCGGGGTAGAGCTTCGCCGCTTCCAGGGTCTTGCGGGTCAGGTCGCCGACGCCCTCCGCGTACGGCGTCTCGCCGATGACGGCGATGACCGCGTCGAAGCCCTTCGGGTCGACGTTCCCGGTGGCGTCGAAGGTGACGTTGGCGTCGCCGAGGTCCTGCTTGAGGCCGGCCAGGATCGAGGTGGCGTTCGGGAAGTCGGCGTTGGTGTTGCCGGTGCCCTGCCAGCTCAGCGTCCAGCCGCCGGTCTGGTTCTGGATGCTGTCGGCGCTCTTGCCGACCACCAGGACCTTGGCCTTCGGCTTGAGCGGCAGCACGTTGCCGTTGTTCTTCAGCAGCACCTGCGACTCGCGGGCGGCGGCCCGGGCGAGCTGGTGGTCGGTCAGGGCCTCGTCCGATTCGGCGAACGAACGGTCGGACGGCGCCTGCGCCTCGAACAGCCCGTCCCGGATCTTGACGCGCAGGATGCGGGTGACGGCGTCGTCGATCCGCGCCATCGGGATCTGGCCGCTCCGGACCTGCGCGACGGTGTTGGTGATGAACGCCTTCCAGTCGGCGGGCACCATCACGATGTCGATGCCGGCGTTGATCGCCTGCGGGCACGAGGAGTTCGTGCAGCCGGTGACTTGGCCGATGCCGTTCCAGTCGGACACGACGAGGCCGTCGAAGCCCATCTTGCCCTTGAGGATCTGGTTCAGCGCCTTGTCGCTGCCGTGCAGCTTGCCCTCGTTGATGCCGAGGTCGGTGTTGGTCCAGCTGTTGAACGACACCATGACGGTCTGGGTGCCGGCGGCGAGCGCGCCGTAGTAGCCCTGGCCGTGGATGTTGATCATGTCGGCCTCGGATGAGGGGTTGACGCCCTGGTCCTGGCCCTTGAGGGTGCCGCCGTCGCCGATGAAGTGCTTGGCGGTGGCGATCACGCCGCTGCGGCCGATGCGCTTGGTGGCGCCGGACTGGAGGCCGTCGATGGCCTCGAAGCCGTAGGCGCGGGTGATGCGCGGGTCCTCGGAGAAGCCTTCGTAGGTGCGGCCCCAGCGGTCGTCCTGCACGACGGCGAGGGTGGGCGAGAAGGCCCAGTCCTGGCCGGTGGCGCGGATCTGCCGCGCGGTGGCGGCGGCGACGTCGCGGACGAGGCACGGGTCGTGCGCGGCGCCGAGCCCGATGTTGTGGGGGAACACGGTGGCGCCGTAGACGTTGTTGTTGCCGTGCACCGCGTCGATGCCCCAGATGACGGGGATCCGGGTGCGGCTGGTCTTGGAGGCGTTCCAGTAGGCGTCGGCGAGGTTCAGCCAGTCCTGCTGGGTGGCGTGCTTGTTGCCGCCGGGCCACGCGCCGCCGCCGTTGAGGACGGAGCCGATGGCGTACTGCTTGACCTCGTCGGGGGTGATGGAGGTGATCTCGGGCTGCGTCATCTGCCCGACCTTCTCCTCGAGGGTCATGCCCGCGAGGATCCTGGCGATGCGCGCCTCGTCGTCGGCCTTGCCCTTGAACCGGCTGTCGACCTTCGGCCAGTCGGCGAGGGTGGGCAGGCTGTTCTCGATCTTGGCGCAGCCGTACTTGTCCTTGGCGGGCTGGCCGATGACGGGCTGTGCCGGTGCTTCGGCCTGGGCCGGCGTCGCTTGGGCGATCCCGCCCAGCAGACTCAGGCTCATCAAGGTGACGAGCGAACTTCGGCGCGCACGGACCCACGCGCGGGATCTTCTGGCCATGGTCTGGTCCATTCTGCGATGAACGGCGGACCGGCCGATCCTCACCGGGCGAGCGGGCGGCGTCAATAGGTTTCGAGGTAGTTATTTCTCGACATAAAATAAGAGTCGGGCGGCGACGGGGTCACGTGCTGTCCTGCTTAGCCGGTGGGAATACCGGCGGGCAAGGTCCTTGCGGGCACGGGTTTTGCCCGTTCGTCAGGGGTGCAGCAGCATCTCGGCGACGGCTTGCACCCGGATGAGCGTGATCCCGTCCCGCTGCTCGACGGCGAGCGGGTGACCGGTCGGCTCGACTTCGACGAGGGGCCGTTCGCCCGGTGGGCGGGTGTGCAGGTGGGTCTTGAGGTTCAGGGTCCCGGGTTCGTAGCCGGGCAGCTCGGTCGCGAGCCACCCGAAGTACGGCGGTTCTTTCACGCGGTCGGGGCGGTCCCAAAGCTCTTCGGCGCGGAAGAAGTTGTCCTTGCTGACGGAAACCCAGACGCCCCACTCGAAGTCGTCTTCGGCGTCGAGGACGGGGAGGATGAGGCGCCCGCGTAGGAAGTAGTGCTGACCGTCGATGACGCAGCGTTCGGGTTCGAGGACGTCTCCGGCGGCGTCCTGCCAGAAGGCCGGTGCCGGTGCGCCGTAGGCGAACGGCAGTTCGGCGTGGTGCTCGCCGCAGCTGGTGCAGGTGTAGCCCGTCATGCCGGGCAGCCTAGGTCAGCCGAGGACCGAGCCCGGCAGTTCCTCGAAGATCAACCAAGTCCGCGTCGACCGCACCCCCTCCAAAGCCTGCAGCCGCTCCAGAACCACGTCCCGCAACGTCTGGTTGTCCGGCGTCCGCACCAGCAGCAGGATGTCGAAGTCCCCGCCCACCAGCGCCACATGGTCGACGTACGGGATCTCGTGCAGATCCGTGGCCATCGTCCGCCACGACGTCTGCTCCACCGTCACCATGATGTACGCCGACGTGCCCAGCCCCGCCCGCCTCGGGTCGATGCGCGCGCCGAACCCCGTGATCACCCCTTCCGCCATCAACCGCTCCAAGCGCGCGTACGCGTTCGTGCGGGAAATGTGCAGCTTCTCCGCCAACGCCCGCACCGCCAGCCGGCCGTCCGCGGACAGCTCCGCCAGCATCGCGCGGTCGACCTCGTCCAAGGCCGGGGCCGTTCGTCCCGGACGGCCGCCGTGAGCCAGCGCACCGATGGACGTTTGGTCACCCGGGACCCCGCCCAAAGACCGTTTGTCGCTCATTCGGCCAACGCCTTGAACACACGACCAGCAAGAACCACCATTCGAGCATCATATGTCTGCGAGAGGTGGTGTCCGTGGAAGCCCTGCTGCCCTCCGCGTCGCCGGTGCGGTTCGTCGCCGAGGACGGGACTCGCGTCGACCAGCACGGCGGCTACGCCGAGCCCGCGAAAGACCGCCTGAAGGCCGCCTACCGGCTGATGGTCCTGGGCCGCCGGTTCGACGTCCAGGCGACCGCCCTCACCAAGCAGGGCCGCCTCGCCGTCTACCCCTCCAGCGCCGGCCAGGAGGCCTGCCAGGTCGCCGCCGCGCTCGCGCTGCAGGACCAGGACTGGCTCTTCCCCACCTACCGCGACTCGGTCGCCCTCGTCGCGCGCGGCCTGAAGCCCGGCGAAGTCCTGACGCTCCTTCGCGGCGACGCGCACTGCGGCTACAACCCCGCCGAGACGCGCGTAGCGCCCCAGTGCACTCCGCTCGCGACGCAGACCCTCCACGCGGCCGGTCTCGCGCACGCCATGCAGCGACGCGGTGAAGACGCCGTCGCGCTCGCGCTCATCGGGGACGGCGCCACCAGCGAAGGCGACTTCCACGAGGCGCTCAACTTCGCCGCCGTCTTCAAGGCGCCCGTCGTCTTCTTCGTGCAGAACAACCGCTACGCCATCTCCGTCCCCTTCGAGAAGCAGAGCGCCGCGCCCGCGCTGGCGTACAAGGGGATCGGCTACGGCATGCGCTCGGAGCAGGTCGACGGCAACGACGCCGTCGCGGTCCTCGCCGTCCTCGACGACGCCGTCGAACACGCGCGCGAAGGCAAAGGCCCGGTGCTCGTCGAGGCCCACACCTACCGCATCGACGCCCACACCAACGCCGACGACGCCACCCGCTACCGCGACGCGGACGAAGTCGCGAAGTGGCGCGAAGCCGACCCCGTCAAACGGCTCGAGACCTACCTCGGCGACGCCCTCGCCCCGGGCGAAACCGCGCAGTACCAGCAAGAAGCCGAAGAGTTCGCCCAGTCCGTCCGCGACACCCTCAACACCGACGCCGAGCTCGACCCGATGTCCCTGTTCGACCACGTCTACGCCGAGCCGACCCGCCACCTCGAAGCCCAGCGGGCCGCCCTGCAAGCCGAACTGGAGGCCTGATGACGACCACGATGGCGCAGGCGCTCAACGCGGCCCTGCGCGACGCGCTCAAGGACGACGACCGCGTCCTCGTCTTCGGCGAGGACGTCGGCACGCTCGGCGGCGTCTTCCGGGTCACCGACGGCATCACCGCCGACTTCGGCGAGGACCGCTGCTTCGACACGCCGCTCGCCGAGTCCGGCATCGTCGGGTTCGCCGTCGGGATGGCGATGGGCGGGTTCCGCCCGGTCGTCGAGATGCAGTTCGACGCCTTCGCCTACCCGGCGTTCGAGCAGATCACCTCGCACGTCGCGAAGCTGCGCAACCGCACTCGCGGCGCGCTGGAACTGCCGATGGTCATCCGGATCCCCTACGCCGGCGGCATCGGCGGCGTCGAGCACCACTGCGACTCCAGCGAGGTCTACTACACGCACACGCCGGGCCTGCGCGTCGTCACGCCGGGCACCGCGCAGGACGCCTACGACCTGCTCCGCGACGCCATCGAGTCGCCGGACCCGGTCGTCTTCCTCGAGCCGAAGGCCCGCTACTGGTCCGGCGAAGAGGTCACCTTCACCCGCAACGGCCCGGCCATGGACAAGGCCGTGGTCCGGCGGCACGGCAAGGACGTCACGCTCATCGCGTACGGCCCGATGGTCGCGACGGCCATGGAGACCGCCGAAGCCGCGAAGGACGAAGGCTGGGACGTCGAGGTCGTCGACCTGCGTTCGTTGAGCCCGTTCGACGACGAGACCGTGACGGCGTCCGTGCGCCGCACCGGGCGCGCGGTGGTCGTGCACGAGGCCGCCGGCTTCGGCGGCTACGGCGCCGAGGTCGTCGCGCGCGTCACCGAGCAGTGCTTCCACCAGCTGCACGCGCCCGTGCTGCGCGTGACCGGCCTCGACATCCCGTACCCGGCGCCGAAGCTGGAGCGGCACACGCTGCCCGACGTCGACCGGATCCTCGACACGATCGCGCGCCTGCAGTGGAACGACACCCCGGTGGTGGCCGGTGCCTGACTTCCTGCTGCCCGACCTCGGCGAAGGCCTGACCGAGGCGGCGATCCTGAACTGGCACGTCGACGTCGGCGATACGGTTAAGGTCGACCAGATCGTCGTCGAGGTCGAGACGGCGAAGGCCGCGGTCGAGGTGCCCGTGCCGTTCGCCGGCGTGGTGTCCGCGCTGCACGGCGAACCGGGGCAGCTGCTGCCGGTCGGCGCGCCGCTGCTGTCCGTCGGCGGCTTCGCCGAGCCCGGCGTTACGACGTCTTCGGGGAGCGGCAACGTCCTCATCGGGTACGGCACCGCGCCCACGACCCGGCGCAAGCGCGCCCGCCGCGTCGAAGCGCCCGCGCCGAAGGCCAAGGCGCCCGGCGTGATCTCGCCGTTCGTCCGGAAGCTGGCGTCGGACAACGGAATCGACCTCGCGAAGCTCACCCCGGCCGGCCCGGACGGCATCATCCGCCGCGCCGACGTCGAGGCAGCGCTGAAGAAGCCCGCCGCGAAGGGCAAGCGGATCCCGCTGACCGGAGTGCGCAAGGCCGTCGCGGACAAGCTGACGACGTCCCGGCGCGAGATCCCCGAGGCCACGGTCTGGGTGGACGTCGACGCGACCGAGCTGGTCGCCGCCCGCGCGGCGCTGAACGCGAAGTCCGATCGGCCGGTCAGCCTGCTCGGGCTGATCGCGCGGTTCGCCGTCGCGGGCCTGCGCAAGTTCCCGGAGCTGAACTCGCGCGTCGAGGGCGACGAGATCGTGCTGCTCGACGAGATCCACCTCGGGTTCGCCGCGCAGACCGACCGCGGCCTGGTCGTGCCGGTCGTGCGGGACGCGGGGGCGCTGTCGACGCGGGACCTGTCGGCGGCGATCGGCGACCGCGCCCGCACCGCGCGGGACGGCAAGCTCGCGCCCGCGGACCTCACCGGCGGCACGTTCACCGTCAACAACTACGGCGTCTTCGGCGTCGACGGGTCCGCGGCGATCATCAACCACCCCGAGGCCGCGATCCTCGGCATCGGCCGGATCATCGACCGGCCGTGGGTGGTCGACGGCGCGCTGGGCGTGCGCAAGGTCTGCGAGCTGACGCTGGCGTTCGACCACCGCGTCTGCGACGGCGGCACGGCCGGCGGGTTCCTGCGGTTCGTCGCCGACTGCGTGGAGTCGCCGGTCACCGCCCTCGGTGATTTGTAGACGCACCGGCCGCATTGGCCGGTGGTGACGGCCGTGGCACTTACAGTGTTCGCGTGACGACTCCAGCCCAGCACGACCGTGACCAGGCGGAAGCCCGCGTGGGCCGGCTCAAGCAGGACCTGCGGGCCGGGCTGGCGACCCCGCCCGCCGACGTCGAGGCGATGGACGAGCTCGTCGCGACGGCGCACCGGCTGCTCGACGCCGAGGTGGCGTTCGACGAGGCGAAGCACCGGCTGGCGAATGCCGAGCTCGAGTCCCGGCACGCGGCGACGCAGCGCGCGGTCGTGTACTACGCGGCCGCGCCGGTGCTGGTGCCGCTGGTCGCCGCGGCGCTGGTGCTGTTCGACGTGCTGTCGCCGGTGTGGTTGCTCGCGCTCGTCCCGCTGTTCGCGGCGGGGCTGTGGATCGGCTTCGGCCCGGTCCGGCGCGTCGGCGACGTCATCCGCGAGCGGACGCGGGCGGCGTGGTCGGGCAGCGCGACGGCCGGGCTGCTGGTCCTCGCGCTGGTCCCGTGGTCCGGGGCGGTGGTCTGCACGGTCCTGACGGCGCTGGGCGTCGCGGTCACGTGCGGGCTGCTGTGGCGGGAAAGCCGGATCCCGTGAGCCACGGCTACGCGACCTACGGCGACGATCCCGAGTTCTCGGTCGACTACGAAGAGCCGGTCGACACCACGCGGCGCGACCTCGACGAGCTGTTCGCGGCGGTCGACGGGCTGCGCGCGGCCGTCGAGGAGACCGACGACCGCCTGCGCCAGGACGTCGCCGACCTGACCGAGCGCCTCGAGACCGGCGGCGCGCAGCGGCAGGAGGACCGGCTCGACCTGCTCGGCCGGCGGCTGGACCGGCTGCAGCAGCAGGTCCAGGCCCTGGAGCGCGCGGTCCGCGTGTCGGACGGGGTGCCGCAGGTGAACCTCGACGATGTCGGCGCGGAGACGCGAGCGCTGGCGGCGGAGGCGGCGCGCTGGGACGACCTGCACAAGGAGCTCGTCACGAAGGAGCAGCGGGCGCGGTACTCCGACGAGATCGCGCGGCTGTCTTCGGTGCAGGCGGCGTTGTCCCGCTGCGACGCGGACTTGCTGGATGTCATGGGGGTTCTGGCATCGACGGACCGTGCTTCGCGGGCAAGGGGGGACGCGGAGTCGTCGCTGCGGGCGTTGGCGACGCGGCGCCGGACGTTGCTGGACGAGGAGATCCCGGCGGCGGTCGCGGCGGCGGACCAGGCCCGGCTGGCGTTGCGCGAGGCGGACGCGGTGGAGGCGCGGGTGGTCCCGCAGCTGGAGCGGGCCGAGCGAGCGTGGCACGACCTGCAGGTGCGGCTGCGGACGCGGATCACGGACGCGTTGGGGTCGAACGCTTTGCTGCCGACGTGGTTCGGTCACGCGTTGGGGGTGGCCCCGCCGGCCGGGGCTTCGGGCGACGCGTGGATCCGCACGGCGGCTTCGGTGCTGGCGTACCGGGTGACGTTCGGGATCACCGACCAGGCACTCCCGCTGGGCCCGCCGCCCGAGGACGCGGACACGACCGAGCGGCGGTGGACCTGGCGGGCGCGCCTGGAGTCGGATCTGGACGCCCTGGCCCTCTAGCAGCCCCCGCCCTCACCGGGGGTCCGGCCCCGCATCCATTCTATCGAGGGTGCCGGACGAAACTCGGCGAAGGCCGCAGCCGAGGCATGGTTGTCCACAACGCAGCCGGGCTGTGGACAACCGGCCACTTCAGCCACGCAGGGCGGACTCCAGCCGGCGGTGCAACTCGCCCAAGCGGGTTTTGCCCGGCTTGCCTGGTGGGAACCTCCGCAGGATCTCGCCCACCTCCGGCGGAGCCTGCGACAGCGCCCACTCGATTTCCGCGTCCGCCGAACCACCCGCCAGTTCACGGGCCAACGCCGCCTGCTGCGCGGGGCCGACGATGTGCTTCACCTGGTGCGGCGACTCCAACGGGTGCAGGTAAGCCGCTCCGGCCGCGCCCACGGCGGCGCGCGCGGCCGCCGCGGCCGCCGGGTCCGAAGTCTTGCTCGCCGCCAACGCCTCCCACGCCGTCGTGCGCAACGCGCGAGTGCGGGGACCTCCCGAAGCGAACTCCCGCGCCGCCGAGATCGCCGCGGCCGGGCGCGGGTCGCCGGGAACCAGCGGCACCACCCGCGCGGCGCAGTCGGCGGCCCATCCCGTCAGAGCGCGCAGTTCATCCAGACTCAGCTCCATGCGGGTGAAGCGTATCGTTGAAACCCCGGTTGAGACTTTCAGACGGCCGCCGGCCGGCGAAGGGGCCGCCGCAGCCGGTTGAACAGCTTCGCGTTGTTCAACGCGAACACCCCCACCGTCTCCCCGTTCCGCTGCCACACCGCCGCGAACGACGACGAAGCCGGATCGCCGTCGACGAACGAAAGCGCGTCGGTCGGCAACGGGTGGCCGGCCAGCTGCAGCGTCCCCGAATACTGGTCCGACCACACATACCCGCTCGGCGTGTACGTCCGCGCGGTGTGCCCGGCCAGCAGGTTCGCCACCGCGACCGGCGCCTGCTCCGACGCGTTCGTCCAGTGCTCGTGCCGCCGTCCGCCGAACCGGGCCACGTCGCCCACGGCGACCACCTGCGGCAACGAGGTCACCAGCCCCTCGTCCGTGTGGACGCCGTCGCCCACCTTCAACCCGGATCCGCTCAGCCACTCCGTCGCCGGGGTCATGCCGATGCCCGCCACGACCACGTCGGCCGGGACGAGGGAACCGTCGGCCAGGTGGACGCCCGCCGTGTCCACGGCCGTCACCGAGACACCGCACCGCAGATCGGTGCCGTGGTCCGCGTGCAGCCGGGCGCACACCGCCGCCAGCTCGGGGCCCAGCACCGGCGCCATCGGCGCGGCCAGCGCCTCCAGCACCGTGACGTCGAGGCCCAGCGACCGGCACGTCGAGGCCACCTCGGCCCCGATGAACCCGGCGCCGATCACCGCCACCCGCACGCCGGGCACCAGGGCCTCGCGCAGGGCCAGCGCGTCGTCGACAGTCCGCAGTGTGTGCACCCCGGACCAGCCGGGCACGGTCCGCGCCCGGCCGCCGGTCGCGATGACGACGCCGTCCGCGTGCACCGAACCGCCGTCCGACAGCTGCACTCGACGCGCAGCAGGCTCCAAAGCCGTCGCCCGCACGCCGAGCCGGAAGTCCAACGCCAGCGAAGCGAGGTCGCCGGCGTCGAGCAGCTCCAGCGAAGCCGCGGAAGCGGTCCCGGCGAGGAAGCCCTTCGACAGCGGCGGCCGGTCGTACGGCAGATGGGCTTCGGAGCCGATCAGCACGATCCCGCCGTCGTACCCCTGCGCGCGCAGCTCCTGCGCCGCGCGGACCCCGGCGAGCGACGCGCCGACGACCGCGATGCGCTTCACGCGGCGTCCTCGCTGGCCTCGCCTCGCACGTAGACGACGCCTTCGTCGACGACGACCGCGTACGTGCGCACCGGGTCCTTCGCCGGCAGGCAGGTCGGCATGCCCGTGCGCAGGTCGAACAGCGCCGCGTGCAGCGGGCACTCGACGAAGCAGCCTTCGAGCCAGCCGTCGGCCAGGGAGGCGTCCTGGTGGGTGCACGTGTCGCCGATGGCGTACAGCTCGCCCTCCTCGGTGTGGAACACCGCGATGGCGGGCGGTCCGGGGATCCGGACGGACTCGCCGGGGGGCAGCTCGTCCACCGTGCACGCGCGAATCATGACGCCTCCGAATGTGTTGCGCATGGGGGAACATCAACTGTGATACGCAACAAGTCTGAGTCCGGTGGAGGACGTCGTCAAGGGGGTACGCCCCGGTAGTTTTCGTTAGCGGATAACGGGTAATCCGGGCACGCCGAAGGCCCGTACCGGGGATGGCGGTACGGGCGCGACGACGTCGGGGCTAGTTCTCGCCGTGCCGGTAGAACGGCGTCTTGATCGGGGCGAGCGGGGTGTTGCCGAGGATCAGGTCGGCGGCCTTCTCGGCGGTCATCATCACCGGCGCGTAGATGTTGCCGTTGGTGATGTACGGCATCACCGACGCGTCGACCACGCGCAGGCCGTCGGTGCCGTGCACCCGCATGGTCTGCGGGTCGACGACGGACTTGTCGTCCACGCCCATCTTGGCCGTGCACGACGGGTGCAGCGCGGTCTCGGCGTCCTTGGCGACCCAGTCGAGGATCTCCTCGTCCGTCTCCACCGACGGCCCCGGCGAGATCTCCCCGTCGTTGTACGGGTCGAGCGCGGGCTGGTTGAGGATCTTCCGCGCCACCCGCACCGCTTCGACCCACTCGCGCCGGTCGTTCTCGGTCGACAGGTAGTTGAACCTGATCGCCGGGTGCTGCCGCGGGTCGGTCGAGGTGATCTTCACCGAGCCGCGGGTGTCGGCGTACATCGGGCCGACGTGCACCTGGTAGCCGTGGCCGCCCGTCGGCGCCGAACCGTCGTAGCGGATCGCCACCGGCAGGAAGTGGAACATCAGGTTCGGGTACTTGACCTCGTCGTTGGACCGGACGAACCCGCCGCCCTCGAAGTGGTTGGTCGCGGCCGGCCCGGACCGCAGGAACAGCCACTGCGCGCCGATGTACGGCCGCTTCCACTTCGCCAGCGACGGCTGCATCGACACCGGCTGCTTGCAGGCGTACTGGATGTACACCTCCAGGTGGTCCTGCAGGTTCTCGCCGACGCCCGGCAGGTCCTTGACGACGTCGATGCCGAGCTTCTCCAGCTCGGCCGCGTTCCCGACGCCGGACAGCTGCAGCAGCTGCGGGCTGTTGATCGCGCCGCCGCAGAGGATGATCTCCTTGCCGTACACCTCACCCGGCACGCCGCGGCCCTGCGTGTACTCGACGCCGACCGCGCGGGTGCCGTCGAAGAGGACCTGCGACACGAACGCGTGCGTCTTCACGGTCAGGTTGGGCCGGTCCATCACCGGGTGCAGGTACGCGCCCGCGGCGGACAGCCGCCGTCCTTTTCGGACGTTCCGGTCGAAGGGCGCGAAGCCTTCCTGCCGGTAGCCGTTGACGTCGTCGGTGCGCGGGTAGCCCGCCTGCTCGGCGGCGTCGAAGAACGCCTGGAACAACGGGTTCGAGGCCGGGCCGCGCTCCAGCTCGAGCGGACCGTCGTGCCCGCGCCACTTCCCGTCCGGCGGGTCCGCCAGGCAGTTCTCCATCCGGTTGAAGTACGGCAGGCAGTGTGCGTAGTCCCAAGTGGACATTCCCGGGTCGGCGCCCCAGCGTTCGTAGTCCATCGGGTTGCCGCGCTGGAAGATCATCCCGTTGATGCTCGACGACCCGCCGAGCACCTTGCCGCGCGCGTGGTAGATGCGACGGCGGTTCATGTACGGCTCGGGTTCGCTGCGGTAGCCCCAGTCGTAGAACTTCGACCCGATCGGGAAGGTCAGCGCGGCCGGCATGTGGATGAAGACGTCCCACTTGTAGTCCGACCGGCCCGCCTCCAGGACGAGGACCTTGTTCGCCGGGTCGGCCGAAAGCCGGTTCGCCAGCGCGCAGCCCGCCGAGCCACCGCCGACGATGACGAAGTCGTAGGTATCGGAAGTCATGCGTCCTCCTCAGCCGGGCAGCGTGTCCGGAGCGTTGTCGGGCATGTGTTCGGGGCTCGTGTGCGCGGAGCCCCAGGTGCGGCGCCGGACGTACAGCATGATCGCACCGATGATCACGATCAGCCCGGTGACGATCACCGCGCCCCACTGGAAGTACCAGTGGTCGTCGCCGTAGACCTCGGCGCGCGGCCAGATCAGGTTGACCGTCATCGCGCCGCCGTAGACGACCGCGACCAGGTTCACCAGCGTGCCCCAGCGGCCGAGCTTGAAGTACGGGCCGTGCTCGGGACGCGGCCAGTGCCCGCGCAGGCGGCGCACCAGCATCGGGCCGGTGACCATCAGGTAGGGGATGTAGAACAGGATGATCGCGGTCGAGGTCAGGATGAAGAACGCCCGCTGGTTGCCCAGGTTGATCAGCAGCACCACGACCGTGAGGCCACCGGTGAGCAGCGCCGGCAGCACCGGCGTCTTCGACCGCGGCGACACCTTCGCCATCGCGCGGCTGAACGGCAGGCGGCCGTCGCGGGCCATCGCCCACGTCATCCGGATGGCCGCGGTCTGCACGGCCAGGCAGCACACGGTGATCGCGATCGCCGAGCAGATCAGGAAGGCGTCGCCCAGTCCTTCGCCGAGGGTGCTCTTGAGCAGGTACGGCATGCCGGACGTGCTCAGCTCGTCGGCCTTGAGGTTGCCGACCGCCATCATGCCGAACAGCATGATCAGCCCGCCGACGATGAACGCCGCGGCGAGCGCCCGCAGGATCGCGCGCGGCGCGTGCCGCCGCGGCTGGGTGGTCTCCTCGGCCAGCGAACCCGCGGTGTCGAAGCCGTAGAAGACGTACGCGCTCATCAGCGACGCCACCAGGAAAGCCCCGAGGTACCCGAACGAGTGACCCTCGCCGGTGCCCGCGGTGTCGAAGACGAGGCCGGGGCCGCGCTTGATGTGGATGGCGAGCGCGATCACGAGCAGGACGCTCGCGCCGAGCTCGACCGCGACGCCGAAGTTGTTGATCTTGGCCATCAGCTTGACGCCGATGATGTTGACGATCGTGGCGAACACGACCAGCACCACGGCCAGGATGATGGCGTTCTGCGCGCCGCCGGGGGTGGACGTCAGGCCGGCGTCGGCGTCGCTGCCGACGATCTGGAACGCGGTCGAGACCTGCGGCAGGATGATCTGGTAGGCCACCGCGACGGCGCCCGCCGTCACGATCGCGCCGATGATCATGATCCAGCCGGCCAGCCACGACGTCGCGGGTTTCGCGATCTGCTTGGCCCACTGGTACACCGACCCGGCGAGCGGGAACTGGCCGGCGAGCTCGGCGAAGCACAGGGCGACGGCGAACTGGCCGAGGAAGACCAGCGGCCAGGTCCAGATGAAGGCCGGGCCCCCCGACCCGAAGCCGAAGAAGAAGAGCTGGAACACGCCGGTCAGGATGGAGATGTAGCTGAACCCGGCGGCGAAGCTGGAGAACGACCCGAGCGAGCGCTCGAGCTCCTGGCGGTAGCCGAACTTCTCGAGTTCGGAGCTGTCGTCGGCAGCAGGCCCCCCGCCCGCCGGTATTTCCTGAGTGGTCATCGCAACGTCCTCACGTGGTGGGGGAGGGAGTGTCTAGCCCTTGAACCAGTGCTGCGGAACGGGATCGATGTTCTGGTAGACGTGCTTGCTCTCCTGGTACTCGGCCAGCCCGGACGGCCCGAGCTCGCGGCCGATGCCCGACTTGCCGAAACCACCCCACTCCGCCTGCGGCAGGTAGGGGTGGTAGTCGTTGATCCACACGGTGCCGTGGCGCAGGGCCCCGGCGACCCGCTGGGCGCGGGACGCGTCCGACGTCCACACGGCCCCGGCGAGCCCGTACTCGGTGTCGTTGGCCAGCGCGATCGCGTCGGCCTCTTCCGTGAAGCGTTCCACGGTGACGACCGGGCCGAAGACCTCTTCCCGGACGACCGCCATGTCCCTGGTGCAGTCGGAAAACACCGTGGGGCGCAGGAAGAATCCGTTTTCGTACTGCGGCCCCTCGGGACGCTTGCCGCCCGCCCGGAGCGTGGCGCCTTCCGCGAGAGCGCTTTCGATGTAGCCCTCGACCTTGGCGCGGTGCTGCGCCGAGACGAGCGCGCCCGTTTCGGTGGCGGGATCGAGCGGGTCGCCGACGCGGATCTTCTCGGCGCGCGCGGCGAGGTCCGCGACGAACCGGTCATGGATCTCATCCTGGACGATCAGGCGCGCGCCCGCCGAGCAGACCTGTCCCGAATGGACGAACGCGGCCATCAGCGCGTAGTCCAGCGCGGTGTCGTAGTCGGCGTCGGCGAAGACCACGTTCGGGTTCTTGCCGCCCAGCTCCAGCGCGACCCGGCGGACGCCCTTCGCGGCGGCCGTCATGATCTTCTCGCCGGTCGCGTAGCCGCCGGTGAACGACACCAGGTCGACACCGGGGTGCTCGACCATCGCCGCACCGACCCGGCCGTCGCCGAGCAGCAGGTTGACGACGCCCGCCGGCGTGCCGGCCTCTTCCAGCAGGGCGACCAGCTTGATCGTGGTCAGCGGCGTGACCTCGCTGGGCTTGAGCACGACGGTGTTGCCCGCGGCCAGCGCCGGCGCGACCTTCCAGGACATCTGCAGCAGCGGGTAGTTCCACGGCGCGATCAGCGCGCAGACGCCGACGGGTTCGTGCACGATCCGGCTGACGACGGTCGCGCTGCCCGCGTCGACCAGCCGTCCGGCGTCCTTGTCGGCGAGGTCGGCGTAGTAGCGGAAGACGTTGGTCACGTCGTCGATGTCGATGCCGCCCTCGCCGAGCGTCTTGCCCGTGTCGAGGCTTTCGGTGCGGGCCAGTTCCTCGCGGTCGCGGACCAGGAGGTCGGCCACCTTGCGCAGCAAGGTGCCGCGTTCGGTGGCGGTCGTCTGCCGCCACGGACCTTCGTCGAAGGCCCTCCTCGCGGCTCTGACGGCGGCGTCGACCTCGGCTTTCCCGGCTTCGGCGACGGTCACGACGACCTCGCCGGTCGCGGGGTTCAGCACGTCGGAGCGCGTCCCGGTGGACGCGTCCAGCCAGATGCCGTCGATGTGGAGGTCCTTCACTCCGGCTCCTTCCGGATCGGTGGTGGCCGGTACGGGTCGAGAGTGCGTACATTTGTACGCGAAACATGTACAGATGTCCACAAGGGGGCTCGATGGCGAAGAGCGAACCCGGCGCGACGCGGCGCCGCGGTCCGAACGACCCCGAGCGGCGCGCACGGATCGCCAAGGCCGCGATCGAGGTCGTCGCGCAGCGGGGGATCGACGGGGTCACGCACCGGTCGGTGGCGGCCGCGGCCGGCGTCCCGCTCGGCTCGACGACCTACCACTTCGCGACGCTGGACGACCTCCTGGAAGTTGCCCTGCACGAGGCGGCCGAGCGGAACGTCCACGCGCTGAAGGAGTGGGAGTCCGCGCTCCCGCCGGACGCCGACTTCGCCGCGGCCCTCGCCGAGCTGGTGATGGGCTACATCAACGAGCAGTACCGCGACACCGTCGTCGAGTACGACCTGTACGTCGCCGCCCTGCACCGACCGGCGCTGCGCAAGGCGAGCGCGGCGTGGGACGAAGCGCTCATCGAGTTCTTCGGCTTGCGGACCGACCCGCTCACCGGCCGCCTGCTGGCGGGCTTGTTCTGCGGCCTGCTGATGCAGGCGGCGCTGGCCGACCCGCGCCCGACCCGCGCGGAGATCGAAACACTGTTCCGGCGGGCGATCGACGGCCCGGCCGCCTGAACCTCCTGCGGGCACGGGAAAACGCGTCTTGACAGGCGTGCGCGGCGGCAGTCACTCTGTTCCGGAGTGAGCAACAAGACGCGTTCTGCGCAACTCCCGTCCTGACCGCGGAGAGGACCACGCCGGTGACCGCAATCGATCTCCCGCCGAGCCTGCTCGCCACGCTGCCGGGCTCCGCCTACACCGACCCGGTGATCTTCGCGCAGGAGCAGGCGAAGATCTTCGAAGCGGACTGGTTCTGCGCCGTGCGCAGCGCCGACCTCGCTGGGCCGGGGGCGTTCGAGACCGTCCAGATCGGCAAGGAGAGCGTCCTCGTCTCCCGCGGGCGGGACGGCCAGCTCAACGCGTTCCTCAACGTCTGCCGCCACCGCGGCGCCCGGCTGTGCACGTCCGAAAGCGGGACCGTGAAGCGCGCTTTCCAGTGCCCGTACCACGCATGGACGTACGGCCTCGACGGCAAGCTCGTCGCCGCGCCCAACCTCACCGGCATGCCGGACGTCGACCGCACCGAGTTCGGCCTGACCCGGCTGCACCTGCGCGAGTGGCTCGGGTACACCTGGGTCTGCCTGGCCGACGAGCCGCCGTCGTTCGACGAGACCGTCGTCGGCGCGGTCACCGAACGCCTCGGCGGTCCGACGGAAATCGACGCCTACGGCATCGACGGCCTCGCGCTCGGCAAGCGCGTCGAGTACGACGTGAAGGCGAACTGGAAGCAGATCATCGAGAACTTCATGGAGTGCTACCACTGCGCGACGATCCACCCGGAGCTCACCGAGGTGCTCCCGGAGTTCGCCGACGGCTACGCCGCGCAGTACTACGTCGGTCACGGCGCCGAGTTCGGCGGCGAGATCAAGGGCTTCACCGTCGACGGCTCCGAGGGCGTCGACCGCCTCCCCGGAGTCACCGAAGCCCAGGACCGCAAGTACTACGCCATCACCATCAAGCCGGGGGTGTTCGTCAACCTCGTCCCCGACCACGTCATCGTCCACCGCATGTTCCCGCTGGCCCCGGACCGGACGCTGGTGCGCTGCGACTGGCTGTACCTGCCCGAGGTGGTCGAGTCGGGGCGGGACCTGACGCGGTCGGTGGAGCTGTTCCACCGCGTCAACCTGCAGGACTTCGAGGCGTGCGAACGCTGTCAGCTCGCGATGGACTCCCGCTCGTACGCGCGTGGCGGGGTGCTCGTGCCGAGCGAGCACCACATCGGCGCGTTCCACGACTGGGTCCGGGCGAGGCTGGCCTAGATCAACGCGCGGATGGCGGCCTCGAAGCCAGCGACGTGCTCGAGCGTCAACGCGGCGGCCTTCTCGCCGTCGCCCTCGATGATCGCGGTGAGGAGCGGGACGTGCTCGTCGACGTGGCCGGCCATCCCGGACAGCCGGGGCACGAACACGCACCAGATCCGGGTCGCCAGGTTGTCGTACCGGATCAGCGTGTCCTCGAGGAACGGGTTGTGCACGCACCGGTAGATCGCCCGGTGCAGGGCGAGGTCGGTGCGCAGCAGTTCGGCGTTGTCGCCGGCCGGGACGCCCGCGTCGAGCTGCGCGCGCAGCTCGGTCAGGGTCGCCCGGTCGGCCGCGGTCGCGCGGTCGGCCGCGGCGGCCGTCGCCATCGGCTCCAGCGTCCGCCGGACCTCGGAGATGTGCGCGAGGTCGGAGATGTTGACGTCGGTGGCGAACGTCCCGCGCCGCGGGTAGGCGACGACCAGCCGCTCGGACTCCAGGCGCTTCAGCGCTTCGCGGATCGGCGTCCGGCCCATGCCGAGTTCGCTGCCGAGCTCCTCTTCGTTGATGGGGGAGCCGGGCCGGATGTCGAGCATGACCAGGCGATCACGGACGAAGAGGTACGCCTGTTCCGCCAGCGACGGGGGATTGACCTGCGGGTGCATGGCGCCTAGCCTACATCGACGATTGATATATCAGAAGTCGACCAGACGGAGTCCTCGATGACCGCGACGATCGACCAGCACGTGCTCAACCGGTCCCTGGCCGAGTACGACCCGGCGGTGGCGGACGCGATCGGCGCCGAGCTGCACCGGCAGCAGTCGACGCTGGAGATGATCGCCTCCGAGAACTTCGCGCCGCTCTCCGTGCTGCAGGCCCAGGGCTCGGTGCTGACCAACAAGTACGCCGAGGGCTACCCCGGCCGCCGCTACTACGGCGGCTGCGAGCACGTCGACGTGCTCGAACAGCTCGCCATCGACCGGGTCAAGGCGCTCTTCGGGGCCGGGTTCGCCAACGTCCAGCCGCACTCGGGCGCCCAGGCGAACGCCGCGGCGATGGCCGCGCTCCTCAAGCCCGGCGACAAGATCCTCGGCCTCTCGCTGGCCCACGGCGGCCACCTGACGCACGGCATGCGGATCAACTTCTCCGGCCTGCTCTACGACGTCGCCGCCTACGAAGTGTCCGAAAAGGACTACCGCGTCGACATGGCCGAAGTCGAGCGGCTGGCGAAGGAGCACCGGCCGAAGGTGATCATCGCCGGCTGGTCGGCCTACCCGCGTCAGCTCGACTTCGCCCGCTTCCGCGAGATCGCCGACGAGGTCGGCGCGTCCCTGATGGTCGACATGGCCCACTTCGCCGGGCTGGTCGCCGCGGGCCTGCACCCGTCGCCGGTGCCGCACGCGCACGTCACGACGACCACCACGCACAAGACCCTCGGTGGCCCGCGCGGCGGCGTCGTGCTGACCAACGATCCGGCGCTGGCCAAGAAGGTCAACTCCGCCGTCTTCCCCGGTCAGCAGGGCGGTCCGCTCGAACACGTCATCGCGGCCAAGGCCGTCGCGTTCAAGATGGCCGCCGAGCCCGGGTTCGCCGAACGTCAGCAGCGCACGCTCAGCGGCGCGAAGATCCTGGCCGAGCGGCTGCTGGACGGCGGGATCGAGGTGCTGACCGGCGGCACCGACGTCCACCTCGTGCTCGCGGACCTGCGCGACTCCGAACTCGACGGCAAGCAGGCCGAGGACCGGCTGCACGAGGTCGGCATCACGGTGAACCGCAACGCCGTCCCGTTCGACCCGCGGCCGCCGATGGTGACGTCCGGGCTGCGGATCGGCACCCCGGCGCTGGCCACCCGCGGGTTCGGCGACGCCGAGTTCCGCGAGGCCGCCGACGTCATCGCCGAAGCGTTGAAACCCGGTTTCGACGTCGAGAAGCTGCGCGCCCGCGTGACCGCGCTCGCCGAAGCGTTCCCGCTGTACCCGAACCTGGGAGGGGCCCGATGAGCGACCTGCCGGAGCACCCCGACTTCCTGTGGGACAACCCGGAGCCGAAGAAGACCTACGACGTCGTCGTGGTCGGTGGCGGCGGGCACGGGCTCGCCACCGCGTACTACCTGGCCAAGCAGGGCATCACGAACGTGGCCGTGCTGGAGAAGGGCTGGCTCGCGGGCGGCAACATGGCCCGCAACACCACGATCATCCGCTCCAACTACCTCTGGGACGAAAGTGCCGGCATCTACGAGCACTCGCTCAAGCTGTGGGAAGGCCTCGAAGAGGACCTCGGCTACCCGATCCTGTTCAGCCAGCGCGGGGTGCTGAACCTGGCGCACAGCCTGCAGGACGTCCGCGACAGCGTCCGCCGCGTCGAGGCCAACAAGCTCAACGGCATCGACGCCGAGTGGGTGGACGCCGACGGCGTCAAGGAGATCTGCCCGATCGTCAACACCTCGCCGGACGTCCGCTACCCGGTGCTCGGCGCGACCTTCCAGCCGCGCGCGGGCATCGCGAAGCACGACTACGTGGCTTGGGGTTTCGCCCGTGCCGCCCACGAACTGGGCGTCGACCTCATCCAGAACTGCGAGGTCACCGGGATCTCCACAGTGGACGGCCGGGTGACGGGCGTCGAGACGTCGCGCGGCCGGATCGCCGCCGGCAAGGTGGCGCTGTGCGCGGCCGGGCACACCTCCGTGCTCGCGAAAATGGTCGGGCTGGACCTGCCGCTGACGTCGCATCCGTTGCAGGCGCTGGTGTCCGAGCTGCTGGAGCCGATCCACCCGACGGTCGTCATGTCGAACGCCGTGCACGTCTACGTTTCCCAGGCGCACAAGGGTGAACTCGTGATGGGTGCGGGCATCGACAGCTACACCGGCTACGGCCAGCGCGGCTCGTTCCACATCATCGAGCAGCAGATGGCGGCCGCGCTGGAGCTGTTCCCGGTGTTCGCGCGGGCGCACCTGCTGCGGACGTGGGCCGGGATCGTCGACACCAGCCCGGACGCCTCGCCGATCATCGGCCTGACCCCGGTGGAGAACCTGTTCCTCAACTGCGGCTGGGGGACCGGCGGCTTCAAGGCCACCCCCGGCGTCGGCGACGTCTTCGCGGCGACCATCGCGCGCGGGAAGCCGCACGAGTACGCCGAGCCCTTCGCCCTCGACCGGTTCACCACCGGTGCCCTCGTCGACGAGCACGGCGCCGCCGCCGTGGCCCACTAGGAGCTTTTGATGCAGCTGATCCCCTGTCCCTGGTGCGGGCCACGCGAAGAGGCCGAGTTCCACTACGGCGGCCAGGCGCACGTCGCCTACCCCACGGATCCCTCGGCACTGTCCGATGAGGACTGGGCGAAGTTCGTCTTCTTCCGCGACAACCCGAGTGGACCGTTCGCGGAGCGGTGGAGCCACTCCGCGGGCTGCCGCCGGTGGTTCAACGCCGTCCGCGACACCCGCACCCACGACCTCCTGGCGGTCTACCGCCTCGACGAGCCCAGGCGGGTGCTCTCATGACCCGGCTGTCCGGCGTTCCGCTCAAGTTCACCTTCGACGGCCGCGAGCTGACCGGTTTCCTCGGCGACACCCTGGCGTCCGCGTTGCTGGCCAACGGCATCCACCGGGTTTCGACCAGCATCAAGTACGGCCGGCCGCGTGGCATCGTCGGCGCCGGCGTCGAGGACTCGAACGCCTTGGTGCAGATCGAAAAGCCCTTTCCGGAGCCGATGCTGAGCGCGACGACCGTCGAGCTGTACGACGGTCTGGTCGCCCGCGGCCTGCCCGGGCAAGGGCGCCTGGCCGCCGAGCCCGACCCGGCGCGGTACGACGCCAAGCACGTTCACTGCGACGTCCTGGTCATCGGCGCCGGACCCGCCGGCCGCGCCGCCGCTGCCGCCGCAACCGGGCGGGTGCTGCTCGTCGACGACCAGCCCGACGGCGAAGCTCCCGAAGGCGTCCGGTTCCTTTCGCGCACCACGGCGTTCGGCATTTACGACGACGGGTTCGTGCTTGCCCTGGAACGCCGCGGCGAGCCCGCCGCGCCCGAGCGGATCTCGCGTCAGCGGGTCTGGCGGATCCGGGCGAAGCGGATCGTCATCGCGACCGGTGCGCACGAGCGGCCGATCGTGTTCCCGGACAACGACCGTCCCGGCATCATGCTCGCTTCGGCCGCGCGGACGTACCTGAACCGGTACGGGGTCCTGGCCGGAAAGCGCGTGGTCGTGTTCACCACCAACGACTCCGCGTACGACGCCGCCTCCGACCTGGCCGACGCCGGGGCCGCGATCGTGCGGATCGTCGACGCCCGCGAGGGCCACGGCATCATCGGCACCGACGGCGACCAGCACATCACTGCCGCGTACGTCGCTCCGCTGGGGTCGATGGAGGGTGAGCGCGTCGAGTGCGACCTCCTGCTCGTGTCCGGCGGCTGGAACCCGGCCGTGCACCTGTTCAGCCAGGCCCGTGGCAAGCTCCGGTACGCACCCGAGCTGGGCGCGTACGTCCCGGACGGCGACCTGCCGACGGTGAGCGTCGTGGGTGCGGCGGCGGGCGAGGGGCTGCCGGAGACCAAGGTGCTCTGGCAGGTGCCCGCGCCGGAGTCCGAAGTGGACACCCGATTCGTGGACCAGCAGCGCGACGCGACCGTGTCGGACGTCCTGCGTGCGACCGGCGCCGGGCTGCGCTCGCTGGAGCACATCAAGCGCTACACAACGATCGGCACCGCGCACGACCAGGGCAAGACGTCCGGCATGCTCGCCGCCGGCATCACGGCGGAAGCCCTCGGCGTCGACCTGGCGACGCAGCGCCCGACGACGTTCCGGCCGCCGTACACGCCGGTCTCGTTCGCCGCGCTGGCCGGGCGGAACCGCGGTGGGCTGCACGACCCGGTGCGCGTCACGACGATCCACCCGTGGCACGTCGAGCACGGCGCCGAGTTCGAGAACGTCGGCCAGTGGAAGCGGCCGTGGTACTACCCGCGGCCCGGCGAGTCGATGCACGACGCCGTCCGGCGCGAATGCCGCGCGGCTCGCAACGACGTCGCGGTGATGGACGGGTCCACTCTGGGCAAGATCGACGTCCAGGGCCCGGACGCCGGCTGGTTCCTCGACATGCTCTACACGAACATGATGAGCAACCTGCGCGTCGGTCGCATTCGCTACGGCGTGATGTGCGGCGTCGACGGCATGGTGATCGACGACGGCACCGTGATCCGCGTCGGCGAGGAGCGGTTCCTGGTCACCACGACGACCGGCAACGCGGCGATGGTCCTCGAGTGGATGGAGGAGTGGCTCCAGACGGAATGGCCGCACCTCGGCGTCTTCGCGACGTCGGTCACCGAGCACTGGACCACGATCCCGCTGGTCGGGCCGCGCTCCCGGGCAGTCCTCGGCCGCCTGGCCCCCGGCCTCGACGTGTCCAACGAGGCCTTCGGATTCATGACCTGGCAGGACGCCGAGGTCGCCGGTCTGCAAGCGCGGGTCTGCCGGATCAGCTTCTCCGGTGAGCTGGCGTACGAGATCAACGTTCCTTCGTGGTACGGGCCCGCGCTCTGGCAGTCCATAGTGGACCAGGGCGCGACGCCGTACGGCACGGAAACCATGCACGTCCTGCGTGCCGAGAAGGGCTACCCGATCATCGGGCAGGACACCGATGGCACGGTCACCCCGCAGGACCTCGGCATGTCCTGGGCGGTGTCGAAGAAGAAAGCCGACTTCATCGGCAAGCGCTCCTTCGCCCGCGCCGAGAACAACCGCCCCGACCGCAAGCACTTCGTCGGCCTGCTGCCGGTCGATCCGTCGGTGCTGCTGCCGGAAGGGGCGCAGATCATCGAATCCGAGACGGTGCCCCCGCCGCCGGTGCGGATGCTCGGCCACGTCACCTCCAGCTACGACAGCGCCGCCCTCGGCCGCACCTTCGCGCTCGCCCTGGTGCGCTCGGGCCGCGAGCGGATCGGCGAAACGCTGTACGTGCCGGTCGGCGACGAGGTCGTGCCGGTGACCGTGACCGAATCCGTGCTCTTCGACAAGGAAGGAGCCCGCCGTGACGGTTGACGCGGTCGACGAACCGTTCCGCACCCAGCTCACCGTCCGCCTCCGCGAGGGCGGCACCCTCCTCGGTGTCGACCTGCCCGGCCCGTGCCGGTACACCAGCGGCAACGGCGTGGACATCCTCTGGATGGGCCCGGACGAATACCTCGTCCTCGCCGAACCCGGCCGTCAAGCCGAACTGGAAGCGGCACTTTCACGTGAAAGTGCCGCCGTCGTGGATGTCTCGGCGCAGCGCAATGTCGTGCGGCTCGTCGGTGAGCACGCGGCCGACGTGCTGGCGCACGGCTGCTCGATCGACCTGGCGGTGTCGCCGCCGGGCACGTGCGTGCAGACCCTGCTCGCCCGCACCGGGATCGTGCTGATGGTCCGGGAAGAGGGATTCACGATCCTCGTGCGACAGTCCTTTTCGGACTACTTCAAAGCCTGGCTGGCCGACGCGAGTCTGGAGTACGTCTCGTGACCTTCACCTTGACGCTCAAGTGCCCCGAACGCTCGGGCATCGTGCACGCCGTCACGACGTTCCTGGTCGGGCAGGGCTGCGACATCGTCGAGCACCAGCAGTTCGACGACGACATCCGCGGCTCGCTGTTCCTGCGCACGTCCTTCACCTGCGCCGAAGCGACCACAGTAGACGATCTGACCCGCGCGTTCGCCCCGGTGGCCGGGGACTTCGGCATGGAGTTCGGCTTCTCCGACGGCACGCCGCCGCGGATCCTGGTCATGGTCTCGAAGTTCGGGCACTGCCTCAACGACCTGCTCTTCCGCTGGCGCGCGGGCGGCCTCGGCGCGGAGATCGCCGTGGTCGTCTCGAACCACGAAGACCTGCGGCCGATGGCCGAGGCCGCGGGCGTGCCGTTCGTGCACGTCCCGGTCACGCCCGACACCAAGCCGGAGGCCGAGCAACGGCTGCTCGACCTGGTCGGCGAGTACGAAGCGGACCTGATCGTGCTCGCGCGGTACATGCAGGTGCTGTCGAACGAGCTGTGCCAGAAGCTCGAGGGCCGCGCGATCAACATCCACCACTCGTTCCTGCCCGGGTTCAAGGGCGCCAAGCCCTACCACCAGGCCTACGACCGCGGCGTGAAGTACGTCGGCGCGACGGCGCACTACGTCACGCCCGACCTCGACGAGGGCCCGATCATCGAGCAGGAGGTGCAGCGCGTCGACCACACGTACTCGCCGCGCGAGCTCGTGACCGTCGGCCGCGACGCCGAAGCCCTCGCCCTCTCCCGCGCGGTCCGCTGGCACTGCGAACGCCGCGTCCTGCTCAACGGCAACAGCACCGTCGTCTTCCGTT
This sequence comes from Amycolatopsis sp. MEPSY49, assembly GCF_051337345.1. NCBI lineage: Bacteria > Bacillati > Actinomycetota > Actinomycetes > Pseudonocardiales > Pseudonocardiaceae > Amycolatopsis > Amycolatopsis sp. MEPSY49. The sequence continues at coordinate 608,050 of NZ_JBDLYJ010000005.1, read as the reverse complement.
AGGAGTTCCGCCATGACCGCACCGCGAGTCGTGATCATCGGCGCCGGCATCGTCGGCGCGAACCTCGCCGACGAGCTGACCGCCCGCGGCTGGACCGACGTCACCGTGCTCGACCGGGGGCCGCTGCCGCGCACCGGCGGGTCCACCTCGCACGCGCCCGGCCTGGTGTTCCAGACCAACGCGTCCAAGGCGATGACGGACTTCGCGCGCTACACCGTCGAGAAGTTCCTGGAGCTGGACTGCTTCCTCCAGGTCGGCGGCATGGAGGTGGCGACCACGCCGGCGCGCTGGGAGGACCTCAAGCGCAAGCACGGCTGGGCGACGTCGTGGGGCGTCGAAGGACAGCTGATCGACGCCGACGAGTGCGTCAAGCGGTGGCCGCTCCTGGACGGTTCGCGGATCTTCGGCGCGCTGCACGTCCCGACCGACGGGCTCGCGCGGGCCGCGAAAGCCGTCGAGGTGCTGGCCGAGCGCGCTACCGAGCGAGGCGCCCGGTTCATCGGGTCCACAAAGGTCACCGACGTCCTGCAGGAAGGCGGCCGCGTCACGGGTGTCCGGACCGACCAGGGCGACTTCCCGGCGGACGTCGTCGTGTCGTGCGCGGGGTTCTGGGGCCGCGAGATCGGTGCGATGGCCGGCATGGACGTTCCCCTGCTGCCGCTGGCGCACCAGTACGCGAAGACCGGCCAGGTCGCGGAACTCGTCGGCCGCAACACCGAGGAGGTCGAGGCGAGCCTGCCGATCCTGCGGCACCAGGACCAGGACCTGTACTTCCGCGAGCACGTCGACCGGCTCGGCATCGGCTCCTACGCGCACCGGCCGATGCCGGTCGAAGAGTCCACTTTGGACCACTCGGTGACCGAGACGGCGATGCCGTCGATGCTGCCCTTCACGGAAGACGACTTCGCGCCGTCGTGGGAAGAGAGCAAGCTGCTGCTGCCCGCGTTGCGGCAGACCAAGGTCGAGGAGGGCTTCAACGGCATCTTCTCCTTCACCCCGGACGGCCAGTCGGTGGTCGGCGAGTCGGCCGACGTCCGGGGGTTCTGGCTGGCCGAGGCGATCTGGGTGACGCACTCCGCCGGCATCGCGAAGGCCGTCGCCGAACTGCTCGTCGACGGGCATTCCGAAGTGGACACCCACGACATCGACGTCCACCGCTTCGAGGAGGTCCAGCTCGCGCCGTCGTACGTGAGCGAGACGGCGCAGCAGAACTTCGTGGAGGTCTACGACATCCTGCATCCGTTGCAGCCCAAGCTGTCCCCGCGCGACCTGCGCGTGACGCCGTTCCACGCGCGGCAGCGCGAACTGGGCGCGGTGTTCCTGGAAGCGGGCGGCTGGGAGCGGCCACACTGGTTCGAAGCCAACGCGCCGCTGCTGAAGAAGCTCCCGCACGACGCGCTCCCGCCGGCGCGGGACGCGTGGTCGGCCCAGTTCCACTCGCCGATCGCGGCCGCCGAGGCGTGGCAGACGCGCAACGGCGTCGCGCTGTACGACATGACTCCGTTGAAGCGGGTGGAGATCAGCGGACCCGGGTCGCTGGAGTTCCTGCAGTCGCTGACGACCAACCAGCTCGATAAGTCGGTCGGCTCGGTGACCTACACCCTGATGCTCGACAACGCCGGCGGCATCCGCAGCGACGTCACGGTGGCGCGGCTGGAACCGGAGCTGTTCCAGGTCGGGATCAACGGCAACATCGACGTCGACCACTTCGTCAAACACGCGCCTCCCGGGGTTCGGGTCCGGGACATCACCGGCGGGACGTGCTGCGTCGGCGTCTGGGGACCGCTGGCGCGGGACCTCGTGCAACCGCTGTCGCGCGAAGACTTCTCGCACACCGGGCTGAAGTACTTCCGGGCACGGCGGGCGCGGATCGCCGGGGTGCCGGTGGTCGCGATGCGGCTGTCCTATGTGGGCGAACTCGGCTGGGAGATCTACACGAGCGCGGACAACGGCCTGCGGCTGTGGGACGCGCTGTGGGCGGCCGGGCAGTCCCTCGGCGTCATCGCGGCCGGGCGGGCGGCGTTCAACAGCTTGCGCCTGGAGAAGGGCTACCGGCTGTGGGGCACCGACATGACCACCGAGCACGACCCGTACGAGGCCGGCGTCGACTTCGCGGTGCGGCCGGCGAAGGGGGAGTTCCTGGGCCGGGACGCCCTGGAAGGGCGGACGCCGTCGCGGCGGCTGCGGTGCCTCACGATCGACGACGGCCGCACGGTCGTGCTGGGCAAGGAACCGGTGTTCGTCGACGGCGTGGCCGCGGGCTACGTCACGAGTGCGGCGTACGGGTACACCGTCGGGCGCCCGATCGCCTACGCGTGGCTTCCGGCAGCGGCGGACATCGGCAGCAGCGTGGAGATCGAGTACTTCGGCCGCCGGGTCGCGGCCACCGTGGCCGCCGAGCCGCTGGTCGACCCCGGCATGGAACGGATCCGGCGGTGAGCGTGACCGGATCGGGAGCGACTTCGATCACGTCGGCATGCCGGCTCGCCGTCGCGGGTACATCCACGGCAAGTCCATGGAAGCGCGCCAGGAAATTCTCAGGAACGGGGCGTTTCCTGGAACGGCCGGAGGCTTGTCGAGGGCTGGAGCTGTGCATGAGCGAGTACGACCGAGGACCGCGGGGCGGCGGCGAGTACCCGTACGGCTACGGCCAGGGCGAGTACCCGCAGGCACAGGGCTATTACGACCAGCAGCCCCACTACGGTCAGCAGCAGTACGGCCAGGCCCGTGACCAGTGGGGCCGCCCGTACCCGCCGCAGTACACCCAGCCCCAGGGCTTCTACGGCCACGAGGGGTACGGCTACCCGCCGCCCGTTCCGCAGCCGCCGCGCCGGCGGCCCGTCCGCGCGCTGGCGTTCGCCGTCGTCGCGGTGGCCATCGCCGTGGTCGCCGGGCTCGGCATCGGGCACTTCATCTCGGCCTCGACCAGCCCGAGCGCGAGCGGCAACCAGAACTTCGGCTTCTCCGGGCAGCCCAGCTCGTCGCAGACGGTGCTCGACGCCGACGCCGTGGCCGCGAAGGTCAACCCGGCCATCGTCAACATCAACACCGAGCTCGGCCTGCAGGGCGCGGCCGCGGCGGGCACCGGGATCGTGCTCACCGCGGACGGCGAGATCCTGACGAACAACCACGTCGTCGCCGGCGCGACCAGCATCAAGGCCACCAGCATCGGCACCGGCGAGACGTACAAGGCGCACGTCGTGGGCTACGACCGCAGCGAGGACATCGCGGTCATCCAGCTCGAAGGCGCCTCGGGCTTGCCCACCGCGAGCATCGGCGACTCGGGCACGGTCAAGGTCGGCGACCAGATCCTGGGCCTCGGCAACGCGGGTGGCAAGGGCGGCGACCCGGTGCCGGCGCCGGGCACGGTGACGGCGCTGGACCAGTCGATCACGGCGTCCGACGAGTCGAGCGGGGCGTCCGAGCAGCTCACCGGCCTGATCCAGGTCCGCGCGAACATCGAGTCCGGCGACTCCGGCGGGCCCCTGGTCAACGCGGACGCGCAGGTCATCGGCGTGGACACGGCCGCGTCGACCGGCTACCAGCTCAACGGCCGCCGCAGCGGCGGCGCCGGGCAGGGCTTCGCGATCCCGATCAACCAGGCGGTCGACATCGCGCACAAGATCGTCGCGGGCACGGCGACGGACAAGATCCACATCGGCAAGACGGCGTTCATCGGGGTCTCGGTATCGGACGGCCAGGGCGGCGCCCAGGTCCGCGACGTGGTCTCACGCGGCCCGGCCCAGCGGGCGGGCCTGGCGGCGGGCGACGTGATCACGGCCATCGACGGCAAGCCGGTCGACTCGGCGACGACGTTGACGAACGTGATGGACACCCATCACCCGGGCGACAAGCTCACGCTGTCGGTCACGGACGCGTCGGGGGCGCAGCAGCAGCTCCAGGTGACGGCCGCCGAGGGGCCGGTCGGCTGAGGGGTCAGCGCAGGGTCTCGTTGAGCACTTCGCGGTGCGTCCGCTTGGCTGCGAGGTACTTCTCCCGGCCGGCCTCGGTGATCGTCACGAAGATGCCGCGCCGGTCGACCTCGCACAGCGCGCGCTCGACCAGGCCCTCCTTCTCCAGCCGGGCGACCAGTCGTGACGTCGCGCTCTGGCTGAGGTGGATCGCTCCGGTCAGGTCGGCCGAGCGGCACTTGAAGTCGCTTGTCGCGAGGCGCTCCAAGGCCTCGAACTCGTTCGCGCCGATGCCGTGGCGCTCCTGGAGGCGGCACTCGAGCGTGGTGAACACGGCCGAGTAGCGGGCCAGCAACTCGTGCCACTCCTCGACCAGACCTTGCTCAGCGACGTCGCTCACGACGGCCAACTTACCATGCATGAACATCAGATGCAAATGCATTAAATGCTTCGACATTAGATGCGCGTGCATGTAGTGTCGCCGCCATGAGCTCTTCCGTGTCCTTGTCCACCACTTCAACCCGGTGGGACGCACGTCTCTGGGGTGTCCTGCTCACCGTGTCGATCGTCGTCGGTCTCGACGCGCTCGACGTCTCGATGGTCGGGGTCGCGCTCCCCGCCATCCAGGCCGACCTCGGCCTGTCCACCAACGCGCTGCAATGGGTCGTCAGCGGGTACGTCCTGGGGTACGGCGGCCTGCTGCTGCTCGGCGGCCGCACCGCCGACCTGCTCGGCCGCCGCCGCGTGTTCCTCGTGGCCGTCGCCGTGTTCGCGCTGGCCTCGCTGCTCGGCGGCCTCGTCGACGACGGCGCGCTGCTCATCGCGAGCCGCTTCGTCAAGGGCCTCGCCGCCGCCTTCACCGCGCCGGCCGCGCTGTCCATCATCACCACGACGTTCCAGGAGGGCCCGGCCCGCAACAAGGCGATCAGCATCTTCGCCGTGTTCGGCGCCAGCGGCTACTCCGCCGGCCTCGTGTTCTCCGGCCTGCTGACCGAGGTCGGCTGGCGCTGGACGTTCCTGCTGCCCGCGCCGATCGCGCTCGTCGCGCTGGTCGCGGCCTGGAAGCTGATTCCAACGTACCGGCCGGAAGAGGGCAAGGGCTACGACTTCCCGGGCGCCATCACCGGCGCCGCCGGGTCGCTGCTGCTGGTGTTCGGCGTTGTCGAGGCGCCGGAGATCGGCTGGGCCGCGCCGCGCACGCTGATCACGTTCGCCGTGGCTCTCGCTTTGCTGGTGACGTTCGTGGTCATCGAAAAGCGCAGCGCCCACCCGCTGCTGCGCCTGGGGATCCTTCGTTCCGGCCCGCTGGCCCGCGCGAACCTCGGCGGCGCGCTGTTCTTCGGCGCGTACATCGGGTTCCAGTTCGTCGTGATGCTGTACCTGCAGCGGGTGCTCGGCTGGTCCGCGCTGCAGACGGCGCTCGGCTTCCTGCCGGCGGCGCTGATCGTCGCGTTCGGTTCCCCGCGCATCGAGCCGCTGATCGACCGCGTCGGCACCCCGCGCACGATCTTCGCGGGCGTGGTCGCGCACGTCATCGGCTACGCGCTGTTCCTGCGCATCGACGAGCACTCGGGTTACGCGGGCAGCGTCCTGCCCAGCATGATCCTGCTCGGCATCGGCTTCACGCTGGCGTTCTCGTCGCTGAACATCCAGGCCACGGCCGGGATCCCGGACAGCGAGCAGGGCCTGGCGGGCGGCCTGCTGAACACGTCCCTGCAGGTCGGCGGCGCGATCGGGCTCGCGGTGGTGACGGCGGTCCTGACCGCCAACGGCGGCCGTGAGGCCTCGCCGGCCGCGCTGCTGACCGGGTTGACGCCCGCGTTGAGCGTGGTCACCGGGATCGCGGTGCTGGGCCTGCTGATCGCGATCAGCGGTCTGGCCGCCCGCCGGAAGCCGGCCGAGGAGCCGGCCCCGGAGGCCGATCTGCTGGCCCTCGCCGACTGAACGCCGGGAAGAGCCACCACCGCGGGGGATGGTGGCTCTTCCCGAGGGGGCTCAGCGCTCGTCGGTGCCCGGCACCTTCGCCGTGGTGATCGCGATGCGGTTCCACGTGTTGATCGCGAAGATCAGCGCGAGCAGCTGGGCCAGCTCCTCCTCGCCGAACTGACCGGCCGCCCGGGCGTAGACGTCGTCCGGGACGCCGCCGGCAATCAGCGTGACGGCTTCGGTCAGCGCCAACGCCGCCCGCTCCTTCTCGCTGAAGAAGCTCGCGGCCTCGTGCCACACCGCGACCATGTGCAGCCGCTCCTCGCTCTCGCCGGCCTTGCGGGCATCCGAGGTGTGCATGTGCAGGCAGTACGCGCAGCGGTTGAGCTGCGACGCGCGGATCTGGACCAGCTCGACCAGCGCGGGGTCCAGCCCGGCGCGGGCCGCGGCGTCGAAGCCGATCAGGGCCTTGAAGGCCTTCGGGGCGGTTTTGGCGAAGTTGATGCGGGAGTTCGTCATGGCCAGAAATCTAGGGGCACTTTGACCCCCGGTGTAGGGTGCATTTCCGTGCCGGAATCGTGGGTCAATTCGGGGGTCGACCTCCACCTGGAGCTGACGGGCGGCGGCAAGCGGGCCGCGCTCATCACCGCCCTGCGCGACGCGGTCCGGACCGGACGGCTCGCCCCCGGCACCCGGCTCCCGCCGTACCGGGCGCTGGCCGCCGACCTGGGGCTGGCCCGCAACACCGTCGCCGGCGCCTACGCCGAACTGGTCGCCGAGGGCTGGCTGACCGCCGTCCAGGGCTCGGGGACGCGCGTCGCTTCGCGGGCGGAGCCGCTCCCGCCGGCCAGGACGCCGAAGAAAGCGCCCGTGCCGGCACCGCGGCACAACCTGCGTCAAGGCCGGCCGGACCCGACGTCGTTCCCGCGTACCGAATGGCTCGCCGCCGCGCGACGCGCGTTGAACGTCGCCCCGCACGACGCGTTCGGGCCCGGCGACCCGCGTGGCCGGCCCGAACTGCGGGCCGCGCTGGCCGGTTACCTCGCGCGGGCCCGCGGCGTGCGGACGTCGCCGGAGCGGATCGTCGTGTGCTCGGGGTTCGCGCACGCGCTGCGGCTGCTGTTCCCGGCTGTCCTGCCCGGCCCGCTCGCCGTCGAGGCGTACGGCCTGCCGTTCCACCGCTCGATCTTCGACGCGGCCGGCGTCGAGACGATTCCCCTTGCCCTGGACGAAAAAGGCGCGCGGGTCGGCGAACTGGCCGTGCCGGCCGTGCTGTTGACGCCCGCGCACCAGTTCCCCACCGGCGGCCCGCTGCACCACGACCGCCGCGCGGCGGTGCTCGACCACGTCCGCGCGACCGGCGGCGTGCTCGTCGAGGACGACTACGACGGTGAGTTCCGCTACGACCGCAAGCCGGTCGGCGCGGTGCAGGGGCTCGACCCCGAGCACGTCGTCTACGTCGGTTCGGTGAGCAAGAGCCTGTCGCCCGCGCTGCGCCTGGGGTGGCTGGTGCTGCCGGAGGCGCTGGTCGACGCGGTGCTGGCGGCGAAGGGCGAGCGCGAGGCGTGGGCGGGGGTGGTCGACCAGCTCACGCTGGCGGAGTTCCTGAAGGCGGGCGCGTACGACCGGCACATCCGGCGCATGCGCCAGCGGTACCGGCGCCGTCGCGACCTGCTGGTCGACGCGCTGGCGGAGCGGGCGCCGCACGTGGTGCCGACCGGCATCGCCGCGGGACTGCACGCGGTGCTGCGGTTGCCGCCGGGGACCGAGCAGTCGGCGGTGAAAGCCGCGGCGTGGCAAGGACTCGCGCTCGACGGCCTGGCCGCGTTCCGCCACCCGGCGAGCACCATGTCCACAATGGACGGACTGGTGGTCGGCTACGCGACCCCGCCCGAACACGCGTACCCCGCGGCGCTCGACGCGCTCTGCCGCGCCTTGCCGCCCGTGTAGTGAATGACTCATTCCTGTCGCCTGACGACAGGAATGAGTCATTCACGTCGTCAGCGCTAGGCCGGCTGCCACAGCTCGACGCGGTTGCCCTCCGGGTCCACGACCCAGCCGAACCGGCCGACGCCGGCCATCTCCTGGACGTCGTCGACCACCTCGGCGCCCTTCTCCCGCAGCTGGGCGAGCATCGCGTCCAGGTCGCGGACCCGGAAGTTCAGCATCGTCTGCTGCGACCGCGCGCCGAAGTAGTCCGTCGACGCCTCGAACGACGCGAACACCGTCGGCCCCGGCTGCTGCTGCCACACGCCGTGCGCGTCCGCGTCCAGGCCGAGGCAGTCCCGGTACCAGGCGCCCAGCGCCGCCGGGTCCGCCGCGCGGACGAAGTAGCCACCGATGCCGAGCACGCGTTCCATGCCCCGATCCTGCCAGGTCGTGCTCAGCCGACGATGTCGATCTCGAACGGGTCGGCCGCGCTGTAGTTGATGTCGGCCCACACCGCACCCGGCAGGTCGTAGCGCCGGTGGGACGTCAGCTTGTTGTTGTAGCCCGGGGTCTGCGTCGGGTTGTGGCCGACGCCCTGGTGGTCGTTGCCCCACGCGAAGATGTCGCCGACCCACATCGGCTTCGAGAAGCCGTCACCGCCGAGCCGTGGCCGGACGATGACCGCCGCGCCGGGGCTGCCGGACAGGAACACCCGCACCGTGTTCTGGTTGGCGTTCGGCGGGGTGACGGTGATGCGCTCCATGATCTCCACTCCAGTCGAGGCGGAACCGTTTCCGTCCACTCCGGGCCAGTAGTCCGCGACGGACGAGACGTCGTAGCCCGGGGCGACGTCTCCGCGGTACTGCTTGGCGATCGCGCCGGCGGGGATGGCGGGATCGCCGTTGTAGTGGGCGATCCAGTAGTGCGGCTCGGCGACGCCGGCCGACGAGAACGCCGACCGCACCGTCGGCCAGGTCGAGAGGTTGCAGTAGATCGTGGGGTCGGCGCCCGCCGCGCGGCGCATCCGGACCCACCCCGGCGCCTCGGCCGGTGTGGCGTCACCGGGTTCGACGTCCAGGACGTGACCGTCGTTGGTCGAGGCCTTCTTGACGATCGTGACCTTGACCGCGTTCGGGAAGCGGGCCCAGTCGGCGGCCGACCAGGGTTCGAGCTTGATCTTGTCGATGTAACCCGCGACCATCTCCGCGCCGGCGGGGATGTTCGCGGCCGTGACCGCGTCGTACATCGTGCGCACGGGTTGCGTCTCCGTTCGGTGCCGTTCGCCGTTTCGGGGACGGCGAAATCGTCATCGCGATCCGCCATCGTGCTGTTACCCATGTGGGACGGGCGTCAAGCGGGAATGTTACGCAGTTCGGAGCAATCACCAAAACGGCCGCATCGCGCAATTCCTTCACCACGGTTTCACGCGCCGGTGGTCACTTTCCGCTGCCGGGTCTGGCTTCCCGCTCACCCGGCTGGCAAGCTGCCAGGACTCCACGACGGAAGGCGAGTGCATGGCGGCACACCCGGCGCGGGCCCGGCGCGTCGACGCGCGGGTCGTCGTCCTGAGCGTGCTGCTCGTGGTCGCCCTGCTCGCCTGGGCGGGCGTCGACTGGCTGCGCGACCGCCTCGCCGCCGGCGGCTGCGACACCACGACCCCGGTGCGCGTCACCGCGGCGCCGGACGTCGCGCCGGTGCTCAGCGCGCTGGCCCGGACCGTGCCGGAGCCGGACTGCTACACCGTCGAGGTCACCGCGGCCGCGTCGACGGCCACCGCGGCGGCGCTGGAAGCCAACGGCGCGAACGGCCCCGACGTCTGGGTGCCGGAGTCGAGCAGCTGGCTGCTGCAGGCCCGCGACCTCGGCGCGTGGAACCTGCCCGAGTCCGGCCAGTCGGTGGCGAGCTCGCCGGTCGTGCTGGCGCTGACCGACGACGTCGCGAAACAGGCGGGCTGGCCGGGGAAGTCGCCGTCCTGGTCGGACGTCCTCGCGGGCAGCCCGGTCGGCCTGCCCGACCCGAGCCGCGACCCGGCGGCGATCGCCGCGCTGATCGGCCTGCAGCAGCTGACCAAGGACGCGCCCGATCCCGGCGCCGCGTTCACCGAGGAGATCCGCAAGGTGTCCGCGGTGAAGCAGCCGTTCGCCGCGTCACCGGCGTCGGAACAGTCGGTGCTGGCGCGCAAGCTCGTCGCCGCGTACCCGGCGGCCGGCGTGCCGAGCTTCGACTACCCGTACGTCGTGCTGCCGCGCGCGTCGGAGGCGTCGCGGTCGGCGGCCGAGCGGTTCCTGCGGCTGCTGCTCGACCAGACCGCCACGAAGACGTTCGCCGACGCCGGGTTCCGGACGCCGGCCGGGCAGCTGCTCGGCGACCGGCCCCGGGACACGCGCACGGACGCCGCGCCGCGCCCGGCCGGGCCGCCGGCGCCCGACGCGATGTACGGCGTGCTGCAGGCGTGGGCCGGGGCGAACCTCAGCGCGCGCGTCCAGGTGCTGCTCGACGTCTCCGGCTCGATGGCCGCCACCGTGCCCGGTACCGGCCGCAGCCGGATGGCCCTGACGCTGGAAGCCGCGACCCAGGGCCTCGGGTTGTTCAAGCCCACCACGGAAATCGGGCTCTGGCTGTTCTCGACCAGGCTCGACGGCGACAAGGACTACAAGGAACTGCTGCCGATGCGGCCCATCTCCCAGCAGCTCGCCGCCGGCGGCGTCGCGACGCTGCAGGCGGTCAAGCCGAAGGCCGGCGGGGCGACCGGGCTGTACGACTCGATCCTCGCCGCGTACCAGAACGCCCGCCAGAACTGGCAGCTCGGCCGGATCAACGTCGTCGTCGTGCTCACCGACGGCCGCAACGAGGACAGCGACTCGGTCGGCCTGCCCGGCCTGCTGGCCGAGCTGGGCCGGCTGCAGGACCCGCGGAAGCCGTTGCCGGTGATCGGGATCGGCATCGGCCCGGACATCGACGCGAGCGAGCTGCGTCAGGTTTCGGCCGCCACCGGCGGCGACTCGTTCACCACGCCCGACCCGCGCAAGATCTCCGACGTCTTCTACCAGGCACTGAGCAAGCTCATGTGCCAGCCGCCCGCCTGCAAGAATTGAGGACCCCCGTGTTGGTGGAGACCGAAAAGCCCGCACCACGGGTGACGCGAAGACCGTCCACTGTGGTCCTCGTGGCGTTCGTCGCCGGCGTGGTGCCGTTCGCGTTCCACGCCTGGGCGGCGTTGCACGGGAGTTTCGCGCAGGACGACTTCGTCGTCACCTACCGGGCCGCCGCGGCCGGGCCGTTCGACCTCGGCTACCTCTTCCAGGACTACCACGGGCACCTGCAGCCCGGCGGGTTCTTCCTCGCCGCGGTGCTGACCTGGTGGGCGCCGCTGAACTTCCCCCTGCTCATGGCGCCGCTGCTGCTGATGCGGGCCGTCGCGACGGTGCTGTTCTGGTGCGTGCTGGTGCGCTGCTTCGGTCGCCGGTGGGCGATCCTGGTGCCGTTCACCGTGTTCACGGCCTCGACGCTGCTGCTGGTCCCGACGCTGTGGTGGTCGTTCGGCGTCCAGCTGGTGCCGGTCGTGCTGGCCGCGGCCGGGGCGCTGCACGCGCACGTCCGCTACCTCGACGGCGGCGGCCGGTGGTGGATCGGCGCGTTCGCCTGGACGTTGTTCGGCCTCGCGTTCTACGAGAAGGCCGCGCTGATCCCGGTGCTGCTGGCCGGCGTGACCGTCCTGCTCGGACGGTCCTTCCGGGACCACATTCGCTACTGGGCGGGCCACGCCGCGTTGCTGGCCGCGTTCGTGGGCGGCTACTTCGCGTTGACGGCGAGCCAGATCGGGACCGGTGCGCAGCCGATGTCCGCCGGCACGGTCGCCGACCTGACCGGCCGGATGCTCGGCGACACGCTGCTGCCGGGCCTGGCCGGCGGGCCGTGGTCGGGCGCCGGCGCGGGCGCGACCTGGGCGGCGTCGCCGTTCGCGGTGGTCGTCGCGCTGCTCGTCGCCGCGATCGCCGTGGTGCTCGCGGGGGTGCGGATCGGCGGCCGGCGCGCGTGGGGTGCGTGGGCGCTGCTCGCGGCCCTGTTCGCGGTGGACGTCGGGCTGCTGGCGCTGACCCGGCTGCGCGAAGTCGGGCCGTCGGCCGGCGACGATCCGCGGTACGTCGCCGATCTGGTGCTGGCGGCCGCCCTTTGTGGAGCGTTCGCGTTTCTGCGACCGGGGGAAATTGCGCCGTCCGGCGGAAAGCGTGAACGGCCGATCGCGCTAGCCGTGTGCGTGCTTTTGCTCGTCAGTTCCGCGATCGGGTTCTCCGGGCTGGCGCCGGCGTTGCGCTTCGGGCATTCCGCGCAGTACCTCGGCAACGTCCGGGCCGCCGTCGCCGACGACCCCGATCTCGTTTTCTACGACACCTTCGTGCCGTCCGATGTGGTCCACGAGTGGTTCGGGGTGGACTCCCAGGCGTCCCGCGTGGCCGGCCTGATCCCCGGCACGCACTTCGACCAGCCGACGAACCGGATGCACCTGCTCGACGCCACCGGCACGCCGCACGCGATCACCGGGGTCGACGCGGTTTCCCACGGGGTGCCGGGGCCGGTGCCGAACTGCGGGTACACGGTCGGCGAGACGCTCGTGCGCGTCCCGCTGGACAACCCGGTGCTCGGCCGGCACCTGCTGAAGATCGACTACTTCACCTCGGACGGCGGCGAAGGCCTGGTCGACCGGACGCCGGTGTGGTTCCAGGCCGGGCTGCACTCGCTGTACCTGCCGGTCGACGGTCTCTTCGACCACATCGGCCTGCAGCTGTCGAGCCCGGGCGCGCCGGTGTGCGTGGCGAAGGTCGAGGTCGGGAAACCGGTTGCTCAGTAGGGGTCGTACGGACTGTCGTGCCCGAGCAGCCGCGCGAGCGGCCGCAACCGCAGGCGCAGCAGCACCTTGAGCACGACGTTGCGCACGAACCACGGCAGCTGCGCCAGCACACGCAGGCGGTCCGCCGTGGACGGTGGCGCGAGCTTGAACCGCGCCAGCGACGTCGCGCGGTCCACATAGGTGTACCGGCGTCCGAAGAGGACTTTCGCGATCGTGCCGAGCGTGACGCCGATCGAGGAAAAGCAGTCGTGCACCAGGATTTCCGCGCCCGGCGGCAGGTGGTCCGACCAGCGCAGGTCGTCGGTGTAGGTCCAGTAGTCGTGCTTGCCGTCGATGTAAAGCAGCTGTAGGGGCCGGTCCCAGTCAGGCCGCAGTTCCGTGCTGTAACCGGCGACGAGCTCGACGACGTCGTCCAGCCCGGCCTGCCGGATGTTGCGCTCGAACAGCTGCCGCGTCGGCGATCCGCCGAACAGGCGGCCGTCCACGAAGGGGTCGACGGCGATCACCGTGGCGCCGACCGTGCGCGCCGCCGCGCCGAGGACGATCGTGGATCTGCCCTGGTGGCTGCCGATCTCCAGGACGACGTCGCCCTTCTCCAGGCGGCACACCGCGTCCCAGAGCGCTTCGCCCTGCGCGCGCGTCATCCAGCCCTTGACCGGCTCGGCCAGAGCCCAGGCGTCTTCGAATTCGAAGGAGATGGCGCACCTGCCAGAAGTTCGGGGGACCCAACAAAATCGTCGGCACATGGTAGCCAGGTTTCGGCCTAGTATCTACCGGATGGTAACCGCCACCCGCGAACGGTCCCGGGACGACGCCCCGCCCTCGAGCGGTGCCCGGAAGTTCTCGGTGGGCGCGTTCTTCCGCCGGCCGAGCACCTGGATCGTGCTGGCGCTGACCACGGTGTCGTTCCTGCAGATGCCGGGCAAGACGACGTTCGACACGAAGCTCGACCTCGCCGTCGACCCGCTCGCGTTCCTCGGCCGCGCGCTGCACCTGTGGAACCCCCAGGCGACGGCGGGGGAGCTGCAGAACCAGGCGTACGGCTACCTCTTCCCGATGGGCCCGTTCTTCGCGCTGTGCCAGGCGGTCGGGATGCCGGCGTGGATCGCGCAGCGGCTGTGGGGCGCGATCCTGCTGTCTGCCGCGTTCGGCGGCGCTCTGCTGCTGGCGCGCGCGATGAAGCTCGGCACCGAACGCACGCGGCTGATCGGCGCGCTCGGGTACGCGCTCGCGCCGCGCATGCTGACCGAAATCGGCGGTCTGTCCGCGGAAATGCTGCCCGCGGTGCTGCTGCCGTGGGTGCTGGTGCCGCTGGTGCGGGCCGGGACGATCGGCTCGCCGCGGCGGGCCGCCGGGCTGTCGGCCGTCGCGGTGCTGTGCATGGGCGGGGTCAACGGCGCGATGGTCGTGATGGCGCTCGTCCTGCCCGGACTGTGGCTGCTGACGCGCAGGTGGACGCGCCACCACGTCGAACTCGTCCTGTGGTGGTTCGTCTTCGTCGTCGGCGCGACGCTGTGGTGGATCCTGCCGCTGCTGCTGCTCGGCGAGTACAGCCTGCCGTTCCTGGACTACATCGAGTCCGCGACGAACACCACCGCGCCGATGTCGCTGTTCGAGGTGCTGCGCGGGACCAACCAGTGGGTCGCCTACGTCGTGCAGGGCACGCCGTGGTGGCCGGGCGGCTGGTCGCTGATCGACAACCCGGTGCTGATGCTCGCGACCGGGCTCGTCGCCGGCGTCGGCCTGCTCGGCCTGACCCGCCGCGGCCTGCCGGAACGCCGGTTCCTCGTGCTGGGCGTCCTCACCGGGCTGACGCTGCTGACCATCGGGTACGTCGGCACGCTCGACAGCCCGCTGGCCGAACAGGTCCGGCACCTGCTCGACGGCCCGCTCGCGCCGCTGCGCAACGTCCACAAGTTCGAGCCGGTGCTGCGGCTGCCGCTGATGCTCGCGTTCGTCCACGGCATCGCGAGTCCGGGCCGGGTGAAGTCGGCGCGCCGGTTCCTGCGGCCCGCGCTGGGTCTCTTGCTGGTTCTCGTGATGGCCGCGCCGGCGTGGCTGCTGAACCTGCGCTCCGGGCCGGGCTGGGACGAGGTTCCCGGCTACTGGTACGACGCCATGGGTTACGTCGCCAAGGCCGACCCGAACGCGCGGACACTGCTGCTGCCGGCCACCGGGTTCGGCGAATACGAGTGGGGCCGCACGGTCGACGAACCCGCGCAGGCCATCGCGAGGAGCCCGTGGGCGGTGCGCAACCAGGTGCCGCTCGGCTCCGAAGGCAACACGCGGCTGATGGACTCGGTCGACGCGGCGCTGGCCGACGGCCGCGGCGACCCCGGTCTCGCGGCGTTGCTCGCCCGGTCCGGCTACCGGTTCTTGCTGCTGCGCAACGACATCGAGCGCGAGCGGACCACCGCGCCGCCGATCGCGACGTTGCGCGCCGGCCTGGCCGGCTCACCCGGCATCGGCAAGGCGGCGGAGTTCGGGCCCCTCGAGATCTACGAGGTGCGCAAGCCCGTGCCCCTCGCGACGGCGACGGCGACCACGGACGTCCCGACGGTCAGCGGCGGCCCGGAAAACCTGCTCCCGCTGATCGATTCGGGCCAGCTCGCCCCGTCGACGCCGACGGTCTTGACCGGCGACGGCGGTTCACCCGGCGGTCCGCGGCTGGTGACCGACGGCCTGCGCCGCGCCGAGCGGAACGTCGGCGGCGTGCGCGACAACCTCAGCCAGACCCTCACCGCCGGCGAGGCGTTCCGGCAGCAGCGCGCGGCGGGGGACGTGCTGCCGTTCCCGGGCGAGGAGCACCAGACCGTCGCCGCCTACCGGGGGATCCGCGCGGTGACGGCGTCGACGGCCGCGTCGTTCGCCGACGCGTTCGGCGGGTCCGACCCGGGTCACCAGCCGTTCGCGGCGATCGACGGCGACCCGCGCACGTCGTGGCGCTCGTCGTCGTTCACCGGGCCGATCGGCCAGTGGCTCGAGGTGGAGCTGGACACACCGCGGCTGGTGAACTCGGTGGACCTGGAGATGGTCGACGACCTCCGGGTCGGCTGGCCGGCCACGCGGGTCCGGATCACCACCGACAACGGCTCGGTCGACCAGCAGGTGATCCGCGGGGCCGGGCCGCACACCTACGCGGTGGCCGCGGGCGTGACGCGCAAGGTGCGGATCACGCTGCTGTCGCTGGTGGTCGGGCGGCAGGACGGCAACGTCGGCATCGCCGAGCTGAAGATCCCCGACACGGAACCGCAGCGCGCGCTGGAGGTCCCGGCCGACCTGCCCGCCGGGCCCGCGCCCGGGTTCGCGTTCACGCGGGGCGCCCAGCCGCGGTACGCCTGCCTGCCCGCCGATGGCGCGGTGCGCTGCGACGCGTCCGCGGCCCGCGACGGTGAGGAACCCGACGGCCTCCGGCGCCTGTTCAGCACCCCGGCCGAGCAGACGTTCCTCGTCGGCGGCACGGTGCTGCCCGCGGGCGGCGGCAAGAACCCGGTCGCGCTGCCGGGGGTCACGGTGGCGTCGACGTCGCAGCTGGGCGGCGACCCGGCGGCCGGCGGGTTCGCGGCGGTGGACGGCGACGCGGGCACGACGTGGCGCCCCGACGTCACCGACCTGCGCCCGGCGCTGACCCTGGGCTGGGGCGCGCCGAAGCGGATTTCGGGGCTGCACATCGGGGTCGCGCCGGCGAGCGGCGCGCGGGCGCCGAAGCAGGTGGAGCTGGTGGGGAAGTCCGGGTCGCGCACGGTCCAGCTCGACGCGAGCGGGTCGGCGTCCTTCGAGCCCCTGGACACCGACCAGCTGCAGCTCGTGCTGCCGGGCGACGACGACGACCCGGCCGCGCGGGCCGTGGTGGGCATCGGGAGCCTGGAGCTGGCCGGCACCGACGGGCTCCTGCCCGGGCCGGACCCCGCGTTCACGATCCCGTGCGGGTCCGGGCCGAACGTCCACCTCGACGGGCTGGACTACCGGACGTCGGTGCGGGGAACCCTGTCCGACATCACCGCGCACCGGCCTCTCGAGCTGCGGATGTGCCGGGATTCCGAAGGCGGGATCTCGCTGCCGTCCGGCGGCCACGAACTGCGGACGGACCGGTCGGACTCGTTTGTCGTGCAGGACCTGTGGCTGCGTCCCGCGGTGGAGTCCGCTCCGCCCGTGCACCGCGCGGTGCAGGTGGGGAAGTGGGACGCGGCTTCGCGGTCGGTGACGGTCGCCCCCGGCGCGGAGGCGGTGCTGGCGGTCCCGGAGAACGCGAACGCGGGCTGGGTGGCCACAATGGACGGACGCGAGCTGGCCCGCACCCGCGTCGACGGCTGGCAGCAGGCGTGGATCGTCCCGGCCGGCGCGGGCGGCGTGGTGACGCTGTCGTTCACGCCGGACTCGGCGTACCGCATTTCCCTGCTGGTGGGCGCGGTGGCGGTGTTCCTGCTGCTGGTGGGCGTCTGCTGGCCGGCCCGGCGGCGGTCGTTCCCGGTGCGTCCCGGCGGGGCCGCGGTGCCGGTGGTGCTGATCGGGCTGCTGGTGGCGCTGGGCGGGATGCTGCCGGTGGTGCTGCTGATCGCGTGCCTGCTGGCCCGCCAGTTCTGGGACCGGGCGCCGCGCTACCTCGCGTTCGGCGGGATGGCCGTGGCGGCGGCGGTGTCGGTGACGGGCCGGATCCTGGGCCACGGCCAGGAGTGGGCGTACGGCCCGGTGACCCAGGCGGCACTGCTGCTGGCGGCGGCCGCGATGGTGGCGACGTGCGTGGACTGGTTCACCCGCAAGGACAACCCGACCGAACCCGCGAGTTAGCCGAGGAAACTGTCGGTGCCTCCCGGTAGCGTGGAAAACGGGGGCTGCTCAGGCCGGGGACGACATGAAAGGGTCGTTCATGTCGTCCGGCGTCGGGGGCCCGGCAAAGTCGGATCGGCGCGGCCGGTCCGGCGGCCGGCGACGTCATGAACGAGTCGTTCACCTCGCCGGATGCGATGAAAGAGTCGTTCATGACCACCGAAATTCGGCATCCCGCCGAAGCACCTTCGGCCCAGCGTTCCGCGGGCGGTGGTGCCAGGCGGAGCATCGCCCGGCTGCCGGAGCCCTGGCGTCAGGTGACTTGAATGGGTCATTCATGGCGTTTGGGGCGGGGGCGGGGACAGCTGTCCTGTCGAAGCGCCTTCCGGCACCCCGAAGCTGTCATTGTGACTACGGCCGGCAACACCGCGTCAAGGCGGGAAAGATGCCTTGACCCGGCGCTGCCGGCCGTGTTCTGGCTTCGGATCGGGGTGCGGGGGAGTCTGGGTTCTCGTCGGTGTCTGTTCTCGGGGGCCTCTCGCCTTTGGCGTCGGCCTTTGTGGTGAGGCTGTGGGCAGTCAGTCGTTCAGGCGGCCTTCGGCGGATGGCATGAACGAGTCGTTCATCGCGTCCGACGCCAGGAGCCCGGCAAAGTCGGATCGGCGCGGCCGGTCCGGCGGCCGGCGACGTCATGAACGAGTCGTTCACCTCGCCGGATGCGATGAAAGAGTCGTTCATGACCACCGAAACTCGGCATCCCGCCGAAGCGCCTTCGGCCCAGCGTTCCGCGGGCGGTGGTGCCAGCCGGAGCATCGCACTACCCGGCTTTGCCGGAGCCCTGTCGTCTGGCGACATGAAAGAGTCGTTCATGTCGTCTGGCGCGCCCGCACCTCCAGAACCGCGCCGGCCACCGCCAACCCGCCCGCGCAGCAAGCCGCGACCGTCACCACCTGGGTAGCCGATCCGTGCAGCCAAGCCGTGATCAGCACCGTCTCGATCGCCACGGCCGCCCACATCAGCACCGCGACCCGGCGATCCCCGTCGGCCAACCGCGCGTACAGCAGGATCTGCACCAACGCCAGCATCGACCCGGCCAACGCGAACGGCCACACCGGCATCGTGCTCCCGGCGTACCGCGCACCGCCGATCAGCCCCAGCAACGACGGTCCCAATACCAACGAAGCCAGCAGCACGAACGCGTCCAGGAAAGCGCACACCGCCAACGCCACCGGCAACACCCGACGGCGCCCGGAAGACGCCGCGAACCGGGGCAGCACGAGCACGCCCACCGCCTGCGGCAGCCAGTACGCGATCTTCGTGACGATCGCCCCGAGCGCGTACTCCCCGGCGGACGACGACGGCAGCGTGTGCCGCGCCAGCACCAGGTCCAGGTTCACCAGCAGCACCAGCGCCAGCATCGCTTGCGCCGTATGGAGTACTTCGACGCCGTGCCGGTCGGCCCAGCGGGGCCGCGGGCGGCCGCAGACCCACCAGCCCGCCGCGACCACCGCCAGCGACCCGAGCGCCGTCCCGGCCAGCGCGCCCGTGGGCGAGCCCGACACCAGAAGACCCACCAGGGAGCCGCCGACCTTCCCCAGCCCCTCCAGCGCGATCAGGCCGGCCAGCACCGCGAACCGGTGGGCGCCCTGCAGCAGGCCGTGGAAGACACCCAGCAGCGTCAACGGCCCGAGCGCGGCCGTCACCAGCAGCGCCGGTGTCAGCGACCCCAGGTGCAGCAGGAGCACCAGCAACGGGCTGAGCGTCAACGCCGCCGTCGCGACGATCGCGCTCGTCATCAGCCCCAGGGCGAACAGCGAACCGTGCGCCCGCGACGGCGAGCGCGCGACCCGAAGGGCCACCACCGTCTGCAGCCCCATCGCCGGGACGACGCCGATGACCAGCACCGCGAGCAGCGAACTCAGCTCCCCGAAGGCCCCCGGCGCGAGGATCCGCGCGGCCGCGAGGCTCAGCACGTAACTGCCCGCGTTGTTGCCCGCGAGCGCGAGCGAGACGAGGATCGCCGCGACCCGGTTGCCGGTCCGGGCCGGCTCTTCGGTGGCTACGCTCAACGGCGGGCTCCCATTACCGGCGGGTAATTTCCAGGGACCCTAACCGCGCGGACACCGGAAAGGAAGGGCAGTGGACGCACCGGGCAGACGGCTCGCGCTCCCCGTGGTGTCCGTCCTGCTCGCGTTCGCCGTCTGCGCGCCGCTGCTCGGGCGCGGGTTCGTGCTGAGCTACGACATGGTGTTCGCGCCCCGCCAGTACTTCGTGCCGGACGCGTTCGGGATCGGCGGCACGCTGCCGCGGTCCGTCCCCGCCGACGCCGCCGTCGCGCTCGCCACGACCGTGCTGCCCGGGGACATCGTCCAGAAGATCGTGCTGCTGCTGGCCGTTTTCGCCGCCGCGCAGGGCGCCGGCCGGCTCGTCCCGACCGAACACCTCGGCACGCGGCTCGTCGCCGCGACCGCGTACGCCTGGACGCCGTACGTCGCCGAGCGGCTCTTCATCGGGCACTGGCCGTTGCTCCTGACGTATGCGGCCCTGCCCTGGATCGTCCGCGCCGGGCTCGCCGCGCGGAAGCACGAACCGAACGCGTTGCCGAGACTCGTGATCGCCTGCGCGCCCGCCGTCCTGACGCCGCCGGGTGGGGTGCTCGCCGCCGTCGTCATGGCCGTCGCCGCCGGTTCCCGCCGCCTGTGGCAGACGCTCGCCATCGCGATCGTGCTCAACCTGCCGTGGCTGGTCCCGACGTTCCTCAACGCGGGTGGCACGTACTCCGACCCGGCCGGCGTCACGGCGTTCAGCGCCCGCGCCGAAAGCTGGGGCCCCGCGCTGCTCAGCGTCCTCGGTCTCGGCGGGATCTGGAACTCCGAAACGGTTCCCGGCAGCCGGGCCATGCCGCTCGTCCCGGTGCTGACGCTCGTCGTCGTCGCCATCGCGGTGGCCGGTCTCAAGCCGCTCACGCAGCGCTGGGGCAAGGCGCCGGCGCGCTCCTTGTTCGCCCTCGGTGTCGCGGGCGTGCTGCTGGCGTCACTGGCGACGCTGCCGGGCGGGGAGGCGTTGCTGACCGCCGCCACGCGCCACCTGCCCGGTGCGGGACTCCTGCGGGACGCCCAGAAATGGGCCGCCTGGTGGGCATTGCCGCTCGCGCTGGGGTTCGCGCTCGCCATCGAGGTCGCCGCGGCGAAACTCAAGACCGAGCGCGGACGCGTCGCGCTCGTGACCGCGGCGGCCGTCTTCCCCCTGCTCACGCTGCCCGACCTGGCGTGGGGCGGCTGGGGGCGGCTCGCCACCGTGCGCTACCCGGCGGACTGGCAGGCAGTGTCCGAAGTGCTCGGTGACCGCCCCGGCGACGTGCTGACGCTGCCGTTGTCGGCGTTCCGCGGGTTCGCCTGGAACGACGACCGCACGCAGCTCGACCCGGCGCCGCGCGTCCTCCCGAGACCCGTGCTGATGGACGACACCCTCCAAGTGGGAGCCGACCGCATCGCCGGCGAGGACCCGCGCATCGGCGACGTCCGGGCCGCGACGTCCGCGCGTGAGCTGACGGAGGCGGGCGTCGGCTGGATCGTCGTCGAGCGCGGGACACCCGGCGACGTCGACAAGCGGTTGCTCGCCGACGCGACGCCGGTGTGGTCCGGTGACTGGCTGACGCTCTACCGGACCCCCGGTGTGCCGGCCGTGAAAGCGATCTCGTGGACGCCCGCCTTGGTGGCAAACGGAGTAGCGCTCGCGTCGCTGTGCGTCGCACTGTTGTGCCGCATGTTACCGATGCGTACATTGGGCCGCGGCAGGAATTCCCCGCCGCGGAAGGAGTGACACGTGGGCACGGTCATCGGCGTGGTCGCCGCCGTCATCCTCGGAGGCGGTCTCGCGACCGGAGCGGGCTTCGCCCTCACCAAGGGCGCGGACCCGGACAGCTCCGCCCAGGTGCAGGAAAAGCTGAACGCGCAGGTGAAGTACAACCCGGCCGACCACCCCGGGAAGATCTACGGGGACCGCTGACGCGTGACCCGGCTCGCCTCCGACCACGCCCACCGCGTCGTCGGGCTCTACGGCGACCCCACCGTTTCCTGGAGCATCTTCCTCGAAGCGGAACTCGGCACGGCCGCACCGGAACCGGAGAAGCTCCGCGCCCGGCTGGCGGCCGCCGTGCAGCAGTACCCGCACCTCGGTGCCGTGCCGGAAATCGAGCCGGCCACGGACCTGCCGTCCACCCGCGACCGGTTCGCTTCGGCGCCCTACGAACGCGGGGCGCCGCTCCTGCGCGTCGCCGTCGGTGAGTCGACCCTTCTCGTGGCCGCGCACCACGGCGCCCTCGACGGTCTCGGTCTGCTTTCGCTGCTGGGCATCCTGCTCGACGTCCCGGTTTCTTCGGGTGCGAAGGGGATCGGCGCACGCACCGGCGGCAAACCCTTTGTGGTTTCGGCCCTCCAGCGGCTCGCTGAGGCGCTTTTCGCGCCGCCAGGCCGGATCGCGCCGGACCGGGCCTCAACGGCGTCAGGTGACGTCTTCTGCGCCCGGCACGAGCCACGGCTGCGTCTGGGCGCGGCGGGGTTCGTCGCGGCCGCCGCCCGCGCCACCGAACGCTGGAACGGCGCGCACGGCACCCGTACCGCGCGGGTCGTGGCCGCGCTGGGCGCGTCGTGGCGGTCCGGGGCCGCGCCGGAACCGGTGCACGACAGCGCGTTCTTCCGGTTGCGGCTGCGCCCCGGCGCGGACGTCGCCGCGGTACTGGCGGCCCAGCCGCCGGAGCCCGACTTCCCGGCCCGCAGCAGCAGGCTCGCCCGGCTGGGCACGCGGCTGCTGGCGAGCCGGCTCGGCTCGACGTTCCTGGTGTCCAACCTGGGCGTGGTGTCCACGGGGGATTCCGTGCGCTCGCTGGCGTTCTACCCGGCGGCGAGCGGGCGGTCAGGGGTGGCGTTCGGCGCGGCGACCACCGGGGAGGTCACCACGGTGACGGTGCGGGCCCGTCGGAAGGACTTTGACGCGGCGGCTGCCGCGCGGTTGGTGGAGGAGTTCCGCACCGCGGTCCGGGAGCAGGCGCCGCGGCGATGACATGAACGACTCTTTCATGTCGTCTGGCGACATAAATGACCCTTTCATGTCGTCTGGTGACAGGAATGAGTCATTCACGTCGTTCGGTCACGAAGCCAGTACCCGGCCCCGTGCCACCTGACCCAGGACGCGCGGCCGGGGCGCCGGCACCCCGGAGACGTCGCGGACCAGCGCCTCGAACTGCCCGACACTCGCGTCCCAGCTGTACATCCCGGCCCGCTCGGCTCCGGCCAACCCCATCTCCGCCCGCCGCAGCCCGTCGGCGAGCAGGCCGTCCACCTGGGCCGTGAAGTCCTCGAAGTCGTCCGCGAGCAGGCCGGTGCGGCCCTCCACAATGGACTCGGCCACGCCACCGGCCGCGCGGTAGGCGACCGACGGCACGCCGTGCGCCGCCGCCTCCATGATGACGATGCCCCAGCCCTCCTTGACCGACGGGCACAGGTGCAGCCACGACCGCGCGAGGATCTCGTGCTTGGCGTGCTCGTCGACCCAGCCGTGCAGGACCACGCGGTCGGCGACCCCGCGCGAAGCCGCGTGCTCGCGCAGCACCTCGTCCCACGGCCCCTGGCCCACCACCTCGAGCTTCAGCGAAGGCCACCGCCGCGCGAGCCGCGCGACGACGTCGATGGCGTGCTCGATCCGCTTGTGCGGCACCAGCCTGCTCACCGCGACCAGTGTGGGCGTGGCGTCCCGTTCGGACGCGCACGCCGGCGGCGCGTCGAGCCCGTTCGGCACCACGGCCACCCGCGCGCGTTCGACGCCCAGCCCGGCCAGCTCGGCCTTGGTGACCTCGGAAACCGTGACGTACCGGCACTTCCGGAACAGCCACGGCGCCAGCCGCGACTCGATCCACCAGCCGACCCGGCCCAGCGTCTCGCCGAGCGCGCTGATCCACTGTTCCTTGTGGACGTGGTGCACGAGCACCAGCACGGGGCACCCGGCGACCAGCCGGGCGAAGAAGGGCATGCCGTTCTGCACGTCGACCACCAGGTCGGCGCGGGCTCGGCGAATCGCGCGCAACGCGTGGACGTACACGCCGAACTTGTTGCCGCGGCGCCGGTAGCGGACGCCGTCGCGCCACTCGCCGGCGGTCGCGCCCGGGTAGGCGGCGCACTGGATTTCGACCCGGTACCCGGCTCTCGCGAGCCCTTCGGCCATCCGCTCGACGTACCGCTCCGACCCGCCGCCTTCGGGGTGGCCGGTGTCGCGCCAGTTGACGAGGAGCACGCGAGGTCGTTCCATCGGGTTATCCAAACTGTAGCGACGATGCTAGGTTACCGGTGCGTACACAGTAGATGAACGTAATCGGGAAAGCGACGGTTCAATGGTAGGTAATTCTGTTGTCGACCGGCCGCACCGGGCCACGCTCGGCCGTTCCGTGACGCTCTTCCGCACGTTCCTCACCGAGCAGAGCGACCCGGACGGCTTCTATTCCGCGCTCGCCGCCGACTCGGTCCGGCAATTGGCGGCGCACACTCCGCTGTCCGGGCGCACGGTGCTCGACGTCGGCGGCGGGCCGGGGTACTTCTCCGACGCCTTCCGCGCGGCCGGCGCGGTCTACCTCGGCCTCGACCCGGACGTCGGCGAGCTGTCCGCGCGCGGCGAGCCCGGCGAGAACATGATCCGCGCCAGCGGCACGGAACTGCCCGTGCGCAGCGGATCCGTCGATGTCTGCTACTCGTCGAACGTGCTGGAGCACGTCAGCGAGCCGTGGGTGATGCTCGACGAGATGTGCCGGGTGACCAAGCCCGGCGGCACGGTCTTCGCGTCGTTCACGCCGTGGTTCTCCCCGTGGGGCGGCCACGAGACCGCGCCGTGGCACTTCCTCGGCGGGTACTACGCCCGGCAGCGGTATTCCCGGAAAGAGGGGAAGCAGCCGAAGAACAAATTCGGCGAAAGCCTGTTCCCGGTTTCGGTCGGCGCCGCACTCCGCTGGGCGAAGACGACGCCGCTCGCCGATCTGGTGGCCGGGTATCCGCGTTACCACCCGAGCTGGGCGATGTGGATCGTACGGATTCCCGGCCTTCGCGAAATCGCGTCGTGGAATCTGGTTC
Organism: Amycolatopsis sp. MEPSY49; assembly: GCF_051337345.1. Taxonomy (NCBI): domain Bacteria; kingdom Bacillati; phylum Actinomycetota; class Actinomycetes; order Pseudonocardiales; family Pseudonocardiaceae; genus Amycolatopsis; species Amycolatopsis sp. MEPSY49. The sequence goes on along the minus strand of NZ_JBDLYJ010000005.1, from coordinate 583,553 downwards.
TGGTCTTGCGGAAGAAGTGACTCAGCGGTCCGCGCCGACCGGCACCCGGTGCCGCCGCTGCGGCGGGGCCGGTGGCTCGGCCGGGCGACGGCGGGCGAGCAGGAAGATCGCGACGAGGATCAGCACGCCGCCGCCGATGCCGAGCCAGAGCGGCCCGGTGCTCGACAGGAACTCCAGCTTGCCCTTGTTCGCGTTCACCTGGTCGACCATCTGCGAGATCGTCTTGCCGTTGTAGGCGAGCGTCCCGTCGAACACGACCGTCGAGCTGCCGCCCGTGCCGACGCGCAGCTCCTGGTGCTGCTGTTGCTGCTGCTTGACCTCGATCCCGGTGACCGGCTCCACCCACAGCGTGTTCACCCCGCGGTAGTAGAGGTCGGCGTCCACAGTGGACTGATCGGAGCCGACCAGCGAACCGGGCACCTTCTTCGAGTCGAGCTTGGTGTCCGGAATCTCCTGGACGAACTTGTAGGTCTCGATCCCGTTCACCGTCTCGGTGCCGGTGTAGCGCGCGGTGACGGCCGCGCCGGTGTTGTCGTCGTAGACCTTGTAGTCCTTCTGCTCGGTGCCGAAGGGGAACTTGAAGTTCAGGCCGGGCTGCGCCTTCTCGACGTTCGTTTCCGGCGGCTTCTGGCCGTCCTTGTCGGCCTTGTCCTTCAGTTCGGTGACGTAGCTGCTGTTGGCGGCGCACGACGGGTCGGTCGCGCCGCGCGGGTCGTAGCCCTCGCCGGTGCGCCGGTCGAAGCAGACCTGCCGCTTGCTCGCGCTGAGCACCGTGCCGTCGGCGTCGTCGGTGACCTGCACCGCGAGCAGCCAGACCGCGTAGTCGGTGTCCGCGTGCATCTCCGGCGCGGCGAAGTTCGCCTGCACGTGCGCCACCGCGGTCAGCTTGGCGTTCTCACGGATGTTCGAGACCGGGCCGGAGCCGTCGTCGGTCACGGCGAGGACCTTGCTCGCGGTGCCCTCGAGCACCGACGTCGAGTCCTGGTCGAGCGGCACCTTGGCGAGCTTCGGGTAGACGTAGGTGGGGAGGAGCACCGCCCCGGCGGCGGCGAAGACGCCCAGTGCCAGCAAGATCAGGCCGAAAGCACGTCGCAACGGTCCTCCTGGGTCGTCTTCGTCGACAGCACAAATTACCCGGCGGTAATCAGTGCTGCGGATAGTGGCCCGCGCCACGCCGCGCGTCAAAGTGTGACCGGCGGTCACAGACACCCGGTGCCACCGGAAGGTCGCATGTGCGCCGCCGTTCGGCGCAAGCGACCAACCAAGTTTGTTCCCGGGCACAACGGGCACGGGCCCACCATCGGACGATCCGAACTCCGCCGCGCCGGACCGCAAAGGAGAGAATCCCTTTTGCCCCAGGACCCCTCGATGGTCGCGATCGCGGCCACCGCGCGCTGGCGGGCCCGGATCGTGGCGGCGGCCGCGAGCGCGGGGATCACGCTGATCGACCCGCTGGCCGGCGTGCCCGGCATCCGGCCGCTCGCCTGCACGCTGGGCGACCTCGGCGTGATCGTGCCGAGGCTCGGCGGCGAGCCCTCCCGCGCGGCGATCGGCGCCCATTCGGACTCGATCGCCGACCGCGAGCTGCGCGACGCCGTCGCCGACGTGGCGGCGCTGCTTTCCCTGCACGGCAACGTGGTGCTCGACCTCGACGCGGGCGGCCGCCGCCCGGCGGCCCGGCCCGACGTGGTGGTTTCGGCCGGTGTGGACCGTCCCCAGTGGACGGAGCCGGCGGTGACGCTCCCGGTGGGCACGGACCGGCGCGGGGGTCCGCTCACGGTGGCGCTCACCGCCGGTCCCGGCTTCGAGGGGACGTTGCTGGAACTGGCCCGGTTGGTCGAAGCGGACGCGGCCTAGCGACCAGCCCTACTCGTCAACCCACTCCAGCAGGTCGCCGGGCTGGCAGCCGAGGACCCGGCACATCGCTTCCAGGGTGCTGAACCGCACCGCCTTCGCCCGCCCGTTCTTCAGCACCGCCACGTTGGCCGGCGTCAGCCCGACCTTCTCGGCGAACTCCCCGACGCTCATCTTGCGCTTCGCCAGCTCGACGTCGATGCGCACGACGATCGCCATCAGATGACCGCTTCCATGTCGGACCGCAGCGTAGTGGCCTGGCGCAGCAGGGCGCGCATGACCACCATCAGCAGGCCGAGCACGGTGATCCCGACCGTCACCAGGAACAGCAGCATCGGCATCCCCGGGTCGTCGGCGTTGAAGCCGACGAAGAGCAGCATCGCGACGAACACCAGCCACGCGGCGGCGATGGCCCAGACGATCAGGTCGACCCACTTCAGGGACGCGGTGGTGAAGATCCGGTCCTTCTTGACCAGCGTCAGCAGCTGCCAGGTCGCGACGAGCACCACCTGCACGCACAGCACGAGGAACACCGCGATGGCGGTCAACGGCCAGCGCAGCGGAGCGTCGTGCGGGTTCTGCTGCGTGTGGTAGGCGATCCCGCCCGGCAGCGACAGCGTCTGGAACACGACGAGGACGCCGAAGAGCACGACGAGGAACACTCTGAGCGCGCGAACGGCCCACTTCTCGAAAACCATGCGCCGACTATCGCTCGATATCTATCGAAAGTCAATCGGTCGAGTCGGGATCGAGACGTACCGACTCCAGCGCGACGTACAGCTCGCCGACGTCGACGGGGTCGGTCAGGTCGCGCTTCGTGAGGTCCTGCACGCGGCGCAGCCGGTAGCGGACGGTGTTGGGGTGCACGAACAAGCGGTCCGCGGCCTCCTTCGCCGAGCCGTGGCCGGCGAACCATGCGAGCAGCGTGTCGAGCAGGACTTTCCGCTCCGCATCCGGCAGCGCGAGCACGCCGGCCAGTGCCGAGCGCACGACGTCACGGGCCATTCCCGGCGCCGCGGCGACCAGCGTCGTCACCGGCGAGTCGCCGAACACGACGACGCCGGCCGTCCCCGACGGCAGCGAGCGGCGCGCGATCCGGGCCCGGTGCAGCGCGTCCGGGACGTCGGGGAAGCCGCTGAACGGCTTGCTCATCCCGGCCGCGACCGGCAGCGAACCCAGGACTTCGCGCAGCCGCCGGACGTCCTCGATGCGGTCGATCGCCACCAGGCCGGCCTCGCCGCCCGGCCGCCACGCCGACCGCCAGCGACGCGCCCGCAGCAACGCCTCGACCGTGTCGTGCTCGTCGGGCTCGACGCGCTCGGTGACCACCGCGACGAACATGCCCGCGGTCGGCAGGCCCAGCTCCCGGGCGGCGGCCTCCATGTCGGCCTGGCTCGCGAGCCGGCCGCGGAGCAGGTCGTCGAGCAGCCGCACGTCGGCGCGCGACGGCTCGGCCGCGACCTCTTCGTACGCCGTCGTCAGCGCGTCGGAGTAGAGGTCGATCGCCTTCCAGACGTAGGAGTTGATCTCGATCGTCCGGGTGGGGTTGAGGAACTCCGGGCCGGCCAGCTCCAGCAGGGCTTCGTAGACGAACGTGCCGCCGATCCGGAAGGCGCGCAGCACCGCCGGCAGCGGGATGCCCTGCCGCGCCTGGACGAGCCCGGTCTTGCGGGCGGCGTCGAGGGCGAGGCCACGGCCCTCGGCCAGCGCGGTCAGCGCGCGTTCGAGGTTGGCGCGGCAGACCTGCCGCAGCTCGTCCGGCGCGACGTGGTCGACCTGCCGGTAGAACTCGTCCTCTTCACTCAGCAGCCGGGCGAGGCGGTCGGCGAACTCCGGCAGCCTGGCCAGCATCTCGCGCACGAGCTCGCGGTGTTCGCGAGGTACCGGCCTGGCTGGAGCTTCGATGCCCATTCCTCACTTTAGCTCGGGTCCCCGGCCCGGGACATGCACGAACTTGAGCAAAATTCATGTCCGCCGGGTGAATCGGCCCGGTGAGGGGTTGACGCCACGATCGACTCACGAAGGCCGGCGCGCGGTGAGGTAGACGTGCGGCTCGGGCCCGGCTTCGGGGTGATCCGGGACGAACATCGCCTGCTCCTCGCGGACGATCTCCAGGCCGGCGGCGCGAAGTTTTTCCTGCAGGGTCTCGGCGTCGAAGCTGCTCGCGCGGACCGCGTGACCCATGAAGACGATGTCGACGCCGTCCACGTCGGCGGGCACGGTGGCGAAGACGAGCAAGCCGCCGGGCTTCAGCCATGCCGCCATCCGGCCGAGCATCGTCTCCTGGTCGGCGCGGGGGAGCTGCAGCATCGAGAAGAACGCCGTGATCGCGTCCCACGAGCCGGCTTCGAAGGTCAGCTCGCGCATGTCGTCGACCTCGAACCGCGCGGCCGGCACCTGGGCGCGCGCGATCTCGACCATCTTCGGCGCGACGTCGTAGCCGGTCACCGCGTAGCCCGCCGCGGCGAGCGCGTCCGCGGTCGGACGTCCGGTGCCGGAGCCGAGGTCGAGCACGGTCGCTCCGGCCGGCAGCTGCTCGGCCAGCGCGGTGAGCGCGGCCCGCTGCTCGGCGAGGTTCCGGAAGGCGTGTTCGTAGTCCGTGCCGAGGGCGTCGAACACTTCGGCGGCGGTTTCGGGGCGCGTCATGCGCCCACCCTGCCAGACAGTCGGCTTTCGCAAGGAATCGACTTGTTCTTGCAATTTCAGGGCAAAGTCTTGTTTGATCCGCGAGGGTGACTTAATCTTCCGCCGCAGTCCCTCCGGCGAAACGAGGCCCTGGATGTCGCGACGCACCTTCGGAGCCGCGCTCGTCGCGGTCACCGCCCTCGTGTCGGTGGCCGCACCGGCGGCCGCCGCCGACCGGCCGGTCGTGACGCGAGCGGCACTCGACCCCGCGCTGGTCGCCGGCCGCGGCGCCGACGTCCCGTTCCTCGAGCAGGAGGCGGAGAACGCGCGCACCGACGGCGCCGTGATCGGGCCGGACCGCTCGGCCTACACGCTGCCGTCGGAGGCGTCGGGCCGCCGGGCCGTCCGGCTGGCGCCGGGCCAGTACGTCGAGTTCACGCTGCCGGCCGCGGCCAACGCGATCACCGTCCGCTACAGCATCCCGGACGCCCCGCGCGGCGGCGGGATCACCGCGCCGCTCGACGTCACCGTGAACGGCTCGCACCGGCAGCGGATGACACTGACCTCGCAATATTCCTGGCTGTACAACCAGTACCCGTTCAGCAACGACCCGGCCGCGGACCTGCTGCACCCGGACTGGTGGATCACCGAGTGCTCGTGCGTGCCCGCGGCGACCACGCCCGCGCCGGTGCTCGCGAAACCGTTCCGCCCCACGCACTTCTACGACGAGCAGCGGCTCCTGCTCGGCTCGTCCTACCCGGCCGGCGCCAAGGTCCGGCTCACCGCGTCGGCGGGCGCGGCCTGGACGGTCGTGGACCTGCTCGACTCGGAGTTCGTCGCGCCGCCGCGTGTGCTGCCCTTCGCGGCCAACGCGCTGCTCTTCGGCGCCGACCCGACCGGCCACCGCGACTCGGCCGGCGCCCTCGACCGGGCCATCGCCTTCGCGCGGCGCGCGCACCTGAAGGTGTACCTGCCGCCCGGCACCTACCGGGTCGACCGGCACGTCGTCGTCGACGACGTCACGATCGAGGGCGCCGGCAGCTGGTACACGATCGTCAAGGGGCACGGCGTTGGCATCTACGGCAAGGCCGAGAGCAGCCACAACGTGCACCTGTCCGGCTTCGCGATCGAGGGCGACGTCCGGGAACGCGTCGACACCGACCAGGTCAACGCAATCGGCGGCGCGCTCAGCGACTCCACTGTGGACTCCCTGTACCTGCACCACACCAAGGTCGGCCTGTGGTTCGACGGGCCGATGTCCCGCACGCGGATCACGAACAACGTCATCGCCGACCAGATCGCCGACGGCCTGAACTTCCACACGGGAGTGACGGACTCGGTGGTGGCGAACAACTTCCTGCGCAACACCGGCGACGACGGCCTGGCCATGTGGTCGGAGAAGGCGCAGGACGCGCGGAACACGTTCGACCACAACACGGTCCAGACGCCGGTGCTGGCCAACGGGATCGCGCTCTACGGCGGCGTGGACAACGTCGTCTCGGCGAACCTGATCGCCGACCCGATCCGCGAGGGCAGCGCCATCCAGGTCGGCTCGCGGTTCGGCGCGGAGGCGTTCGGGGGCGGCTTGCGGATCGCGGACAACACGACCGTCCGGGCCGGGACGTTCGAGCTGAACTGGAAGATCGGGCTCGGCGCGATCTGGTTCTACGCACTGGAAAAGGACATCGCCGCGGACATCTCGGTGACCGGTGACCACTTCCTCGACAACACCTACAACGCGATCATGCTGGTCAGCGACTTCCCGGTGAAGGACAAGTACTCGATCAGCGGGCTGCGGTTCGCGGACCTGCGCGTCGACGGCACCGGGACGTCGGTGCTCAGCGCGCGGTCGGCGGGCTCGGCGTCGTTCCGGAACGTGGCGGCGCGCAACGTCGGCGCGGTCGGGGTGAACAACTGTGGGTCGTTCAACTTCCCGGCCACGGGGTCGGAGTTCGCGCTGACCGACCTCGGCGGTAATGAAGGCTGGCTGGCGCCGTGGCTCCTGCCGAACACGATCACCTGCGACGACCGGCCGCCGGTCGTGCCGCCCCCGCCGCCGTCGGGGTGGTGACCGCCGAAACGACGTGAATGACTCATTCATGTCGCCAGATGACATGAATGACTCATTCATGTCGTCTGGTGACCGGGTTCCGGCAAAGTCGTGGCCGCGCGGTCTGCCCGGCGTCGCGGCGATGTCATGAAAGGGTCGTTCATGTCGTCTGACGAGGTGAACGACCCGTTCATGACGTGCGGGCGCCCGGATCGGCCGTGCGGACCTGACTTTGCCGGAACCCAGGCGACACGAGTGACTCATTCATGTCGTCGGGTGACCGGGTTCCGGCCCCGTCGTGGCCGCGCGGTCGGCCCGGCGTCGCGGCGATGTCATGAAAGGGTCGTTCATGTCGTCTGACGAGGTGAACGACCCGTTCATGACGTGCGGGCGACCGGATCGGCCGTGCTGACCTGACTTTGCCGGAACCCAGGCGACACGAGTGACTCATTCATGTCGCCAGACGACGTGAATGACTCATTCACGTCATCGGGGCGGCGCCGGACCGGGACCGCTAGGGTTTCGCTGTGGCTGGTTTGCGGGGTGTCTTCGCCGGGTTCGGCAAAAGCAGGGCGTTCGCGGTGCTCGGGCGGGCGCTCGTGCCGGCCGACCGGGTGCTGCTGCGGGTCACCGGTGGCCGGGTCGGGGTCGGTGCGGCCGTCGGGTTGCGGACGCTGCTGCTCACCACCGTCGGCCGGCGCAGCGGTGAGCCCCGGCAGGTGCCGCTGCTCTACGTCGAGCGCGACGGCGGGTACGTCGTCATCGGCTCGAACTGGGGCGGCGAGGCGCATCCGGCGTGGTCGGCGAACCTGCTGGCCCGGCCGGCCGCGACGGTCGCGATCGGCGGCCGGACCGTCGAGGTCACCGGGCGGCTCCTGACCGGCGACGAACGCCAGGAGATGTGGGACGCCGTCGCGTCGTACTGGCCGGCGTACGACCGCTACGCCGTGCGCGCCGGCGACCGCGAAATCCGCGTGTTCCTGCTGGAGCCGGTCAGTCGATGAGGTCGGTGTGCCGGATCCGGTACACCTGCAGCCGCAGGTTGTAGTACTTCTCGGTCTCGCCGACCCACTGCATGCCGAGCCGCTTGGCGACGGCGATCGCACGCGTGTTGTTGGGCCGCGCGACGGCGAAGAGCTCTTCGGTGTCCTGGGTGAACGCCCACTCGATCAGCGCGGTCGCCGCCTCCGACGCGTAGCCCTGGCCCCAGACGCCGGGGGCGAGCTGCCAGCTGAGCTCGAGGTCCTCTTCGAACGGCGGCAGCAGGCGGATGCCGAGGCCGCCGATCACGACGCCGTCCTCCTTGCGCTCGACGGCCCAGCGCCCGCGCGGCGGCGGCAGGTTCGGCTGCGCCTCCTGCCAGGCGTTCAGCACCGCGCGCATCGCGCCGATGTCGCCGACGCGGTCCATGGCCGGGGTCAGCCAATGCGTCACGTCTTCCGCGCCGTAGATGTCGTACGCGGCTTCGGCGTCGTTCACCGTCCAGTCCCGGATCACGAGCCGGTCGGTGCTCAGCGGGGTCTCCATACCAGGACGCTACGCCGGGCGGCCCGGGATTGTTCCCGGGCAAAGTGCGCACAAGATGAACACTTAACGCCGGACGATGAGGGCATGGAGACTTTGGGTGGTTTGCCGGTGGTGGACGTCACGTCGGCGGCGGGGTGGCGCGAGTGGCTGGCGGGCGCGCGGGTGCCGGCGGCGTGGCTGGTGATCCGCCGCAAGGGCAGCTCGGCACCGGGGGTCCGGCCGGCCGAGGCGATGGAGCAGGCGCTGTGCTTCGGCTGGATCGACAGCAAGGCGCTCCGGCGCGACGCCGAGTCGACGTACTTGTGCTTCACGCCGCGGAACCCGAAGAGCACGTGGAGCCGGGTGAACCGCGAGCGGGTGGCCCGGTTGACGTCGGCGGGCCTGATGACCCCGGCGGGCCAGGCGGTGGTCGACCTCGCCCGCCGGACGGGAACGTGGGACGCGCTGGCCGAGGCCCAGGACGGAGTGATCCCCGACGATCTCCGGGCGGCGCTCGACGGGGACGCGGTGGCGCGGGCGTGTTTCGAGGGGTTCCCGCCGTCGTCGCGGCGGCTGATCCTGGAGTGGATCGCGAAGGCCAAGCGCCCGGAGACCCGGAAGCGGCGGATCGAGCGGACGGTCGAGCTGGCGCGCGAGAACCGGCGGGCCGCCCACCCGAAAGCGGCGTAGCGAGAGCGGCGGCCTGAACGCGGCGTGCTCCCGGCGCGGCCTGCGGGCGAGCCCCGAGGCGAAAACCGCCAGCCATCCCGCTCCTCGCGGCCTACAGTCGCCCTGTGGACGAACTGCGTGACCTCCTGGCCCGCGCCGCCGAGCTGGCCGCCGACCACCGGGCCGGCCTCGAAGACCGCCCGGTCGCCCGGCCCGTCGACCCGGAAACCCTCCGCGCGGGGTTCGGGCAGCTGCGCGACGCACCGACCCCGCCGGCGACCGTCCTCGAAGAACTCGCGAAAGCCGCCGAGCCCGGGCTGGTCGCCACCGCCGGGCCGCGGTTCTTCGGGTTCGTCATCGGGGGCGCGCTGCCCGCCGCGACCGCCGCCGACGTCCTCGCCGCCGGCTGGGACCAGAACGCGTTCAACGCCGTCCTCTCCCCGGCCGCGGCCGCCGCCGAACAGGCCGCCGGGGACTGGCTCAAGGAGCTGCTCGGCCTCCCCGCCACCGCGTCCGCCGGCTTCGTCACCGGCGGGCAGGCCGCGAACACCGTCGGGTTGGCTGCCGCCCGGCACCACGTGCTCGCCGAAGCCGGCTGGGACGTCGAGCGCGACGGGCTCGCCGGCGCCCCGCGCGTCCGCGTCGTCGCGAGCGAGGAACGGCACGCCACCGTCGACCGCGCACTGCGGCTGCTCGGGTTCGGCACCCGGGCCGTCGTACCCGTCAAGGCCAAAGCGGACGGTGCCATCGACATCGACGACCTCGCGGCCAAAGTCGACGGACCCACCATCGTCTGCCTGCAGGCGGGCAACGTGAACACCGGCGCCTGCGACGACATCCGGGCCGCCCGCGCGGTCGCGGAGAACGCGTGGATCCACGTCGACGGCGCCTTCGGCCTGTGGGCCGCCGCCAACCCGAAGACCGCGAGCCTCCTCGACGGCGTCGAGCTGGCCGACTCCTGGGCGTGCGACGGCCACAAGTGGCTGAACGTCCCGTACGACTCGGGTTTCGTCTTCTGCGCGCGCCCGGACGTCCACGCCGAGACGATCGCCTACCGCGCCGCCTACCTGACCGGGGCCGGCGAGGTGTCCGGCATGGGCGACCTGACGCTGGAGTCGTCGCGCCGCGCCCGCGGCTTCGCGGTCTGGGCCGCGCTGCGGGAACTGGGCCGCGACGGCGTCGCCGAGCTCGTCGACCGCTGCTGCCGGCTGGCCCGCCGCTTCGCCGCGGCCCTCGCCGACGGCGGTGCCGAGATCGCGAACGACGTCGTCCTCAACCAGGTCCTCGTGTCCTTCGGGGACGACACCGACACGATCATCGACCGCGTTCAGCGCGACGGCACCTGCTGGCTCGGCGGAACCACCTGGCGCGGCCGCCGGTACCTGCGGATTTCGGTGTCCGGCTGGACGACGACGGAGGAGGACGTCGACCGCTCGGCCGCGGCGATCCTCCGGCTGGCCGCTCAGTAGCCTTCGCGCACCGAAAGCGGGTCCGTCCGCCAGCCGATCCGCTTCTCCGCGCCGGTCGGCCAGCTCGACGACAGCCGCCGCCGGACGCTGCCGAGCGCGCCCAGCCGGACGAGGTCGACCCGGGAACCCTGCGCTGCCAACGATGTCACCTCGGCCGGGGTGAGCGGGACGAAGTCGAAGTACTGCGCGTCCTCGCCGGACCGGTCGACGAACTCCGTGAAGATCGCGGCGAACCCCTGGCGGCACTCCGGACATTCGCGCAGCGAGATGCCGAAGTGGGACTGTTCGACCAGGCGGTGGGTTTCGCGCAGCCGGGTCGTGCAGAAGGCCAGCGCGGTGAGGGCGTCTTCGCCGGAGCAGCGGGCGCAGCCGAACTCGGTCATCGGCCGATCATGCCACGCCGTGAATTCGCGCCGGGCCGCGGTGTCATCGCGAAACCTTTGACCACAACGTTTCGCCCTGGTCCCCAGTGGTCTGGACCTGTTAGCCTCAGCGCGCCACCCAGTCCGCAGGCCGGAAGGGAAAGTCGTGCTCCGCATGAGAAAGAGCGTCGCTGTCGCCGCACTGGCGCTGGCCGCCGCCGGCGTCGTGGCGCCGTCCGCCGAAGCGAGCCAGCCGCAGGGCAAGGTGATGGCCTACTTCGCCGATTGGGACGTCTACGCCCGCAACTACCACGTCAAGGACATCGAGACGTCGGGGTCGGCGGCGAAACTGACCCACATCAACTACGCGTTCGGCAACGTCACCGGCGGCGGGTGCGCCGTCGGCGACCCGTGGGCCGACCACGACATGCCCTACGACGCCACCATGAGCGTCGACGGCCAGGCCGACAGCGGCCCGCTGCACGGCAGCTTCAACCAGCTCCTCCAGCTCAAGAAGCTGCACCCGAAGCTGAAGGTGCTGTGGTCGTTCGGCGGCTGGACCTGGTCGGCCGGCTTCCCGGAGGCGGCCAAGAACCCCGAGGCGTTCGCCGAGTCCTGCTACAACCTCGTCAACGACCCGCGCTGGGCGGGCGTCTTCGACGGCATCGACATCGACTGGGAGTACCCCAACGCCTGCGGCGACACCTGCGACACCAGCGGGCCCAAGGCGTTCACGACGCTGGTCAAGGCGTTGCGGGCGAAGTTCGGGCGCCAGCTCGTCACCGCCGCGATCACCGCGGACGGCTCGAGGGGCGGCAAGATCGACGCCACCGACTACGGCAGCGCGAGCCGGTACCTCGACTGGTACAACGTGATGACCTACGACTACTTCGTCGCGGGCGGCCAGCCGGCCGGGCCCACCGCGCCGCACTCGCCGCTGCGGTCCTACCCGGGCATCCCGCACGCCGGGTACTACGCCGACGCCGCGATCCAGAAGCTGCGCCACCAGGGCGTTCCGTCGGCGAAGATGTTGCTGGGCCTCGGGTTCTACGGCCGCGGCTGGGACGGCGTGACGCAGAAGCAGCCCGGCGGCACCGCCACCGGCCCGGCGCCGGGCACGTACGAGGCGGGCGTCGAGGACTACAAGGTCCTCAAGACGACGTGTCCCGCCAACGGCAAGGTCGCCGGTACGGCGTACGCGAAGTGCGGTTCGCAGTGGTGGAGCTACGACACGCCGGAGACGGCGTCGGCGAAGGCCGGTTACGCGAAGTCCCAGGGGCTCGGCGGGATGTTCGCCTGGGAGCTCTCGGGCGACACCGCGAACGCGGAACTGCTGCGGGCCATCGCCGGCCGCTGCTGACCCGAGCTGGAGGGCCCGGGCGCGAACCCGCCCGGGCCCTTCGTCCACTCAGGACGACGCCGGGAAGCCGTGCCGCCGGGCGCCCAGGACCACGGCGAGCACCGGCAGCAGGAGCAGCAGCAGCGTCCAGGGGAACGACGCGGGACCGGCGGCGTCGAGCAGGACGCCGCCGAGCACGCCGCCCGCGGCCATCGCCGCGTTCCACAGCGTGACGAGCATCGCCTGCGCGTTGTCCGCCGCGTCGCCGCCCGCGTTGCCGGCGGCGGTCTGCAGGAGCGTCGGGACACCGCCCCAGCCGAGGCCCCACAGCGCGACGGCGGCGTAGACCAGCGCCGGGCTGCCTGACGCGGTCGCGAGGACCGTCGCGGCGACGGCGACCAAGATCGTGCTGAGGATGGTCAAGCTGCGGAGTGCGTGGTCGATCCGCGCGCCGACGACCCAGATCCCGGCCATCGACGCGACGCCGAAGACCAGCAGGACGACGTCCACCGCGTCGCCCATCCCGGCGTGGCCGAGGAACGCGGCGACGTAGGTGTAGAGCACGGTGTGGGCCAGCACGAACACCAGCGTCACGGCCAGCACGGGGGCGACGCCGGGCACCGACAGCGTGCGCCGGACCGGTGTCCGGCCGCCGGTCTGCCCGGGCTGGTCCGGGACCTGGCCGGCGATCCAGGCGAGGAGGACGACGGCGATCGTCGACATGACGCCGAACGCCGAGCGCCAGCCGAGCAGGCCGCCGAGGAACGTCCCGGCCGGGATGCCGAGCGACAGCGCCAGCGGGATGCCCGCCATCACGACGGCGATCGCCTTGCCCTGGTCGCCCGGCGCGAGCCGCCGCGCATACCCGGCCAGCAGCGCCCAGACGACGCCCGCGGCCACGCCGGCGACGAACCGGGCGACCATGGTCAGCGGGTAGTTAGCGGACAGCGCCGTCACGGTGTTGGCGACGGCGAATCCCGCCACCCCGGTCAGCAGCAAGCGTTTGCGGGACCAGGTCGCGGTGGCCGCGGAGAGCGGGATCGCGGTGAGGGCCGTGCCGAGTGCGTAGATCGTCACGGCCTGGCCGGCCGCGGACTCGCCGACGCCGAGGCCGGCGCTCATGCCGGGCAGCACGCCGGCGGGCAGCGCCTCGGTGAGCACGGTGACGAACGCGGCGGTGGTGAGGGCGAGGAGGGCGGGGGTCTGTCGGCGGACTTCGGTGCTCGTCATGCCGCTATGCTCGAACCCTCACATACGTGTGAAGGTCTACGTGAGGTGGGGCACATGCGGATCGGCGAGCTCGCGGAGCGCACGGGAACGTCTCGGCGGCTGCTCCGGTACTACGAGGAGCAGGGCCTGATCATCGCGTCCCGCGGGGCGAACGGCTACCGCGACTACGACGAGCCGACGGTCGACCGCGTGATCCAGGTCCGCGGGCTGCTCGACGCCGGGCTGCCGACGAGGATCATCAAACAGATCCTGCCGTGCCTCGACAAGCCCCGCGCGATCTACTTCCCGGACGCGACCCCGGAGATGATCGCGACGCTCGAGGAGGAGCGCGACCGCATGGCGAGGCGGGCGGAGTGCCTGCTGCGCAACCGCGACGCGATCGCCGAGTACCTCGACGCGGTGCGCGCGTACCACCCGGCCCAGTGTCACGCGTCCGAGGTTCGTTGACGGGGCGGCGAGTGCGATCTTCGGTCAGGGTTGCCCACGCGTCGAACGGCACTAGTCGGGTTCGTCGGGGGTCCGCACCCAGTGCAGGGTGTCGGGTTCGGGCCACCAGCCGGCGGGTTCCGGCCGGGGACGCGCCCCTTCCTCGGCCCACCAGCGCGGCGGGGGCGCGTCCTCACCCATGGGGTCGACGGTAGGAGGGGAGCGGGGGCGAGCACACCGGTCAAGGGCGGCCAACGTCCGGTTTCGGCCGGTTCGGCGGGCGGCGGCGGAGTGGTCGCGGGTGGCCGGAAGCGGACAGTGGCCGAACCCGCCCCTGCCGATGCTCGGCGGCCCGGCTTTAGGTTGGGGACGGGAAGAAGATCACTTCGCGGGGAGAAGCAGAATGATCAAGCGAGCGCTGGCGGGACTTGCGGTGGCAGCGGCGATCGGCACGCTGTGCGCGCCCGCCGCGACGGCCGCGACGGGGACCGGCGACCCGACGATCCGGCCGCCGGGCGTGTGCGTGTGGATCTGGACCGAAGGCCCGCCGGAGTGCCGCAAGCTGGAGTAGCCCGGTAGCGGCCCGGGGAGGAGCGCCCCAAGGCGGCCTTCGGTGCTCCTCCCATGCCCCCGCCGCCGCCCTCAACGGAGGCGCTTCGCGCCGCAGTGCTTGTTCAACGCAACCAAGGCCGCCTTGGGGCGCTCGGGCTCAGCCCAGCCAGCCCAGCCGGGTCGCCGCGAAGACCGCCGCCACCCGGTTGTCCGCCTGCAGTGCCTCCAGCAACCCCTGCACGTGCCGGCGAACCGTCCGCTCGCTCACGTCCAGGTGCCGCGCGATCGCGCCGTCCGTCATGCCCGTCGCCAGCAGGTCCAGCACCTTTCCCTGGGTCGGCGTCAACCCGTGCCGGGGCCGGGACTCGGGGCCGTTCACCGCCACCGCCTGGCCCCACACCAGCTCGAACAGCATCCGCAGCGCCGCCACGATCGTCGGGCTGCGGATGAACAGCGCGCCGTCCATGCCGCTCGGGTCCAGCGGCACCAGCGCCGAGTGGCGGTCGGCGATCACCATCTTCATCGGCAGCTCCGGCGCCACCCGCATGGTCCAGCCGGCCGCGACGCTCGCGTCGACGACCTCCTTCGCCCCTTCGAACTCCAGCGCCGCACGCTCGTACACGTTGCGCAACGCGACTCCGCGCTCGGTCACCGCCTCGGGCAGGCGCATCACCGTGCCCGCGTCCGGCTTGCGCTTGAAGTGGTGCGTCGTGAACGTCAGGAAGTCCTCGCGCGCGGACAGGCACAGCTCCAGCGACAGCGAGCCGATGCGTCGCGGGTCCGTCAGCACCTCGACGGCCGAGTCGCCGCCCGAACCGTTCGCCGCCCGGTACACCGCCTGCAGCACGTCCAGCTGCTGGCGCGCGGCGACGATCTGCCGCTGCTGCTCCAGCAGCTGCTGCTGCGCGCCCAGGATGGCGTGGTCGACCGCGCGCACCGGCTCCATCGGCGCGATCACCGGGTCTTCGCGGTAGTCGCGGCGCACGAACCCGCGGTCGAACAGCTCCCGCATCTCCGGGCTCTCGGCCCGCGGGTCGTCCAGCGGTAGCGGCCCGGTGCGCACCATCGTGTCGTACAGCGCGCCCGCGCCGGGTGTCAGCAGCCCCTCGAGCATCCCGTGTCCCTTTCCGGCAGCGCGAGCGAACCCGGCCGGATCCGGACACGACCGCTCTGCCGCCTACCCCACGCGCCGGACGGGGGAAAGGATTAGGCCGGTCGCGAAAAAAGGGCCGGACCCGTCGAGGGGGCGGGTCCGGCTCGTCACCAGCGCCGCGACGGGTCGATCACGTGGACGGCCGCTTCCTCCGCCGAGGCCGCGCCGCCGTCGATGCCCGCGTCGGACGCGTACAGCTCTTCGTCTGAGTCTTCGCCGAAGCCCTCGTCCGTCGCCACCAGCCGGCCCGCGCGGACGTCGCCGACCTCGTCGTCGATCAGCTCGCCGTCGGTGTCTTCGCTGTCGCCGAGGCCGTCACCTTCGTCGGCGGCCAGGTCCGGGACCTCGCGCGCCAGCCGACCTTCCCAGCTTTCGCCCTCGGCGGTCTCCCGCGCGGTCGTGCCCCACTCCTCGGTCTCCCGCGGGCGTTCCGGCGGCGAGTAGCCCTCCGCCAGCTCGTCACGGTCGTCCAAGGTGTCCTCCGGGTCGAGGATGCCTTCGTCGGCGTGGTCTTCGATGTCGTCGTTCATGCGTCCATCCTCGCTCAGCTCCTTGGCCCCGCGCGGCTCGGGTGATATCACCGAGCAGGCCGCACCGTACGGGCGGTGTTCCGGTGAAAGGTGATCCCCAATGCCGATGAGACGCAGGGTGCTGGCCGCGGGCCTGGCCGGGGTGTTCGGCGCCGCGCTGTCCGGGCGGACCGCCCAGGCCGCGACCGCGCCGCCGGTCCGGCTCGACCAGCTGAACCTGGTGAACCTGTCGCACGTCAACGATCCCGCCACGACGAACGTCTTCCCCGGCGACCCGGCCTTCGAGCTGGAAACCATCGCCACCATCCCGGACGACGGCTACTACCTGCAGTTCGTCCGCGAGGGCGAGCACACCGGCACGCACTGGGGTGCGCCCGGCCACTTCAACACCGGCGAGCCGCTCGCCGACGACATGGACCCGGCGGATCTATTCCGGCCCGCCGTGAAGATCGACATAAGAGCGAAGGCCGCGGGCAACCCGGACTACGCCGTGACGGTCGACGACCTCAAGGCGTGGGAGAAGCGCCACGGCCGCATCCCCGACGAGTCCGTCGTCGTGCTCTGGACCGGCTGGGACGCGAAGTGGGGCACCCCGGCCTACCCGAACACCGACGCCGACGGCGTGCTGCACCAGCCCGGCTTCTCGATCCCGGCGGTGCAGTGGCTGATCGACACGGGACGGCTGGGCCGCCGCGGCGGGACGGGCACCGACACGTTCAGCCCGGACGTCGGCACCGACGAGACGTACACGGTGTCGAAGCTGGTCTACCGGCGGCACCGGATCAGCCTGGAGATCCTGGCGAACCTGAAGGCCCTCCCGGCGACGGGGGCGTGGGTGCTGGCGGGCGGCCCGATCAACCGGCGGGGAGCCGGCTCGACGGCGACGATCTTCGGCGTCCTCCCACCCGGCGGGCACTAACCCGCGGGGATCGCCGACAGTCTCAGCGCGGACAGCGGCGCCGGGCGGCCGTACAGGTAGCCCTGCGCCGTCGTGCACCCTGCCCGCGTCACGAGCGACGCCTGTTCGGCCGTCTCGATCCCCTCGGCGACGACGTCCAGCCGCAGATCCGCGCACAGCCCGACCAGCGACCGGCACAGCGCCGCGTCGCGGTCCGGCTGCACCCCCGTCGTCAACGCCCGGTCCAGCTTGATCAGGTCGACCGGCAGCGCATGCAGCACCGTCAGCGAGCTGTACCCCGCCCCGAAGTCGTCCAGCGCCACCCGGACGCCCAGCTCCTGCAGCCGCCGGATCGCCGCCGCGCCCGCGGCCAGGTCGGGGACGGGGACCGTCTCGGTGATCTCGACGACCAGCCGGGACGCCGGCAGCCGGTAGCGGTCCAACGCGGACCCGACGCTCTGTTCCAGCGCGGCCGCGCCGAGGCGGCTCGCGCACACGTTGACGTGCACCGTCAGGTCCAGCCCGGCGGAAGTGATCTCGCGGCACGCCAGGTCCAGCACCAGCGCGTCGAGCTCGGCCCCGAGCCCGGCGCCCTCGGCGGCGCGGACGAACGTCTCCGGCGACACCGCCGTGCCGTCGCGCGTGGTCCAGCGGGCGAGTGCTTCAACGGCTACCGGGGTCTCGTCGTCCAGCCGGACGATCGGCTGGAACACCAGGCCGAACCCCTCCGGGATCCCGCCCGACGCCCGCCGCAGCGCGGCCGGGAAGTCCGGCGGGCCGTCCTGCGACGGGCGGTAGACGACCGTCGTGTCCTTGCCCAGCCGCTTGCCCGCGTACATCGACGTGTCCGCGCGGCCCAGCAGCACGTCCGACGTCACCAGCGGCTCGGCCGGGTCCGGCACGACCAGGCCCATGCTCGCGCGGACCGGGACGAGCGTGCCGTGCACCGCGAACGGCCGCCGCAGCGCGCCCTGGATCCGGTCGGCGACGGCCTGCGGCGCGTCCAGCTCGCCTTCGAGGAGGATCGCGAACTCGTCGCCGCCGAGGCGCGCGACGGTGTCGCCCGCGCGCACGCAGCTCAGCAGCCGCTGGGCGACGGCGTGCAGCAGGACGTCCCCGCCGGCGTGCCCGAACCGGTCGTTGACCTCCTTGAAGTCGTCGAGGTCGACGAAGATCAGCACGAGCGGGTGGCCGGTGGACTCGACGGCGCGGTCCAGCCGGTCGGCGAAGAGCGCGCGGTTGGCCAGGCCGGTCAGCGGGTCGTGGTAGGCCTGGTGGGTCAGCTGCTGCTGGCCCTCGTACACCCGGCGCAGCAGCAACCTGTTGTCCAGCAAGGAAAGCAGCTGCCGGGCGAGCACGAGGAACACCACGAGCACGCCGACGAACACCTCGACGCCGTCCGGGCCGGCGCCGGCCAGCAGCTGCCCGGTGATCAGCAGCGCGACGGCGGTGACCGGGACGTACGGCAGCGCCAGCTGCCACCAGTCGACGCCGGCCGCCGGGCCCGCGTCCTCGCGGTGCCGCGGCCCGGGCGTGGCCAGCAGCGCGAACGCGATGAACAGCGGCCCCAGCACGAACCCGCCGTCCGACCACGGCTTCATGCTCTCCGCGCCGATGCTGACGAGGTAGGCGAAGACGCTGTCGGACGCCGCCAGCGCCACGATCCCGACCGCGGCGAGCAGCAGGTTCGCCCGGTAGGGCCGGTCCACCCGGTCGAACACGACCAGCAGCACGGCGACGACCACGATCACCAGGTCCGACAGCGGGTAGGAGATGGCGACGGCCCAGGTCAGCTTGTCCGGCGCGGTGGCGCGCACCAGCTGCCCGAGCGCCGCGGTCCAGGTGAGGATGAACAGCGAGCCGGTGACGATCAGGCCGTCGAGCACGACCGCGACGCCGAAGTGGGCGGTCCACTGGGCGGGCTGCCAGCGTTCGCGGTCCGGCCGGACCCGCGCCCGCGCCAGGACGAACAGCGCGGCCAGCGCGAACAGCGGGAAGCTGAGGTAGCCGACATCGGCCACGGACGGCGACGGCAGCCCGCGCCCGTCGATCAGCTGGTAGTACGACCAGGCGCACTGGCCGAGCGACCAGCCGGCCATCCCGATCGCGACGAGCACCCGCCACCAGCGCTGGTGGCCGCGGGCGCGGCGCGCGGCCAGCACGCCGCAGACGACCGCGCCGACCCCGGCGCTCAGCTGCATGGCGTCGTCGATCCAGAGGGCGAAGGTGTCGCCCCAGAACGCGAAGCCGTTGACGACGACGAGGGCCACCGTGAGGAAGACGAGCAGGGCCGCGACTGGGTACCGCCGCACTGTCATGGCACCTCACGTGGGTCACCCGCCGGTCGGACCGGCAAACACTACACCGCGCGCACGGCCGCGCCGGGGCACCGCACCGGTGGCCGGGATTACCGCATCAGGCGATGTCGCGGCGGTGCAGCAACCGGCCGCCGAAGGCGACCAGGCGGGCGATACCGTCCGAGGCATGCAGGTCTACGTCGGGATACTCGGCGGTGCGCTGGGCGGCGTCCTCGGCGGGCTCGTCACCTTTCTCGCGACCCGGACGAAGGCGCGGCTCGAGCTGCTGCAAGCGCACGACCTCGTCTTGCAGACGGAGCGTCTTGCCCGCTACCAGCGGCTCTTCCACCTGTCGGGCCGGCTGCCCCGCTATTGGCGTCCGGGGGAGGCGCCGGGCCGGCAGGACCTCGCCGCGCTCCGCCAAGATCTCCACGACTGGTACTTCGGAGAAGAAGCCGGCGGGTTGTTTCTCACCCAGCATGCCAAGACCCGTTACCTGAAGCTGCAGAATGCCCTGGCCGAGGCCATGGACGCGGGCGCAACGCCGCCGTCCGAGAACGAGATGAAGGTGTTGCGCCACCTCGCCGGCGAGCTCAGGCACCAGCTGAGCGCCGACATCGGGGCCGCCAACCCGCTGCGGATCAAGACCAGGAACCTCGGTCCTACGCTTCCGCCACCGGAGCGTTACCGCTGATCCGGGACCCCCGCAGGCAAAGTCAGGCCAGCGCGGCCGATCCGGTCGCCCCACGTCATGAACGGGTCGTTCACCTCGTCAGACGACATGAACGACCCTTTCATGACATCGCCGCGATGCCGGTCAGACCGCGGGGCCACGACTTTGCCGGAGCCCTCCGGGACCCCCACATCAGGCGATGTCGCGGCGGTGCAGCAGCCAGCCGCCGAGCACGGCGAAGGCGACCAGGTACGCGGCCAGCACGGCGGTGGCCTGCCCGGATCCGACGATCGGGTCGACGCCCGGCGCGTTCGCCCCGAACGCCGCCGCCAGCGCGCCCGCGTTCGGGCCCGGCAGCGCCTTCTGCAGCTGCGCGACCCAGTCCAGCAGGGGCGCGGCGATCGACGCGAGCAGGTTCTGCACGGCCAGCAGCCACACCAGGCCGAGCCCGATCGGCAGCGCGACCGAGCGCAGCCCGACGGCGAGCAGCACGCCGAGCGCGCCCCACATCGTCGTGACCAGCCAGCCGGCGCCGAGGCCGAGCAGGACGTCGGAGACCGCCGGCCAGTTCGGCGGCTGGTCCTTCAAGGACGCGACGAGCACGCTCGCCCCCGCCGTCGCCGCGAACAGCGCGAGCACCGCGGCCAGCGCTCCCACCGCGACGGTGACCAGCTTCGCGGCGAAAACCGCGACGCGCGAAGGGTGTTGCACCAGCACGGTTTTCCACGTGCCGTAGCCGTATTCGCTGCCCGCCACGAGCACGCCGAAGATCAGCGCGAGGGCGCCGACGAAGATCGGCAGCCCGCCGAGGGCGCTGCCGACGAACGCGCCGGGCAGCAGCGCGTCCAGGCCGCGCCCGGAGCCCGGTGGCCCGGCGGCGCCGCTCAACCCCGCGTAGGGAACGGCGTAGCCGAACGTCAGCGAGAGCACGACGGCGACGGCGAGCAGCAGCCAGCTCGCCGGGCGGCGGGCCTGCTTGGTCAGTTCGGCGCGGATGTCACGCAGCATGGCCGGTACCTCCGGTGAGGGTGAGGAAGGTCTGTTCCAGGTCGGGTTCGCGCCAGCGCAGCTCGGTGACGGTCAGCCCGGCGCCGACGAGCTCGGCGTTGACCCGTCCGGCTTCCGCGCGGTCGACGTCGAGTTCGAGGGCGTCCCCGTCGACGCGGACGTCGGCGTAGAGCCGTCGCAAGTGGTCACGAGCCCGGTCGAGCGGATCGGCGACGACGCGCAGCGCGCCGCCCGCGCGCAGGTCCGCGACCGTGGTCTCGGTGACCAGGCGGCCGTGGTCGAGCACGCCGACGCGGTCGCAGATCTGCTCGACCTCGGCCAGCAGGTGGCTGGACAGCAGCACGGTGCAGCCCTCGGCGGCGAGCTTGCGGAGGGTGACCCGCATGTCGGCCATGCCGGCCGGGTCGAGGCCGTTGGTCGGCTCGTCGAGCACGACCAGTTCGGGCTCCTTCAGCAACGCCGCGGCGAGCCCGAGCCGTTGCTTCATGCCGAGCGAGTACGCCGCATACCGGTCCTTCGCGCGGTCGGCGAGGCTGACGACGTCGAGCACGGCGTCGACGCGGGTGCGCGACACCCCGGCGTGGTCGGCGAGGACGCGCAGGTTGGCCCGGCCGGACAGGTACGGGTAGAAGGCCGGGCCTTCGATCAGCGCGCCGACCCGGGCGAGGCTGCCGGGTCCCGGTTCGGCGCCGAGCACCCGGACGCGGCCGGCGGTCGGCCGGATCAGGCCGAGCAGCATCCGCAGTGTCGTGGTCTTGCCGGCGCCGTTCGGGCCGAGGAAGCCGTAGACCTCGCCGGCGTGCACCGAAAGGTCGAGCCCCTCGACGGCGGCGGTGGCTCCGTAGCGCTTGGTCAGTGCGGTGGTTTCCACCGGCTGGATCATGGGTCGCCTCCTTCGTGGCGCTTCCCATGGTCGGGCGCCCGGCGGCCGCGGTCGTCCGACGGCGTACGGCAATCGCCGCTACGCCGGCGGACGTACGCGGGCTACTTCGGGTAGTTCTTCCCCAGCGGCTTCCCGGGCACCGGCTTGGCGATCAGCGCGACCGGGAGGAAGTAGCACATCTGGCTCAGCGCGAGGGCGAGCGTCCAGAGCGCCTTTTCGTCGTAGTGCGCGGACGCCCGGGCGAACAGCTCGTCGGAAACGCGCTCGCCCAACGGGTTCGCGGTCAGCACGGCTTCGGCGAGCTCCAGCGCGACGCGTTCGGCGTCGTCGAAGTACGGGGACGTCGGCCAGGACGCCACCGAGTCGAGCTCCTGCTGGGTCGCGCCGGCTTTGCGGAGCAGGTCGGCCTGCCGCACCGTGTGGTACGTGCTGCCGGCCAGCTGACCGAGCCGCAGCTGTACCAGGTGGACGGTCTTGCGCGGGATCGCGCCGTTCATCGTCACCCTGGTCATGGCGCCGGCCAGCTCGCCCATCTCGGGGAAGAGGTCGGCGGCGTCGGGCAGGCGGGACTTGTCGGACATCGTGGTTCCTTCCGGTCGGGTTCGCCTGCCCGACGACACAAGGCGATTCCCTGTGAGGTCGTGTCACAGATCGCCGGCCCGGCTCGTCAGGGTGGGGTGAGCGAGAACGACGTGCTGACCGAGCGGCCGCAGCTGCTCGGGATCGCCTACCGGCTGCTGGGTTCCCTGAGCGACGCCGAGGACGTCGTCCAAGAGGCGTACGGGCGGTGGTTCGCGCTGTCCGGGCGGCAGCGGGCGGCGATCGAAAAGCCGGGGGCGTGGCTGACGACGGTCGCGAGCCGGATCTGCCTGGACCTGCTGGGCTCGGCGCGGGTCCGGCGGGAGCGGTACGCGGGCGAGTGGATCCCGGAGCCGCTGCCGCCGGACTGCCTCGCGGACCCGGCCGAGGCGCTGGTGCTCGACGAGTCGGTCACGATGGCGTTCCTCGTCGTCTGCGAGTCGATGACCCCGGCCGAGCGGGTCGCGTTCGTGCTGCACGACGTGTTCGGCTACCCGTTCGCCGAGGTGGCGTCGGTCCTGGGCCGGTCACCGGCGGCGTGCCGCCAGCTGGCGTCCTCGGCCCGGCGCCGCGTCCGGCCCGCGCCGGCTCACGCTGGTCCGGCGGACGCGTCGGTCGTCCGGGCGTTCAAGGCGGCTTGGGAAGCGATGGACATCGCCGGGCTGATCGGACTGCTGGACCCGGCGGCCGTCGCGGTCGCCGACGGCGGCGGCCTCGCCACCACGGTGCTGCGCCCGGTCGAGGGCGGCGAGAACGTGGCGCGGTACACGATCGAGATCACCCGCCGCGTGCCGGCGATGACGCTGGTGGAGCGGGTCGTGAACGGGCGGCCGGGGCTCGTGGCGGAGCGGGACGGCGTGGTCGAGTCGGTGCTGGCGTTCGACGTCGCGGACGGGGTGATCCGGCGGATCTGGGCGGTGCGGAACCCGGAGAAGCTGCGCCCCTGGCAGGCGTCTGTCAACGAGAAAATGGTCAACTGCCCGATAGACTGAACCCGGCAGCCCCCGACGGGACGGACGGTGCAGGTGACTGAGGCGAAGGAGCGGACCCGCGACCGGATCTCGCGCCGGCAGGTGGACAAGTTCGCGGACCGCCGGGCCCAGCTGGCCGAGTCGGCGCTGCAGACCCTGGCCGAGCTCGGCTACGCGCGCACCAGCCTGCGGGAGATCGCGCAGAACTCGGAGTTCTCGCACGGCGTCCTGCACTACTACTTCGCCGACAAGGTCGACCTGCTGACCCACTGCGTCCGGCGGTTCGAGGAAGTGTGCGTCACCCGGTACGACGAACTCGTCGCCCGCGCCCGGACGGCGGCGGAGCTGGAGCGGGACTTCGCGGCGGCGATGGCCGCGACGCTGCGCGCGGACGCCAAGATGCACCGGCTCTGGTACGACCTGCGCAACCAGAGCCTGTTCGAGGAGTCCTTCCGCGCCGACGTGCTCGAGATCGACCGGCGCCGCGAGGAGATGATCCACCACGTCGTCGCGCGCTACGCCGAGCTGGCGGCGGTGCCGGCGAGCGTGCCGCAGGCCGTCGCGTACGCGCTGTTCGACGGCCTGTTCCAGCAGGCCCTGCTCCGGCACCTGGCCGGTGGCGAGGACGCGGCGGCCGAGCTCGAACGGGCGGTCCCGGCCGTGCTGGCGCGCGTCGTGGCGGCTTAGGGGCCCAGGCGCTCGTGCGGGGTCCGCGGCGCCGGCACGACGAACGCGATCACCGTCGCGACCACCCCGACGAACAGGGACAGGTGCGCCGCGGCCGGCACGGCGCTGAGCAGGAACAGCCGCAGCGACCCCGAGATCAGCAGGCGCCACATCTTCGGGTTCATGATCAACAAGTACCCCGGTCCGTCCGCGGTGACGCCTTCGTCACCCGCCGGGGTGGCGCGTGGACGTTCGACACTTTCGACACCCGGGTGTGGCGTTCAGTCACACCGGGGGCGCGGCGATTTCCGCGTGAAATCGGTGCGACCCGCCAAGAATGCGGCGGATAACGATCCGTTTGCCGCAGCTTGATCGACTGGACATCGGCGTCGGCGCTGACGAATATTGATCCCCGTGCGGTAAGGGTGAGGGAGGAACGGTGGACCTCAGTGCGGCGGACGTGGTCGGTGAGCTGAAGGTTCTGCGCAAAGGGCGGGGAATTTTCACCACACCCCTCGCGGATCGCGTCGGACCCGCTTTGCGCGCCGCATGCGGCATTGTGGAAGATGACGACTCGGTGGCGGTGCGGCGTAAACTCACCGACCGATTGCGGCCGCTCGTCGAGTCGTTGCCGGACGACCTGAAGATCGCTTTGCGGGCGGCGTTCGCGCTGGACGAGCGGGCGCGAAAACCGTTCTACCAGGAACGGGTGCATTGGGCGGCGATCACGCTCGACCGCGACGACCGGACGGTCCGGCGCCGGATCGACGAAGGAATCGAGCAGGTCGCGGCAATGGCCGTCGCGGCGGGCGGACCGGATCCGCGGCCGCGCTATCCGAGCCGCAGTTGGCACACCGAAGAACTGCGCGTGACGCTCGCTCTCGACCAGCCGGTGGCCGAGGCGTTCGAATTCCGCCGGGTCGTCGCCGACGCCGACGAAATCGCCGAGCTGGACCTGGCGCTCACGCTCACCTCGCCCGCCGAATCCGGCGATTCGGTGCGGGAGTCCGATCTCGACGTCGACGTGTTCCACGGCGGCGCGCTCGCCGGCCGCGCGATGGAGTCGAGTGACCGGATCGGGCTGGCGTTGCGCTTGCCGGAGCCGCTGCGGCGCGGCGAGCGGCACGACATCGGACTGCGATTCCGGGCGAACATGCGGCAACCGCACTACATCTGCGTCCCGCGGCACCCGTGCGACCTGTTCGACCTGCACGTCCGCTTCGGCGACCGGGTGCCGAGCCGGATCGTGCTGCTGGAGAAGGCGTTCCAGAACGACACGCGATCGCCCCGCGGGGCCGTGCTGGAGCCCGACGACGTGGGCGAGGTGCACGTCCGGTTCCGGCACCTGGCGCCGGGTTTCGCGTACGGGATCCGCTGGCAGTGCGGGTGACGCTCAGGGCCGTTCGAGGGCGGGCAGCCGGACGATCTCGCTGGCGGCCCGAGCTTTGGCGGCCAGCGGGGCGCCGGCGTCCTGAGCGGCTTCGTCGACCATCGTGGTGGCTCGATCGAGCGGCCCGCGGCCGCTGAGGGCGAGCGCGAGCCCCAGGTCGAGGCGGGTTTCGACGGTTTCCGGGTGCGTCCGGCCGAGGAGCCGGATCTGGGCCCCGAGGACGTCGTCGAGCAGGTCGGCTTGGCGGTCGAACTCGCGGAGCCGGGCGTGCGCGAGGCCCATGGCGTGCCGGAGCCGGTGGTGCAGCGGGTGGTCGTCGCCGAGGACCACCCGGACGGCCGGTTCGATCCGGTTCAGTGCGTGCCGGGGCCGGTGTCGCGCCCGGGCGGCGTGGACGGAGGCGGTCAGGGTGAGGGGGCTTTCGATGCCGTATCGCTGCGCGTAGGCCTGTTCGAGGTCGGCGGGATCGTGCTCGACGAGGGCGGCTTCGGCTCGGATCACGTCCGCGTCGGGGCTCTCGAGTGCTTGGGCGACTTCTTGTGCTTGCCGCGCGTGGCCGGCTTGGAGGAGGTTGCGGGCGTACTCGATGGCGAGTTCGCCGGGCGCGCCGAGTGCGGGTTCGAGGAGGGCGATGGCTTCTTCGGGGTGGCCGCGCAGGCGCCGGGCTTTCGCCGCGTGGAGCCGGTCTTCGGCCGTGGTGGGGTGGTGGGTGTGCCAGAAGAGCCGGTCGGCTTCGGCGTAGTCGCCTTGGCTGTCGAGGGCCTGGGCGACGACGCGGGCGGCGGGCTGGTGGCCGGCAGCCAGGGCTCGACGTGCGTGGGCGAGGGCTTCGGGGATCAGTCCGCAGGCGAGTTCGACCCGGGCGGCGGCGGTGAGGTCGGCGGGGGTCGCTTCGCCGGTGGCGAGGATGGTGGCGTGGATTTCGCCGGAGGTGGCGGGGTCGCCGAGGGTTTCGTAGGCGGCCGCGACGGGCCGCAGCAGGGCGACGCGATGGGCGGGACTGTGCTCGGCGAGCGTTCGGGCGTGCTGGATGAGGTGCGTGTGGGTGATGGTGGGCGGTGAGCCGGTGGCCGCGCTCGGGTGGTCGGGCGGCGAGGGGGCAGCAGGGTTCGGCTGGCCGGGTGAAGAGGCGTCGCCCGCGCTTGCGTGGCCAGGTGGGGAGACCTCGGTCGGCTCGGGAGTGCTGCCGTGCTCGGGTGGGGAGGCGATGCATAGTCCGGCAGCGCTCGCCTGATCGAGCGCCGAGGCGTTGCTGACTTCAGCTGTGCTCGGCGGGGCGTCGGGCGGTCCGTCAGTGCTGCCGTGACCTGAAGCCGAGGCGTTGCCGAGTCCAGCCGCACTCTTGCCACCGGCCAACCCGCTCAACACCGCCCCCACCGCCCCACCGGCAGCCGACGCCCCGAACTCCCCGCAAGCCACCTCCACCGCCAACCCCTGCAGCCGCAACCCGCCGTCCACCAGCGCCGCGAACCCCCGCGCCACCAACTCCTCCACCGCCGCTTCGAACTCCCCGCCGGCCACCGCGCGACGCGCCACCTCGACCGGGATCGGCGAAGGCGCCAGCACCGACCCGAGCCGCAGCACTTCACACGCCGGCCGCCCCGACCGCAGCAGCACCTCGCGGATCGCATCCGGCGCCGTGTCCGGCACGTCAGCCGGCGGCACACCGAGCCGCAGCAGGAACTTCGCCGCCCGGAGCGTCATCGGGTGGCCGTCGCAGCGGGCGATGAACCCGGCTCCGGACGGCAGCAACCGCAGGCCCTCGGCGACCGTCAGCCCCGGCACCTCCACCGTCGCCCCGGGCCAGCCGGCCGCTCGGCTCGTCAGCAGCGTGCGGACCGCCGGCGCCGGCAGCAGGACCCGGGCCAGCTCGTCCGGGGGCACCCCCGCCGGGACGTCGTCGACCAGTACCAGCACCCGCGAACCCGCCGCCTCGATGCGGGCCGCCAGCCGCGCTCGCAACCGGTCGAACCCGCCGCAGGACGTGCCCGCGGCCGCCGCCAGCGCGAGGTGGAACTGGGGGAGGAAGTCGTCCGGGTCGAGGTGGCCGAACGGCCCGGTCCGCAGCACCCGGCCGCCGAACCGGCCGGCCAGGCTCGCGTACCGCTCGGCCAGCGTCGTCTTGCCGGCGCCCGGCAGGCCGTGGACCAGGACCGCCCGCCGCGCGACGAGTGCACTGTGGACGGTCCACGGCAGCACGCTCCCGGGGCCGGCGGCGGCCGCGCGGACCCGCCGGACCAGGTCCGCGAGCGATTCCCCCGGAACCATCGTCAGCACGCGATCGGAAAACGCGGCGGAATGGTCGGCGAGCAGCACGCGGGACGCCGCCAGTTCCGGCGCGATCTCGTCGAAATCGTCGAAAGGTGAACCTCGGAAAACACGCAGCCCGTCGGCGCGCAGGGCTTTTTCCACGCTGCCGGCGGCCGCGAGGCACAGGAAAACGTCGGCGGTCAATGGGTGATCATGGCTTCGGTTCCCGGAAGGTCGAGTTCGGTCACGCGCCAAGGATCGGACCGGGCCGCGAATTCGCTACGGACGGCAGGATCTGTCCACTATCTGTCCCGCCCGGCGGGCATGACCGCCCGGTAAGCCCGGTGGGCCGTTTCTGGTTAACGGACAATATCTGGACAAGAACCACCCTGCTGCAACGTTGCTGGTCAGCGCCTCGATTACTCCGGTTGTCGGACCGGAAAACGGCGGATGCGGACGCAGGACCAGTGTGGTCCCTTGTGGCCGACGGTGCCCCGGTCCGGTGGACGATGCGAGGAGGGAACCCGTGGACACCATGTTGGCGGAGACGGCGGTCGACGGCTACGTCGTGCTCGAGGAGCTGCCGCGCCCGGACGGGAAGCTGACGAAGGAGCAGCTCGACCCGGTCGTGGCGGCGGCGCGCGCCGGCGACCCGGACGCCGTCCAGGCCCTGCTGCGGCTGATCAAGCCGACGGTCGTGCGCTACTGCCGCGCCCGGATCGGCGGGCGCGACCTGTCCTACCTGTCGGCCGACGACGTCGCGCAGGAGGTCTGCCTGGCCGTGCTGAAGGTGCTGCCGGGCTACCAGGACCGCGGCGGCTCGTTCCTCTACCTGGTGCGCGCCATCGCCGCGAACAAGGTCGCCGACGCCTTCCGCTCGGTGGCGCGGGACCGGTCGAAGCCCGTGCCGGAGCTGCCGGACCGGCCGCTGGGCGGCAACGAGCCGGAGAGCCACGTGCTCGACCTCGACCTCGGCGCCCGGCTGGGCAAGCTGATGGCGTCGCTGCCGCCGCTGCACCAGGAGATCCTGTCGCTGCGGATCGTTGTCGGCCTGTCGGCGAACGAGACGGCGGAGGCGCTGGGCATCTCCGCGGGCAACGTCCGCATCACGCAGTACCGCGCGCTGACGAAGCTGCGCGGCATGATCCCCGACGGCGGGTTCTGAGCGTCACTCCAGCCATTCGGTGATGAAGTGGTCGCTTTCGTGGATGTGCACGGCCTCGTAGACACCGGGGCCGAGCACGGCGAACTTGTGCGGCGTGCCGGCCGGGACGACCAGCACGTCGCCGGCGCCGCCGTCGCGTTCGGTGTCGCCGACGGTGAACCGGGCCCGGCCCCGGATGATGACGAACGTCTCGGTGTAGGGGTGCCGGTGCAGGCGCGGCCCGGACCCGACGACGTCGGTGCTTTCGCGGATGACGGAGATCCCGGACCCGACATCGCGGCCTTCGAAGTTCTCGCTGTCGCTCACCCGGTCAGGGTAGCGCCGGTTCAGCCGCCGACGACCTTCCGCAGCTGGCTGAGCGCCCGGTGCTGGGCGACGCGGACGGCGCCCGGCGTCGACCCCACCACCTCCGCCGTCTCCTCGGCCGACAGCCCCACCGCGACCCGCAGCACCAGGATCTCGCGCTGCTTCTCCGACAGGACCTGCAGCAGCTTCGCCATCCGCTCGCCCAGTTCGCGGCGCAGGGCGTGGTGCTCGGGGTCCAGCGAGGCGTCGACCTCGTCGGGCAGCTCCGCCACCGGCTCGTCCCACTGCCGCGCCGCCGCCTTGCGTGCGGCCGCGACCTTGTGCCGGGCGATGCCGCACACGAAGTTCGGGAACGGCCGGTCCGGCGGCCGGGTGGTCAGTGCCTTGAACACGGCGACGCAGACGTCCTGCGCGACGTCGTCGGCCGAGCGCCAGGTGTCGGGCCCCGCGCCGAGCCGGGCACGGCAGTAGCGCACCACCAGCGGCCGGGCCGCGGCGAGCAGGCGGTCCGGGGCTTCTTCCGCGGTTGTCATGGTTCCCCTCCATCCGGCGGGGGGACTACCCGTTTTCGCCCGGAACGGACCCGAACCGGGCGAAGTCCCCGGTATCCCCGGCGAACCCCGCCCGCGACGGCGATTCCGATGGTCATCGGGCGAGATGACCATCGGCCGGGCGGCGCCGACCGCGCCCTTGGCCCGGCGTGACCGTCTGCCCGGCGTCGCGGCGATGTCATGAAAGGGTCGTTCATGTCGTCTGACGAGGTGAACGACCCGTTCATGACGTGCGGGCGACCGGATCGGCCGCATGCCCCGAGAACTCGTCGCCTCCCGGCCCCCGGGACCAACCCCGCCCGGATCCGACTGGCCTCCGCGGGGCGTTGTGTTGCGAACGACCCCCTTTCCCGGCCGCGTGTAGTGAATGACTCATTCCTGTCACCTGGCGACAGGAATGAGTCATTCACTACACGGCGAGGTTCACGACTCCTGTTGCCGGAACGCGTCCAGCACGCGGCGCTCCCTTTTGGTCGGACGGCCCGCGCCGCGATCGCGCCGGGCGACCGGGATCGCGGTCTCCGGGGGTGGCTTCGGCGTCCGGTCCACGTAGCACGTCACCGCGTCCGGCGCGCCCACGCGTTTCTGGATCACCCGTACCACGTCGAGGATCCTGGTCGTCCCGCCGATGCGCAGGCGGACTTCGTCACCCGGCACGACGGTCGTCGCGGGCTTGGCCGGCTTGTCGTTGACGCGCACGTGCCCGCCCCGGCACGCCGCTGCTGCGTCCGGTCGGGTCTTCGTCAGCCGGACCGCCCAGAGCCAGCGGTCCACTCGGGTCGACTCCACAGTCGTCCATCATGGCCCATTCAGCGGAATCCTCGCGCAACCCGGGGAGGTTACTCGCGGGTATATGTCGACTTGTCTGCACCGCTGAGTTATAACCTGTTCTAATATACCTCAACGGTGAGGACCATCAAATGCGTGACGAATCCGTATGGAGAACAGCTTCTGGGCAAGTTTCCCGTCGTCTTTTCATCGCTGGAACTGGTTCTATCTTGGCGGCCGCGGCTGTGGGGAGCCGGGCGGCCGCCGCCACCATCGCCGACGCGGCGCGCGTGCCCGCGCTGGTGATCGGGTCGGGGTACGGCGGCTCGGTCGCCGCCCTGCGGCTCGCCCAGGCCGGCATCGACGTCCAGCTCGTCGAAATGGGCATGGCCTGGGACACGCCCGGCTCGGACGGCAAGATCTTCGCGAACACGACCACCCCGGACCAGCGCTCGTTCTGGTTGCGCACCAGGACGAAGCAGCCGCTGTCGAACTTCCTCGGGTTCCCGATCGACAAGGACATCCCGAAGTACACCGGCATCCTCGACGCGGAGGAGTTCGGCGGGATCATCGTGTATCAGGGCCGCGGCGTCGGCGGCGGCTCGCTCGTCAACGGCGGCATGGCCGTCACGCCGAAGCGGGAGAACTTCGGCGCGATCCTGCCGACGGTCAACGCCGACGAGATGTACAGCACCTACTACCCGCGAGCCAACGCCGGTCTCGGCGTCGGCCTCGTCGACCCGGCGTGGTTCGACTCCGCCGAGTGCTACCAGTACGCGCGCGTCGGCCGGAAGCAGGCGCAGCGGTCCGGGTTCCCGTTCGTCTTCGTCCCGGACGTCTACGACTGGAACTACATGCAGCAGGAACAGGCGAACACGGTGCCGCGCTCGGCGCTGGCCGGGGAAATCCTGTACGGCAACAACTACGGCAAGAAGTCCCTGCAGAAGACCTACCTGCCGCAGATCAAGGCGACCGGCCGGGTCACCATCTCGCCGCTGCACCGGGTCACGTCGGTGACGCCCGCGGCCGGCGGCGGCTACGCCGTGACGCTGGAGCAGCTGAACACCTCGGGCGCGGTGATCGCGACCAAGGGTGTCACCGCCGACAAGGTGTTCTTCGCCGCGGGCAGCGTCGGCACGAGCAAGCTGCTGGTGAAACTCAAGGCCACCGGCGCGCTGCCCAACCTCAACGGCGAGGTCGGGAAGGGCTGGGGCGACAACGGGAACGTGATGTGCGGGCGCGCCAACCACATCTGGGACCCGACGGGCAGCCTCCAGTCCTCCATCCCCTGCGGCGGCATCGACAACTGGACCGCCGGCGGCGCGTTCGCCGAGGTGGCGCCGCTGCCGACCGGGATCGAGACGTGGGCGTCGTTCTACCTGTCCATCACGAAGAACCCGAACCGGGCCCAGTTCTCGTGGAACCCCGCGACGCAGAGCGTGGACCTGAACTGGCAGACGGCGTGGAAGCAGCCGTCGATCGACATGGCGAAGTCCATCTTCGACAAGATCAACGCGAAGGAGGGGACGATCTACCGAACGGACCTCTTCGGCGTGTACAAGATCTGGGGCGACCACCTGACGTACCACCCGCTCGGCGGCGCGGTGCTCGGCAAGGCGACCGACAACTACGGCCGGCTGGCCGGCTACCCGGGCTTGTACGCGATCGACGGCTCCCTGATCCCGGGCAACACGAGCGTCAACCCGTTCGTGACGATCACGGCGTTGGCCGAGCGCAACATCGAAAAGATCATCGCCACCGACTTCTGACGCTGTCGTGAGTGGTGATTCGGGTTAGAACCCGAATTACCACTCACGACCGGTGGGACGGCAGGACGCAGACGGTGTCCAGGCCCAGGACGTGGTTCAGGCGCCCGAAAGCCAGCCACGACCCCAGGCTCATGGACAGCTCGACGATCTCCTTCTGGCTGTACTGGGCGGACATCCGCTTCCAGAAGTCGTCGTCGAGGTTGTGGTGGTCGGTCGCGTACCGCTCGGCGTACTCCGCCGCGAGGCGCGTGCGCTCGTCGAAGAGTTCGGTGGTGCGCCACTCCGCCACCGCGTCCGCGAACTCCGGCTCGACCTTGACGCCGTCGCGTTCCGTGCGCCAGTCCAGGCAGAAGACGCACCCGTTGATCTGGGCGATCCGCAGCCTCGCGGCCTCGAACTCCCGCAGCCCCAACGTGGTGTGCGAATACACCGCCAGCGAGAACTGCGACGCGGCGATCCCGATGCCGGGCACCATTTCGCCCCACACGTACCCGATCGGGTCCTTGCCTTCGGGGATGTCGATGTTCACGAGCGCCTCCTTCCGAGCTTGCCGGCTGCCGGGCGCAGCGGGACGTCGAGTGCGTCGTAGAGGCCGGGTTCCGCCTCGGCCAGCCAGTCGATCGCGCCGACGAGCCGGCCGACGGCGGTCGCGTTGCCGCCCGCGGACCGGTTCTCGCCTTCGTCCGAAGCTTCGACGCTGACCTCGATGCGCGGCCGGCCTTCGATGATCACGCGGTGGGCGCCGTCGCCGCAGGGCGGCGTCGGCCAGTCCGGCGCGCACGACGGGTGGATGCGCGTCACGTGCTCGATGACGATCCGCGGCTCGCCGCCGACGATGCCCTGCACCTCGAACCGCACCGCGCCCTGCGTGCCCTTTTCGAACTCGCCCATCGTCCGCGTGGCGACGGTTTCCTCAAGGGGACGCCGCTGCAGCGTCTCGCGCAGCTCGTCGACCTCGACGCCGAGGCCGCGCGCGATCAGCCGGACCTGCCCGCCCCACACCATCGACGGCACGCCGGTCATCAGCATCGGCGGGTCGTAGTCCATCGGCTGGCCCATGCCGACCAGGTACCGGACGGAGTCGGGCTGCTCGTAGGTCGAGTAGTCGAAGATCTCCTGGCAGCGGATGACGTCGACGTCCGTGCCGAGCCCGCTGATCAGCAGCGGCAGCACGTCGTTGCCCCAGCCGGGGTCGACGCCGGAGACGAACAGCGAGCCGCCGCCTTCCTTGATCGCCGCCAGCACCGGGTCGCGCAGTTCGGGAGGTGCGTTGCGGTGGTCGTAGAGCGGGTAGAGCGCCGGCGTCACGACGACCGCGCCCGTCCCGACCGCGCGGACGATGTCGGCGAGCGCGTCGTCGAACCGGACGTCTCCCGAAGCGGCGTACACGATCGCGCGCGGGCTTGCGGCCAGCACGGCGTCGATGTCGTCCGTCGCGGCGACACCGAGGTCGCCGACGCCCGCCAGCGCGCCCGCGTCCTTGCCGACCTTCGCCGGATCGTGCACCAGCACGGCGGTCAGCTCCAGCGCCGGATGGGCGTCGACGGCCCGGATTGCCGCACGGCCGACGTTGCCCGTGCCCCACACGACAGTGGCGATCATCTCGCCGAGTCTTCGCCGGTTCGCCTGACTCCGGGAAGGGATTCGTTCCGGCCAGCGGACCGCGCCGAGCCGAGTAGGCTGCAGTGCGTCCGAACGTCGTACCGGAGGGCCCCGCGATGACGATCGATCCGAAACCCCGCAGCCGCACGGTGACCGACGGGATCGAGGCCGCGCCCGCGCGCGGCATGCTCCGCGCCGTCGGGATGGGGGACGGCGACTGGCGCAAGCCGATCATCGGCGTCGCCAGTTCGTGGAACGAGATCACGCCGTGCAACCTGTCGCTCGACCGGCTCGCGCAGGCGTCGAAGGAGGGCGTGCACGCGGCCGGCGGCTACCCGCTGCAGTTCGGCACGATCTCCGTGTCCGACGGCATTTCCATGGGCCACGACGGCATGCACTTCTCGCTCGTGTCCCGCGAAGTCATCGCCGACTCCGTCGAGACGGTCATGCAGGCCGAGCGGCTCGACGGCTCGATCCTGCTGGCCGGCTGCGACAAGTCCCTGCCCGGCATGCTGATGGCGGCGGCCCGGCTCGACCTCGCGTCGGTGTTCCTCTACGCGGGCACCATCGCCCCCGGCTGGGTGAAGCTGACCGACGGCACCGAGAAGGACGTCACGCTGATCGACGCCTTCGAGGCGGTCGGCGCGTGCCGGGCCGGGCGCATGGAGACCGGCGACCTCGACCGCATCGAACGCGCCATCTGCCCTGGTGAGGGCGCCTGCGGCGGAATGTACACCGCGAATACGATGGCCTCGGCGGCCGAGGCGATGGGGATGAGCATGCCGGGGTCGGCCGCGCCGCCGTCCGCGGACCGCCGTCGCGACCACTACGCGCACCTTTCGGGGGAAGCCGTCGTCGGGCTGCTCGAAAAGGGCATCACCGCGCGGGACATCCTCACGCGGGAGGCGTTCGAGAACGCGATCACCGTCGTGATGGCCCTCGGCGGCTCGACCAACGCCGTGCTGCACCTGCTGGCCATCGCGCACGAGGCGAAGGTCGAGCTGACGCTGGACGACTTCAACCGCGTCGGCGACCGCGTCCCGCACCTGGGCGACCTCAAGCCGTTCGGCAAGTACGTCATGAACGACATCGACCGCCACGGCGGCATCCCGGTGCTGATGAAGGCGCTGCTCGACGAGGGGCTGATCCACGGCGACGCGCTGACCGTCACCGGCCGGACCGTCGCGGAGAACCTCGCCGAGCTGGACCCCGACCCGATCGACGGCGAGGTCCTGCGCAGGCTGGACAACCCGCTGCACCCGACCGGCGGCATCACCATCCTGCGCGGTTCGCTCGCGCCCGACGGCGCGGTCGTGAAGTCCGCGGGCTTCGACACGGCCAACTTCGAAGGCCCGGCGCGCGTGTTCGAGCGCGAGCAGGAGGCGATGGCGGCGTTGAACGAGGGCCGGATCGAGGCCGGCGACGTCGTCGTCATCCGCTACGAAGGCCCCAAGGGCGGCCCGGGCATGCGTGAGATGCTCGCGATCACCGCGGCGATCAAGGGCGCCGGGCTCGGCCGCGACGTCCTGCTGCTGACCGACGGCCGGTTCTCCGGCGGCACGACCGGGTTGTGCATCGGCCACGTCGCGCCCGAGGCGGTCGACGGCGGGCCGATCGCGTTCGTCCGCGACGGCGACCGGATCGCCGTCGACATCAAGGGCCGCAGCATCGACCTGCTGGTCGACGCCGCGGAGCTGGCCCGCCGCCGCGAAGGCTGGGAGCCGCTGCCGAACAAGTTCCCGGAAGGGGTGCTCGGCAAGTACGCGAAGCTGGTCCGGTCGTCGTCCTACGGGGCCGTCACGAGCTGAGCCAGGGCGCGCTTGTCCACCTTGCCGACCTCGGTGAGGGGGAGTGCGGCGACGAAGTCCACCTTCGCCGGGACGTAGTGCTCCTGGCCGAAGGTGGCTCTGGCGTGCGCTTTCAGCTCGTCTTCCGACACTTCGCCCGAGGTGACGACGACGGCGCGCAACAGCTCGCCCTGGCCGAACACGGCGGCGCTCCGCACCGCCGGGTGCGTCTCCAGCGCGTGTTCGACGACGGTCGTGGGGACCTTGGTGCCGTGCTCGCCGGTCACGACGACGTCGTCGGCGCGGTCGAGCAGGTAGAGGTAGCCGTCGTCGTCGAAGCGGCCGAGGTCCCCGGTGCGCAGCCAGCCGGCGCCGACGTCCGGGCCGCCGAGGTAACCGTCCATCATGGACAGTCCGCGCACCTCGACCTCGCCGTCGTCGGTGATCCGGGCTTCCATGCCGGGCACGATCCGCCCGACCGAGCCGAGCAGTCCGGGACGCGCGACCAGCTCGGCGGCCGAGATGCTCGCGATCATCGGCGCTTCGGTGAGGCCGTAGCCCTGGCCGACGACCGGGCCGAAGACGTCGAGCGCCTGGGCGAGCCGGTGCGGCGGCAGCGGCGCGGCGCCGAGGGACAGCGAGCGGACGCTGCTGAGGTCGGTGTGCTTCCGTCTGGGGTGATCGAGGAGGGCGGCCAGCCGCGGCGGCGTCAGGGAGAGCGTGTCGATGCGGTGTTCCTGGATCGCGTCGAGGACGGCGCCCGCGTCGAAACCGTCGTGGACGACGAGGGTGTCGCGCCGGAGCAGCGTGCCGAGGACGGTGGCGTTGCCGGTCATGTGCGTCATGGGCGCGACGAGCAGCGTGCGGCCGGGGCCGGCCGGGTCCGGCGCGAAGATGTGCGCCATGCCGTCGTAGATGCCGCTGTGGCGGATGAGCTTGGGGGCGCCGGTGGTGCCGCCGGTGGGGAAGAGGAGGTGCACGGTGTCCGGCGGGTTCAGCGGCCGGGGCTCGCCGTCGAGGTCGGCGAGGGTCCTGGTGTCGGCGCCGGGCCAGTCTCGGGGCCGGTCGGTGACGACGGTGGCGCCCTTCGCCGCGGCGAGCCGGTCTTGCGTGGGTGCGGAGGCCGGGACCATGAGCACGGTCGCGCCGTGCAGGAGGGCGGAGAGCTGGACGAGGACCGTCTCGGGCCGGTTGCGCAGGTCGACGGCGACGGTCTGGGTCGTTCCAAGGCCGCCGTGCAGGCGGCGGAGGCGGTCGCGGGCCTGGTGGTAGGTGGTGACGCCGTCTTGGACGAACAGCGGACGGTCACCGCCGTCCTCGAGCGCGGCGAGGACCTTCGTCAGGAAGAAGCTCACCGCGGCGACGGTACTCAGTCCTGGTACGAGAGCTTCTCGAGTTCCTGGTCGAAGTCGAACCAGTCGCTTTCGCTGCCGGCGGGGACGACGTCGTAGGTCCGGTCGAGGAAGGCGGCGATCTCCTTGGCGGGCGCTTCGAGCACGGCGGCGCCGTCGGGGGAGGTCAGCTCCACGACGATCAGGGCGGGGTCGCCGGCGGGCCCGACGCGGACGTCACCGTCGCCGCAGCGGGCGAGCAGGCCGTCGGCGAGCAGGTCGCGCCCGAAGAGCCACCGGACGGCGCTCGCGCCGGCGTGCAGCACCACGGCGACCGCGTAGGGATCGCGGGTGTCGTACTCCAGCTCGGCGGGCACCGGCCGCGGCCCGGCCCCGAAGGTGCGCAGGGCGAAGTCGATGCTGGCGCTGGTCACGTTGTGCGGGTCGGCCATCGGGACTGCCTTTGCTACTCGTCGGTTAACTTCGTCTTGTTCCAGGGATAACCCATGGTGAGTTCAACGCCCAGCGTTCCGAAAAACTTTCACACTCTGGGGTGATCAAGAAGTGTCCGAGGTCACCGCCGGCGTGACCTTACGGGCAGTTTCCTCACTCAGGGTGAGTAGTCGTTCGGAGTCCTTGCTTAGGTGCAGTCGTTTCACCTTCGACGTCGTTACGTCGCCGCAGTGGCTGCGGAGTGGAGTCACTGCATAACTGAAGTGACTCAAGTTTCGGAGTCGATACACTGCTGAAGTCACTCCGACATTGGAGTCGTTGCGTCAGGCTTTCGAAGCCACTCTGCTCCAGGGCGGGTTGCGACGCCGGCGCCCACGCCGTTGCCCGCCCGCCCGAGCGCCGCCGACCGGCCTCGACACCAGACTTTCGGAGCCCTCCCGCCTCCGGATGGGTCCCGGCGCCGGAGTTGCACCGTCCGGGTGGGAAGCCTCACCGCACACCAGTCCGCACCGCCGTCCGGCCGCGAACGCCTCGCACAACCAGGGTGAGGCGGAGGGTGCCGGGCATGGGTGAGCGAGGGCGGCTGCGGCTGCAACCGGACGGAGCGCCGGTGCCCGCGGCGGACGCCGAAGAACTCCTGAGACGGGTCGCGGCGGGCGACGAACCCGCCTTCGCGGCGCTCTACGACGTCATCGCCGGGCCGGTGCTCGGGTTGGTGACGCGCGTGCTGCGCAACCACGCCCAGGCCGAGGAAGTGGCGCAGGAGGTGCTCGTGGAGGTGTGGCGCAAGGCCGCCCGGTACGTCCCGGACCGGGGGAGCGCCCTGTCGTGGGTGCTGACCATCGCCCACCGCCGGGCCGTCGACCGCGTGCGCTCGCACCAAGCCGTCCTCGACCGTGAGGAGAAAGCCGGCCGGATGGACGTGCGGCGGCCGTTCGACGAGGTCACCGAGTCCACTTTGGCCACGCTCGACCAGCAGCGCGTCCGGCAGTGCCTGGCGCAGCTGACCGATCTCCAGCGTGAGTCGATCGTGCTGGCGTACTACAACGGCTACACGTATCCCGAGGTCGCCGAGGTGCTGAAGGTGGCGCCCGGGACCGTCAAGACCCGCATCCGGGACGGCCTGATCCGGCTGCGTGACTGCCTGGGGGTGGATCGATGACCGCCGAGCTGCACACGCTGACCGGGGCCTATGCGCTGGACGCATTGTCCGATGTGGAGCGTGCCGGGTTCGAACGGCACCTCGGCCGATGCCCGGCGTGCCGCCGGGAAGTGGCCGAGCTGCGCGCGACCGGCGCTCGCCTGGGCGCGGCCGACCCGGTGACCCCACCGGCCGAACTGAGGCTCCTCGTGCTGGCCGACGTCGCCCGCACGCGGCAGCTGCCGCCGAGGATCCCGGTCCAGCGGGGCGGCGAAGTCAAGCGCGGCAAGGTTTTCCGGCTGCGCGTCGCGCTGGCCGGGGCCGCCGCGGCGGCCCTCGTCGCGGTCGGCGTCGGCGTCGTCACCTCGACGCCGCCGGCCCCCGTCGACTCCGTGCTGTCCGCGCCCGACGCGTCCGCGATCCAGGGCACCGGCGAGGGCCACGCGACGCTGGTCGTCTCGCGCAGCCGGAACCAGGCCGTGCTGCTCGCCTCGGACCTGCCCGCGCTCGATGCCGGCCACGTCTACCAGGTGTGGCTGATCCGCGCCGGCGAAGCGCACTCGGCCGGGCTCCTCCAGCCGCGGATGCTCATGTCCGACATCCCGCCCGGCACCGACCGGATCGGCATCACCGTCGAACCCGCGGGCGGATCCGCGGGCCCGACGACCCCGGCGGTCACCCGGATTTCCTTGGCCTGACCCCTGATGGGAGGGCAATGAGCACTGGCCGCGGCGATGGGTCACCGTCTCGAAGTGACGACTTGGCAGGCTCATCAGGCGTACTGGCGGAAACGGGCCGGCGCCGGGAAAAGACGGAATCGCGGATCGACACGCCCAAAGGTTTGAACCGCGCCTTCCGGAAAGGGCGCCACCGGGTGGCAGATCATCAATTTCACCGCGCGGTGACCCACACCACCCGATCGGGCGCCAAGCTGTTTTCCGCGTAGCCCCGAATACCCCGTAAGAAGAAAGTTCACAGCCGCTTTTGGAGTGATTTTCGTGACCAAGCTTCGTGTCGCCGGAATCGGTTTCGCCGCCGTGGCCGCGCTTTCGCTGACCGCGTGCAGCGGCAGCGACACCGCTTCTTCCGGGAGTTCCAGCAGCGCCCCGGCTCCCGCGCCGTCGTCGTCGATGGCCGCGCCGTCGTCGAGCATGGCCGCCGGGGACGGCGTGACGACCAACGCCGACGTCTTCGGCCCCGCCTGTTCGCAGCTGCCGCAGGGT
Organism: Amycolatopsis sp. MEPSY49; assembly: GCF_051337345.1. NCBI lineage: Bacteria > Bacillati > Actinomycetota > Actinomycetes > Pseudonocardiales > Pseudonocardiaceae > Amycolatopsis > Amycolatopsis sp. MEPSY49. The sequence goes on along the minus strand of NZ_JBDLYJ010000005.1, from coordinate 544,077 downwards.
TCCGCGCCCGGTTCGCTGGACTCGATGGGCCCGCAGCCGGTCGCTTCGGCCGCGTCGACCAACCCGCTGCTGACCAAGCTGGTGGCGGCAGTCAAGGCCACAAACCTGGTCGACACGCTCAACAGCCAGCAGGCCATCACCGTGTTTGCCCCGGCCGACCCGGCGTTCGCGGCGCTGGGCGACGCGAAGTTCGCCGAGCTGGCGGGCAAGCCGGCCGAGCTGGCGCCGATCCTGCAGTACCACGTCGTCGGCAAGCGCTACGACGCCAAGGGTCTCGAGTCGGCCGGCACGCTGGAGTCGCTGAACACCGCGGGCGGGCCGCTGAAGATCGAGGGCTCGGGCGACAACCTGACCGTCAACGGCGCGAAGATCCTGTGCGGCGACATCCCCACGAAGAACGCCACGGTCTTCGTGATCGACAAGGTGCTGACCCCGGGCACCAACAAGTAGTCAACGGCCGAGCAGCGGACCGAGGCGTTCCGCGATGTCGGTGAGGATCTGCACGTAGTCTTCGTGGTCGAAGGTGAACGGCAGGGCGAAAGCCACCTCGTCGATCTCGCGGAACGCCTCGTGCGCGTGCAGCCGTTCGGCGATTTCCGCGGAGCTGCCGACGAAGTCGGGGGAGAACAGCATCCGCGCCGGACCCTGCGGTTCCGCGGTGCGCGGCAGCCGTTTCTCGGCGTAGGCCTCGTACTTCGCGCGCTGCTCCGGCGTCGCGGTGTCCGTCGGGATGACCACCAATCCCTGTGAGATTCGGCCGGCGGGGTGGTGCTCGCGGAAGGTCCGGATGTGCGACAGCTGGATCTCGGCGAAGTCCGTGCTCTCGCCCTCGGCCTTGACCACGCTGCTGGTCAGGAAGTTCATCGCGTGCTTGCCGGCCCACTCGGCCGAGCGCAGGCTCGCGCCGCCGTACCAGAGGCGGTCGCCGAGCCCGGGCGCCTGCGGCTGGACGCGGTCGGAGAAGACCTCGAAACCCTCGGTGCCGCTGAAGCCGGTGGCGGGCTTGCCGCGCACGAAGTCCAGCAGCCGGCGCACGCGCTCGTAGGAGAAGTCCTCGGCGTCCGCGGTGTCCGGGTAGAGGGCACGCTTGACCTCGTCGTAGCGCATCGGCGGCCCGACGCTGATCCCCGGGTTGAGCCGGCCGCCGGAGAGCAGGTCGACGGTGGCGAGGTCTTCGGCGAGCCGCAGCGGGTTCTCCCAGGCGAGCGGGATGACGGCGGTCCCGAGCTCGATCCGTTCGGTCCGCTGCGACGCGGCGGCCAGCACGGCGACGGGCGAGGAGATGCCGTGCTGCAGGTGCCGGTGCCGCACCCAGGCGCTGTCGAACCCGAGCTGTTCACCGAGCTCGATGATCTCCAGCGTCGACTCGTGCCCCCGCCGCGGGTCGGCGGGGTCGAAGAGGCCGATGGTCAGGAAGCCGAGCTTCCGCAGTGGTCGCGACACACCGCCGATTCTGCTCCGGCGCGCGGCGGTGTCCCACGTGCTGGACTACCGGCCCCGCAGCCGGTCCAAGCCGGCGAGGATGAGGTCGAGGCCGAACTCGAACTCGGCCTGGTCGTCGCACCAGCCCAGGGTCGAGTCCGGGTCGTCGTGGGCGAGATCGCTCAGCATCCCGGCCAGGTTCGGCAGCTGCGCGGCCAGGTCCGCCGGGAGCTCGGCCGACGCGCCCGCGTTCGGGTCGAACACCTCGTGGCTGAACCCCAGGGCCCGGCTGCCGAGCGCGTGCAGCGCGTGGTGGATCCGGTCGTGCGTGAAGCCGCCCTCGCGCATGACCCCGACCAAGGCGTCGTAGTACTTCAGCACCGCGAGGCTCGTCGACGACCGCGTCTCGAACAGCGCCGGCGCCCAGCGGTGGCGCAGGAACACCTGGCGGGCGGCGAGGATGCGCCGCCGCGCCGTCTGCCGCCAGTCCGGACCGGGCTCCAGCCGGGCGACGGCTTCGTTGATCTCCTGCGCGACGACGTCGACGATCCCGTCGAGCAGGTCTTCCTTCTTGGCCACGTGGTAGTAGAGCGACATCGCCTCGGCGTCGAGCTCGTCGGCGAGCCGGCGCATCGTCACCGCGCGCAGGCCGTGCTCGTCGGCGAGCGCGACGGCCGCGCGCAGCACGCGCTCCCGGCTCAGCGGGGTCCGGGCGTCGGTGGTCACGCACAAGATCGTACAACGTAAGGCTCCTTGACCCGGCGCGTGCTCCAGAGCTACCTTACAACGTACGACTTACAACGTAAGGGAGATGTCGTGAAGGCTCTGGTTCAACGTGTGTACGGCCCGCCCGAGGCTTTGACCTGGGAAGACGTGCCGGATCTCGTCCCGGGAGACGGCGAAGTGCTCGTCCGCGTGCACGCCACGTCGGTCAACCCGTACGACTGGCACTTCCTGAGAGGCGAGCCCCGCGTGGCCCGCCTGATGACCGGGGGCTTCGGTCTGCGCCGTCCGCCGGTCGGCGTCCTCGGCTGCGACCTGGCCGGCCGGGTCGAGACCGCCGGGAAGCGGTTCTCGCCGGGTGACGACGTCTACGCGCTGCTGCCGAGGGGCGCGCACGCCGAATACGTCTGCGTGCCCGAAGACCTCCTGGCGCCGATGCCGGCGAACCTGTCCCACGAGCAGGCGGCGGCGATCCCGATGGCCGCCGTGACCGCGCTGCTTTCCCTGCGGGGTGTGGAACCGGGGCACCGGGTGCTGGTCAACGGGGCTTCCGGCGGTGTCGGCACCTTCGCCGTCCAGCTGGCGAAGGCGCTCGGCGCCCGAGTCGACGCTGTGTGCAGCGCCGCCAACGCCGGCCTCGTGCGCTCGCTCGGCGCCGAAAACGTCGTCGACTACCGGTCCGAAGACTTCACGCGCAGCGGGCGCCGCTACGAGTTCGTGCTGGACGTCGCCGGTGGCCGGTCGCTGTTCGCCTGCCGCCGGGTGCTGGAGCGCGACGGCACGTTCGTCGCGATCGGTGGCCCGGCCGGGCGCTGGCTGCAGCCCGCCGGGCACGTCTTCGCCGCGCTGGCCGCCGGGCCGTTCGCACGGCGGCGCGTGGTGCTCGCGGACGCGGTCGCCTGCCCGGACAAGAAAGCGGTGCTGGGCGAGCTGACCGCGTGGGTGGAGCGGGGCGCGGTCACGCCGGTGATCGACCGGACCTACCCGTTCGACGACCTGCCCGCCGCGTTCGCCTACCAGGAAGCCGGGCACGCCAAGGGAAAGGTGTCGGTCACCCTCGGCGTGCCCGGCTGAGGCGGTCAGCCGTTGTGCGGGCAGTTGCCGCGGTAGTCCGAAATGGACAGGCTGGTGTTCGGGATCGGGCACAGGAACTGTTCGTAGCGGGTGTCGTTGTCGATGAACCGCTTGAGCCAGGAGAGCGTGTACTTCGCGATCGTCGTGTTCGACGAGTTCGGGGCGAAGTGGCTGGCACCGCGCAGTTCGAGGTACGCCTTGTCCAAAGAGGACGGCAGGCTGGTGTAGAACGGGATCGAGTGCGTGGCCACCGGGGCGACGGTGTCCGCCTCCGCTCCGACGACGAGCGTCGGCACGCGCAGGGTCGACCAGTTCTTGGTCAGGTTCCAGCCGGTCAGCGGGATCGCGGCCTGCAGCGACGGCCGGGAGCGCGCCGCTTCGAGCGTGCCGCCGCCGCCCATCGAGTGCCCGACCACGCCGAGCCTGCTGCTGTCGATGCGGGACCGGACGCTGCTCTGCTGGGTGAGGTAGTCGAGGGAGGCCAGCAGCTGCCGGCCCCGGCTGTCGGGCTGGTCGCTGGTGGTCAGGGTGTCGATGGTGAACACGACGAACCCCTGCGACGCGAGCCGCGGGCCCAGCCAGGCGATGCTCGACTGGAGCGCGGTGAAGCCGGGCGCGATCGAGATCGCCCCGAACGTGCCGGCGGTCGTGGTGGTGGGGTAGTAGATCGTCCCGCCGCCGAAGCCCGAGACGGCGAGCCGCGACACGGTGACGGTGCTGGTCGCGAAGCTGCCGCGGCTCGCTTCGATGCTGGCGGTGGTCGGGGCGGGCCCCCGTTCGTAGGGGTTGTCGGCGGCGGGTGCCGGCGAAGCGACGACGGTGGTGACCGTCAAGGCGGCCGCGAGGACCCCGGCGGCCTTGGCCCGCCACGAGCGGCGGCGGGAAATTTTCTCACCCGAGTCTGACGACGTCGGCGGACTGGTGAGTACGGACATGGATCGCTCTCTTTCCCCGGGCAGGGCGAAGCGCGCCCGGACACGGACGGGCGGACCGATGGAACCGTTGCACGGCAACGGAGGGCGTGCCGCGTGCGGGCTGCGGGGTAACCGCTTTCCCGTGGACTCATGAAACACTTCGCCCAAATGTTCCACAACACCCGAACGGGTGAGTAGTTGACCGACTGTGCGCTTGCTCAGTGAGTCGGGGAGGGGTGGCACTCACGAGGGTGAGTAAAAGTGAACGCCGCTTCCCGTCAGCGGGCCGCAGTCGGCTCCAAGGCTCCGCGCACCAACGTGTCCAGCAGCGTCGTCGCGACCTTCAAGTCGACCGTCCGCGCGGCCAGCACGTCCGAGTACAAGAACGACTCACCCAGCCGGACGACCGCGAACGCCAGGTCCGGCAGTCCGACCAGCGGCGTCAGCCCCGCCGCCGAGGCGTCCGCGCGGAACAGTTCCACGTGCGCGTCGACCAGGGCCGGCTGGACCGCGCCGCGCGGGTCCGTCAGCACGCGCAGCGCCACCGTCGACTCCGCCTCGATCAGCTTGCGCATGCCCTCGTTGGCCGCGACCTCGCGGCGGTACTCCTCCATCACCCACAGGCATCGCAGGCGCCCCTCGGGGGTGCGGACGGAGGAGCCGTGGGAGGCGTGCCACCGATCCAGCGCCCGCTGCCACGTGCGGTCGGACAGCAGCCGCAGGCCGGCGCCCATCAGGTCGTCGCGGTTGCCGACGCGGCGGAAGAACGTCGTGCGCGAGATCCCGAGTTCGGTCGCCATCCGGCCGAGGTCGAGGCGGGTTCCGGCGAACAGCAGCCGCGCCGCGTGGCGGACGATGTCGTCGGTCGAGACGGTCACCGGGCCACCCTATCCACAGGTCCGGGACGGTTACCTTGAAGTGCGTGCCACCGGCTGGGTTAGCTTGGTTGCGTGCGTGTTGACATCTGGTCCGATCTCGTCTGTCCCTGGTGCTACCTCGGCAAGCGCCGCTTCGAACGGGCGGTCGCCGAAGTCGGCGCCGACGTCGAGGTGGTGCACCACTCGTTCCAGCTCGACCCGTCGTTCCCGCGCGGGACGTCCCGGCCGACGCGCGAGGTGCTCGCCGAGAAGTACGGCCGGACGCTCGAAGAAGCCGACGCGATGGAAGCGCAGATGGAGCAGCGCGCGGCCGCCGACGGTCTCGAGTACCACCTGGCCGGTGTCCACATGGGAAACACCGTCGACGGCCACCGCCTGGTGCACCTCGCCGGCGAGCGCGGGCTGGCCGACGCCGTCGTCGACCGGTTCTACCGCGCGCACTTCACCGAACGGCGGTCGCTGTTCGACCGCGAATCGCTGGTGGAGCTGGCCGCGGAAGCGGGGCTCGACGCCGGCGACGCCCGCGCGGTGCTCGAATCGGACGCCTACGAAGCCGAAGTCGCGGCGGACGGCGAACAGGCCCGGGCGCTCGGCGCGACGGGGGTGCCGTTCTTCGTGCTCGACTCGCGGTTCGGCGTCGCGGGCGCCCAGTCGCCCGAGGTGTTCGCCCAGGTGCTGCGGCGGGTCAGCGACGCCGCCGCCGGCTGAACCGCGACCGGTCGGTGGCGACGCCGGCCAGGTGCAGGGCGACGCACAGCAGCCCGGCGGTGGTCAGGGTCCCGGACGTGATGATCGGCCCGAGGCCGAACCCGGCGAGTTCCATGAGCAGGGCGAGCCCGAAGAGCACGGCGGCGAGAATGGCGAGCATGACGGCCTCGTTTCTGCGGCGGTGGGCCGAATGGTCCACACCACTGCGACGTTCGCTTGACCGGGGGATCCGGCTTGGTGGCCGGTAATGCCCGCGGGTCGGCGCGCTCAAACGAGGTTCGTGTGCTGAGGGGCGGCGGGTGCCCGGCGAGGTCGCGAACGGCTCATTCGCGGCCTTGAGGGTTCCGGATGCGGCATTCGCGACCTTGCGGGTTCGTGTCCCGAGCCCGCCCGTTCTCTACTTTACCGGCGGGCACCGACAATTCCGGACCACCGCCGCGGCACCCCCAGCTCAAGCGGGCGGCGGCGCGGTGCTCGAACGGACCACCAGCTCCGTCGGCACCGACACCGGCTCGCCGACCTCCGCGCCCGTCTCGATCTCCGCCAGCAACGCCGAAACCGCGTGCCGGCCGACGGCCTCGAACGATTGGCGGATCGTAGTCAACGGGGGCCAGAAATGGGCCGACTCCTCCATGTCGTCGAACCCCACCACGCTGACCTCCGCCGGCACCCGGCGCCCCGACTCGTGCAACGCCCGCAGCAACCCCAGCGCCATCTGGTCGTTGGCCGCGAACACCGCCGTCACCGAAGGGTCGCGAGCCAACGTCAACCCCGCCTCGTAACCCGATGACGGAGACCAGTCGCCCGGCAAAACCGGAGGCACGAAAGCCCCCGCCATTTCCAAAGTGGCCCGCCACGACTTGCGGCGCCGCTCGGCCGAATACGACTGCGGTGGTCCCGCGATGTGCCACACCGTCGCGTGCCCCAGGGAAAGCAAGTGCCGCGTCGCCGTTGCCGCGCCGTCGGCCTGGTCCGTGTCCACCACCGGGTAGTCGTAGCGCGCGCTCGAGTCGATCACCACCACCGGCAACCCGTGCGGCAGCTCGATCTCGCTCTGGTCCAGCTGGTGCTGCTCGATCAGGATGATCACGCCGTCGACGGCCTGCTCGTTCAGCTTGCTGAACGCGCCCGTCACCTCGCCCTGCGTCGGGCGCGTCACCGGCATCAGGATGATCGAGAACCCCTCCGGCACCACCGCCGCCGCGATCGCGTCGAGCGTGCGGCTGTTGCCGAACGTCGGCAGCGCCGAAATGATCACGCCGATGCTGCGGAACTTGCCGTTGCGCAACGCCCGCGCCGCGCTGTTGGGCCGGTAGCCGATCCGGCGCATCGCCGCGAGGACGCGTTCGCGCGTGGCGTCGTCGACGTTCGTCCTGCCGTTCGCGACCCGGGACACCGTCTGTCCCGACACGCCCGCCTCGCGGGCCACGTCCGCCATCGACGGTCCACGACGGGGGGATGCAGCCGGCACGAGTGTCTCCTCGGGAGTGTCCTGGACATGTTTACGTCAACACGTTACCCTTCCGCGCAGAAATGTTGACGTAAACATCCGTACGAAACCCCGGAGGGACGATGACGTCCACAGCGGCACCGCCCGTCGCGGCACCGGCTCGCCCGGCGCCGTCGGCCCGCCGCCCCCGGCGGAACTGGCGGGGCTGGCTCTTCGTCGCCCCCTTCATGCTCGTGTTCGCGCTCACGTTCATCGCGCCGGTCGGCTACGCGTTCGTCCTCAGCCTCTTCCGCGACCAGGCCTTCTTCGGCGGCACGGTGTTCGTCGGCGCCGACAACTACGCGCAGGTGCTCGCCGACCCGAAGTTCTGGGAGGCCTTCCGGCGGGTGCTGGTGTTCCTCGCCGTGCAGGTGCCGATCATGCTGGTGCTCGCGCTGATCGCGGCACTGGCGATCGACAGCGCCCGGCTGCACGCCGCCGGGTTCTTCCGGGTCGTGATCTTCCTGCCGTACGCCGTGCCCGCCGTGGTCGCCGCGCTGATGTGGGGCTTCATCTACGGTGACCACTTCGGACTCGCCGCGGACCTCAACCACCTGTTCGGCACCGACGCGATCAAGCCGTTGTCCCAGAACTGGTTGCTCGCCTCGATCGGCAACGTCGTCACGTGGGAGTTCGTCGGCTACAACATGCTGATCTTCTACTCCGCGCTCAAGGTGATCCCCAAGGAGCTGTTCGAAGCCGCCTCGATCGACGGCGCCGGCGCGTTCCGCACGATCCTGTCGGTCAAGCTGCCGGCGATCCGCGGGGCCATCGTGATCGCCACGATCTTCTCGATCATCGGCAGCTTCCAGCTGTTCAACGAGCCGAACATCATGCGCAACCTGGTGCCGAACGTGATCGGCACGTTCTACACGCCGAACATGTACGCCTACAACCTCTCCTTCGCCGGCCAGCAGTACAACTACTCCGCCGCGGTCGCGATCGTGATGGGCGTGATCACCGCGGTCATCGCCTACGTCGTGCAGCTGCGCGGCTCCCGGAAGGGGATGTGACGTGGCGACCTTCTCGGTGACGCGGCCGCGCAAGTCCCGCGTCCTCACCGCGGTCATGGCGCTGTACCTGCTCTACACCCTGGTGCCGCTGGCCTGGCTGCTGATCAACGCGACCAAGACCCAGGACGCCCTGTTCTCGACGTCGGGCCTGTCCTTCGGCGGTTCGTTCGCGCTGTTCGACAACATCGCCCAGACGTTCACCTACAACGGCGGGATCTTCTTCCGCTGGCTGGGCAACACCCTGCTCTACGTCGTGGTCGGCGCCGGCGGCGCGACGATCCTCGCCACCGCGGCGGGTTACGGCCTGGCCAAGTACCGCTTCCCGGGCCGCCGCGCGGTGTTCGCCGTCGTCCTCGGCGCCGTGGCCGTCCCCGCGACGGCGCTCGCCGTGCCGACGTTCCTGATGTTCAGCAAGCTCGGCCTGACCAACACACCGCTCGCGATCATCATCCCGTCGCTGATCAGCCCGTTCGGCCTCTACCTGATCTGGGTCTACGCAGCCGACGCGATCCCCGACGAGCTCCTGGAAGCGGCGCGGATCGACGGCGCGGGCGAGCTCCGGATCTTCCTCACCGTGACGCTGCGTCAGCTCGTCCCCGGGATCGTCACGGTCGCGCTGTTCACGATGGTGCAGACCTGGAACAACTACTTCCTGCCGCTGATCATGCTCAGCGAGCCCAAGTGGTACCCGCTGACCGTCGGGCTCAACCAGTGGAGCGCGCAGGCGAACGGCGCCGGCGCCCAGCCGATCTTCAACCTCGTGCTCACGGGGTCGCTGCTCACGATCATCCCCCTCGTCCTCGCTTTCCTGCTCATGCAACGGTTCTGGCAATCCGGGCTGAGCGCGGGCAGCGTCAAGCAATAGCCGTCACACCGTCGTGAAGGGACACCCGATGTCACGCATCCGCAGTCGCGCCAAGGCGTTCGCCGCCGTGGCGCTCGCCGCCGCACTCGCGGTCGGCTGCTCGTCCGGGAGCACGTCCGGCCCCGCCGCCGCCACCGGCAACCAGGACGCGGTCGACGCCGCGCTCAAGGCGGGCGGGACGATCACGTACTGGAGCTGGACCCCGTCGGCCAAGGACCAGGTTGCCGCGTTCGAGAAGGAATACCCGAACGTAAAGGTGAACTACGTCAACGCCGGCACCAACAAGGAGGAATACACCAAGCTCCAGAACGCGATCAAGGCCGGCAACGGCGCGCCGGACGTGGCGCAGATCGAGTACTACGCGCTGCCGCAGTTCGCGTTGACCGATTCGCTGGTCAACCTGGATCAATACGGCTTCGGAGCGTTCGAAAAGGACTACAGCGCCTCGACCTGGGCGCAGGTGAAGAACAGCAACGGGCTCTACGGCCTGCCGCAGGACTCCGGGCCCATGGCGCTGTTCTACAACAAGGAAGTCTTCGACAAGAACGGCATCGCCGTACCGAAGACGTGGGACGAGTACATCGCGGCGGCCAAGAAGCTGCACGCCGCCGACCCCACCAAGTACATCACCTCCGACACCGGCGACCCCGGGTTCGCGCTGAGCATGATCTGGCAGGCGGGCGGCCGTCCGTTCACCGTCGACGGCAAGAACGTGAAGATCAACTTCGCGGACGCGGGTGTCAAGAAGTGGACCGCGGACTGGGACCAGCTGATCCAGGGCAAGCTGCTCGCCCCGGTCAAGGAGTGGTCCGACGACTGGTTCCGCGCCCTCGGTGACGGCACCATCTCGTCCCTGGTCACCGGCGCCTGGATGCCCGGCAACTTCATGTCCTCGGTGGCCGCCGGCAGCGGGAAGTGGGCCGTCGCGCCGATGCCGACCTACGACGGCAAGCCGGTGACCGCGGAGAACGGTGGCAGCACGCAGTCCGTGGTCAAGCAGAGCGCCAACCCGGCGCTGGCCGCGGCGTTCGTCCGCTGGCTCAACCACGGCAACGGCGTGCAGCCGTTCATCAAGAGCGGCGGCTTCCCGTCGACCACGGCCGACCTGACCTCGCCCGCGTTCGTCGACCAGGCCGTGCCGTACTTCGGCGGGCAGAAGATCAACCAGGTGCTGACCCAGGCGTCGAAGGACGTCGCGCCGGGCTGGACCTACCTGCCGTACCAGACCTACGCCAACAGCGTCTTCAGCGACACCGTCGGCAAGGCCTACCTGAACGGCACCGGGCTCGACGCCGGCCTCGCCGCCTGGCAACAGGCCCTGGTCGACTACGGCAACCAGCAGGGCTTCACGGCCAGCGCCGGATGAGCGTCCACATCGAAGGCGACGCGGGCGAGGTGATCGGCCCGGTCCCGCGCCGCCTCTTCGGCTCGTTCGTCGAGCACATGGGCCGGTCCATCTACACGGGACTGTACGAACCGGAGCACTCCACATCGGACAGTCGAGGGTTCCGCGGCGACGTGCTGGAGCTGGTCCGGGAACTCGGTCCGAGTGTGATCCGCTACCCGGGCGGCAACTTCGTTTCCAGCTACCGCTGGGAGGATGGCGTCGGCCCGCGGCGGCCGCGCCGGCTCGACCCGGCCTGGCACAGCGTCGAGTCCAACCGCTTCGGCCTGCACGAATTCGTCGCGTGGGCCGAAGCCGCGGGTGCCGAGGTGATGTACGCCGTCAACCTCGGCACCCGCGGCATCCAGGAAGCCGTCGACGTCCTGGAGTACTGCAACCACGCGGGCGGCACGGAGCTGAGCGAGCGGCGCCGCACCAACGGCGCCGACCGGCCCTTCGGTTTCAAGCTGTGGTGCCTCGGCAACGAAATGGACGGCCCGTGGCAGATCGGCCACAAGACAGCCGACGAGTACGGCCGCCTGGCCGCCGAGACCGCGCGGGTCATGCGGATGATCGACCCGGACGTCGAGCTGGTCGTCGCGGGCAGCTCGCACGCGGACATGCCGACGTTCGGCTCGTGGGAGCGCACGGTGCTGCGCCACACCGCCGAGCTCGTCGACCACATTTCGCTGCACGCCTACTACCAGGAGCTGCACGGCGACACCGACAGCTACCTGGCCAGCGGCGCCGCGCTGGACCGCTTCATCGGCACCACCGGGGGGATCATCGACGAGACGCTCGCCGAACTCGGCCTGGACAAGAAGATCGGGATCAGCGTCGACGAGTGGAACGTCTGGGACCTGCGCCGCTGGAACGAGGTCGACCAGGCGCGGCTCGCCGAGGGCGGCTGGCGGGAGCACCCGCGGATCATCGAGGACGACTACACCGTCACCGACGCGGTCGTCGTCGGGTCGCTGCTGAGTTCCCTGCTGCGCAACGTCGACCGCGTCACGATGGCGAACCAGGCGCAGCTGGTGAACGTCATCGCGCCGATCCGGACCGAGCCCGGCGGGCCGGCGTGGCGGCAGACGACGTTCCACCCGTTCCAGCGGGTGGCCGCGCTGGCGAGCGGGGCGAGCCTGCGCCTGTCCGTCGAGGGCGACCGGCTCCGCACCGCGCAGCACGGCGAGGTCGACCTCGTCGACGTCGCCGCGACGGCGGGGGAATCCGGGCGTGGGGCGGTGTTCCTGACCAACCGCGCCACCGCGTCGCACACGGAAGTCCGGATCCGCCTGCGCGGCGCGCGGTACGGCTTGTACGCCGCGGAAACGCTGACCACGCCCGAAGGCGGGACGCGCCACACGACCAACACCGCCACCGCGCAACCGGTCCGGCCGGTGCCGCTGCCCGGCGCCGCCGCGACGTCCGACCCCGGGGGGACGACCATCACCGTGACACTGCCACCGCTGTCCTGGACCGTGCTCCAGCTGAGCCCGGAGGCGGCTTCGCATGCCTGAGTTCGCCATCGGGGAGACCGACTTCCTGCTCGACGGGCAGCCGTTCCGGATCCTTTCCGGTGCCCTGCACTACTTCCGCGTGCACCCGGACCTGTGGGCCGACCGGATCGACAAGGCGCGGCGGATGGGCCTGAACACCATCGAGACGTACGTGCCGTGGAACGCGCACGCCCCTTCGCCGGACACGTTCGACCTGTCCGGCGGGCTCGACCTCGACCGCTTCCTGCGGCTGGTCGCCGAAGCGGGGATGTACGCGATCGTCCGGCCCGGCCCGTACATCTGCGCGGAGTGGGACAACGGCGGCCTGCCGGCGTGGCTGTTCCGCGACCCGGCGGTCGGGGTCCGCCGGTACGAGCCACGCTACCTCGCGGCGGTGCGCGAATACCTGACGCGCGTCTATGAAGTCGTGGTGCCGCACCAGGTCGACCGCGGCGGGCCGGTGCTGCTCGTCCAGGTCGAGAACGAGTACGGCGCGTTCGGCGACGACAAGCGGTACCTGCGGGCGCTGGCCGACCACACGCGCGCGTCCGGGATCACCGTGCCACTGACCACAGTGGACCAGCCGGACATGCTCGAAGCCGGCAGCCTCGACGGGCTGCACCGCACCGCGTCGTTCGGCTCCGGCGCGCGGGAGCGGCTCGCGATCCTGCGCGCGCACCAGCCGACCGGGCCGCTGATGTGCAGCGAGTTCTGGAACGGCTGGTTCGACCACTGGGGCGCGCACCACCACACGACGCCGGCCGCGGACGCCGCGGCGGAGCTCGACGCGCTGCTCGCCGCGGGCGCGTCGGTCAACCTGTACATGTTCCACGGCGGCACCAACTTCGGCCTCACCAACGGCGCGAACGACAAAGGCGTGTACCAGCCGCTGGTGACGTCCTACGACTACGATGCGCCGCTGGACGAAGCCGGCGACCCGACGCCGAAGTACCACGCGTTCCGCGACGTGATCGCGCGCTACCACAAGGTGCCGGACTCCGTCCCGCCGCCGGCGCGGCCCGCGCCGACGGCCCACGCCGTGCTGCGCGACCCGGTCCGGCTGCTCGACGCTCCGGACCGCTGGGGCACCTGGGAGTTCCACGAGGAGCTGCCCGCGTTCGACGACCTGACGCCGATGCCGCGCCTGGCCCTGCTGCGCACGACCGTTGCGGGCGACCGGCCGGGCGTGTTGACGTTCGGCGAGGTCCGCGACCGCGCGACCGTGTTCTTCGACGGTGACCCGGTCGGCACGCTGCACCGCGACCACCACGAGCGGGCGGTCGCGCTGCCGCGGGCGCACGGCGAGCTGCTGGTGCTGGTCGAGGACCAGGGCCGCGTCGACTACGGCCCGCGGATCGGTGAGGCGAAGGGCATCATCGGCGGCGCGGCGCTGCACGGCGAGCCGCTGACCGGCTGGGACGTCCTGCCGCTGGAGCTGGACGCGCTCCCCGGGCTGCGGCCGGCGGCGCCGTCGCTGGTCGCCGGGGCGGTGGCCGGGCCGGTGCTGCTGCGCGCCGAGGTCGACGTCGACGCGTCCGCTGATCTCTTCCTCGACACCGGCGAGTGGGGCAAGGGTCTCGTGTGGTTCAACGGGTTCCCGCTCGGCCGGTACTGGCGGCGCGGGCCGCAGCGGACGCTGTACGTGCCGCGCCCGGTGGTCCGCGCGGGCGCCAACGACCTCGTCGTGCTCGAACTGGACACGATGCTCGACCCGGCGGCCCGGTTCGTGCCGCGGCCGCTGCTGGGCCACACGGAGGCCTGAGGAAGTCCCCACCGAACGAAGGGCAAGTTCGACGATGAACCTGCGGCGTTTGCTGACCGTCCTTTGTGTACCTCTGGTGGCGGCGGGGGTGGCCGCGGCACCCGCGGAAGCGGCCACCGCCGTCACCGTCCGTCCCGACCCCGCGTACCGCCAGCAGCCGTTCGAAGGGTGGGGGTCGAGCCTGGCGTGGATGGCCGAGGCGACCGGCGGTTACCCCGATTCCGTCCGGAACCGCTTGGCGGACCTGGTCTTCGGTCCCGACGGGCTGAACCTCAACATCGCCCGGTTCAACATCGGCGGCGGCAACGCCCCGGACGTCCCGGCCTACCTGCGGCCCGGCGGCGCGGTCCCGGGCTGGTGGAAGGCGCCCGCCGGGACCACCCGCGCGGACAAGGACTGGTGGACGCCGGGCGACCCGGCCGAGTTCGACGCCGCCGCGGACCCGAACCAGCGCTGGTGGGTCGACAGGATCAAGAAGCGCGTCACGAAGTGGGAGGCGTTCAGCAACTCGCCGCCGTACTTCCAGACCGTGTCGGGGTACGTCTCCGGCGGCTTCAACGCCACCGACGAACAGCTGCGCCCGGAGAAGATCGGCGACTTCACCGCGTACCTGGCGCAGGTGGTGCGCACGCTGGAACGCGCGCACGGCATCGAGTTCTCGTCGGTGGACCCGCTGAACGAGCCGAACACGAACTACTGGAAGACCACCCTCGGCGCCGACGGCAACCCGACCGGCGGCCGCCAGGAGGGCGCGCACATCGGGCCGGCCGTGCAGTCGCGGCTGATCCCGGCGATGGCCGCGGCGCTGCCCGGGAAGGTGGTCTCCGCGCCCGACGAGACGAACCCGGACATCTTCGCGGCGGACTGGGCGGGCTGGTCGGCCGAGGCGCGGGCGGCGGCGGGCCGGCTGAACGTGCACACCTACGGCACCGGCAACCGGCCGATCCCGCGTGACCTGGCGAAGGGCGCGTCGAAGCCGTTGTGGATGAGCGAGGTCGGCGGGAGCTGGCTGGACCGCCAGGACTTCACCAGCATGGACCCCGGGCTCGGGCTGGCCGGCCAGATCACCGACGACCTGCGCCTGCTGGAGCCGAGCGCGTGGGTCAGCTGGCAGCCGATCGAGGACTACGACAACATGAAGCCCGGCGGCGAGTCGGCGGCCGGGATGAACTGGGGCGAGATCCAGGTCCCGTTCGACTGCACCACTTCGGACTGTCCTATTCGGACGAACACGAAGTTCGACACGATGCGGAACTTCACCCACTACATCCGGTCGGGTGACCGGCTGATCGCGTCGGACGACACCGCCTCGACGGCCGCGATGCGCGGCGAAGACCTGTCTTCGGTGGTCCACGTCAACTCGGGTACGGCGGAGCAGGACGTCACGCTGGATTTGGCGGGCTTCGGGTGCGTCCGGCCGGGCGCGTCGGTGACGCCGGTCGTCACCGACGTCACCGGTGCGCTGCGCCGCGGCAAGCCGGTGCGGGTGACCTCGGCCAAGGCGACGCTGCGGGTCCCGGCGCGGTCGGTGACGACGTTCGTGGTCGACGGGGTGTCGTCGACGGCCGCGGGCACCGGGCTGGGTTCGGGAAAGCCGTTCACGTTCACCGGCGTGCAGAGCGGCAAATCGCTGTCGGCGGAGAACGGCGGGCTGGTCCAGCGCACGACGGACGCGTCGGCGGCCGCGCAGCGCTGGACGCTGACCGACCGCACCGGCCGCTACGGCAACCGCGACCGGTTCTCGATCGCGTCGGCGGCGACGGGCGAGGTGCTGAGCACATCGGGCGGCGCGGTGACGCTCGCCCCGCTGGGAACGTCGGACCCGGCGGCGCAGTGGACGCTGTCGACAACGGGTGACGGCACGTGGACGTTCGTCAACGCGGCGAGCGGCCAGCTGCTGGACGTCACGGGCGAGTCCCGCGACGACGGCGCGCGGATCGGGCTGTACCGGCCGACGAACGGGCCGAACCAGCGCTGGCAGGCCGTGGCCCGCTGACCAGCGCCCCAATGTGGCCTTCGGTGCGTGAGACGCACCGAAGGCCGCCTTGGGTGCGTGAGACGCACCGAAGGCCGCCTTGGGGCGCTTTACTCGCGCTGTGGACAACCCGGGCCGCCGCGCTCGGAGGGCGCCGATTTTCGTCGGTGCCCTCCGCTAGCGTGGAAACCGGGGGCTGCTCAGCCCGCCTCAGCCCGCCGGCTTGAGCGGGTCGTGGCCGATCGACATCAGGCGGTGCCGCCAGTGCGGTTCGCCCGCCGTCGGCTCGAGGTCGTCGCGGCGCTGGGCGTGCACCCGGTCGATCACCTTCCGCATCACCTCGGCGTCGCGGGAGTCCGCGTCGCCCCGGCGCTTGCGCAGCACCGCCAGCACCTGGTGGCCGGTCGGCGGGCCCGCCTCGTCGGGCAGCGGTTCGGCCTCCGGGCCCGCGTCGCGCGTGCGCAGCCAGTCCTCCAGCTCGCGCGACGTCATGTTCACCACCCGGTGGAACTCCGTCCACAACTCGTCGTCAACTGCCGTGTTGCTCATTTTCCGGGGCTACCCGGCGCGGCCCTCGCCAAACCGGACCCGCGCGGCCGGTAGAGTTCTCCCGGACCCGTTGAAACGCCAGCGGTGGTCTCGGTTGACGCTGCTGGCGAGCTCTTTCCCATTGCTCGCCGCTTGACGCATGGGAGGGGTGGATCTTGCCGACCACTGGCGACGCCATGGCGGAGCGGGTCGACGAGCTGAACGCCGTCCTGTCCGATCTCGTCGGGGTCCTCGAATCGGTCTCGGACACGCCAGGCTTGCTGGACGCGGTGTGCGGCGAAGCCGTCCGGGTGGTGCCCGACGCGGACCTGGCGAGCATCGTGGTGGTCCGCGACGGCGTGACGCAGACCGCGGCCTTCACGGACGAGCGCGCCCGGCGCATCGACGACGTGCAGTACGCGGCGGGTGACGGTCCCGGCCTGTTCGCGGCGCTCACGGGCGAGGTGGTGCGGGTCGCCGTCGGCGACACCGGCGACCGGTGGCCCGAGTTCGTCCTCGCGGCCAAGGACCTCGGCGTGGGCAGCTACCTGGCGGTCCCGCTGCGCGTGGACGACACGCTCGTCGGGGCGATCACGCTGTTCGGCTTCGGCGCGCACGGCTACCACGAGTTCGACACGAAGGTGCTGCGGCTGTTCACGTTGTGCGTGGAGACGGTCCTGCGGCTGACCCGCCGCTACCGGGAGGCCCGCCGGCTCGCCGACGAGCTCCGCAACGCGATGGAGACGCGGGCGGTGATCGAGCAGGCCAAGGGCATGCTGATGCTCATCCACCGCGCGAGCGAGGACGCGGCGATGCAGCGCCTGATCGTCGAATCGCAGCACACGAACACGAAGCTGCGCGACGTCGCGGCCCGCTTCACGAAGAGGATGAGCTCCACCGACGGCGGCCGGACCTAGGCGTCGGCGAGGATCGGGGCCAGGCCGAACACGCCGACGAGCGCGGCGTCGTTGAACGCGGTGATCCGCGCGACCCTGGCCCCGACCACCGTCAGCACCTGCACCCCGTGCGCCACGAACCGGTCACCCTCCTTCGCGTACTCGATCAGCGCCGGCTGGCCGTTCGCCCGCGACGGCACCAGCCGCCAAGCCTCCGGCCGCAGCACGCGGCGGCTCAGGAACCCGGCCACCGCGTCCCGGCCGGTGAACCACGTCGGGATCGGCGGCATCTCCAGCTCGACGTCGGCGCGCAGCAGCGTCACCAGCGCCCCCGGGTCGGCGCGGACGAACGCGTCCACGTACCGGTCGAGCAACCGGCCCTGCCCGGCCGGCTCGGCGAGGTCCTCCTGCACCGGGCCCGCCTCGGCGAGCCGGCCGCGGGCCCGGCGCAGCGCGCTGTCGACCGCGGCGGGTGTCGTACCGAGCATCTCGGCGACCTCGGCGGTGCCGAACGCCAGCACGTCGCGCAGGGTCAGCACCGCCCGCTGCCGGGCGGGCAGCAGCTGCAGCGCGGCGACGAACGCCAGCCGCACCCCGGCGCGCCCGGCCACGACCGCCGCCGGGTCGAGGAGCGCGTCGGGGATCGGCTGCAGCCACGGCACCGACGGATCCGCGGCCGCCACCGCGACCCGGTGGTCGTCGGCCGGCGCGCCCAGCCCGGACGGGAGCGGCCGCCGGGCCCGGGTTTCCAGCGCCGTCAGGCACGCCGTCGTGGCGATCTTGTACAGCCAGCGCCGCACCGACGAGCGGCCCTCGAACCCGCCGAACGCGCGCCACGCCCGCAGGTACGTCTCCTGCACGAGGTCCTCGGCGTCGTGGATCGAGCCGAGCAGGCGGTAGCAGTGCGCGAGCAGCTCGGGCCGGAACTGCTCGGTGCGCGCGGCGAAGTCGGTCATGGCAGTCAGAGCGTACGCAGGCCGGTGCCGCTGACCTGGTATTCCGCGGCGTCGCCGTCGATGACCTCGAGGACGGCCTTGGCGACCTGCTCCGGCGTCAGGACCGATTCCATCTTCGCGACGAAGGTGTCGCGGTCGACGCCGTTGCGTGCGGCGTAGCCCTCGACGCCGGCCGTGCCGAGGCCGGTGAGCGGGGTCAGCTGCGGCAGGAGCGTGGCGAACCGGAGGCCGAGCCCGGCGCGGTCCGACTCGTCGGCGGCGTACGCGCGCAGGTACCGGATGGCGGCTTTCGCGCTGGCGTACCCACCGCTGAGCGCCGATCCGCCGATGGCCGCCCCGCTCGACATCGAGACGACGACGCTGCCCTTCCGGAGCGGCTCCCGGAGTGCGGCGCGCGTCCAGGCGAAGACGTGCCGGGTGTCGACGTGCCAGTTGCGGCTGAAGGTCTCCCAGGTCTGTTCGTGCACGGGCGCCATGTGCGGCACGGCGCCCGCGTTGAGGACGAGCAGGCCCGGCCGGTGTTCGCGCAGGACGCTTTCGGCGAGGGCGTCGTCGGTCGCGTCGGCGGCGACGGGGACGAAGCTCGCGCCGAGCTCATCACGCACGGCGTCGAGTTCCGCCGCGCTGCGGGCGATGCCGACAACGGTGCGGCCGCCGGCGACAAGGGCGGCGGCGATGGCACGCCCGAAGCCGCGGCCGGCCCCGGTGACGACGGCGGTGGACTGGGTGGACATGGGCACTCCCGAGGTGGTCGACGCGGACCGGATCGAGACCACCGGGGGAGCGGAAAACCGTCGGTGCGTGACGCGAGTCACACGGGCTTGGCCGACGGGCGGCGGTGCAGGAGGTCGAACCGCGACCACATCGCCTCCGCGGCCTCGATCGACTCGCTCGTCCGCGCCGGGTCCACCGCCGCCAGCTGGGCGACGATCGCCTGGACCAGCGCCATGCCCGCGGTCAGCGACGGGAAGAACGTCACGCCCTCCGCCGGCACCATCAGCACCTGCTCGACCGCGCCCGCCAGGGCCGGGCTGGCCGCGTCCGTCACGGCGAACACCCGCGCGCCGCGGCTCTTCGCCTCACTCGCCGCCAGGACCGTGCTCTCGTACAGGCGCCAGAAGCTGATCGCCACGAGGACGTCGTCGGAGGTCAGCTTCGCCGTCTGGTTGGCGAGTTCCGCGTCGCCCGCCGTCACCGCGTGGACGTCGTAGCCCGCGAGACGCGCGTTGTGCGCGAAGGCGATACCCACCGCCGCGTAGCTGCCGTCGGCGATCACCAGCGTCCGGCGGGCCGCCGCGATCGCGCGGGCGACCTCACGGATCACCTCTTCGTCGAACCGGCGGTTCAGCAGGGCGAGGCTGTCGAGGTCGCGGCGCAGCGACGCCGACCCCGGCGAGTCGACGCCGCGGTGCTCCTCGGCGACCTGCGGCGCGCTCAGCGACGACATGTACCGGGCCCGCAGCTCCTGCTGCAACGCCGGCCAGCCGGCGAAGCCCAGCGCCTGCGCCGTGCGCGTCACGGTCGCGACGTTGACGCCGGCGAGCTGGGCCAGCTCGGCCGTCGAGCCGAAGGACGCCCGCCTCGGCTGGGAGACGAGGACCTCCAGCACCGCGGCCGATTTCGGCCGCAGCCCGCGCTCGGGCAGCCGGTCCCGCAGCCACGCCTCGAAACCGTCGTCGGTCTCCGCCACTCGTCCCCTCCTCGGTCGCGTAAACCGTAACGCAGGGAAGTCGACTTGCAATGAACGTTGCAAAATTCGGAAAACGCAGTATACGTTGTCCGCACTCCCCGGCGCCCGGACACGGAAGGCGTTCCCCCATGACCCTGCTGGCACGACTGGATCGGCTGCCGCTCAGCCGGCCCCACTACAAGCTGCTGCTCATCGGCGGGCTCGGCTACACCTTCGACGGCATGGACTCGGCGGTCGTCGCCTTCCTGCTGCCCAGCGCCAAGGCGGCGTGGGGCCTCGACAACGGCCAGCTCGGCCTGATCGGCTCCGCGACGCCGTTCGGCTTCCTCTTCGGCGCGATCGCGGCCGGCCTGCTCGGCGACCGCATCGGCCGCAAGAAGGTCATGATGTACGCGCTGGCCTTCTACGCGGTGTTCTCCGTCATCGCGTCCTTCTCGCCCAACTACGAGGTCTTCCTCGGCGCGCGGGTGCTCGCGGGGGCGGGCGCCGGCGCCGAAAGCGCGATCATCGCGCCGTTCCTGTCCGAGTTCGTGCCGGCCAAGCGGCGCGGCTGGTTCGTCGGCGCGCTCGCCGGGTTCTTCTCCTTCGGGTTCGTCGCGGCCGCGCTGATCGGGCGGTTCGTCGTGCCGTCGTTCGACGAGGGCTGGCGGGTCGCGCAGCTGGTCACCGCGCTGCCGATAGTGATGCTGCTGTGGTGGCGCCGGTCGCTGCCCGAGTCGCCGCGGTTCCTGCTGGCGCAAGGCCGGGTCACCGAGGCCGAAAACGTCGTCGCCAAGATGGAGCGCGACGTCGAGAAGGCCACCCGCACGGCGCTCCCGCCGGTGCCGCCCGCCGACGCGGCGCCGGCCACCGAGACGCCGAAGGTCAACCTGTTCAGCGCGCTGAAGTTCCTGTGGAGCCCCGCGATGCGGCGCCGGACGGCGGTGATCTGGACCGTCTGGTTCGTGATCACGTTCTCCTACTACGGCTTCTTCTCGTGGATCCCGACGCTGCTCGTCGAACGCGGCATCACGGTCACCAAGAGCTTCGAGTTCTCGATCATCATCTACCTGGCCCAGGTGCCCGGCTACTTCTCCGCCGCGTGGCTGTCCGAGCGGCTCGACCGCAAGCACACGATCGCGCTGTACCTCGCCGGTTCGGCCGTGAGCGCGTTCTGGCTGAGCCAGACGAGCGCGCCGTGGTCGATCACGCTCGCCGGTGCGGTGCTTTCCTTCTTCCTCAACGGCACCTACGCCGGGGTGTACTCCTACACGCCCGAGGTGTTCCCGACCTGGATCCGCGCGAGCGGCACCGGCCTGTCCAGCGCGTTCGGCCGGGTCGGCAGCATCCTCGCGCCGACGATCATCGGCCTGTCCTCGGCGAGCCTCGGGTTCGCCGGCGTCTTCGGCATGACGACGGCGGTGCTGGCGGCCGGAGTGCTCTGCGTGCTCGTCTTCGGCCTGTCCACCGCGGGCCGGTCCCTGGAAGAACTGACCGAACACGGCGCCCCGAAGGCCGCCGCGAAGGAGATGACGAAGTGAGTTTGTCCACTGTGGAGGAACGGGTGCGCGACGCGATCGGCGTGCGGCTGTTCACGGTGCTCGCGTGGGTGCCCGAGCGGCACGCGTTGCGACGCGTGCACAGCAGCCACCCGGCGGAGTACCCGGTGGGCGGGGAGAAGACCGTCGAGGTGGCGGCCGGTTGGCTCGATCGCTGCATCACCGCGCAGGAGCCGTACTTCGGGCGCGATCGTGCGGCGGTGCGCGAGATCTTCGCCGACCACGAACTGATCGAAAGCCTCGGCTGCGGCTCGATCATCAACGTGCCGGTGGTCGACGGCGGCCGGACGCTCGGGGTGCTCAACATCCTCGACGCGGAAGGCCACTACGACGACGATGCGGTGGTGGTGGCGCAGTCGCTGGCGCCGCTGGCCGTGTCCGCGCTTCTGGAGGAACGATGACCGGATCACTGCTGCTGCGCAACGCCCGGCTGCTCGACCCGCTGTCCGGCGAGTACACCGAAGGTGACCTGCGTGCTGACGACGGTCGCATCGTGGAGGTCGGCCCGGGCCTCGCGCCGGCCGACGTGCCGGTGCTCGACGTGCGCGGCGCGGTCGTCATGCCCGGGCTGATCGACGCGCACGTGCACGTCACGGCGTCGACGGCGGACCTGGGGTCGCTGCCGTCGTCGTCACCGTCCTATGTGGCCGCTCAGGCGGCGCGGACGATGAGCCGGATGCTCGACCGCGGGTTCACGACGGTCCGCGACGCGTCGGGCGCCGACTACGGCCTGGCGGACGCCCAGGCGGACGGGCTGTTCCGCGGCCCGCGGCTGCTGTTCTGCGGCCGCGCGCTGAGCCAGACGGGCGGCCACGGCGACAGCCGCACCCGCGGTACGCAGGTCAAGGACGACCACCCGTGCTGCGCGGGTCTCGGCCGGGTGGCCGACGGCGTCGACGCGGTCCGCGCGGCCGCCCGCGACGAGCTGCGCAAGGGAGCGCACCACATCAAGGTGATGGCCTCGGGCGGCGTCGCGTCCCCGACCGACCGCATCGACTCGACGCAGTACTCGGCGGAGGAGCTGAGCGCGATCGTCGAAGAGGCGACGGCGGCGAACCGTTACGTGGCGGCACACGCGTACACCGCCCGTGCGGTCAACCGCGCGCTGGAGCTGGGCGTCCGCTCGATCGAGCACGGCAACCTGCTGGACGACCGGAGCGTTTCGCTGTTCCTGTCCCAGGACGCGTACCTGGTCCCCACGTTGGTGACGTATTGGGCGCTGAAGGAGGAGGGGCGCGAGCACGGGTTGCCGGAGGCCAGCTGGCGCAAGGTCGACGACGTCCTGGGCGCGGGCATGGCGGCGTTGGAGCGAGCGGCCCGAGGTGGCGTGAAGCTGGTCTACGGGACCGACCTGCTGGGTGGCATGCACCGCCACCAGAACCACGAGTTCCGCTTGCGTGGGGAAGTCCAGACACCGTTGGAGGTCATCCGTTCGGCAACGTCGACAGCGGCGGACTTGCTGAACCTTACGGGTGAAATCGGGACATTGGCCGCGGGCGCGCACGCGGACCTGCTGGTGGTGGACGGAGATCCACTGGCGGACCTCGGTGTTTTGGCGGACCCGAAGCACTTCCGCCACATCGTCCAGGCGGGCGAGGTGGTCGCCGGAACGGCGATCTGAGGCCGGCGCTGTCGGCCAATTCACGTGCGCGCCCACTGACTTTTCCGTGCCCACCCTGTAGACAGGGAAGTTCCGGGTACGTCGGGGGGTGTTCGGGTGAACGGCGTCAGCGAGGGTGGACGCGGGGCGGCGAAGGGCGCGGAGGAGCGGGACGCGGGCCGGTCGCCGGGGACGGCGCGGTTGCCGGGCGTGCCGGCCCAGCACGGTGCCGCCGACCCGGAGGCCGCCGCCACGGTTCCGGGCGCCGGGGCGTGGGGCGGGCGCGGTGCTGCCGACCCGCAGCGCGGCGCAGCGGTGGGGCCGGGCCGACCCGGCGCGGAGCCCGCCGCCGCCGTGCCGGGCAGCCCTCGCCAGCTACCCCCGCCGCCGGCGCACTTCGTCAGCCGCGCCGATGAACTCTCGAACCTCGATGCGCTGACCGGGTCCGGGCCCGGCTCCCGCGCGCAGGTGGTCGTCGTGGTCGGCCCCGGTGGGGTCGGGAAGACCGCGCTGGCCGTCACGTGGGCGTCCGGCCACGCCCACCGCTACCCCGACGGCCAGCTCTACACCGACCTGCGCGGGTTTTCCGCGGACACGGCCGTGGCGCCGGAGGAGGTACTGGGCGTCTTCCTGCGTGCGCTGGGCGTCGCGCCGGAACGGGTGCCGGCCGGGCTGGCCGAGCAGGTCGGGCTCTACCGGACGGTGACCGCCGAGCGCCGGTTGCTGGTGGTGCTGGACAACGCCGTGTCGACGGCGCAGGTGCGCTCGCTGATCCCGGCCTCGGCCGGGTGCGCGGTGGTGGTGACGAGCCGGCTGCGCCTGGACGGGCTGCTCGCCGACGGCGCCCGGTTCGTGGACGTGGCGCCGCTGCCGCGCGAAGACGCGATCGCGCTGCTCACCCGGACGGTCGGGCCGAGCCGTGCCGGCGCGGAGCCGGCGGCGGTGGCGGAGCTGGCCGAGCTGTGCGGCCGGTTCCCGATCACCCTGCGCGTCGCGGCGGCCCGGCTGGCCGCGCGGCCGCGCTGGCCGGTGTCCCGCGTGGTCGCGCAGCTGCGCGACGAGCGGTCACGGCTCGCCACGTTGTCCCGGCTGGCGGGCGCGGAGGATTCGGCGACGGCGGCGTTCGACTGGTCCTACCGCGAGCTGCCGGAGCACGCGGCGGTGCTGTACCGGCTGACGGCCGAGGTCCCGGTGCCGGAGTTCACCGCGGGGCTGGCGGCGGCGGTCACCGGCATGCGGGACCACGACGTCAGCGACGCGCTGGAAGTGCTGGTCGACGCGAGCCTGCTCGAAGAGGCCGACCTCGACCGCTACCGGTTCCACGACCTGGTCCGGCTGCACGCGCGGGCCCAGCGGGACGAGGACCGGTTCGAAGCCGTGCCGCGCGCCGCCCGGTGGTACCTGCGGGAGCTGACGCGGGCGAACCTCGTGGTGATCCCCGCGCGCTGGCGCGTGAGCCCGGTCGCCGAAGAGGTGTCGGCCGAGCCGGCGTCCTTCGCCGACGACGGCGAGGCGCTGGACTGGCTCGCCGGCGAGCTGCCGAACGTGCTGCCGCTGCTGGAGGAAGCGGTGGCCGACCGGCACGACGAGCTCGCGTGGCAGCTCTGCGAAGCGTTGTGGGAGCTGCTGCTGTACCGCAAGCACTATCCGGAGTGGCTGCGCTCGCACGAGCTGGGCATCACCGCGGCCCAGCGCTGCCACGACCGGGTGGCCGAATCGCGGCTGCGGTGCCAGCTCGGGCGGGCCCACCTGGACCTCGGGCAGCTCGAGCCGGCCGAGCGCGAGACGCGGTGGGCGGCCGAGCTGGCGCGGGAGGCGCACGACCGGCGGAACGAGTCCGCGGCCCTGGAGCAGCTGGGGATGGTGGTGCAGGGCGGCGGCGACGTGGACGCGGCGGTCGTGCTGTTCGCCGACAGCCTGCGCATCGAGGAAGAGCTGGGCATCGACCGCGGGGTGGCTGCTCGGCACCGCCGGATCGGCGAAGCGCTGCTGCAGGCCGGTCGCGAGGCGGGCGCGGCGCGGCACCTGGAGGCGGCGTCGCGGCTCTTCGAGGAGCTCGGCGACGACAAGGGCGTGGCCCGGGTGGCGCTCGGGCTCGCCCGGATCGACGCGCGATCCGGGCGGGCCGAAGCGGCGGTCCACCGGCTGCGGCGGGCGCGGGCGGTGCTGCGCCGGTCGGGTTCAGCGGTGTACGAGGCGGAGGTGCTGCTGGCATTGGCCGAAGTTGCCGAGTCCGACGACCAAGTCCGTGCGTACCTCACCGAGGCGGTCGAGCTGCTGGCCGACGTCGGCGGGGCTTCGCTGGACCGGGCCCGGGCGGCGCTCGATGCGCTGGACGGCGGCGAGGGCCGGTAGCCGTCGCCCGGCGATCAGCCAGAGGCAGGCGGCGGCCGCGGCCAGCTCACGGTCTCCGGTGCTGAGCAGGGTGGCCTCGCCGGTGCGGTCGCCGAGAAGGAGGCTGGACGCACCGATCGGGACGGCGGCCACAGTCAGCCCGGGCAGCCGGCCGAACAGCGCGGCCAGCGCCCCCCGGCCGTCGGCGTTGCGGGGGCGGGGTTCGGTGAGTACCGCGTCGGCGAGGGAGAGTCGGCCGGCGAGCCGTGGGCCGCGCAGAGTTCCTTCGTCGGTGTGGCGCGGGCGGGTCTCGCCGAGCGGAAATCGGTCGGGTGACGTGTCGGTGAGCCCGGTGCCGCGCCGGTTGTCCCCGTCGGAGTGCCATGCCTGGGGCGCGCCGGGAACGGCGCCGGCGGGCGGAATCCTGCCGGTGCCCCTTGTGCCGCGGCGGTTTTCCCCGTCGGTGTGGCGCGGGCGATCTTCGCCGGGCGCGGTGTCGGCGTGCGGAAGGTGATCCGGTGGCGGGCTGGTGACTGCTGCGCCGCGGCGGTTTTCCCGGTCGGCTCGGCATGGGCGAGCCTCGGCGAGCCAAGGCCGGCCGATCTGCGCGCCGGTCACCACCGCGGTTCGCCGGCCTTCCCAGCTGCAGTACCAGCGAGTGAGGCTCATGCGGCCACCGGCTTCGGCAGCGGCACCGGCGAAACCGGCACCGCACGAGCCGGCTCCGGCAGACCCAGCAGGCGATAACAAGTCCGGCGCAGGATCCGCCCGGCCCGCCCGGGCCGGGAAGTGAGCAGCCTCCGCACCAGCTCGGGCAGCCCGGCGGCATCGCGCGCGTCGGCCGCAGCGCGCAACTGGAGCGGCAACGGCTCGTCCGGCCGCCACCGGGGTGCGTGCCGGGCGAGGACCTCGCTCGGTGTTCCCGGCAGGAGCGGCCGGTCCCGGCTTTCGGCGAGCAGGACCGCCGCGCCCGTCGCGGCGCCGTAGCCGGTCACGGATCCGTAGTCGCCGAGGACGTGGTCGGCGGCCGCCAGCGCGGCGCGCCACCCCTCGTCCGGCGGGACGAGCGTCAAACCCATGCGCATGGCGTCGGCGAGCCAGGACCGGACCTGCCACGCGCCGTGGTGGGCCCAGATCTGCGGGTGCAGCGCGCCGACGACGTGATAACGGTCCCGGGGCAGCTGGGCCAGGACGCGGTCGAACAGGTCCGGGTGGCGGCCGAACGCCGACTGCGGCGACCAGGTGGTCGAGACCACGACGACCTCCTGCCCGTCGGTGGCGCCGAGGGCCCGCCGGTACCGGTCGCGGTACGGCAGGCTGGCGGTGAGGCGGTCCAGGGCGATGTCGCCGGCGACGACCGCAGCGGGCAGCGCCGCCGGGCAGACCTCCGCGAGGAGCTCGTGCTCACGGTCGTGGACGAGGACGATCGCGTCGGCGCGGACGCGGCCTTCGCGCATCAGCTGGTCGGGGCCGAGCCCCGTCTGCGGCCGGTGGGGCCGCGCGGTTCCCGGCGGACGCCACGGCCGGTACTGCCCGAAACCGCCGCCGTGCGGCACCAGCACGGCCGGTGCGGTCAGGTCGTCGAGGCCGCGGGTGCTGCCGGCGAGGACGAGGTCGACGTCGGCGCGGCGTGCCTGCGCCCAGGGAAGCACCGTCCCGCCGTGCGCGCGGAGGAAGTCGTGGGTGGCGGGCCAGCCGTCGCCGTCTTCGGGATCGGTGAACACGACCTGGACGCGGTGGTCGGCTTCGAACAGCGGCAGCAGGTCCAGCAACCGGGTACCGGCCACGATGTGCGGCACGAGCACGAGTACGGATTTCGTGCCGTGCCGGGTGGCGAAGTGCGCGTCGGCGGCTCCGATGGGACTGCGTACCCAGGTGTGCTCGGCCATCGCGGTCCTCCTGAAGTCGTGTCCAGTTGTTGTCACGAATGTCGTGGACCCGGTTGAGAAATGGCTTTCGGCCTGTGCTTTCGCTGCTTGACAATGGATCAACGATGACCGTCAGCGGGCTTTTCGCACCGTTCTGACGTGGTTCTTCAGTGGAATCAATGGGAAAGTGATCGTGGAGGAGCGGGCGGTGGGCGGTGTTCACCGTGGGGAAAGGGGGGGTGGCGTGGAATTGGTGTTCGGAATTCTCGGGCAAACGGCCTTGCTGCTGCACGGGAAAGTGGATGTGAAGTGGGCCCAGCCCCGGTCGAGGCAGGTGCTCGCCGCCTTGCTGACGCGGCCGAACCACCGGTTTTCCGTCGACGACGTCGTCGAGTGGGTGTGGGCCGACGACGAGAACGTGCCACGGGGAGCGCTCGCGACCCTGCACCAGAACGCCGCGCACCTGCGGCACGCCTTGCAGGCGAAGGGAGTCGACGCGCGCGTCGCGGTCGGCAAGACCGGCTGCGTGGTCGAGGTCGACCCCGGGCTCGTCGACCACGTCGCGTTCGGCCGTCTGCTGGCGCCGGCGCGGCAGCTGCGCGACCAGGGCGACCACCACCGCGCCCACGTCGAGGCGCAGGCAGCGATGCGGCTGTGGCGCGACGAGCCGCTGGCCGACCTGCGGACGCGCCGGGCCGCGGGCTGGCGCGCGCAATGGCTGCGCAGCCAATGGCTCCCGGCGAACGCGTTGCTGGTGGCCGAACTGCTGGCCGTCGGGCAGGCCGACGTCGCGCTCGGCAGGCTGATGGAGCTCGAACAGGCGCACCCGCTGGAACTGAGCCTCGCAAAACTGCGGATCCGTGCGCTGGCCGCGGCGGACCGCCCCGGCGAGGTGACCGAGTTCTACCTCGCGATGCGCCGGCAGTACCACGAAGCGGGAGAGCTGCGGGCCGCGGACGAACTACGCGCGGTGCATGAGGAGGTGCTCGCCGGCGACGGCGCTTTCCCGCGCCAGGTGGTGAAGATCCCCGCCGTCGCGGAGGAACCCGACAGCCCGCCCGTGTGGCACGTGCCACCGGACTGCGACGAGCTCGAGGGGCGGGCCGGGCTGCTCACGGAGCTGGACGCGTTCACCTCCGACTCGAGCGGCGCGCCCCGCCCGGGCGTGGTCGTGGTGACCGGCGGACCGGGCGTCGGCAAGTCCACCGCGGTGGTGCGGTGGGCGCACCGGGCGCGGCGGCGGTTCCGTCACGGCGTCGTCCTGCTCGACCTGCGCGGCGACAGCCAGGCGACGGCCGCGGACGCCGGCGAGGTCGTCGACACGTTGCTGTCGTTGCTGGACTTCCCGGTCGACCAGGTGGTGAACCCGGTGGCGCGGGCGGCGAAACTGGCGGCGCTGCTGCGGCGCCGCCCGCTGTCGGTGGTGCTCGACAACGTCCGCAGCCGCGAGCAGGTCGCCCCGCTGCTGGGCGTGCTCGCCGCGTGCACGGTGCTGGTGGTGTCGCGGTGGCGGCTGCCTTCGCTGGCCGCGACGGTGTCCCCGCCGGTGGTGACCGTGCGACCGCTGGCCGTCGCGGACGCGACGGCGATGCTGGCGCGCCGGATCGGCCGGCGCGCCCGGGACGACCGCCGCGGCGTCGCGGAGCTGGTTCGGCTGTGCCGGGGCAACCCGCTGGCGCTCACGCTGGTGGCCGACCGGGCGCTGGCGCGCACGGGCATGGTGCTGCCGACGCTGGCCGGGTTGCTGCGCGACGCCGATATGCTGCTGGACCTCGGGCACGAGGGCGACTGGCCGCAACGCAGCCTGCGTGCGGCGTTCACCGTGTCCTACCAGGCGCTGGCCGCGGACGAGCGGCGCGCGCTCGCGGTGATCGGGGTGCACCCGGGCGCGGAGATCACGGCCGAAGCCGTCGCGGCCGCGGACGGGCGGCCGCTGCGGGCGGTGCGCCGCTCCCTCGACGTGCTGGTCTCGGCGCACCTGCTCGAGCACCCCGGCGACCTCGACCGCTACCGCGTCCACGACCTCCTGCACGCCTACGCCGCTTCGGTCGCTTCGCAGCTGGAAGACGTCGCGGCGGTGCGGCGCCGGCTGTTCGAGTTCTACCTGCTGATGGCCTGGGACGCGCACTGCCTGGTGTTCCCGCACAAGCCGCCGCCGCAGCTGCCGGCTACGACCCTGGAGTGGCGGGGTGCCGGGTTCGGCGGCGCGACGGCGGCGCGGCAGTGGGTGATCCGGGAGAAGAGCCTGCTGGCCGAGGTCGTCGCCGGCGCCGCCGCGGCGGGACTACACGAGATCGCCTACCACCTCCCGGCGCTGTTCGCGGAGTTGTTCGTGGCCAAGGGGTACTTCGCCGACGCGATCAGCTGTCTCACGACCGCGGTCGGCAGCGTCGAAGCGGCGCTCGCCGTGGCCGGCGACGAGCAGGAGCGGCTGCGGCAGCTGCTGGGGTCGCACCTGAACGACCTCGGCGTCGTCCTGATGCACCGCGGGGAGGAGAAGCGGGCTGAACAGCACCTCCGGCGCGCGCTGGAGCTGGCGGAGGCGGACGGCTTCCCGCTGGGCCGGATCGCCTCGACGCTGAACCTGGCCCGGTGGCACCTGCGGTCCGGCCGCGCGGCGGAAGCGGCGGTCCTGGGCCGGCTGGCGCTGGAGATGGCCTACGAGCTGGGCGAGCCGTCGTTGCGCGCGGTCGCCGCGCACCGGCTCGCGAACGCCCTGGTGGCGGCGGGCGGGTTCGAGCAGGAGGCGGCGGAGCTGTACGTCGAGGCCCTGGCCGACCTGCGCGACACAGCAGACGTGACGACGCGGCTGGAGATCCACACCGCGTGGGCGTCCCTGCTGACCGACCAGGGCCGGCTGGCCGAAGCCGACGACCAGTGCCGGCGAGCTTCGGAGCTGACGTCCGCGAGCCTGAGCCTGCCGTCGGTGATGAAGCTGAACACGGTGCTGGCCCGGCTGCGGCACGAGCAGGGCAACGCGCGCGCGGCGTTGTGGTACGCGTACCGGGCCGTTGAACTGGCCGACCGCACCGGCCACGCCACCGGGCAGGCCAGGGCGTTGTCGGCGTTGGCGGCGATCCTGCGCGAGCGCGAGAACCGGGCGGACGCGCGGGCGCTGTGGTTGCAGGCGGCGGAGCTCTACCGGGGACGGGAGCGTGGCATGCGGGTGGCGGAGCTGAGCGAGTTGATAGCCGAGCTCGACGCGTCGGAGCCGGCCATCCCGGCCGCACGCGACGGTGAGCGTGACACGGTGGCGATGCTTCCACCGCGGTTGCAGCGAGAGCGGTAGTCCGGGAATCCCACTCGGCGTGATCGGGGTTCGCGCTGCGGCGGCGATGATCCGGGGCGTGACTGTCTACAGTGGATTCACTCGGTGTGACTTTGGTGTCCGCCGGCCAGGACACCGAAGCTGGGGTCGTGGCGTCGGTTACAGAATCTCCGATCCGCGTCATCATTCCCGGCCGCGGTCGTTCCACCAGGGCAGCGAGGGGAGCGGCCATGTGCAGGGAGCGACCGGGCACCACACTCGCGGCGGTTTACGCGCCCGCGCCGATGCCGTTGGCTGGTCGTGTACGGCGTGCCCTGCACCCGGACCAGCTGGGCGGTTGATCTCGTGAGCGAGGACCACAGAGCCGAGCCCGCACCCGTGCCCGACGACGTGGTGCGGGAGCTGGTCGAACACTACGCGGCCGGGGAGACGCTCGAGGGGCTGGTCGCGCGGTACCCGTACAGCTACCGCAAGATCCGGACGGCGTTGCTCGACGCCGGAGTCACCTTGCGGCCGCCGCGCATCCCGCTACCGCCGACCCCGCCCGGTCTGGTCGACGCTTATCGCGACGGGCGGTCGATCCGCCAGCTCGCGACGGCCTACGGCATGTCGTACAACCAGACCAGGAACCTCTTGCTGGCCGAGGGAGTGGAACTCCGGCGGCGCGGTCAGCCCTGAGGATTTCGCGCTGCCGGGCTTCGCGGGAGCTGCGAAGCCCGGCGCCATGCGGTCGCGGGTCAGTTGGCGCCACGCATGATGATCCACCACAGGGGCAGCATCATGGATTCCTCCTTTTTCGTGCGGGGACCGGCGCGGCGCTCACGTCACAGGTGGACGAGGGCAAAGATCCGACCTCATCCGCCATGGGGACTTCACGAGTGGGCCTCTTTCGGCGGTCATTCGATGGGGTGGGTTGCGCAAAGAGTACGCGCTGGATGGAAGCCAATCTTAGCGGGGTGGTCACCCGGCTGAACGACACCGTCGGGTAAATGCCACCTGAAGGTCTGACCTGCGGTGATTCGCGGTTAATCCACAGATCGCGCCGCCGGTGTCGCTCCACTGTAGAGCTTCGCGGGCAGTCGAGCCTTGATGCGGCAAGGGATTCCACTCCACCGGACCCGGGGTGGAGCAATGCGGCCACCCGTCCGGGTGGCCGCATTTTCGCGCAGTCTCAGTTCTCCGACAAAAAGCGAGAAATCTTCACTCGAAAGGGTGGTGTCACCAGTTCCGCACGGCCGGCGCGTACCCCGCCGGCTTGTCGCCGACTTTCGTGTCCGGCGAGATGATCCAGTTCTGGTACTGCGCCGTGAACATCCGGTACACCGACGCCGGTGGCACCGCGCTCGCCTCGTCGAGCACCTTGCGCAGCTCGGCCGGGATCTCGAAGTCCAACGCCGCCATGCTCGCGCCGAGCTGGTCGGCGTTGCTGGCTCCGACGATCGCCGACGCGATGCCCGGTTGCGTGGCCACCCAGTTGATCGCCACCTGGGCCATCGTCACGCCCAGCTTGCCCGCCACCTCTTCGAGGGGCTTCAGCAGCAGCTCCCAGTCGCGATCGTGCCAGGTTTGCGCGTCCGGGCCGGCGAAGCGGCCTTCCGTCGGCTTGCGGTACTTGCCCGTGAGAAAGCCGCCGGCCAGGGGGCTCCACGCCGTCACGCCGAGGCCGAGGTGCTGTCCCATCGGGACGTGCTCGGTCTCGATTTCGCGCTCCGCCAGGGAATACGGCAGCTGCAGGTTGATCATCGGGGTGAGCGAGTTCGATTCGGCGATGCTCTGGGCCCGGGCCGCGTACCAGGCCGGGACGTCGGACAGGCCCGCGTAGCGGATCTTGCCCGCTCGGACGAGGTCGTCGAGCGCGCGGACGACCTCCTCGACCGGGGTGAGCCGGTCCCATGTGTGCAGCAGGAACAGGTCGACGTGGTCGGTGCCCAGCCGGCGCAGCGACGCCTCGAGCGCGCGAATCAGGTGCTTGCGGCCGTTGCCGCCCGCGTTGGGGTCGCCGGGGTCGACGCTGTTGGTGAACTTGGTGGTCAGGACCACCCGGTCGCGCACCTTCGCTTCGGCGATGAGGCGGCCGAGGATGGTCTCGCTTTCGCCGGCGGTGTAGAAGTCCGCCGTGTCGAGGAAGTTGCCGCCCTCGTCGAGGTACTTGCGGAAGATCGGGCGGGCTTCGGCTTCGGTCTTCCCGTAGGCGGCGTGGAAGCCGCCGGTGCCGAAGTTCATGGTGCCGAGCGCGAGCCTGCTGACGCGCAGTCCGGATCGGCCGAGGAGGTAGTACTGGTCGAGTGCCATGACTCCACCGTGCCGAGCCATTTTTGGACCCGCAAGTCCAATCGCCGTGGGTGCCGGAGGGAGGCCGGCACCCACGGCGGGGATTCAGCGGCAGCGGTAGCTCGACGCCACCGCCGGGTCGCCACCCGTGTAGCGCGAGACCGACGGGTACGGGCACAGGTTCCGGGTCTTGCCGTCCGCCGAAGCGGCCGTCAGCGTCGCCGGGGCCTTGCCCTTCTCGACCCAGTCGACCAGCTGCCCGAGCGCGTTCGTCGGCTCCGGACCGCCACCGCCGAAGCAGTGCTCGACGCCCGGCGCCGAGAACAGCCGGTAGAAGTCGTTCACCCGGTGCGCGCCACCCATGGTCCGCTCGACTTCACGGCGGTAGGACAGCGTGCCGCCCGGCGGGATCAGCTGGTCGTTCGCGCCCACGAACGTGATCAGCTTGCCGCCGGCGCGGTGGAACGCCGACAGGTCCGGGTCGGACGTGCCGATGACGTCGTCGTACTCCCGCACCGACTGGCGGAACACGTCGGCGTACTGGGCGTACGTCAGCTTCGACGTGTCGAAGTCCGCCTGCTTCTCCACGAACGACTGCACCCACTTGACGGCCACCGGGAAGCCCGGCGCGACGAGCGTGCCGTCGGGGCCGGGCGTCGTGCCGGCCAGCCAGGTGAAGTCCGCGCCCTTGGGCAGTCCGGACCACAGCTTGCGGCCGCGCTCGTCGGTCGGGCCGGCCCAGATCTTGCGCATGACGTCGGCGTCCGCCGCCGTGACGGTGAACTCCTGGCCGTCGCAGACGACCTTCGTGCCGACGAGGCTGCGCGGGTCGTAGCTGCACTCGTCCGGCCGGTCGACGATGCCGTTGGTGACGCCGTCGCGCGCGTCGCACGCCTTGACCGCGGCGTTCCGGAACGCCGTCAGCACGCAGGTGCTGGGGAAGTCGTGGCTCTGGTTCATCACGACTTGCGGCCACAGCGTCGCGACGGCGAACTGCGTCCAGTCGACGGCCGGGGCGTTGGCCAGGATGCCGTCGAAGTCGTGGGCGTAGTTCTGGGCTTCGGAGTAGCCCTGGCGGCCCCCGGTCGAGCAGCCGGTCCAGTACGAGTACGTCGCCGGGCGGTGGTAGTACCGCTGCGTGACGGCCTTGCCGATCAGCGCCTCTTCGTGCACCGAACGGGTGGCGAAGTTGGTCAGGAGCGTCCGGTCGACCTTGCCGGAGGCGGGCAGCGCCCACGACGTGTCGAGCCCGTCCAGGGACACGCCGGCGTCGGTCGTCACGCCGGTGTAGCCGTCCTTGACGGCCTGGGCGAGGCCGTCGAAGTTGCCGGCGGCGTAGGCGCTGCCGCCGAGAGCCTGCAGCCGGCCGGTCCAGCCGGTGTCGGGCAGGGCCACGGCGACCTTGACGTGGTCGGTGCCGGAGTGGGTCAGCGTGACGGTGATCTGGCAGTACGCGGTCTTGTGTTCCGCCTGGACCGACTCGATCTTCGCGCCGGCGGGTGCCTCGACCGGCACCGCGGCACAGACCGGCGTCGTGGCCGACGCGCTCGGGGCGAGCGGCACCAGGCCGGTCAGCAGGAGCGGCACGGCGGCCGCCAAGAACTTGGGGATGCGTCTCATCGGTTCCTCGGATCGCTTGCGTGGACGCTGCGAAGCTAGGGGGCGGCGGGTGGGCGCCGCGCCCGTCGGGTGACGCTGTTGATGTACGTCACTCGGCCTTGAGCTGCGGAAACACCGGTTGGGTAAGGTCGGTTGCATGGCGCTGCACGGGCGGGAAGCCGAGCTGAAGGAGCTGGGCGAGCTCGTCGACGGTCCCGGGGACCGCAGCGGGGTCGTCATCCGCGGCGAAGCCGGCATCGGCAAGTCGGCGCTGGTGGCGCAGACGGCGGACGCGGCGTCGGTCGCGGGCCTGCGCGTGCTGCGGACGACCGGGGCGGAGGCCGAGCAGAACCTCGCGTACGCGGGGCTGCACCAGCTGCTGTACCCGGTCCGGGCGGGGGTGGCCGAGCTGCCGGCGCCCCAGCGGGACGCGCTGCGCACGGCTTTGGGCCTGGCGGACGGCGCTTCGCCGAGCGCGTACCTGGTGGGGCTCGCGGCGTTGACGTTGCTGGCGGAGGAGGCGGCGGCGAAGCCGTTGCTGCTGGTGGCCGAGGACGCGCACTGGCTGGACCGGGCGAGCGCGGACGTCCTGGCGTTCGTGGCGCGGCGGATCGAGAACGAGCCGATCGTCCTGGTGGCGACGGTCCGGGAGGGAGCTGACTCACCGCTGCTGGACGCGGGATTGGCCCCGATGGTCCTGGACCGGCTGGCGGCGGACGACGCGGCGGATCTGCTGGACGCGGTCGCACCGCGGCTGGCCCCGGCGGTCCGGACGAGGTTGCTGACGGAGGCGGCGGGGCATCCGCTGGCGTTGACGGAGCTGCCGTCGGCACTGGCGGACTTCGACGGGGTGGACCCGGTGCTGCCGTTGACGGAGAGGCTGGAGCGCACGTTCACGGCGCGGGTGGCGGGCCTGCCGGAAGCGACTCGCACGGCGCTGCTGGTGGCGGCGCTGAACGAGACGACGGCGCTGGCGGAGACGTTGGCGGCGACGGAAACCCTGGTCATGTCGGTCGTGGAACCGGACATCTTCGCCCCCGCCGTCGAGGCCCGGCTCGTCGAACTCTCCGCCGGGACCGTCACCTTCCGCCACCCCCTCATGCGCTCGGCCATCCCCGCCGCCGCCGCGCCGGACGAACGGCGCCGCGTGCACCTCGCCCTGGTCGAAGCCCTGCAAGACCAGCCCGACCGCCGCGCCTGGCACCAGGCCGCCGCCACCGCCGGGCCCGACGAGACCGTCGCCGCCGAACTCGAACGAACCGCCGAACGCGCCCGGTACCGCGGTGGGGCCGCCGCTGCCATCGCCGCTCTCGAACAGGCCGCGCGGCTGAGCAAGCCCGAAACGAGAACAGGTCGGCTGCTCAAAGCCGCCGAACTGGCCGTCGAGTCCGGGCGGCGCGAGACCGCCGAACGGCTCGTGCACGCCGCCAACCCCGCCGGCGCAACCCAGCGGGCCACCGCGAGCCGGCTGCTCAGCGAGTTCGAAGACGGCGTCCGTGAAGACCCCGCCCGCGTCGCCGAGCTGGCGGCCACCGCCCAGGCCGTCGCCGCCGACGGGCAGTGCGACGCCGCCCTGCGGATCCTCTGGAGCGCCGCCATGCGGTGCTTCTGGACCGAGCCGGGCCCGGCTGCCCGGCAGGCGCTGCTCGACGTCGCCGACGCGCTGCCCGTCCCGGCCGGCGACCCGCGGATCGTGGCCGTCACCGCGTACGTCGCTCCCTTCGAGCGCGGCCGGGACGTACTGGAAAAACTGAAGGAGCTGGCCGCGCGGACCGGCGCCGATCCCGAAGTCGACCGCTACCTCGGCAGCGCCGCGCTCCAGGTCGGGGCCTTCGACCTCGCCGCCCGCTTCTCCGCGGCCGCCGCGCCCGGCCTGCGCGCGCAAGGACGGCTGGGGGCGCTGCCGCGCGCGCTGGCCGTGCTCGCGTGGAGCCGCGTGCGGCTCGGGGACCTGGCCGGGGCCGTGCTCGCCGCCGCGGAGGCGGCCCGGTTCGCCCGGGAGACCGGTCAGCCGTTCATGTCCGGCCTGGCCACCGCCGTCCAAGCCGAGATCGCCGCCCTGCGCGGCGACCACAAGCAGGCGAAAACCCTGGCCGCCGAGGCCGAACGCACCGGGCTGGCCGCCGGGGCCCGGCCGGTGCTCGTCACCGTCCAGCTCACGCGCGGGCTCACCAACCTGAGCGAAGGCCGCTTCGAGGACGCCTTCGCCGACCTGCGCCGGCCACTCGACCCCGCCGACCCGACCTACCAGCTGGCCTTGCGCGCGTACTGCGTCGCCGAGTTGGCCGAGGCCGCCGTCCGAGCCGGGCGGACCGACGACCTGCGGGACGTCCTGGCCGAGCTGGAGTGCCTTGACTCGCCGTCGCCCGCGCTGCACATCGGGCTGCGGTACGCCCGCGCCGTGCTCGACCCCAGCGACGAGCGGTTCGCCGAAGCGCTCGGGGCCGACCTGAATGGCTGGCCCGCCGAACGCGGCCGCGTCCACCTGGCCTTCGGCGAGTGGCTGCGGCGGCAGCGGCGGGTCGTCGAATCGCGGACGCACCTGCGGACCGCGCGCGAGACGTTCGACGCCCTCGGCATGACGGCCTGGGCCGAGCGGGCCCGGCGCGAACTGCGCGGCGCGGGCGAGTCGAGCCCGAACCGCGGCCCGGACGCGCGCGAGAAGCTGACCCCGCACGAACTGAGCATCGCCCAGCTGGCCGCGGAGGGGCTGACGAACCGCGAGATCGGGCAGCGGCTGTACCTTTCGCACCGGACCGTCGGCACCCACCTGCACCGGATCTTCCCGAAGCTCGGCGTGAGCTCCCGCGCCGACCTCGCCGCGACGCTGAAGACCCTCGAAGGGTGACGTACACCGGCTGCGTCACCTGACGGGCGCGAAGGTCACCGAACCGGCTCTAACGTCGTGAAAGTCCCACGGTCTTTCGCACAGGAGTCAAGATGATCAGCAGGAGAAGGTTCGGGCAGGCGTTCGCGGCGGGGCTGGCGGCGACGTCCTTGGCGGCCTGCTCGTCGAACGCCGCCGCCCCCGCCGCGGCCCCGTCGACGACCCCTGACCTGCGGGCCGGCTCGGGCGAGCACACCTCGCTCGGCGAGGTCAAGCACGCCGACGCCGGGGTGCTGACCATGGCGTACTACGAGTCCGGCCCGGCGACCGGGCAGCCGGTGGTCCTGCTGCACGGGTGGCCGTACGACCCCTACAGCTACGTCGACGTCGCGCCGATCCTGGCCACGGCCGGCTACCGCGTGATCATCCCGTTCCTGCGCGGCTACGGCCCGACGACGTTCAAGTCGGCGCAGACGCTCCGCAACGGCCAGCAGGCGGCGGTCGCGCTCGACGTCGTCGCGCTGATGGACACGCTCAAGATCGACAAGGCGGTCCTCGGCGGCTACGACTGGGGCTCGCGGACGGTCGACATCATCGCCGCGCTGTTCCCGGAGCGGTGCAAGGCGGTCGTCGCGGTGAGCGGGTACATCGTCACGAACCTGGCGGCGAACCAGAAACCCCTGGCACCGCAGGCCGAACTCGGCTGGTGGTACCAGTACTACTTCGCCACCGAGCGCGGCCGCGCGGGCTACGCGGCGAACCGCCACGACTTCAACAAGCTGATCTGGAAGACGGCGTCCCCGGCGTGGCACTTCGACGACGCGACGTACGACCGCAGCGCGGCGGCGTTCGACAACCCGGACCACGTCGACATCGTGATCCACAACTACCGCTGGCGCCTGAGCCTCGCCCCGGGCGAGCCGCAGTACGACGTCTACGAGCAGAAGCTGCAGGCGGGCCCGGCCATCACGGTCCCGGCGATCACGATCGCCAGCGACTTCGACGGCGCGGCCAAGGACGGCAAGGCGTACCGCAGCAAGTACACGGGGAAGTACGAGCACCGGATCCTCGACGGCATCGGCCACAACGTCCCGCAGGAGGCGCCGAAGCCGTTCGCCCAGGCCATTGTGGACGCCGACCGGATGTAAGCGGGTCGTGAGTGAGAAACAGCGTTCCAACCCTGTTTCTCACTCACGACAACCCGCGCCGGTGCTCAGGCGACGGTGGCGTCGAGGGTGACCTCGATGTTGCCCCGGGTCGCCTTCGAGTACGGGCACACCTGGTGGGCGCCCTGCACCAGCTCGTCCGCCGTGGCCTGGTCGATGCCCGTCGCCTCCAGGTGCAGGACCGCGCTCAGCTTGAACTCGCTCGCCTCCGTGTCGTGGTGCAGCGTCACTTCCGCCACCACCGCGAGGTCGTTCAGCGGCACCTTCCTCGCACCCGCGACCCGGCGCACCGCGCCGACGAAGCACGACGCCCAGCCCGCCGCGAACAGCTGCTCCGGGTTGGTGCCGTCGCCCGCGCCGCCGAACGCCTTGGGGACGGCGAGCGACACGTCGAGCGCGCCGTCGTCGGAGGTCGCGCGGCCGCCGTTGCGGCCCTCCGCGGTGGACGTGGCGACGGCCGTGTAGGTCACTTCGGACATGTTCTTCCTTTCAGCGGGTGACCTCACCACGCTAGGAATCCCGGCCGGGCCGCGGCGACCGTCGGACGACGTCACCCTTGTACGTCACCGCCTTCGAGCCGCAGCCACCGGTCGATCCCGATCGCGTCGAGGAACCGTTCGTCGTGGCTCACCACCACGAACGCGCCGCGGAACGCCGTCAGCGCGCTCTCCAGCTGTCCCGTGCTGACCAGGTCGAGGTTGTTCGTCGGCTCGTCCAGCAGCAACAGTTGCGGGGCCGGCTCGGCGAACAGGACGCACGCCAGCGTCGCGCGCAGCCGTTCACCGCCCGACAGCACGCCGACCGGCAGGTGCACCCGCGAGCCGCGGAACAGGAAGCGCGCCAACAGGTTCATCCGTTGCGCCGGCGGCAACGCCGGCGCAACGGACGCCAGGTTCTCGGCCACCGTGCGGTCGTCGTCCAGGAGATCGAGCCGCTGGGAGAGGAACGCGATCCGGCCGTCGGCGCGCGACACCGAGCCGCTGTCGGGAGCCAGATCGCCGTTCACCAGCCGCAGCAAAGTGGACTTGCCGGCGCCGTTGGGCCCGGTCAGCGCGATCCGCTCCGGCCCGCGGATCGCCAGGTCGACGCCGTGGGGGAACAGCCCGCGCGCCCGCAGGCCCTCGCCGACGAACAGCGTGCGGCCCGCGGGGACCTCCGTCTGCGGCAGCTCCAGGCTGATCTTCTGCTCGTCCCGCCGCGCGCGTTCGGCCTGGTCGAGCTTGGCCTTCGCCGCGCCGACGCGGGCCGCGTGCGTGCCGTCCGCCTTGCCGGCCGACTCCTGGGCGTTGCGCTTCATGGTGCCGGCGAAGATCTTCGGCAGCCCGGCGTTGCCCAGGTTGCGTGACGCGGTGCTCGCGCGGCGGGCGGCGCGCTCGCGGGCCTGTTGCATCTCCCGCTTCTCGCGCTTGACCTCCTGTTCGGCGTTGCGGATGTTCTTCTCGGCGACCTCCCGCGCGGCCCGGACGGCCTCAACGTAGGCCGTGAAGTTGCCGCCGTGGAACCGGATTTCGCCGCGGTCGAGCTCGGCGATCCGGTCCATCCGGTCGAGCAGCGCGCGGTCGTGGCTGACCACGACCAGGCATCCGGACCAGTCGTCGAGCACCGCGTACAGCCGGTGGCGGGCGTCGAGGTCGAGGTTGTTGGTCGGCTCGTCGAGCAGCAGCACGTCGGGTCGCTTGAGCAGCTGCGCGGCCAGCCCGAGCGAGACGATCTGGCCGCCGGACAGCGTGCTCAGCGACCGGTCCAGCGCGACGTCGAGGCCGAGCCGGTCGAGCTGGGCCCGGGTGCGTTCTTCGATGTCCCAGTCGGTGCCGATGGTGGTGAAGTGCGCCTCGGCGGCGTCGCCGGATTCGACGGCCGCGATGGCCGCCAGGACCGGCGCGACGCCGAGGACT
Source organism: Amycolatopsis sp. MEPSY49 (assembly GCF_051337345.1). Classification (NCBI taxonomy): domain Bacteria; kingdom Bacillati; phylum Actinomycetota; class Actinomycetes; order Pseudonocardiales; family Pseudonocardiaceae; genus Amycolatopsis; species Amycolatopsis sp. MEPSY49. The sequence continues at coordinate 503,938 of NZ_JBDLYJ010000005.1, read as the reverse complement.
TCGGCGACGGACGGCTCCCCGCTCAGCGGCAGGTCCTGCGGCAGGTAGCCGAGGACGCCGTCGGCGGTGACGCTGCCCGCCGACGGCCGCAGGACGCCCGCGACGAGCTTCAGCAGCGTCGTCTTGCCGGAGCCGTTCGGGGCGACGAGCCCGGTGCGGCCGCCCGGGAAGGTGGCGGAGAGGCGGTCGAACACGGGGGTGTCGTCCGGCCAGGAGAAGGACAGGCCGGACAGCACGATTTCGGACATGGTGAAGACCTCGAAGTGGTGCGAAGCGAAAGGGGGACGTCGAAAGCGGCCCGCGCCGGCACTGCCGGGGGCCTGCACACTCCGGAGCTATCCGGAGATGTCGACGTCACCTGCCACGACTGGTCTCCTCCACAAGGATCTTGCCTTCGAACATAGCAGGGTTGTCCGGCCACCGGCCGGGTAACCGCCCCCGATGCGCATCGTGGTCACGGGAGCAACGGGCAACCTCGGCACCGGCGTCGTCGCGGCGCTGAACGCCGATCCGCAGGTCGAGACGGTCGTCGGGGTGGCGCGGCGGCCGGCCGAGGGCGTCGTCCCGGCCGACGTCGAGCGCGACGACCTCGGACCGCTCTTCCGCGGCGCGGACGCCGTCGTCCACCTGGCCTGGCTGTTCCAGCCGACCCGCAGCCCGGAAACCACCTGGCGCGCGAACGTCCTCGGGTCACTGCGCGTGTTCGACGCCGCGGCCGCGGCGGGCGTGCCCAAGCTCGTCTACTCGTCGTCCGTCGGCGCCTATTCGCCGCGCGAAGACGACGAACCGGTGACCGAGGACTGGCCGACGCACGGCTGGCCCGGCGCGGCCTACACGCGCGAGAAGTCCTATGTGGAGCGCTACCTCGACGCGTTCGAGCAGCGCCACCCGAAGCTCGACGTCGTCCGCGTCCGGCCCGCGTTCGTCTTCCAGCGCGCGGCCGCGACGGCGCAGCGCCGCCTGTTCGCCGGGCCGTTCATGCCGGGCAGCCTGGTCCGGCCGGGACTGATCCCGCTGGTCCCGGACGTCCGGGGGCTGCGCGCGCAGGTCGTGCACACCGACGACCTGGCCGACGCGGTCCGCCGGGCCGTGACGCGGCCGGTGCGCGGGGCGTTCAACATCGCGACGGGCCCGGTCGTCGACCCCAAGTTCGCCGCTGACCTGCTGCACGCCCGGACGATCCCGGTCCCGGCGGGCGTGGTCCGCGCCGCGGTGGACGCGGCCTGGCGCCTGCACGCCGTCCCCGCGTCGCCGGGGTTGTTCGACGCCGTCATGCGGCTGCCGCTGATGGACACGAGCCGGGCGGAGTCCGAGCTGGACTGGCGGCCGAAGCACGACGCCGCGTACACGCTGAACGAGTTCCTCGCGGGGCTGCGTGAGGGCGCGGGTGCGGACACGGCCCCGCTGGCCCCGGACCGGCACCGGCTGCACGAGATCGCGACGGGCGTCGGCAAACGCCCTTAGCCGCTGGACGGGGCCTTGCTGAGGTCGACGACGCAGAAGCGGTTGCCGTCCGGGTCGGCGAGGACGACGAAGTCCGGCTCGGCGGGGTAGCGGTCCCAGTCGACCTCGGTCGCGCCCAGCTCGAGCAGCCGGGCGACCTCGGCCGTCTGCTCCGCCGTCGTGTCGACCAGCAGGTCGAGGTGCACCCGCGGGTACGGCTCGACCGGCGACTCACTGAACATGAGCCCGAGCGCGTGGCCGGAGCCGTCGGCGTGCTCCAGCGTGCGCCAGCGGTCGCTGGCCCACTCCTCGGCCACGACGAGGCGCAGCGCCGCCAACCAGAAGGCGGCGGCGCGGTCGACGTCGGAGACGCCGATCACCGGGAACCCGAGCCTGAGCACGGTCCGAGCGTAGTGCCGGGGCGAGCCCGGCGCCGCGCGATCGGGTGATTGACGCCGCGGCCCGCCGGGTAACCGCCGGGTTCGCCGCCGACGAGGAGGGCCTATGGCGACTACCGAAACGGCACTCGAGCTGCGGGTCGACGGGACCGCGCGCCGCGTCACGGTCGACCCGCGGCGGACCCTGCTCGACCTGCTGCGCGACCAGCTCGGCGTGTACAGCCCGAAGAAGGGCTGCGACCACGGCCAGTGCGGCACCTGCACGGTGCTGCTCGACGGCCGCCGCGTGCTCGCCTGCCTCGTCCTCGCGGTGACCTGCGAAGGCGCCGAGGTGACGACGGCGGCGGGCCTGGCCCCGGACGGCGAGCTGCACCCGGTGCAGCGGGCCTTCCTCGAGCACGACGGCTTCCAGTGCGGCTACTGCACCCCCGGCCAGATCTGTTCCGCGGCCGGGCTGTTGACCGAGTTTTCCGAAGGTGCGCCGAGCCACGTCACCGAACCGGTGACCGAGACTCCACAGTGGACGGACAACGAGATCGCCGAGCGGATGAGCGGCAACCTCTGCCGCTGCGGGGCCTACGCCGGCATCGTGGCCGCCGTCCGGCAGGCGGGAGGCGACCGGTGAAACCGTTCGCGTACGGCAAGCCGGCCACCGCGGCCGAGGCGGTCGAAGCCGTCGCGGGCGACCCGGCGGCGGCGTTCCTGGCCGGCGGCACCAACCTGGTCGACCACCTGAAGCTCGGCGTCGCGGCACCCGGCCGGATCGTCGACGTCACGGCGTTGACGTCGACGGAGATCCGGGAGGACGCCGACGGCGGCCTGGAGATCGGCGCGGGCGTGCGCAACAGCGACCTCGCGGCCGACCGGCGCGTGCGCGAGCGCTACCCGGTGCTGGCCCAGGCCCTGCTCTCCGGCGCGTCGGCGCAGCTGCGGAACATGGCCACCACCGGCGGGAACCCGTTGCAGCGCACCAGGTGCCTGTACTTCCAGGACGTCACGACGCCCTGCAACAAGCGGAACCCGGGCGAAGGCTGCTCGGCACTCGGCGGGGCCACCCGCCAGCACGCGATCCTCGGCGCTTCCGAGCACTGCGTCGCCACCCACCCGTCCGACCTGGCGGTGGCGCTGTCCGCCTTGGACACCCGCGTGCACGTGCTCGGGCCGGAGGGCGATCGCGAAGTGCCGTTCACCGAACTCCATCGCCTGCCCGGCGACCGGCCGGACCGCGACACCGTCCTCGAGCACGGCGACCTGATCACCGCGATCACCGTTCCCCCGCTGCCCTGGGCCCGCCGGTCGGCCTACCGCAAGGTCCGCGACCGCGCCTCCTACGCCTTCGCCTTGGTCTCCGTGGCCGCCGCCGTGTCCATTGTGGACGACCGGATCGAGGGCGTCCGGGTCGCGCTCGGCGGTGTCGCGCACAAGCCGTGGCGTGCCCACCGCGCCGAAGAGGTGCTGCGCGGCGAGCGTCCGGCCGAAGCGCTGTTCCGCGCGGCCGCCGGAGCCGAACTCGCCGACGCCCGGCCCCTCGACGGGATCGACGGGGGAAACGCTTTCAAGTTCCCGCTCGTCACCCGCACCCTGACCGCCGTCCTGCGCGACCTGACCGCCGAGGAGCGCCGCCGATGACCGAACTGCTGGAACCGGAAGCCATCGGCCGCGCCCTCACCCGCCGCGACGGGCCGGCGAAGGTCACCGGCACCGCGCCGTACGCTTACGAGGCCCCTGTCGAGCACGCCGCCTATTGCCACCCGGTGCAGGCGGCGATCGCCCGGGGCCGCTGCACGCGGGTCGGCACCGTCGAGGCCGAGTCGCTCGACGGCGTCCTGCGGGTGCTGACGCCGTTCACCGCCGAACGGCTGGCGGACACCGAGGACGCCGAGCTGGCCGTGCTGCAGGATCAAGAGGTCCCGTTCCGCGGGAGCGTGCTCGCCCTGGTGATCGCCGAAAGCCCGGAGACCGCGCGGCAGGCGGCGGACCTCGTCGAGATCGAGTACGAGCGCGACGAAGCCGACGTTGAGCTTCGCGCCGACCGCGACGACCTCTACCAGCCGGAGAAGGTCAACCCGTCCTTCCCGACGGCCACCGACGAGGGCGATGTCGACGCCGCCCTGCGCGACGCCGAGGTCACCGTCGACCAGACCTACACGACGGCGATGTACCACAACAACCCGCTCGAACCGCACACCACGACGGCACTGTGGGAAGACGACGCGCTCACGCTGTGGGACTCCACGCAGGGTGTCCACCCGGTGCGCGGCACCGTCGCGAAGGTGTTCGGCCTGCCCGAAGAGCAGGTACGGGTGATCTGCCCGTACGTCGGCGGCGGTTTCGGCTCGAAGGGCACCGCGCACGCCCCCGTCGTCCTCGCGGCGCTGGCCGCGCGGGCCGTGCCGGGTCGCCCGGTGAAGCTCGCGCTGACCCGGCAGCAGATGTTCAGCCTGGCCGGCTACCGCACGCCGACGATCCAGCGGATGCGCCTGGGCGCCGGCCGCGACGGGCGGCTGACGGCGATCCGGCTGGACGTCGTCGAGCAGACGTCGCGGATCAAGGAGTTCGCGGAGCAGACCGCGGTGCCCGCGCGGATGATGTACGCCGCGGCGAACCGGCGCACCAGCCACCGGCTCGCCGCGCTCGACGTGCCGGTGCCGTCGTGGATGCGCGCGCCGGGGGAGTGCCCCGGCATGTTCGGGCCCGAAGTGGCGATGGACGAACTCGCGTACGAGCTGGGCGTCGACCCGGTCGAGCTGCGCGTCCGCAACGAACCCGAGCGCGACCCGGAGACCGGGAACCCGTTCTCCAGCCGCAACCTCGTCGAGTGCCTGCGCACCGGCGCCGCGGAGTTCGGCTGGGCGGACCGGGATCCGCGGCCGGGCGTGCGCCGGGACGGCCGGTGGCTGGTCGGCACCGGCGTCGCCGCGTCGGTCTACCCGGCTCGCCGGCAGCCCGGCTCGACCGCGGTGATCCGGTTCGAAGAAGGCCGCTACACCGCGGAGATCGGGGCCGCCGACCTCGGCACCGGCGCGTGGACGATCCTGCCGCAGATCGCGGCGGACGCCCTCGGCGTGCCGGTCGAGGACGTCGACGTCCGGATCGGCGACACCGAGCGGCCGAAGGCGACGGTGGCCGGCGGGTCCACCGGGACGACGTCGTGGGGCGCCACCCTGGTCGCCGCCGCCGAAGCGTTCCGCGACAAGTACGGCGACCACCCCGGCGACGGGGACGAGGTTTCGGCGGACACGCCGGAGAACCCGGACGAGGACCGGTACGCGATGTACGCCTTCGGCGCGCAGTTCGCCGAGGCCCGCGTCGACGCCGACACCGGCGAGGTGCGCGTCTCGCGGCTGCACGGCACGTTCGCGGCCGGCCGGATCGTCAACCCGCGCACCGCGCGCTCGCAGTTCCTCGGCGGCATGACCATGGGCCTGTCCATGGCGCTGCACGAGCACAGCCTGCTCGACCCGCGGTTCGGCCACGTCGTCAACCACGACCTGGCGGAGTACCACATCGCGGCCAACGCGGACGTCCGCGACCTGAAAGCGGACTGGCTCGACGAGGTCGACCCGCACGTGAACCCCATGGGCAGCAAGGGGATCGGCGAGATCGGCATCGTGGGAACGGCGGCGGCCGTGGCCAACGCCGTCTTCCACGCCACCGGCGTCCGCGTGCGCGACCTGCCGATCACCCTGGACAAGCTGCTGCCGGGGCTGCCCTGATCAGTGTCCCTGGATCTCGGGCTCCGGGTACTGGCCGCGGCGGCGGTCGATCGCCGTAGTAGCGATGCCGAGGGCGATCATCGCGACGCCGAGGCCGAGGTGCAGCCAGTCGTCGGCGTCGTCGACCGGGATGAAGTTGGCCGGGCTGTCGTGGTTCAGCGCCAGGCCGAACACGAAGAGCAGGACGTACACCCCGCCGCCGATCATCAGGAACGCCCGCGATCCGCCGTTGCTCCGCGCGGCCAGCACGCCGAGCACGCCGAAGAGCAGGTGGACCAGGTTGTGCAGCACGGAAACGGTGAACACGCCGAACAGCCGCGCTCCCGATTCGTGCCCGGCGAAGTGCAGATCGCCGTAGCCGGCGGTGATCCCCGGCACGAACCCGAGCACCCCCACCACCAGGAACGCGATCCCGACCGCCAGGGCGGCGGACCGCGCGGTACTGCGCCGCGCGTGGACTTCCGTGGACATGACACCTCCGCGTGATGGGCCGGCTGAGTGGCTACCCGGCCCGGGCGCGGACAAACCGGTCACGTCGCGACGGCGGCGCGCACCTCTTCCAGCACCCGGCGCAGCGGCTGCCCGGTGGCGTCCGCGGCGGCCTTGACCTCGTCGTACTCCGGCTGCGCGGTGACGACGGATCCGTTGAGGAACCCGCGTTTCACGCTCACCTCGTGCCCGCGGTAGTCGACCGTCACACTGTCGCGCGGCAGGGACCGCCGCTCGACCGGGGACAGCCGCACGCCGAGGGTCGACGTGTGGGCGAACACCGCCGCGCAGACGCCGTCGACGCGGTCGTCGGCCGTCAGCGCCGTCAGGACCATGCCCGGCCGGCCCTTCGGCGCGGTCACCGGCGCGCACCACGCGTCGGCGGCCCCCGCGCCGCGCAGGGCGGCCAGGACTTCGGGCCAGAGCCGGGGGTCGAGGTCGTCCACCGTCGTCTCGACGACGGTCATCTTCGCGCGCACCCACGCGCGCTCCTCCGAAGCCGCGCCGACGACCACACGGACGATGTTCGCGTGCCCGGGTGGATCGGCCGTGCCCGCGCCGACGCCGACCTTGACCGGCACGCACGCCGGCATCGGGCCGTAGGTGCCGGCCAGCGTCACGAGCAGCGCGGCGCCCGTGGGCGTGCACAGCTCCCGCGCCGCCGGGTGCGCGGCGACCGGCGCACCCGCGTCGGTGAGCAGGGCGAGCACCGCGGGCGGCGGCACGGTGAGCCGGCCATGCGCCGCGGTCACCGTGCCGCCGCCGACGGCGATCGGCGAGACCGTCACGGTCGCGTCCAGCAGGCCGAGCGCCTCCAGGCCGAGGGCGCACCCGACGATGTCGGCGATCGCGTCCAGCGCGCCGACTTCGTGGAAGTGCACGTGGTCCCGGCCGATGCCGTGCACGGCGGCTTCCGCGTCCGCCAGCCGGCCGAACACCTTGCTGGCAAAGGCTTTCACGGCCTCGGGCAGTGCGGCTTCGGAGATCAGGCAGAGGATCTCCGGGAGGTGGCGGGCGTGCCGCGTCTCGGGCGCCTCGACGACGACGTGCCGCGCCCGCAGGCCGTGCCGCCGCACCACCCGCTCGGTCAGCCGGATGCCGTCGACGCGCAGCGCGGCCAGGCCTTCGGTGATCGCGTCGAAGTCCGCGCCCGCGTCGACCAGCGCGGCCAGCAGCATGTCGCCGGCGCAGCCGTTGCCCGCGTCGATCCACGCGACGGTCACGGTGCCGCCGACTGCCGGGCGACGCGGGCGGCGGCGACGCCCGCGCCGAAGCCGTTGTCGATGTTGACCGTCACCACGCCGGGGGCGCAGCTGTTGAGCATGGTCAGGAACGCGGTCAGGCCGTCGAGGTGCCAGCCGTAGCCGACGCTCGTGGGCACGGCGACCAGCGGCTTGCCGCACAGTCCACCGAGGACGGTCGGCAGCGCGGCCTCCATACCGGCGATCGCCACGACGGCGTCGGCGGCGGCGATCCGGTCGCGTTCGGCCAGCAGCCGGTGCAGCCCGGCCACGCCGACGTCGACGACGAGGTCCGACTCCGCGCCGAAGACCGCGACCGTCGTGGCGCACTCCCGCGCGACGGGCAGGTCCGACGTCCCCGCGCACACGACGGCCACCTTGCCGCGCGGCGGTGGCACGGTCCCGAGCGTCACCGTGCGGCCGGTGTCGTCGATGTCCGCGCCGGGCAAGCGATCCCGGCACAGCGCGCGCGCCTCGTCGCCGGCCCGCGTGGCGAGCACCGCGCGGTCCGGATGGGCTTCGTGCAGCCGCGCGAGCGCGGCCGCGATCTGCTCCGGGGTCTTCCCCGCCCCGAACACCACTTCCGGATCCCCGGTCCGGGCGGCCCGGTCGAGGTCCAATCGCGCAAAGCCCAGATCGGCGGTCGTCGCCGTAACCCCAGTCGATACCACCTTCGACACGTTAGCCTTCTCGCGCGTCGTATGTAAACTGCTCCCGGGGGATGTCGCACGAATACGGCAATGGGTTGACTGGGTGGACCCGCCGCGATCGACTTACCGAACGCAAGACGCCTCGAGCGGAGGACATAGTGCTGTTCTTTTGCCGAAATGGGATCACCGCGCCCGCGCTACCAGCGGGGACGCCGTAATGGACGCCGGAATCGAAGACCGGCTGCTGGACCGGGTCCGCGCGCTCGGCGCGGTCGCCGTCGCCTTCTCCGGTGGCGTCGACTCGGCGCTCGTGCTGGCCGCGGCGGCGCAGGCGCTGCCCGGCGGCCGCGTGCTGGCGGCGATCGCCGACTCGCCGAGCCTCGCGCGGGCCGAACTCGCCGCGGCGCGGGAAATCGCGGCCGGCCTCGGCGTCGAGCTCGCCGAGGTCCCGACCGGTGAGCTCGACGTTCCCGGATACCGGGACAACGCCGGCGACCGCTGCTACTTCTGCAAACGCACGGTGCTGGACGCGATCGGCGCGCTGGCGCTGCGGCGCGGGTTCGCGCACGTGGCGACCGGGACGCACGCCGACGACCACCGCGCCCTGCACCGGCCCGGCCTGCGCGCGGCCCGCGAGCTGCGGGTCGTCGAGCCACTGGCGGCGGCCGGGCTGGGGAAGGCCGAGGTCAGGGCGCTGGCGGCCGCGTGGGCGCTGCCCGTGGCGGACAAGCCGTCGACACCTTGCCTGGCCTCACGTATCTCCGTGGGCGTGCCCGTCTCTTTACGGAGGTTGGGACTGGTGGAACGCGCCGAGATCGCGGTGGGCGCGCGGCTGGCCGAGGCGGGGATCCGCCCGCACGACCTGCGCGTCCGCTTGCTCGGCCGGGGATTCCGGGTGGAGGTGGATGGCCCTGCGCACGGGGCAGTCGCGGCGCGGCCGGGGCTCGCCGCGGCCGTCGTCGGCGAACTCGCCGGCCTCGGGCTGACCGGCCCGGGCGAGATCGGGGCCTATCGCGCACCCGCACTCGCACCACCGTCGTAGGTCATTTGCCCGCGCGGTGATTTGTGCCGTCGCCGAACGGGCTATGAAAAAACCACACACCGGACCCGTCGCTGTCACGTCGGATATATTCGTCGGCCAATTGCGACGATTCGTGTACGGACCGAGTCGATCATTATCGGTTGCCGTGCCGAAATCACCGTGTCGGTTATTCCGTCTTGCCGAGCGCGTTTCTCGGCTATATTTCCCGAGTTCGGCGGTTGCCGCTGCGAGCGGTAGCCGCCCGCGTACGGTGGGGGAGGATCGCATGTACTTCGAGTTGCTCGGCACCTTGCGGGTCCAGCGTGACGGGGAGCGGGTGGACCTCGGCGGGCTGCGCCAGCAGCGGCTGCTGGTGATGCTGCTGCTGAACGTGAACAAGGTGGTCGGCGCCGACCGGCTGCTGGAGGCCATGTGGGACGGTGAGCCGCCGGTGACCGCGCGAAGACAGCTGCACAACGCCGTCGCCGCGCTGAGACGCAGCTTCGGGGCGGCCAAGCACCTCGTCGTCAAGGACGGCCCCGGCTACCGGATCACCGCGGACCCGCAGAACGTCGACGCGCACCGGTTCACCGCGCTGGTCGCGTCCGCCTCGGCGGCGGCCGCGGCCGGGCGGACCACCTTCGCCGTCGAGCACCTGGAGGCGGCGCTCGCCCTGTGGAACGGGCCCGCGCTGTCGGGGTTGCAGAGTTCGGTGTTCGAGATCGCCGCCGCGCGGCTGGAAGAGAACCGGTTGACCGCGACCGAACGGCTCATCGGGCTGCGCCTGGACGGCGGCGAGGCGTCGGCGCTCGTGCCGCAGCTCGGCGAGCTCGTCTCGCGGCACCCGCTGCGCGAGGAGACCCGCAAGCTGCTGATGCTGGCCCTGCACCGGTGCGGCCGGACGGCCGACGCGCTCAACGCGTACGAGCAGGGCCGGCGGATGCTGCGCGACGAGCTGGGTGTCGACCCCGGGGCGAGCATCCGCGAGCTGTACGAACGGATCCTGCGCGACGACCCGCCGAAGCGGCGGCCCGAGCCCGCGCCGGGCCGGTCGTTCCTGCCGTACGACACCGCGCACTTCACCGGCCGCGCCGAGGAACTGCGCTTCCTGGCCGGCAGCCGGCCCGCCGGGACCGCGTTGAGCATCCTGGCCGTCGACGGGATGGCCGGCGTCGGCAAGACGACGCTGGCCGTCCGGCTCGCCCACCAGCTCGCGCACCGGTACCCGGAGGGCCACCTCTACATCGACCTGCACGGGCACACGGCCGGCCAGACGCCGCTCGAACCGGGCGCGGCGCTGGAGCGGCTGCTGCTGGACTTCGGGCTCCCGCCGGCCCGGATCCCCCGCGACGCCCGGCAGCGCGCGGCCCGCTGGCGCGCGGAGGTCGCCGAGCGGCGCGTCCTGGTGGTGCTGGACAACGCCCTCGACGCCCGGCAGGTCCGCCCGCTGCTGCCCGGCACGGGCAAGGCGCAGGTGATCATCACCAGCCGCCGCCGGCTGACCGGCCTCGACGGGGTGACGTCCCGCTCGCTGGACGTCTTCCCGGCGCCGGACGCGGCGGCGCTGTTCACCCGGATCGCCGGACCGGAGCGGACCGCGGGCCGGCCGGACGCGGTCGCGGAGATCGTGGCGCTGTGCGGGAACCTGCCGCTGGCGATCACGATCGCGGCGTGCCGCTTCCACAACCGGCCGGCGTGGACCCTGGACGACCTGGCGCTCCGCCTGCGCGACCGCGGGCGGCGGCTGGCCGAGCTCGGCCTGGAGGACCGCAGCGTGGCGGCGCGGTTCGAGGTGTCGTACGAGCGGCTGACGGCCGAGCAGCGCCGGCTGTTCCGGGCGCTGGGCGCGTTCGCCGGCGAGGAGTTCGACGCGGCCGACGCGGCGCTGCTGCTGAGCCGGCCGGTGCCGGAGGCGGAACGGCTGCTGGAGGAGCTGTTCGACGCCCACGTGCTGCGGCAGCGGACGGCGGGCCGGTACCACTTCCACGCCCTGGTCCGGGAGCACGCCCGGGCGAAGGGCGAGGAGCCCGAGGCGCTGCTGACGACGTTCGGCCGCACGACGCTGCCCTCGGTCGGCGCGCTGGAGTGCAGCCTCGGCTGACCCCGCCGCGATGCAGTGAATGACTCGTTCCTGTCGCCAGGCGACAGGAATGAGTCATTCACGTCGTCCGGGCGGGCTGTCCTTCGGTGACAACTCCGGTACCGAGCGCGAAGCCTTGTCTCGCAATGCATCCGCACCGATGTAGCGCTGATGCAACGCCGATGGTCCCGCCCGGCATCCTCGGGTCCAGGAGCCAAAACCGTGGTCCCGCAGCAGAAAGTGATGCCATGGAGTTCACGCACAAGACCGTCCTGAGCCCCGAGCTGCGCGCCCGGGTGCTCGCCGATCCGAGCATCGGCGGGGGAAACCTGCTGCCCGCCATGCTCGAACTCAACCCGTTCCCGGACGAGCCCTTCATCCACTCGCTCACGCCGATCCCGTACACCGACGGCGAGACGCGGCACTGGTTCAGCCTCCGCGACCTCGACCACCTCGTGCAGAGCTGGTCGGTCTGGTACCTCGAGCGCGGGGTGCGGCCGCACGACCGGGTCGCCGTCTTCCCGCCGGACTCCATCCAGTACTTCCTGCACCTCTCGGCGCTCGCGCGGATCGGCGCGATCTCCATGCTGATCAACAGCAACGCGAAGCGGGACAGCGCCGTCGCCCTGATCGAGCGCAGCGGGGCCATCGGCCTCTACACCGACGCCGAGCGGCTCGCCCGGGTCGCCCCGGACCTCGACCGGCTGAACCTGAAGTGGGTCCACACCTACCAGGACGGGCCGCCCTCGGCCGTCCTCCCGGACGCGGACCGGTTCCGGCACCACCCGGACGACCCCGTCGGCCTCATGCACTCCTCCGGCACCACCGGCCTGCCGAAGCCGGTCATCCACACCCACAAGACCATTTTGGACGGTCCGAAGTGGCGTGCGGTGAACTACCAGGAAGAGCCGGACGCGCTCATCCTCAACGCGCTTCCGCAGTCGCACCAGGGTTGTGTGTCCTTCAACGCCTACGCCGTGCTGGGCGGGCAGCCGATGGTCGTCCACCGGGACGTTTCCGGCAGCGAGCTGGCCGAAGCCGTCGAGACGCACAAGCCGACGATGGTGATGGCCTTCGGCCACGCCTACCCGGAGCTCGCGGCGATCGAGACGCCGAAGGGCGCGCTCGACTCGGTGAACATCTGGGTGTCCATGGCGGACGCCATCCACGAGCGGCACCTGAAGAACATCCTCGGCCGCCGGTCGCCGGAGCTGCCACCGGCCGCGTTCCTGGACCGGCTCGGCACCACCGAGCTGGGCTGGGGCGTGCTCATGCAGCCGCGCACCCTCGCGACCGAGCGCAACGACCGCTGCGTCGGCAAGTCCGTCGGCTACGCCGAGGTCGCCATCGTGCGGGAGAACGGCACGCTCGCCGAGCCCTACGAGTACGGCTTCCTCGGCGCGAAACCGCCGTCGATGACCGTGGGGTACTGGGGCAACCAGGACACCTACTACCGCAGCAAGCTCGCCGGCTACTGGCTGACCGGGGACGTCGCCTACCGCGACGAAGAGGGCAACTTCTACCAGGTCGACCGCGCGGTCGACGTCGTGCACACCGCCGAAGGGCCCGGCTACTCGGTGCTCATGGAGGAGCTGATCCTCAACGAGGTCACGGGCGTCGAAGACTGCACCGTCGTGGCCGGCGGTTACGGCGGCCGGAAAGTGGCCGTGGCCGTCGTGACCGGCCGGGACGTCGACGCCGAGAAGGTGCTGTTCGCGGCCAACGAAGCCCTGCGCGCCAACGGGAAACCCGAGTTGTCGGTCGTCGAGGTCGCCGCCGGCGACGACGACTTTCCGCTCGGTGTGACCGGGAAGTCGCTCAAGCGCTTCCTCCGCGACAAGTACAAGGACCTCGCCGTCCACGTCCGGGACCGCCGGGGCAAAAACCTCGCGACGAGCGACGCGCTCGCGTGACCATCGGAGAAGAGACGATCGCCGTGACCCACCAAGACCAACTGCTCGTGTTCGACGAGACCGTGACCCGCGCCCGGGTCGACGGCTGGCTGCGGTACCTGGCGTCCGCCGGCTCGCCGACGCAGGTGTACCGCCTCGGCGCGAGCCACGTCCTCCCGGTGTCCGGAGTGGACAACCCCGAGCTGCTCGCCGCGGCGGCGGACCTGCCGTCGCCGACCCGGCGCGTGCCGCGGGGCGGCGAGGCGTGGCTCGGCCGCCGGGAGCTGCGGCCGGCCGGGACGGAGGTCACCTTGGGCCCGGCCACGATCGGGGACGGCTCGGTGGCGGTGATCGCCGGGCCGTGCGCGGTCGAGACGCCGGAACAGATGCTGGCGACGGCGGAGCTCGTCGCCGAGCACGGCGCCGTCGCGTTGCGGGGCGGGGTCTTCAAGCCGCGGACGTCACCGCATTCGTTCCAAGGTCTCGGGTTCGGCGGTCTCGAGCTGCTCGTCGAAGCCCGGAAGCAGACCGGCTTGCCGTTCGTCACCGAGGTCGTCGACGCCGAGCACGTCAAGCGGCTGGCCGAGGTCGTCGACGGCTTCCAGATCGGCGCGCGGAACATGCAGAACTTCGCGCTGCTGAGCGCGGTGGGCCAGAGCGGCCTGCCGGTCGTGCTCAAGCGCGGGTTCGGCTGCACGGTCGAGGAGACCCTTTCCGCCGGGGAGTATCTGCTGCTGGAGGGCAACGACCAGGTGGTGCTGTGCGAGCGCGGCATCCGCACGTTCGAGCCGTCGGCGCGGTTCACCCTCGACCTGACGGCGGTGGCGCTGTGGAAGCAGCGCACCCACCTGCCGGTCATCGTGGACCCGAGCCACTCCGGCGGACGTCCGGAGCTGGTGGAGCCGCTGTCGCTCGCCGCGGTCGCGGCCGGTGCGGACGCGCTGCTTGTCGACGTGCACGTCCAGCCGGAGCAGGCGCTGTGCGACGCCAAGCAGGCGTTGCGGCCGGAGCAGTTCGCCGGGCTGATGACCCGGCTCGCCGGCGCCGCGGCCGGCCTGGGCCGCACCTTGCAGAAACGCTGACCAAGACGTCGTGAGTGGGAAACAGGGTTGAACACTGTTTCCCACTCACGACCTGTACGGGAGTGGGAGACAGTGTTCGGGGAGACGTCGGAGATCGCCGTGGTCGGGCTGGGCCCGCGCGGGCTGTCGGTCGCGGAACGGCTGAGCGCCAACGCACGCGCGCTCGTGCCGCGGGGCCACCGGCTCGTGGTGCACCTCGTCGACCCGCGGCTGGCCGACGGCGGCCAGGTGTGGCGCAGCACGCAGGACCGCCTGCTGCTGATGAACACCGTCGCGTCGCAGGTGACGATGTTCGTCGATGACACCGTCGACTGCGCGGGCCCGGTCGTGCGCGGCCCGAGCCTGTACGAGTGGGCACGCTCGATCGCCCTGCTCGGCAGCCCGGCCGTGCCGGACGCCGTCCGGGCCGAAGCCGAGGAGCTGGGGCCGGACGACTACCCGTCGCGGGCGTTCTACGGCAGTTACCTGCGGTGGACGCGGCGGCGGATCACCCGGACCGCGCCGCCGTCGCTCGAGTTCGTGGCGCACCAGGCGCGGGCGGTCGACGTCCGGGACGCCGGCGGCCGGCAGGACGTCTTGCTGGACGACGGCACGACGATCGGCGGGCTGGCCGCCGTCGTGCTGGCGCTCGGCCACCAGCCGCACGAGCTCAGCCCGGCCGAAGCGGACCTGAGCCGGTACGCCGGGCGGCACGGCCTGCGATACGTGCCGCCGGGCAACCCGGCCGACGCGTCGCTCGACGACGTGCCCGCCGGCGAACCGGTGCTGCTGCGCGGGATGGGCTTGAACTTCTTCGACCACCTGGCCCTGTTCACGCTCGGGCGCGGCGGCGAGTTCACCCGCGAGCCGGGCGGCGCGCTGACGTATGTGCCGTCCGGCCGGGAGCCGCGGCTGGTCGCCGGGTCGCGGCGCGGCGTCCCGTACCAGGCCCGCGCCCGCAACGAAAAGGGCGCGTCCGGACGGCACGAACCGCGGTTCCTCACCACATCCGTGATCGAGCGGCTGCGGGACGGCGCCGACTTCCGCCGGGACGTCTGGCCGCTGATCGACCAGGAGGTCCGCACGGTCTTCTACGCGGCCCTGGTGCGGGAACGCGGATGCGCGTGCGACGTCGAGGAGCTCACCGAAGCGTTCGCTGCGGCCGGGCCCGCGGAGGTGCCCGCGGATCCGTTGGCGGTGCGCGAAACCGAGGCGCAGCGGATCGTGCTGGCCAAGTTCGGGCTCGACCGGACCTGGGACTGGCGGACGGTCGCGGCGCCTTACTCGGCGGCCGACCTGGCTTCGACGGCGACCTTCCGCGTGTGGCTTCGGTCCTTTGTGGACATGGAACTCGCGGAGGCGCACAAGGGCAACGTGACCGGCCCGCTCAAGGCGGCCACGGATGTGCTGCGCGACCTGCGCAACGAGATCCGGCTGGTCGTCGACCACGGCGGCATCTCCGGCGCGTCCTACCGCGACGACCTGCGGCGCTGGTACATGCCGCTCAACGCGTACCTGTCGATCGGGCCGCCCGCCGGGCGCGTCGAGCAGTTCGGTGCGCTCCTCGACGCGGGCGTGCTCGAAGTGCTCGGCCCGGACCTGCGGATCGAGGCGGCCGGCGGCCGGTTCGCCGCACGCTCGGCGGCGTGCCCCGACGTCGCGATCCGCGCGAAGACGCTGATCGAGGCACGCCTGCCGGACACCGATTTGCGGCGCACGACGGACCCGCTGCTGCGCGCGTTGCTGGCGCGCGGGGAATGCCGTCCGTACCGCATCGGCGAGTTCGAGACGGGCGGCCTCGCGGTGACGCGCCGGCCGTACCACGTGCTGGACGCGGAAAACCGGCCGCACCCGAGCCGGTTCGCGTTCGGCGTGCCGACCGAAGCGGTGCACTGGGTGACGGCGGCGGGCATCCGGCCCGGCGTCAATTCGGTGATCCTCGGCGACGCGGACGCCATCGCGCGTTCGTGCCTGCGGATCGCCGTCGAACGGGACGACTTGGGGAGGACCGCATGAGCGAGCTGCTCGCTCCCGCGTGGGCCGGAACCGGCGCCGGCGCGCTCGTCGACGACCACGCTCTGCTGGCCGCGATGCTCGACACCGAGGCCGCGCTGGCCGAGGCACAAGCCGAACTGGGTGTGGTTCCCGAGACCGCGGCGAAGGCCATACGAGAGGTGGAGGTGACCGACCTCGACCTGCGGTCGATCGCGGCGGGAGTGCGCGAGACGGCGAACCCGGTGGTCGCCTTCGTCGCCGGGCTCACCGCGGCCGTCGCCCCGGCCGCCGCCGAGTACGTCCACCGCGGCAGCACCAGCCAGGACATCCTCGACACCGCCCTGATGCTGCTGTGCGCGAGTACCCTCGACCGCGTCGAGCGCGATCTGCGAACCACCGCCGCGAGCCTGGCGGACCACGTCCGGACCCACCGGGACACGCCGATGGCCGGGCGCACCCTGACCCAGCACGCCGTGCCCGTCACGTTCGGGCTCAAGGCGGCGACCTGGCTGCACCTCGTCCTCGACGCCGTCGAGCGGGTGCGCCGGGCGCGCGCGGACCTGCCGGTCTCGCTCGGCGGCGCGGCCGGAACGCTCGCCGCCTACGAGGAGTACGGGCCCGGCTCGCTGGAACTGCCCGACCGCGTGGCGGAAAAGCTCGGCTTGGCCCCGCAAGTCCTGCCCTGGCACGGGAGCCGCACGCCGATCGCCGACGTCGCTTCGGCGCTGTTGGTCACCACAGGCGCACTCGGCAAGATCGCCGCGGACGTCCTCGTGCTGGCCCGTACCGAGATCGGCGAGGTCACCGAGGAGCGCGCGCCCGGGCGTGGGGCGTCCTCGGCGATGCCGCAGAAGCACAACCCGGTGTTCGCGACGCTCGTGGCGACCGCGGCCCGGCAGCTGCCCCCGCTCGCCGTCGTGCTGTTCGCGTCGATGACGGCCGAGGACGAGCGTTCGTCGGGTGGCTGGCACGCCGAGTGGCAGCCGCTGCGGGACGCGCTGCGCATCACGGCCGGGGCCGCCGCCAACTCCGTCCGGCTGGCCGAGACGCTGCGGGTGCACCCCGAAGCGATGGCGGCGAACCTGCGGCTGACGCGGGGCGCGATCGTCTCCGAGCGTATCAACGCCGTCCTGGCCCCCAAACTGGGCAAGGCCGCGGCCAAGCGCCTGCTGACCGAGGCCACCGCCGAAGCCGAGCGCACCGGCGCGGACCTGGCCGGCCTGCTCGACGTTTCCCCCGGCCTGCTGGACCCGGCGGGCTACACCGGACTTTCCGGCCCGCTGGCCGACCGGGCCCTGGCCCGCTTCGAACGCGAGGAGCGACGATGACGACCCTGGACTTCGCCCACGAGCGGACCGATCCGATGCCCGCCGACCAGCGCGAGGAGCTGCTGCGGATGCCGGGCTTCGGGTCGCTCTACTCCGACCACATGGTCACCGCCCGGTGGACCGCCGGCCGCGGCTGGCACGACGCCCGCAGCCGGCCCCTCGCCGCGTTCTCGCTGCACCCCGCGACCATGGCGTTCCACTATGGACAGACGATCTTCGAGGGGCTGAAGGCGTTCTGGCGCCCGGACGGCAAGCACGTCCTCTTCCGGCCGCACGACCACGCCGCCCGGTTCGCGCGGTCGGCCCGCCGGATGGCCATGCCGGAGCTGCCGGAGGCGGACTTCCTCGCGGCCGTGACGGCGCTGTTGCGCGTGGACGGCGATTGGGTGCCGCGGGCGCGTGGGCACAGTTTCTACCTGCGGCCGTTCATGATCGCCGGCGAGACGCACCTGTCGAACCGGCCCGCCGAGGAATACCTGTTCGCGGTCATCGGCAGCCCCGCCCGGCCCGCGACGGCGGAACCGGCCCCGATCCGGCTGTGGGCGTCTCCCGAGTACGTCCGCGCGGCGGACGGCGGCACCGGCACGATCAAGTGCGGCGGCAACTACGGCGGGTCGTACGTCGCGCAGCGCGAGGCCGCGGCGCACGGCTGCCACCAGGTCGTCTGGCTGGACGCGCGCGAGCGCCGGTACGTCGAAGAAGTGGGCGGCTCCAACCTGTTCTTCGTCGAAGGCGACCGGCTCGTGACGCCGCCGCTGAGCGGGACGCTGCTGGCCGGCGTCACGCGCGACTCGATCCTGCGGCTGGCCCCGCGGCTCGGCTTGGCGGTCGCCGAAGAGCCGGTCACCCTCGACGACTGGGAACGCCGCTCCCGGGAGGGTCGCATCACCGAGACGTTCGCGTGCGGCACGGCCCGCGCGCTGGCCCCGGTCGGGCACGCCGTCACGCCGGACCGCGAGTGGGCCATCGGCGACGGCATGACGGGCCCGGTCACCCGCCGCTTGCTGAACGCCTTGCTGGACATTCAGTACGGCGAAACCCCCGACGAGTTCGGCTGGTTGCACACCCCGGAGAGGACCCCGTGAAGATCGACTTCTACTTCGACCCCGCCTGCCCGTTCGCCTGGATCACCTCGCGGTGGATCCTCGAAGTCGAACGCCACCGCGAAATCACCCTGCGGTTCCGCGTGATGAGCCTCGGCGTGCTCAACGAAGACCGCGAAATCGAGCCGTGGTACCGCGAGTTCTGCGACCGCTCGTGGGGCCCGGCCCGGGTCTGCGTCGCCGCCGCCCAGCAGCACGGCGAGGAGGTCCTGCGCGACCTCTACACCGCGCTCGGCACCCGGATCCACAGGGGACGGAACAAGGACTTTCCCGACGTCGTCGCGCAGGCACTGGCCGAGGTCGGGCTGCCGGCCGGGCTCATCGACGCGATGGAGAGCACCGAGTACGACGAAGCCCTGCGCAAGAGCCACGCCGAGGCGCTGGCCCCGGTCGGCGCGGACCTCGGCACCCCGGCCATCCACGTCGACGGAATCGGCTTCTTCGGGCCCGTGCTCAACGCCATCCCGCGCGGGCGGGATGCGGTCGACCTCTTCGACGGCGTGGTCGCGCTCTCGCGCAATCCGCACTTCTTCGAGCTGAAGCGCGCCCGGACGCCGGGCCTGAGTTACGAGTGAGGGAACGGACATGAGACGCATCGGGTTCGTCGAGTCGAACCGGTCCGGATCCGGCTTCGACGCCCTGCGGGCGGCGCGCGGGCTGGGCCTGCACGTCACCTTCTTCAGCTGCGGGCTGGACCGCTACCACGCGACGCCGGGCGGCACCGAAGTGCTGGACCGGTGCGTCGACGAGTTCGTGTCCTGCCCCACCCACGAGCTGGAACCGCTGCTGGAGGCGGTCAAGGCCGTCGACGCCGCCAAGCCGCTCGACGCACTGCTCTCGGTGGCCGAGTACGAGGTCATCCAGGCCGCCGAAGCGGCCCGCCAGCTCGGCCTGCCCGGCCCTGACCCGGCCGCCGTCCGGATCGCCCGCGACAAGGCCGCGCAACGACGGCGGTGGGCCGAACGCGGGGTGCCCGTGCCGGAGTTCCGCGTCGTCACGACGGCCGGGCGGGCCGTGCTGGCGGCGGAGGAGATCGGGCTGCCGTGCGTGGTGAAGGCGGTGGACGAGACCAGCGGCGCGCACGTCGTCCGCTGCACCACGCTCGATGAGGTCACCGGGACGTTCACCGCCATCCGTTCCGCGACGACCAACCGCCGCGGCCAGGCCCGCTCGCCCGAGGTGCTCGTCGAGGAGTGCCTTGTCGGGTTCGAGGTCAGCGTCGAGGTGCTGGCCGAGGCGGGCACGGTCCGTGTGCTCGGCGTCACCGACAAGATCCTCGGCGGCCGCAACCGGTTCGTCGAGCTGGGGCACGGCTTCCCGACGGCGTTGCCCGCCGCGGTCCGGCGCGAGCTGGAGTCGGCCGCGGTGGCCGCCACCGAGGCCGTCGGCTTCGACCTCGGCATCGCGCACGTCGAACTCAAGTACACCGGCGACGGCCCGAAGCTGATCGAGATCAACCCGCGGCCGGCCGGCGACCGGATCACCGAGCTGATGGACGCGAGCTTCGGGTGGTGCACGATGGAACTGCTGATCCGCCAGTACCTGGGGGAGTCCGCCAGCGACGTCGTGACCGAGCCGGCGCGCGGCGCGGCCATCCGGTACCTCACCGCCGACCCCGGGATCGTGACCGCCGTGACCGGCCTGGACATCGCGACCGCGGTGCCCGGGGTCCGCGAAGCCGGGGTGTCGGTGCGGCCTGGTGGGCGCGTCGACCCGTTGCGGGTCAACGAAGACCGCGTCGGCCACGTCCTCGCGACGGCCGCCGACGCCTACCTGGCGGGCCGGATCGCCGAGGCGGCGGCCCAGCAGATCGTGGTCGAAACCCGCGCCGATGCGCCGCCGATGGCCCGCTGATGGCCGCGTCGGCGAGGCTGGACGGCGTCCGGACGGGAGGAAGAGAAGACATGCCGAACCTCGTGATGGTGATGCCCTACAAGGCATACCTCGGCAAGGCGCGGGCGGAGGGCTTCCGGATCACGGCGATCTGGGACCCGGCCGAGGCCACG
Source organism: Amycolatopsis sp. MEPSY49 (assembly GCF_051337345.1). Taxonomy (NCBI): domain Bacteria; kingdom Bacillati; phylum Actinomycetota; class Actinomycetes; order Pseudonocardiales; family Pseudonocardiaceae; genus Amycolatopsis; species Amycolatopsis sp. MEPSY49. The sequence continues at coordinate 483,515 of NZ_JBDLYJ010000005.1, read as the reverse complement.
CGGCTGTTCGGCGCGGACGCGCCCGCGTACCTCAAGGAGGTCGAGAGCCTCGCCGAGAGCCTGTGGCTGGTCGACTTCACCGACCGGGCCGCCTACGCCGAAGCGATCCGCGCGGCCGTCCGGGACACCGGCGCCGGCCACGTCTGGCACGTCGGCAGCGAGGAGAGCATGCAGCTCGCCTACGAGGTCGCCGACGAACTGGGCGCGGCGGTCAACTCGCCGCGCTCGGTGTTCCTGCTCAACGACAAGCTCGCCATGCGGACCCTGTTGCGCGACAAGGGCATCTCGACCGTCCGGTTCGCCGTGGCGGACCGCTGGCAGGACGTCGAGGCGCTGCTCGGCGACTTCACACTGCCCGTCGTTGTGAAGCCCGCCGCGCTGTCGGCCAGCCGCGGGACGCGGCTGCTCATCGATCCGGCCGAGCTGCCCGCCTGGGGCGACGAGCTGGCCGCGCTGGCGTACTCCGGGCCGTTGCTGGTCGAGGAATACCTGCGCGGTCCCGAGTTCAGCGTCGAGACGATGACCGTGCGCGGCGAGCACCACGTCATCGGCGTGACGCGCAAGCTGCTCGGCCCGCTGCCGCACTTCGTCGAGCGGGGCCACCTCTTCGGTGAGCCGGAGACGGCGGAGACGCGGGAGGCCGCCGCGCTCGCGGTCGAGCTGCTCGACGCCGTCGGCTACCAGTGCGGCCCGGCGCACACCGAGGTCATCCTGACCGCCGACGGACCGCGGATCGTGGAATCACAGGCGCGGCTGGGCGGGGACAAGATCCCCGACATCATCCAGCACGCGCGCGGGTTCGACGTCAAGCGCGCGATGTTCGCCGCGCTCGCCGGGCGGACGTCACTGCCGGAGCCGGGCGGCTCGGTGGGGCACATCGCGTACTTCTCCTTCCCCACGGGGGTTCTGCAATCGGTGTCGGGTCTCGACGCGGTGAAAGCACTGCCCTATGTGGACACTCTGAGCTTCCCGTTCGCCCCCGGAGACGTCCTGCCGGAGACGGTCAGCTCCAAGACCCGGCACGGGTTCGTCATTCTCACCGGTTCCGAAGACGCCGAACAGGCCCAAGCCCGCGCGGACCACGTCCGCTCCCTGATCGAGGTGGTCCTCCGATGAGGAGCTTCTTCGCCCTGCACCGCAACGTCCGGGTCCGGATCGGCCTCGCGTTCGTGCACAAGCTGATCGACGCGATGATCCTCACGTTCATCGCGATCTACCTGGCGGCGCACGTCGGTGTCGCGGTCGCCGGCGCGCTGATCCTGGTGTTCGCCGCGTTCGCGGTGGTCGGGATGCTGGTGGGCGGGCACCTGTCCGAACGCTGGGGCCGTCGTCCGGTGCTCGTCATCGGTGACCTGATCGGCACCGGCTTCCTCGCGGTGATGGCCGTCGCGTACTACTCGGAGTGGGGCGCGCTCGCGGTCTACTTCTCCTACGCCGTGGTGAAGTTCGGGACGAACCTCGCGCTGCCCGCCAACGACGCGACGATCATCGACGTCACGCCGCCGGACGAGCGCAAGTTCGTCTACACGGTCAACTACTGGGTGATCAACCTCGCCCTCGGCACCGGTGCGCTGCTCGGCGCGTTCCTGTACAGCGCCCACTTCGGCGCGGTGATCCTCGGCGGCGCCATCGGGATGGCCTTCGCCCTCACGATCACCGTGACGATGGTCGCCGAGACCAGGCCGGAGATCCCCCGGCCGCCCACCAAGCTCACCGGGCTCGCGCAGTTCGCCCAGGGCTACAAGGTCGTGCTCGCCGACTCGACGTTCCGCCGGCTGATCATCGCCGCCACGCTGATCCTGACTCTCGAAGGGCAGCTGAGCACCGCGATCGGCATCCGGCTGTCGACGGACTTCCCCACGCAGCCGGTGTTCCCGTTCGGCGCGGTGACCGGCGTCGAGATGCTCGGCGTGCTCAAGGCGGTCAACACGATCCTGGTCGTCGCGTTCGCGCTGGTGGTCAACACGCTGCTGAAGCGGATGCCGGACCGCACGCGCCTGTACGCGGGAATCACGTTGTACGCGGGCGGGTTCGCGGTGCTCGCCGTCACCGACGACGCCTGGCTGCTGCTCGTCGCCGTCGTCGTGCTGACCGTCGGGGAGCTGATGAACCTGCCGGTGCAGCAGGCGCTGCTGGCCGAGCTGGCCCCGGACGACGGCCGGCCGCGGTACCTGGCCGCGTACTACCTGCACATCCGGTTCGGCCAGATCGTCAACTCGATCCTGATCAGCCTGAGCGCGGTGGTGAGCACGGCCGGGATGGCCGGGATCTACCTGGCCTTCGGCGTCGTGATCATCCTGCAGTACCGGGCGATCCTGGCCCGGCGCGAGACCCGCGTCGCGGTCTCCGCCTGAATCCACTGGGAAGGAAACCATGTCGGCACGGTCCGAGCGGATCACCAAGGCCTACCTCGCCGGGTGCGAGGAGGCGGACAGCCCGCTGCGCCACGCGCGGGCGAGCCTCGAGCTGTCGGAGACCAAGCGCCTGTCCTGGCCCCGGCTGCTGCCGCGGCCGATCGTGGTCGACGAGGCGGAGTACCGGGCGTTCGGCCGCGACCTCGTCACGGTCTACGAACTCGTCGGCAGCCTGCCGCGGCGGCTCTTCGGCGGCGACTTCGACCGGTTCCGCCGGTCGCTGGGCATCGACGACCGGCACGCGGCGCTGATGACCCGGCTGCTCGGCGAGGAACCCCCGCCGCTCTACGGGCGCGCCGACGTCTACTACGACGGCTCGGCGTTCAAGCTGCTCGAGTACAACATCGGCAGCGCGCTCGGCGGCCTGGACATGGTGGGCACGCTGCCCAAGGCGTACCTGCGGGTCCCGGCGGTCGCCGAGTTCGCCGCCGAGCACGGGCTCGGGTTCCTCGACATGGGCTCCGACCTCGCCGGGGCGCTGCGCAACGCGGGCAAGACGATCGGGGCCGGCGACCCGGTGGTCGCGATCGTCGAAGGCCCCGGCGGCATGACGACGTACGGCCACCAGCGGCGCGCGATCGCCGAACTGCTGGAAGAAAACGACGTCGTCTGCCGCGTCGGGGAGATCGGCGACCTGGAGTTCCGGGCCGGAAAGCCGTACCTCGACGGCGCGGGCGTCGACGTCATCCTGCGCTACTACGGCCTCGAGGAAATGCTGGAGCACCCGGACTGCGACGCCCTCCTGGAACCGGTCTTCCGCGCCCACGAGAACGGCCAGGTCGTCGTCTGGACGCCGACGAACGTGTTCAGCAACAAGGGAACCCTCGCGATGCTGTCGGAGTTCGTGAACATCTTCGAACCGGACGAGCGGGCCGCGATCGAGCGCGTGCTGCCGTGGTGCCGGATGCTCGGCCGCCCCGGCGCCGGCCCGGACGCCGGCCGCATCGACGAGTGCCTCGAGCGGCAGGACCAGCTGGTGTTCAAGCCGACCGGCCTCTACGGCGGCCAAGGCGTCGTCATCGGCCCGGAGGTCGACGCCGCGACGTGGCGGGAGACCCTGGAGGCCGGTTCGCGGACCGGATCGCTCGTCCAGGAGATCGTGCGGCCCAACCTGGAGACGGTGATCGACCCCGACACCGGAGAACGCTCCGAGTGGTATGCGCTGTGGGCGGCGTTCATGACGCCGACAGGGTTGTCCGGCGGCGGCGTGCGCGCGATCCCGCCCGGCGGAACGACCGTCATCACGATGATCAACAACCCCGACGTCCGCAACACCTGCCTCTTCACCTGCTGAGCAAGGAGAACCCGGTGCCCCGACTCGTCGACCTCACCCACGGCTTCTACGACGGAATGCCGTCCTACCCCGCCGACTGGTTCCCGAAGTTCGTCAGCGAACGCTCGATGACGCCGGAGACCGACCCGTACGGCACCAAGCGCACCTTCTCGTACCTGCACGTGTTCCCGCACAACGGGACGCACATGGAGTACAAGCTGCACTTCTACCCCGGCACCGAAGGCATCGACGAGGTGCCGCTGCGGACGTTGATCGGCCGCGCCTGCGTCGCCGACCTGTCGCACAAGGGTGAGCTCGACGAGGTGACCGGCGACGACCTGGAGCAGGCCCTGCGGCCGGTGTGGCAGGCGGGCGACCGGCTGCTCATCCGCACGGACTACCTGCGGCACAACTGGGGCCGGCCCGACTACTGGGACCGCCCGCCGTACCTGACGCTGTCGGCCGCGCAGTGGGCCATCGACAACGGCGCCTGCCTCATCGGCTTCGACTGTCTCACCGAACGGCCCGGCGACGCGGAGTCCCCGGTGCACCACGCGCTGCTCGCCGCCGGGATCCCGCTGCTGGAGTACGTCACCAACATGCACGAGCTGACCAAGCAGGTGGTGCAGCTGATCGCGCTGCCGACCAAGGTCGCCGGCGCCGAAGCCGCGCCCGCGCGCGTCATCGCGATGGAGGACACCGATGACTGAACAGGTCGCCCTTTCGGCCGTCGGCGGTGACGCCGACGTGCCGGACGGCCTGGCGCGGATGCTCGACCTGCTCGGCGACCCCCTGTCCGCGCTGCCGCCGGGCGCGGAGGTGCTGATCAAGCCGAACCTGTTCCAGACCGCGCCCGGATTCCACGTGCGCCCGGCGCTGCTGGCCGCGATCGCCCGCGCCGTCGCCGAACACGGGGCGCGGCCGGTGATCGCCGAGCGCACGCACGCCATCTACGAGATCCTGCGCGACCACGAGGCCGCGAAGTACGCCCGCGTGGTCAGCTTCGACGACCTCCCGCTGCGCATCACCGGCATCCCCGGGGCGACGTCGCTGCGGGTGCCGATCGCCGTCCCGGAGCTGATCCTGGACTGCGACTACTTCATCGGCGTCCCGCAGCTGCGCACGCACGCGAGCGTCGTCTACTCGAACGCGATGAAGAACCTGGTCGGGCTACTGCCCGGGTACACGACGCGGATCGTGCACATGGCGGGCGTCGACGAGTCCACTGTGGACCTCAACCTGATGCGCCCGCAGGACCTGGTGGTCTGCGACGGGACCACCGTGATCGAGGGCAACTACCCGATGGACGGCCGGGCCCGCGAGGTCGGCTTCCTGGCGGCGAGCCGCAACGCCGTCGCGCTGGACGTCGCCGTCGGAACCCTGGCCGGCTTCGACCCGGACAGCGTCGCGTACCTGCGGGACGCGCACGTGCGGGGGATGGGCCCCCTTTCCCTCGACGACATCGAGCTGCTCGGGTCCCCGCTCGACGAGCTGGCCTTCGACATGGTGAAGGCGCCGGTCGAGATCGTCGTGCCGCGCGAGGGTATCCACGTCTACGCGGACAACGCCTGCCCGGCGTGCAGCCGGTTCGTCGCCGGCGCGATGCGGGCGCTGGCCGGGGAACTGTGCGAGTGGGACGGGGAGATGACGGTGATTTCCGGGCCCCAGGTCGAGGTGCCGCCGCTACGCGGCGAGGTCATCCTCGTCGGCAACTGCCTGTACGAGAGCCGGGACCTCGGCATCTTCGTCGAAGGCTGCCCGCCGCGGGCGATCCAGCTCGCCGCGTTCCGCTACGCCATGGGCAAGCCCGTCGGCGACCACGAGCGGACGCAGTTCCGGGTGCCGGCGGTCGCGCGATGATCACGTCCGCGCTGTCCCCGGGCGCCCGGCTGCACCGCTGCGTCGTCCCGCTGGCGTCCACAGTGGACCCGGTGGCGGCCGCCGCGGCGCTGCGGCCCGCCGGGCGCGTCATGCTCACCGCCGGGCCGGGCGGCCGCGACGCGGTGCTGGCCGCGGGCGAGCTCGCCGTCCTGTCGCACCCCGGCGGCGACGGGCCCGCCCCGCTCACCGCGGCGGTGGACCTGCTGGCCGGGCTGGACCTGCCGCCGGACACCACCGACGCCGAGGTGGCCTGGTACGGGTTCCTGGCCTACGACGCCGCGCGCGACTTCGAGCGGCTGCCCAGCCGGCACGCGGCGAGCGGGCGGCCGGTGTACGAGTTCTTCCTGCCCGAGGTGCTGGTCACCGAGGGGCGGGTGATCGGCCGGGGTACCACCCCCGCGGCCGCCCGCAAGGCGGCCGAGCAGGTCGCCCGCACGCTCGACCGGGTCGTCGTCGCTCCACTCGGGACGGTCGCGGTCGGAACCGGGACGTTCGGTTTCGAATACGACGAGTACGTCCACGCTCTGCGCCGGGCTCAGCAGCACATCCTCGACGGTGACGTCTTCCAGCTCGTGCTGTCGAATCCCTGGACGGCACCGGCCACTGTGGACGGACTGGCCGTCTATCGTCGCTTGACGGAGATCAACCCGTCGCCGTACCACTTCTGGTTCGGCGGGCCGGAGTTCGAGGCCGTGGGGGCGTCGCCGGAGCCGTGCCTGACGCTGAGAGGTGGCCGGGCGCTGATCCGCCCGCTGGCCGGCACCCGGCCGCGGGGCCGCGACGGCCGTGCCGACCGGCTCGCCGAGGACGACCTGCGGTCGTCGGTGAAGGAGCTGGCCGAGCACCGGATGCTGGTCGACCTGGCCCGCAACGACCTCGGCCGGGTGTGCCGCCCCGGCACGGTGTCGGTGGAGCGGTTGATGGCCGTCGAGCGGTATTCGCACGTCATGCACCTGACGTCCGACGTGTGGGGCGAGCCCGCCCGGGAGCGCGGCACGGCCGAGCTGATCCGGGCGACGTTCCCGGCGGGCACCATGACCGGCACGCCGAAGGTGCGCGCGATGGAGATCATCGATTCCTTGGAGCCTGCCCGGCGCTGGCTGTATTCGGGCGCGGCCGGTTCGTTCGGGGTGTCGCATGTGGACCTGTACCTGACGATCCGCAGCATGGTCTGGTGCGACGGCGAAATCCGGCTGCAGGCGGGCGGCGGCATCGTCCACGACTCCGACCCGGCCGAGGAGTACGCGGAGTGCCTGGCGAAGCTCGGATCCGGGGCGCGGGCCCTCGGCGTGACGGTGGAAGGGGCGGCCGCGTGATCTGCGTGCTCGACAACTACGACTCGTTCGTCTACAACCTGGTGCAGTACCTGGGCGATCTGGGTGCGTCGTGCCAGGTCTACCGCAACGACGAGGTGACGGTGGCCGACGTCGCCGCGCTCGAGCCGGAGCTGGTGCTCATCTCCCCGGGCCCGGGCGACCCGGCGGACGCGGGCATCTCGGTCGAGCTGGTCCGCGCGCTGGCGGGCCGCGTGCCGATCCTCGGCGTGTGCCTGGGCCACCAGGCGATCGGCGCGGCGTTCGGCGCCCGGGTGGTGCACGCGGCCGAGCCGATGCACGGCAAGTGCTCGCCCCTGGCCCACGACGGCCGCGGTGTGTTCGCCGGGCTGCCGAATCCCTTGACGGTGGCCCGGTACCACTCGCTGGTACTCGACCCGGCGTCCCTGCCGGCGGACCTGGTCGTGACGGCGTGGTCGTCGACGGGCGAGGTGATGGGCATCCGGCACCGCGAGCTGCCGATCGAGGGGGTCCAGTTCCACCCGGAGTCGCTGTTCACCGAGGGCGGGATGGCGATGGTGGCGAACGCGATGCGCTCGCGCACCCTGGTGCGCAGTTAGGCGAGTTCGGCCGAGACGACCGAAGGCAGCTCCCGCAGCCGTTCGAGCAGCGGCTCGGCCTCCTCGGCGGCCAGCAGGACCGCGCAGACCATGCTGCTCTCGCGGACGCCGTCCTTGATGTCGACCGACAGCTCGTGGACCAGGTGGCCGCCCAGGGCGCCGACCAGCGCCGGGATCTCCTCGGCGCCGCCGACGAAGTACGTGGCGATGCGGCGGCGCAGCAGCATCGCCGAGCGGGCCGCGGGAATGGCGAAAGACGTGGACATGGCTGATCTCCCGAAAGAAAGAAGGAACGAGATCGGGGCCAGGTCCCGGAAAAGAGCGATCGACGACGCTGCGCGCCGGCGACCTGGGTTCAGCCGGCGCGCCGGGTTACGAGTCGCGAGGACGTCATGAGGCGCTGCACGGCGACAGGCTAACACGACGCCCACGCGCGGGGGCAAGACCCGAGCCCGGACGTCATGAACGACCCTTTCAGGGCGCCGGAGGTCAGGGCTCCGGCAAAGTCGTGGCCGCGCGGTCTGACCGGCGTCGCGGCGATGTCATGAAAGGGTCGTTCATGACGTCTGACGAGGTGAACGACCCTTTCATGGAATCGCGCGCCGGGGTCGGGGCCGCGCCCGGTCAGCCGGCGCGGATGACGCCCAGGCCCAGCGGCGTGATCTCGTGGATCTGCGACTTGCCCGACCGCGCGCTGGTGATCAGCCCGCTGGCCCGCAGCACCGACGCGTGCTGGCTGGCCGTCGCCAGGGACACGCCCGTCGCCGCGGCCAGCTCGCTCGTGTTGCACCGGGTGGTCGCGACCGTCACCAGCACCCGCGCCCGCGTCTGGCCGAGCAGCGCCACCAGCGACGGCCCGGGCTCGGCGTCGCTGTCGAAGCACGCGTGGCCGATCGAGTAGACCAGCGCCGGCGGCAGGTCCGGGTCCTTGTACGTCGTCGGCATGCCGTGCGCGAAGAACGTCGGGATCAGGCGCAGGCCGCGGCCGTCGAGGTGCAGTTCCTGCTCGATCGGGAAGCGCACCCGCAGCACCGGCGGCGTCCACGTGACGTCCGGGTGCAGCGTCGAGAGCAGCAGCTGCGGCCCGCCGCGGTCCAGGTTCGCCCGCAGCCGGCGGCGGTCGCGCGCGACGACGTGGCGGACCGTCGCCCAGTCCGGAGCCAGGCACTGGCGGTAGTAGTCGTGCAGGGCGGTGCCGAGCCGGTGCAGTTCGCGGGTCTCGCCGCCGGCCAGCCGGCGCAGCCACGGCGTGACGCGCGTGCCCTGCGCCGCCAGCTCCGCGACGTCCCCGGCCAGCGCCTTCACCGGGGTCTCGAGCACCGCGGCCACGCCGTCACCGATCGTGGTGTGCCCGGCCGGGGTGAGGAAGTCCGGGCAGTACCCGTACGGCGGGACGGCCGACATCAGCAGCCGCCCGGACTCGGGGACGGCGGTGCGCGAGCCCTTGCGCCACCGGCCGAAGAACGGCTCGCCCTCGGGCCGGCGGATCCGGTAGCTGCTCATCAGCAGCTCCCACATCGGATCGGCGTCCTCGGCGATGGTCACCTTCGCCAGGTCCGCGTCCGTGAAGTGGATCTTCAGCATGCCCGCACCGCCCTTTCCCGGCCGAGGATAGCCGCGGTGACGCGGAGTGACGTTTCACCCAGGCGCGAAAGGTCCGCGCGGCTGTTGACGCTGCTCACGAGCCGCTGGCACCGTCGTGCTCACCTCTCGCCGGATTTCACGGCGAGTGGCGCGGGCCGGCTGGGGGTCGGCCCGGCCCGCGACCGTCCGGCGCGGACGGAAATTCACGCACCCGGCGCAGGCGAAAAGCAGCGTCGCCGCCCATTACCCTCCGTAGCTGATGCGTACGGGGGAAACGGCCGCCGTTCCTTGACAGCACCGCCGCCCGCGGAGTTATGTCTCCGGTCTGAATTCCGGGGAAAAAAGATCCAGGAAATCGTTCTCGGGCCACCGGTACGAATCGAGCCAAGCCACCGATGAAAGAAGACGAACCGCTTCGCCGTCGTTCCACCGCGTCGTGGAATCCCGGCACCTGGCGGCTGCGCACCAAGATCTCCGTCGTGTTGTTGCTGCCTGTCCTGGTCGCGCTGCTGCTGGCGGGCGGCCGCGTGCAGGCCGAGCTCGCCCAGGCCGGCGCGCTCAGCGCCGTGCGCGACCAAATGCCGGTCGTGCAAGGGATCGCCGAGCTCGCCGGCCTCGTCGACGACGAGATGATCCACGACGGCGCGGCCGCGCAGACCGCCGCGGTCGACGCGAAAACCGCCTCGATCCGCCACGACGCCGAATTCGCGCAGCTCGGCCCGGAGCTTTCCCGTACGCTGGAAGATCAATTGGGAAAATTGGCCGGCCTACGTCAGCAGGAAGGCCCGGCCGGTGGGAAAGCCGCCGCCTACCACGACTTCGTCGTCGGCTTGAGTGAAGTGATCCCCGGCATCGTCGCGCAGGCCGGGAATGTCGATCTCGACCGTCCGGCCGATATCACCAAAGCATTGACGCAGCTGAGGACGTCGCTGGCCGGCCAAGAGGTGCCGGACGGAAGATCCGCGGGCGCGCTCGCGGCCGCCGTCGCCGAAGAGACGGTGCTCACCGGGCAGATCCGCCGCGCGCTGCCGTCCGGTGCGGTGGCCGCGCGGTTCGCCGCCGCGACCATCCCCGGCGCCGGCGGCCCCGCGGCCAAGCGCGCGGCGCTCGGGCCCATCCTGGACGACCAGGTGCGGACGCTCTCGGACGCGGTCGGCGCGCGGACCAACCTCACCCGCTCCGACGCGCTGCGCGACGCCGCGCTCGTGCTCGCGGCCCTGCTCGGCGCCCTCGCGATCGCGCTCGCCGTGGCCCGCTCGGTGGTCGCCCCGATCCGGCGGCTGCACGCGGCCGCGGTCGACACCGCGCGCCGCCGGCTGCCCGCCACCATCGAGCGGATCCGGGAGGGCGACGACGTCGACTGGCAGGCGACCGAGCGGCTGCCCGTCGAGTCCGACGAGGAGGTCGGCGAGCTGGCCCGCGCCTTCGACGACATGCACCGGCAGGCGGTGCGGCTGGCCGTCGGCGAGCAGGCCGAGATGCGGATCCAGGTCAGCGAGATGTTCATGACGCTGTCGCGGCGCAGCCAGTCGCTGGTGGAGCTGCAGCTGTCGGTGATCGAGGACCTCGAAGCCGACGAGCAGGACCCGCAGCGGCTGGCCGAGCTCTTCCGGATCGACCACATCGCCACCCGGCTGCGGCGCAACGGCGAGAACCTGCAGGTCCTCGCGGGCGGACGGCCGGTGCGCCGCGACGTCGGGCCGGTCGCGACGGTCGAGCTGCTGCGCGCGGCGACGTCGGAGGTCAAGGACTACCAGCGCGTCACGCTCGGCAACGCGCCCCGCGGGTCGGTGCAGTCCGAGGCCGCGGCCGACGTCGTGCACATCCTCGCCGAGCTGCTGGAGAACGCGATCCGGTCGTCCCCGCCGGACGAGCAGGTCGTGCTCACCGCCGACCGCGGCTTCGACGGCGGCGTGCTGATCGAGGTCGTCGACGTCGGGCTCGGCATGACCCGCGAGGACCTCGACGCGGCGAACGCCCGGCTGGCCGCCGGCGCGTCGGTGAGCCCGGAGACCACCCGCCGGATGGGCCTGTTCGTGGTGAGCAGGCTCGCCGCCTCGCACGGGATCACCGTGCGGCTGCGGCACACGACCACGCGGACCGCGAGCGCCGGCATCACCGCCAGCGTGCACGTGCCCGGGGTGCTGATCCTGGTCGACCTGCCGCCGCGGCCCGGGCTGCCCGCGGTGCCGCCGGCTCGCAACGGCAGTGCCCGCCACGAGCCGGAACCCCGGTGGCCCGCCGAAGAACCGCCGGCCGTCGCGGACCCCGTGCCGATGCCGACGCCGATCTTCGACCAGATGCTTTCGCACTGGTTCGCCGACCCGCCCGCGCAACCGGCGCGTCCCGGCGAGTGGGCGACCCCGGCCGACGACGTCCGGCAGGCGGCCGAAGCCGCGGTCGGCACGCTGGACGACCTCGAGTTCACCGAGTCCGGCCTGCCGACCCGGCAGCCCGGCGCGCAGCTCGCCCCGGGCTCGGTCACCCCGCGTCAGCCGCAGGAGGCCGATACGTCGTTCCGGGACCCGGCCGCGGTGCGGAGCAACCTTTCCCGGCACTACAGCGGTATGCGCGCGGCCCGCCACCGGGTCGCGACCGACCCGAAGGGCCCGTGATGAGCATGAGCACCCGGCAGGAAGGAGCGGAAGTGACCGACCAGTCCCGGAGCTGGCTGGTGTCGGCGTTCACGCAGGAGGTGCCCGGCGTCGCGCACGCCGCGCTCGTCTCGGCGGACGGCCTGCTCGTGGCGGCGAACGACTCGATGCCGCGCGACCGCGCGGACCAGCTCTCCGCGATCGCGTCCGGGCTCGCCAGCCTCGCGCTCGGCACCGCGGACCTGTTCACCGCCGGCCGGGTCGTGCAGTCGGTCATCGAGATGGAGCAGGGTTTCCTGCTGCTGATGAACGTCGGCGACGGCTCGAACCTGGTGGTGCTGGCCAACCCGGGCTGCGACATCGGCCTGGTCGGCTACGAGATGACGCTGCTCGTCGACCGGGTCGGGAAGATGGTCGAGACGCCGGCCCGGCCTGCGGCGGAACCCGGGGCGAGCCGGTGACCGAAGGCCGGCGCCGCGAAGGCGGGCGGCACGCGGCATCGCTGGCCCGTCCGTACGCGTGGACCGCCGGGCGCACCCGGCCGACGGTCGACCTGGCGGTGGAAGCCCTTGTCGAGACGACGGCCGAGGGCCGGACGGCGCCCTTCAGCCCGACCAACCCGCTGGCCGCGGTGACGCAGCTGTGCCTGCACCAGCGCTCGGTGGCGGAGGTCGCGCTGCACCTGGGCGTGCCGCTGGGCGTGGCCCGGGTGCTCATCGGCGACCTGCTGGTCGCCGGCCAGGTGTCCATCCGCGACACGCTCACCGCGGACGCCTCCTTCGACGAACGCAACGACCTGCTCGAAAGGGTCCTCAGTGGACTACGCGCACTCTGACAAGCGGATCACCTCGGCCAAGATCGTCGTGGCCGGCGGGTTCGGGGCCGGCAAGACGACGTTCGTCGGCGCCGTCTCCGAGATCGACCCGCTGCGCACCGAAGCCGTGATGACGGCCGCGGCCATCGGCGTCGACCGGACCGAAGCGGTGCCGGGGAAGTTCGCCACGACGGTGGCGATGGACTTCGGCCGGCTCACGCTGGCCGACGACCTGATCCTCTACGTGTTCGGCACGCCGGGCCAGCACCGGTTCTGGTTCATGTGGGACGACCTCGTCTGCGGCGCGGTGGCGGCGATCGTCCTGGTCGACACGCGCCGGCTGGCGGACAGCTTCGCCTCGATCGACTTCTTCGAGTCGCGCGGGCTGCCGTTCCTGGTCGCCGTCAACCAGTTCCAGGACACCCGCCAGCACCCGCCGGAGCAGGTGCGCGAAGCGCTGAAGATCCCCGCGGAGGTCCAGATCATCACCTGCGACGCGCGCTCGCCGGAATCGACGAAGCAGACCCTCATCGCGGCGGCCGAACACGCGTTGGTCGCGTTGCACGCGCCGCGCCAGCGGCAGACCTGACAGGAGCCGGAAAATGCACATGGACCACGACGACTTCGCCATGGGCCACTGGCTCGTGGTGCTCGCGTACCTCACTTCGGTGGTGGGCTGCGCGCTCGGGCTGGCGTGCACGCTGCAGGCGCGCACGACGGACAACGCGCGCACCCGGCTGACCTGGCTCGGGCTCGCGGCGCTGTCGATCGGCGGTGTCGGTATCTGGGTCATGCACTTCATCGCGATGCTCGGGTTCTCGACGCCGGGGCTGCCGGTGCGCTACGACATCCTGCGCACGGCGCTGTCCGCGGTCCTGTCGGTGGCGGCGGTGTTCTGCGGCCTGCTGGTGTTCGGCGTCCGCAACCGGTTCGCCTGGCGGCGGCTGCTCCTCGGCGGGCTGCTGACCGGGCTCGCCGTGAACGTCATGCACTACACGGGGATGTGGGCGGTGCAGATCAAGGGCACGATCGGCTACGACCCGACGCTGGTGGTGCTGTCGGTGGTGATCGCGGTGGTTGCGGCGACGGCGGCGCTGTGGTTCACGGTCGGGCTGGACAAGCTCCTGCCGCGCCTGGCGGCGGGCCTGGTGATGGCGGCGGCGGTGACGGGCATGCACTACACGGGCATGGCGGCGGTCCGGCTGCACCTCGACTCCGGAGCGCCGGACCCCTCGGGCGCGGAGGTGTTTTCGTTCCTGTTCCCGGTGTTCGTGCTGGCGGCGCTGGCGATGGCGGTGCCGATCTGCGCGGTGCTGATGGCCTCGTCCAGTTCGGACGCGCCCCGGCACACGACGATGGTCCCGTGAGCGGTGTAGTGAATGACTCATTCCTGTCGCCAGGTGACATGAATGAGTCATTCACTACACGGGCGACTCGTCAGTCCGAAGTGGACACCGGGAACCGGTCCGCGCTGAAGTGCACCAGGATCGCCTTCGCGGTAGCGCAGATCTCCTCGCCCGCGCGGAGGGTGCCGGTGGCGTGCAGCTTCCGCCCGTCCCGGCGGTCCAGCCGCCCCTCCGCGCTGAGCGGCACGGCGTACGGCGTGCCCCGGTGGTAGTCGACGGTCAGCGACGCCGTCATGCCGGGGAAGCCGGCCGCCGCGGTGGCGCGGCCCAGCACGTGGTCCAGGACCGCCGCCACCCAGCCGCCGTGGACCCGGCCCGGTGGTCCTTCGTGCGCCGCGCCGAGGAGGACCTCCGCGCGGACCTCGTCCGGTCCGACGTGCGTCCACGACAACGGTGGCGCCAACGGGTTCCCGGGTCCTTCCAGCGGGTTGTTGACGCTCAGGTGGCCACCGCCTTCGAGCGCCGCCAGCAGCAACGGTGGTGCGCCGCCGGCCGCCCGCAGCGCGGCGGTGACCGCTTCGACCCGGCTCGCGGCGGCGGCCAAGTCGGCTTCGTCGCCCGCGCACACGGAAGCTTCGATCAGCTCGCGGATCCGGGACCCCAGCAGCGCGCGCCCGGGCGGCACGCCGTCGACGATCGGGAAGGTCATCGCGCCCCCAGGAACTAGAACGTGTTCCAGGTTACCAGGTCGGCCGGGCCGTGACCCCGCCGTCGACGACGAGGTCGTGCCCGGTGACCCAGGAAGCCAGCGGAGAGGCCAGGAAGACGCACGCGTTGCCGACGTCTTCGGGCGTGCCGAGCCGGCCCAGCGGCGCGGCGCGGTGCCACCGTTCGACGCCTTCGGGCCAGTCGCGCTCGAGCCCGTCGCGCGCGATCAGCCCGGGCGACACGGTGTTGACGCGGATCCCGCGCGGGCCGTACTCCAGCGCGGCGCCCCGGGCGTGCATGACGAGCGCCGCCTTGGCCGCGCTGTAGTGGACGTGCCCGGGCGCGGGCTGCCGGGCTTCGATCGACGCGACGTGCGTGACGCTGCCGCCGGCACCCAGCACCCGCGCGGCGGCTTGGGTGCAGGAGAAGGCGCTGGTCAGCGTCGCGTCGAGCATCGCGCGCCACTGGTGCGCGGTCAGGTCGGCGAGGGGTTCGACGGGCTGGACGCCGGCGTTGTTGACGAGCGCGTCGAGCCGCCCGCCCCACTCCGCGACGGCTGCCAATAGTGCGTGGCAGGCGTTGTCGTCGGTGAGTTCGGCGGCGAAGGAGCGCGCTCGTCCGCCCGCGGCTTCGATGGCGGCGACGACGTCGTCGCCCGCACCGGGACGCCGGTGGTGCACGGCCACGGCGCTGCCGGCTTCGGCGAAGCGAAGGGCGATCCCGCGGCCGATCGTGCCGGACGCGCCGGTGACGCAGGTGACGGTCCCGGCGAGGTCGGGCAGGTGGCTCGGCACGCGCGGATCGTAGCTTCCGGCGAAATTCTTCCGGCGGATTTGCCGCCTTTTCCCGGTATCGTGCCGACATGCTCTCGCCGGTGCCCGCCGCCCTCGCCCCAGCCGCACCGGGTTCCGCGCCGTGGTGGGGTGTTCCCGTGATCGCCGGGGGCTTCCTGCTCGCGGGCGCGGTGATCGCGTTCCTGGCGACGTCGCTGAGCGACCGGCGGCGGCTGAACCGCGAGGACCGGCGCCAGTGGGACCGCGACCTCCGCGACTCCTACCTGGAGATCACCCGGTACTTCGGGCGGATCACCGCGTTCCGGTACCAGGTGCTCACCGACGAGGGCGACCGCCGGTCGCGCTACCAGGCCGGCGCCGAGGCGCTCGCGGGCCTGCGGGAGCAGGTCGCGATGCTGGAGGTGATCGGGACGCCGGCGGTGATCGCCCGGGCGCACGAACTGGAGGACCGCAGCGCCGCGGTCGTTTCCCTGTGGCACGAGCTGATCAACCCCGGGAAACCCGAGTACCGGGCCCTGAACACGGCCCGCAACGAGCTGCTCGACGCCGTCAAGGACAGCGTCCGGGGCGCCCGCCGCTCGTAGCCCCGGCGGCCGCGCAGGCCGTACCTTGTGGGGCATGGCCGATACCCAGCGTTCGAAGTTCTCCGAGCTCCTGCAGGCGCAGATCCGGCACGAGTTCACCGCCGCGCAGCAGTACATCGCCCTCGCCGTCTGGTTCGACGCCCGCGATCTGCCGAGGCTGGCGAAACGCTTCTACCGGCAGTCGATCGAGGAGCGCAACCACGCGCTCGCCATGGTCCAGTACCTGCTCGACCGCGACCAGCCGGTGGCGATCCCCGGCAGCGGCGACGTCCGCAACGACTTCTCCAGCGTGCACGAGGCGATCGAGCTGGCCCTCGAGCAGGAGCGGGAGGTGACCGCCGACATCGAGGCCATGGCGAAGGCCGCGCGGGCGGAGGAGGACTACCTGGGCGAGCAGTTCGTGGCCTGGTTCCTCAAGGAGCAGGTCGAAGAGGTGGCCCAGATGTCCACGCTGCTCACGGTCGTCGAGCGCGCCGCGGACAACCTCTTCGAGGTCGAGAACCACCTCTACCGCGAGTCGGCGACGGGCGTCGAGGACGCGCCGGCCATGCCACCGGTCGCGGGCGGCAAGCTCTGACGGCTACCGGAACGGTGCGCACTTCGTGCCGGATGACCGGTCTCACCGTGATCCCGGCGCGCGGGTGCGGAGCCGCTCACGAGGCCGTGATGCCGGGTTCACCGCGCCGCAGCGGGCGGCGGTTCGACTGGGGCCGGTGATCGTCCGATCGCCGTAACCGAGACCGCCAGGAGGAGCACCGTGCCCGTCCCGATTTCCGAAGCCCTCGGTGTCCAGGCGGACGCCGCGCGAAGCAAGATCGCCGAGCTGCGGCGGCCGGGCCGGTACCTGCTGAGCTCCGCCCTGGCGGGCGCGTACATCGGGATCGCCGTGGTGGTGCTGCTCGCCGTGACCGGGCCGTTGAACGCGGCGCAGTCGCCGTGGACGAAGCTCGTGCAGGGGCTGGTGTTCGGGATCGCGCTGACGCTCGTGGTGTTCGCGGGCGGTGAGCTGTCGACCGGCAACATGATGACGATGGTGCAGGGCGCGTTCGCGCGCCGCCGCGGGGTGGGCCAGGGGATCGCGGTGATCGCCGGGTCGTTCGCGGGCAACCTGGCCGGCTCGGTCCTGTTCGCCTGGCTGGTGCACGAAAGCGGGATCCTGCAGGCGGGCGCGACCCCGGGGCACGCCGCGCCCGCCGCCGCGTTGCTCGCCGCGACGGTGCAGGCGAAGACCGCGGAGTCGGCGGCGATGCTCTTCTTTCGCGGCGTGCTCTGCAACCTGCTGGTCTGCCTCGGGGTCTGGATGGCGGCCCGGACGAAGTCGGACGGCGCGAAGCTGGTGCTGCTCTTCTGGTGCCTGCTCGCGTTCATCGGCTCCGGGTTCGAGCACGTGGTGGCCAACATGACGACGTTCTCCCTCGGCCTGTTCGAAGGCGTGCCGGGAGCGACGTTCGGGGCGTTCGCGCTCAACCTGGTGCTGGTCGGGCTGGGCAACCTCGTGGGCGGCGGCCTGATCGTCGGCGCGGGCTACGGGTTCCTCGGCCGCGGCGAACCGGCGCTGACGGCCGCGCCGCGTCCGGCCGGCGAAGCGCTGGAACCCGTCTCCGCCTAGGCAGGAGTACGATCAGGGCAGTCGTCCTGTACGACTGCCCTGATCGGAGGTTCCATGACTTCACCAGCGGCCGCGCGCGGCGAAGCGGTCCGGCAGCGGCTGCTGACGGCGGCGGCCGAACTCGTCCCGGAACGCGGGTGGCCCGCGGTCAGCACCCGGGTCATCGCCGAGCGCGCGGGTGTCACGCCCAGCGTCGTGCACTACCACTTCGCGTCGGTCCAGGTGCTGCTCGCCGAGGCCGTGCTGGCCGCGATGCGCGAGCTGGCCGGCGAGGTCGAACCGCTGCTGGAGCGGGCGCGCACGCCCGAGGAGGTCGTCGACGCGCTGGCCGGCTCCGTCGAGCGGTACACCGGCGCCGACCCGGCGTCGCTGCTGTTCGTCGAGGCCTACCTCGCCGCGACGCGCGACGATACCCTGCGCCGGGGGATCGCGGCGATCCTCGACGGCCTGCGGACGCGGCTGGGCGGGCGGCTCCACGCCCTCGGCGTCCCGGACGCCGACGCGACCGCGGCGGTGCTCGTCGCCACCGTCGACGGGTTGCTGCTGCACCGGCCGCTGAGCCCGGCTCCCGCGGCGGCGGCCGTCCTGCTCCGGCTGGTCCGGTCGTGACGGCGGCGCGGCCCGGACGGGTCCTGCGAGCGGTCTTCCGGGCCCCGGTACGCCTGTACGACCACGGCTTCGGGTGGCTGCTCGGCCGGCGGTTCCTGTGCCTGACACACGTCGGCCGCCGCTCGGGCCGCACCTACCGCACGGTCCTCGAAGTCGTCGGCGTCGCCCGCGGCGAGTACTTCGTCGTGGCCGGGCTGGGCGCGGGCGCCGACTGGTACCGCAACATCCGGGCCCGGCCGCCGGTCGAGGTCGTGGTGGGCCGGCGCCGGTTCGCGCCGAGCCACCGGGTGCTCGGCGAGGCCGAAGCGGTCGAGGTGCTCGCGCGGTACGAGCACCGCAACCGCTTGGCGGCTCCGATCCTGCGGCACGTGCTGAGCAAGCTCTTGGGCCGGCGGTACGACGGCAGCGAGGACGGGCGCCGGCTCATGGCGAGCCAGCTGCCCATCGTCGGATTGCGCCAACAGCAATAGAAAGGCGGAAGCGGCACACCCCCAACGCGTGCCGCTTCCGCCTTTTTCAGCGGCAGAACGAAACTTCCGGGTAGGCCGGGGCGTCGAGCGGCGGCCGGTTCTCGCCCCGCAGGTGCCGGTCGAAGAACGCATTCACGTACGTCCGCGTGATCTCCTGCGTCCGCGCGGCGCTCGTCGTCGCGCCCAGGTCGACGCCGAGCTGGTCCCCGACCAGGCCCACGTCGGTGAAGGACGCGTGCAGCGTGCCCGCCACCTCGATCCAGCGCTTCCAGCCGGTCAGCTGCGCCCAGTCCCGTTCCCACGGCACGTTCCCCGGCGCGCACGCCGGCGTCCGCGCGTGGCTGACGAACATGAACGGCCGGGCCAGCCCGGGTGCGGTGAGCGGGACCTCCGTCGTGCCGTCGATGTCGATCCCGGCCCGGATGCGGGAGTCGGCGACCATCGCGGGGATCGTGCTCGCGCCCCCCATGGAGTGCCCGGCCATGCCGATCCGCGACGCGTCGACGAGCGGGCCCCACTTCTTCGAGCGGGTGAGGGAATCCAGCACGAACGACACGTCGGCGGCCCGGCCCAGTTCCAGCTTCGTCCAGAACGCGGTGTCGTGCGGCACCTCGCAGGACGCGCACCCGGCGAAGTGCCCGTCCGGGAAGCTCGTGCCGGTGTTCTCGTAGGTGTGGCCGACGAGCGCGACGGCGTACCCGTGGCTCGCCAGGTCCTCGGCCAGCGCGGTGAGCGTGGCGCGGGGCTTGGTGTAGCCGGGCGAAAGCACCACCAGGGGCAGGTGGTGCCCGGCCGGCCGGGCACCGGCCACCGAGTTGGTCGCCACCCCGGTGAGCAGGTCCGGCGGCACGTCCAGGCCGCTGTCCCGCAACAGGGCTGCGGATTCGGCCGAGGTCAGGTACTGCGTCTTCGGCCCGTGCGCGGACGCCGCCGGGTAGAAGAGCGAGACCATCAGTTCCCGGTAGGGCACCGACGGCACCCAGGGGTCCGGGCGCGAGGTGTCCTTCAGGTACACCGGTGTGCTGCCCACCGGCCGGTTCCCGGTCGGCGCGGGCAAGGAGAGCGTCATGGCGGAGTCGACCTCCGGGGAGTGCGGCTGGGCCGAAGCCACGGGCGCGGACAAGGCCAGCGCGGTGACCGCGGTCAGGATCATTGTCTTCATCCGATGAACGTCACTTCCGGGTAGGCGGGCGACGGCGCGGCCAGCAGCGGCTGGGGCCGGCACCGCAGGTTCCGGTCGAAGAAAGCGCTTACGTAGTTCCGGGTGATCGTCAGCGCCCGGTTCGCGTCGATCGACGCGCCGAGGTCGACGCCCAGCTGCTCGGCCAGCACACCGAGGTCGGTGAAGGACGCGTGCGCCGTGCCGGACACCATGAGCCAGCGCTTCCAGCCCGTCAGGTGCGTCCAGTCGGTTTCCCAGTCGTCGTACGGACCGGGCTGACCCGGCGTGTACTCGTCCATGCTGCCCAGGAACAGGAACGGCCGGGACAGCCCCGAAGCCGGCAGCGGCACGTGGATGCTCCCGTCGATGTCGGCGCCGGCCCGGATGCGCGGGTCGGCCAGCATCGCCTGCGTCGTGACCGCGCCGCCCGCGGAGTGGCCGGTCATGCCGATCCGCGCCGGGTCGATCAGGGCGCCCCACTTCTTCGAGCGCAGCAGCTCGTCGAGCACGAACGACGTGTCCTTCGACCGCACCTGCGCGAACTTCTCCCAGAACCCGGGCTGGTCGTCGACTTCGCAGGCGGCGCAGCCGGTGACGTGCCCGTCGGGGAAGGTCGTGGCGCGGTTTTCGTAGGTGTGGTCGATCGCCGCGACGGCGTAGCCCCGGCTGGCGAGGTCCTCGGCCAGCGCGGTGAGCGTGGCGCGCGGCTGCGTCCAGCCCGGTGACAGCACGACCAGCGGCAGGCCGTGCCACCGCCCGGCCGGCTTCGCGTCGACGACGGCGTTCGTCCGGACGGTGCTCAGGACGTCCAGCGGCAGCCCTGGGATGTTCTCCCGTTCGAGGTTGCGCTCGGACTCCAGCGGCGTCATGTACTGCTTCGTGGGCCCGTTCGCCCGGGCCGCCGGGTAGAAGACGGAGACCATCAGCTCCCGGTAGGGCACGGTCGCCACCCAGGGATCGGGGCGCGAGGTGTCCACAAGGGACAGTGTGCTGACGCCGACGGGCTCGCGGCCGGTCGGGCGGGGCAGGTGGGGCGTCGTGGCCGCCGAAGCGACCGGCGACGCGGACAGCGTGAGGGTGAGGGCGGTGGCTACCGCGAGAGTGCGCATGATTCCCCCAGTCGGAATCGTCAGGACAGGTGGCGGACGCGTCGGAAGCAGAACCAGGTGAGCAGTGCGGTCATGGCGAGGTAGAGCGCGAGTTCGAGCCACTGCAGCGCCCAGAACCGCGAACCCGGCTGGTAGGTCAGGCGCTGCTGGTAGCCGTGCCGGCCGAGCTGGGCCATGCACGCTTCCATGGTTCCGCGCTCCGGCGGGCCCTGGCCCGGCCGCGGGGCGCAGGTCTGGATGAAGTCCGGCAGCGGCTCGGCGATGTTGCCCGCGGGGTCGATGGTCTCGTTCGCCAGTACCCACGCGCCGGCCGGGTTCCGCACGCCGATCTCCAGGATGCCGTGGGTGTCGTCGCCGGTGATGTTCGTGATGTCCTTGCTGACGATCGGTACCGTCATCTGCGCCGGCGGGATGAGGTACGGCCGCACGAAGTTCGGCACCACGAGCAGCACGGCGGCGAGCGCGACGAGCGTGACGGCCATGGCGGCCACCGTCCGCTTCAGCAGCATCCCGACCGCGACTCCGAGCGCGAGCGCGAAGGCCGCATAACCGATCGGGACGATGCCGCGGGCGCCGAAGACGACGGGCATGATGCGCGAGAGCATCCCGCGGTCGGTCTGCTGGGCCGCGAGCGCGTCGATCGGGCTCGCCCACCACGACACCGCCCAGCCGAGCAGGCCGGCCGCCACCATCGCGGCGAGCAGCCCGACGCCGAGCTTGGTGGTGAGCCAGCGCTTGCGCGTGACGGTCTGGTTCCAGACCAGGCTGTGCGTGCCGCTCTCCAGCTCGCGCGTGATCATCGGGACGCCCCAGAACACGCCGATCGCCGCGGGCAGCAGGTACAGCACCAGGATCGTGCCGCCGAAGAGGACGTCCTGGTCGGAGAAGTCGGTGCGCCCGACCAGGTCCGGCCCGGTGATGGCGAGCACGACGCCGATCAGGACCAGCGCGGTGAAGACGGACAGCGCCGACAGGCGGAACTGGCGCCAGGTCAGCCAGGTCATCGGAGGACCTCCAGGGCGGGACGGGCGGCGGCGGGGTTGCTCATGTACTCGAGGACGAGGTCCTCGAGGCCGATCCGCGCGACCGTCCACGCGGGATCGAGGATCGGCGCCTCGGTGCGCACGAGCACGGTGGTCTGGCGGTCGGTGTGCTTCTCGGAGACGACGTGCTGGTCCGCCGGCAGCGTGCCGACGTCACGGCGCGGCCCCGACAGCCGATGGTGCGTGGCCAGCAGCTCTTCGACCTCGCCGATCACCCGGACCTGCGAGTCCACCAGCACGACGAGGTGGTCGCAGACGCGTTCCAGGTCGTTGACCAGGTGCGAGGACATCACGACGGACAGCCCGTGCTCGGCGACGGCCTCCATGAGGTCCTGCAGGAATTCCCGGCGCGCCAGGGGATCCAGCGCGGCGACCGGCTCGTCGAGCAGCAGCAGCTCGGGGCGCTTGGCGATGCCGAGGGTGAGCGCGAGCTGCGCCCGCTGTCCACCGGACAGCTTCCCGGCGTGCTGCTTCGGGTCGAGCCCCAGCCGTTCGATCCGTTTCGCGGCGAGCGCGGCGTCCCAGCGCGGGTTGAGGTGCGCGCCGAGCCGCAGGTGCTCTTCGATGGTCAGTCCGGTGTAGACGGGCGTGCTCTGGGCGACGTACCCGACCTTCGCCAGCTGGTCCGGCCCGCTGCCGGGCACCCCGCCGCACACCTCGATGCTGCCGGTCGTCGGCTCCAGCATGCCGGAGGCGATGTTCAGGAGGGTGGACTTGCCGGCGCCGTTGGGGCCGACGAGCCCGGTGACGTGGCCGGCCTCGATTTCGAGCGTGCAGCCGGTCAGCGCCCACTTGCGCTTGTACTTCTTGCCCAGTCCCCGGGCGGTCAGGACGGTCACGCTATGTCCTCTCTGGCGGAGTCGCGAAACGTGGACATCAGCAGGGCCTCGATGCTCTCTTCGTCGAGCCCCGCCTTGCGGGCCTTGCCGAGCCAGCGGCGCAGGTCCTGCCGCAGCGACCCGAGCACGGCGAAGGAGGTGCCGCCGTTGAGCGTCGCGGTGACGAAGGTGCCGACGCCGGGCCGCGCCGAGACGAGGCCGTCGTGCTCCAGTTCGCGGTAGGCCTTCAGCACGGTGTTCGGGTTGATGGCGAGGGAGGCGACCACGTCCTTGACCTTCGGGAGCTGGTCTCCCTCGGCGAGCAGGCCCAGGCGGAGGGCGTGCCGCACCTGCTGGACCAGCTGCTGGTACGGCGAGAGACCCGACCGGGCGTCGAGGTGGAATTCGATCATCGGCAACTCCATTTATCTAGTTGCCTAGTACTATAGCTAAGCAGTGCAAGTCCGCGCCAGCCCCAGCGCCCCAAGGCGGCCTTGGTTGCGTCTGACGCACCGAAGGCCGCCTTGGGTGCGTCTGACGCACCGAAGGCCACATTGGGGCGCTGGGCGCCGGCGGTCGCGCGGGAACCCTCCCCGGGCTTCGCGCGAACAACTCACGAACGGCCGTGATCTTTTTCGGCGCGGCTGCCAACCCCATCACCGCCTCACCCGTCTGAGGGGGTGATCATCTCCTCCGACGAAAGGGTTCTTCGTGCGTCGATTTCCTGGGGGAGGCATCGTGCGCGGCATCGTCGTCGCGCTCGGTGTCTCGATGGCCGTCGTGGCCGGGCCGGCGGTGGCTTCCGCCTCCGTCGACAGCGTTCCCGCACCGAAGCTGAGCTGGGCCGGCTGTGAAGACGGCTTCCAGTGCGCCACCGCTTCGGTGCCGCTGGACTACGACCGGCCCGCCGGCGCGAAGATCGACCTCGCGCTCATCAAGCTGCCCGCCACCGATCCCGCGCACAAGATCGGCACGCTGTTCGTCAACTTCGGCGGCCCGGGCGCGTCCGGCCTGCAACGCCTGCGGGAACGCGGTAAGTGGCCGTGGCTGTTCTCCGACCAGCTGCGCGCGCGGTTCGACGTCGTCTCGTGGGATCCGCGCGGCATCGCGAACAGCACCGCCGTCCGGTGCTTCGACACCGTCGCCGAGCAGGAGTCGTTCTTCGGCTCCTTCCCGGAGATGCCCGGCGACCCGAGCGGCAACGCGGCCTTCTACGCCAAGTCCAAGGAACTCGCCGACCGCTGCCAAGCGAAGGCGGGCCCGATCCTCGAACACGTCTCGACGGCCAACACCGCGCGGGACCTCGAGCTGCTGCGCCGCGCGGTCGGCGACGCGAAGCTGACCTACCACGGCATTTCCTACGGGACCCAGCTCGGGGCCACGTACGCGAACCTGTTCCCGAACCGCATCCGGGCGATGGTGTTCGACGGCACGATGGACTTCGTCGGCAACGCCACCGGCCACGACGGCACTGGGAAGACCGTCCCGCTGGACACCCGCCAGGACGTCGCCACCGGCATCTCGCAGACGTTCGACCAGTTCCTGCGCCTGTGCACGGAAGCCGGCCCGAAGTGCGCGTTCTCTTCGGGTGACCCGAAGGCGAAGTGGACGGCCATCACGGCGCGGGCCAAGCAGGCCCCGATCACCGTGGACGGCGAAACCTGGACGTACTCCGGCATCATCAACGCTGCGGCGGACCTGTCCGACTCGCGGGGCTGGCCGGACATCGCGTCCCTGCTGCAGCGCCTGTACGACGCTCCTCGCACAGCGGCCGCGTTCAAGACGGGCGAGCCGTACACGGCCAACCGCACCGAGGCGTTCAACGCGATCCAGTGCAGCGACAGCGACGTCCCGGCCGACCCGGCGATCTACAGCCGGTACGCCGAATCCGAAGACCAGCGGGTGCCGTACTTCGGCCGGATCGCGGTGCTGGACATGATGAGCTGCGCGTTCTGGCAGGCCAAGGACGCCGACCGCTACACGGGCCCGTGGAACCGCCCGACGTCGGCGGAGATCCTGGTGCTGAACAACCGCTACGACCCGTCGACCCCGCTCCACGGCGCCCAGGACGGCGCCGCGGAACTGGCCCGCGCCCGGGTGTTCGTCACCGAGGGGTACGGCCACTCGTCGATGTACGTGCCGAGCACCTGCACCGAGCAGGTGAAGCGGGATTACCTGATCTCCGGGGCGTTCCCGGCGGCGGGCAAGACCTGCGCGATCGACGCGAGCCCCTTCGCGGGCTGAGGCCGAGGGGGCGGCACTTTCCGGTGAAAGTGCCGCCCCGAGGCTCACCCGGCCAGTTCGACGAGCCGTTTCGCGGCCACCAGCGCGCCGTCGGGACGGATCTCCCCGCCCACGGCCTTCGCCCGGCTTTCCGCGGCGAGCGCCGTGTCCAGCGCGGCGGACAGCGACTCGACCGTCGGTGCCGGGTCCAGGTGCGCCGCGCCGATGCCCAGCTCGGCGACCCGCGCCGCCCAGTGGGGCTGGTCCGCGATCCGCGGCACGACCAGCTGCGGCGCGCCGGCCCGGGCGGCCGTGGTGGTCGTACCGGCGCCGCCGTGGTGCACGACGGCGGCGACC
Organism: Amycolatopsis sp. MEPSY49; assembly: GCF_051337345.1. Classification (NCBI taxonomy): domain Bacteria; kingdom Bacillati; phylum Actinomycetota; class Actinomycetes; order Pseudonocardiales; family Pseudonocardiaceae; genus Amycolatopsis; species Amycolatopsis sp. MEPSY49. Next base: position 458,229 of record NZ_JBDLYJ010000005.1, on the reverse strand, counting down.
CGGCGGAACAGCGCCTGCTGGTTGACCTCGCCGACGGCGAAGCAGTCGTCACCGTCGTCGATCGGGGCCAGTCCCGCCCAGCCGGCGGCCAGCACGATCCGGCGGCCCCGCGAACGGACCGCCTCGATGGCGATCCGCGCGATGCCGTCGGGCGCGTAGGCGGCCATGCTGCCGAAGCCGACGTACACCGGCGGCGCGCCGGCGTCGAGGAACTTCTCGAGCCCGTCCGGCAGCGGCCGCTCGTCGGGCATGATCCACGCGCCCGTCTGGAAGATGTCCAGGTCGGTCCGGCCCTCCGACGGACACAGCAGCGGGTCCGCGGCCAGCCACGGCTGATCGGTGAAGACGTAGTCGCGGACGTTGGCCACCGGCGGCAGGCCCAGCTCCGCGCGGTGGCTGCGCACGGCCGGGCCGTACAGGGCGTCGACCCGCTCGGCGTCCTGCCGCCACAGCACCCGGTTGTCGGTCTCGTCCGGCGACGACGGCGTGCCCGGCCGCGCCCCCGGCGGGAAGTGCCGCGACGGCAGCCCGAGCAGGTGGAAGCACGCGAACACGTACGGCAGGCCCAGGTGGTCCGCCACGTCCCGCGCGCCGGCCGGCAGCAGGCCGGTCGCCAGCAGCGCGTCACACCCCTCGGCGGCCGCCGTGAGCGTCTCGAACCGCGCGTCGACCAGCCGCGGCGCGAGCTTGAACGCGTCTTCGGCCGTCGGCGGCTTCGGATTGGCGACGATCGAGCGCACCGTCGGACCGAGCGGCACCAGCGGCACCTCCGCCCGCGCCAGCAGCCGCCCGAAGTCGTCGTCCGGCGGCGCGCACACGACCGCGTCCGCGCCCAGTTCCCGCAGGGCCACCGCGAGCCCGGCCAGCGGTTCGACGTCCCCTCGTGAACCCCACGTCGTCAACAGCACCCGCATTGAGCGTTCCCCCGTTTTCCCTGGTAGTGGCCTACGGCGGGCCATTGTGGGGGATCACCCCCGCCTTGCCGCAAGCCCGGGGTTCGGCTATACCTTGAAGGGGGCGGGGAGTTCTTCCGGGCGGGCACCGCCACTGACGAACGCGTCGCGCGGGTGCTGCACCGAAGCCAGCGACAGGATGTCGCGCCCGAACAGCGCCGCCGTCAGCCACACCGCGAGCACGCGGACCTTGCGCTCCCAGCTCGGCACGGCCAGCACGTGGTAGCCGCGGTGCATGAGCCAGGCCGGCAGGCCGGTGATCACGAGGCGCCGGTACTGGAAGATGCCGCGGCCGAGGCCGAGCGTCGCGATGGCACCCAGGCTGCGGTGGACGTACGGCTTCGGTTTCCGGCCGCGCAGGGTCGCGATGATGTTGCGCGCCAACAGCTTTCCCTGCCGGTACGCGTGCTGGGCGTTGGGCACCGTGCGCGCGCCCGGGACCGGCGAGGCGAGGTCGGGTACCGCGGCGTCGTCGCCGGCCGCCCAGGCGTCGGGCACGCCCTCGACCCGCAGGTCCGGCCGCACGACGACCAGGCCGCGCGCGTCGACCGGGAGGTCGGTGTGCTTGCCGATGACGGGGTTCGCGCCGTTGCCGGCGGTCCAGACGATCAGCTCCGAGTCGAACTCCTCGCCGGTCGAGAGCGTCACGTGCCCGCCGGTCGCCGACGTCACCAGCGTGTCGAGGTGGACGCGCGCGCCCCGCCGTTCCAGCTCGCGCACGACCCAGCGCCCCGGCCGGTCGGTGACCTCGGGCAGGATGCGGCCCGACGCCTCGACGAGGTGGAACCGGAGTTCGTCGCGACGCAGTTCGGGGTAGCGCTTGAGCAGCGCGGTGGCCAGCGACAGCAGCTCGCCGAAGCCTTCGACGCCCGAGAAGCCGCCGCCGACGAAGGTGACCGTGAGCAGCTTCCGCCGTTGCGGGCCTTCGGGGAGCACGGCGGCGCGGTCGAACGACGTGAGCAGCCGGTCCCGGATCGCGACCGCCTCTTCGACGTGCTTGAGGCCGATCGCCTCTTCGGCGACGCCGGGCACGGGCAGCTTGCGGGTGACGGCGCCGGCGGTGACGACGACGATGTCGTAGCCGAGCTCGAAGGCGTCCCCGTCGGTCGGCCGCACGGTGACGACGCGGTCCGCGTGGTCGATGGCCGTGACGGTCCCGGCGACCACGCGGGTCCGGCGCAGGTGCCGCCGCAGCGACACGGCGGCGTGCCGTGCCTCGACGGCCCCGGCGACGACTTCGGGCAGGAACGGTTGGTAGGTCAGGTAAGGCCGCGGGTCGACGAGGGTGACTTCGGCTTCGTCCGGGCGGAGTTTCTTCTCCAGCTTCCAGGCGGCGTAGAACCCGGCGTAGCCACCGCCGACGATCAGGATCCGGCGCATTTCGTCCTCTTTTCTCGCTTCACCCCTTGGACGAGGTGGCGGGCGAGGACGTGACTGATATCCGCGTCACAGCGAGGACGCGCTCCCGGTGGTGCTCCTCGTGCAGATCGCGGCGCCGGGCGTGCAGCAGCTGCGCGAGCGTGATCACCCCGCGGACCCGGTCCGGCTCGGCCCGGTCGACCACCACGGCCTGCGTGACGTTGCCGGCCGCCAGCTTGTTCGCCACTTCGCGGAGCGTGTCGTCGGGGTGGCAGGTCGCGTGGGCGCCGCGCGCCAGCAGCGCGTGGCCGACCTCCGGGTCGGCCGTCATGACTTCGTGCGCGAAGAACGTCTCCAGCGGGTCGGTCGTGTACTCGCGGGTGAGGTGCAGCCGGCGGCGGGCGATCTTCTCGGTCAGCACCGATCGCTTGAGCAGCAGCACGGACACCGCGTACGCCGACACCGACGCCACCACCAGCGGCAGCAGGTCGTTCCACGCGTGCGTCAGCTCGAGCGTGAACACGATGCCCGTCAACGGCGAGCGCATGACGCCGCCGACGACCGCGGCCAGGCCGCACACCGCCCAGAACCCGGCCGACACGTGGGGGAGCAGGCCGCCTTCGGCCGCCCCGAGCGCGGCGCCGATCATGAACACCGGCGCCAGCACCCCGCCGGACGTGCCCGAGCCGAGCGACAGCGACCAGATGAGCGTCTTGACCACCAGGACGCCGATGATCAGCGACGTCGTCGCCTGTCCCGTGAGCAGCTGGTCGATGACGTCGTAGCCGACGCCGAGCGCGCGCGGCTCGACGAGCCCGCCGGCGCCGATGACCAGTCCGCCGATCGCCGGCCACCACATCCAGTGGATCGGCAGCCGCGCGAAGCCGTCCTCGGCGAGGTAGACCAGTGCCGTCGCGGCGATCGCGAGCAGGCCGCCGGTGATGCCGGGCACGAGGGCGAGCACGTCGGCGCCCGCGCCCGGCGCCGGCGCGGCGGGCAGGCCGAAGACCGGGGCGGTGCCGAGGAGGAAGCCGCGGCAGAGCGTGCTGGTCAGGACGGCGGCGGCGACCGGCACGAAGCTGCGTGGCCGCCATTCGAACAGCAGCAGCTCGACCGCCAGCAGGATCGACGCGAGCGGGGCGTTGAACGTCGCCGCCATGCCGCCCGCGGCGCCGGCGACGAGCAATGTTTTGCGCTCGTCGGCTGACAGGTGCAGCAGCTGCGCGAGGATCGACCCGACGGCGCCGCCGGTCATGATGATCGGGCCTTCGGCGCCGAACGGCCCGCCGGTGCCGATGCTGACAGCGGCCGACACGGGCTTCAGCACGGCGACGCGCGGCGCGACCTTGCTCTCGCCGGTCAGGATGGCCTCGATCGCCTCCGGCATGCCGTGGCCGCGGATCTTTTCCGACCCGAACCGGGCCATCAGGCCGATCACGAGCGCCCCGGCGACGGGCGCGGTCAGCACCAGCCACCACGGGTGCGCGGCGGCGCCGGGCGCGACGAGCGCGGTGTCGAACCGTTGGTAGAACACGAGGTTCGTGATGAGGCCGATGAGTTTCAGCAGCGCGAGCGCGGCCAGCGCGGCGGCGCCCCCGACGGGGACCGCGAGCAGGGCGATCAGCAGCATGCGCGGCCGCACCTGGAAGTCGCCCAGGTGCGTGGCGCGGGGCTGCGCGGGCGTGGCGCCGCTCATCCGGCCTCCGTTCGTGTATTGCAGTCAGCAATACTTGTAGTGGCGAACGGTTGCGGTCAAGTCGAGCCGCGGTCGAGTGGCGGGGTTCACGGCAGGCCGAGGGGACGTTCCCCGCGTCCGGCGGGATCGGGTGGTCCGGTCAGCCCCAGATGGCTTCGGGTGCCGCGGCCGCGGGCGGTTCGCCGCCGGCTTCGGCGAACGCCGTGAGCGCGTCGACGAGCCCCTGCCTGCTCTCCGCCGGCATCCGGGCGACGATCTTGGCGATCTCCCGGCGCCGCCGGGTCGTCACCTGCCGGACGATCCGGGCGCCCTCCCGGGTGATGTCCAGCACGATCTCGCGGCGGGACACCGGGCTGTGCTGCCGGTCGACGAGCCCGGCGGCGACCAGGCGGTCGACCATCCGGCTGGCCGTCGACGGCGTGACGCCGAGGTGCTCGGCGAGCGTCGCGTGCTTGAGCGGCCCGCGGGTGTGCAGGACCACGAGGAGCCGGAACTGCGGCAGCGTCAGGCCGTCCTCGGCCGCGGCGATCGACCGGACGGACACCGCCACCAGCAGCCGCGACGCGGTGAGGACGGCGTCGGTCAGCGTGTCGACGCAGGCGGCGTCCATGCCCGGGTTCGTGCGGGTCATGCCGTCCAGTGTGCCGGAGCGGTCCTGCCCCGCGGGGGTGACCCCCGGCTTGACAGCGGGCCGCTCGTCTCGCACTATGCGAACAAGTGTTCGATAACTTTCTCCTGGGTGCGCCCGCCTGGTGCGGGTGTCTCCGGTGCGAGTACGTGGTGCTGGAGGTGAGCGGTGGTGGCGGTGCCGGACGCGCTGGCCGGGCTCACGGCGATCCCGGGGGTCCGCACGGCGGCCCAGCTGGGCGCCGCCCCGGCGTCGGATGACGTGCTGGCCGTGCTCCCACCGCTGGCCGGACTGCTGCCGGGCGGCGCCTTGCGACGCGGCACGACGGTCTCGGTACGCGGCGCGACATCGCTGGCGCTGGCGTTGCTGGCGGCGGCAACCCGCGACGGTTCCTGGGCGGCGGTGACGGCCCTCCCCGAGCTGGGCCTGGCCGCGGCGGCGGAACTCGGCGTCGACCTGGAGCGGCTCGCGCTGGTGCCGCACCCGGGCGCGGAGCTGACGGGCGTGTTGTCGGCGCTGGTGGACGGGTTCGACCTGGTGGTGCTCGGCCCGGTCGCCGTCGAGTCCCAGCTGGCGCGCCGGTTGGCGGGGAGAGTGCGCAACCGTGGGGCGGTGCTGCTGACGATGGGCCCGTGGCCGGGCGCCGACGTGGAGTTGCGGGTGTCGGGCCGCCGCTGGCACGGCTTGACGCCGGACGGGTACGGGCACTTGAGGACGCGCGAAGTGGTGGCGACGAGCGTCGGGCGAGGCGCGGCGGTGCGGCCGTCGTCGGTGCGGTTGCAGCTGCCGGGACCGGGCGGGGCGGTCGCGGCGGGTGAGCCCCGGAAGCGGCGGCTCGCCGAGGTGGCCGGGTGAGCCGTGTCGGTGGGAACGAAAGCCGGCTGTGGTGCCTTGCGTCCCCCGCGCGGTGACCAGCCGGGCGCCGTGCGCGATGTGCGGAGCCGCGCTGCGGGTGTGGTGGTTTCGGCGTGGCGGTGTGCGGTCGGGATGCTTTGCTGTGCTTGCGTTGTGAGTCGGGCTGCGGGTGTTCGCGCCGGCGAGATGCCTTGCTGCGCCTGCATTGTCAGCCGGACCGCGGTCGTCCGGGTCGGCCGCGCCACGAGCCGCGCCGCCGGCCGGGGGCGGGCGTTGCCCTCGTCCGTGCTTGCCTCGGCCGCGGGATGAGCGGTTCACCACGGCTGCTGGTGCTGTGGTGCCCGGACTGGCCGGTCGTCGCCGCCGGGGCCGCGGCCGGTACTCCGCCCCTCGCGCCCGCCGCCGTCTTCTCCGCCAACCGCGTTGTCGCCTGCTCCGCCTCCGCGCGCCGCGATGGGGTCGGGCGCGGGATGCGGCGGCGCGATGCCCAGTCGCGGTGTCCCGGTCTCGTCGTCCACCAGCACGATCCCGACCGCGACGCCCGCCTCTTCGAACCCGTCGCCGCCGCCGTCGAACGGCAGGCCGTCGGGGTCGAGGTCGTGCGGCCGGGCATCGTCGCCGTCCCGGTCGCCGGTGCCGCCGGGTACTTCGGCGGCGAGGAAGCGCTCGCCGAGCTGCTCATCAACGAGGTCGAAGCGGGCGCCGGCGTCGAATGCCAGGTCGGGATCGCCGACGGGCTCTTCGCCGCGACCCTCGCCGCCCGCCGCGCGGCCCTCGTCCCGCCCGGTGGCACGGAAGCCTTCCTCGCGCCCCTCCCGATCACCGAGCTGAACCAGCCGGGCGACGACCGCGGCGAGCTCGTCGGCCTGCTGCGGCGCCTGGGCCTGCGCACCCTCGGCGCGTTCGCCGCGCTGGCCGAACGCGACGTCGCCGGCCGCTTCCCGAAGGACGCCGTCACCGCGCACCGCCTCGCCCGCGGCCTCGCCGAACGCCCGCCGCTGCGCCGCGCCCTCCCACCGGACCTGACGGTCACCGAGGAGTTCGACCACCCCCTGAGCCGCGTCGACGAAGCCGCGTTCATCGCGAAGACCCTCGGGGAACGCTTCTTCGCGGGACTCGCGAACCACGGCTTGGCCTGCACGCGCTTGGCGATCGTCGCGGTCACCGAAGCGGGCGAAGAACGCGTACGCGTCTGGCGCTGCGCCGAGCCCCTGACCGCCCGCGCGACGGCCGACCGCGTGCGCTGGCAGTGCGAAGGCTGGCTCACCGCGCGCGACCGGCCCAGCGCCGGGATCGTCCGGCTGCGCCTCGACCCCGAAGAGGTCGTCGGCGGCCAGGCGCTGCAGCTGCAGCTCGGTTCCCTGGGCCGCGACGCCGACGCGGCCGAGCGCGCGGGCCGCGCGCTGGTCCGCATCCAGGGTCTCCTCGGCCCGGACGCGGTGGTGACGCCGCTGCTGGACGGCGGTCGCGGCCCGGCCGAGCGAGTCCGCCTGATCCCGTGGGGCGAACCGCGAAAGCCGGCGGTCGAGGACCGCCCGTGGCCGGGCCGCCTCCCGGCACCATCGCCGGCGCGGGTACCACCCGAGCCACCCCCGGCGAGCGTGCTCGACGCCGTGGGCGACCCGGTCGCCTGCACGGACCGCGGCGAGCTCACGTACCCCCCGGCGACGATCGCCATCGACGGCGGCCCGGTGCGCCGCGTCCTGGGCTCGGCGGGACCGTGGGTGGTGCAGTCGTCACTGCCGGCGAAGCGGGGCGACCGCCCGCTGGCCCGCATGCAGGTGGTGCTGGAGGGGGAGCACGACGACCTCGCGTTGCTGCTGAAAGTGACCGTGGGCAGAGATCCACAATGGACGGTCGAGGGTGTCTACGACTGACCGTCCGTTGTGATCGAGACGACGTCGAGTTGACACCGGCCCCCGCCGGGCTCAGGATCGAGCCAACGCAGTCGTACGTGTGTTCGAACAGTAGTCGCTGGCTTCCCCACAGCGAACTCCTTGTGGGGAGCGGAGTTTTGGCGTTCAACAATCCGAGTGTGCCGTGGTCCGAAGTGGAACGGATCGCCTCCGGGCGGCCGCCCGTTCCCGGTGACGGCAACGATGCTCCCGCGTGGTCGCGCAAACGCGAAGGGTACGCCGGCGCGCCCGAAGACCTGCGGCACCGCAGAGCCCGGGACGACGGCGGCGACCGGATCCGCGCCCCCTACGCCGAGCTGCACGTCCACTCCAACTTCAGCTTCCTCGACGGCGCCTCTCACCCCGAGACGCTCGTCGAGGAAGCCGCGCGGCTGGAGCTCGACGCCCTCGTCCTCACCGACCACGACGGCCTCTACGGCGCCGTCCGGTTCAACGACGCCGCCCGGGAGCTCGGGGTGCGCGTCGGGTTCGGGGCCGAGCTCTCCCTCGACCTGCCCGGCCCGCAGGCCGGCGAGCCCGATCCGAACGGGTCGCACCTGCTGGTGATCGCGCGGCAGCAAGCGGGTTACCACCGGCTCTGCAAAGTCATCTCGCGCGCGCAGCTCGCCGGCGAGGAGAAGGGCCGGCCCCGCTACGACCTCGACGAGCTGGTCGGCGAGCTGGCCGGGCACGTCGTCGTGCTCACCGGGTGCCGCAAGGGGCCGGTGCGCCGCGCCCTCGCCGCCCGTGGGCCTGCCGCCGCGCGGGCCGAGCTCGGCCGGCTCGTCGACCGGTTCGGACGCCGGCACGTCGCCGTCGAGCTGATCGACCACCGGCAGCCCCTCGACGACGCGGCCAACGACCACCTCGCCGAAATGGCGGAGGACCTGCGGCTGCCGACCGTCGTCTCGAACAACGTCCACTACGCCCGCCCCGAGGACGCCGTCGTGGCCGACATGGTCGCCGCCGTCCGGGCGCGGCGCTCGGCCGAGGACCTCGAAGCCTGGCGGCCGCCGTCGGGGCAGGCGTTCCTGCGGTCCGGGATGGAGCAGCGCCGCCGCTTCGAGCGCCGCTACCCGGGCGCCGTCGGACGCGCCGCCGTCCTCGGCGTCGAGGTGGCGTTCGACCTGAAGCTCGTCGCCCCCGACCTGCCGCCGTTCCCGGTGCCGCCCGGGCACGACGAGATGTCGTTCCTTGGTGAACTGACCTGGCGCGGCGCGGCGAAACGCTACGGGCCGCGGTATGAGAACCCCGAGGCCTACGCCCAGCTCGACCACGAACTCGACGTCATCGACAAGCTCGGCTTCCCGGGCTACTTCCTCGTGGTGTGGGACATCGTCCGGTTCTGCAAGGAGTCGAACATCCTGTGCCAGGGCCGCGGCTCGGCGGCGAACTCCGCGGTCTGCTACGCGCTGGAGATCTGCCACGCCGACCCGGTGAAGTGGAACCTGCTGTTCGAGCGCTTCCTCGCGCCGGAGCGGGACGGCCCGCCGGACATCGACATCGACATCGAATCCGACCGCCGCGAGGAGGCCATCCAGTACGTCTACGAAAAGCACGGCCGGTTCCACGCCGCGCAGGTCGCCAACGTCATCACCTACCGCGCGGCCTCGGCGATCCGCGACGCCGCGAAGGCCCTCGGCCACAGCCCAGGGCAGCAGGACGTCTACGGCAAACTCGTCGACCGCTGGGGCGCGATCAAGCAGCAGAACGCCGGCGAAATCCCCGCCGACGTCCTCGACCTGGCCGCCCGGATCGAGGACTTCCCGCGCCACCTCGGCATCCACTCCGGCGGCATGGTCATCTCGAAGCAGCCGGTGTCCGAAGTGGTCCCGGTCGAATGGGCGACCATGGCGAACCGGTCGGTGCTGCAGTGGGACAAGGACGACTGCGCGGCCGTCGGCCTGGTCAAGTTCGACCTGCTCGGCCTCGGCATGCTGTCGGCACTGCACTACATGATCGACCTCGTCGCCGAACACCACGGAGCAGGAGTGGACATCGGCAAGTTCGATCTCGCCGATTCGAACGTCTACGACATGCTGTGTGAAGCCGACGCCGTCGGAGTGTTCCAAGTGGAATCCCGCGCGCAGCTGGCGACGCTGCCGCGGTTGCGGCCCAGGGAGTTCTACGACCTCGTCGTCGAAGTCGCGCTGATCCGGCCCGGCCCGATCCAGGGCGGTTCGGTGCACCCGTACATCCGGCGCCGCCGCGGTGACGAGCGGTGGGAGCACGCCCACCCGCTGCTGGCGTCCAGTTTGGACCGGACGCTCGGCGTGCCGCTGTTCCAGGAACAGGTGATGCAGATGGCTGTGGACGTCGCGAGCTTCACCCCGGCCGAAGCCGACCAGCTCCGGCGCGCCATGGGTGCCAAGCGGTCCAGCGCCAAGATGAAGGCGCTGATGGCGCGGTTCTTCGCCGGCTGCGAGGCGAACGGCCTCGACCGCGAGCTGGCGACGCGGATCTTCGAGCAGATCCACGCGTTCTCCGGCTACGGTTTCCCCGAAGCACATTCGATGTCGTTCGCTCTGCTCGTGTACGCGTCGGCGTGGTTCAAGCGCTACTACCCGGCCGCCTTCTGCGCCGGCCTGCTGCGCGCGCAGCCGATGGGCTTCTACTCACCACAGTCCTTGGTGGCCGATGCGCGCCGGCACGGCGTCCGCGTCCGCGAACCGGACATCAACGCCAGCCTCGCGCACGCCACGCTCGAACCCGACGCCGAGAGCACCGGCGGCGTCGCGCTCCGCCTCGGCCTCGCCGGCGTCCGGCACGTCGGCGACGCCGTCGCCGGCGAAATCGTCGACGAACGTGCCGAGAACGGCCCATACGCCGGAGTCGGCGACCTCACCCGCCGCGTCCAGCTGAAGAAGAACGTCGTCGAGGCACTGGCCACCGCCGGCGCGTTCGGCGGCGACCGGCGGCAGGACCTCTGGGCCGCCGGTGCCGCGGCGGCCACCCGGCCCGGGCACCTGCCCGGTCTCGCCCCGGGCCTCGACGCGCCCGCGCTGCCGGGCATGACGCGGCTGGAGGTCACCGCGGCGGACCTGTGGGCCACCGGAGTCTCCCCGGACAGTCACCCGGTCGAGTATCTGCGCTCGTTGCTCAGGAAGCGCGGCGCGCTCACGACGGCGGAACTGGCGCGCGCCGAGGACGGGACGCGCGTCTGGGTCGGCGGCGCGGTCACCCACCGCCAGCGCCCGGCGACCGCCGGCGGGATCACGTTCCTCAACCTGGAGGACGAGACCGGCATGGCCAACGTCATCGTGTCCCAGGGGCTCTGGCGCCGGCAGCGGCTGGTCGCCCACACGAGCGCGGCGTTGCTGGTCCGCGGGTACGTCCAAGCGGCCGAAGGGGTGGTCACGCTCGTCGCGGACCGGCTCGAACCGCTCGACCTGTCGATGCGGACCGCGCCGTCCCGGGACTTCCGTTGACTTCCGGGCGCCGCGCTGGTTCTCTGCTCTGAGAGCGCTTCCAGCCATCCGTTCGTGCCCGACGAGAGGATGGACCCTTCGATGACAGCTCGACGTCTGCGCTGGGCGGCGTGGCCGGTGGCGGCCGTGTTCGTGGCGGCGGTGCCGGCGGCCGCCGCGGCGACGCCGGCCGAAACGACCGTGACCGTCAACGCGAAAGCGGGCCTGGCCACCGTGCCGGACACCGCGGTCGGCGTCAACCACGCCGTGTGGGACAGCCAGCTCGGCACCGATGCCGTCGCCGACCTGTTCGGCGCCGCCGGGGTCCGCACGATGCGGTACCCGGGTGGTTCCTACGGCGACATCTACCACTGGAAGGACAACACCGCGCCGGGTGGTTACGTGGCGCCGAACACCGATTTCGACACCTTCATGGGCGGCGTCCGGCGGGCGGGCGCCCAGCCGATCGTCATCGCCAACTACGGCACCGGGACGCCGGAGGAAGCCGCGGACTGGGTGCGGTACGCCAATGTCACGAAGGGTTACGGCGTCAAGTACTGGGAGATCGGCAACGAGCTCTACGGCAACGGCCACTACGGCGCGAACTGGGAGGCCGACAACCACGAGGACAAGAGCCCGGCCGCGTACGCCGCGGGTGTCGTGGCCTACGCCGACGCCATGAAGGCCGTAGACCCGACGGTCAAGATCGGCGCGGTGCTGACGACGCCGGCGAACTGGCCGGACGGCATCGTCGCGGCCGGCGACACCGGCACGTGGAACCAGACGGTGCTCTCGATCGCGGGCCCGCACGTCGACTTCGCCGTGCTGCACTGGTACCCGAGCGGATCGACGGCGGAGGAAGCGCTTTCCCGTACCGAGCAGGTGGACGACATGCTCTACCTGGCGCGCGAGCAGATCACGCGGTACGCGGGCAAGCCGCTCGGTATCGCGCTGACCGAGACGAACACGCCGGTGGGCATGAACACCCAGCCGGGCGCGTTGTTCGCGGCCGAGGCGTACGCGTCGATGCTGGAGAACGGCGTGTTCACAGTGGACTGGTGGGACACGCACAACGGCCCGACCGCATTGTCCACAGTGGCCGGTTACCCGGACTACGGTGACATGGGCGTGCTGTCCAGCGGGACCTGTTTGGACGGTGGTTGCGAGCCGGCGTTGAACACGCCGTTCGCGCCGTACTACGGGGTGAAGATGCTGAGCACGTTCGCGCGCCCGGGCGACCGGTTCATCCGCGCCTCCGCGGACGACCCGCTGATCGACGCGCACGCGGCCCGCCGTCCGAACGGAGACCTGGCGGTCCTGTTGGTGAACAAGGACCCGGCAGCGGCGCGGTCGGTCACCCTCTCCGGTCTGCCGTCGTCCGTGTCCGAGGTGTACACGTTCACGAACGGCGCGTCGTCGATCACCCGATCGTCTACCTGGGACCGGACATTGCCCCCGTATTCCTTGACGACGGTGGTGCTGCACGCCGGTGTTCCGCCGTTGGCCGCCCCCGGGCAGCCGACCGCGACGACAACCGACACGACGGCGACGATCAGCTGGCCCACGTCGGCGCCGGGCGTGAAGTACGAGGTGTACCGGCAGGTGGGGGCGGTCAGCGAGGAGTGGGGCGAGACGACGGGGACGTCGTTGTCGGTCCGGAACCTGGCCCCGGGGACGAGGTACACGGTGAACGTGCTGGCCCGCGACGCGGCGGGGAACGTGTCGTGGGCGTCGCCCCCGCTGACGTTGACGACGGGCGCGCCGGCGTCGAGCAGCTGCACGGTCCGGTTGACGGACGTGAACGACTGGGCGAGCGGTTTCGTGGGCGGGATCACCGTGTCGTCGTCGGTGGTGACGGGTGATTGGACGTTGACGTTCACGTGGCCGACGGCGAGGCAGCGGGTGACGAGCGGCTGGAACGGAACGTGGGTCCAGGAGGGGGCGGCGGTGAAGGTGACATCGTCGGCGGCGTTGGTATCGGGTACGGACGTCGGGTTCGTGGCGGACTACGGCGGGCCGAACATCCTGCCGACGGCGTTCCGGTTGAACGGAACCCTCTGCTCGCTCGGCTGAACCGACGTGAATGACTCATTCATGTCGCCAGGCGACATGAATGAGTCATTCACGTCATCCCAGGGTCCCGGCAAAGCCGAGGCGGCGTGGTCGGCGGCGGCTCCGGACGCCGACGTTGCCGAGCGCCTGACGTCGGCGCCGGTCAGCCGGAGTTCGCCAAGTGAGCCAGCGCCGACCGCAGCACCCGCCGCTCCTCGGCGCTCAACCCCGCCAGCTTGCGCTCCTCCAGGGTCCGGATCGCCGCCCGGACCGCCGCGTGCCGCTCGATCCCCAGCTCCGTCAACCGCACCACTCGCGCCCGGCGGTCGGCCGGGTCCGGGGCTCGGCTCACCAGCCCGGCCGCTTCCAGGCCGTCCAGCAGGGCGATCAACCGCGTCTTGTCGTAGTGGATCTGCTGGGCCAGCACGAGCTGGCTCGGCGCCGCGCCCGGGGACAGCGCCGACAACACCACGTACTGCCACATCGTGAGCCCGTGCGACTCCAGCACCGGGCGCTCGGCCTCGGCCAGCGCGCGGCCCGCTCCGGCGCACAGCGCCCCGAGATCGTCGTCCTCGTTCACGCGCCGGATTTTACGCGTGGACAGATGATAAGCAGATGCGTATCGTTTGCCTCATGACCGCATTCAAGCCGGGGCGCGCCGAGACGCGCACCATCTCCGTCTCCGCGCCGCCCGCGCGGGTCTTCGCCTACCTGTCCGACGCCCGCCGCCTGCCGGAGTGGGCGCCGGGCTTCGCCACTTCCGTCGAGCACGACCACGATGACGTCTGGCGCGTCGGCGAGGACGCGCGGCCGGTCGCCGTCAAGGTCGCGGCGGACCACGGCGTCGTCGACTTCGTCAGCGCCGACGCCCCGAACCTCGGCCTCTTCGCGCGCGTCGTGCCCAACCTGGCGGGGGCCGAGCTGATCTTCAGCCTGTTCTTCCCGCCGGACACGGACCCGGCGGCCGTCGCCGCGCAGATGGCGGTCGTCGACGAGGAACTGCAGGCCGTCCGCGCGCACGTCGAGCGGTGAACCGGGACATCCGGTCGCTCGACGACCTTTTGCGGATGCTGGACGGCCTCTTCGAAAACATCGAGTGGGACGGCTTCTACGCCGACCGCGACCGGCCGATCCCGTTCTTCGCCGACGAACCCGACGAAAACCTCGACGCCTGGACAAGAGACGGCCGGCTGACCGGCGGCCGCGCGCTGGAGCTGGGCTGCGGGCCCGGCCGCAACGCGCGAAGGCTCGCCGAAGCCGGCTACGACGTGGACGCGGTCGACGGCTCGCCCACCGCGATCGCCTGGGCGCGAGAACTCGGCGGCGGCGTCCGCTTCCACCAAGCCGACATCTTCGCGATGGACCTGCCGCACGAGGAATACGACCTGGTCTACGACTCGGGCTGCCTGCACCACCTCGCGCCGCACCGGCGGATCAGCTACCTGGCCCTGCTCGACCGGTACCTGAAGCCGGGCGGGCACTTCGGCCTCGTCTGCTTCGCCGCCGGCACCGGAAACCCCGACGCCGGCACCGAAATCCCGGACGCGCAGCTCTACCGCGACCGCAGCCTCCACGGTGGCCTCGCCTACACGCCCGACGAACTGCGAAAGCTGTTCGACGGCTTCACCGAACTCGAACTGCGCCCGATGAAGGAGAACACCGGCCGCTTCGGCACGACCTTCCTACTCGCCGGACTGTTCCGAAAGGACTGAAAACCCCGGCGGCACCCGAAGTTCGGTGACTTCGCCGGCAACGGAGATGGAGACGTCGAGGGTCCCACCCGCCAGCGGCAACCCCGTCACCCGCAACGCGCCGACCGGGCTCGGCCGGGGCGGGGACAAAGAAACCGTCCCCGCCGGAACGTCGACCGCCAAGCCGAGGAACGCCACCAGCAAGCTCACCGCGGCCGCCGCCGACCACGCCTGCGGGCGGCACGACGCCGGGTACGGCAAGGGCGCCGTCGTCTCCGCAACGCCGTACCCGGCGAACAATTCCGGCAGCCGGTAGTCGAACGCCGGCGCGGCCGAAAGCAGTTGCGCGCCCAGGGCGGCAGCGCGGGACCGCTGACCGGATCGCTGCAGACCCCGGACGACGATCGCCGTGTCGTGGGGCCAGACCGAGCCGCAGTGGTAGCTCAACGGCGAATAGCCACCCGCGGACGCGCTCATCGTGCGCAAGCCGAAGCCCGACGCCAGTGCGGGGTCCAGCAACAACGAACCGATCGACGCACTTTCGGAGGGGGAAAGCAATCCGGTACCCAGCAAGTGGCCGATGTTGCTCGTCAGCGCGTCCACCGGCCGCTTGTCGCCGTCCAAGGCCAATGCCGGATAACTCCCGTCCGAAGTGGACACCCAGAACCTGTCCCGGAACCGCGACCGAAGAGACGCGGCCCACTCGGACAGACCGGGAACGGGCTCGCCCAGAGCCGTCAACAGAGAATCCGCGCGTACGACGGCTTCGTGTTGATACGCCTGGACTTCACTCAACGCGATCGGCGGCTTCGCCTGCGCGCCATCGTGGAAGCGGACCGCGTCCCCGGAATCCTTCCAGCCCTGGTTGGCCAGGCCGTGGCCGCTTTCGTCGAGGTACTCGGCGAACCCGTCGCCGTCCGGGTCCGCGGCGCCGGTGATCCACGACAGCGCGAACCGCAGCGTCGGCAGCAGGTCGCGGACCTCGTCCTCGGGCAGGCCCCAGCGCCACGCGTCGTGCAGCAGGCACACCCACAACGCCGTCGCGTCGACCGTCCCGTAGTACTCGGCGGGCAGCGAGGCGCCGCCGATCGTCTCGAAGACGTCGCGGCGCCGCTCGTGCAGGATCTTGCCCGGCGCCTCGCCGGTCGCCGGGTCGTGGCGCGTGCCCTGCGCCCGGGCGAGCGTCCGGAGTGTCCCGCCCGCGAGGTCGACCGACAGCGGCAACGCGAGCCGCGCGGCCCACAGGCTGTCGCGGCCGAACAGCGTGAGGAACCACGGCGCGCCCGCGCCGGCGAACGCGTCGCCGGGGTGGTCGCGTTCGGCCAGGAGCAGCCCGTCGAGGTCGTCGAGCGCGCGGTCGAGCAACGCGGTGAACCGGCGGTCGTCGGCGTGCACCTCCGGCCGGGGCAGCCGGGTGCCGGCCGGCACGAACAACGCCCGCTCGTCGGAAATCCGCAGCGACCAGCGCAGCGTCGCCGCACCTTCGACGGTCCAGCGCAGCCGGAGCCGCGGCCCGTCGACGACGACTTCGGCGCCTTCGGCCGTCACCTCGGAGACGGCCGAGGAAGCGGCCCACCCGGTGCCGGCCGGGACGACGGGGGAGCGCCGCCCGCCCGACTTGATCTCGTCGATCGGTGCGAAGTCGGCGGCCAGCACGACCTCTACGACGCGCCGGCGGTTCACCGAAGCCGTCGAAACGAGCGAAAGCTCCTCGGTCATCCCCGACGCCGTCACCGTGCGGTCGCGCCGCAGCCACACCGTCGGGTCGGGGCCGGGGTCGCCGAGCCGGCGCAGCAGCCCGGTGAACCGCGCGCGGTCGGCGCCGGGCTCGTCGCCGCCGATGGCCTCCGGCTCGTCGCCGTCGACCGTCACGACGGCTTCGCTGAGCAGCCGCAGGTCGCCGTGGAGCAGGCCTTGGGTCCCGCCGGCGCGGATCTGCCCGTCCCGGCCGGACAGGACGACGGTCGGGGCGTGCAGCGCGATCGCGAGGTCGTGGAGCAGGGGTTGGAGGTCCACCATGACTACGATTGGATCGATCAAACGAAAGAATGTCAACTGACTTCGAAGTCTTGACAGCTCAGCGCCACGGGTTCAGAGTGGCCCGCAGTTGAACGTTCAAACCCGGAGGCACGACATGGGACGGCCCACGCTGAACTCGGTGGCCGAGGCGGCCGCGGTTTCGCGCCAGACCGTGTCCAACGTGATCAACTCGCCCGAGGTCGTGAGCCCGGAGACGCGCGAGCGCGTGCTGGCCGCGATCGAACGGCTCGGCTACCGCCCGAACACCGCGGCGCGGCAGATGCGGACCACGCGGTCGCAGATCATCGGGCTGTGCGTCCCGCCGTCGGGCAACGGCGTGAGCGGCGTCGTCCTCGACCAGTTCCTGCACTCGCTGACCGCGACCGCCGAGCGCTACGACCACCGGATCATGCTGTTCACGGCGGCCGACGACGAGGCCGAGACCCGCGCGTACGCCGACCTGATCGCCTCGGTCGGGATCGACGGGTTCGTGCTGACCAGCACCCACCACGACGACCTGCGCACCCGCTGGCTGCTCGAGCGCGAGCTGCCGTTCGTCACGTTCGGCCGGCCGTGGGGCGCGGAGGACACGCACCCGTGGGTGGACGTCGACGGCGCCGCGGGCACGCGGCTGGCCACCGACCACCTGGTCCGTCAGGGACACCGGCGGATCGCGTTCGTCGGCTGGCCCGAGGGGTCGGGCAGTGGCGACGACCGCCGCGCGGGCTGGGCGGCGGGACTCGCGGCCGCCGGGCTGGGCGAAGGTCCGCAGGTCGCGGTGTTCGACGGCGTGGAAGGGGGACGCTCGGCGGCCGCAAGGCTGCTGGACGGGGGCGGCTCGGCCGGGAGCAGCGGCTCGGCTCCCGCCCACCACCCCGGCGCCGGCGACCGGCCGAGTGCCGGCGACCGGCCCGGCGCCGCCGACCTCGCCGACGCCGGCGCGCCCACGGCGTTCGTCTGCGCCAGCGACTCGCTCGCCCTCGGCGTCACCGCCGAACTCCGGGACCGCGGCATCCGGCCCGGTGCCGATGCCGCCGTCATCGGCTTCGACGACACCCCCACCGCCGCCGTCCTGGGGCTGAGCAGTGTCGCCCAGCCCATCGCCGACGTCGCCGCCGAATGCGTGCGGCAGCTGCGGACCGCCCTGCGCGGCGAAGCGGCCTCCGAACCCGCGACCACCCTCTTCACCCCGCACCTCGTGCTCCGCACCACCTGAGTCCCCGCGCGATCAAGGAGGATCGATGCTTTCCCGCCGAACTGTGGCCGCCTTCGCGGCAGCCGGCCTGCTGCTCCCGCTTTCCGCCTGCGGCAGCGGCTTCGACGATTCGTCCCAGCCCGCCACCCAGCAGGCCGGCCCCGCCACGCTCAAGGTGATGATCGCCGCGAGCGGGGGCGCCGAGCTCAAAGCCATGCAGGACGCCGCCGCCGCGTGGCACCCCGAAGGATCGAAGGCCGAGGTCGTCTCCGCCAACGACCTCGCGCAGCAGCTGAGCCAGGGGTTCGCCGCGGGCAGCCCGCCGGACGTCTTCGCCGTCGACGCCACCAAGTTCCAGGGCTACGCCGACGAAATGCTCCCGTACGGCGACACTCTGTCCTACAAGGACGACATCTACCCGACGCTGCGCACGACGTTCACCAAGGACGGCAAGCTTTACTGCGCCCCCAAGGACTTTTCGACGCTGGCGCTCGCGATCAACACCGACGACTGGGCCGCCGCCGGGCTGACCGACAACGACGTCCCCAAGACGTGGGACCAGCTGAAGACCGTCGCGCGGAAGCTGACCACCGGCGGCCGCACCGGGCTCGTCTTCAACGACACCCGTGACCGCATCGGCGCCTTCCTCGTCCAGGCCGGCGGCTGGGCCGTCGACGCCGACCAGAAGAAGGCCACCGCCGACACCCCGCAGAACCTGCAGGCCCTGACCTACGTCCGCGACCTGCTCGCGTCCGGCGTCGCGAAGTACCCGAAGCAGATCGGCGCGGGGGACTCCGGTGAGGCGTTCGGCCAGCACAAGGCGTCGATGAGCATCGACGGCAACTGGATGGCCGGCGGCATGAAGAAGGACTACCCGGACGTCAAGTACCGCGTCGTCGCGCTGCCCGCCGGGCCGGCCGGACCCGGGACGCTGTCGTTCACGCAGTGCTGGGGCATCGCCGCCAAGAGCAAGTTCCAGGAGCAGGCCAAGCAGCTCGTCGACTCGTTCATGCAGCCGCAGCAGCAACTCGCCTTCGCCGAGGCGTTCGGCGTGATCCCGTCGCGGCAGTCCGTGCGGGCGCAGTACGAACAGAAGTTCCCCGCGCAGGCGGCGTTCGTCGCCGGCGCCGACCACGCCCACGGGCCCGTCACCCTGACCACAATGGACCCCGTGCTGACCGACTTCGACGCCCAGCTGCAGCAGCTGCCGGGCGCCGACCCGAAGCGGATCCTGCAGCAGCTGCAGCAGAACACCGCGGCCGCGCTCGGGCAGTGACGCCGTGAGCACCGTCCTCACCGCTCCGGCCGCCGCGCCCGCGCGAGGCGGCCGGAGCCGCCGCCCCCTCCGGCGCGACGGCCGGGCCGGCTGGCTCTTCCTCGCCCCGACGCTGCTCGTGCTCGGCCTGTTCATGGTGCTGCCGATCCTGATGGCGCTGTGGGTGAGCGTCAGCGACTGGACCGGCAACGGCAGCCCGTTCTCCTCGCGCGTGCGCTTCGTCGGCGGGGACAACTACGCCGCGCTGCTCGCCGAACCCGGGCTGACGCGCCGGAACTTCGCCACCAGTGTCCGCAACAACGGCTACTTCGTGCTGTTCGTCGTGCCGCTGCAGACGGCGCTGGCGTTGTTCCTCGCGCTCACCCTGCACCAGAAGAAGCTCAAGGGCCGCCAGTTCTTCCGGACCGCGTTCTACTTCCCGACCGTCACCAGCTCGGTCGCGATCTCGGTCGTTTTCCTCTTCCTCTTTTCCAGCACCGGCACGGTGAACGCCGCGCTGAAGCTGTTCGGAGTGGACGGTCCCAGCTGGTTCGCCGACCCGCGCGGCATTTTCCACCTCGCCCTCGGCGACCCGGCGAACCCGCCGTCCGCCCTGGCGGGCCACGGTTTCCTGGGACTGTCCTGGTGGGACTGGCTGGCCGGCCCCAGTGTCGCGATGTGCTCGATCATCGTGCTCGTCGTCTGGACCTCCACCGGCGGCTTCATGCTGATGTTCTACGCGGCCCTGCAGAACCTGCCGCCGTCGGTCGACGAGGCCGCCCTCATCGACGGCGCGACGTCGTGGCAACGCTTCTGGCGCGTCACCCTGCCGCAGCTGCGCCCGACGCTGTTCCTCGTGCTGACGCTCGGCCTGATCGGCACCTGGCAGGTCTTCGACCAGGTGTACGTGCTCAGCCGCGGCAACCCCGCCAACACCACGCTCACCCCGGCGTACCTGTCGTACTCGACGTCGTTCGTCGGCCACCAGTGGGGCCAGGGCGCGGCGATCGCGTTCCTCCTGTTCGTCGTGATCGTGGCCTTCACGCTGGTGCAGCGCTGGGCCTTGCGGGAGCGCCGATGAAGAAGCGCTGGTTGGGCTACGCGGTCCTCGTCCTGGTCGCGGCGCTGTACATCTACCCCTTCCTCATCCAGCTCGCGACGGCGTTCAAGACCGACGCCGACGCCACCGCGCACCCGCTCCTGCCGTGGCCCCGGCAGTGGTCGGTCAGTGTCTTCCGGACGCTGGCCGAGCAGGACTTCCCGCGCTGGGCCATGAACTCCGTGTTCGTCTCGGTGACGATCACCGTCGGCCGGGTCGTGTTCGACTCCCTCGCCGGCTACGCGCTTTCCCGGCTGCGGTTCCGCGGCAGGCAGGCGGTTTTCGGGGCCGTCCTGGCGGTCATCGCCGTTCCGAGCGTGGTGCTGCTGATCCCGAAGTTCCTGGTGCTCAACCAGCTCGGCATGTACGACACCTACGCGGCGATGATCATCCCGCTGCTGGTCGACGGGACCGGGGTGTTCATCATGAAGCAGTTCTTCGACACCGTGCCGGTGAGCGTCGAGGAAGCCGCCCGGATCGACGGCGCCGGTCCGTTCCGGACGTTCCGGTCGGTGGTCCTGCCGATGTCGAAACCGGCGTTGATCACCGTGACCATCCTGTCGTTCCAAGGATCGTGGAACGAGCTGCCGCACTACATCGTGTCCCGGCAGGACCCGGCGCTGAACACGCTGACCAGCGGCGTGGCGAGCCTGGTGTCCGGCGAACTGGGCCAGGGCAACCAGTTCCCGCTCAAGCTCGCCGCGGCGCTGCTGATGACGCTGCCGGTCGCGATCGTCTACTTCGTCTTCTCGCGCCGGTTCACCCAGGGCACCTACGAGGGAGCCGACAAGTAGCTCAGCGGATCAGCTCGTCGGCGACCCACTGGACCACGCCGTCCGGGTACGGGTTGCCCAAGCCGAGCACGACGTGCCCGAACCCGTTGTCGACCGCTTCCTCGATCTTCTCGCGCGTGGCGGCCGGCTTGTCGTAGTCGACGGCGAGGAAGATCGAGCGCAGGATCGAAGCCGGGTCGCGCCCGATCTCCGTGCAGTAGCGGTCGAGGAGCTTGCTGCGGCCGACGAGGTCGTCGATGTCGCCGCCGCCCGGGATGTTCCACTGGTCGGCGTGCTCGGCGACCACGCGCAGCGTCGCGCTCGCCCGGCCGCCGATCATGATCGGCGGGTGCGGCCGCTGCACGGGCTTCGGGTTGCCGAACGCACCCTTCAGCTTGACGTACTCGCCGTCGAAGTCGAACGGTGCGTCCGCTGTCCACAAGCGACGGATGACCGTGCACGCCTCGGCCAGCGCGGCGACGGCGTCGTCCTGCGTGTGGTACGGCAGGCCGTGGCCGTCGTATTCGCGGCGGGCGAGGGGATGACTCGGGCGGGAACCGGCGCCGATGCCGAAGTCGAGCCGTCCGCCGGACACGACGTCCACGGTGGTCGCGATCTTCGCCAGCACCGCCGGTGGCCGGAAGCGGTTGCTGGTGACCATCAGGCCGAGCCGGATCCGCTCGGTCTGCGCGGCCATCGCCGAGAGCAGCGTCCAACCCTCGAAGATCGGGCCGTCCGGGTCGCCGCCGATCGGCATGAGGTGGTCGAACAGCCAGGCGTGCTCGATCTCCGGGATCTGGTCGGCTTCACGCCAGACGCGCTGGATCTCGTCGTAGCCGACGTTCATCGGCGCGGTCAGGATGCCGAAGCTGGTCATCAACGCCTCCGGAGGGACGGGTCGAGCAGGGCGGGCGGGGTGTCGAACTTCTCGTGCGCGGCCAGGTCGACGCCGGGCGCGACGACGGCGTCGATTTCGTCGAGGACGTCGGCGGGCAGGACGGTGTCGGCCGCCGCGAGCTGCGACGTCAGGTGGCCGAGCGTGCGCGGGCCGATGAGCGCGCTGGTCACGCCCGGGTGCGCCGTCACGAACCCGAGCGCGAGCTGAATCAGGGAAAGATCCGCCTGCTCGGCGAGCTTGACGAGCTTCTCGACGGCGTCCAGCCGGGCCTGGTTGGCGGGGTCGGTGAGGTCGAAGCGCTGGGGCAGGGCGCCGGCGCGGTTCGTCGTGATCTCGCGCCCGGCGCGGACCGCGCCCGAGAGCCAGCCCGAGGCCAAGGGGCTCCAGGCCAGCACGCCGAGGCCGTACTCCTGCGTCACCGGCAGGACGTGGGCTTCGATGCCGCGTTGCAGGATCGAGTAGCTGGGCTGCTCGGTGACGTACCGGCCCAGCCGGTTTTCCCGCGCGGCCCACTGGGCCTGCACGATCCGGTAGGCGGGGAACGTCGACGAGCCGAAGTAGCGGATCTTGCCGGCGCGCTGGAGGTCGGTCAGTGCGGAAAGCGCTTCCTCATCGCTCGTGGCGGGGTCCCAGCGGTGCATCTGGTACAGGTCGACGTGGTCGACGTCGAGCCGGCGCAGGCTGTCTTCGAGGGCCTTGAAGATCCAGCGGCGCGAGGTGCCGCGGTGGTTGCGCTCCTCGCCCATCGGCATCGCGGCCTTGGTCGCGAGCACGAGGTCGTCGCGGCGGTTCTTGATCGCCTTGCCGACCATGACCTCCGACTCGCCCTGGCCGTACATGTCGGCGGTGTCGACGAGGTTGATCCCGCCATCGAGGGCGGCGTCGACGATGGCGGTGGCCTCGTCCTGGGTGGTGCGCCCGATCGCGCCGAAGTTCATCGCGCCGAGGGCGAGGCTGCTGACCTGGACGCCGGTGCGGCCAAGGGTGCGGTACTGCATGAGGGGATTCCTCCGTGAGATGATGGCAAGCGGAACGTTGCTCCGTTAACCATACGGAGCATTGTTCCGGTTAGCAACCCCGGGAGGTGTGGTGAACAAACCCAAGCGCGCGGACGCCCGGCGCAACGAGAAGGCGTTGCTCGACGCGGCGGCCGCGGTCTTCGTCGCGTCCGGGGTGGACGCGCCGGTGCGGGACATCGCGGCGAAGGCCGGCGTCGGGATGGGCACGATCTACCGCCACTTCCCGACCCGGGCCGACCTGATCGTCGCGGTCTACCGGCACCAGGTCGAAGCCTGCGCCGACGCGGGCCCGGCGCTGCTGGAGACGGCTTCCTCGCCCCATGCCGCGCTGGCGGAGTGGATCGACCTGTTCGTCGACTTCCTGGTGACCAAGCACGGGCTCGCGGGGGTCCTGCAGGGCGACGGCTTCGCCTCGTTGCACGCGTACTTCCTCGATCGCCTGGTCCCGGTGTGCGCCCAGCTGCTCGAAGCCGCCGAGCTGACCGCGAGGGTGCGTCCGCTGGAGCTGATGCGCGGGGTGGGCAACCTGTGCGTCGGCGCGGAGGACGGCAACCCGGACTACGACGCGCGCCGGCTGGTCGGGCTGCTCATCGCGGGGCTGCGGGCGTGACGATCGAGCAGCTCACGACCGACCCGTACCCGCTGCTGGCCCGGCTCCGGGCGACCGATCCGGTGGCCTGGCTGCCGGAGCTGAACGGCTGGCTCGTCACGCGGCACGACCTCGCGCTGCAGGTCATGCGCGATGCCGCCACGTTCACCGTGGACGACCCGCGCTTCTCGACCGCCCGGGTCGTCGGCCCGTCGATGCTCTCGCTCGACGCGGGTGCGCACACCCGGCACCGGACGCCGTTCGCGCGGCACTTCCGGCCGCGGGAGATCGAAGACCGGTTCGCCGGGTTCGTCCGCGCCGAGTGCGCCCGGCTGGTCGACGGGTTCGCCGCCGCCGGCCGGGCGGAGCTGCGGCGGGCGCTGGCCGGGCCGCTGTCGGTCGCGGTGGTGGCCGACGCGCTGGGCCTGGACGGCACCGACACCGCGCGGGTGCTGGCCTGGTACGACGCGATCGTGTCCACAGTGGACGACATTTCGGCCGGACGTGAGCCGGGAGACCGTGGCGCGGCGGCGTTCGGCGAGCTGCGCGCGCACATCGAGGGCACGGTCGGGCGGCCTTCGCTGCTCACCGAGGCGGCGTCGGCGCTGGAACTGCCGGAGGTGGTGTCGAACGCGGCGGTGCTGATGTTCGGCGGCATCGAGACGACCGAGGGCATGATCGCCAACCTCCTGCTGCACCTGCTGCGTGAACCGGCGCGGCTCGAGGCGGTGCGGGCGGACCGCGCGCTCGTCCCGGCCGCGATCGAGGAGTCGCTGCGCCTGGAACCCGCGGCCGCGGTGGTCGACCGGTACGCCACTCGCGACGTCTCGCTGGCCGGAGCGTCGATCGCGCGGGGCGACCTCGTGACGGTCTCGCTCACGGCCGCCAACCGCGATCCGGCGGTGTTCGCGAACCCGGACGTCTTCGACCCGACCCGGCCGGACCTGCGCAAACAGCTGGCGTTCGCGCACGGGCCGCACTTCTGCCTCGGCGCCGACCTCGCCCGGCTGGAGACGCGGATCGCCGTGGAGACCGTGCTCGACCGGTTGCCCGGGATCGCGCTGGCGGAGCCGGCCGCGCCGGCGGGGCTGGTGTTCCGCAAACCCGTCGCCGTCCCCGCGCGGTGGCTGCCATCATGACCGGATGACGGCGTGGCGTGAGTTCGAAGCGGCGGAACCGGAGTTCGCCCGGCGCGTGCGGACGTTGTTCGACGCGCGCAGGCACAAGACGATGGCGACCCTGCGCGCCGACGGTTCGCCCCGGATCTCGGGCATCGAAATGAAGTTCGACGACGGCGAGCTGACGTTCGGGTCGATGCCGAACGCGCGCAAGGGCGCCGACCTGCGGCGGGACCCGCGGGTGGCGCTGCACAGCGCGACGGTCGACCCAGTCGACGGCGAAGAGGCGAAGTGGCCGGGGGAGGCGAAGATCTCCGGCCGGGCCGTCGACGACGGCGAGCGGTTCCGCGTGGACGTCGCCGAGGTGGTGCACACGCACCTGAACGAGGCGGCGACGCTGCTGGTCGTCGAGTGGTGGACGCCCGAGGCGGGCCTCCGCAAGGTCGAGCGCGAGTAGTCCGGCGGCCGCCGGACGTCATGAAAGAGTCGTTCATGACGTCCGGCGAGGTGAAAGGGTCGTTCATGACCTTCGAGGCGGCGCCAATTAAGTCAAGCGCTTGACGTAATCGGGTTTCGTGGCCATGCTGCGTCTTAGGGGTCATTCACCAACGAGGAGACCGCCATGACGCAAAGCCACCCCGAGCTGCCGCGCTTCCCGTTCGTCGCCGAGACCGCGCTCGCGCCGCCCGCGGAGTGGGCCGAGTTCCGGACGAAGTGCCCGGTCGCGCCCGTGCGGCTGGCCAGCGGGGACGAGGCCGCCCTGGTCACCCGCTACGCCGACGTCAAAAAGGTGCTGTCCGATCCGCGGTGGACCCGGCCCACGCCCGCCGACAACGCCGCCCGCGTCGCCGACACCGAATCCGGCGGGGTCTTCAACAGCGAGATGGCGACCGTCCTCCCGCGGCACGGCGAAGCCCACCTCACCTGGCGCCGCACGATCGGGAAGTGGTTCACCGCCAAGCGGATGACCGCGCTGCGGCCCGGGATGGCCGCGATGGCCGAGCAGCTCATCGACGACCTCGTCGCCAAGGGCGCGCCCGGGGACCTCAAGGCCGGCCTCGCCTTCCCGCTGCCCGTCTGGGTCATCTGCGACATGCTCGGCGTGCCCGATTCCGACCGCGACCGGTTCGCGCACTGGTCGGACGTCATGCTCAGCATGACCCGCTACACCCAGGCCGAGTTCGACGCCGCGCAGCAGGAGTTCGGGCGGTACATGGGCGGGCTCATCGCGGCCAAACGCGACGAACCCGGCGACGACATCCTCAGCGCGCTGCTGCCCGAAGGCTGGTCCGACGCGATGCTGACCGCCACCGGCATCGGCCTGCTCATCGCCGGCCACGAGACCACCGCCAACATGATCGCCAAGATGGTCGCGATGCTGCTCGCCGACCGGACTCGGTGGGAGCGGCTGCTGGCCGACCCGGCGCTCGTGCGCACCGCCGTCGAGGAATCCCTGCGGTTCGACGCGAACGCGGGGATCGGCATGTCCCGCTACCTGTCCGGCGACTTCGAGGTCGCCGGCACCGTCCTGCCCGGCGGCACCACCGCGATGTGCAGCATGGCCGCCGCGAACCGCGACGAGACCGCGTTCGAGAACGCGTCCGAAATGGACCTCGGCCGCAGCCCGAACCCGCACCTCGCGTTCGGCGCCGGCGCGCACGCCTGCCTCGGGCAGCCGCTGGCCCGTACCGAACTGCAGGTGACGCTGGAAGTCCTGCTGCGCAAGCTGCCGTCGCTCGAGCTCGCCGTCCCCGCCGACGAGCTGCGCCGCGTCGAAGGGCTCGCCGTCGGAGGACTGCGGGAACTGCCCGTCCGGTGGTGACCGCTCCTGCCCGGGCGTCCGCGACGAGGGAGGCGATCCTGACCGCGGCGGAACGGCTCTACGCCGAGCACGGCGTGCTCGCCGTGTCCAACCGGCAGATCAGCGAGGCCGCCGGACAGGGCAACAACACCGCCGTCGGCTACCACTTCGGCACCCGCGCCGACCTCGTCCGGGCCATCGCCCGCCGGCACTCCGCGGCGGTGGAAGAGCTTCGGGCGCGCAGGCTCGCCGAGCTCGGCCCCGGCGCGGACCTGCGAGACTGGGTCCGGTGCCTGGTCCACCCGTCGACCGAGCACCTGGCGCGGGCGGGCACGCCGAGCTGGTTCGCCCGGTTCACCGCGCAGGTGATGACCGAGCCGTCGCTGCGGTCGGCCATCGCCGTCGAGACGCTCTCGTCGCCGTCGCTGGCGCGGACCGTGGAGGGGCTGAGCCGGTGTCTGCCCGAACTGCCCGCCGACGTCCGCGCCGAACGCAACGCCATGACCCGTCAGCTGCTGATCCACACGATGGCCGAGCGCGAACGCGCGCTGGCCGAAGGCAGCGATACCCCACGAGCCAACTGGCATGAGGCCGCCATCGGCCTCACCGACGCCCTCGTCGGCCTCTGGCTCGCCCCCGTGACACCCCGGAACCCAGGAGAGGAACAGGCATGAAGGTCACTGTGGACGAAGGAAAGTGCTGCGGCGCCGGCACCTGCGTGATGCTCGCGCCGGACGTGTTCGACCAGCGCGACGACGACGGCATCGTCATCCTCCTCGACGAGACCCCCGGCGAAGAGCTGCACGCGACCGTCCGGGAGGCGGCGAGCGTCTGCCCGGGCGTCGCGATCTCGGTCCGCGAGGACGCGTGAACGTCCTGGTCGTCGGCGCGTCGGCGGCCGGCCTCGCGACCGTGGAGGCCCTGCGCCGCAAGGGATACGACGGTGGCGCGACCGTGCTGGGGGCCGAGGCACACCTCCCGTACGACCGGCCGCCGCTGTCCAAACAGGTCCTCGCCGGTGCCTGGGCGCCCGAGCAGACCAGCCTGCGGACACCCGACGCACTGTCCGCATTGGACGTCGAGTTCGTGCTCGGCGATCCGGCGGTGCGGCTGGACGCCCAGGCACGGACCGTCCACACGGCACAGGGGCGGGCGCTGACCGCGGACGCCGTCGTGCTCGCCACCGGGCTCCGGCCGCGCACGCTGCCGGGCCAGGACGGCCTCGTTGGAGTCCACGTGCTGCGTACTCTCGACGACGCGCTGGGCCTGCGCGCGGACCTGGCGCCGGACAAGCGGGTCGTGGTAGTCGGCGACGGCGTCCTCGGCGCGGAGATCGCGGCGACCGTGTGCGGCCTCGGTGTGCCGGTCACGCTGGCCGGCCCACAGTCCGCGCCGCTCGCGTACCAGTTCGGGCCCTTGGCCGCGGGTCTGCTCGCCGACCTGCACGCCGGCCGCGGCGTCGAACTGCGGCTGGGATCCGCGGTCACCGGACTGTCCTCGGAGGACGGTCGGGTCACCGGCGTGCGTCTGGAGACCGGTGAGGTGCTGCCCGCCGACGTCGTCGTGGTGGCGTTCGGCGCGGCCCCGGCGACGGACTGGCTGGCGGGCAGCGGCGTGCTGTGCGACAACGGCGTCGTGTGCGACTCCCGCTGCCGGGCGGCGGACGGGATCTACGCGGCCGGCGACGTGGCCCGCTGGCACCACGAGGGCCTCGACGTGCTGCTGCGCCTGGAAAACCGGACCAACGCGACCGAGCAGGCGGCCGCCGTCGCGGCGAACATCCTGGGCGAAGACCGCCCGTACACGCCGGTGCCGTACTTCTGGACCAGCCAGTTCGACGCCCGGATCCACGTGCACGGGACGCTGTCCGCCGACGCCGAGATGTCCATTGTGGAAGGTGAGGTGGCGGCGGGCCGGTTCGTGGCGCGGTACCACCGGGGCGGTGAGGTGGTCGGCGTGCTCGGCTGGAACATGCCCAAGCAGGCCCGGCAGCGTCGTCAGGAGATCGCCGGGGCGGCGGTGTTCGCCGGGAAGCCGTGACCGCGATACCCCCGTTCGCCGGTTGACGGAACTCCCCGGGGTGGGTGACCCTGTTCACGTTAACATCGTGGAAGGGGTGGCCGTGGCGACGCGTTCCCGGATCCTCGGCGTGCTGGCGGCCGTCGTCCTTTCCCTGGCACCCGCCCCGCCCGCTTCCGCGGCGGCCGTGTCCGCGGCGAAGATCGGGGACACCCAGCTCGACGCCACGGCGCTGTACTTCGTCTCCTACGACGGGCTGGTGAACAACGACTCGTTCCAGCAGAGCGGGATCTTCAGCTACGCCGGCTACCAGTACGCGGCCTGGTACACCGCCGACCGCAGCGCCGTGCTCGCCCGGCGGGCCGGCACCGGCGCGTGGCAGACCGCCGTACTGCCGCACAAGCTGACCGTCGACGACTCGCACAACGTGATCTCGATGGGCGTCTCCGCCGACGACGGCCGGCTGCACGTGGCGATGGACACCCACGGCAACCAGGTCTTCTACGTCGAGTCGGTCGCGGGCCTGCTCTCCGCGCCCGCCTCGCACGCCTGGACGCCGGCCGCGTTCGGCCCAGTGCAGCGCACGCTGAACGGCGTGGACCTCGGCGCGATCACCTACCCCCAGTTCGTGGTCACGCCGGAGCGGCGGCTGCAGCTGAGCTACCGGACCGGCGCGTCGGGCAACGGCACCAACGAGCTGGCCGAGTACAGCGGCGGTAGCTGGCGCAAGCTCGGGAAGTGGACGTCGGCGACCGGTTCGTGGACGGCCGGCAACGGCGTCACCAGCACGACGCGGAACATGTACCTGCACGGCCTCACCTACGGCCCCGGCGGCCGGCTGCACGCCGCGTTCACCTGGCGCGAAGGCAATTCCGGCGTGCTCTGCAACGCGGGCGGGCTCGCCAACCACGACACCGGGTACGTCTACAGCGACGACCGCGGCCGCACCTGGCGCAACAACGCGGGCACGGCCGTCGCGACGACGGGCGGCACGCCGGTGGCGGTCGGTGCGCCGGGCGCCGTGGTCGACCCGCTCGGCGTCGACCACGGCCTGATGAACCAGGAGAGCCAGGCGGTCGACTCCGCCGGGCAGCCGCACGTGGTGATCAGCTACGTACCCGGCCGGTTCACCCAGTGCGTCACGAACTACTCCGCGCAGCGCAGGCAGTACGGCCGGACGTTCTTCCTCAGCCGGGCCGCCGACGGCGGCTGGACCAAGCGCGAGGTGCCGGTCGCGCCCGGGTCCACCCAGCGCACGAAGCTGGTGTTCGACCGCGGCGACAACGCCTACCTCGTGATGCCGTACGGCCGGATCGTGGCCGCGTCGAAGGCGAGCGGCTGGACCGACTGGACGACGGTGTACGCCCCGGACCTGAACGCCTTCGGCGAGGTCGACGTCGACGACTCGCGCCTCGCCGCCACCGGCGTGATTTCGGTTATGTACCAGCAGGTCTCGACCGGAACGACGCCGTCGCCGATCCGGGTGGCCGACTTCCGCCTCGGCTGACGCCTACTCGACGGTGACGGACTTGGCGAGGTTGCGCGGCTTGTCGATGTCGTAGCCCAGCGTCAGCGCGGCGTGGTAGGCGAGCAGCTGCAACGGGATGGTCAGCAGGATCGGGTCGAGCTCCGGCTCGGTCCGCGGCACGATGATCCGCGGGACGTCCAGCTCGCCGAAGTCGACGTCCTCGTGCGTCACGGCCAGGACGGACCCGCCGCGGGCCTTGATCTGCTGCAGCGCGGCCAGGTTGCGGCCCGCCAGCTCGTCGGCGGGCACGATCGCGACCGTCGGGAGCGAGTCGTCGATCAGGGCCAGCGGGCCGTGCTTCAGCTCGGACGTCTGGTACGCCTCGGCGTGGCGGTAGGAGATCTCCTTGAACTTCTGCGCGCCTTCGCGGGCCACCGGGAACCCGCGGACGCGGCCGATGAAGAACAGGCTCTTCGCGGTGGCCGCGGCCTTCGCGTGCTCGGCGATCGCGGGCTCGTCGTCCAGAACGGACTTGATCTGACCGGGCAGCGCGCGGATCGCGGCGATGATCCGCTGACCGTCCGCATTGGACAGATCGCGCACCCGGCCCAGCGCCAGCGCGATCAAGGCGAAGCCGACGGCCATGTTCGTCAGCGCCTTGGTCGAGGCGACCGCGATCTCCGGGCCGGCGTGCAGGTAGACGCCGCCGTCGCAGGCGCGGGCGATGGTCGAGCCGACGACGTTGACCAGGCCGACGACCCGGCCGCCCTTGCGCTTGATCTCCTCGACGGCGAACGCGGTGTCGATCGTCTCGCCGGACTGGCTGACCGCGATGTAGAGCGTGTCCGCTTCGATGATCGGGTTGCGGTAGCGGAACTCCGACGCGGCTTCGGCGTCGGCCGGGATCCGGGCGAGCTCCTCGATCATCGTCGCGCCGATCTGGCCGACGTAGTAGGCCGAGCCGCAGCCGAGGATCTTCACGCGGCTGAACCCGCGCAGCTCCCGCGGCGTCAGGTTGAGCCCGTCGAGCCGGGCGACGCCGAACCGGTCGTCGAGCCGGCCGCGGATGATCCGCTCGACGGATTCGGGCTGCTCCTGGATTTCCTTGACCATGTAGTGCGGGAAGCCGCCGAGGTCCAGGTCTTCCGCGGCGATGTCGATCTCGGTGGCCGGCTTGGTGGTGTCGCTCTCGTCGACGGTGAACGTGCGGTAGCCGGTGGCGAAGACCGTGGCGAACTCGCCGTCGTCGAGGTGCGTGACCTGCGAGGTGTGCCGGACCAGCGCGGCGAGGTCGCTGGCGACGAACATCTCGCGCTCGCCGACGCCGATGATCAGCGGGGAGCCGTTGCGCGCGATCACCAAGCGGTCCGGGTGTTCGCTGTCGGCGACGGCGATCGCGTACGTGCCGGTGATCCGCGAGACGGCCTCGACCACGGCGTCTTCGAGCGTTTCGGCGGCCGAGCGCGCGATCAGGTGGGCGAGGACCTCGGTGTCGGTCTCGGAGCTGAGGGTGACGCCGGCGTCGGTGAGCTGGGCGCGCAGCGCGTCGGCGTTGTCGATGATGCCGTTGTGGACGACGCTGATCCGGCCGTCCTCCGACGTGTGCGGATGCGCGTTGGCCTCCGACGCCGGGCCGTGCGTCGCCCAGCGCGTGTGGCCGATGCCGGCCTTGCCGGCCAGGCGCTTGGGCAGCGCGGCGGCGAGGTTGCGGACCCGGCCGACGACGCGGTGGACCTGCGGGGCGCCCTTGGCGCCGAGGACGGCGATGCCCGCGGAGTCGTACCCGCGGTACTCGAGCCGGGTCAGGCCCTCGAGGAGGATGGGGGCGGCGTTCTGGCCGCCGATGTAGCCGACGATCCCGCACATGGCGAACCTTCTTTCAGCCGTAGACGATGCGCCGCAGCTGGCGCTCGGAGAGGTCGGGCGCGGCCACCAGCCTGCCGCGGAGCTCGGCGGCGATGAGCGGGAAGATCTCGGGGTTCTTCCGGCCCTCGGCCTGCAGCTCGGCGTGCCGGCGGCGGACGTAGGCCTCGGTGGGCGTCCGGTAGTAGGCGAGGACGTCGTCGACGACGCGGGCGGCGACCCCCGGCGGCAGACCGGTGGACGCGGCCACGCGCTCGACGATGTCGGTCTCTGCCACGTCGGCCATCATGCCCTGCGCGTGTCGTGGACTTCAAATTCCTGCCCGAAATCGGGCAAGCTTTAATGGTTGGACAGGTTTAGGGGTGGCGGCGAGGGTGGAGGTGTGCGTCAAGAAGACATCTGGGACGTCGAGGCCGCCGAACGCTACGACACCCCGGGCCGCGGCATGTTCGCGCCCGAGGTCGTGGACCCGGTCGTCGACCGCCTCGCCGCGCTGGCCGGCGACGGCCGCGCGCTGGAATTCGCGATCGGCACCGGCCGGGTGGCCGTCCCGCTCGCCGCGCGGGGCGTGCCCGTCACGGGCATCGAGCTGTCCGAGCCGATGCTCGCCAAGCTTCGCGAGAAGGCGGCGATCCCGGTGGTCGTCGGCGACATGGCCACCGCGACGGCGCCGGGCGAGTTTTCGCTGGTCTACGTCGTGTACAACACGATCGGCAACCTGCTGACCCAGGACGAGCAGGTCGAGTGCTTCCGCAACGCGGCCCGCCACCTGAGCCCGGGCGGCCGGTTCGTGATCGAGCTGGGCGTCCCCGAGCTGCGGCGGCTGCCACCGGGCCAGGACGCGCTGGTCTTCACGGCCGAGTCCGGGTACGTCGGCGTGGACACGTACGACACGGTCCGCCAGCACCTGGTGTCGCACCACTTCACGTTCGGCGACGGGCGGCAGGCACGGGTGAGCCGCTGCCCGCAGCGCTACATCTGGCCGGCGGAGCTGGACCTGATGGGGCGGCTGGCCGGGTTCGAGCTGGAGTCCCGGCACGCGGACTGGACCGGCGGGGAGTTCACGACGCGATCGCCGTCGCACGTGTCGGTCTACCGGCTGCCGTCGAGCTGACCTCGACCAGCGGGAGGCGGACCGTCGCGTGCGGGAGGACCCCGAGGTCGGCGAGGGCCGCCTTGGCCGCGGTCGTCCCGGGGCCGGCCCGCATGATCGTCTCCACCAGCGGGACCAGTGCGTCGTTGATCGCCCGCGCCGACTCCAGGTCGCCGCGGCGGACGGCGGCGATCAGGTCCGCCGTGCGGTCCGCCGCCACGTTGGCGACCACGCTCACCACGCCCGCCGCGCCGCACGCCAGGTACGGCAGGTTCAGCTCGTCGATGCCGCAGTAGTACGCCAGTCCCGTGCCCGCCATGACCGTCATCGCCTCGAACAGGTCGCCCTTCGCGTCCTTGACCGCCCGGATCCGGGGGTGCGCGGCGAGTTCGGCCAGCGTCGCCGGCGTCATCGCGATGCCGGCGCGCGCGGGGACGTCGTAGAGCATCACCGGCAGCCCGGTCGCGTCGGCCACCGCGAGGCAGTGGGCGACGACGCCGGCCTGCGTCGGGCGGGAGTAGTAGGGGCAGACGAGCAGGAGCCCGTCCGCGCCGGCCGCCTCGGCGTCGCGGGCCCGGCGGACGCTCGCGGCGGTGTCGTACGTGCCGACGCCGGCGATCACCCGCGCCCGGCCGGCGACCCGGGCCACCACGCTCCGGACGAGCCCGGCGGCTTCCGGCTCGGTCAGGGTGGGGGATTCGCCGGTCGTCCCGCCCACGACGAGGCCGTCGCAGCCGGTGGCGAGCAGGTGGTCGACGAGGCTCGCGAGGCCGGGTTCGCTGATCGCCCCGCCGGGCTGCATGGGGGTCACCATCGCGGCGAGGTTGGCGCCGAAGTCGGTCATGACGTCGACACTGCCCGGCGTGACTGATGCAGTCCAGCGATGCTTTTTTGGCAATATTGCGTAGCCTGGCTTGATGATCGAAGTCGGAGCACTGCGGGCGTTGCGGTCGGTGGCGGCGCTCGGCACCCTGGCCCGGGCGGCCGACGAGCTGGGGTTCACGGCGTCGGCGGTGTCGCAGCAGCTCAAGCGCCTGGAGCGGCAGGTCGGCGTGCCGGTGCTGGCGCCGGCGGGCCGTGGGGTGGTGCTGACCCCGGCCGGCCAGGCGATCGCCGACTTGGCGCCTTCGGTGTTCCAGGCGCTGGAGCGGTGCGCGGAAGCGGCCCAGTCGGTGTCGGAGGGGGCGCCGCGCGGCACGCTCCGGGTGGTGGCGTTCTCGACGGCGATCCGCGGTTTGCTGGCGCCGGTGCTGCGGGGACTGTCGGAGCGCTGTCCGGACCTGCGCGTCCGGATCACCGAGCAGGACCCGGACGAGGCACTGCGCAGCGTCGACGCGGGAACGGCCGACGTCGCGCTCGTCCACGACGCCGACGGGTTGCCGGCTCCGCTCCCGCCGTCGATGACGCAGCGGCTGGTGCACACCGACGTCGGCGACGTGGTGCTGAGCCGTGCGCATCCGCTGGCGGCTCTTGCGGAACCGCTGGGCCGGCTCGACCTCGCGGGGCACGCGTGGGTGACCAGCCCGCCGGGAACGGTGTGCCACCAATGGTTCCGTCGGCTGGTCGCGGACGCGCCGGAGGAGCCGGACGTGCGTCACCTGGTCGACGACTTCGCGACGCAGCTGGCGTTGGTCGCGTCGGGCGAGGTGATCGCGTTGATCCCTCGGCTGGCCCGGCCGCCGTTGGGGGAGGACTTGGTGGCCCGTCCGTTGCGCCGGCAGCCGAAGCGGGAGGTCCACGCGGCTTGGCGGCGGAGCGCGGACGCCAGCCCGGCGATCCGGGCGCTGCTCACGGAACTCGGTTAAGCTGACCACAAGCGGGTGCAGCGTCGGAACGCCCGCCCGGAAACCCCATGGCGCACTACGTCAAAGGAGTGCGCCATGATCACGTTCGCCGGCTTGAGCCTGCCCGTCACCGACTTGGGCCGTTCAGTCCCCTTCTACACCTCCCTCGGGTTCACCGTCGAAGTCCGCAACGGCCGGTTCGTGTTGCTGCGCCTGGATTCCGGCACCCTCGGCCTGCTCGAACTCGGCGCCGTCGTCGCGCGGGAAGCCTCGAACCTGCGGCAGTTCGTCCAGGTCGAACTGCTCGCCGACGACCTCGACGAGCTTTACCGGGACTTCCTCGCGCGCGGCGTTCCCGTGCACAGCCCGCCCCGCGATCGCGGCTTCGAACGGCAGCTCCAGCTGCGCGACCCGGACGGCTTCACCGTCGAGTTCGCCGATCGGAGCGCGCGAGGTCTCCATCCCACGCCGGCGGGGCCAGGTCGGTGACCCCGACGCGCGCCAGTGCGCGCCGGGCCGTGTGGTCCACCACGTCGTCCAGCGTGGCCGGGTTCGGGTAGAACGCCGGGACCGGTGGGGCGATGATCGCGCCCGCTTCGGCGGCCGCGGTCATCGCCCGCAAGTGCCCCACGTGCAACGGTGTTTCGCGCACCATCAGCAGCAGCGGGCGGCCCTCCTTGAGACACACGTCCGCCGCGCGGCTGACCAGGTCGTCGGTGTAGCTCCAGGCGATCGCCGACAACGTCTTGATCGAGCACGGCGCGACCAGCATCGCGTCCACCGGGAACGAGCCCGACGCGATGGACGCGCCGATCTCGCCCGGCCGGTGGTGCACCGTCGCGAGTTTTCCCAAGTCCGAAGGGGAAAGCCCGCACTCGTGGCGCACGGTCACCGCGCCCGCCTTCGACAGCACCAAGTGGACTTCGACGTCCGGCCGGTAGGCCAGCAGCTCCAGGATCCGCACGCCGTAGCACGCGCCGCTGGCCCCCGTGATCGCGACGACCAGCGTGGTCATTCGATCGCCTCGATGCGCCGTCCGGTCTTGTCCGGCGCCGCGATCGCGAGGACCGCGGCGGCGACCGGGCCGACGATGCCGAGCGCCAGCGCGAGCGGCACCGTGCCCGCCAGCGACAGCGCGACCAGCGGGAACAGCCCGGCGCCGAACCCGCGGCCGGCGTAGTAGGACAGGTTCGACCCGCTCGACCGCACGCGCGTCGGGAAGAACTCGGCCATCCAGATGCCCAGCACGCCGAACCCGCCGCTGCCGCCGGCGCACATCATCAGCGCCCAGAACGTCGGGTACGCCCAGAAGTCCGTGCCGATCTTGGCCGAGCCGCTCACGACGAGGCTGAGGAACCAGCCGAACCCGAGCACCCCGAACACCGCCGACGCGAACATCGCCCACTTGCGCTTGAGCACGTCGGACAGGATTCCCGTGAGCGGATAGGTGATCCCGGTGACGACCAGTCCCAAGAGGACGATCAGGCTCGCGGTGCCCAGCGGCACCTTCTCCACCTTGATCAGGAACGTC
The DNA here is from genome assembly GCF_051337345.1 of Amycolatopsis sp. MEPSY49. Taxonomy (NCBI): domain Bacteria; kingdom Bacillati; phylum Actinomycetota; class Actinomycetes; order Pseudonocardiales; family Pseudonocardiaceae; genus Amycolatopsis; species Amycolatopsis sp. MEPSY49. Next base: position 422,169 of record NZ_JBDLYJ010000005.1, on the reverse strand, counting down.
GACAGGTAGGAGATGAGCGAGTTCGTCGTCAGGAACAACGCCGTCGCCAGCGCCATGAACACGATCGTGCCCAGCGCGTAGCCGCCGCGGAACACGTCGAACAACGGCACCTTGGTGCGCCGCAGTTCCTCCGGCACCCGGCCGGCCTTCAGCTCGCGCTGGTAGAGCAGCCACTGCTCGGACTCGGGCAGCAGCACGGCCGACGCGACGCCGATCACCAGCGTCGCGACGCCGATCAGGACGTACCCGGTGCGCCAGCCGCGGTCCTCGCCGAACGCGACGAGGCAGCCGTACACCACACCCTCGGTCAGGATCTGGCCGACGAAGTACATCGCCTGGATCGAGCCGCCCATCATGCCGCGCTTGCGCGTCTTCCAGCACTCGGCGAACATCGAGAACGACAGCCCGAACAGGCCGCCCATCCCGACCCCTGCGAGCAGCCGGGTCAGCAGGAACACGAAGTAGTTCGGGGCGAGCCCGCCGAGCAGCGCGGCGACGCCGAACGCGAGCACGGACCCGGTGTAGGTCCACCGCCTGCCGTAGAGGTCGCCGAGCCAGCCGCACAGGATCCCGCCCGCGATCGAGGCGAACCCCTGCAGCGTCGCGACCTGCACGATCTGGATGGTGCTGACGTGGAAGCTCTCGGCCAGATAGGACAGTGGGTAGCCGACGAGGTTGAGCTCGGCGCCGTCGAAGAGCGTGCCGAGGAAGGCGAAGAAGAGGATGCGGGCGGTTTGCGGGCGTGCCGAAGTGAGCCCACCGGCACCGGTGGGCGTGCGCAGGGTCGACAAGGAGGGTCCCTTTCCCGGGGATCAGTCAGGCAGCTGTTGGCCCCGGGTCTCGGGGCAGAACGGGGCGACGACGAGGCCGAGCACGTAGATCGACCCGACGGCGGTCGCGGCGACGCCGTACCCGCCGAGCTTCGAGATGATCGCGCCGGCGGTGAGCGGGCCGAGGAAGGCGACGAACCGCGCGGCGTTGAACACGAACGCCGCGCCGGTGGCGCGCAGGTGGGTGGGGTAGAACTCGGGCAGCCACACCGGCATCCAGGTGTACTGGCCGAGCGTGAAGAAGCCGTTGACGACGAGGACGACCACGATCAGGCCGAGGCTGTGCGTCCACAGGAACAGCACGGGGGTGAGGACGAGCGAGGCGGCGAAGTACAGCAGCACCGCGGGTTTCCGGCCGAGCCGGTCGGCGATGAAGCCGAAGGCGATGTACCCGGCGATGGCGCCGGCGTTGTAGATCATCCCGGCGCCGCTGGCCCACGCGGTCGCGGACTGCCCGGAGCCGGCGGCGCGCGAGGCGACGTAGGCCGGGACCCAGGTCGAGATGCCCCACCAGCCGAGGGTGGTGACCAGGGACATCAGCGAGCCGAGGATGGTCAGCCTGCGCAGCTTGGGGTCGACCAGGATCTGGCGCAGGGTGAGGCGGGTGAACGACTTTTCGTGGGCGGTCAGCTCGCCGTCCCGCTGCTTCAGCTCGCGACGGCGACGGTGCGCGCTGGTCCACGACTCGGACTCGGGCACCTTGCGGCGCAACCACAACGCGAACAACGCGGGCAGCACGCCGATGAGGAACATGTACCGCCACGAGTCCGGTCCCAGCGGCGCGATGAAGTACCAGCACGCCGACGCGACGAAGAACCCGAGCCCCAGCCCGCACTGCATGAGGCCGGCGGCCTTGGCCCGCGCGTGCGCCGGCCAGGTCTCGGCGACCAGCGACGTGCCGGTGCCCCACTCCGAGCCGAGCGCGAAGCCGGTGATGAACCGCAGGACGAGGAACGACGTCCACGACCAGGAAACCGCGGTGAGCCCGGTGAAGGCGGCGTAGAGCACCATCGACGTCAGGAGGGCTTTGCGGCGGCCGAAGTAGTCGGCGAACACCCCGCCGGCGATCCCGCCGAAGCCCCAGCCGAGCAGCGTGACGGCGATCGTGGCGCCGGTCAGGAAGGAAACTTGGGTGGCCGGGGCGCCGGGCTCGAGTGTCCTGAGGACGAGACTGGCGGTCAGGATGAGCGCGTAGGTCTCGAAGCCGTCGAAGAGCCAGCCGAGGTTCGCGGCGAGCAGGGACCGCCACTGCGTGCGGTCGAGTGTCTTGGCCCAGGGCTTCCGGGCGAGCGCGACCTCGGACACGGGATCTCCTTTCCGGGCCGCCGTGGGCCGGATCTTGTCCTCCATCGAGGACATCGAGTCCTGCTGGCGGGAACGGTAGGCGAGGTGGCGGGTGAGGTCAAGGAGCGGTCGGGTGCGGGAGGGTGCTCGGTTGCCGCAGTTGCGGAGATCGGGGCTGTTCGGCCCCCGTGTTTGCGGGGATGGCGGTGGGTTTGGACTCGCACCGGCGGATCGGTGCGGGGATGATCCACAGTGGACTGGATGACGTGAATGACTCATTCATGTCGCCAGGCGACGTGAATGAGTCATTCACGTCATGTGGGGACCCTCGCCTCCTGCGCGACCCCGGCCTTCCCGTTCCGGCTTTGCGGCCGGTGGCAGGGGGCCTGGCGCGCGACCTTGCCGGACCCCTGCGGCGCCACACGACATGAATGAGTCATTCACGTCATGTGGGGGACCCTCAGCCGGAAACTTTCGCCGCGCCGCCGGTGCGCTCGGTGATCCGGAGCGCGCATTCGCGGATCAAGGCACCGTAGTGATCCACAGTGGACTCGTTGAGTTCCGAGGCGAACGCCAGCGAGCACACGACCATCCGGACGTGCCCCTGGGCGTCGAAGACCGGCGCCGCCACGCCGGACTGGCCGAGGTCGTACTCGCGGATGCTCTCGGCGTAGCCGCGCTCGCGGGTGTCCTCCAGGACTTCGCGCAGCTCGTCGGGGGTTGCGACCGTCTCGGGGGTGAACTCCTCGACGCCGAACTGCGCGATCAGCCGGTCCACCTCGGCCGGCTCGGACCAGGCGTGGAACGCGCGCATGATGGCCGGCGCGGAGAACGGGAACGTGTCGCCCACGCCGACGGTGATCCGCACGCCCTTGCCGCGGTCGCCCTTGGCCAGCACCGAGTACTCGCCCTTCCCGTGCGGCTGCACGGCGAAGACGACGAAGTTGATCCGCTGGTTGAGGTCGTCCAGTTCCTGCTGGACGATGTCCGTCATCCAGTCCTCGGACAGCCGGGCCATCGCCAGCAGGCGCGGGCCGAGCGACCAGCCGTCACGGCTGGTGGTCCAGCCCGCTCGCTGCAGGGTGCCGAGGATGTTGTAGCAGGTGCTGCGGTTGAGTCCCAGCTCCTCGATCAGCACCCCGGAGGCCACCGGTTCCGGCCAGTCCCGGGCGATCCGCTCCAGGAGCCGCACGGCGCTCAGCACCGCTGGTACGTCGCTCGTCATCCTCGCCCCTCGTCGTTCTTCCTTCGCGCACGGTAGCTGAGCGGGTTTGCGTGTCGCCAGGACCGTGTTAGTGTCCTCTATATTAGACACCTAGTCCTCTCTGGTGGTCATATGAAGCTCGGATCCTCCTTCCTCGTCCCCGCCGGGCACGATCGCGTGTTCGCGCACTTCCTCGATCCCGACTCGATGCGGGTCAGCGTGCCCGGCTGCACCGAGCTCGACCGCGCGGATCCCGCGCACTACCGCGGCCGGCTCGTCAACGAAATCGCGCACGTGCGGTTCAGCGCCGGGTTCTCCGCGGAGATCACCGAGCTGGACGAGCCGAAGCTGGTGCGCGCGCTGCTCAAGGGCGAGGACCACAAGCTCGGCAGCTCCATCAAGATCGACGCCCGGCTCGCGGTCCGGCCCGACGGCGCGGACTCGTCCAAAGTGGACTACAGCCTGGACGTCGCGATCTGGGGCCGGATCGGCCGGCTCGGCGAGTCGCTCGTGCGCCGCCGTTCGCAGGAGGTCGAGAAGGAGTTCGTCGCGGCCTTCTCCGAGATCTGCGCCGCCGGTCCGCCGGGGCCGGGCAACCCGGGCCTGCGCAGTGTCCTCGAGCGGCGCAACGGTCCCTCGGAAAAGACCGAGACGCCGGCCTCGTGGTGGCGCCGCCTGCTCGCTCGCCTGTTCGGGAAGAAGAGCTGATGCCCGTCTACCACTACCCGGACACGCTCGGCGAAGCCTGTTCGATCCTGGCGGCCGGCGAAGACGCGATGGTCTACGGCGGCGGAACGGCCGTCCAGATCCTGCTCAAGCAGGGCGTGCTCTTCGCGTCCGACCTGGTCGACATCGGCGCCGTCCCGGGCCTCGGGGAGATCACCCGGACCAAGGACGGCCTGCGCGCCGGCCCGCTGGTCACGCTGCGGCAGATGGAAACCAGCCCGCTCGTGCGGGAGCTCGCGCCGCTGGCCGCCGAGGTCTACGGCCGGGTCGCCAACCCGCGCGTCCGCAACACCGCGAGCGTCGGCGGCAACCTCGCGCACGGCGACTACCGGCTCGATCCGCCGACCGCGCTGATGGTGCTCGACGCCCGGGTCGAGCTCACGTCGTCGCGGGGCAAGCGGGCCGTGCCCGCGCGCGAGTTCTTCGTCGACTTCCAGCAGACCGCCCTCGAACCCGGCGAGATCATCACCGCGGTCGAAATCCCGCGGCAGCCCGAAGACTCGGGCGCGCACTTCGCCAAGCTGTCCAGCCTGGCGGTCAACGACTGGCCGGCCGCGTCCGCCGCCGCGCTGGTCGTGCCGGCGTCCCGCGGCCGCCGCCAGGTCCGGCTCGGGCTCGGCGCGCTGGCCCACGTGCCGGTGTTCACCCAGTTCGAGCTGGCCGGCGACACCCCGGTCGACGAAGCCGTGGCCACGGCGAAGGAAGTCGCCCGGCCGCTGATCGACCCCCTGCCGGACGTGCGCGGGGGAAACGCTTACAAGACGCGGCTCGGCCTGGTGGCCGTCGAAGAAGCCGTGCGAGGTTCCTGGAAGGAGCGAGACGATGAGCGACGGATCCCGTTCCTCGGCCGGCGCCGCCGTCGGTGAGCGGTGGGCCCGCACCGACGGGCGCGCCAAGGTCCGCGGTGAGTTCCGGTACGCCGCCGAAGAACCCGTCCGGCCGTGCCTCGACGTCGCCGTCCACCGCAGCACCCGGCCGCACGCGAAGATCGTCGCGGTCGACACCTCCCGGGCGCTCGCGGCCGACGGCGTCGTCGCGGTCGTCACCGGCGCGGACCTGTTCGCCCTGCTCGGCGACCGGATGATGACCGGGCCCGCGTTCTCCGACCAGCCGTGCCTGGCCGTGGGCAAGGTCCGGTACGTCGGCGAGCCGGTCGCGGCCGTGCTGGCGCACAGCGTCGCGGCCGCCCGCCGGGCGGCCGAGGAGATCCAGGTCGACTACGACGAGCTGGACCCGGTGCACGACGTCGACGCCGCCATCGCCGGAACCGCCTACGTGCACGAGGAACTCCGGCCGTCGGCGGTGTTCGGCGACCTCAAGCACCTGCGCGGCAAGCGCGACACGAACGTGAACTACGAGTTCAACCTCCGCCGCGGCGATCCCGACGCGGCGTGGGGGACCAAGGTGAGCGCGGAGTTCTGGGCGCCGCCGACCCACCACGTGCCGATCGAGCTGCCGTACGCGGCCGCGTGGCCCGAAGGCGACCGCGTCGAGCTGCTCGCGACGACGCAGACGCCGTCGTACGTCCGCCAGAGCCTCGCCGACCTGCTCGACCTGCCGCTCAACCGCGTCCGGGTGCGGACCGCGCCGCTCGGCGGCAGCTTCGGCGCCAAGATGTACGACCGCCTCGAACCGCTGGTCGCGGCGCTGGCGTGGACGCAACGGAAAGCCGTGCGCATCACCGCCACCCGCGAGGAGGCGTTCCTGCTCACCACGCGCCACGGCGCCGCCGTGTCGGGCAGCATGACCGCCGACGAGGACGGCCGGATCGTCGCCGCCACCGCCGACGTCCGGTACGACACCGGCGCCTACGCCGACGTCGGCCCGCGCATCACGGCCAAGTCCGGCATGGTCGCGACCGGTCCGTACAAAGTGGACAAGGTGCGAGTGCGGTCCCGGTGCGTCTACACGAACAAGCCGTCCGCCGGGCCGTTCCGCGGCTTCGGCGTGCCGCAGGTGACGTGGTCACACGAGTCGCTTGTGGACGAACTGGCGCGCGAGCGCGGCGAAGACCCGGCCGAGTTCCGGCGGCGCAACCTGCTGCGGGAAGGCGACATCGCGCCGGTCGGCACGCCGATGCACAGCGCGGACTTCGTCGGCTGCCTCGACGCCGTCACCGAAGCCATCGGCTGGTCCGAGCCGCTGCCGCCGGCGGACGGCCGGTTCGTGCGCGGGCGCGGCGTCGCGGTCGGGATCAAGGCGGTGCTGACCCCGACGATCTCCAACGCGACCGTGCAGCTCAACCAGGACGGCTCGGCGACCGTGCTGATCAGCACGGTCGACATGGGACAGGGCAGCGACACGATCATGGCGCAGATCGCCGCCGAGGTGCTCTGCCTCGGCGAGGGCCGGGTGCGCGTGATCGGCGCGGACACCGACGTCACGCCGTACGACACGATCACCGCGGGTTCGCGGTCGACCTATCACACCGGCAACGCCGTCCGGCTGGCCGCGGAGTCCATGCGCGACAAGCTGATCGCGCTGGCGGCGAAGCACTTCGACGTCGAGCCGACCGATATCAAGATCACCGGCGACGGCTTGGTCAGCGCCCAGAACCAAGCCACCGTCGGCGTCCCCGACCTGCTGCTCGCCCACTTCGGCGCGCGCGGGACCACGCTCACCGCCGAGGCGAACTTCAGCACGTCGTGGCAGCCCTACGACCACGAGACCGGGCAGTCGCCGCAGGTCACCGAGCACTGGTTCGCCGGTGCGGCCGCCGTCCAGCTGACCGTGGACACCGCGACCGGGCGCGTGCACGTCGAGCACCTCGCGGTCGCCGGCGACGTCGGCCGCGCGATCAACCCGGCCATGGTCGAGCAGCAGCTCTCCGGCGCCGCGATCATGGGCCTCGGGCACGCGCTGTTCGACCAGCTCGTGTTCGACGAGGGCCAGATCGTCAACGGCACCCTGCTGGACTACCAGCTGCCGTCCATCAAGGACATGCCGGACCGGCTGACCCCGATCGTCGTCGAGAGTCCACATCGGACCGGGCCGTTCGGCGCCAAGGGCGTCGGGGAGACCGCGATCATCCCGCTCGCCCCGGCGATCGCCAACGCCGTGCGCGACGCGACCGGCGTCCGGCTGACCGAGCTGCCGCTCACCCCCGAGCGGATCCTCACCGCGATCACCGAGCAGGAGCAGTCATGAGGGAGATCCAGCTGACCGTCAACGGACGGCGCCGCCGCCTCGCCGTCGCCGACGACGAGCTGCTGCTCGACGTGCTGCGCCGCGAGTTCGGCGTGACGAGCGCGCGCGAAGGCTGCGGCGTCGGCGCGTGCGGGGCCTGCACGGTCCTGGTGAGCGGACGCAGTGTCTCCAGCTGCCTGACCCGCGCCGCGCGGTACGACGACGCCGAGATCACGACCGCCGACGGGCTGCCCGAAGACGACGAGGTGGTCGAGGAGTTCGTCGCGGCCCGCGCGATGCAGTGCGGCTACTGCATTCCCGGGTTCGTGCTGATGGCGCACGAACTCCTCGAAGAGAACCCGCGGCCGACCGACGACGACGTCACCGAGCACCTGGAAGGCAACATCTGCCGCTGCGGCACCTACGGCGAGATCCGCACCGCGATCAAAGCCGCGGCCGCCCGCCGGGAAGCCCGCGAGGGAAGGAAGAGCGCGTGAAAGAACTGAACGTCCACCGCACCGGGACGCAGGGGCGGCCCGTCGTGCTCCTGCACCCCCTTGCGCTCAGCGGCGCGGTCTGGGACCCGGTCGCGGAGTACCTCGGGCAGCGGCACCGGGTCCTCGCCCTCGACGCGCGCGGGCACGGCGAGTCCTCGTGGGACGGCGCCGAGTTCACGGTGGAGGATATGGCCGCCGACGCGGCAGCCGTCATCGAAGACTTCGGCGTCGGCCCCGCGGACGTCATCGGGTTGTCCATGGGCGGCAGCACGGCGCTGGTGCTCGCCGCGAGCCGGCCGGACCTCGTGCACCGACTCGTCCTCGCCGACGCGACCGCGTGGTACGGCCCGGACAGCGCCGCCGAATGGGCGCACCGGGCCGAGCGCGCGCTCGGCCTGGACCGCCGGGCCCAGCTGGAGTTCCAGCGGGACCGGTGGTTCGCCGAGGCGTTCCGCGCGGCCCGGCCCGACGAGGTCGAGCGCGTGTGCGAGATCTTCGTCGCGACGGACTCGAAGGCGCACGCGGCCGCGTGCCGGGCACTGGGCACTTTGGACGCGCGCGACCGGCTCACCGACGTCCGCGCCGAAACCCTGGTCCTGGTCGGGGCCGAGGACTACGCGACGCCGCCATCGATGTCCCGTGAACTGGCGGACGGGATCGCCGGTGCGCGGCTCCAGGTGCTCGACCGCGCGCGGCACCTGAGCCTGCTGGAACGGCCGGACCTGTGGCCGGTCGTCGCCGCGCACTTCGCCGGGGAGCCGTCGTGACGGAACCGCTGCTGAGCCTGCGTACGCACCTCGACGCCGTCGCCGGGTTCGGGGAGCTGCGGACCGTGCGGGGCGCGCACTGGGACCTCGAACTCGGCGGGATCGCCGAGCTGAGCTACCGGCTGCCCGGGACGCCCGCGGTGCTGTTCGACGAGATCGCCGGCTACCCGGCGGGGATGCGCGTGCTCACCGGGAGCACGGGGTCGCCGCGGCGGTTCGGGCGGACGCTGCGCCTGGGCGACGACCTCGACGACGCCGGCGTGGTCGAAGCGCTGCGCGGCAAGCCGTCGCGGTGGGCGGCGGCGGCCCGGGACTTCCCGGTCCGGCCGGTCGGCGACGCTCCGGTGCTGGCCAACGAGGTCCCCGGCGAGAAAGTCGACTTGTTGACCTTCCCGGTGCCGCGCTGGCACGAGCACGACGGCGGCCGGTTCATCGGCACCGGCTGCTTCGTCGTCACCAGCGACCCGGACACCGGTGTCCACAATGGTGGGTGCTACCGGATGGAGGTCGTCGACGAAGGCCGGTCCGTCACCCTCGCCGTGGTGCCGGGCAAGCACGGCGACCAGAACATCCGGCGGTGGTTCGAACGCGAAGGCCGTGCGCCGGTGACTGTCTCCTTTGGACACGATCCGCTGCTGCTGGTGCTGGGTGGCACCGAGGTGCCGCACGGGATTTCCGAACTGGAGTACGCCGGCGCGGTGCTCGGCGAGCGCGTCCCGGTCGTGCCCGGGCCGGACACCGGGCTGCCGATCCCGGCGGGCAGCGAGCTGGCGATCGAGGGCTGGCTGCGGCCGGACCACCTGCGCGACGAGGGGCCCTTCGGCGAGTGGACGGGCTACTACACGGGCCTTCGCCGGCCGAACCTGGCCGTGGACATCACGCGGCTGTACCACCGCGACGACCCGATCCTGCTCGGCGCCCCGCCGGGCAAGCCACCGCACGACTATTCGTACATGCGCACGGTGATGAAGTCGGCGATGATCCAGGACGAGCTGGCGGCTTCAGGAGTCCCGGGTGTGGTCAAGGCGTGGGCCCACGAATCGGGCGGTGGGCGGCTGTTCGTCGCGGTGTCGGTGAAGCAGCGGTACGCGGGTCACGCCCGCCAGGTCGCGTGCCTGACCGCGCAGTGCCCGGCGGCGGCGTACATGAACCGGTACGTCGTGGTGGTCGACGACGACATCGACCCCGCGGACCTCGACCAGGTCGTCTGGGCGATGTCGACGCGCAGCGACCCGGCCGGGGACATCGAGGTCCTGAAGCGGACGTGGGGCAGCAAGCTGGACCCGTTGTCGGTGGCGGGCGAGCCGCCGTTCACCAGCCGCGCGATCATCGACGCCTGCCGTCCCTACGAACGGCTGGAGAGCTTTCCGCGAGTGGCGGAAAGCTCTCCGGCCTTCCTGCGGGAGCTCGAACGCAAGTGGCGTGCCGAGCTGGGGTGAGCGGTACTACGTGCGGTAGCGGAACAGGATGCGGCCTCGGGCGAGGTCGTACGGGCTCAGCTCGACCAGGACCCGGTCGAACGGCAGGATCTTGATGTAGTTCTTCCGGATCTTCCCGCTGATGTGCGCGAGGACGTGGTGCCCGTTCGGCAGCTCCACCTTGAAGGTGGCGTTGCGCAGGCACTCGATCACGGTGCCCTCGACTTCGATGCCGCCCTTATTCACCATGGCGCACCAGCTCCAGGGTGCTGTTCGCCCGCCGGCCGCCGACGCTCTCGAACAGCGCCGTCGCCGCCGGGTTGGCCTCGTCGACTTCCGCCGTCGCCGTGGGGATTCCCGCCGCGTGCAACGAGTTCAGCACGTCGGCCAGCAGCGCGCGGGCGATGCCGCGGCGCTGCCGGTCGGCGCGGACGGCGATCAGCCCGATCCGCGGCAGCCGCGTCACCTGGACGACCCGGACCAGGCCGACGTACTCGGTCCCCGCGGCGGCGGCCGCGTAGAGCGCCGGGTCCACGATGGTGTCCCCGGCCGGCCGGGGCAGCACCTCGGCCGGCATCTCCTGCCAGCCGACGCTCGCCTCGACCTCGGCCCGGAGCACGCGGTCCAGCGCGCGCAGCGGACCCTCCGCCGCCGAGCCGCGGGGCACCAGAGTCACCCCGGGCGGCGGGGCCGCGGCCCCTTGCCGAGTGGGCACCAGGTAGTCCCACTCGCGACGGCGGATCGTGAAGCCGGCTCGTTCCCACCCCGCCGTCAGGTCGGTGTGGACTTCGTCGACGACTGTGTACAGAGGAGCGGGCAGGTCCGCGAGCATCGCGTCGGCGAGCTGGTCGAACACCGAGCGGTGCCAGGCGTCGATGCTCAGGAAGGTGCGCCCGTCGGGCCGGGTGGTGGCCTCGCCGCGGCCGACGACGACGTCGTCCTCCAGCGCGTGCCAATGCCGTGGCGCGACTCGGGTGATCGCCACCGCGGGTTCGCCCGCGATGAAATGCGTGGTTTGCATAGGTACCTCTCGGGAGTGCTCGAAGCGCTCCCGGCGACCCCTACGTCAGTCGCCCGACCGTGACGACGAGGGGAGCACCCACATCGAAACAGCGTTCATGGGGTTCACCTCCCGGCGTCGAGTCACGGTCACCGGCACGATAGCGGGCTCGCGTCGCGCGGCCCACTCATTTACCGGGCGGCGCGGCGCTCCCCCAGCCAGAAGGCGATCCGGGCCGGGAAAAGCAACGACGGTGCTGCTCCACGCGAACACGAACACTACAATCCCGGGGTCATGACCGTCGCCGCCGCGATCACGTTCACCTGGCTCGGGATGGTGCTCGCCATCTCCTTCCTCGAAGCGCCGCTGAAGTTCCGCGCGCCCGGCGTCACCCTGCCGCTGGGGCTCGGTATCGGCCGCGTGGTGTTCGCCGCGCTCAACAAGGTCGAGGCCGGGCTCGCGCTCGGGGTCGTCGTCTTCGTGGTCATCGGGCCGCGGACGGTCCTGGCCGTCGTCTTCGCCGCCGTCGCGTTGCTCGCGCTGCTCGTCCAGCTCGAAGACGGGCCGCGCAGCCACGCCCACTTCGTCTACATCGGACTCGAGGTGCTCAAGGTGGCCGCGCTGCTCGCGTTCGGCGTCGCGGCCCTCGCCTGAGTCATCGCCGCGGCAGCACCAGCAGCGCGTCGCCGACCGGGCGTTCGCCGGTCGCGTCGGACGGCGAGCTGACCAGCTTGCCGTCGATCGCCATCGCCGTCGAGCCGCCGCCGTCGAGGTTGATCGCGGTCACCGCGCCCAGCCGCGCCATCAGCTTCGCGCCCTCGATCAGGGACAGCCCTTCGGCGAAGCCCGGCTGCCGCCCGTCGGCGGTGACGATCAGCAGCCGCCCCCGCCGGTCGAGGCCGACCATCGTGCGCGGGTTGCGCTTGACGCCCCAGCCGTACACGAACGACGGGTCGCCCGGGTGCACGATGCCGTCCGAAGCCGCGTTCACCGAGATGCGGCCGTCGCGGACCAGCCACGGGCCTCCGTTGACGACGCCGGTGGGGTGGACCGGCCGGCCGGCGTCGAAGACGCGCGTCCCGACCGGCAGCCTCGTGCCGGGCCGCGCGTGCCCGGTCAGCCACGTCGCCGCCGCGCCGATGCCCTGCACGGTGTGCCCGCCCGCGGGCACGTCGCCGCCGGCCGCACGCACCGCCGTGACGACGTCCCGGGCGTCCAGCACGGCTTCGACGCCGTCCCCGGCCGGGGTCGGCGTGCCGAGCTGCGGGGTGAAGAGCACGAGCTCGTCGGGGTGGGTGCAGGTCGTGTCGTGCAGCGGCCGGTCCGTCGGGACGTCGCCGGGCTCGCCGCAGTTGCGGATCAGGCCGGGCTTGCGGTTGACGCCGTTGACCTCCCGCCCGCCGACGGTGAGCGCGGTCCGCGGCACGCCGATCGACGGCCGCTCGCCGAGCAGCAGCGCGGGCCGTCCGGTGGTGGCTTCGCTCTGCAGGAGGCCCTGGTAGACGCCGATGCCGGCCGGTTCGCCGGGGATGCCGTCGCGCGGGTCGATGACGAAGAAGCCGCCGTTGGTCCCGACGAGCGCGCCCGCCGCGGCCGCCAGCGCCGACGTCGTGCGCCGGCCCGCGACCGACTCGCCGTGCGAGGCCACGACGTCGCCGCGGAACCGCCGCGGATCGACGACGGCGACGCGGACGCGTTGCGGCCCCTGCGCTTCCGGCCCGTCCTGGCCGGTCCACTCGACGGCGCCGGTGAAGCCGTTGGCGGCCATGGCGCTCGCGGTGGCGGCGGCCTGCGCGCGGTCGGCGAAGGAGCCGACCCGCACCCGCCAGCCGAGGGCACCCCGCGGGGTGTCGGCGAAGGCGGGCCAGTCGACTTCTTCGGCGCGCGCGGCGAAACCCTTGCCGCGCAGGGCGGTCACGAGTGTCTCGGCGTGCTCACGGGTCCCGAGCGCGGACGGCGGCGCGTCCGGGTCCGGGCTCGACCCGCCGGGCACCTGCGTGGTGACGGTCCAGGAGTTGTGGCCGGTGCGCTCGCCGGTGACGGTGGTCGAGACGGTCAGGCCCGGCGCGAGAACGTCCCCGGCTGCCAAGGCCGGCGAACTCAGCGCGAGGGTGAGCGCGGCGGACAGAACCAGGGCGAGCGGCATCCTCGTCTTCACGCGAAGCAACGTACTCGCACCACGGCGGATTCCACACGGGCTCGCAGCGGAATTTCCGGTGTACAGCAGCGTGCCGCTTGCCCAGCGAGCAGATCGACTTCGTGCCGGACCGGCGAGGGCTTCGCGTGTGGGTGATGCAGGCGGCCTCCTCCGGAGGTGACCGCTCTTACCGGCGGTGACCCCGAGCGGACGGGCACGGCGCGACTCCACCGGACGCGCCGTGCCCTGCCCTCAGCTCCGGACGTTCTGCTGGGCCTCCTGCGCCCGGTCGGTGACGTCGCCCGTTGCCGAGCGCGCCTCCTCCTTCACCGTCGACGCGCTGTCGGCCGCCTCGGACTTCACCGACTCGACCGCCTGCTGCGCCGGCTCGCGGAGGTTGTCCTTCAGCTCCTCCGCCGCCTGCTGGGCGACCGGGGCGAGCTGCTCGCGGGCCAGGTCCGTCGCCTGGCTCGCCAGCTTGCGCTCCGGCTCGCTCGCCGGCAGCAGGGACGACACCAGCCAGCCCGCGCCGAACGCGATCAGGCCGGCCGCCAGCGGGTTGCCCTGCGTGCCGCGGCGGATCTGCTGCGGGGCGTCGGACACCGCGTCGGCCGCGGAGCTCACCTTGTCCTGCGCCGTCGAGGCGACCGAACCCACCTTGTCGCCGGCGACCGATGCGTGGTGGTCCGCGGTACCCATGACTCGCTCCTTCGCGTTGCCGACGGCCGTCCGCAGCCGGCCGACCCGGCGCTCGACGATGCGGCCGGGGCTCACCTTCTCGGTCAGCGCGTTGACGTCGGTGCTCAGGTTCCGTTGTGTGCCTTCGATTTCCCGGCGGATCCGGTCCGGTTCGGTCATGGTCGTTCGCCTTTCAGTGCGTCCGGGACCTGCTGCAGGGTCTCGACGGTGCGTTCGGGTTTCGGGTTGATCCGGCGGAACGCGCTGCGCCCGGTGGCGTACAGGACCGCGCCGGCGATCGCCCACACCGCGGCCACGATGAGCGCGGCCCAGCCGCCGTCCATCACGTTCTCCAGGGCCTGCCAGAGTGCGACGGACAGGAACAGCAGGACCATGTAGCCGGCGAACCCGGCGCCGCCGAACATGCCGGCGCCCTTGGCCGCCTTGGTGGCCTCGGCCTTCGTTTCGGCCTTGGCCAGCTCGACCTCCTGGCGCACCAGGGTGGAGAGGTCCTTCATCACGTTGGACATCAGCTCGCCGACCGAGCTGTCGGCGACGTCGACGGGCGGGCTCGCCTGCGGCGGGGGCCCGGGTGGCTGCGTCATCACGGCACCTGCCCGGGCGCGGTGTGGCGGCTCGGCTGCGGCAGGGGCGGCGGCGCGGCGAACCCGCCGGGCGTGGTCGGCGGCGCGTCCGCCCCGCCGGGACCGGGCGGCGGCGCGTCGGCGGCACCCGCACCGGGTTGGGGCGCGGTGAGGCCACCCGGGCCGGGCTGAGGGGCGATGAGGCCGTCGGGACCGACCGGCCCGCCCGGCTGCGGCGCGTTGTACCCGCCCGGCGCGACCGGCGGCGGGTATCCCGTCCCGCCCGGCCCGGGTGCCGGGGGCACCGGCGGGACCCCGGCCGGTCCGGGGTGCGGCGGCGGGGTGGCCGCGGCGGCCTGGCCGTTCGAGGAGTTTTCCTGCTGCTGCTGGGCGACGACGCCGCGGGTGAGCCGTCCGACGAGGGCGCCGGCCACCGCCGCGCCCACCAGGAAGGTGCCGGGACGGCGGCGGGCGAAGCGCCGCACCTCGTCGAGCAGGTCGCCGGGTTCGCGGTGCTCCAGCCAGTCCGCGACCGAGCGCGTCCGGTCGGACACCTGCCGCGCGACGTCGGCGGCGACGCCGGGGGAGTCGGTCTGGTCGGCCATCCGGTCCAGCTGGCCCGCCAGCTGGTGGAGGCTCTGGGCGGCCTTCCGCTGGCCGTCCTTGGCTTGGGACTCCAGCTGCGCGCGGCCTTCGCGAAGGAGGTCACGCACTTCGTGCTGAGCGTGCTCGGCGACGTGTTTCGCCTCCTGCGCGGCGGTTTGCGCGACCTCGCCCCCGCGGTCCGCGGCCGTCGTGGCCACTTCGCGGGCTTCGTGCTTGGCGGTGTCCGTCGTCGACGGCGGCGACTGGCCGCCGGATCCCTGTGACATCTCGACCTCCTTGCGGGAGAGGCACATCCGGTGCCCTCGGCTTCGTAGAGCGGCGGGCTACCCGGGCGGAACCGGCATAAACGGGCATGCGTGTCCGGCCGGGAAGGGGGTAGCCCCGCTCACGGAGGTGGTGGGTGTGCCGGAGGTCGGCGTCCGGAAGGCGCGTTCGGCGTGGGCGGGGGTGCTCGCCGGGGTCGGCGTCGCCGCCTTCGCCGACGAAACGGTGTTCCACCAGTTGCTGCACTGGCACCACTTCTACGACGGCTCGACCACCGACGCCGGCCTGGTCTCCGACGGGCTGTTCCACGCGTTCGGCTGGTTCGCGCTCGTGTTCGGCCTCGTGCTCGTCGCCGACCTGCGGCGCGGCGACCGCCTGTCCGGCCGGGCCCTCGCCGGCGGCGTGCTGACCGGAGCCGGCGCGTTCCAGCTGTACGACGGCACGATCCAGCACAAGCTGTTCGGCCTGCACCAGATCCGCTACGGCGTCGACCTCACGGCGTACGACTGGACGTGGAACGTGCTGGCGGTGGTGCTGCTGGCCGTCGGCGTGCTGCTCCTGCGCCGCGCGAAGACGGCGTGACGGGCCACGGCGGCCCGGTCACCGCGGTACTGGCCCTGGTGGTGTTCGCGGCCTACGAGCTGGGCGCGTGGCGCCTGCGCGGCCGCGGCGACCGGTGGCCACCGGCGCGCGACGCCGGGTTCGGCCTCGGCGTCGCCGCCGCGGTCTTCCCCGCCGCGCCCGGGTTCACCGGGCACGTGCTGCAGCACGTCGTGGCCGGCATGCTCGCGCCGCTCCTGCTGGTGCTCGCCCGCCCGGTGACGCTCCTGCTGCGCACCGCCCCGCTCGCGGTGCGCCGCCGGCTCAAGCCGGTGCCGCGGTCCCGCGCGGCGGCGGTGTTGACGTACCCGCCGGTCGCGGCGGTCCTCGACGCCGGCGGCCTCTGGCTGCTCTACCGGACCGGCCTGTTCGCCGCGGCCGGCCGCGACCCGTGGCTGCACGTCTTCGTCCACACGCACGTCGTCCTGACCGGCGTCCTGTTCACGGCGTCGGTGTGCCGGCTCGACCCGCTGCGCCACCGGGTCGGCCTCGGCCCGCGCGCGGCCGCGCTGGTGGGGGCCGCGGCGGCGCACGCCGTACTGGCCAAGTCGCTGTTCGCGACACCACCGCCTGGCACGACCCTGTCCGTCGCCGACCGCCAGGCCGGCGCCCAGCTCATGTACTACGGCGGGGACCTGGTCGAGCTGGCTCTCGCCCTGGTCGTCGCGCTGAGCTGGTACGCCGCGCGCGGGCGGCCCGTCAGCCGCCGACGTGGATGCCCGGCCGGCGGGCCGGGTCCTTCTCCGCGCTGCGGATGATCTCCCGGACCACCGGCGCCGTGTCGCCGCGGCCCAGGATCAAGTACCGGAACAAGTGGCCGAGCGGGTTGCCCTCCGACCACTCGAAGTGGCACTGCGGCCGCACGCCGGTGACGTCGCGCAGGGCCAGCAGGATCGCCGCGATCGCGTTCGGCGCCGCCGGGCTGTCCGCGCGCAGGATGCGGTAGCCGTCGACATCGACGCCGCGCACCTTCAGCACGTTGCTGAACTCCGACGGGTCCACCACGTCGATCTCCAGGAACAGGATGTCGGCCGCGCCGGGCACCGGGTTCATCGCGCGCTGTTCGGCTTCCTTGGCCGAGTACTCGGCTTCGTCGCCGCCCTGGCGGCGGTTCGCGACGATGTGCAGCGCGCCGTCGTTGGCGAGGGAGTCCGCGACGAACCGGCGAGCTTCCTCGTCGAACTCGATGCGCTCGGCCCGCAGCTCCGTCGTCCGCGAAACCCGCGACACCAGCGAGACGACGATGATGCCGAGGATGAACAGGGCCGAGATGGCGATGCCGTCCGGCTTCTCGATGACGTTCTCGACGAGCGCGTACAGCAGGACGAGCGTCAGCACGCCGAACCCGATCGCCGCGCCGCGCTGGCGCCGCCGGATCGCCGAGATGCTGACCGCGACCGATCCCGACACCATCATCGCGAGGATGCCGGTGGCGTATGCCCCGGCCTGCGCGTTGACGTCCGCGCCGAACGCGACGGTGATGAGGATGCTGATCACGGTGTAGACGATGACGACCGGCCGCACCGCGCGGCCCCACTCCGGCGCCATGCCGTAGGACGGCAGGTACCGCGGGACGATGTTGATCAGCCCGGCCATCGCCGACGCGCCGGCGAACCAGAGGATCAGGACGCTGCTGATGTCGTAGGCGGTGCCGAAGATCTCGCCCAGCTCGCGGTGGGCGAGGTAGGCCATGGCCCGGCCGTTGGCCTCGCCGCCTTCCTTGAACGCGTCCGCCGGGATCAGCACGGTCGTGACGAAGCTGGTCGCGATCAGGAACACGGACATGATCAGCGCGGCCGCGGTCAGCAGCTTGCGCGTGTTGCGGATCCGCGACTCGAGCTTCTCCTCCGGCGTCTTCCCGTTCGCGGCGACCAGCGGCATCATGCTGACCCCGGTTTCGAACCCGGAGAGGCCCAGCACCAGCAGCGGGAAGGCGATCACGGCCGGCCCGACGATGCCGCCGAACCCGCCGCCGCCCGCGGTGAGCGCGTCGGTCCAGCGGGACAGCGCCGCGGAGTCGCCGAGCAGGTCGATCACGCCGGCGACCGTCACCACGGCGTTGAGCAGCAGGAAGACCGCGACGAGCGGGATGGCGACGCCGACCGCCTCGCTGAAGCCCAGCAGGAAGACCCCGCCGAGGATCAGCAGCAGCACGACGGTGATGAGCACGGCGTGCCCGTGCAGGAACCCCGGCAGGTACGGGTTCTCCAGCATGTGCACGGTGGCGTCGGCCGAGGACAGCGTGATGGTGATGATCCACGACGTCGCGACGAAGCCGAGGAGCGTGAGCACGAAGAGCTTCCCGCGCCAGAACGGCAGCAGGTCCTCCAGCATCGCGACCGAGCCCTGGCCGTGCGGGCTTTCGCGCGCGACCCGGCGGTACATCGGCAGCATGCCGAGCAGCGTCAGCGCGACGATCAGCAGGGTCGCCAGCGGCGAGAGCGCCCCGGC
This sequence comes from Amycolatopsis sp. MEPSY49, assembly GCF_051337345.1. NCBI lineage: Bacteria > Bacillati > Actinomycetota > Actinomycetes > Pseudonocardiales > Pseudonocardiaceae > Amycolatopsis > Amycolatopsis sp. MEPSY49. The sequence continues at coordinate 403,997 of NZ_JBDLYJ010000005.1, read as the reverse complement.
GGCGAGCGCGGCGATGCCCGGCAGGTAGGAGAGGGTGGAGAAGTAGTCGACGCCGGTCAGGCACATGACCTTCCACCAGGACTGCGGGGTGCCGTGGTCCTCGCCGCCCTGCCGGCCGACGGGGGCGACACGGTGCTCCAGCAGCCACCGGGCCAGCCCGGAGGCCGGCGGCTTCGGCGGCACCGGGCTGTCGACGCTCGCCGGCACGGTCACCTCGGGTGAAGCACCCATCCTCGTCCCCTCATCGCTGGACAACTCCGCGCACAAGGATGCCGGATGGGGGACGGGCGGGCCGCGCAGGCCGGGTAGCGGGTGTCGTGCACCCGCTCGACCCCGGCGCTAGCGGGTCTCGATCACCCGCTTGAACTCCGTGCAGGCGCGTTCGACCTTGCGTTGCGGGTCCGCGAGCAGGGAGGCCACGGCCTGGCCCACCTTCCCGCCGGGCGGCGCGTACTCCAAGCTGACCTCGAGCTCGGTGCGCCCGTCGCCCTTGTCCTCGAACAGCACCACGCCCGCGTTGGTCACGTCCGGGTCGGCGGCGTCGACCGTCGTCCACGCGATCCGGTGCGGTGCGGCGTCCTCGGTGATCCGCGCTTCCCACTCGAGGGTCTTACCGGCCGGGCCGGCGACCTTCCAGCGCGTTCGCGAGCCGTCTTCGGTGAGCGCTTCCACGGACTCGACGTCGGAAAAGATCTCCGGGAGCCGGGTCAGCGGGCGCCACCAGTCGTAACACGCCTGGGCGGGCGCCTGGACCTCGATGCGGTGCGTGGCCGTTTCCATGGCTCGCGGCTACCCCGGCCGCCCGCCGATATGCCCGTCGAGGACAACGAGTGCCTCGCCGAGCGTGGCCGGGCGCGCCGCCCGTCCGGTGCGGGGCGGCCAGCCCGGCCCGGCCAGCAGGAGCAACGGCACGCGAAGCCGGCGCGGGGGTTCCGCCGGGCGGCCGGCCCACAGGACGACGGCCACCGGGTGCGTGCGGGCCACCGCGTCCCGCAGCGCCGAGTCCGGAATGGACCCGCCCAGGAAGAGCGCCGCGCGGCCGTGTTCGGCCAGGGCCGCGCGCAAGGCCTCCAGCGGCAGGGTGTGCCGCTCGCCGTCGGCGCACGCCAGCAGGACCGGCGGCGACGCACCGCCCGGCGCGGGGATGCGGTGCAGGGCCGCGGCGATGGCCCACGACAGCCCGTGCACCAGGTCGACGCACCGGTCGCCGTCGAGGGCGCCCAACGCGGGCCGGCACAACTGTTCCCACGTGCCGACGACGTCGTGGCCGCCCAGGTGGGCCTCCAGCAGCGCGGTCGCGGTGTCGATCTTCAGCTGCCGGACCGCGGTCAGCAGCGTCTCGACGTCGGTGCCGCCGGCGTGGAACGCGCGGGCGGCCGCGGACTCCGCGCCGAGCCCTTGGTCGATCAGGTGCTTCATGCGCAGCAGCGCGTCGACGTCGGCCCGGCCGTACCGGCGGTGGCTGCCGGTCTGGGGTGTGGTGAGCCGCAGGTCGTAGCGGCGGTGCCACGCGCGCAGCGTCGACGGCGGCAGGCCGAGCAGGCGCGCGACCGCCCCCGCCGTCCAGGTGACGGCGGGGGCGCTCGCCGGGGTGTTCGCCGGCTCAGCTCCCGGGCCGCTCGACATCGCCGCGCCACGCGCCGGTCTCGCGGCCGCCGCGCTCCTCGATGAACGTCTTGAAGCGACCCAGGTCGCCCTTGACCCGGCGGTCGAGGACGCCGAGCTTGTCCGCCACGTTCTCGACGAAGCCCTCGGGGTCGATGTCCAGCTGCGCGGTGACCCGCGTGTGCCGGTCGTCGAGGCGGTGGAACGTCACCACACCGGCGTGGTTCGGGCCGGTGTCCGATTTCCAGGCGACGCGCTCGTCGGGGTGCTGCTCGGTGATCGTCGCGTCGAATTCGCGCGTCTGCCCGCCGACGCTGATCTTCCAGTGCGTGTGCGTGTCGTCGAGCTGCCTGATCTCGTCGACGCCTTCCATGAAGTGCGGGAAGGACTCGAACTGGGTCCACTGGTTGTACGCCGTGCTGACATCGGTTTCGACGTCGACGGTCTCGGTCACGGTGCTCATCGTGGGCGTCTCCTTCCTGATGTGGTCCCGGTCCGGTTACCCGGCAAATCGATGACAAAACGATGCGGGCCGCCTAAAGTCGGCCACCGGCGGAAGGAGGGCACGGTGACCGGTGAGCAGACGCTGACCGTGCGGGTGCGCACGGTGCCCGGAGCCGTCGTCGTCGCGGCCGCCGGTGACCTGGACCTCGGCACCGCGCCGGTGCTGCGCGCGCGGACCAGGGCCGTGCTGGACGGCCGGCCGGGCGCGCTCATCGTCGACCTGGACGGGATCGGGTTCTGCGGTTCGGCGGGCCTGCAGCTGCTGGCCGAGCTCGCCGCCGAGACGACGGCGGGCGGGGTGCCGCTCGCGGTGGTCGCCGACGGCTACCCGGTGCTGCGCGCGGTGCGGCTCAGCCGGCTGGACGAGGCGTTCGCCGTGCACGCGACCGTCGACGCCGCCCGCGCGTGGATCCGCGACCGGGCGTGACTCCACAGTGGACATCCACTGTGGAGTGAATCTCACGCCGCCGTGGCCGGCCGCGGGGTCCGGGCGCTGCCCGTGACGGCGGCGAGCACGGCGTCCGCGTCGAGGGCCGGGTCCCACAGCGCGCAGCCGACGACGTGCGCGAGCCGGCGCCGCCGGTGGGGCCCGGAGTCGGTGAGCGCGACGTCGGTGGGGCGGCCGTTCTTGACCGCGTGCACCGCGCGGGTGACGAGCACCGCCTCCTGGCGGGTGGTGCCGAGTTCTTCGGCCGCGGCGAAGATCCGCTCCGCCGCGGCGTGCACGGGATCGGTCATGCTGGTCCTCGAAAAGCCCTTCGCGGCGGACCGGCCGGTGCCGGTCCGCCGCGGCCGGGTGCGT
>NZ_JBDLYJ010000005.1:375942-400971 GCF_051337345.1 Amycolatopsis sp. MEPSY49 | reverse complement strand
CCCCCCCCCCCCGCGGCCGGGTGCGTCAGGCCTTGATCTGCTTCCGGTCGGACTCCGCGCCGGAGATCTCGATGCGGCGCGGCTTCGCCTTTTCGGCGACCGGGATGCGCAGGGTCAGGACGCCGGCCTCGTAGTCGGCCTTGATGTGGTCGGCGTCGAGGGTGTCGCCGAGGAAGAGCTGGCGCGAGAAGACGCCGAGGGGGCGCTCGGAGACCTGCATCTGGACGTCGTCGCCGCCGGGCAGGGGCCGCCGTTCGGCCTTGACGGTCAGGACGTTGCGCTCGATGTCGAGCTCGATGGCGTCCTTGGTGACGCCGGGCAGGTCGAAGCAGACCACGAACTCGTCACCGGCGCGGTAGGCGTCCATCGGCATCGCGGCCGGCTTGGACCACGTGCCGGGGCTGCCGAAGACCTGCTGGGCGAAGCGGTCGAGCTCGCGGAACGGGTCGGTGCGCATCAACATCGTTCTCCTCCTGTTCGACATCGGGGTGTCAACACGCACTACTGTTCTAACATGTCGTCCGAACGATGACAAGAGGGAAGTCGTCGAAATGATGACGTCAGCCGGCGGGCAGGTCGATCTCGGTGTGCCGCTCGGCGAGGGTGCGGGCCAGCTCGGCCAGCTTGACGTTCAGGTCCTGGGAGGTGCGCCGCAGGACGTCGAACGCTTCGTCGGCCGACACGCCGCGGCGGGCCATGATGATGCCCTTGGCCTGGCCGATCACGTCCCGGCTGTCGATCGCCTTGCGCAGGTGCGCGGTCTGCAGCTCGGCGCGCGTGACGGCGTCGGTGGCCGCGAGCGCCAGCGACGCGTGCGTCGCCAGCAGCAGGAGGACGTCGCGGTCGGCTTCGTCCAGCCCGTTCGGGGAGCGCGAGTACACGTTGAGCGCGCCGATGGACCGGCCGGTGGGCGGGCCGGGGATGAGCGCGGTGGAGACGACCGCCCGCACGCCGAGCGCCGCCGCGGCGGGGGCCCACCGCGGCCAGCGGGGCTCGTCGGCGAGGTCGGGCGAGATCGCGACCGCGGGCCCGGCGGGCTCGGCCGACTCGACGCACGGCCCTTCCCGGAACCGGTACTGCAGCAGGTCCAGCTCGACGGCCACCCCGCCGGTCTCCGCGGGGGTGTGGAACTGCCCGTCGGCGCCGATGAGCGTGAAGCTGGCGAGCTCGGCGGCGGGGACCATCAGGGTGGTGGCCTCGAGCACGCGCTCGAGGACGTCCTCGACGCTGGGGGCGGCCAGCAGCCGGGTGGTCAGCCGGGCGAACTCCCCGGCCAGCGGGCCGGGCCGGGTTTCGCCGGCGACGAAGGTTTCCTTGTCGCGCTGCCATTCCTGCTCAGTGGTCATGGTGCCCCGTCGCGTCGGCGAGCGTGCGGTGCAGGGGCAGGTCGTCCTCGAGTCCCAGCGCCTCGACGGGACGCAGCACCGCCCGGCCCCCGGCGACGACGGCCACCGGCACCCCCGCCGCGCGCGCCGCCGACACCGCGTCCAGCACCACGCCCAGCCCGCGGGCCGAGCAGAAGGCCAGCCCGGTCAGGTCGATGACCAGCGCTCTCGGCGCCAGATCGAGCTCTTCGCGCAGCAACGCCGCCAGCCGGTCCGTCCGCGCCAGGTCCAGCTCGCCGGAGACGGTCACGACCGTGCGTTCGGCCGTCGTCGTGATCGCCGTGCGGGACGGGGCGGCCGCCAGCAGAGCGATCCCCGGCCGGATGGTGGTGGCTTGCATGGTCTCACCTCGGTCCCGGCCGGCGCGGGTGCGCGGGCCCTCGGGGTTCCAGGAGGCGGCTGCTGTGCTCAACCGCAGCGACGACGACACTACCCCGCACGGCACCCCGAGTCACCCGGCGCGCGCCGGTACCGTGAACCGCGTGGGTGACGACACCTGGGCCGCGCTGGCCGGCCGGTTCGCCGACGACGCCTACGCGTCGGTGAAAGGCCGTGTGCGCACCTACGTCCTGCACCGCCAGCTGCTGGAACACCTCCCGCCGCCGCCGGCCACCGTGCTCGACGTCGGCGGTGGCGCCGGGCACCAGTCCTTCCCGCTGGCCGAGGCCGGGTACGCCGTCACACTGCTGGACCCGTCTCCGGCGATGCTGGCCAAGGCGCGCCGACGGCCGGGTTCCGAGCGCGTGGAGTTCCTCGAGTCCGACGGCGAGCACGCCGGGGAAGCCGTCGGCGGCCGGCGCTTCGACGCCGTCCTGTGCCACGGCGTCCTCGGGTACCTCGAGCGGCCGGAGCCGGTGCTCGACCAGCTGTGCCGCCTCGCCGCGCCCGGCGGCGTCGTCTCGATCATGGCGGGCAACGCCCACGCGATGGCGGTCCGGCCGGCGCTGGAGCAGCGGTGGGACGACGCGCTGGCGGCGTTCGACAGCCGTGGCGAGATCGGCGTGCTGGGCGTCCCGACCCGGGCCGACACCGTCGAGGAGCTGAGCGAGCTGATCCGGGCCCGGGGCGTGGAACCCGTGCGGTGGTACGGGGTCTGGCTGTTCGTCGACTGGCTCGGCTTCGGCGGCACCGAAGTGGACCCGGCCGACGCGGAACGGGTCGCGGCCGTCGAGTTCGAGGCCGGCCGGCGCGATCCCTACCGCCGGCTCAGCCGCGTCTTTCACCTCGTGGGGCGCAAGGCCTGAGCGGCCAGCGTCAGCAGTTCGGCCAGCACTTCGGCCGCGATGTCGGCGAGGGACCGCTCCTCCCGCAGCCACCGGGTGAACGCGATCCCGAACACGGTGGCGCCGGAATCCGCGGCCAGCGTGGCCGCGACCTCGTCGACGCCCCGGGCGCGCAGGGCGGCGGCGACCGTCGTGGCCAGGGTCGTCAGCTTGTGGTGCTCGCGTTCCTGCAGCGCGGGGTTCCGGTCGATCACGGACTGCCGCGTGCGGGCGTGCGGGCGGCGCTCGTCCGGGAAGAACGTCCCCGCCGACCGCAGCGCGCAGGCGACGACCTCGAACGGCGACGCGTCCGGCGGCGCGGCGTCGATGCCGTCGAGGAAGGCCTGGACCAGTAGTTCCTGCCCCTGGAAGAGCACCTCGCGCTTGTCGCTGAAGTGCCGGAAGAAGGTGCGTTCGGTGAGGCCGACGGCCTGCGCGATCTCCGCGGCGGTCGTCTGCTCGTAGCCGCGGGTGGCGAACAGCTCGAGCGCGGCCTTCTGCAGCCGTTCCGCGGTTCCGGGTTCCCAGCGCACCATGCGATCGAGTCTAGGTGATGACAGGAGCTGACATGGAGGCGTACGGTGTGGATGTCAGCGACTGACGTCGGTCACTGACATCATGTCTCTCTCGAAGGAGTTCACCCCATGCGCGTTTTCGTCACCGGAGCCTCCGGCTGGATCGGCTCCGCCGTCGTCGACGAGCTGCTCGCCGCCGGCCACGAGGTCGCCGGGCTGGCGCGGTCGGCCGCGTCCGCCGCCAAGCTCGAGGCGAAGGGCGTCGAGGTCCGCCGCGGCGACCTCGACGACCTGGCCGGCCTCCGCGCCGGCGCCGAGGCGGCCGAAGCCGTCATCCACCTGGCGAACAAGCACGACTTCGCCAACCCGGCGGTGTCGAACGCGGCCGAGCGGGCCGCGGTCGAGACCATCGGCGACGCGCTTTCCGGCAGCGGCCGCCCGCTGCTGCTGGCGTCCGGGATCGCCGGCATCGGGCAGGGCCGCCCGGCGACCGAAGCCGACGCGTCCCCGTTCCACGGCCCGGACTCCCCGCGCGGCGGCGCCGAGAACCTGGCGCTGGAGTACGCCGGCCGCGGCGTGCGGCCGGTGAGCCTGCGGTTCTCGCCGACCGTGCACGGCACCGGCGACCACGGGTTCATCGCCGTCCTGTCGGCGATCGCCCGCGAGAAGGGCGTGTCGGCCTACCCGGGCGACGGCACGAACCGCTGGGCGGCGGTCCACGTGACGGACGCGGCGCGCATGGTCGTCGCGGGCCTGGAGAAGGCCCCGGCGGGCGCGCGGTTGCACGCGGTGGCCGAGGAAGGCGTGCCGACGAAGGAGATCGCGGAGGCGATCGGCCGGGCGTTCGACCTGCCGGTGGCGTCGGTCGACCCGGCCGATGTGGCGGAGCACTACGGGTGGATCGGCGGGTTCTTCGCGATGGACCTGGCGGCGACGAGCGCGGCGACGCGGGAACTGCTGGGCTGGGTGCCGGGCGGGCCGACGCTGATCGAGGACCTCGACGGTGGCGCGTATTCGGGTTAGGAGCTGCGGCGATGCGATGAACGAGTCGTTCACCTCGCCGGACGCGCTGAACGGGTCGTACACGACCACCGAAACCGGCATCCCGCCGAGGCTAGCCGCGGTTGACGGTGCTGATCCGGGCCTGGAGCCGTTCCCGCGTCGGCGAAAGCGCGTCCCGCGGTGCGGGCTCCGGGACCGCCTGCCCGGTCGCCTCGCCCGCGGGGCCGGTCACCGGGTACACCGTCTTCTCACCCGGCAACGGCACCCCCGGGCAGATGGTCGCCGCCGGGCGGGCGGCGCCCAGGAACCAGCCGTTCACCAGACCGTCCACACAGGAATTCTTGCTGACCGCGTACTGGCCGTGGAACGGCGAATCCGCCACCGACACCATCGGGATCCCGGCCGCCCGCGCCGCCGCCTCGGCCTGCTCGTAGCCCGTCTGCGGGTCGAACTCGCCCTGCACGACCAGCACGTTCTTCGCCGCCTCCGCCGGCAACGTCGGCAGCTGGTGGCGCGGGAGGTCGGACCAGAACCCGCACGGCTCGCTCAGCCCGTACGCCCAGCCGAACAGCGGGTAGGCCGGGCCCTGCAGGTCGCTCAGCAGCTTGTACCAGGTGGCCGCGCGGGTGGGCTGGTCGCCGCACGCCACGGCCAGGCGGGTGCCGCCCACGTCCGCGTAGTCGGGCTCGGGCGGCGCCACGTCCGCCGCCGTCAGCCGGGCCACCGGGACGCCGAACTCCGCGCGGGACACGCGGTCGAGGTCGGCCGCCAGCGCGGCCGGTGGCGCCGGCTTGGTGCCGTCGAGGGCCGCCACGCCCTTGGTCAGCACCAGCGCGCCGACCAGCCACTGCCGCGTGCTGCCGTTGCCGACGAAGACGTGGTCGAAGACGTCCGGCGAGACGCCCTGGTCGCGGAAGTAGCCGCGCACCCGCTCGAAGGTCTTCTTCACCTCGCCGACGGTTTTGCCGAGCTGGTCCGGGAACCGCCGGGCCAGCCACGGCGCGTAGACGCGGTCGAACTGGCGCTGGTCGATCTTCGGGAACGCCTCGAACGCGGCCTGCAGCCTGCCCTCGAAGTTGACGCTGGAGTCGAGGACCATCCGGCCGGCCCGCTTCGGGAACAGCGACGCGTACTTCGCGCCCAGCCAGGTGCCGTAGGAGTAGCCGAGGTAGTTCAGCTTCTCGTCGCCCAGCAGCGCGCGGATCAGGTCCATGTCGTGCGTGGTCTGCCAGGTCGTGACGTACGGCGCGAGCGCGTCGCTCTGGCAGGCCTCGGCCACCGCCCGCGGCGTCCGCTGGTGGGCCAGGATGCTGGCGGGCGAACGGTCGCGCGCGTCGAGGCCGGCTTCGGCGGGCAGCCGCCCGGTCGGCACCCGGCAGACGAACCCCTCGTCGTCGCCGCCCTCCTGGCCGGTGCCGCGCGGGTCCATGCCGACGAAGTCGTAGTGCTCGTTCACCGCCGGTTCCAGGCCGGCCAGCGCGCCGGCCAGCGAGGTGCCCTGCCCGCCGGGCCCGCCCGGGTTGACCAGGATCGCGCCCCGCCGCTCGCCGGTCGCGGCGGCGCGGCTGATCGCCACCTTCAGGTCGGTCCCCGGCGACGGCGCGGACCAGTCTCGCGGCACGGTGATCCGCGCGCACTGGGCCTTGGCGTCCTTGAACGGGCAGCTGCCCCACTCGACCTTCTGCGTCAGGTAGGGCGCGAGCGGATCGGGCGTGGTCGCCGCGGCCGGTGCCGTCGCCGCCACCAGGATCGAGACGGCCACCGCCAGCCCCGCTTTGGACGTCCGCACCGCAGCTTTCCTTCCTCGTTCCCAGGCAACCCGGGAACACCCAAGCACGGCGGGACGGGCGCGGGCAGCCCGAAGACCACCGACGGCACCGGGATTTCCCTCGATCCGGTGATCAGCTCGGCGGTTCGGGCTCCGCGGCGCCCTCGTCGACGTCCTGGTGCTCGGGCTCCTCGCGGTCCGTCTCCGGGATGGGGACGTCGAGGTCGAGCTCCGGCGTGCCGGGCGGGCGCGGCGCGTCGGGGGTGATGGGTCCGTTCTCGGCTTCGGTCATGGGACCCGGTTACCCGGGAACCACCGGGCCAAGCGGGCCCGTCACGAGCAGAACGCGGTGTCCACTGCGGACAGGACGGCCTTCGCCGCCTTTTCGCCGTCGCCGAACGTGCCCGGCAGCGCGGTCACGGCCAGGCCGACCGACCGGCCGTCCTCGGTGGCGCCGCCGCGGGTCTCGTAGCCGTCGATGTCGCCGCCGTGGCCCCAGTACCCGCCGCCGCAGCTCAGCGGGACGCGGAAGACGCCGAGCCCGTACTGCCAGCCCGGGAACAGCGGCGCGTCGACCGTCTTGCGCATCTCCGCGAGCTGCGCGGGCGGCAGCAGCCGGCCCTCGAGCAGGGCTCGGTCGACCTTCGCCAGGTCACTCGGCGTCGAGATCAGCTGGCCCGCCGCCCCGCCCCACGACGGGTCCATCTCGGTCGCGTCGACGACCTTCGTGCCCGTGCTGTTCGCAAGCGCGTAGCCGTGCGGGTGCGGCCCCTGGATCGTCTGGTCGCCCGGCTGCGGCCAGTACGTGTCGCGCAGCCCCGCCTTCTCGATCACGCGCTCGGTGATCTGCTCCTGCACCGGGCGCCCGGTCACGCGCTCGATCAGCAGGCCGGCCAGCAGGTAGTTGGTGTTGCTGTACTCCCACTTCGTCCCGGGCGCGAAGTCCGCCGGGTGGGCCAGCGCCGCGGCGAGCAGGTCGTGGGGCTGGAAGAACTTGTGCTGCACGTCTTCGAAGTTCTCGACGCCGAGGTACGCGGTGTAGTTCGGCAGCCCGCTGGTGTGCTGCAGCAGCTGCCGGACGGTGATGGCGTGGCCGTCGATGCCTTCGCCGCGCACCAGCCCGGGCAGGTACTTCTCGATCGGCGCGTCCAGCTCGACCTTGCCCTCGGCCACCAGCTGCAGGACGACGACCGCGGTGAACGTCTTCGTGTTGCTGCCCGCGCGGACCCGGCCGTCGCGCGGGACGGGCACCCGCCGGTCCAGCCGCGCGGACCCGGCGACCAGCGACGTCGAACCGCGGCCGTCGCCCACCCAGGCGAGGGCGGCGGGGAACTTCTCCTGGCTCACCAGTGCGTTGAGACTGTCCTGCACCGGGGACTTCGTGTCCGCGGCGGCCGCCGCCGTGGTGACGGTGCCCAGCAGGCCCGCCACGGTCAAGATCGCCACACCCTTGCGCATCGTTTCTCCTCCAGGTCCGGATCGATAGCGGAAATGCTGCTCGAAACGGGCACGAAGATCAGTAGCGCGGGCCACCGGATCTCGGGTAGCGCTGGCACTACCCCGCGAAAAGGCGTTGCCGAGCCGATCTTCGGCGTGGCACGGTCGCGCCCGTGAGCACGACTATGCGCGCGGCGGTCTGCGTCGGAGCCGGTGGCCCGGAGGTGCTGGAAGTCCGCGAGGTGCCGGTGCCGGCGGTGCGGGACGGCTGGAGCCTCGTCCGGGTGCTGGGCGCGGGCCTGAACCGGTCGGAACTGCGGACCCGGCAAGGGCATTCGCCGAACGTGCGGTTCCCGCGCGTGCTCGGGATCGAATGCGTCGGGGTCGTGGCCGAGTCGACCGATCCGGCGCTGCCGGAGGGCACGACCGTCGCGGCGGTGATGGGCGAGATGGGGCGGGAGTTCGACGGCGGTTACGCGGAATACGCGTTGCTGCCCAACGCTTTGCTGATGCCGATCACGACGGCGTTGCCGTGGGACGTCCTGGCCGCGCTGCCCGAGACGTACCTGACCGCCCAGGGCGCGCTGGACACCCTCGGCATCGGCCGGACCCGGCTGCTGATCCGCGGCGGGACGTCGTCGGTCGGGCTGGCGGCGGCGTCGATCGCGGCGGGCCACGGCGCCGAGATCGCGGCGACGACCCGCCGCCCGGACAAGGCGGCCGCGCTGACCGCGGCCGGCGTCACCCACGTCCTCATCGACGACGGCGGGCCGCTGGAGCTGCCGTGGCCCGGCGGCCCCGACCACGTGCTGGACCTGGTCGGCGCCCGCACCGCGGTGGACTCGCTGAAGCTGGTCCGCCGCGGCGGCACGGTCTGCGTGGCGGGCTCGCTGAGCGGCTGGTCGATCGCGGACTTCCAGCCGGTGGCGATGATCCCGTCCGGCACCCGGCTGACGGCGTTCCACAGCGACGACATGAAGGGCCGCGCGGACGTGCTGCAGCGGATCGTCGGCGAGGTGGAGGCCGGGGTGTACCGGCCGAACGTCGACCGCGTCTTCGGGCTGGCCGAGATCGTCGAGGCCCACCGGTACATGGAAGCCGACCAGGCGAGCGGGAAGCTGGTCGTGGTGCCCTGAGCCGGGTCAGCCGGGTTCGTCTGCATCGGCGCCGGGTCCCGCCAGTCGCTGGCTTCAGCAGGCCGCTCGCCGGCCCCGGCCGTCACTTGCTCCGGGCCACGATGTCGCCGTACGACGTGGTGGCGCGGATGGCCAGCTCGGGCGTCCCGGTGTTCTTCAGCGCGTTGTCGATGCGACCGTACGACGTGCCCGCGTCGAGGGACGCCGAGACACCGGCCGCCGCGCCGATCGTGATCGCGCCCTGCTGGGTGTCCAGCACGACGTCGCCGCGCACCGCTTCGGCGATGCGGATGTCGCCGCGCGCCGTGGTGATCCGCGCCGGGCCGTCCAGGCGGCCGACCTCGACGTCGCCGTCGGTCGCGGTGAGCTGGACGCCGGCCGCTTCGGCGAGCTGGATGCGGCGGTAGGCGCCCTCGAAGACGACGTCGCCGAGGCGGCCGGTGCCGACGAGTTCCGACGCGGCGGTCGTGGCCCGCACGTCGGACCCGGCCGGCAGCCCGACGACGACCTCGATCGCGCCGGTGGGGCCGAAGTACTGGTTCCTGCCCTGCGGGGCCCGCACCGTCAGGACGCCGTCGGCGTAGCTGACGGTGGTCTGCTCGGCCGCCTTGACGTCGCGGTTCTTGGCCGGGTCGGCCGGCCGGACCTCGACGGTGGTGTCGGCGCGGTCGCCGGCGGCGAGGTGGACGCGCCCGGCGGGCAGGTCCAGGACGGCGGTGATCGGGGCGGGGGTGGTGAAGTTCGGCATCGTGGTCTCCTCGGTTCCGGTGCCCCCGTCGGTGGGGACGAGAACCACGATGTCCGGCCGTCCTGACACCCGGCGGCCACCGGCCTGACACGGCTCAGCCGGGTGCTGACAGATCTTCCGGGGGAGCCCACAGCGGCGCGGCGCCCGCCCGTTCCGGGTGCAGCCAGCGGTGCCGGCCCGCGGTTTCGCGGGCGATCCGCAGGTACTCCCGGACGGTCTCCGGCGGCTCGCCGTCCCGCCACGCCAGCGACCACGGGTACACCGGCTGCAGCTCCTGCGGCCGGTGGACCGGGACGCCGCGCTCGGCGTACCGGCGGGCGTAGCTGGCGAACTCCAGCAGGAACGCGCTGCCGGCCGCGCGGGCGAGAGCGGCGTGGCAGTGCTCGAACGTGCCGGGGTTGCCCAGCCAGCGCAGGGCCAGGCCGGTCTGCTGCTCCAGCGCGGTCAGGTACCGGCCGTGGACGTTGTACAGCGCCGTGCCGGGAGCGTCCGCGAAGACCTCGAGGGGACGTTCGTGCAGCGACGCGGTCGGCCGCCGCGGGTCGCCGGGGCGGCCGACCAGCCGGAACGGCTCGAGCCGCAGCCGCTCGTGCCGCCAGCCCGCCGGGTGCTCGGCCGTCAGCGCGGCGGTGACGCGGATGACCGCGACGTCGAGGAGGTCGTCGAGCAGCGCGGCGAGCTGGCGGGCGCTGTCCATCTGGCTCTGCACCACCTGGACGCCGGGGTGGGCGGCGATGAACGCGTCGGCGACCACGCGGCTGGTGTCCAGCTCGAAGATGTGCGCGACCCGCACGCGGTTCGGCGCGGGCTCGCGCAGCATCTGCTCGGCCGTGGCGAGCAGCTGCCGCGCGTGGTGCAGGAACCGCTCGCCGCGCGGGGTCAGCGTGACGTGGCGGCTGTCGCGCACCAGCAGCGGCGCGCCGACGTCGGCTTCGAGCCGGCGGATCTGCTTGGACAGCGCCGGCTGGCTGATGAACAGCTTGGCGGCGGCCCGTCCGAAGTGGAGCTCGTCGGCGACCGTGACGAAGTACCGCACCAGCCTGAGGTCGAGGTCCATCCGGGCCTTCCCGCGCGAAGGGAGCAGAGCGCCAACGATGCCATCCCGGCTATCGATGCGCACGCACCAGGTCTTGGACGCCGGGGCCGCGGACCGGTTGGCTGCAGGGAGAAACCGGCTCGAAACGCGGAGGACGCGATGGCAGACACCGGAACCCCGGTCGTGTTCGTCCACGGCCTGTGGCTGCACGCCACGTCGTGGGACCCCTGGATCGACCACTTCCGGGCCGCCGGGTACGCGCCCGTCGCGCCCGGCTGGCCGAACGAACCCGCCACCGTCGAGGAAGCGCGGGCGAACCCCGACGCCGTCGCGGACACCTCCATCGACGACGCGACGAACCACTACGCGTCGATCATCGCCGGCCTCGACCGGCCGCCGGTCGTCATCGGCCACTCGTTCGGCGGCCTGATCACCGAAAAGCTGCTCGGCCAGGGCATCGGGCTCGCCGGCGTCGCGATCGACCCCGCGCAGATCAAGGGCGTCCTGCCGCTGCCGCTGGCCCAGCTGCGCGCCGGCCTGCCCGCGCTGGGCAACCCCGCCAACCTCCACCGGTCCGTTTCGCTGACCGAGAAGGAGTTCCGGTTCGGCTTCGGCAACGCGCTGAGCGACGAGGAGTCGTCGGAGCTGTTCCGGCGCTGGACGATCCCGTCGCCGGCCCGGCCGCTGTTCCAGGCCGCGGCCGCCAACTTCGTGCTGCACTCGCAGGCGAAGGTCGACACCCGGCGCGCGGACCGCGGCCCGCTGCTGCTCGTCTCCGGCACCGCCGACCACACCGTCCCGGACGTGGTCACCCGCTCGACCCTCAAGCAGTACCGGGACTCCACCGCCGTCACCGAGCTGAAGCAGTTCGAGGGCCGCGGCCACTCGCTGACCGTCGACAGCGGCTGGCGCGACGTCGCCGACGCCGTGCTCGGCTGGCTGCGCGAGCACGGGGTCTGAGCCCGTGGACCTGGGTCTGGACGGCGCGGTCGCCGTCGTCACCGGGGCCAGCCGCGGCATCGGCTTGGCCGTCGCCGAAGCCTTCGTCGCCGAGGGCGCCCACGTCGTGGCCGGTGCCCGCGAGCCCGGCCCCGGCCTGGAGGCGCTCGTCCGCGCCGGGAAGGCGCACGCGCTCGCCGTGGACCTCGGGACGGCCGACGGGCCCGGCCGGCTCGTCGAGCTGGCCCTGAGCGAGCTCGGGCGCGTCGACGTCCTGGTCAACAACGTCGGCGCGGTCACGCCGCGGCCGGACGGCTTCCTGCTGGTCACCGACGAGCAGTGGTCGCGGTCGCTCACGCTCAACCTGCTGAGCGCGGTCCGGGCCACCCGCGCGGTGCTGCCGTCGATGGTGACGGCCGGGCGGGGCAGCGTCGTCACGATCGCGTCGATCAACGCCGCCCTGCCCGACCCCGGCGTGATCGACTACAGCGCGGCGAAGGCGGCGCTGGTCAGCTTCACGAAGTCGGTGTCGAAGGAGTTCGGCCCGCGCGGCGTCCGCGCCAACGCGATCAACCCGGGCCCGGTCGCCACGGACCTGTGGCTGGGCGCGGGCGGCGTCGCCGAGACGATCGCGGCGACCACGGGGGCGGCCGCCGCGTCCGTCGCCGACGAGGCCGCCGCCCACGCCGTCACCGGCCGCTTCACCCGGCCGGCCGAGGTCGCGAACCTGGCCGTGTTCCTGGCCAGTGACCGGGTGGCGGCGAACATCACCGGCACCACGGTCACCGTCGACGGCGGCTACACGACCGAACTGCACTGACCGGCTACGCCCCGGGGCCGGAGTAGATCTCGGACGCCTTGGGGGCGGTGACGGTCGTCGGCTTGTCCCAGTCGGAGAACTCGAGCGTGCCGCTCTTGGGCTCCTGCATGCGCAGGAGGTAGTGCGGCTCGCCGGCGGCCACGGTCGCCGTGCCGTCGGAGGTGGTGAAGGTCAGGGCCGGGATGCCGTCGGTCGTGGTCTGGCCGCTCGCGGTGAAGCTCGCCGCGTCCAGCTGGCCGACGGTGTTGTCGGTGAACGTCTTGTAGTCGAGGAACTGCTTGAACGCCTCGCCGATCCCGGCGCCGATCTGCGACGTCGAGGGCACCCACTTGTCCCTGAGCAGCTTGCCGACCGACGCCGGGATGCCCGCCTTCTTGATCAGCGAGTCGCTGAACCGGAAGAAGTACTTGTCGCCGGTGCGCAGGACCGGGATCTCCAGGCCGTCCTGCACCACGGTGCCGCTCGCGCTGTCCGGGTTGAGCTGCAGGTCGAGGTTGAGGTTCCCGCCCTCGGAGACGACGCCGCGGACGTGGACGGCCTTGGCCTGCTTCGCGGCGTCGATGACGGCGGAGCCCGCCTTCGCGGCGTCGAGCGCCGCGGCCGAGGGGCTCGCGGACGTCGGCGCGGAACTGGCGGCGGCCGGTTCCGCGGTGCCGCTGGTGCTTGCGCACCCGGCGCTGAGGAGGGCGGCGACCGCCCCGGTGGCGATGAGTGCTCCCAGGTGGAGACGAGACATGGTGAGTGGGTCCGTTCGTGAAGGTCCGGGTGTTCCGGACACGAACGGGTTATCGACCGAGTGGGTGATGCGTTACGTCCTGTCGGCCCTGTGGGCTACGCCAGGCTGACCACGACGCCGGTCCGGCCGGGTGGGACCGTGCCGTGGTGCGGGATGACCTTCCCGGCGGGGAAGGCCTCGATGACCAGCATCGGCAGGCCAGGGTTCCGGACGAACCCGCAGCCCCGCTCCTCCAGGCGGGTCGGTGCGGCGTAGCCGGCGGCCATCGCGGCGTCGATAAGGGCGCGGAGGACGTCGGGCCGCGAGCCGCTCCGGAGGGTGATCACGCCCAGTACGAGGGGACTGGTGGACCACCCGCCGCAGGAGAAGGAGTCG
This sequence comes from Amycolatopsis sp. MEPSY49, assembly GCF_051337345.1. Lineage (NCBI taxonomy): Bacteria > Bacillati > Actinomycetota > Actinomycetes > Pseudonocardiales > Pseudonocardiaceae > Amycolatopsis > Amycolatopsis sp. MEPSY49. The sequence goes on along the minus strand of NZ_JBDLYJ010000005.1, from coordinate 387,812 downwards.
TCGAGCACCACACCTTCCCGGGCCCCGATGCGGTCCGCGACGGCCGACAGGTACCGGCGCCTCCGTCCGAACGGGCCGTGCTTGCCGAAGACCCCCATGCCGAGCAGGGTAATCCCGCCCGCGCGGCCGAGGGAATCCCGCCGCGCGCCGTGTGAACCGGGAACCGGCGGGTACCAGGACACGGTCCGTGCCCCCGCCCGGCGAGGAGTCAGCCGTGTCCCAGCCCGCCCAGCAGCAAAGCCCGCCCGGAACCACCGCGGAGATGACCCCGCGGCCCGACCACGGCGAACACTCCTACCGCGGCTCCGGGAAGCTGACCGGCAGGGCGGCCCTGATCACCGGCGCGGACAGCGGGATCGGCCGCGCGGTGGCGATCGCGTACGCCCGCGAAGGCGCCGACGTCCTGATCTCCTACCTGAACGAGCACGACGACGCCGAGGAGACGCGGCGCTGGGTGGAAGAGGCGGGGCGCAAGGCCGTCGTCGTCCCGGGCGACATCGCCGACCCGGCGCACTGCCGCGCGCTGGTCGCCCGGGCGGTCGAGGAGTTCGGCCGGCTCGACGTCCTGGTGAACAACGCCGCCTTCCAGATGACCCACGAGACGGTGGAGGAGATCCCGGACGAGGAGTGGGACCACACGCTGGCGACGAACCTCAGCGCGTTCTTCCACCTCACCAAGGCCGCTGTCCCGCACCTGAAGCCGGGGGCGTCGATCATCGGCAGTTCGTCGGTGAACTCCGACAACCCGAGCCCGCAGCTGATGCCCTACGACGTCACGAAGGCGGGCGTCGCGAACATGTGCGCCGCGTTGGCGCAGCTGCTCGGCCCGAAGGGGATCCGCGTGAACAGCGTGGCGCCGGGGCCGATCTGGACGCCGCTGATCCCCTCGACGATGCCGGCGGAACAGGTGGAGTCGTTCGGGCAGCAGGTGCCGCTGGGCCGCGCGGGCCAGCCGGCGGAGCTGGCCCCGGTGTACGTCCTGCTGGCCTCCGACGACGGCAGTTACGTGTCGGGCGCCCGCGTCGCGGTCACCGGGGGCAAGCCGATCCTTTGACGGCGGGCGAAGGGGACGTCGGCCGGGGAGCTGGTGCTCGCCGGCCCGGTGAGGATCAGCCGCCGCGCTGGACGATCGCCGTGGTGAGCGTGGCCGCGATCAGTTCCAGCTCGTGATCCGTCGCTTCCTCGCCGTCCAGCCGCGCCCGCAGGTCCGCGCGCGTGATCACGTCGCTCGCCCCGGCGGTTTCCGCGTCGGCCGGCTCGACCCGCAGGCGGCCGGCGGTCAGCACCAGCACCGGGTCCGGCAGCGGCGACTCGAGGAGGCCGCGCAAGTCGTCCACCGTCACCTTGGACATGGGTTCCTCCGGTTCACAGGGGTTGCGGCACCGCGCCGAGGCGCCGCCGCAGTTCCGGGAGGAACTCCGGATCCGCGCGGGCGAGGCTGCCGAGATCCGTCTCGGGCGGCACGTCGTGACCCGCCCGCAGCACGCCGTCGATGACCAGCCCCGCCGCGGCGAGCACCAGGTCCGCGTCCGCCACCGGGGGCAGGTCCTCGCGGGTGCCCAGCACCAGGTCGAACGTGCCGGCCGGGCCGCCGCGGCAGCAGTAGCGCACCCGGTACCGGGAACCGCCGACCGGACGCACCTGCCAGACCGTGCACGCCGTGCTCAGGGACATGCCTACCGGTACCCGGGCCGGCCGCGCACAAACGGCCGCCACCCGCACGTGTGTTCGCGGGCAAAGCGGGAAGCCCGCCCGGACCTGGCACCCGAGGAATCGAGGAACCGGCTATGAAGTGGCCGATCGGAGCAGTCGCCGTCGCGGGGATCGCGGCGGGCACGGCCGCGGCGCGGCGGAAGTCCGCGGCGGCGCCGAACCGCTGGCTCGGCGTCACGGTCAACCTGCCACCCGGGGAGGTCGAGAACGACCCGCGGCTGCGGGACGCCTTCGCCGCGCTCGCCGAGGAAGCCGAAACGCGCGTGCGCCCGGCACCCGGCGGGCACGGGACGGAACTGGCGGCCCGGCCCCGGGACCCGGGCTCGGGCGGCGTCGTGAAGAGGCTCGCCGGACGCGACCCCCGGCAACCCGTGCGCAGCGCGCTGCGGGACGTCAAGTCGCTGCTGGAAACGGGGGAAGTGATCCGCCCGGACGCGCCGACGACCGGGAAGCCGACGCCGGGCGGGGCGCTCGTGCGCCTGGCCACCCGGCGCGCGGGCGGGGAGGGCCGGCTGTGAAAGCACTGTGCTGGCAAGGGATCAACGAGCTCTCCGTCGAAGACGTCCCCGACCCGGAGATCCGCAACGAGCAGGACGTGGTCCTCAAGGTCACCGCGACCACCACCTGCGGCTCCGACCTGCACCTCATCGGCGGGTACATCCCGGCCATGGAGGCGGGGGACGTGCTCGGCCACGAGTTCACCGGCGAGGTCGTCGAGGTCGGCTCCGAGGTGCGCAAGCACCAAGTCGGCGACCGCGTGGTCGTCTGCTCGTTTATCGGCTGCGGCCGGTGCTGGTACTGCGCGCACGACCTCTGGGCGCTGTGCGACAACAGCAACACCAACCCGGGCATCGGGTCGGCGCTGTTCGGTTACGAGCCCGGCGGCATCTTCGGCTACTCGCACGCGATGGGTGGGTTCCGGGGCAGCCACGCGGAATACGTGCGCGTCCCCTTCGCCGACTACGGCGCTTTCCCGATCCCCGACGGCATGGCCGACGACACCGCGCTGTTCGCGTCCGACTCGGTGCCGACCGGCTGGATGGGCGCCGACCTCGGTGGGGTCCGGCCCGGCGACACCGTGGCCGTCTGGGGCTGCGGCGCGGTCGGTCAGATGGCGGCGAAGGCGGCGATGCTGCTCGGCGCCGAGCGGGTGTTCTCGATCGACCGCTACCCGTACCGGCTGCGGATGACCGAGCAGCACATCGGCTCCGAGACGATCGACTACTCGACCACCGACGTCGGCGCCGAGCTGCGCGAACGCACCGGCGGCCGCGGGCCGGACGTCTGCATCGAAGCCGTCGGCATGGAAGCGCACAGCGCCGGCGCGCACCACCTGTACGACCAGATCAAGCAGCAGCTGCGGCTGGAGACCGACCGGCCCGACGCGGTCCGGGAAGCGATCTACGCGTGCCGCAAGGGCGGCACGGTGTTCGTGCTCGGCGTGTTCGCCGGCGTCGTCGACAAGTTCCCGCTCGGCGCGGTCGTCAACAAGGGGCTCACCGTGCGCGGTTCGCAGCAGCACGGCCAGCGCTACGTCCCGATGCTGCTCGACCGGATGGCCCGCGGCGAGCTGTCCACCGCCCACCTGGCCACGCACCGCCTGCCGCTGGCCGACGGCCCGCGCGCGTACGACCTGTTCAAGCACAAGAAGGACGACTGCCTGCGCGCCGTCCTGCACCCCTGATCCCCGCCGAGAAAGGAAAAAGATCATGTCGGCAACCAGTCCCACCCGCACCCGGACCCCGGTGCAGGTCGCCGCCGCGGTCGTCGCGGTCGTCTTCCTGCTGGTCGGCGTGCTCGGGTTTGTCCCTGGCATCACGACGGACTACGACCGGCTGAGCTTCGCCGGCCACGACTCGATGGCCATGCTGCTGGGCGTGTTCATGGTTTCGGTGCTGCACAACATCGTGCACCTGCTGTTCGGGATCGCCGGCCTGGCCGCGGCCCGGACCGCCCGCGGCGCACGGCTGTTCCTCGTCGCCGGCGGCGTCGTGTACCTCGTCCTGTGGCTGTACGGGCTGCTGATCGACCACGGCAGCGACGCCAACTTCGTGCCGGTCAACACGGCGGACAACTGGCTGCACCTCGGCCTGGGCGTCGGCATGATCGCCCTCGGCCTGCTCACCGCCCGGGCGAGCGCGAACTCGCGGGCCGCCCGCGGTCCCGGGCTCGGCTGAGGCGGGTCGCCACCCGAAGCCCGCCGGTGTCCGGTCGCGATCGGGCCCCGGCTCTGCCACAGTAAGGTCACGGATTCCGCGTCCAGCAGAGTGGCGTGCCGGTTTTCCCTGGCCGAGCTTTGGGGTACGCGAATGTCCGAACAGCAGCACGCCGCCACCGGCACCTTGCATCGCGCAAGATCCGCCGGCGTCCGCACGCTGGCCTGGCGGGGTGAGCTGGACATGACCGCCGGACCCCACATCGGGAGCGCCGTCGGTGAGGTCGACGAGGACGTCGTCGTCGACCTCACCGAGGCGACGCTCGTCTCCGCCGTCGTCGTCCGGACGCTGGTGCGCCTGCACGATCTCGCGGCGCGGCGGCGGCACCGGCTCGTGGTCGTCACCCGCGACCGGTTCGTCGCCTGGAGCCTGCGGCAGGCGGATCGCCGCCTCACCGTCGCGAACACGCGCGAGGAGGCGCTCGCCCGGCTGGGCGAGCCCGCGGCCAACGAGGCCGTCGAAGCACGCCGGGCGCGCAACCGCGCGCGGATCGCCGGTGCGCTCGACGTGCTGTGCGAGCGCTACCGGCTGGCGACCGCCGACGAGGCGTTCGAACTGGTGCGGGAGGCGTCGCAGAGCCACAACGTGACCATCCGCGCGCTCGCCGCGGCCGTGCACGCCGTGCCCGCGCCCGAGGGACCGGTGTGGTTCCCCGGCCGCACCCGCCGGGCCGCGCCCCCCACCGTCCTGCGCGCGGCGGGCCGGACCCCGCCCGCGGTGTTGACCGCCGCCCTGACCATTTCCGTGCGCGTGACCGGCGCGCCGCGCGCGGCCGTGCACAGCGTCGAACCCCTCGCCGGCGGCCTCGCGCTGGAGCACCACCACGGCCTCGGCCGGCGGTACGTGGACCTGTTCACCCACCTGGTCAGCGGCGCGGCGTGCACCCAGGCGCAGCACCGCCGCGAGCGGGTCGTCGTGCCCGACGTCGCGTCCAGCCCGGTGTACACGGCCGAGCACCGCGACGCCGTCCTGCGGGCCGGCGCGCGGGCGGTGCAGAGCACCCCGATCCTCACCCCGGACGGCGCGTGCGCGGGCGTGCTGACCACCCACCACGACCGCGCGGCCGACCTGCCCGGCACCCCGGAACTGGAGCTGGTGGACCGGATCTGCGCCGACGCGGGCCGCTGGCTGGACTGGCACAGCCGCACGATCGTCCTCGACGCCCTCGAGCACCTGCACGCCCGCGCCACGTCACGCTGACGGGGCGCGGCTGAGCGCCGTCACCGCATGATCGTGGTCAGCACGTCCACGCCGAGCTGCATCAGCCGCTGCAGGTCGAGGCGGTGCTGGATCATCCGGCCGTCGCGGCGGGACACCAGCAGGCCCGCCTCGCGCAGCCGGCCCAGGTGGCGGGAGACCTGCGGCACCGTCATCCCCGTCCGCGCCGCCAGGTCGGACGTCGTGATCGGCTCGTTGACCAGGTGGCGGCACAGCGACAGCCGGGCCGGGTCGGCGAGGATCGCCAGCCGCAGGCGCACCTGGGCGAGCGTGTCGCGGGCGCCGTCGCCCTCGACCGGGAAGTGCACGACCACCGGGAACTCCGGGTCGACCTTGACGATCAGGTGCGGCCGCGCGTGCACGGACGGCACCAGCAGGCAGCGGCGGCCGCGCAGGTCGGCGTGCAGGGACTGCAGCTTGTCGAACACCACCGACGCCGGGTCGTGCCGGACCGCCGCGTTCGTGCTCAGCGACGCCAGCGCCTCGGCCACCGGCAGCGCGCTGAGCCGCGCCCGCACGGTCGCGCATTCGCTTTCCAGGCGGTGGGAAACCCGCGCCCACTCGTCGGCGAAGAACTCCTCGGCGCAGGCGCGCAGGACGTCCAGCAGGTCGGCGCGGAACGCGGCCGGATCGGCCACGAGGTGCCGGGCCAGCTCGCCGCGGCCGAACGACCGCCGCTCGCACGAAACGACGTAGGCGTCCCGCGCCGCCGCGTCGCCCAGCAGGTCGCCGATCTCGGCCAGGCCGCCGTGGATCGCGTCGGCCGCGGTGGCGGTGAAGCGGTCCAGGGGCAGCGTCTCGATCCGGCGCAGCTCGTCCTCGAAGGTCTGCCCGAGCGGCAGTCCGAACGGCAGCAGCAGCCGGCAGCGGCGGCGCGCCCACAGCGGCGCGTAGGTCTTCAGCCTGCCGTGCAGGGCGGCCGAGGTCTCCGCGCGGACGCGGGTGAGCCACGGCCGCACCTCGAAGTGGTGCTCGGGCTCGGCGATCGAGTGCAGGCACGCGAGCAGCTCGGCCACCGGCGACACCCCGGCGACGAGGTCGGCCGCCCGTGCGCCCTGGACGGTCAGCACCACGGACATGCGTGCAGCGTACGACCCATCCTTACCGCGGTCGCGGTAAACGTCGGCGGCGGGTGCGCGAAACGGACCTAGCCTTCCCGGAACGCGACACGAGAGGCCAGGCCATGCACGACTTCCTGCGCACCTTCTTCGATCTCCGCGAGATCCTGGACGTGCTGCCCGCCCTGCTCACCGAAGGGCTGCGCAACACCCTGCTGATCGCCGCGCTGGCGATCGTCTTCGGCGTCGTCGCCGGCGTGCTGCTGGCGATGCCGCTGCTGTCCCGGCGGCGGCTGGTCCGGCTGCCCGCCCGGATCTACGTCGACGTCTTCCGCGGGCTGCCCGCGATCGTCACCGTCAGCCTGGTCGGCGTCGGCCTGCCCGCCGCCGGCCTGCGGCCCTTCGGCCGCGAACCGCTCGGCTACGCCGTGCTCGCCATCGCGCTGATCTCCGCGGCCTACTCGGCCGAGATCTTCCGCTCCGGCATCCAGGCCGTCCCGGCCGGGCAACTGCACGCCGCGCGCAGCCTCGGCATGCCCTACCTGACGGCCATGCGCGTGGTCGTCGTGCCGCAGGGCGTGCGCAACGTCCTGCCGGCGCTGGCCGGCCAGTTCATCATCGACGTCAAGGAGAGCGCCCTGGTGTACCTGCTCGGACTCGGCTTCGGCCAGCGGGAGCTGTACTTCATCGCCCAGGAACGGCAGGCGGCGACGTACAACTCGTCGGCGCTCGTCGCCGCCGGGCTCTGCTACCTGCTGCTGACGATTCCCCTCACCTACGCGGTGAACCGGCTCGACCGGCGGATGCGCGAAGGCCGGCGCTTCACGACGGCCGCGGCGCCGGTCGCCGTCCCGGCGAAGGCGGCCGTGTGATGCCCGCGGTGTCCGTGCGCGGCCTGCACAAGCGTTATGGGCCGCTGGAAGTGCTCCGCGACGTCGATCTCGACGTCGCCGCCGGCGAAACCGTCTGCGTGATCGGGCGGTCCGGTTCCGGCAAGTCGACGTTGCTCAAGTGCCTGAACCTGCTGGAGGAGCCGACGGCCGGGGAGATCCACATCGCCGGCACGGCGATCACCGGCCCCGGCGTGGACGTCGACGCCGTCCGCACCCGCGTCGGCATGGTGTTCCAGCACTTCAACCTCTTCCCGCACCTGAGCGTGCTGCGGAACGTCACCGCCGCGCTGCGGCACGTCCGGCGCCTCGGCCGGGACGCCGCCGACGCCGCGGCGATGAGCCAGCTGGAGCGACTCGGCCTCGCGCACCTGGCCCACCAGCGGCCCGGCCGGCTCTCCGGCGGCCAGCAGCAACGCGTCGCGATCGCCCGCGCGCTCGCGATGGAACCCGAAGTGATGCTCTTCGACGAGGCGACTTCCGCGCTCGACCCCGAGCTGGTGAAGGACGTCCTCGACGTGATGCGCTCGCTGGCCGGGTCGGGCATGACGATGCTCGCCGTCACCCACGAAATCGGCTTCGCCCGCGAAGTCGCCGACCGCGTGGTGTTCATGGACGACGGCCGCGTCGCCGAGTCCGGCCCGGCTCGCGCCACCCTCGACGACCCGGAAACCCCGCGGCTGCGCGACTTCCTCGCCCGCGTCCTCTGAGAAGCCCGGAAAGGACACTCCCATGCTGCGCCTCGCTTTCGCCGCGCTCGCCGGCACCCTCCTGCTCGCCGGCTGTGGCGGCACGCCGGCCGCCGACGACCCGTACGGCCTGCTCGAACCGGGCACGATCCGCGCCGCCACCCAGACCAGCCAGCCGCCCTTCGCCTACGGCGACCCGACGGGGAAGCCGGTCGGGTTCGTCATCGACGTCACCGACGAAGCCGCGAAGCGCCTCGGACTGAAGGTCGACTACAAGGCGACGTCGGTGACGTCGTCGCTGGCCGGGCTGACCAGCCACCAGTACGACCTCGCCGCGGCCGGTCTCGGCGTCACCGAAGAACGCCAGAAGAGCGTTTCCTTCACCAAACCGCTGTTCTGGAGCACCACGGCCGTCCTCACCCCGGCGAAGAGCGCCGCGGCGAAGCTCACCGACTTCGCCGGCCACAAGGTCGGCGTGGTCACCGGGTCGACGCAGGAACCGTTCGTGCCGGCCAAGATGCCGGGCGCCCTGCCGATCGGCTTCCCCAGCGCCAACGCCGCGGTGAGCCAGCTGCTCAACGGCAGCCTCGACGCGTTCGTCGTCGGCGGCCCCGACGCCGCGCAGTTCCTCAAGCAGTACCCGGCCCTGCGCCAGGCCGCCTCGGCGCCGGTGGCGCACCCGACGTCGATGGCCGTGCCGAAGGACCACGGTGCCCTGCTTGCCGCGCTGGACCAGCAGATCGGCGCGATGGTCGCCGACGGGACGTACGCCCGGCTGTACCGCAAGTACTTCACGACCGCGCCGCTGCCGCAGCTCGTCGCGGCCTGGCCCGCGCTCGGGGCGCAGTTCGCGGGTGGTCTCTGATGGGCTGGGAACGGCTGAGCCGGGACTGCTGGCGGCTCGTGCTCGACGTCCCCGCGCGCGACGGCACGACCCTGGTCGCCGACCTCTACGCCGCGCGGCCCGAGCCGCCCGCCGGGCCGGTCCTGCTGGAACGCACGCCCTACGGCCGCCGGCTCACGCGGCCGTCCGACGGCGCCGGGCCGCCGTCGCCCGAGGCGGTCGCGCGGCGGTTCGTCGACGGCGGCTACCTGGTGGTGCGCCAGGACTGCCGCGGCCGCGGCGACTCCGGCGGCACGTTCACCAAGTACCTCAACGAGGCCGAAGACGGCTACGACACGGTCGAGTGGATCGCCGCGCAGGACTGGTGCGACGGCCGCGTCGCGACGATGGGCGTCTCGTACTCGGCGCACGCGCAGGCCGCGCTCGCGTCCCTGGGCGCGCCGCACCTGGCCGCGATGTTCCTCGACTCCGGCGGTTTCGCCAGCGCGTACGAAGCGGGCACCCGGATGGGCGGCGCGTTCGAACTCAAGCAGGTGACGTGGGCGTTCCATCGCGCCCGCACCAGCACCGAGGTGCGGGCCGACCCGGTGCTGCGGGCCACGTTGGACTCCGAGGACCTGCGGGCGTGGTTCACGCGGATGCCGTGGCGGCGCGGTGCGACGCCGCTGCGGTTCGTCCCCGGCTACGAGGACTACCTGCTGGAGCAGTGGGAACACGGCGTCTTCGACGACTACTGGCGCCAGCCCGGCATCTTCGCCCGCGGGTTCTACGACCGGTTCCCGGACGTGCCCAGCCTGCACATCTCCAGCTGGTACGACCCGTACATCCGCACGGCCACCGAGAACTTCCGCGAGCTGGGCCGCAAGAAGCACAGCCCGGCCTACCTCGTGCTCGGCCCGTGGACGCACGGCGCGCGCAGCGTCCGGCACGCGGGCGACGTCGACTTCGGCCCCGAGGCGCCGCTCGACGGGAACCTCGACGACGACTACGTGACGATGCGGCTGCGCTGGTTCGACGCCCACCTCGCCGGCGCCGGCGAGCCCCCGCCGCCGGTGCGGTACTTCCTGATGGGCGGCGGGTCCGGGCGCCGGACCGCCGAGGGGCGCCTCGACCACGGCGGCCGCTGGCGCACGGCGACGGCGTGGCCGCCGGAGACGGCCGAGGACCAGGTCTTCTACCTGAGCGCCGATGGCGACCTCACGCGTACGCCGCCGTCCGGCACCCACCTGGAGTACGACTTCGACCCGGCGGACCCGGTCCCGACGCTCGGCGGCCAGGTCACCTCGGGCGAGCCGGTGATGAGCGGCGGCGCGTTCCACCAGCGTCCCGACGAGCGGTTCTTCGGGGCGGCGCCGCCGTTCCTGCCGCTGGAGAGCCGGCCGGACGTGCTCGTGTTCCAGACCCCGCCGCTGGACGACGACGTCGCGGTCGCGGGCCCGGTGACGGTGCGGCTGGCGGTCTCGTCGACGGCCGCGGACACGGACTTCACGGTCAAGCTGATCGACGTCCACCCGCCGAGCGAGGACTACCCGCAGGGGTTCGCGATGAACTTGACCGACGGGATCCTGCGCTGCCGCTACCGGGATTCGTTCGCCGAACCGGCGCCGCTGGTGCCCGGCGAGGTCTACGACATCACGGTGGAGGCCCCGGACACGGCCAACCTGTTCCGCGCGGGCCACCGGATCCGGCTCGACGTCAGCTCCAGCAACTTCCCGCGGTTCGATGTGAACACCGGCACGGGGGCGCGTGAAGTGGGTGACCGGCGGAAGGTGGTGGCGACCAACCGGGTCCACGTGGACGGGCGGTCGTGGTTGACGCTTTCGGTGCTCCCGGGTTAGTGGACGTGGGTCTGCCAGTCGTCCGGCACGCGGCCCTCGGGGCCGGGCACCGGCTGCTCGACCGGGCGGTGCTCCGGCGGCGCCAGCGCGGGGCCGTCGTAGGCCTCGCCCGTCTCGAAGTTGTAGAACCAGTCCTCGCCCGGCTCGAAACTCCGGATGAACGGGTGCCCGGTCGCCTGGTAGTGCGCCGTCGCGTGCTGGGCGGGTGAGGAGTCGCAGCAGCCGATGTGGCCGCACTGGGCGCAGCGCCGCAAGTGCACCCACCACCCCTCGGCGGCGAGGCATTCCGCGCAGCCGGTCCCGCTCGGCTCCGCGGTGACGTCGATACCCTCGATTTCGGCCATGCCGACAGTCTGCCTCGTGCCGCGCCGGCGTGCATCAGCCCGGGGCGCGGCGCAGGTGCGGCGGCTCGTAGGCGACGTCGATCGGGCCGAGGTCGGTGCCGGGCGGGACGATCCCGTCGATCCGGTCGAGCAGATCGTCGTCGAGGGTCGCGCCGGCGCCGGCGACCAGGTCGTCCAGCTGCTCTTCGGTGCGGGGCCCGATGATCGCCGACGCGACCGCCGGGTGCGCGGTGACGAACGCCAACGCCAGGTGCCGCAAAGGGATCCCGGCCCCGTCGGCGAGCGGGACGAGGGCTTCGACGGCGTCGAGCTTCCGCCGGTCGGTCAGGTGCTTCGGCACCCAGTGCAGGCGGCCGGGCGAGGCCGTCTCCTTGCGGTACCGGCCGGAGAGCAGCCCCATCGACAGCGGGCTCCACACGAGCACGCCCAGGCCGTGGCGCCGGCAGACCGGCAGGATCTCGCGCTCCACGCCGCGGTCGAGCATCGAGTAGTGCAGCTGCTCGGTGCGGAACCGCGCCAGGCCACGGCGTTCCGCCACCCACTGTGCCTCGACGATCTCGGACGCCGGCAGGTTGGAGTGCCCGATGGCCCGCACCTTGCCCGCGCGCAGCAGGTCGGTCAACGCGCTCAGCGGCTCCTCGATGTCGGTGCCGGGCTCGGGGTGGTGCAGCTGGTAGAGGTCGATGTGGTCGACGCCGAGACGCCGCAGCGACCCTTCGACGGCGGCGACGATCCAGCGCCGCGAGTTGCCGCGCCGGTTGGGGCCGGCACCCATCGGGCCGTTGCCCTTCGTCGCGAGGACCACGTCGTCGCGGCGGCCGCGCAGGGCCTTCCCGACGATCCGCTCGCTCTCGCCGTCGCCGCCGTAGACGTCGGCCGTGTCGATGGTGGTGATGCCGTGGTCGAGGGCCCGGTGGACGATGCGGACGCACGCGTCGGGGTCGGGGTTGCCGTGCGGCCCGAACATCATCGTGCCGAGCGCGTAGCTGCTGACCTTGATGCCGGTCCGGCCCAGGGGACGAGTCTGCAAAGCAGCCTCCGGTGGTCGGGCGCGGTGGGG
>NZ_JBDLYJ010000005.1:350699-375819 GCF_051337345.1 Amycolatopsis sp. MEPSY49 | reverse complement strand
CCCCCCCCCCCCCCCCCCGCGAACGGGTCAGTCCTGGGCGACGTCGATGACCCACGTGACGCCGAACCGGTCGGCGAGCATCCCGAACGCGGGCGCCCACGGGGCCGGCCCGAACTCCTCGATGACCGTCGCCCCTTCGGCGAGCCCCTTCCACAGCGGCGAGACCTCGTCCACAGAGGACCCTCGGACCGACAGGAAGAACGGCTCCTCGGTGATCGTCATGCCGTTCTCCCGGCGGGTGGTGGGCACGGCCGGGGCGGCCGGCCCGTCGGTGCCGGGGACGTCGTAGGCCAGCACGCGGAAGCCGTTGTCCGCGGTGACCTGGCCGAAGACCACCTTGCCCGCGTCGGGCAGCTCGGCGGGCATCCCGAAGTCGCCGTAGGTGACGACCACGGCCTGGCCGCCGAAGACCGACGCGTAGAACTCGAGGGCCGCGCGGGCCTGGCCGGTGAAGTTGAGGTGGGCGGCAGTGGTGAGAGACATGGGGTTCCTTTGCGAGTGGTGTTCCGACGAGAGCCACCGTGTCAGCAGTAGCGGTCAGGGAACGTCCGCTTCTCGTGGCATCATGAAAACCGTGCCGACCGCCTCCTCGACGGCGACCTCGGGTCGTCTGCTCTCGCTGCTGTCCCTGCTGCAGGTCCGCCGGGACTGGCCGGGCGCGCTGCTGGCCGGGCGGCTCGGCGTCAGCGAACGGACCGTGCGCCGTGACGTCGACCGGCTGCGCGAGCTCGGCTACCCCGTCCAGGCGGCCAAGGGGCCGGACGGCGGCTACCGGCTCGAAGCCGGCCGTCAGATGCCGCCGCTGCTGTTCGACGAAGAGCAGGCGGTCGCGCTCGCGGTGGCGCTGCGCATCGCCGTCGGGACCGGCGCGGGCATCGAGGAGGCCGCCGCCCGGGCGCTGGCCACGGTGCGCCAGGTGATGCCGTCACGGCTGCGGCAGCGCGTCGACCAGCTCGAGCTCACCGCGGCCGCGCGGGACACCCAGGTCGGCACCGACGTCCTGCTCGCGCTCAGCTCGGCGATCCGGGCCACCGAGGAAGTGCGGTTCGACTACGGAGCACCGCCCCGCCGGCGTCAGGTGCAGCCGCACCACCTCGTCGTCCGGCACGGCCGCTGGTACCTGGTCGGCTGGGACGCCGCCCGCGAAGACTGGCGGACCTACCGCGTCGACCGGCTGGACCTGCGCGTGCCGAACGGCCCGCGGTTCACCCCGCGGGAGGTGCCGGGCGGGGACGTCGCGACCTTCCTCGCCGCCCGGTTCAAGGGCTCCGCCACCGCCGACGCGTGGCCGTGCCAGGGCGAAGTGGTCCTCGACCTGCCACTCGCCGCGGTCGCGCCGTTCGCCGGCGACGGCGTCGCCGAGGAGATCACGCCGGGGAAGACCCGGCTGCGCACCGGCTCCTGGTCGTGGGCCGCGCTGGCCGCCGGCCTGGCGCGGTTCGACGCCGATCTGGAGGTCGTCGACCCGCCCGAGCTGCGGACGGCCTTCGCGGACCTGGCCGCGCGGGCGACCCGCGCGGCTCGGTAGTCAGCTGCCCGGCAGCGGGAACTTCGCCGGGGTCAGCGGCACGTCGAGGCTGCCTTCGACGAGTTCCGTGCGCAGCCGGTTGGTCGTCTTCCAGCCGTTCAGCGCGCGGTCGGTGTCGGTGGCCGAGACCGCCAGCAGCAGCGCGTCCACGAGCAGCAGCTGCGCGACGAGGTTGCTGGGCAACAGGTTCTCCGTCGACGGCGTGACGAGGACCGTGTCGACCCGGTCGGCGAAGTGGCTGGCCAGCACCTCGGTGATCAGCACGACCGGGCAGCCGATCCGCAGGGCCTCGCTGATCGCCACGTCGTGTTCGCGCACGTGGCGCAGCGGGGCGACGAGCACCAGCGCCGAGCCGGCGTCCAGCTGGCTGAGCTCGTCGGCGAAGTTGTAGCCCGTCAGCCCGGTCGCGCCGGCGCGCCGGCCGATGCGCCGGAGGCCGAGCGCGAGCGAATCGGCCACCGGGTGCGCGGAGCCGTAGCCGACGACCAGCGTGTGCGACGACGCGGCGAGGATCCGCGTGGCGGCGTCGAACGTCTCCGGCGGCACCGAACGTGGTAACGCGCGGACGAGCTCGGCGGCGTCCAGGCTGATCTTCGCCAGGAGCCGGCCGGTGTCGTCGGACTGGGTCAGGTGCTCGGCGAGCGTCTGTTCCGGGTCGCGGACGGGGTGGAGCATGGCCGCGGCCGCGCGGCGCAGTTCACCGAGCCCGCCGAACCCCAGCTGCTTGACCGTCCGGATGACCGTCGCGTCGCTGACCTCCGCGCGGCGGGCGATCTCCTGCGCGGAGAAGACCGAAGCCTCCGCGGGGTGCGCGGCGAAGAAGTCCACCACCCGGATCCCGCCGGCGCTCAGCTGCTCCCGGACTCCGGCGATGCGTTTCGTGAGGTCCATCTAGTGCTCACTAGACATTCGCGATTTCATGAAGTACACACTACATCACCCCGGACGGGTGGAGGTAGTGAAATGAACCGAACAAGACGGCTGTTCGCCGCGGCCCTGGTCCCGGCGCTGGCCCTGACCGGTTGCGGGCTCGGCTCGGCGGGCGCCGCCGACCCCGCGCTGGTGGCCCGCCCGCACGGCCGCTGCGACCCGGCCCTGACCACGGCGTTGCCGGCCCCGATCCGCCAGCGCGGCGCGTTCCGGGTCGCGATGGTGCCGGACACGCCGCCCATGGCGTACTACGCCGAGGACGACGCGACCATCGTCGGGTTCGACCGCGACCTGAGCCAGGCCATCGCCGACGTCTTCTGCGTCGGCACCGACCCGGTCCCGACGAACGTCGACGCGGTCGTGCCGGGGCTCGCGGCCGGGCGCTACGACCTCGTGCTCGCCTCGCTCAGCCCCACCGCGGAGCGGCGGAAGAAAGCCGACTTCGTCACCTACTACAACGGCGGCCAGGGTTTCCTCGCCAACCACAGCACGGACTTCCCGGTGGATTCCTATGTGGACTTGTGCGGGCACGAGGTCGGCGTGGTCGTCGGATCGGTCCAGCAGGGCCAGCTGGACCAGGCGGCGGGCACCTGCGCCGCCGCCGGCCGGCCCGGCTGGCGGCTCAGCCTGTTCCCCAACGGCACCGCCGCGGTGCTCGCGCTGCGCAGCAGCCGCATCGACGTCCTGTACTTCTCGATCTCCCTGACGCAGTACGTCGCGAGCAAGTCGCCGGACCTGTTCCGGCTGGCGGGCCGGTACAAGCGGGCGATCGTGGCACTGGGCCTCAAGCGCGATTCACCGCTGACCGGCGCCGTGCACGAAGCCGTGCGCCGGCTGATGGCCGACGGCACCTACCGCACGATCCTGGCCAAGTGGGGCCTGCAGGAGAACCACCTCGACACCTCGGAGATCCTGAAAGGACAGTCATGAGCACGGTTTCCCTCGGCAGCGGGACGGACATCCCGCTGCCCGCCCGGATCATCGGCCGGAAGAAGTACGGCACGTGGGTCGCGGGCCTGGTCGTCGCCGGGCTCGTCGCGGTGCTCCTGGTGTCGGCGTTCACGAACAGGAACTTCTCGTGGCCGGCGTTCGGGCACTACGTCTTCAGCCCGTCGATCCTGCTCGGGCTGGGGCACACCCTGGAACTGGCGGTGCTCTCGATGGCACTGTCCATAGTGGCCGGAGTCGGCCTCGCCATGATGCGCCAGTCGGCGAACCGGGTGCTCACCACGGTCGCCGGCGCGTACATCTGGGTCTTCCGCGCGACTCCGCTGCTGGTGCTGCTGCTCCTGTTGTACAACCTGGCCGCGCTGTACCCGAAGCTCTTCACGCTCGACACCAACTCCGTCATCACGGTGGCGGGTGCGGCGATCATCGGCCTGACCCTGCACGAAGCGGCGTACTGCGCGGAGATCTTCCGCGCCGGGCTGATCTCCGTCGGCCGCGGCCAGCGCGAAGCGGCCGAAGCGCTGGGCATGCCGGGCGTGCTGGCGCTGCGCCGGATCGTCCTGCCGCAGGCCATGCGCGCCATCGTGCCGCCGCTGACCAACCAGTTCGTCAACGTCGTCAAGACGACGTCGATCGTCAGCGTCATCGCCATGCCGGAACTCCTCTACAGCGCGCAGATCATCTACGCGCGCACCTACGAGACGATCCCGCTGCTGCTGGTCGTGACCTTCTGGTACCTCGTCGTCACGGCGTTGCTGACCGTCGTCCAGCGCCGCGTCGAGCGCCACTTCAACCGCGGGGAGCTCCGATGACCGCCCCGGCCGTGGAAATCCGGCGCGTGCGCAAGTCCTACGGTGCCGCCGAAGTCCTGCGAGACGTCGACCTGGTCGTCGGGCGCGGCGAGGTCGTCTGCGTGATCGGCCCGTCGGGGTCCGGCAAGAGCACCCTGCTGCGCTGCATCAACAACCTGGAGCAGATCCAGGCGGGTACGATCCTGGTGGATGGCGGCCTGGTCGGGTACCGGCGCTCCGGCGCCGACCTTCAGCAGGCCACGCCCCGCCAGGCCCGCCGCGACCGCCGGGACATCGGGATGGTGTTCCAGCAGTTCAACCTGTTCTCCCACTTCACGGTGCTGCAGAACCTGATCGAGGCACCGGTCCGCGTCCTCGGCGTCCCGCGGCGCGAAGCCGTGCGGCGGGCGGAGGAACTGCTCGCCAAGGTGGGGCTGGCCGACAAGCACGCGAGCTACCCGGCGCAGCTGTCCGGCGGGCAGCAGCAACGCGTCGCCATCGCCCGCGCCCTCTGCATGCGGCCGAAGCTCATGCTGTTCGACGAACCCACCAGCGCGCTGGACCCCGAACTCGTGGGCGAGGTGCTCGACGTCCTGCGCGACCTGGCCCGCGACGACCTGACCATGGTCATCGTCACGCACGAAATGGGGTTCGCCCGCCAGGTCGCGGACACGATCGTCTTCATGGACCAGGGCCGGATCGTCGAACGGGGTCCCGCCGCGCAGGTCCTCGACGCCCCGCGCGAGGTCCGCACGCGCCGTTTTCTGGAAAGGGTCAGCTGATGTCCGTCGAGTACGCCGTCGTCGGCGGTGGTGCCATGGGGGCCGCCACCGCGTGGAACCTCGCCCGCCGCGGCGCGGAAGTCGTTCTGCTGGAAGCGGACGAGCTCGCGTCCGGCGCGTCGGGCGGCCCCGGGCGGCGCGGCGTCCGGGCCGGCGGGCGGGACCTGCGGGAACTCCCGCTGGCGCGCCGCGCCCTGGAACTGTGGCCGGAGCTGGACGCGCAACTGGGGACGCCGACCGGGTACCGCCGCAACGGCTTGCTCAACGTCTACGACGTCGAGGTCGCCGGCGGGTCGGGCTGGCAGAGCCTGCCCGCCCGAGCTCAAGCGCAGCGGGCGGCCGGGATCCCGTGCACCATCGTCGATCGCGCGGGACTGGACGAGCTGCAGCCGGGGCTGGCCGACGACCTTCGGTTCGCGCTCTACACCCCCGAAGACGGCACCGCCGACCACCCGGCGACCACCCGGGCGTTCGCGAAGGCCGCCGAGCAGTGCGGAGCCCGCGTCCGCGAGCACACCGCGGTGACCGCGCTGGAGCCTCACCAGGACGGCTCGGTGGTCCTGCGCCTGGCCGGGGACGAGGTCCTGCGTGCCACCCGCGGGGTGATCGTCGTGGCCAACCGGTCGACGCCGCGCCTGCTCGCGGACGCGTTCGGGCTGAGCCTTCCCTTGTGGGAGAAGGCCACCCAGGTCACGTTCGTCGCGCCTCCGCCGGGGTTCTCGCTCGAGCACCAGATCGGCCACACCCGGCGCTCGCTGTCGGTCAAGCTGACCGACGACGGCCGCGTGATGCTCTCCGGCGGCCGCCCCGGCGGCTGGGACCCCGTGACCGGCGTCGGCACGCCCGATCCGGCCGTCCTGCGCGCGAGCGTGGCCGACGCGGCCGCGACGATCCCGGCCCTCGCGGGCGCGCCGGCGCTCGCCGTGGACAACAGCCGCGCCGACACCAGCACGATCGACGGAATCCCGGTGCTCGACTCGGTGCCCGGCTTCGGTTCCGTGCTGGTCGGCACGGGCTGGAGCGGACACGGTTTCGCGCTCACGCCGTCGGTGGGGGAAGCCCTCGCGACGTGGGCGCTCGACCGTGTCCGCCCCGAATCGTTGCGGCCGTTCAGGTTCGCGCGGTTGGGGGTGTCAGCCGCATGAGGTCCCGTTGAGCGCCGGAGCCTGGAACGGTGGCGTGCCACCGGGGTAGCTCGCGTTGTAGCCGATCGTCGCGGTCGCGTTCGTGGCGAGGGCGCCGTTCCAGGACGCGTTGTCGACCTTGACGACGTCGCCGGTGTCGGTCCAGGTGCCGTTCCAGCCCTGGCTCACGGTCACCCCGGGCGCGGAGAAGGTGAGCGTCCAGTGGTCGACCGGCGCGCCGCGGTTTTCGAGGACGATTTCCCCGGTGTACCCGGTCGACCACGTGCTGACCACGCGGTGGGTGACCTTGCAGCCGCCGGTCGGCTGCGGGGTGGTGCTGGTGGGCGTGGTGGGCGTGGTGCTGGTGGTCGGCGTCGTCGGCGTGGTGGTCGTGACCGGACCGGCGGCGACGGCGAGGTCGTAGGCCCGCTGGGGCACGAACTGGCCGGCGGTGGCGATGCAGCCGTCCGCCTCGCCCGGCGGCTTGACCCAGAGGAAGGCGGCGATCGCGCTGTCGCCGGTCTGGTCGGTGCTGGCGGTGCCGATCGCGCGCCCGGCCGGGTCGCACCACTCGCTGCCCAGCGGCCCGTTGCCGTTGCGGCTGGTGTCGATCACGCCCTTCAGCCGCGAGTCGCCGAGCTGGCCGAGGACCGCCTTGTCGTAAGCGACCTCGTCGCCGGTGGCGCGGTAGTTGGAGACGTTGGTGGAGATGCCGTCGGCGCTGTTCGAGATGTCGGCGGCCCGCAGCCGCGCGGCGGCATCGCCGGGCGAGAGCCAGGCGGAGTGCCCGATGTCGAAGTACACCTTCGCCTGGGAGGAGCCGGCCTTGAGCCGCTTGCCGGCGTAGGCGATCGACGCGGTGGTCTGGCTCTGCTGGTCGCCGCTCTGGCAGTTCGTCATGAGCGCGAGCACGTCGGGTTCGAGCACGATGGCCGCGGGCCGCCCGGCGAGGCCCGCGGCGACCTGGTCGATCCAGGCCCGGTAGGCGTCGTGCGACGGCGCCCCGCCGCCGCTGGCCCCGCCGCAGTCGCGGTTGGGGATGTCGTAGACGACCAGGATGGGGATCTTCCCGGCGGCGGCCGCGGCCCCGGTGTAGGCGTCCACCTCGCCGCGCACGGTCGAGGTGTTGGTGGTGGTGAACCACCTCGCCTGGGGCACGGAGGCGATCCGGTCCCGGATGACGGCGGCGCGCGAGTCACCGGAGTTGGCGGCGACCCACTTGGCGGCGTTGGTCCCGGGATCGACGTAGAAGACCGACCCGGCGGCTTCGGCGCCGGCCCAGGTCGTCAGGGCGACGACGCTGCTCACCGCCAAGGCGGCGACCGCACCGGCGGCCACGGTTTTGCTTCGCATGCACGTTCTCCTTCGAACGACCGTGAAGTGTTCCGTCCTCGCCGCGCCCGAGACGGCTGGGAGCGCTCCCAGCGATCCGGAATGGTAGCCGCCGATGCGGCATGGGGGAAGAGGCGGCGCTCGCGGTCCGCCCGTTCGGCCGGGTGCTCAGCCCGCGGCGATGGCGCGCCGCCAGACTTCGGCGCAGGTCTCGGCCGCGGCGTCGAGCTCGCGCGGTTCTCCGGTCCGTGACGCGTGGTAGAAGACGCGTTCGGTCATCCAGCACAACGCTTGTGCCAGCGCCGCCGGCTGGTCGTTCGCGGGCACGCCCGCCCTTCGCAGGACGGAGGTCATCGCCTCGGCGTAGCGGTCGACCGTGCCGTTCCACAGCCGGGCGATCTCCGGCACGGTGGGGGACAGTTCGACGGCCGCGCGCATCACGGGTCCGTGGGAACGCCACATCTTCGCGGTGAGCAGCACGGCCGCCCGCGCCGTCTCGGCGGGCGCCGAACCGGTGTCCACGGAGGCGGCGCGGGCGTCCTGGCCGAGGACGGCGACCGTGCGGGCGACGAGCGCGGTGAGCACGTCCTGTTTGGACCCGAAGTAGAAGTACAGCGACGCGCGGGAAATGCCCGCGCCCTTCGCGATGGTTTCCACGGTCATCGGCTCGACGTGTTCGCGCTCCAGCAGGGCTTCGGCGGTGTCGAGGATCGCCCGTTCCCGCAGGTCGCCCTTGCGCGGTGCGTCGCGCCGCTTGCGCGTGGTGGCCATGGCGGAATCCTAGTTCGCGGCGATCTGGTGCCCGTCGGGGAAGTCGGTGGAGCGCGACAGTTCCGCCCACTTCTCGATGTCGGCATCGACGGCGGCCCGTCCCGCCGCGACCAGGCGCAGGGCGTCGGAGCCGAGCACCAGGTGCGTGGGCGGCTCGGCGGCGTCGATGACCGCGAGGAGCGCTTCGGCGGCCTTGGCGGGGTCGCCGAGCTGGTTGCCGCTGGCGGCCTGCCGGGCGTCGCGGATCGGGGTGAACAGCTCGTCGTAGTCGGCGATGGACCGCTCGGTGCGCACCATCGAACGCCCGGCCCAGTCGGTGCGGAAGGAGCCGGGTTCGACGAGGGTGACGTGGACGCCGAACCCGGCGACCTCCTTGCCGACGGTTTCGAGCATGCCTTCCACGGCGTACTTGCTGCCGCAGTAGAAGGCGAGCCCCGGCACGGTCATCAGCCCGCCCATGGAGCTGACGGCGAAGATGTGCCCGGACCGCCGCTGCCGCATCCCGGGCAGCACGGCTTGCACGGTCGCGGCGACACCGAAGACGTTGGTGGCGAACTGCGCGCGCAGCTCCGCGAGCGGCGACTCTTCGAAGACGCCTTCGTGGCCGTAGCCGGCGTTGGCGACGAGCACGTCGATCGGCCCGACCTCGGCTTCGACCTCCCGGACGAGCGCGAACACGGCGTCGTCGTCGGTGACGTCGAGCCGCCGGGCGTGTGCGCGCCCGGGTGCGAGGGCCGCGAAGGCGCCGAGGTCGCTCTCCCGGCGCACGGTGCCGACGACGGTGTGCCCGGCCTCGAGCGCGCCCCGGGCGAAGGCCCGGCCGAGGCCGCTGCTGACGCCGGTGATGAGAAAGGTCTTGGGGGACATCGGCTGCTCCTGTCCTGGGACGTCGTCGCCACGGACTCTACACAGTGTCGACTAAAATCGACACTGTGTCGATAATCTCTCGGGTGCGGCGACGGGGCGCGTCCATCCGGCAGAACCGGCTACTCCGCGTGCCGCGCACTGCGGCATTCGGGTCATTGCCGAGGCGTTCGGCTGACCTTCGGCTCCTTCGGACTTTCCGCGGTTTTCCCGCCGGATCGGAAACGATAAGGTGCCGGTCTTCGCAGGGGAGTGGCGAAGAGCAACTGGGGGGATGCATGTTCGTGGGCCGGACGTCGGTTCTGGAGCTGATCGACGGCCTGGTCGAACCGCGTGGCGAACACGATTCCGCCGAGCCGCGGCCGGTCGTCGTCCTGACGGGCTGCGGGGGTTCCGGGCGGACCGCGATCCTCGAGGAGACGCTGCGGAAGTGGCGGGACCGCACCGCGTCCGTGCTGGCCCAGCCTCTGGTGCTCGACGACGACCGGACGTCGTTGCGGCCGTTGCTGACGACGGTCATGCTCGGGCTGGGGGTCGGGGTCCCGGGCTATTCGGTGTCGTTTCCGCGTTCCGTGGTCGCGCAGCTCGCCCTCAGCGCGGATTTCGCCGGGCTGCCCCCGGGCGATCAGCGGACCCGGTTGCGGGAACGGCTCAACGACTACAAGCGCAAGCCCGCGCTCGACCGTTTCCTGAAAGCGCTGGCGCACGATTCTTTCGCGCTGGTGAACGTCCAGGTGCCCGGCCTTTCCGAGCTGGTCCCGAGGCTGGCGGCCGAAGCCGCCGAGAGCGCGCTGAACCGCCTGTACCGCGGGCGCGGCCTGACGCGGTTTTCCTGGGGCGACGCCGTGGACTGGTTCGGGCACCAGGACCAGGACTTCGCCAACGACGCCGAGGCGACGCTGATCCAGCTCGGCGCCCGGGCGAAGAGCGCGAACCCGGTGGTCCGGCGCGGCGTCGACGACGTCCTGGTCGCCGCGTTCCTCGCGGATCTCCGTCGCAGCCACGCCCGCGTCCGCGGGCGGCCGCCGCAGATGCTCCTGCTGCTGGACGACGGCGACGTCCCGTCGGCGGTGACGTTCGTCCGCTCGCTGCTGCGCGTGCGGCAGGCGATCGCCAACAGCCGGCCGACTCCGGAGAACCGGCTGCCCGATCCGCTGAGCGTGGTCACGACCAGTGCGGGGCCGGCCGCGGACGGCGCCACCGCCTGGCCGGGGACCGGGCCGGTGGCCGGGCAACGGGTGCGGGTCGAGGTGGGCGACCTCACGCCCGCGGAGGTGCACCAGCTGGCTCGCGGCCACGACTGGGCGACCTCGGAGCGCACCGGAACCGTGGCCGGCCGGCTCACCCACGGCCACGCTTTCGCGACCGATTTCCTGCTGCGCCTGCTGGGGGAGAACCCCGGGGCGGCGGATGACCTGCGCGCGCTCTTGAACGGCCGCGAACCCGACGAGAACGTCCCGGTCGACCGGCACCTGCTGCGCGTCTTCGTCCGCGGCCTCGATCCCCAGCGGCCGCCGGACGACGCATCGGTCGAGGCGCTGATCACGCTGGCGGCCGCCCGGACCTGGCAGGAAGCCGGGGCACTCGTTCGCCTGCTGCCACCGCCCTTCGACCTCGGCTCGCCGCTCTACACTTCGCCGACGTTGTGGGCCGCTCCCGGCGGCGGCGAACGCCGGCTTCACCCGCTGGCCCGCTACCTCGGCCTGCGGGCACTGGCGGTCCGCCCGGACCCGCAGACCGGCTGGGAAGGCGTTTTCCGGATCCTGCGGGGAAAACTGCACCCCGACGACCGGGCCGGGCGGTGGCACCACGAGCGGATGCTGGGCGGCCGCGCGAAAGTCGCCGAGGAGCTGGCCGCCCTGCTGCCCGAACTGCCGGCCGCGCGGTGGCTGGAGCTGTTCGACGCCGTCGTGGTGACGCCCGACCCGCGCGTGACCGACCTGGCGGAAATGAAGGGCCTCGGCCGGCCGCCGACCCCGGCCGGCCACACCGACGCGCTGTTCGGCATCGTGCCCGCGCTGGAGCGCGACCCGTGCGTGACGCGCCCGGAAGACATCGCGGCACTGCGGAAGCTCGCTTATCACGAATTCCTGCGGCTCGCCGAAACCGAAGGGGTGGCGGACAAGGAGCCGTTCCTCGACCGGGCCGGCCGCTACTCGGCCGACGGCAGCTGGTACTGACCCCTGTCCCGAAAGGACCGACCGTGGCCTCGCGCTACCGCTGGATTCTCCTCCCCGATCCCGACCGCGACTTCCCGCACCGGTGGACGGACTGGTGGCGGGTGGCCGTCGCGCTCGCCGTCGCCCTCGTGGTGGCGGGTGGCCTCGTCTTCCAGCAGCCGCTGCACCGCGCGTTCACCTGCGGCTGGTTCGACGGCTCCGCGTGGTCGGCCGGCGATGAGTGCGTCGGGCTCAGCGACGGCTCGTACGACTACGGGCTCGACCGCTTCGCCGCCGTGCTGCACGTGATCGGGCAGCAGAACGGCGCCGCCGCGGACAAGTGCGATCCCCAGGGCACGCCGGTGACCGTCGGCGTCCTGCTGACGCTGACCGACCGCAACGCCGGCGGCCGCGCGCAGCACGAGCTCGAAGGGATGGCCGCCGGGCAGCGGCACGCCAACGACACCGGCTGCCTGCACCCGATGCGGCTGGTGGTCGCGAACGTCGGCGCGTACGGGCCGGACAACGAGGCCGTCGACGTGGCCCGGGAGCTCGCCGACGACCCGGACGTCGTGGCGGTCGCGGGGCTGGGGCTGAGCCAGCAGAAGTCGGCCGAGGTGGCGGACCTGCTGGCGGGGGCGAAGATCCCCATGGTGTCCGACCTGATCACCGCGGAAGGGTTCGACCAGACCGGGTCCCGTGACGACCAGCCGGACTTCCGCGCGTGCGACCCGGACATCACCTACCCCCGCGGCGTCGGGCGGGACTACTTCTACCGCGTCGCCTACCGGAACGCCGTGCAGATCGAGCAGCTCGCCGCCGTGCTGCCCGGCCGGCCGGACTTCATCATGGTGCCCACCGGCGGGTCCGACCCGTACCCGTGCACCGCGCTGCCCATGATGCAGCGCCGCTTCGGCGGCAAGATCACCGAAGTCAAGTTCGACGCCGACGAAGCGAGCACGGTCCCGCTGACCGCCCAGCGGGTCTGTGGAACGGCGAAGGATGTCGAAGTGCTGTACATCGCGCGCGGCAGCGACCTCGCCCGGTTCCTCTTCAGCCTGGACGAGGCGTTCCTCGGCGGGCGGTGCGCGGCCACGTCGGTCACCGTCGTCAGCACGTCCGACGGCCTCCGCGTCCGCTCGCCGGAAGACACCGCGATGCTCGAGGACCTCCGCCTGCGCGCGTTGCGGTCGCAGAGCTTCGCCGACGGCCGGATCCGGCTGATGTCGACGCTCGTGTCCGGCGCCGATCGCTTCCGCGGGGACAACCCCGGGTTCCGCGACCTCGAGGCGGCCTTCGCCGGCGCCGGCTTCGACGCGGCCCACCTCGACGACGGCTGGGCGGTCAACGGCTACGACGCCGTGACGACGGTTTCGGCGGCGCTGCGGACGCTCCCGTCGGCGAAACCGGTGCAGCGCAGCCAGGTCAACACCGCGATCAGCGGGTTCTCCTCGAGCGGGCAGGCGGTGGCGGGGGCCGGCGGGCCGATCACGTTCGACAACAGCGGCAACCGCGCCGACGCGGGCCCGCCGGTGGTCCGGGTCTGCCCGCTCCGCCCGGCGGAAGGCGACCAGGCGGCGCGGACCCCGACCGTCCTCGTCCGGCCGGGGGCCCCGCCGAACTGCTGACGAGCTCCGGCTCGGTCAGGACTGCTCGAGCAGGCTGCCGCGGCGCCAGATCGCCCGGGTGTTGAGCGTGTCGCCGATGTCCGTCGTCGGGTCGCCGTCGACGAGCAGCAGGTCGGCGCGCAGTCCTTCGGCGACGCGGCCCCGGTCGCCGAGGCCGAAGCGGCGGGCCGTGGTCGCCGTCGCGGCCCGCAGAGCCTGCGCGGGCGTCAGGCCGGCGGCCACGAGGTACCGCAGTTCGTGGTGCAGGCTGGCTCCGTGCGCCAGGCCGCCGAAGAAGGTCTCGGCCATCGAGGCGTCGGTGCCGGCCAGCAGGTCCACACCGGCCTCGGCGAGGGCCCGGACGGTCGCCAGGACGTCGTCGAGCCTGCCCTGCGGGTAGCGGTCGTAGCTGGCGCGCAGGGTCTTCTCCCACTTGTCGTCGAGGCGGCGGGCGACGCGCGGGTCGTCGGCGAGCTCGGCGCCGGTGATGCCCATCATCGACGCGTCCAGGCAGACGCACGGCACGACGAACATCCCCGACCCGGCGATCAGGTCCACGATCTCCGTGGTGTGCGGGCGGTCCATGAAGACGTGGACGACGCCGTCGACCCCGGCCTCGGCGGCCATCCGGGTGGCTTCGAGGGTCAGGGTGTGCGCCACGGTGAGGGCGCCGTACTTCTTGGCCTCGGCCACCCCGGCGGCGAGCGTGGCCTGGTCGAGCATCGGCAGCCCGGGGTGTCCTTCGACGCTGCCGTCGTCGACCATGAACTTGATGTAGTCGGAGCCGCGGGCCAGCAGCTGCGGGACGTACGCGGCGGCCTGCTCCGGGGTGGTGGAGAACGGCATCAGCGGCATGACGGGCGGCAGGTCGCCGGCCGGCCGGAACCCTTCGGGCATGAGCTCGCTGGGGTGACCGCCGGGTGGCGTGATGCCGAAGCCCGCCGACCGGACGTCGGCGACCGTGTCGTCTTCGGTGATGTGCCCGCGGTTTTCGCGGGTGTTCATGCCCTGCATCTCCAGCTCGGTGGTGACGCCGAACCGCAGGGCCAGTGCCAGGGAGCCGGGGCTGGAGTGGACGTGCGCGTCGATCAGCCCGGGCAGCAGGGTCGCGCCCCGGCCGTCGACGACGTCGGCGCCCTCGGGCACGTCGCCGCCGATCGCGCGGATCTTCCGGCCGTCGAGGACGACGGTCCGCACCCCCAGCGTCTTCTCCCCGTCGAAGACCCGGGCGCCGGTGATGGCGGTGGTGGCCATGGC
This sequence comes from Amycolatopsis sp. MEPSY49, assembly GCF_051337345.1. Taxonomy (NCBI): domain Bacteria; kingdom Bacillati; phylum Actinomycetota; class Actinomycetes; order Pseudonocardiales; family Pseudonocardiaceae; genus Amycolatopsis; species Amycolatopsis sp. MEPSY49. The sequence continues at coordinate 361,726 of NZ_JBDLYJ010000005.1, read as the reverse complement.
GGCCTCGCTTTCGTTCGCAGTTACATACCTGATGCTATGCAGTTTGCGACTGGTATGCAAATGCGCGAGGTACTACGATCCGGGAGGTGAGCGGTGACGACCTTCTGCTGGACCAGATCGGCCCGGCGCTGTCGCGGTTGCGCCGGCGCACGCCGGCGTCGAGCCGGGACCTGTCCCGGAACCTGGTGCTGAACGTGGTGGCCGACGCGCCGGGGGAGATGACGGTCGGCGGGCTCGCGGCGGAGATGGGCGTGGTGCAGCCGGTGGCGAGCCGCACGGTCGCGGCGTGCATCGCCGACGGCTTGCTGCGGCGGGCGGCCTCGCAGGCCGACGGCCGCCGCACGGTGCTCGAGCTCACCGAGCGCGGCGAGGCCGAGCGAACCCGGTTCGCCGCCGAGCAGCGGGCGGCGTTCGAAGACATCACGGCCGGGTGGTCGCCGGCGGACCGCGTCCGGTTCGCGCGGCTGCTCGTCCGCTACGCCGCGGACGCTGCCACGTGGTCGCGCCGAAACGCAGAGGGCGAGTAGGTCTCGGCGTCGTTCAGCTCGGGCGGTGGGTCCGGTCGTCGGCGGCGTGCTCGGCCAGCCCGGTCGCCATGCCCTGCATGAAGCGGCGGAGGTAGCGCTGCATGAACCAGCGCATGCCGAACCGAGCCGAATATGTGCCGTGCCACCGGATCCGGGTGCCGCCGCCGGGCAGTTCCGTCAGCTCGACCGCCGCCCGGTAGCCGGTCAGCTGGGGGTTTTCGGCGCCTTCGTAGGCGAACCGGCGTTCCGGCTCGAGCTCGGTGATCCGTTCCTTGGTGACCACTTTCCCGGTCCGGAACGCGCGTACCGCGCCGACGCCGTCGTGGCCGTCGGAGGACAGGCCGGTCGACTGCGCTGCCTCCAGGGCGTCGACGCGGGACCAAGCCGGCCAGCTGTGCGGGTCGAGCAGCAACGCCCACACGGCCGCGGGCGGTGCCGGGGATTCGGCGGTGACGTCGTAGGACTGCTGGCTCATGGGGGGAGGCTACGACCGGTGCTTCCCGCGGCCCAGGCATGGAATTGCGGCGTACCGGTCAGGAATTGCGGTAGGCCGACGGCCGGACGCCGACGTGCCGGACGAACGCGGCCGACAGCGCGCCGGGGCCGGCGAAGCCGCACCGCGGGGCGATCCGGTCGAGCGGCAGGCCGGTTTCGCGCAGCAGCCGTTTCGCTTCCCCGACCCGCAGTTCGGTGAGGAACCGGTGCGGGGTCCGCCCGGTCGCGGTCCGGAACACCCGGACCAGGTGGTAGACCGACAGGTGCACTTCGCCGGCGAGATCGGCCAGCGTGACGGGCTCGGCCAGCCGTTCGCGCAGGAACGTCACGGCCGCGCGCACGCGGGCGTCCTCCCGCCCGGGAGGCCGGTCGGCGCGCAGCCGTCCGTGCCGGGTCAGCAGGTGCGTCGCCAGGAACGCGGCCGCGGTCTCGGCGTAGAGGTCGTCCGCGGTCCCCGGCGATCCGAGCGCCCGGACGGCCGCCTCGAGCAGCGGGTCGCCGGCGGCGACGGACGCGGCCATGGCCTCGAAGTCCGGGACGTCGCCGCCCAGCCGCGCCACGGCCGAATCGACGGTGTCGCGCGGGATGTGCACCTGGACGCTGCGCATGTCCGCGTTCCCGCGGTAGCGGCGGACCACGGCCTGGTGCGGGACGCCCAGCTGGACCCGGCCGGGCAGCCACCGATCGCGGACGGCCCGGCCGCCGGCCCGCGTCTCCAGGTCGGCCCGCCCGGACACCGGCAGCACCAGGTGCAGGTCGGCGGCCGCGGGCAGCGCCAGTTCTTCGGCGACCGGGACGTGTTCGAACCGCTGCACGAGCAGGGATCGCCAGCCCGAGTCCTGCCAGCTGCAGAACGTCCGGCGGACGAAGCGTTCCGTCTCGAAACCGGTGTAGGGCCGCAGATCGAACCGGGCCGAGTCGAACACCATGGTGCCGAGGCTACCGACCGGGCTCCGCCACCGGCGGTGGCACGAGGAGCCGGAAGAGCCGCCGGATCCGGTCGAGGTCGACGTCGGCCGCCAGCCGGGCCCGGTCCGGCAGCTCGTCGGTGAGCGGATCGACGCCGAACAGCAGCCGGGGCAGCACCGGGTGGACGGCGAGGCCGATCAGCTCGTCCGCCACGGCCTCGGCTTCGTCGGCCGCGAGTCCCGTCGCGGTCACCAGGTGTGCCGCGAGGTTGCCGGTGGTGACGCCGAAGAGGACGTCGAAGAGCCCGGCCGCCAGCTCCGGCAGCCGGTCGGCCTCGCCGATGCCGAGGCGGACCATCTTCCCGACCGAGGACCAGCCCAGCAGCTGCACGAAGCGCCCGCAGTACCGCACGACCGCCTCCGCCGGCTGCTCGGCGTAGTCGGCGGGCGCGCCCATGCGGTCGCCGAACAGGCCGCGGACGCGGTCGACGACCGCGAGGAACAGCGCGTCCTTGGTCGGGAAGTGCGCGTACAGGGAACGCTTCGACGTCTCCGCGCGCGCCGCGATCGCGTCCATGGAGGTCCGTTCGAAGCCGTCATCCAGGAAGGCGAGCTTCGCCGTGTCGAGGATGTGCTCGCGCAGCGCTTCGCCGCGTCGGGCCATGCGTCACCTCAAAGTATACGGTACAGTCTAGTTTACTTCTGGTTTTCACCGAACGGAGTCATCATCCATGATCGTGGTCACCGCCCCCACCGGGCAGATCGGCAGCAAGCTCGTCGACGAGCTGCTGCGGCGGAGCGAGCCGGTCCGCCTCATCGTCCGAGACCCGGGCAAGCTGCCTGCCGCCGTACGGGACCGGGCCGAGATCGTCGTCGGCTCACATCGCGATCGCGACGTCCTGGACCGGGCGCTCGACGGCGCCGGCGCGTTGTTCTGGCTCATGCCGGCGGCCGCGACCGCGAACAGTCCCTACGAGGCGTACGTGAGCGCTTCCATCCCGGGGGCCGACGCGGTGGTGCGCCACGCGGTTCCGCGCGTGGTGATCGTTTCTTCGCTGGGGCGCGGGTCGCGGATCTACGCCGGGCACATCTCCGCGTCCCACGCGATGGAGGACCTGTTCCGCAGCACCGGCGCGCACGTGCGTGCCCTGGCGCTGCCGACGTTCATGGACAACGTCCTGCGGCAGGTGGCGGCGATCGGCACGGGGGCCCTGCCGGGCACCCTGCCGGCCGATTTCCGGATGCCGTGGATCGCGACGAAGGACATCGCGGCGCTCGCCGCCGAACACCTCGTCGACCACACCTGGACCGGGCAGGAGTCCGTCGACGTCCTCGGCGGTGAAGACCTTTCGTACCACGACATCGCCGAGATCCTCACCGACGTTCTCGGCAGGCCCGTCCGGTACCGGCGCGGAGAACGCGCTGCCGTCAAGCAGTTCCTCGTCGAGCGTGGCGTCTCCGAAGCGATGGCCCAGTCCATGGTGGACATGGACCTCGCCGGCGAACGCGGCATCACCAACGGGACACCGCGCACCGCCCGGAACACCACGCCCACCACGTTCCGCGAGTTCGCCGTGCAAACCGTCAAGCCGGCCGTGGACGCCCTTTCCCCGAGGACTGACTCGTGACCCTGATCTGCGTCGAAGAGCACGCCGTCGACCAGGCGATCGCCGACGCCGCCGGCCCCGTCCTCGCCCGTGAAGCGCCCTACATGCACGCCCAGAGCTCCAGCTCCGCACCCGTGCGGCGAGGCCCCGGCCGGCGGCCCGCCGTCGACATCCGGGAAGCGCTCCGCCTCGGCGCCGACCTGGGGGCCGAGCGCATCCGGCGGATGGACGAGCACGGCATCGACCTGCAGATCGTCTCCTGGACCAGCCCGATCCAGCTGGTTCCCGACGACCAGGCGGTCACCCTGTGCCGGGCGGTCAACGACCGGCTTTCGCGGGCGGTCGCCGCGCACCCCGACCGGCTCCAGGGGCTGGCGGCGTTGCCGTGGCAGCTGCCGGCCGCGGCCGTGGACGAGCTCGACCGCGCCGTGACCGGCCTCGGCCTGCGCGGGGTCCTGATCCTGGGGCGCCCCGGCGCGGGGTTCCTCGACGATCCTGTCTACCAGCCAGTCCTGGACCGGATCGCCGAGCTGCGGGTGCCGCTCTACGTGCACCCGTTCCACCCCGTCCCGCAAGTCCAGCAGTCCTACTACGCCGGCTTCAACGACAAGGTGACCGCGGAACTTTCGCTGGGCGCGTGGGGCTGGCACCACGAGGCGGGGATCCACGTGCTGCGGCTCATCCTCGCCGGGGTCTTCGAACGCCTTCCCGGGCTCCAGGTCATCAGCGGCCATTGGGGGGAGCTGGTCCCGTTCTTCCTCAGCCGCCTGGACGACGTCCTGTCCCCGGGCGACACCGGGCTGTCCCGGACGATCACCGAGGTCTACCGCTCGAACGTCTGGGTCACCCCGAGCGGGATGTTCCACCGGCCGCAGTTCGACTTCGTCCGTGCCGTGGTGGGCATCGACCGGCTGATCTGGTCGGGCGACTTCCCGTTCCTCCACCTCGACGGCACGCGGGAGTTCCTCGACGAACTCGACCTCACGCCCGAAGAACGGGAGAAGATCACCCATCGCAACGCCGAGCACCTCTTCCGGCTCGATGGTGGTCAGCCGACGCGCACGGAGCCGGCGCGCTGAACGACGGGCTCCCGGCCGCCCCGATCGGCGGCCGGGAGAACCGGAGCGACTGTCCATTCAGGAGCCGTGGCGAGCCGCGCTCATTCCGAGCGCAGCGTGTCCAGCCGGGTCACCTGCCGCAGCAACGGCATCGTCAACCCGGTCACCAGCAGGACCGCCGCCACCGTGGTGCCCGCCAGCGCGAGCAGCACCGGGACGTCGACGATCATCTCCCGGTTCGCCAGCCGCAGGATCGGCGCGGTCAGCCCGAGGCCCGCCGCGACCGCCAGCACCACGCCGACCACCACCGGGATCGCCGTCTGCCACAGTGATCCGCGGGCCAGCACGCCGATCGGCACGCCGGCCGCGGACAGCGCCGCGAGGGGCCGCCGCCGCTCGCTGATCTGCTCGATCGACAGCATCAGCAGGCTCATCGCCGCCACCGCGAGCACGAACAGCGACGCGGTGATCAGCACCGAGCGGAAGCTCTCCACCATCCGCTGGTCGCGGGCGACGAACTCGTCGACGTAGGCGCTCGTGCCCACCGTGGCGTGCCACGCGAGCGGGTTGACCGCCCGCGCGACGTTGTCGGTCAGCGCCCGCGGGTCGCCGGTGCCCGACACGTAGACCGCGACCGACGATTCCGGCAGGGCGAGCCCGCCGAGGGCACCCGGCGTGATCAGCATCGTGCCCTCCGCCGCGGCCGCCACGGTGTCCGACCGCACGACCTCGACGGAGCCCGGGACCGTCCACTCCGGACCGATCTCTTCGCTGTCGTGCAAGGAACTCCGCAGCCGCACCTTGCCGGCCGGGGCGGTCCCGCCCTTCGCCGGCACGACGAAGAACGCGTCACCGTCGGCGCAGTCACCGAGGTCGGCTTCGACCCGGAGCGCCACGCAATCGCCGACCACGCTGTAGGTCCGCTCCGACCCGGACTCCACCGCGATGTTCCGGGCCGGGTGCGTCCCGGTCACCCCGGGCGCCGACGCCGCCAGGCCGACGACCTCGGCTTCGTGCGCGGCCGTCGTCTGCACCCGCACCGGAGCCGCGGCCGCGCCGGGCGGCGACGCCTGCTGCCGGGCGGCGCCGCTGAGCGAGGTGATCACGCCCTGGATCAGGATCGTGCCGGCCAGCACGACGACCAGGCCGGACACCACGCGGCTGGCGGTGCCGCTGTCCAGCTGCAGCCGCCGGATCGCGAGCTGCCACGACGGCGGACCGCCGTGCAGCCGCTCCACGAGCCGCTCGACCAGCCACGGCAGCAGGGCCGCGACGCCGACGAGCAGGAACACGCTGCCCACCGCGAGGGCCAGCGCGCCGGCCTCGTCGCCGTTCCCGCGGTCGAAGGCCAGGCTCGCGGCCAGGAACAGCGCGCCGAGCGCGGTGAGCACCCAGCGCCACCACATCCGCCGCCGCGTCGGCTTGCCCTGGCGGACCACGCCGAGCGGTTCCACGATCGTGCGGCGCAGCCCGAACATCGCCGAGCCGACGGCGAGCCCGGGCACCAGCAGCACGATCACCACGACCAGCGGCCAGTCCGGGACGAAGTCCTCCGGGAAGATCCGCAGGCCGAACGGCAGGATGTCGGCGACGAACGTGCGCAGCACGGCGAAGAACCCGATGCCGGCCGCGAGCCCGATCCCCGCCCCGACCAGCGACTCGGCCGCCGCGACCCGCTTGACCTGCCGCGCGTCCAGCCCGAGCAGCCGCAGCGCGGCGAGCCGGCGTTCCCGCTGCGCCGCGCCCATCCGCGACGCCGTGGTCACGAAGATCAGCAACGGCAGCAGCAGCACCGCGGCGATCGGCAGGATGATGGCCAGCATGGCCGCCGGCAGCCCGAGCCCGGTGTAGGGCCGGCCGAACGCGTAGACCGCGGTGCCCCGGTCGCCTTCGGCCCGGATCTGCGCGGCGGGCACCCCGTAGTACGCGCTCAGGTCGCCGGCGTCGGCGACGCCGTCGCGCGACAACTGGCCGACGACGGTCCCCGGCAGCCGGGCCCGCATCGAGTCGCCGCCGGGCGCGGCCAGCTTCGCGGCGAGCTCCGGCGACACGACCAGCTCGCCCGGTGCGGGCAGGCGGCCGACGCCCGGCGGCACGGGCGAATCCGGCCCGGTCGGCGCGACCGCGGTGAGTTTGACGTAGTCCTCGCCGACCGAGGGGTACCAGTTGTAGGTCAGCAGCGGGGCGACGCCCGCGCGCGGCTCGGTGACCGGCTTGATCGCCGCCGCGCGGGCGGCCTGCGCGCCTGCCAGGTGGTGCACCGCGGCCGCGGGCAGCAGCACGGCGACCGCGAGCGCGATCCCGAACGCGGTCATCGTGAGGCGCAGCAGCGCCGCGCCGGACATCCGGCCGCCCCCGACGGCCAGCCGGAGGCCCAGCACCAGATCCCGTATCACGCGACCAGCTCCCGGTCGACCGTGCGCCCGTCCCGCACCACGATCTCGCGGTCCGAGTAGGCCGCGACCCGCGGCTCGTGGGTCACCAGCACCACCGCGGCGTGCGTTTCCCGCGCCGCCTGGGTGAGCAGCTGCATGACCTTCTCGCCGTTGAGCGAGTCGAGCGCGCCGGTCGGCTCGTCCGCGAAGACCACCTTCGGCCCGGTCACCAGCGCCCGCGCCACCGCCACCCGCTGCGCCTGCCCGCCGGACACGTCCCCGGGCCGGCGCTTCGCCAGTTCGTCGACCTCCAGCCGGGCGAGCCACTCGGTCGCCCTGGCCTCGGCCTGCTTCCGCCTGGTCCCGGTCAGCCGCAGCGGGAACGCGACGTTCTCGAGGCAGGACAGCTCGGGGACGAGCTGGCCGAACTGGAACACGAAGCCGAACTCGGTGCGCCGCAACGCGCTCCGGCCCCGGTCGTCCATCCCGACGAGGTCGGCTCCGGCGTAGCTGATGGTGCCCGCGTCCGGCCGGACGATGCCGGCGAGGCAGTGCAGCAGCGTCGACTTGCCCGAGCCGGACGAGCCCATGATCGCGAGCACTTCCCCCGCCGAGACGGACAGCGCCGCCCCGTCGAGCGCCCGCGTCGGGCCGAACGACTTGTGCAGCCCGTTGCCGACGAGCAACGGGGTTCCCGGCCCGGTCATGGGCGCACCGCCTTCTCGAGTTCGCCGAGGCGCGCGGCGGTGAGCTCCAGCCACCGCAGGTCCGCCTCGAGGTGGAAGAGCGCGTGGTCGCAGATCAGCTGATCGGCGAGGTCGCCACCGTTCTTGCGCTTGGTGAGCGCACGCATCGCCCGCAGGTGCTCGGCGCGCTGGACGTCGAGCACGTCGGTGGCGCTGCGCCCGGACAGCAGCGCGAGCACCACCTTCGTGTAAAGCGTGTTCTGCAGGTACGGCTGCGGGTCTTCCGGCGTGCGCAGCCACGTCTCGACGTCGGTGACCCCGGCGTCGGTGATCGTGTAGCGCTTCCGCTCCGGCCCCTCGCCGCTCTCGACGCCCGCCACCTCGACCATGCCGTTGCGCAGCAGCCGCGACAGCGTCGAATAGACCTGGCCGTAGGCGAGCGGGCGATCCTGCCCGAACTGCTCGTCGTACGCCCGTTTCAGGTCGTAGCCGTGCCTCGGCCCGGGTTCGAGCAACGCGAGCAGGGTGTGTGGAACCGACATGTTCCCGTCCCTCCCTCGACCCCGGAAAACCCGGGACTGGCGATCACTATACCGCAGGCGTATACCTCGCGTGTATACCCCCGCAGAGTAGTGCGTTGCCGCAGGTCAGGGCTAGGCGCCCAGCATCCGGGTGGCCAGCTCGGCGTAGGACTCGCCGAGCGCCTCGGGCGAGTCCGCGCCGTCCAAGCGGTACCAGCGCACCAGGTCGATCCCGAGCGACAGGATCGCGCGCACCGCCCGGTCGATGTCGGGCACGTCGAAGACGCCTTCGCGGGCGCCGCGTTCCACGGCGGAACGCACGACCGCGGAGAACCGCTGCCGGAGGTCGAGGACCTCCGCCAGGTGCCCCGGCTCGAGCCCCGCCAGTTCGTACTGGCACACCCTCGCCACGGTGTGGTGGCGGGCGTGCCACGACACGTGCGCGGCCACCAGCCGGCGGATGTGCCGCCGGCTGTCGCCGTCGTCGGGCTGGGCGGTCAGGGCCGCGAGCGCGCGCTCGTGGCCGGTTCGGGCGATGTGGAACAGCACGGCCTCTTTGGAAGCGAAGTGCACGTAGAGCGAACCGGGGCTCAAGCCGACCACGGCGGTGATGTCGCGGGTCGTGGTGGCGTGGAAACCCGTGCGGGCGAAGCACTGCACGGCCGAAGACAGCAGCGCGCGGGCCACCGGGGAGGTGCCCTCACCCCAGAACTCGTCCGGGACGGCTTCGGGCCCCAGCTTGGTCGTGAGCTCGGCCGCCGCCGGGTGCCGGCCGCCGCCGCGGCGGCGCTCTGTCCCTGACATCCCCGCTCTCCCCTCCGCACTTGACACCTCCCGGTGCCGGAGTCATGGTAACTGGGCGCTCAGTTAGTCGATGAGGACCGAGGAGAGCCGCGATGGGGCACACCGCGTCCAGGCAGCCGACCGTCGTCGCCGCGGGCTTCTCCTACCTCGAGTGCCCGAGGTGGCACGCCGGCCGGCTGTGGGTGTCGGACTTCTACACCGAAAAGGTCGTGGCGATCGACGAGCGCGGCGGCATCGAGGTCGTCGCCGAAGTCCCCGGGCAGCCCTCGGGCCTCGGGTTCCGGCCCGACGGGCGGCTGCTCGTCGTGTCGATGCGCGACCACCGCGTCCTCGTGCGGGACGACGAGGGGCAGCTCACGGAGCACGCCGACCTGTCCGGCGTGGTGTCCGGGGTGCTCAACGACATGGTCGTCGACGACCGCGGCCGCGCCTGGGTGGGCAACTTCGGCTTCGACCTCATGGGCGGCGCCCCGCTGCGCTACACCACGCTCACGCGCGTCGACCCCGACGGCGGCGTGGCCGTCGCCGCCGAGGACCTCGGCTTCCCCAACGGCATGGTGATCCTGCCCGGCGGTGTGCTGGTCGTCGCCGAAACCTTCGCCGGGCGGCTGACCGCCTTCGACATCGGCGAAGACGGCGAGCTGAGCGGGCGGCGGGTGTGGGCGCAGTTCGGGCAGCCGCCACAAACCGACGACGTCGGCGAGGCGGTGCAGCGCCTCGAGGTGGCGCCCGACGGCATTTGCGCCGACGCCGAGGGCGCCATCTGGGTCGCGGACGCCGTCCACAACCGCGTCCTGCGGGTCGAGGAGGGCGGCCGGATCCTCGACGAGATCGACGCCGGCACCGGGGTCTTCGCCTGCATGCTCGGCGGCGACGACGGTCGGACGCTGTTCCTCTGCGCGGCGCCGTCCTTCGCCGAGCACGAACGCCGCCCGGTCCGCGAAGCGCAGCTGCTCGCGGTCCGGGTCGAGGTCCCGCACGCGGGCCTGCCCTGACCCCGACGAGTGAACGGAGGGCCCGCATGGACGTCTCCTGCGCTTTCCCGACCGCGCTGGACTCCCCGGACCACATCGCCGTGGCCGAAGAGCTGGGCTACGCGCGGGCGTGGGTCTACGACACCCCGCAGCAGAGCCCCGACGTGTGGATGACCCTCGCGCTGGCCGCCGGGCGGACCGAGCGGATCGGCCTCGGCCCCGGCGTGCTGGTGCCCAGCCTGCGGCACCCGATGGTGAACGCCGCGGCGACCGCCACCCTGGCCGCGCTCGCACCCGGCCGCGTCGCGGTCTCCTTCGGCACCGGGTTCACCGGCCGCCGCGCCATGGGTTACCGCGCGATCACGTGGTCCTACATGGACGCCTACATCCGGGCGTACCGCGGGCTCCTGCGGGGCGACGTCGTCGAGTGGGAAGGGGCGCGGATGCGAATGCTGCACCCGGATGGCCACGCTCCCGCCCGGCCCGTCGACGTGCCCGTCCTGATCGGGGCGCTGGGGCCGAAGGGGCACCGGGTGGCCAAGGAACTCGGCGACGGGCTGTACGTGACGTTGCAGCTGCCCGAGTTCGCGGCCGAATACCCGTGGGTGCCCTACCTCGTCTGGGGCACGGTGCTCGACGAAGGGGAGCGCACCGACACCGAGCACGCGAGGCAGGCCGCGGGACCCGGGTGGGCGCTGGCCTACCACGGCGCGTACGAATTCGGCGGCCCCGCCGCCGTAGGCGAACTCCCCGGCGGCGCGGAATGGCTGGCGGTGGTCGAGCGGACGCCGCCGCGGGAGCGGCACCTCGCGGTCCACCGTGGTCATTGCGTGGAGCTGGGCGAGGCCGACCAGGCCGCCTGGCAGGCCGGCGGCCACGCGATGCTGCGGGACGTGACGATGACCGGTACCCGCGAAGAGATCCGGGAGCGGCTGGCCGAGGTGGCCGCCAAGGGCGTCACCGAGATCGTGTTCCAGCCGACCGGACCCGACACCCGGGGTGAGCTCGAGCGGTTCTTCGCCGCCGCCACGGCCTGACCGGCCCGCTCGCGAACGGTGGTTCGCGAGCGGGC
>NZ_JBDLYJ010000005.1:18260-350560 GCF_051337345.1 Amycolatopsis sp. MEPSY49 | reverse complement strand
GCGAGCGGGCCGGTGCCGGTGTGCCGTGGCTCAGGAGGCGCTGCAGCTGACGCTCGGCCAGTTCCAGTTCCCGTTCGCCATGATGGTGACGCCCCAGTTGTTGCCGCTCCCGTTGGGCGTCGCGATGAGGACCTGGCTGCTGGGCCACGTCGCGTTGATGTTCCAGGTGGCGCTGATCCGCTCGGGGCTGGGCACGTTCATCGTGACCGTCCACGAAGACGAGCCGCTGACCGACACGTTGAGGTTGTACCGGTCACCCCAGGACTGCCCGGCCGACAGCGACGCGGTGCAGCTGCCCCCGCCCGGTGTGGTCGGCGTCGTCGTGGGGCCCGTCGGGGTGGTCGTGGGGCCGGTCGGCGTGGTCGTGGGGGTCGTGGTCGTCCCACCGGAGTTGAGGACGTTCAACACCGAGTTGTAGGCGGCCTTCTTGTTCCCGCTGCCGTCGAACAGCAGGGGACTTTCGTTGGAGCGCCAGGAATCGCTGTCCCGCACGCCCCACACGGTGATGCCGACGCAGCGCGCGACGTTCAGGCACGCCTGGGTCAGCGCCGCGTACTGCGAGGTGTTCGCGTTGGTGACGTCGACCTCGGTGAGCGCGACGTCGACGCCGAGCGCCGCGAAGCTGGAGATCGTCTGCTGCAGGCTGCTCGGGACCGAGCTGCCGCCGGTGAAGTGGGCCTGCAGGCCGACGCAGTCGATCGGCACGCCGCGGGACTTGAAGTCCCGCACCATGTTGTACACGCCCTGGGTCTTGCCGTAGTTCCAGTTGTCGATGTTGTAGTCGTTGTAGCAGAGCTTGGTCGAGGAGTCGGCCGCCCGCGCGGTCTTGAACGCGACCTCGATCCAGTCGTTGCCGGTGCTCTGCAGGTTCGACGACCGGCGGCTGCCGTCTTCGTTGAAGGCTTCGTTGACGACGTCCCAGTAGGCTAGTTTGCCTTGGTAGTGCGCCATCACCTTCTGGATGTGGTTGATCATGGCGTTGCGCAGGGAACTGCCGCCCATGTTCTGCATCCAGCCCGGCTGCTGGGCGTGCCAGGCCAGTGTGTGGCCGCGGACCTTGGCGCCGTGGCTCACCGCCCAGTTGTAGATCTGGTCGCCGGCGGAGAAGTTGAACTGGTTCTGGTTCGGCTCGGTCGCGTCGGGCTTCATCTCGTTTTCGGCCGTCACCATGTTGAACTCGCGCGAGGCGATCGAGGTGTAGGTCGAATCACCGAGCCTGCTGCCGGCGATCGCGGTGCCGAAGTACCGGCCGGACTGCGCGGCCGCGGCGCCCAGTGTGCTCGCCGCGGCATCGGCGCCGGGTGCCGTCACCAGGACGGCGGCTGTCGCGGCCACGGTGGCCACCCCGGCCAGTGCCCGGGTGGCGGGGGAGCGCCACCATCTGCTGCGCGGGTCCGACGAACTTCTGGCCATTCGTGGTCTCCTTAACGGCACGCGTCGAAGAAGTTGCTTACCGTCAGCAGAAGAACACGGTGCTTCGCCGCTTAGCAAAGAGTTTCGATCGACTTTCGAGCCCACGTACCCGTGCGAACGACGCGGGAAGTGCCGCCTTAGCCGCGGCGCGCGTCGTCCAGGCGGCGGGCTTCGGCGGCTTGCTCGAACGGGGTGTCGCCCGCCGGGTGGCGGTCGCCGAGCTCGGCGAACAACGCGGCCACCTTCACCGAGTCGTGGTGGGTGGCCAGCTCGGCCAGCTCGGGGTCGGTCGCGGCCAGCACCTGCCGGAACCGCAGCTCGGCGAGCGGGCCGAGCCGGTCGTAGATCTGCAGGAACACCTTCTGGGCCCGGTCGCGGGCCCAGCCGGCCGGCAGCAGCCCGGCGGGCAGGTCCGGGTCGGTCTCCGGGAACCGGCGCCAGTCGACGCGCAGTTCGGTGCGGGTGCGCAACGCCTGCGCCGGGCTGATCAGCCCGGCCTCCAGACCGGTGAGCACCTGCTCGTACCGCTCGACGAACTGCTCGTACTCCCGGGCGAGCGGCTCGAGGTCGAACGCCGCGACCGCCGCGGCCGAACCGGGCACCTCGGTGGCGCGGAAGACCGTGGCGCTGCGCAGTTCGAGCTCCCGCAGCGCGGTCAGCGCGGGTTCGGCCAGGTCGTGGGGGCTGACCCACACCCCGTCGTAGAGGGCGGCGAACCGCAGGACCCGCAGCCGCGACCGGAGTGCCGTGCGCAGCCCGCGGTCCTGTTCCGGCACCGAGAACGTGACCACGGTCCACCGCCCGTCCCAGTCGGGCGCGCTGGTGCCGAAGGTCAGCATCCGGTGCGTGCGCTCGATGATCACCTCGGACGTGCGCGCCGGGATGCCGTACGCCGTCGTCCGGCCGCTGCGCGACACGGTGAGCAGGCCGCGGGCGGCCAGCCGGCGGATCGCCGCCCGCGCGCTCGCCGGGCTGATGTCGAACTCGCCGAGCAGTTGCACCAGGGCGGCCGAGGGAATGTGCTCGTCGCGCCAGTACCAGAAGTCGCCGAGCAGGGACGTCAGCAGCAGCTGGGGTTCGGCTCCCTGCTGGGAGCGGGGCAGTGGCCCTGAGGGCGTCACTGTCATCGCGCGCCTGCCTCTTCCGGGGCTCGGGTCGGCGGCCGGCCAGGGCTGCCCGCCGCGGGTGTCCATGGTGGCAGTGCCGTCCGGCCCGCGAAATCGAGGGGTTGAATCACGCGACACATCATGCGACGATCGGCGCCCAGATAGCAACCAATTGATCCCCGGGTTCCCGCGCCGCCCGCCCGGACGGCCTTCCTCAGGAAGAAAACGACATGGGTTCCTCACTTCGTCAACGCCGTCGAAGCTCGCTCGCCGTGCTCGCCGCCGGCCTCGTCCTGGCCGGGTGCACGGTCGACGACGGCGCGGCCTCGGCGCCCACCGCCGCCGCTCTGGCCGCTGTCCCGGCGCTGCACGACCAGCTGCCGCAGGCGGTCAAGGACGCCGGCGTCCTCCGGTTCGCCGGCGACTCGCACCCGCCGTACCGCACCGTCGGCCCGGACGGCAAGACCGTCACCGGCATCGACCACGACTTCCAGCAGGCGCTCGGCCAGCTTCTCGGCGTGCGCACCGAAACCACCATCGTCAGCGGGCTCCCGGCCGCGCTGCAGGGCATGCTCAGCGGCCGGTACGACGCGTTCAACGGGCCCGTCAAGGCCACCGCCGAACGGGAGAAGCAGTTCGACACCGTCACCTGGATGACCACCCGGACGTCCTATGTGGTCCCCGAAGGGTCGTCGGCGGGCATCAAGCAGGCCGCCGACCTGTGCGGCAAGCGCGTCGCGGTGGTCACCGCCAGCGTCGTGGAGGACCAGCTCGCCAAGCTGTCCGCCTTCTGTGAACGCTCACAGAAGGCGGCCGTGCAGGTGGTCGGGCTCGACGACACGAACGCCACCCTGCTGGCCGCGAAGTCCGGCCGGGCGGAGGCCGCCGGGATGACCCAGGCCGCCGCGATCGACGTGACCACCCAGCAGAAGGGGCAGTACGAATACGTGACGCAGACCGAGGAGCAGGGTGCCACGAAGGACAACCTCGCGCTGTACACCCCGAAGTCCGCGAAGCTCGGTCCGGTGCTGCAGAAGGCGTTCGAGGAGCTGTTCCGCAACGGCACCTACGCCCGGATCATGAAGCAGTGGGGCCTCGACGACGTCACGGTCCCGCAGCCGCTGTTCGACGTGGCCTCGGCGAAATGACCGCCGTGTCCACTGTGGAGGAGACGGCCCCGGCCCGCGACGACGTCGCCGGCGCCCGCGGCCGCTTCCGCCCGCTGCGCTGGCTGTTCGTGCTCGTGCTGGCGGTGCTCGCCGCGCAGCTGGTCGGCTTCCTGGTCGGCAACTCCCGGTTCCAGTGGGACGTCGTGGCGAAGTACCTCTTCGAGAAGAGCGTCATGGCGGGCCTGGGCACCACCGTGCTGCTCGCGGTCGCCGCGATGGTGCTCGGGTCGCTGGCCGGCGGCGTGGTCGCGGCGATGCAGCTGAGCGGGTTCGCGCCCGCCCGGTGGGTGGCGACGCTGTGGGTCGGCCTGTTCCGCGGCATCCCGCCGCTGGTGCAGCTGATCTTCTGGTTCAACCTCGCCTACCTGCTGCCCAAGCTGTCGATCGGCATCCCCTTCGGCCCGGTCTTCGGGACGTGGGACGCCAACACCGTGATCACGCCGCTGACGGCCGCGGTGATCGGCCTGTCGCTGGTGGAGTCGGCCTACCTGGCCGAAATCTTCCGCGCCGGCGTCTCGTCGGTCGACCCCGGTCAGCGCGACGCGGCCCGCGCGATGGGCTACCCGCCGGGCCAGACGCTGCTGCGGATCGTGCTGCCGCAGGCGATGCGCGTGATCATCCCGCCCGCCGGCAGCCAGTTCATCAACGTGCTCAAGGGAACGGCACTGGTGTCGGTCATCGCGATGTCGGACCTGCTGCACTCGGTGCAGGTGATCTACAACCGCACCTACGAGATCGTGCCGATGCTGCTGGTCGCCTGCTTCTGGTACCTGGTCGTGGTCACCGTCCTGACGGCCGGGCAGCGCCGGCTGGAACGCCGGTTCTCGCGCGGCCACCGGAGTGCCCGGTGAGCGCCCCGGTGCTGCGGATCGACGACGTCCGCAAGGAGTTCGGCGCGGTGACCGCGCTGGCCGGGGTGAGCCTCGACGTCCACGAAGGCGAGACGGTCGTGGTGATCGGGCCGTCCGGGTCGGGCAAGTCGACGCTCGTCCGCTGCGCCCACCAGCTCGAGCCCATCGACGGCGGCGCGATGTATCTCGACGGCGAGTTGCTGGGCCACCGGCGTTCCCCGGGCGGCCTGCGCGCGCTGACCGAGCGGCGGGTCGCCGCCCAGCGGCGGCGGATGAGCATGGTCTTCCAGCAGTTCAACCTGTTCCCGCAGTTCACCGTGCTGCGCAACGTGACCGACGCGGCGATCCGCGTCCACCGGCGTGATCGGTCCACTGTGGAGGCCGAAGCGCGCGAGCTGCTCGAGCGCATCGGCCTGGCCGGGCGCGAGGACCACTACCCGCGGCAGCTCTCGGGCGGGCAGCAGCAGCGCGTCGCCATCGCCCGGGCCGTGCTGGTCCGGCCGCGGATCATGCTGTTCGACGAACCCACCAGCGCGCTCGACCCGGAACTGGTCGACGAGGTCCTGGCCGTGCTGCGCGACCTCGCCGCGGCGGGCACCACGATGGTCGTCGTCACCCACGAGATGGCCTTCGCGCGCGAGGTCGCGGACCGGTGCGTGTTCATGGAAGCGGGCCGGATCGTCGAAGAGGGCCCGCCGGCCGAGCTGTTCACCCGGCCGCGGACCGACCGGCTGCGCGCGTTCCTCTCCCGTCATCTGTCCGAAAAGGAAGGTGCTTCGTGATCACTGTCGGCGCTGTCGGCGACCTCATCCTGGACGAGCCGGACCCGGAGTTCTTCCTCGCCCCGGCCGCGCCGGTGCTGCGGGCGATGGACCTGGCGATCGGCCACGTCGAGGTGCCGCACTCGACCACGGCGGTGCAGCAGAGCACCGACGTCCCGGCGCCGCCCGCGGACCCCGCGGCGCTGAAGGCGGTGGCCGAGGCCGGTTTCGAGGTGGTCACCCTGGCGGGCAACCACGTCCTCGACGCCGGTGCCGGCGGGCTGGCCGACACCATCGCCTACTCGCGCGAGGCGGGCATGGTCACGGCGGGTGCCGGGACGAACCTCGCCGAGGCCCGGCGCCCGGCGGTCGTCGAACGCGGTGGCCTGCGGATCGGTGTGCTGTCCTACAACTGCGTCGGCCCGCGCGAGTCCTGGGCGGCCTCCCGCAAGCCGGGGTGTGCGTACGTGCACGTCCTCACCCACTACGAGCTGGACCACGCGAGCCCGGGCGGTCCGCCGAAGATCTACACCTTCGCCGATCCCGACAGCCTCGAAGCGATGGCCGACGACGTCCGCCGCCTGCGGGCCGAGGCCGACGTCGTGCTCGTGGCGCTGCACAAGGGCGTCGGCCACACCCCGGTCGAGGTGGCGATGTACGAGCGCCCGGTCGCCCGCGCGGCGGTCGACGCCGGTGCCGACGCCGTGTTCTCCCACCACCCGCACATCATGCGCGGCATCGAAGTCCACAGAGGACGGCCGATCTTCCACGGCCTCGGCAACTTCGCCACGGTCACCCACGCCCTGACCCCGGGCGCGGGCGTCGGCGCGGACGAGCTGCGCGCGTGGGCCGAGCGGCGGACGAAGCTGTACGGCTTCGCGCCGGACCCGGACATGCCGTTCTTCCCGTTCCACCCCGAAAGCCGCAACACCGCCATCGCCTTCTGCCGCTTCGACGGGACCGGCCTGCGCGAAGCCGGGTTCGTCCCGTGCTGGATCGACGACCAGGGCCGGCCGGTCCCGGTCGGCGGTACGCCGGAGGGCGAGGCCGTCACGAAGTACATCGACGACATCACGCGCGGGGCCCGGCTCAACGGCCGGTTCACCACCCGCGGCACCGAAGTGCTCGTCGATCTCACCGAGGGGGTTCCTTCATGACCGATCAGCCACTGGCCGGCCGTACCGTCATCGACCTGACCACCGCGCTCGCCGGGCCGTACGCGACGCTGCTGCTCGCCGGGCTCGGCGCCACCGTGATCAAGGTCGAAAACCCGGCCACCGGCGGGGATTCGTCCCGCAACAACGCGCCGTACGTCGGCCGCGACGGGCTGAACCTCGCCCGGCGCCACGACGACGACCTGTCGGTGTCGATGCTGCTGCGCGGCCGCAACAAGCTCAGCGTCACCCTCGACCTGAAGAACCCGCGGTCGCGCGCGGTGTTCACCGACCTCGTCCGCGACGCCGACGTGCTGGTCGAGAACTACAGCCCGGGCGTCACCGAGCGGCTCGGCATCTCCTACGAGCGGGTCCGGGAGATCAACCCCCGGCTCGTCTACACCTCGATCAGCGGGTTCGGCGCCCAGGGCGGCCCGGGATCGGGCAAGGCGATGGACTCGATCATCCAGGCGCTGAGCGGGGTGATGATGACCGCCGGCGAGCCCGACGAAGGTCCGGTCCGGTTCGGACTGCCGATCGGCGACCTGCTGGCGCCGCTGTTCGCCGTGGTCGGCACGGTGTCCGCGTTGCTGCAGGCCGAGCACACCGGCGAGGGCCAGCACGTCGACGTGTCGATGCTCGGCGCGCTGACGTCGCTGGTCGCGTGCGAGCCCTTCGACGCCTTCGACGCGGTCGGCCTGCCGCAGCGCACCGGGTCGATGGTGCCGCGGCTGGCGCCCTTCGGGATCCTGCCCGCGCTGGACGGCTACCTCGCCCTCTGCGCGCCGACCGACGCCTTCGCCCACGGGGTGCTGCGGGCGATCGGCCGGCCCGAGCTGGCCGAGGACGACCGCTACCGGACGCGTGACCAACGCGTGCGGGCCGCCGACGAGCTGCACGAGCTCATCCGCGAGTGGTGCCGGGTGCGGCCCCTGAAGGAGATCCTCGCCGCGTTCACCGCCGAAGGGGTGCCCGCGGCCGAGGTGCGGGAGCCGCGCGAGGCCGTGCGGGATCCGCTGGTCCTGGCGCGCGAGGAGGTCGTGCCGCTGCGGCACCCGAAGCACGGGGACGTGGCCGACCTGGCCGGGACCGGGGTGCCGATCCGGTTCTCCGCCGCCCGCGTCTCCCTCGACCGGCCCGCGCCGGGCCTGGGGGAGCACAACGAGCACGTCTACCGCGAGCTGCTCGGCTACACCGAAGAGCAGCTGGCGGAGCTCGTGTCGGAGGCGGTCATTTGAGCACCGTCGGGTATGTCGGTGCGGACGTCCCGGTCGAGCTGATCACCGCGGCGGGCCTGTCGCCGCTGCGGCTGACCGGAAAACCGGGCGAGGACAGCGCGCTCGGCGAGCGCTACCTCGGCCGCGGCGTCGATCCGGTCGCCCGGTCGGTCCTGACGCGGATCCTCACCGGGGACTACGGGCCGCTCGAAGCCATCGTCGTCTCCCGCGACTGCGAGGCGTCGTTGCGGCTGTTCTACGCCCTGCGCGAGCTGCACCGCGTCGAGCCGGCGCCGGGGCTGCCGCCGGTGCGGCTGGTGGACGTCCTGCACCTGCCGCACCACACGACAACTCGGTACGTCCACGCGAAGATCGCCCAGCTGCGCGAGTGGCTGGGGCAGTGGCGGCCCATAGGGGACGACGATCTCGCCTCGGCCATCATCGCGCACGACACCCTGCGGCGGTCGCTCGGCCGGGTCGCCGCCCTGCGTCGCGCGAACCGGCTGAGCGGCACCCGGTTCCTCGAGGTCGTCGCCGCGACCACGGCGTTGCCGGTCACCGACGCCATCGCGCTCGTCGATCGCCTGCTCGTCGAGGACCTGCCCGAGGTCGAAGGGGTGCGGCTGTTCCTCACCGGGAGTTCGCACGACTCACCGGGCGTGTACGAAACGTTGGAGCGCAACGGTTTCCTCGTCGTGGGCGAGGACCACGACTGGGGTGAGCTGCTCTTCGCGCGCACCTGCGCGGCGCCGACGGAGCTCGCGCTCGCCGAGCGCTACCAGCACAACGGGCCGACGGCGCCCCGCGCGTCCATCCGGCAGCGCGCCGCGCACACCGCCGCGGCCGCCCGCGCCTGCGGTGCCGGGATCCTGTTCTCCTACGCGCGCCTCCACGACGACGCTCCGCCGTGGGACTTCCCGGAGCAGCGGGCCGAGACGGGGCTGCCGGCGGTCCTGGCGGAGCGCCAGCCGTACGGCGAGCTGACTCCCGAGGCGCTGGCGGCGCTGGTCCCGGCCGGAGCGGCGGCATGACGGCCCGGCTGGCGTCCGCGACCACCGCGACCGCCTACCAGCGCGAGTGGTTCGCCCGGGTGCGCGCCGAGGGTGGCCCGCTGGCACTGGTGAACGCGGACGCGCCGCAGGAGATCTTCCGCGCGATGGGGATCCCGTACGTGGTCAACCAGTGGTGGGCCTCGATCGTCGCGGCGAAACGCCAGACCCAGCGCTACCTCGGCCTGCTGCGCGAGCGCGGCTACCCCGACTACGTCGAGCAGTACAGCGCCACCTCGCTGGCGTCGGCGTTCGAGGACGATCCCGGCCAGGCGCCGTGGGGCGGCCTGCCGACGCCGTCGATCGTGCTCGGCGAAACCACCGGTGACGCGTCGCGGAAGATCTTCGACGTCTGGGACGCCCAACCCGGCGTCACCTACTACGCCTTGGAAAGCGCGGCGGAGAACGAGGTTCCGGAGCGGTGGTGGGAGCTGATGCCGCACCGCTGGGAGGAGGCGATCGGCAGCGACCGCCTCGACCTGCTGACCGGCGAGCTGACCGGGCTCATCCGGTTCCTCGAGCAGACCACCGGCCGGGTGTTCTCCGAGACCCGGTTCCGTGAGGTGCTGGACCTGGTCAACGAGCAGCAGGAGTGGAACCGCCGCACCCGCGACCTGATCGCCGCCGCCCGGCCGTGCCCGATCGCCGTCACCGACGGCATCCCCAGCGTCATGGTGCCCCAGTGGCACCGCGGCACCGAGTGGGCCCGCGACGCCGCGCGCGCGTTCCACGACGAGGTGCGCGACCGGATCGACGCCGGTGTCGCGGTCTGCCCGGACGAGCGGCTGCGGCTGATGTGGATCGGCCGCGGGCTCTGGTTCGACCTCGACTTCTACCAGCGGTTCCAGGAGTCGCACGGCGCGGTCTTCGTCTGGTCGATGTACCTGGCCATCGCCGCCGACGGCTACTTGCGTTACGGCGACGATCCATTGCGCGCCCTCGCTGCCCGCTTCGCGGCGTTCAGCGACCAGCTGTACACCCCGCCGTGGTCGGCGGAGTGGTACGTCAAGGAAGCGCGCCACCACGGCGTGGACGGCGTGGTCCACCTCGTTTCCGACGACGCCCGCGGCGGCTACTTCACGACTCGTGCCCTGCGCGCGGCGGGCATCCCGGTGCTGGAACTGCACGCCGACAACGTCGACGCCCGCACCGGGGACGGACTGACCGCGCGGATGACCGAATGGCTCGACCGGCTGGTGTGACCGGGAAAGGAGTGCTGTGCGATCTTCACTTCGCCGACGAAGCCGAAGTGCGATCCTCGCGACCGCCGCCCTCGGGCCGGCCGCCGCCGGGTGCACGGTTGGAGCCGGCGACTCCCACCCGCCCTACCGCACGATCGCGCCGGACGGCACGGTCACCGGGATCGACCCCGACTTCCAGGCCGCGCTCGGCCAGGTGCTCGGCGTCAGGACGCGGACCATCGTCGTCGCCGGGCTCCCGGCCGCGCTGCAGGGCATGGAGGCCAACCGGTACGACGCGTTCAACGGGCCGGTCAAGGCGACCGCCGAGCGCGAAAAGCAGTTCGACACGATCACCTGGATGACCACCCGCACCGCCTACGTGTTCCCCGCCGATTCGACGGCCGGGATCGCGCGGGTCGAAGACCTGTGCGGCAAGCGCATCGCGGTGGTGACCGCGAGCGTCGTCGAAGAGCAGTTGAACAAGCTGTCCCGGTTCTGCACGGACACCAAGCGGAAGGCGACGCGGACCGTCGGCCTCGACGACACGAATGCCACGCTGCTGGCCACCCGCTCGGGTCGCGCGGACGCCGCGGGGATGACCGAGGCCGCGGCGATCGACGTGACGCAGCGGCAGGGCGCGAACAAGTACGTCACGCAGACCGAGGCGCAGGGGGCGACCAAGGACGACCTGGCGTTGTACGTCCCCCAGTCGTCCGGGCTGGGCCCGGTGCTGCAGAAGGCGTTCGAAGAGCTCTCGAGAACGGCACGTACGTCGGGATCATGTCCCGCTGGGGGCTCAACCAGGTTTCGGTCCCGAAGCCGGTCTTCAACGCGGCCACCCCCCGCTGATCGTCCGGAAAGGACATATGATGGCTTTGCTCAAACCTGCTCTCGTCGCCGCCGCGACGGCTCTGGTCGCGGTGACCGCGGCGGTCGTCGTCCCCGGCTCTCCCGAAGCGGAAGTCGCGGCCCCGCCCGCGCCGCCCGCGTCCACGGTGTTCCACCCGGTGGTCCGCGAAGCCGCGGCCAAGACAGGGAACTACGCCGCCGAGTACACCGTCTACCGGCCCGCGGACCTGGATCGCGTGCCCGGCCGGCTGCCGGTCGTGGTGTTCGGCAACGGCGCGTGCCGGCACACCAGCAACGACGAGCTGCTGACCCTCGAGACGCTGCTGGCCGCGCACGGCTTCGTCGTCGTGGCGGTCGGCGGGTTCGACGAGCCCGCCCTGACCGAGAACGGCAGCCCGGAACCGGCGGTCATCACCGACGCGATCACCTGGGCGCAGCGGGAGAACGACCGCCGGGGGAGCGAACTGCGGAACCGGCTCGACACCCACCGGATCGGTGTCGCCGGCCACTCGTGCGGCGGCATCGAAGCCCTCGTCGCCGGAGCGGATCCGCGGGTGAAGTCGGTGCTGTCGCTGGACAGCGGGTTCTTCGCCGACGGCACCCTCGGCTACGGCCGCGAGAACCTGCGGAACCTGCACACCCCCACGATGTTCGTCGACGGCGGCCCGGACGACGTCGCCTACCCCAACAGCGGGGCGAACTACGACCTCGTCACCGTCCCGGCGGTCCACGCGACCAACCCGGCCGCGGGCCACACCGGATTCGTCTACGGTCAGCGAAACGGTGACCCCGACCCGAGCGTCCGCGAGGAAGCCGTCCGGGTCCTGGTCGCCTGGTTCGACTTCACCCTCAACGGCAACCGCACCGCGCGGGGCTACTTCCTCGGCGCGGACTGCGGTCTGTGCGCCACGCCGGGCTGGACCGTCACCAGCAAGAACTTCTGACAGGAGCAGCAGTCATGGGCAGCAAGCTCACCCTTCTGGCCGCGGTCGCGGTCCTCGTGGCCGGGCTTCCCGCCACCGCCCACGCGGCGGAAGCCGGGAAACCGTGCCCGGAGCCGGTCGCGGCCGCGAGATGCGCCGACGGGCAACTGACCGACGGCACGCCGTACACGTTCGCGAAACCCGTACGGTGGAACGGTTCCGTGCTGGTCGACCTCGACTTCGCCGCGGGCGGCCTGGCAAGCCCGCTCACGAAGAGCCTGCTGGACCGCGGCTACGCGGTGGGCGGCACCACGCGCGCGATCAGCAGCTGGAACATCGCGCGGGCGATCGACAACCAGGCGGAGGCGCTCGGCCGGTTCGAAGCCGCGTTCGGCCGGGCCCGGTACGCGATCGCCGAAGGCCGGTCGATGGGCGGCATGGTCGCCGCCGGCGTCGCGCAGGTGCACCCCGGCCGCTTCGCCGCGGCCATCCCGATGTGCGGCGGCCTCGGCGGCGCGGTGGGGCAGTGGAACCAGAAGCTCGACACCGTCTTCACGCTCAAGACGCTGCTGTTCCGCGATTCGGCCCTGCCGGTCACCGGTATCCCGGCCGACGTCCCGGGGACGCAGCAGCAGTGGCTCTCGGCGACGGCGTCGGCCCAGGCCACGCCGGCGGGCAAGGCGCGCATCGCCCTCGCGGCGGCGATCGGCCAGCTGCCGGGCTGGGGACTGGCCCCGGACGGCTCGGCGACCCCCGTCCCGGACGACCGCGACGCCGACGGCGTCGAGCAGGGCGCGTTCCTGGCCCTCGCCGGCGGTCCGCTGCCGTACCTCGGGCAGGCGGTCAGCAGCCGGCGGACGATCGAGCAGCTGTCGGGTGGCAACCCCTCCTGGAACACCGGGGTGGACTACGCACGCCAGTTCGCTTCTGCGTCGCCGAGCCTGCAGAACGCCGTGCGCCGGCTGTACTCCCGCGCGGGCCTCGACCTGCGCGCCGACTTCGCCCGCCTCGCCGCGGAACCCCGCATCTCGGCCGATCCCGCCGCGGTCCGCTACCTGGAGCGGGGCATCGTGTTCACCGGCGACCTGCGGATCCCGGTGCTCACGGTCAACGGCACCGGCGACCAGATCTCCACGGTGGCCCAGCAGCAGTCCTACGGCGCACTGGTCCGCCAAGCGGGCAACGAGTCCCTGCTCCGGCAGACATACGTCCAGACCGCCGGGCACTGCACCTACACGACCGGCGAACAGCAGGCGGCCGTCGACCGCATGCTGACGCGGCTGCGCACCGGGCACTGGCCGGACACTTCGCCCCGGACGATGAACGCGCTGTCGGTCGCGGCGGACGGGGTGGAGGGACGCTACCTGAGCTACGTCCCGCCGCGGTTCAACCGGCGCTATCCGGCGTGAGCCGCCTTCTTCCGGCGGCGACGCACCACGAAGAACACGATGGTCAGTACACAAAGGACGATCACGAGCACCGCGGTCCACGGAACGGCCGGCGAGTGCGCGGTGTCGTCCACACCGGACAGCGGAGCGGTCGAGCCGGCCGCGTCGGTGAGCAGCGGAACGAGACTGACCGTCCCGGCCAGGTACAACGCGGGTGCCACGCCGTGGACGGACGCGGTCACCTGCCACGTTTCGCCGGGGAGCAGCGGTGGTGAGTCGGGAATCGGGCCGGCGGTCACGGGCAGGCTGCCGAACGGGCCGGTCACGGTGGCCGACTGCCGGGCCGTGACGACGGCGTTGCCGCTGTTGCGGATCGTGTAGGCGAGGGTCGCGTCGCCCGTGCCGAGCGGGTTGACCGTGCCGGAATACCGGACGTCCAAGTTCTCCACCGCGAGGGCCGGCCGGAGGTCGCCGCCCACGCGCAGCCGGATCCGGAGGCCGACTCGTCGCTCCACGTCGCCTCGGGTGAGGGAGGCGAGGATGCCGCCCAGGTGATCACCGGGGGTGGCGTCGGCAGGAAGCGTGAGGGTGAACGGCACCTGCGCCGACTGTCCGGGTTGGACGGTGACGTGGTCCCGGCCCGGGCGCACCCACGCGCCGACGCCGGTCGACGGCTTGTCCTTGGCCAGCAGGTCGAGCTGTCCGGAACTCGTGGTGAAGGCATCCGCGGCGTACACGGCGAGGTCCAGCGGGACGGAATCGTGGTTGGCGATCACCAGGCCGTCGTCGATGTGGTCGCCCGGAGCCGCCGTGTAGCTGTAGTCGTCGCGGCCGGTGCCGAAGTCGTTGGCGGCTGTCGACACCGTCCACGGCGTTTCCTGTGCTTCGGCGGGTGCGGCGACGGCGAAACCCAGGACGGCGGCCAGCAGGGTCGCGGCGGCTCGGGTGATGGCGTGCATGGGGCGTCCAGTCGATGAGGGCCCGCGTGGGTGGAACCGGGGTTCCACCCACGCGGGATGCGATCAGTTCAGGGCGGTGATGGTGCGCCCGGGGCCGGTGGCCGGCTGCTCGAGCCAGCACGGCTTGCCCGGCCCGGGCGACCTGCCGCCGCCGTGGCCGCGGTAGGGGTGGATGACGACCTTGTCCACAGTGGACCCGACCGGCTGCGCCGGGGTGGCGCCGCTGTCCGGTCCGCACCAGGAGACCTTGCCCAGCTCGACTGCCGCGTTCGGCGCGGCGCAGGTGCCGCTGCGGAGGTTCTGCACGACGAGCTTGTCGTCACGCACCTGCACCTTGACGTAGGTGCGGACGTGCTCCTGGTTCTCCACCGAGTTGGCCCAGTGGTGGTCCGGGTTGAGCGGGTCGGGCCCGTAGGCGGGGTCCTGGCTCGTGTCCGGGTCGGTCAGGTCGTAGTACTTCGAGCCGGACGCGGAGTTCGCCGTCACGTAGACGACGCCGCCGGGGCCCTGGGTGACCTGGGGCGCGCCGGGCTGCTCATCCGGGTTGGCCTTCTGGCCGTTCTTGATCACGTAGCTGCGCGAGTAGCTGTGGTCGTGGCCCTGCAGGACCAGGTCGACGCCGAGGTTCGAGAACGCCGTCGGGAAGTCCTGGCGGCGCTGCTGGTTGTCCTTGTCGTTGGCGTGGTCGGCGGGCGAGTAGATCGAGTGGTGGTAGACCAGCACGGTGTACTTCGCCTTGCGGCCCTGGTTCTTCACGACGTCGGTGACGTACCCGATGTGGGCTTCGTCGGCACCGGTGGCGTAGGCGTTGCTGTTGAGGTCGATGAACAGCACGTCCTTGTACAGGTACCAGTAGTCGCCGCCCGAGCGGGTGCTCGGGTCGCCGTTGTAGTACGCCGCCGAGCGGTCGGTGTTCGGCGTCCAGAAGTGCTGCTCGTAGGCCTTGCCGCCGACGTCGTGGTTGCCGATGGTGGCCGCCCACGGGTACTGGCGCAGCTTGTCGGAGCCGAGGAACGCGTCCCACTGCGTTTCGGTGTTGGCGCTCTCGACCTGGTCACCGCCCGAGACGAGCAGTTCGGCGTCCGGGTTCGCGCCGAGGGCGACGTTCAGGGTGTCGGCCCACCCGGCGCCGTCCTTGGCGACGTTGCCCGACGAGCCGATCTGCGGGTCGCCGAAGAACAGGAAGTCGAAGTCGCCGCGGAAGTCCTGGGTCTTGAAGGTGTACACCGGCGACCACGTGCTGCCCGAGCCGACGCGGTAGGAGTAGCCGGTGCGCTGGCGCAGGCCGTCGATCGTGGTGTGGGCGTTGAAGCCGCCGTTGACGCTGTTCGCGGCGACGGTGGCCGGGAACGTCTGGGCGTTCTTCGGGAACTGGCCGTGCTTGATCTGGTTCGTCGGCGCGACCTGCACGACCTGCTTGGCGTCGGACGAGGCGTACCAGCTCACGACGCGCTGGGACTCCTTGGCGCCGACGCCGAGGATGACGCCGGACAGCGTCACGGGTGTGTCGGCGGCGGCCGCGGTGACCGGGCCGGTGCCGAACGCCACGGCGACGCCCAGGGCGGCCGCCGCGATCGTTCTCGGGAACTTCATCGAGTTTTGTCCGTTTCGGGTCGGGAAAGCGGGATGAGGCGGTGAGAGCGTCGACGCTCTTCATGTGGGACAGGTGAACTGAGCCGGGACAGCGGGTTGCGTACGCCCGAAGAACTCAGCCGCCGGCCACCCGCTGCACGAACCAGGTGAGCCCCACCACGGACACGGCCGCCGCGATCGCGCCGGTCGTCCAGCGCGGCGCGGCCGGGGACCGGCGGCGCAGCACCGCTAGCAGCGGGAAGACCAGCGCGATGATCGCCAGCTGCACGGTCTCGATCCCGAGGTTGAACACGAGCAGCGACCAGAGCAGCGTCCACGACCAGGCGGCGTCGATACCGAGCGCCGACGCGAAGCCGAGCCCGTGCGCCAGACCGAAGCAGAAGACGACCCCGAGGCGGATCCAACCGGCCTTGTCGAGGCTGAAGTGGCCGTCGTCGGCGAGCTCGCCGGCCGGCGAGCCGCGGCGCCACATCCGCCACAGCGGCCACGCGGCGACGACGGCGATCGACAGCGCGATGAGCGGCTCGATGATCTCGGCCGGGACGTGCACGAGACCGAGCGCGGCCAGCACGAACGTGACGGAGTGGGCGAGCGTGAACGTCGTCGCGGCGAGCACGATCTCGCGCAGGCGGCGGGAGCCGGCGATGAGCGCCAGCAGGAACAGGATGTGGTCGAGCCCGGTCAGCAGGTGCTCCGCGCCGAGCCGGAAGAACTCCCGGAACCGCTCGGTCCAGGCCTGGTGGGTGGAGAACGACGGCTGCCGCGCGTCCAGGGCGGCGCTGCCCGAGGCCAGGTCGAGGTGGTAGGTGAGGATTGTCTTGGTGTCACGGACGTAGCCCTCGGCGTCCCCGAACAGGGTGCCGGTCACCTCGTGGGACTCGGCTGCCGGGCACCGGTAGTCGAGGGCGAGCCGGGTGTAGGGCACGCCGTCGCGCTGTTCGATGCCGAAGTCGCCGTCCTGGGTGGGCGTGCAGGCCTGACCCGCCGCGGTGACGCGGAACCGCTCGCTCACGTACTTGGTGACCGTCGCCGCGTGGGCCCGCAGGGCGGCGGCCTGACCGGCGGGGTCGCGCGCTTCGAACGCCGCGGTGCCCTGCCGGAACAGCGGATCGTCGCGTTCGGCGTCCGCGGCGGACACGACGAGCAGGTCGTACTCGAGGCCCAGCACGGCGCGGACGTGCCCCGGCTCGGGAGACGTCAGGTCGGCGTAGACGGTCGACGAGAAGCCGTGGGCGGAAGCGGGTGACCCGCTCAGCGTGAGTGCCACGGCCGCGAACGCGGCGACGGCGAAGGCTTGGGTGAGACGGCGGCGCATGTGTCCTCTTTCCGGTCGTCCCGCAGACTGCTGGCACCAGGCGAACGCACGGCGAACAACCGGCGACGGGATGCCGACGGCCGTCGCACGGGACGGGACGTGGGGTAGGAAGAGGCGACTTCTCCCTCCCGAAAGGACGATCAGCGTGCGTTCGCGTCTGTGGACCGCCGGCGTGGTGGCCGCGCTCGCCGTCGTGGCCGCCGGCTGCGGTTCGGCCGACGACTGGTCGGGACCGCACCCGAAGCCGGGCCCGATCGGGGCGCTCGGGCCCGGCTTCGTCACGGCGTCGCCCACGCCGGAGGCGACGGTGACCCCGAGCCCGGGCTCCTGGGACGCGGTCCGGCCGTCGCCCGGGTACCGGGTGGTGCTGCTGAAGGCCGGCGACGACGCGCCGAGCCGGACGTTGGCGGCCGCGGTGACGAGCTGGGCCGCGCAGGAGCAGGTCAGCCTCAAGACCGTCGAGGCGCCCGGAACCGGCCGGTTCACCGAGAGCGTCAGCGAAGCCGTGAAGCTCGCGCCGGACCTCGTCATCAGCACCGGCAAGGACCTCGTCGACGCGCTGGCCCTGGTCACCGCCAACCACCTCGACCAGCAGTTCCTGGTCCTCGGCGCCGAGCTGGCCGAACCCACGGCGAACGTCACCGCGGCCAACTGGCCCGGCGCCTCCTTCCGCGGCGAGGGCCTCGGCACGTCGACGGGCTACGACCCGGCGTCGTTCACCCCGGACCGCGCGTCGGCGGCGCTCCGGGCGGGCGTCGCGAGTGTCCTGAACGGGCTGACGGGCATCGTGATCCGGCTGGCTTAGCCGGGTTTCCGCCGCCGGGGCGCGGGTACCTGCGGCGGATGGCGAGAAGACGCGACGAACTCGAGCGCATCGCGGCGGAGAAGTTCGGCTGGTCCCGGCTGACCGGCGAGCAACTGGCGGCGATGGAGCACGTGATGGCCGGCCACGACGTCCTCGCCGTGCTGCCCACCGGGGCCGGCAAGTCCGCGATCTACCAGGTGCCCGCGCTGCTGCTGGACGGCCCGACCCTGGTCGTGTCGCCGCTGATCGCCCTGCAGAACGACCAGATCGAGGGCATCGAGGACAGCCGCGCCCCGGCGGCCGTCGCGCTGAACTCCGCGCAACGCGCGGCCGAGCGCAAGCACGCGTGGGAGGCGCTGCGGGCGGGGGAGGCCGAGTACCTGTTCCTGTCCCCGGAGCAGCTGGCCTCCGACGAGGTGCTCGGCGCGGTCGCCGAGCTCGGCGTCTCGCTGTTCGTGGTGGACGAAGCGCACTGCGTCTCGGCGTGGGGCCACGACTTCCGGCCGGACTACCTGCGCCTGGCACCGGTGATCGAGCGGCTGGGGCACCCGCGCGTGATCGCGCTGACGGCGACCGCCGCGCTGCCGGTCCGCACCGACATCGCGGCCCGGCTGGGCCTGCGCGACCACCGCGAGGTGCTGGCAAGCTTCGACCGGCCCAACCTGCGCCTCGGCGTCGACCCGCTGCCGGACGACGACGACCGTCACCAGGCCGTCCTCACCCGGACGCGCGCGCTGACCGAGGACCCCGCGACCCGCCCCGGGCTGGTGTACGTCACCAGCCGCAAGGACGCCGAAACGTACGCGGGGGAGCTCGCCGCGGAGGGCGTCCGGGTAGCGGCGTACCACGCCGGGATGAAGGCGGCCGACCGCGAGCGGGTGCACGAGGAGTTCCTGGACGGCGACCTCGACGCGGTGGTGGCGACTTCGGCGTTCGGCATGGGGATCGACAAGGCCGACCTGCGGTTCGTGCTGCACGCGTCGGCACCGGAGTCGCTCGACACGTACTACCAGCAGATCGGCCGCGCCGGCCGGGACGGCGAACCGGCGGAGATCACGCTGTACCACCGCCCGCGCGACCTCGGCCGGCAGAAGTTCTTGACGGCGGCGAAGGCGCCCGAGCAGGCGATGACGGAGGTGGCCACCACCCTCGCGGAGCACGACGAACCCCTGAAGCCGGCCGAGCTCGGCAAGGAGGTGACGGTCTCGGCGGCCCAGCGCACGCGGGCGCTGAACCTGCTGGAGCAGACGGGATCGGTCGTCGTCACCCCGGACGGCCGCCTGGAACAGTCCGATGTGGACCCCGAGGAGGCGGTCGAGCGGGGCGTGGAGGCCGCCGAAGCCCACCAACGGCTGACCCGGTCCCGG
The DNA here is from genome assembly GCF_051337345.1 of Amycolatopsis sp. MEPSY49. Lineage (NCBI taxonomy): Bacteria > Bacillati > Actinomycetota > Actinomycetes > Pseudonocardiales > Pseudonocardiaceae > Amycolatopsis > Amycolatopsis sp. MEPSY49. The sequence continues at coordinate 331,460 of NZ_JBDLYJ010000005.1, read as the reverse complement.
ATCGAGATGATGCGCGGCTACGCCGAGACGACCGGCTGCCGCAGGCAGTTCCTCCTCGGCTACTTCGGCGAGCAGCTCGAGAAACCGTGCGGCAACTGCGACACGTGCATCGCCGGCACGGCTCAGATGCCGTCGCCCGGCGATTTCCCGGTCAACAGCGTGGTGGAGCACGCGGAGTGGGGCCGGGGCATCGTGATGTCGTCGGACGAAGACACGGTGACAGTCGTGTTCGACGACCACGGCTACAAGACGCTGTCGGCCCCGGCGGTCCGCGAACACGGGCTGCTCACCACGGTCGACGGCACCGGTGGGCCGCGGGGTTGATCCGAAAGCTTACTTACTTGTAAGTTAGCTGCATGACGACCTTCCAGGCCGACGTGGCCGCCGCCGATCCGGCCGCGGTCCGGGCGTTCAGTGACCGGTGGGCGAAGGCGTGGAACGACCACGATGCCGACGCCGTGGCCGCGATGTGCGCGGACGACCTCGTCTACGACGAACCCGCGGTGGGCCGCACGGTCCACGGGCCGGATTCGATCCGCGAGTTCGTGACGCGCATGGCGCGCGGCTACCCGGACTACTCGTTCACGCTCATGGGGTTGTACGCCGAGGTGACGCGGCGCGCGGTGCTGGTCGCGTGGCGTTTCACCGGCACGTTCGCCAAGACGGGCCGCCGGGTCGAGTTCCACGGCGACGACCGCTTGGAGCTGGGGGACGACGGGCTGATCCACGCCTATCGCTGCCTGTACGACAACAAGTTCGTGCTGAGCCAGCTCGGCGGCGCGGCGGAGCAGGGGTGAGCGACGGAGGCCGTGCGCGCCTGCCCGCCGCGGCGCGCCGGGCGGGGATCATCGAGGCGGCCGACGCCGAGTTCGCCGTGAACGGGCTGGCGGGTACGCGGCTGGAAGCCATCGCCGGCCGGGCCGGGATCTCGCACCCGCGGATCGTGCAGATGTTCGGCTCCAAGCAGAAGCTGTTCCTCGACGTCGTCCACGCCGCTTTCGACCGGATCGAGGCCGCGTTCGAGGGCGCCGAGCCGACACTCGTGGCGCTCGGCACCGCGTACGTCCGGCTCCTGCAGCGTGACCGGACGGTCGGGCTCGTCGTGCTGCAGGGTTACGCGGCGGCAGCCGACGAGGAGGTCCGGGAAGCGGTGCGGCGCCGTCATCTGGGTCTGTTGGATTCGGTGGCCCGGTTGACGGGGGCGGACGCGTTGCAGGTGCGGACGTTCTTCGCCACCGGTCTCGTCCAGACGGTGTCGGCGGCGCTGGAGCTGCCGGGGCGACGCGCTGACACGGCGTGGAGCGGGTGGATCCTCGGACTCGCCGATCCGGCCGGCCCGGCAACGACAGCTGGATGACCGCCGCGGAACCGGCCCGCTAGCGCCACCACGGACGGTGGCGCTGGGCCGCCACCACGGCGGCCGGCTCGACGAGTTCGGCGAGCCGGGCCGCGATGTGCTTGATGTGCTCGTGCACCCACAGCGCGCACGCGAGGTCGCGCACCGAAGCGCCGGGCTGCTCGAGGAGGTCCGGGAACGTCGGTGGGGCCAGCATCGGCACGTCGCCGTGGTCGGTGCGGTCCAGCCGGGACGCGAGGTGGTCGTACCACGCGGCGAGCTGCCCGGCCTGGTCGCCGAGGAGCCGGCGGAGCGGGTCCGGCTCGACGTGCGGGTTCGGGAGACCGGCCAGCGACTGGGCGGTCAGCCGCGAGCGGACGGTGCCCATCACCAGCCGCCACAGGTCGGGCTTGGGAACGTGCTTGGTGCCCTGTTCGCTGAGGAACCCGCGGAGTGCGTCGTCGAGCCGGGTCCCGGCCGCGGTCGCCGCGGCCGGGGCGGGTGGGTCGTGGCGGAGGCCGAGCGCCCAGTTCGCGGCGGCGGCCAGGTACGCGCCGCCGGTCCGGAACGCGTCGGCGAGGTCGTCGGCGACGACGGCCCGGGCGCCGCGCGGCCAGAACAGCGCGCCCGCGACCAGGCACACCGCGCAGCCGATCGCGACGTCTTCGATCCGCACGACACCGATCCGCCAGCCGGCCGGCGCGAGCAGGTTGAACAGCACGGACACCGTCACGGTGAAGGCGGCCTGACCGGCGGTGAAGGGCAGGGCGCCGGGTGCGTAGGCGGCGACCAGCACCGCGATCGGGAGCGCGATCCACAACGCCGGCGCGCTGGTGCCGATGACCAGCAACAACAGCGCACCGACGACGACGCCCAGCGCGGTGCCGAGCAACGCCCGAAGCGCGGTCGACCCGGTCGCGGCCGCGTTGCCGCGCAGCACCGACAGCGTGCCCAGCACGACCCAGAACCCGTGCTCGACCCCGCTCACGCCGGCGACCACGACCGCGGCGGCCAGGGCCACCGCACCGCGGAGGCTGTTGACGAACCACACCGACCGCAAGCTCGTGTGGGGAGAAGCGACGCGGGTCAGCGACGCGAGCGAGAACCCGCTCGGAAGGCGTTTGCGCCGGCTCCCCGGGGTCGCGGCACTTGCTTCGACGGCCGCGGCGCGGACGGCGAAAGCCGCGGTGCGGGCGTGGAAGGAAAGGTGGACCGCGTCGGCGTAACCGGGATCGCCGGAATCCAGGCCGCGCAGCCACTCCACGCTCGCCTGGATCCGGCGGTCCAGTTCGTCCGCGTCGAAGGGCGTGGATCGCCCCGCCATCAGCTGCTCGACCGTGCGCAGGCAGGCGCTGGTTTCGGCGAGGAGCCGCCGTTCGACTTCCGGCGCGCCGCTGAGGTCCGGGTATTCGCCGAGGGTGTCGGCGATGACGGAACCGCACCACTCGAGCAGGCCCACCAGGTTGTCGAGGGCCTGGTCTTCGGCGGCCAGCCCGGTCTGGCGGTACGGCGTCGCGGTGAATTCGTCGATCAGGTGGTGCTTGGCCTCGACCGCCGCCTCGTGGGCGGTGCCGACGGTGGCGCCGCCGCGCAGGGCCGCGTCCAGGTGATCGGCCATCGCGCCGGCCGCCCGGGCCGCCGCGTCCCGCAGGGTCGTCGCGGGCGAGCGGGGGGACAGCAGCAGGACGGCCGCGGTGCCGACCACCGACGCCAGCCACCAGCCGCCGAGGCGGGCGGGCACCATGCTCATCGTGCCGGGGGAGGCGGCCGGGAGCACGTAGGCGAGCAAGGCGGCGGTGCCCCCGGCCGCCGCGTTCGGTCCCGCGACTCCGCCGAACAACACGAGGAAGGCCACGATCAGCGTGACGACCGCGGCCAGCGGCAGCGACGCGCTGGCGGCGGTCCCGACGGCCAGCAGCACACTGCCCACGACGGCGAGCCCGAAGTGGGCGCGCAGCTTGTCCCGCCGGTCGCCGCCGAACGAGGCCATGACCAGCGTGGCGAACCCGCCGAACGCGGCGAAGGTCGCCACCTGCAGGTCGCCGATCACCGTGCTGCTGAAGGCGAACAGAGCGGGCACCACCAGCGTGGCACGCACCGCACGCAGAGCAGCGGCCGTCGACCACTGTGGAACCCACGCACGAGGTGCGGCCTCGCGTGTCTTCGGCGCGGGGGAATCGATCGCCACCGGCAGAGCATAGACGGCGCCGGAGCCGCGGACGCCCTGGTGACGCGTCCGCTCCGGCGTCGTGGCGACAGGAGCTCGCCGACATGTTCCAGGCGGGAAGGCCGGCTCCCGCTAGTCCAGCCTCGGCCGCTTCGACGGAGGCCCGGTGGGCGACGCCGGCGGCGTGTGGACCGGCGGAGGCCCGCTCGAAGGGGTCGGGCTGGTCGGTGCGTGCGGTATCGGAGTCCCGTCAGGCAGGATGCCCGACGAGTTCGGCGGCAACCCGTTCGGCGCCTGCGGGTACGACGGCCACGGACCGCCGGTGTGGTTCGGCGTGGCCGGGTTGGTGTACGTCGGGTGGGAACCGCGGTCGGGGCGCGGGGGCATGTACTTGTCCTCGTGCGCGCCCGTGCCCGAGGAGCTCTTCGAGTACTCGACCTGGCCGTAGCTGCTGCCCTGCCGGTTGTAGTGCTTGTTGTCCTCGATCGGCAGCTTGTGCCCGGTCTCGTTGAAGTAGGTTCCCGCCGCCTTGTTGTGGCCCATGATCGCGTTCTTCTTGGGGACGATCTGGTCCGGCGTGCCGTCCTGGTGGTAGGTCTGGAACTGGCCGTGCTTCTGCATCCACTTGTTCTGCGCGTCGGTCTTGAGCCCTGGCGGCATCTGGTGCTTGTTGACCAGCGCGTCTTCGAACATCGGGCGGATGTTCTGGTGCGTCCAGCTGGGGTTGTCCATGCCCGCCGCCGGCCGGTTCTTCTTGTTCTTGTTCGGTCCCGCCGGCGCCGACTCCTTGTACCAGCCGCCGCCCGGGGACTGGCTGTACTTGCCCCCGCCCGGCGACTGCATGATCGGGTTGTTGCCGATGTTCGTGTCGATCGTCAGCTTGGGCTTGCCGCAGGACTGCGGGGCCAGGCCCAGCGGGTCGATCTGCCCGAACGGGTTGTCCACGTAGGCGTAGGGATGGGGCCCCGGCACCAGGCCGAGCGGGTCCGGACTCAAGTAGCGCGCGGTCACCGGGTCGTAGTAGCGCTGGGCGTTGTAGTGCAACCCGGTCTCGGCGTCGAAGTACTGCCCGGGGAACCGCAGCGGGGTCGCCGAAGGACCACCGACCCCGTAGACGCTCGTGCGCGCGCACCACGTGATCCGGCCGTGGTCGTCGACCAGCTCCGCGGGACTGCCCGTCAGGTCGGCGACGATCGCGTCGAACCGGGTGTCCACCCACGCCTGGCCCGGCCGGGCCAGCCGGCCGCGCTGCGCGAGCGGCCGGTAGTCGCCGGGCTCGTAGTCCCACACCGTGGCCTGCACGCCGTCGGGCGTGTGCCGGGCTTCCTCGACCAGCAGCTGGCCGTCCCAGGTGAACTCGACGCGTTCGAGCGGGGTCCGGCCGTCGGCGGCCAGGTGCTCCTTGGCGACGCGGCGGCCCAGCGCGTCGTAGGTGTAGCGCCAGCTGGTGCCGTCGGGGACCGCGGCCGCGACGAGCCGGTCGTCGCCGTCCCAGGCGAACCGCCAGGTCAGCTTCGCGCCGCCGGGCACCGTGCGTTCCCTGAGCACGACCCGCCCGCGCCGGTCGTGCCCGTAGCGCGTCCCGCCGGCCGCGGTGACGAGCGGGCCCGCGAACGTCCGCCGGCCCACCAGGTCCGGCTCGGCCGTGGGCCACGCCGCTTCGACGACGTTCCCGGCTTCGTCGTAGCGGTAGGACTCGGACCCGCGCGGTGACCGCACCTCGGTGACCCGGCCGAGCGGGTCGAGGCCGAACTCGCGCGGACCGGACGCCTGGTCGTGCAGCGCGACCAGCTCGCCGTCGGCCCGGTAGCCGTAGGAGCGCTGCTGGCGGGTGGCACTCGACCGGTCGGTGATCACCTGGGACGCCAGCTGCGAGTTCGGCGTCCAGGTCTGCAGCAGGGTGGCGCCGGCGCCGAGGGTGCGGCGGACTTCGCGCCCCGCGGCGTCGTGGGCGAACCGCAGGTCCCGGCCGGCGAGCCGGGCCGCGACCGGCAGCCCGGCGGCGTCGAACTCCCACGCGCTTTCCGCGCCCGACGGCGTGGTCCGGTGCACCCGGCGGCCCGCGGCGTCGTAGGCCGACCGCACCGTGCGGCCGTTGACCGTCTCGGCCAGCACCCGGCCCACCGCGTCCCGCTCGTAGCTGATCCGCGTGGTGCCGTCGTCGGCCGACAGCAGCTGCCCGGTCGCGCTGACCTCGAACCGGGTGGTGCGGGTCCCGTCGACCTGCTCGACGAGGTGGCCGGCGAGGTCGTAGCGGAACGTCGTGCGCTGCCCGTCGGGGCGGACGCGCTCGACGAGCCGGCCGGCCGCGTCGTAGCCGAACGTCGTCACGCCGCCGGCGAAGTCGGTTTCCCGCACCAGGTTCCCGGCCGCGTCGCGTTCGTAGCGCCAGACCCGGCCCTGCTCGTTGGTGACCGCCTCGACGCGCAGTTCGCCGTCGTAGCCGACCGAGATCCGGCTGCCGTCGGGGAGGATCTGCGCCGTCGGCTGGTCGAAGCCGCCGTATTCGTAGCGGGTGACGCCGCCGGCCGGGCCGGTGTGCGCCCGGTTGTTGCCCTCGCCGTCCAGCACCCACCGGTCCTGGGTCCCGTCGGGGTTCTGGTGCCAGGCCAGCTTCCCGTCCACGGAGTAGCCGAAGCGCTCCACGCCGCCGACGGGGTCGGTGATCGTGACGACGCGCCCGAACTCGTCCCGTTCGTAGCGCGTGACGCCGCCGAGCGGGTCGGTCACCGCGATCGGCAGGCCGGCCTCGTCGTTGACGATGGTGGCCGTGGCCCCCGCCGGGTCGGTCCGCGCGATGGTGAACCCGCGGTCGTCGTAGCGGTACCGGGTGGTCGCGCCGTCCGGTTCCACGACCGCGACGAGGTTGCCCCGCTCGTCGAACTCCTGGCGCGTCGCGACGCCGGGCGCGTCGTGGACCGTCACCGACCGCCCGTCCGCGGCGCGTTCCCAGGTGCGTTCGGTGCCGTCCGGGCGGATCTCGGCGAGGAGGTTGCCGAGCTCGTCGTAGCGGTAGCGCGTGGTGCGCCCCAGCGGGTCCGTCGAGCTCAGCCGCCGGCCGTGCGCGTCCCATTCGGACAGCGTCGCGTGCCCGAGCGGGTCGACTTCGCGGACCACCTGCCCGGCTTCGTCGTAGTGGAACTCGGACGTGTGGCCGAGCGCGTCGGTGGACCGGGTGACGCGGTTCTCCGGGTCGTACTCGAGCACGCAGTCCAGGAAGCCGCCCGAGCCTTCGGTGCGGACGACGCGGCCGGCGTGGTCGTAGTGGTAGCGGAACCACTCGTCGTTGCGGTCGGTCCAGCCCACGATGCGCCCCGCGCGGTCGTAGGTGTAGGTCATCGGCTGCCCCGACGGATTCGTGACCGAGACGAGGTTCCGGCGGTCGTACCCGTAGCGGACGAGCTCGACTTCGCCGTCGCCGGTGACCGCGAACAGCGCGGTGACGAGGCCGTCGGCGGTTTCGAAGCGGACGCGGTGCCCGGCGGTGTGCCGGATCTCCAGCGGCCGGCCGTCGTCGGCGCGGACGATCTCGAACGCGTTGCCGTTGCGGTCGGTCACCGAGGTCAGCAGCGCCCGCTCGCCCGGCGCGAAGTAGAGCAGCCGGCCCAGTTCCTGGTCGTCGACGAGGTAGCCGCCGTCCGGCGCGCGCTTGAGCGGGCGCAGCGGGCCGCTTTCGGCGACGACCCAGTCGTCCGTGCCCGGGGTCGGGTAGCGCAGCAGGGTGCCGTCTTCGGCGGCGAAGCTGACGCCGAGCTCGTCGGCCTCGATCCGCTGGTCCACAGTGGACACCCAGCTGCCGCCGAGGAAGAGTCCCGCGCGGTAGCCGGAGAAGTGCGTCCGCCGGAACGCCAGGGGCAGCACCCCGAGCAGGGTGGCGTCGACCTCTTCCATCACCATCTGCCCGGTCGAGACGGCGACCGGGTCGGTCACGCAGACCTCGTTGCCGATCGAGCGGTTGTTCTCACCTTGGCCGCGGATTCCTTGCGGCGTCGTGTCGTCGGGGTTGCCGCGGGAGCCGGTGCCGCCCTGGCCCGAGTTGCCCGGGCCCTTGCCGGGGGCGCCGGCGGTGCCGGTGGAATCGCCGTTGCCCGGCGAACCGTTGCCCTTGTCGCCCGCGGTGTTGGTGGAGTCGCCCTGGTGGCCGTTCGGGCTGCCCCCACTGTGGTCACCGGTGGTGCTGGTGGAGTCGCCGCCCTTGCCCTTGGGCCCGTCGAGGCCCTTGGGGTTGCCGTTGATGTCGCCGTGCTTCGGCGGCGGCGCGGCCTTGCCCGGCTTGATGTTCTTCAGCGCCTTGCCGGCGTCGTCGAACAGCGAACCGGCGCGCTTCAGCAGCGGCATCAGCGCCTGGAGCGCCTTGACCAGCTTGGTGGTGAGCTGGCTGATCTTCGACGCGGTCTTCGCGACGGCGCCGATGACCTGCGGAACGACCCAGGTCAGCCCGATGCCGAGGGTGAACACCACCTGCAGCGCCCAGGAGATCAGGTGCCCGATCAGCTCGGCGATGATGTCGCGCACCAGGGCGCGGACCGCCGCCACGACCTCACCGGCCGTCTTCACCCCGCTGGCCGCGCCTTCGCAGCCCTTCTGCGCGCTCGCCATCAGCGTCGAGGTGTCCTCGGCACGCTTGCGGTAGGCGTCGGCCGCCGGGCCCGTCCACCCGCCGAGGTCCGCCTTGACCGCGTCCACCAGATCGGCGGACACGCTCTCCAGCTCCTTGGCGACGTTCGCCCAGGTCTCCGACTGCGCCGCGATTTCGTCCGCGTTGCCAGTCAGCGCGTTGAGGGCTTCCTTGAGCGGGCCGACGTGCTCGATCAGCCACCCGACCCCGGCGGCGAGGATGGCGCCGAACGGGTCCATCGCCATCGACAGCGCATCGAGCGCGGTCCCCACCGCGCCCATCGCCACGGACGCCCAGTCGCCGCTCTCGATCGCCTTCTTCAGGTCGGAGGCGCTTTCCAGCAGTGACACGCCGGAAATCGCCGTCGTCGAATCCTTCACCGGCGCGACCAGTGGATTACTCACCGAGCCGACACTAGCGAAACCGGCCACCGGCCGCCCGGACCCGTGCCCCATCGGGCAGGAACGAGTGGCCGGAGACGCACCGGCGCCACTACTCGAACAACCCGAAGCCCTCGACGGCGTGCGCCCGGACGCCGTCCATGTCGAGTTCCACGCCGATGCCGGGGGCGTCGGGAAGCGTGATGTAGCCGTCCTTGACGATCGAGCCGCTCCCGTCGGGGGCGTGGACGTAGCTGTCCCACACCTCGCGTTCCTCGAGGGCGTGCCATTCCTGGACGTAGAAGTTCGGGATCGCGCCGCACTGGTGCGACGTCGCCATCGTGCCCAGCGGCGTCGACACCAGGTGCGGTGCGAAGGGGATGTAGTGCAGCTCCGCGAGGTTGGCGATCTTCTTGGCTTCGGCGAGACCGCCGCACTTGGGCACGTCCGGCTCGATGACGTCCACGGCGCCGCGTTCGAGCAGTTCGCGGAATCCCCAGCGCAGGTAAAGGTTTTCTCCCGCGCAGATCGGCGTGCGGGTCTGCGCGCGCACCCGCACCAGCGCGTCGACGTTCTCCGCCGGCACCGGCTCCTCGAGCCACATCAGGCGGAACGGCTCGAGCTCCCACGAGATCCGGCACGCGCTCGGCACGTCGTAGCGGGCGTGCAGATCGATGGCCAGGTCGACGTCCGGTCCGATCGCCTCCCGGACGGCGGCCACGCGGTCGACCATCGAACGCAGCTCGGCGGCGTTGACCGTGTGGTTGAAATCGTCGAACTTGGCCGGGTGGCGGAGGTTGTCGATGTCGAACTTGAGGGCGGTGAAGCCCTCGGCGACCATCCGCTGGGCCCGGTCGACGCACCCGGCGACCGAACCCGCCGGGTCGTCACCGTCGCCGCAGTCGGCGTAGAGGCGGATGCGGTCGCGGAACTTGCCGCCGAGCAGCCGGTGCACCGGCTGGCCCGCGGCCTTGCCCGCGAGGTCCCACAGCGCGAGTTCGATCCCGGACAGGGCGATCACGAACACCCCGCTCTGCGCGCCCGCGAAAACCTTGCTGCGCCGCAGTTTTTCCCAGCACCGCTCGACGTTGCGCGGATCCTCGCCGACCAGGAGGGGCATCAGCGATCTGATCATCCCGACGACGGCGCCCGCGCCCGCGTCGGGATTGGCCTCGCCGAACCCGCTGAGGCCCTCGTCGGTATCGATCCGCACCAGCGTCGCCTGACCGTGGTAGGCCACCACCGCCGTCGTCACGTTCACGATCCGCATTGCTCTCCCGCCGCTGGGTAGTGCCGGAAAAAACGGACTGTCGCGAGGTCCAACTTGTCCTATAAGCTGATGACATGCCAAGGAGACAAGAGTCTCCGGACGCTGTCAAGGTCCGGACCCTTCCGGTGCAGGTGGCGGCCCACCTGACCCGCCGCATCGTCAGCGGCGCGATCGAGGACGGCCGGGCCCCGTCGGAGCTCGAGATCTCCCAGGAATTCGGGGTGTCCCGCGTGGTGGCGCGGGAGACGCTCAAGATCCTTGCCTCGCTGGACATCGTCGACGTCGCGCAGGGCCGCCGCGTCGTCGTGCGGCCCCGCGCGGAGTGGGACTACCTGAACCCGTTGCTGATCGAGTGGCTGCCCGCGGAGATCGTCGACGAGCTGCTGCGGGAACTGCACCAGATGCGCGCCCTGCTCGAGCCCGAACTGGCCGCCATGGCCGCGGCCAGCGTCACCGACGAGACACTGGCCCGGCTCGGGGACGAGATCGGCCGCATGGCGGCGCTCGAGACGGACCCCGAGGCCTACCTCGAGGTCGACCACGAATTCCACATGGAGATCTGCCGGGCGGCCGACAACCGGATCCTGGACCGGATCATGTACTCCGCCCGCTGGCTCGGCACGGCCAGCCGGCGCGTCACCAACGAGGCGCCGGCCGGCCTGCGCCGCGCCACCGCCCAGCACACGGAGATCTACGAGGCGCTCGTGGCGCGCGATCCGGCGGCGGCCCGCGCGGCGATGCGCAACCACCTGAGCAACAACTACTCCACGCTCGTCGCGGAAAAGAAACAGCGAAGCAAGCGTCGCTAGCACACTGCACGACCGATCCGGAACCGATGACGAGGACGGACGAGCCATGGCAGCACCTGCGATCCGGCCGATCCGGCTGGGGCTGATCGGCACCGGGCTCGCGGTCGAGAAGCTGCACTGGCCGGCGTTGCGCGGGCTCGCCGACCGGTTCGTCGTCACCGCGTTCACCGACCCCTCCGCGGAGCAGCGCGAGCGGTTCACCGGCTACAGCGGAACCGATCCGGCCCTGGCGACCACCGATCGGGCCGCGTTGCTCGCCCGCGACGACGTGGACGCCGTGCTGATCTCGGTGCCGATCCCGCACTTGTACGAGGTGGCGTGCGACGCGCTCGCGGCGGGCAAGGACGTGTTCTGCGAGAAGCCGGCCGGCGTCGACGCGGAGCAGGCCGCGGCCTTCCTCGCCCTGGCGGCCGGGCACCCGGACCGCACCTTCGTGGTGGGGGAGAACTTCTTCTACCGTGACGACCTGCGCTACGCCCGCGCCCTGCTCGACAGCGGCGCGATCGGCCGCCCGCACCTGATGGCGTGGCGGCACGCCGGCCAGTCGGTGCCCCGGCCGGGCGGCTTCACGAGTACGCCGTGGCGGCAGCGGCCGCAGTACCGCGGGGGTGTGCACCTCGACTTCGGCGTGCACCACATCGCCCAGATCAGGCTGCTCTGCGGCGACATCGCGCGGCTGCACGGTGCCGTGCAGGCGGCCAACAGCACGATCGACGCACCGTCGGACCTCGCGCTCACCCTCGTCTTCACCGGAGGCGCCATCGGCAACTACACCGCGTCCTTCCCCGAAATCCCCGTCCCGCCCGAACCCAACGAGATGCGGCTGTACGGCACCGAGGGCGTGCTCGTGCTCGCCGGAGACGAGTCGGAGCGCCGCGTGACGCGCAGCAGTCCCGACGCCACCACCCACACGACAGTCTTCCGCGGTAGCGACAACGGCTACCGCGCGGAGCTCGTCGACTTCGCCGACGCCGTGCAGTTCGGCGCGCGGCCGGTCGGCAGCGTGGCCCAGAGCGTGGCCAACACGATGGTCGTCCAGCGGGCGCTCGACTCCGCGGAACGGGCGGCGGTACTGGCGCTCGACCCCGTGCCCGGCGCGGGCCCGGTACCGCTGTGGCGGCCCCGTGGCTCGACCGGGCTCTTCGACGGGCTGCCAGGACAACGCATCAGCAGTACGGCGTCCTTCGCCGCGTAAAGACCCAGCTTTGCAGTCTCGCAGCGCGGCACTCGCCTCGCTGTCCCGCCGGTCGCAACGTCGCCCCGTCGGTACGAGGAGTTGTCATGGAAGAGAAAACAGACCTGTCGAGGCGCACGTTCCTGGGGGTGAGCGCGCTCGGCGTGCTCGGGCTCGCCGGGTGCGGGGGCGGCCCCGCACCCGCGCCGAAGGTCGACGTCCAGGTGCCCCAGGCCCTGCTCGACCAGGCGGCCGCGTTGCGCGGCGGATCGGTCGGAATGCTTTCGCAGAAGCTGTATTCGGAGGCCGCCAACAAAGCGCTGGACAAGTCGCTGCAGGCGTTCGCGCAGGCGACCGGCACCACGATCCGCAACGACCTGGTCTCCGGCGACGCCGGCGACATGGTCGCCAAGATGGACGCCGAGGTGAAGGCGGGCACCAACCGCGACCTGGCCTTCGTGAGCGACCGGCGGTTCGTCGGCCAGCTGCACAACCTCGGCGCGCTCACCGACGTCACCGACGTGGTCACCGACATGAAAGCGCTTTACGGCGAGCCCGCGACCGAGGCGAACGACTACTGCGTGTTCGACGGGCGCTGGTTCGCGATCCCGTACCACTTCATCGCGTCCGGGATGTACCTGCGCAAGGACTGGTACGCGGAGAAGGGTATCCCGCTCAAGCCGTACTACACGTGGGAAGAGCTGCGCGACAACGCATTGGCGGTCTCCGACCCGGCGAAGCGGCGGTTCGGCTGGGGACTCACGGTGAACCGCTCCGGCGACGCCAACGGCTTCATCCAGAACGTCATCAACGTCTACGGCGGGGCGATCGCGGACAACACCGGCACGAAGGTGGTGTTCAACTCGCCGGAGACCGTCGCCGCCGTCACGTTCATCGGCGACATCTACACGAACCCGAAGTACCAGCCGATGCTGCCACCCGGGGTCGGCAGCTGGACCGACTCGAGCAACAACGAGAACTGGCTGGCCGGGATCCTCGGGCTCACGCTCAACCAGTTCAGCGTCTACGCCGACTCCAAGACCAAGAAGAACCCGGTCTACGGCAACACGCACGTGTTCAACGGAGCCACCGGACCGGCGCTCGACGTCCCGCTCGCGTATGGCGAGTCCAACTCCTTCGTCGTGTTCAAGGGGGCGAAGAACCCCGATCTGGCCAAGGTGGTGGCGAAGTTCATGGCCGGCGGGACCGCGCTGCTCGGGGTCGCGAAGGAAGCACCGTGCCTGGTCAACCCCTCGTGGAGCAAGGTGTGGGACTCCGACCCGTACTACACGACGGGTGACCCGGCCTTCGCCGCGCTGCGGGAGCAGACCCGCGTGCAGCTCCCGGTGAAAACCAAGACCGGCTACGCGTTCCCCCAGACCCCGAGCCCCGGCGAGCAGGCCGCCATCGCCGCCTACCTGCTGACCGACATGATGCAGTCGGTCATCCAGGGCACCAAGCCGGCCGACGCGGTCGCCGCGACCCACGACCGGATCGTGCAGATCTTCGAGCAGCAGGGCTACCGGCAATGACGGTCGTGCGCACGAAGACGCCGCGCCCGGCGCCGGTCCGCCCGGCGCCGGGCGGGTCGTCCTCGCTCACGCGCGTGCAGCGGCTGCTCGGGCGCGACTGGCGCCTCGCCGCGGTGTTCATCGGGCCGACGCTGGTGCTGGTCGCCGGCCTGATCCTGGTCCCCATCGTCGGCTCGATCTTCACCAGCGCGACGGAACGCCACGGCGCGGAAACGGTCTTCGTCGGCCTGGACAACTACACCGCACTCGTCGACGACGCCATGTTCCACAAGGGCGTGCTCAACTCGTTCGTCTTCACCGCGTACGCCGAGATCTTCAAGGTGACCTTCGGGCTCATCGCGGCGTTGATCCTGCACCACATGCGCCGCGGCCGGGCGTTCATCGCCGGGGTGATCCTGCTGCCGTGGGTGATCCCGACGGTAGTCACGGGCTTCACCTGGCGGTCGCTGCTCGACCCGATCTTCGGCAGCGTCAACGTCCTGCTCACCGAGTCCGGGATCGGTCCCGCGCTCGCCGCGATGGGGCTCGTCGACAAGTGGCCCGCGGAGTGGCTGTCCGATCCCGCGCTCGCGATGCCGGCGGTCATCCTCGTCAACGTCTGGAAGGGCATCCCGTTCTTCACGGTGACGTTCCTCGCCGGGCTCAAGGCCATCGACAGCAACCTCCACGAGGCGGCGATGGTGGACGGCGCCTCGCCGTGGCAGCGCTTCGTGCACATCACGCTGCCGGGGCTGCGGCCCGTCATGATCGTGACGGTGCTGCTGTCGTCGATCTGGACGTTCAACAACTTCGACCTCATCTGGCTGCTGACACAGGGCGGTCCGGGCGACGCCACCGCGCCGTACGTGATGGTGGCGTATTCGAAGGCCATCCAGCAGCTGCAGCTGGGCGCGGGCGCCGCGGTCACGCTGGTGATGCTGCCGGTCATCGCCATCCTCGTGGTGATCCTCGTGCGGATGATGCGCCGCGGTGACCGGCCGGGCGCGGCGGACCTGGGGCGTCGGCGGCTGACGCCCGCTCAGCGCCGGGCGCTGCCGTGGGTGGTCGTCGCGGCCTCGGTGCTCATGCTGGTCTGGGCGTCACCGCACATCGTCTGGAAGGCCGCCGTTGTGCTGGGCGTGTTCGTGGTGCTCGCGGCCGTCGTCGGCAGGGTGGTCTCCGTGTTCGCCGCGCGCGGCAACCGGCTGGCCGCCCGCCTGGTCACCGGCACCGGCAGCGGGATCGCGCTCGTGGGCTTGCTGGGCTTCGTGCTCGCCCCGCTGTACTGGATGACGGTGACGGCCTTCAAGTCCGACGACCAGATCGTCGCGCGCACCGACGACCTCTGGCCGACCCCGTGGACCACCGAGCAGTTCACCAACCTGTTCGCCGGGGCGTTCGGCACCTGGTACGTCAACACGATCCTGGTGTCGGTCGCGTCCACCGTGATCGCCCTGGTCTGCGCGGCGCTGGCGGGCTATGCGCTGGCCCGGCTGAAGTTCCGGGGTTCGGAGAGCTTCACGGTGACGATCCTGCTCACCTACGTGATGCCGGGCGCGCTGCTGTTCATCCCGCTGTACGAGCTGATGAGCGGGATCGGGCTCAACGACTCGCTGTGGTCGCTGGTGCTCGCCTACCCGACGTTCACCCTGCCGTTCGCGACGTGGCTGCTCGTCGGCTACTTCAAGTCGATCCCGGCCGACCTCGAGGAAGCCGCGCTGGTCGACGGCTGCACGCGGTTCGGGGCGTTCCGCCGGATCGTGCTGCCGCTGGCCAAGCCGGGTCTGCTCGCGGTCGCGCTGTTCACCCTCACGAATGCGTGGAACGAATTCCTCTTCGCCTTCGTGTTCATCACCAAGGACGAGAACAAGACCTTGCCTGTCGGCATGCAGTCGATGATCTTCAACGACGTCGTGCCGCAGGGGCAGCTGGCCGCGGCCTCGCTGCTGGTCAGCATCCCGGTCGTGCTCATGTACGGGTTCGGGCAGCGCTTCCTGACCGAGGGCCTCACCGCGGGAGCGGTGAAGGGATGAGCGCGATCACGGAGGAGCACGTCGCGATGGCGTCGCGGCCGAGCGACCTGCGCATCACCGATCTGCGGGTCGCCAACCTGACCGGCGTGCCGTTCCGCTCGTCGATCATCCGGATCGACACCAACCAGGGGCTCGTCGGCTACGGGGAGGTGCGCGACCAGGCCAGCGCCACCTACGCGCTGGTGCTCAAGAGCAGGCTCGTCGGCGAAAACCCCTGCAACGTCGACAAGATCTTCCGCAAGATCAAGCAGTTCGGGCACCACGGCCGCCAGGGCGGCGGGGTCTCCGGCGTCGAGATGGCGCTGATGGACCTGGCGGGCAAGGCGTACGGAGTGCCCGCGTACGCGCTGATCGGGGGCCGGTTCCGGGACGAGGTCCGCTGCTACGCCGACACGCCGTCGCTGCCGGACCCGCACGCGATGGGCGCGCGGCTGCTGGAGCGCAAGCAGCGCGGGTTCACGATGCTGAAGATGGACGTCGGCATCGACCTGCTGTGGGACGTGCCGGGGGCGCTGATCGCGCCGCCGGGCGCGCGTGAAGACCGGACGACGATGCACCCGTTCACCGGCATCCAGGTCACCGCCCGGGGTGTCGAGCACCTGGTGTCCTATGTGGACATAGTCCGGTCGGTCGTCGGCTACGACGTCGCGCTCGCCGCCGACCACTTCGGCCACATCGCGCTGGATTCGTGCATCCGGATCGGGCGCGCGCTGGAGCCGTTCACGCTGGCGTGGATCGAGGACCTGATCCCGTGGCAGCTGACCGATCAGTGGCGCCGGCTCACCGAGGCCGTCGCGGTTCCGACGTGCACGGGGGAGGACATCTACCTGCTGGAAGGTTTCCGGCCGCTGCTGGACGCGGGCGCGATCCGCGTCGTGCACCCGGATCCGGCGACGGCGGGCGGGATCGCGGAGACCAAGCGGCTCGGCGACTACGCGCAGGAGCGCGGGATCGCGATGGCGCTGCACCTGGCGGCGTCGCCGATCGCGACGATGGCGTGCGTGCACCTGGCCGCCGCCACGGAGAACTTCCTGGCCCTCGAACACCACGCGGCCGACGTGGAGTTCTGGAGCGACCTCGTCACCGGCCTCCCCCGGCCGCTGATCCAGGACGGTCACATCGCGGTGCCGGACACGCCGGGGCTGGGGTTCGGCGACCTCGACGAAGAGTTGCTGCGGCGTCACCTCGACCCGCGCGACCCGGTGTTCTTCGCGGAAACGACGCACTGGGACAAGGAGTCGAGCCACGACCGGCTGTGGAGCTAGGCGCGGCCCTGTTCGGCGCGCCACCGTTCGTACTCGGGCCGGGCTTCCTCCGACAGCGGGTAGTACAGCCGCATGTCGCCGCCCTCGGCCAGCCGGATCCGGGAGAACTCCTCCCATTCCGCGTGTTCCTGGGCGTGCGCCACCAGAGCGGGGGCGAGCTTGACCGGCACGACGACCGCCCCGTCGTCGTCGGCGACGACGATGTCGCCCGGCTCGACGAGCGTGCCACCACAGGCCACCGGCACGTTGACGGCGGCGGGGACGATGCCGGTCTGGGCGTGGAAGTTCGGGGTGGCGCCCCGGATCCACAGCCCGAGGCCGAGCTGCTTGGCCTCGCCGGTGTCGCGCAGGCAGCCGTCGACGACCACGCCGGCACCGCCACGGCCCTTGAAGTAGGTCAGCATCATTTCGCCGAACACGCCGCTTTCCATGTCCCCGCGCGCGTCGACGACGATCATGTCGCCGGGCTGGGCGTGGTACATGACGTGCCGGTGCAGCTGCTTTTCCGGTTCTTCGTACTCGTCGACGGGGTAGAGGTCTTCCCGTTTCGGCAGGAACTGCAGCGTCAGCGCCGGACCGGCCACGCGCACGCCGGGCGTCACCGAAACCGGGCCGCGGATGAAGGCGCTGCGGATGCCCATGCGGCTGAGTTCGCCGCTGGCGGTCGCGCTGCCGATGGCCGCGAGCGCCGCACTGAGCTCGGCGGGCGGGCGAACGATGTCGTGCGTCTCCACCACGTCGGCAGCTCCCTCGGGTTCGCGCCGGCCGGAATCACCGGAGTGATTCGAGCCTAGTCCGGGGAACCCGGTCGATCAACGTCCGGCGAGACACGGAACCCCGGCCCGCGGGCCGGGGTTCCGTGTCTCACCGGCTAGCGCTGCAGCGTCAGCACGCCCGGCCGCCACGGCAGCTGGTCGTAGGGGCCACTGGCGTTGGGGGACTTGCCTTGGTAGAGGAGCTGGAGGTTGCAGGGGTCGACGGTCATGGTCTGGTCCGGGTTGGTGCGGACCAGATCACCGTGGCTGATGTCGTTGGTCCAGCTCGCGCCGCTGTTCGCCTTGCCCGCGAAGGGGTTGCTCTCGCTGGCGGCCTGCGGCGTCCACGAACCACTGAGGCTGCTGGCCGTGAAGGAGCGGAAGTAGCGGCCGTTCGCGCCCATCGCCTCGACGATCATCAGGTACTGGTTCTGGCCCTGGACCTTGTAGACCTGGACGGCCTCGAACAGGTTGGCCTGCGTGTCGCTCATGATCGTCGTGTAGTTCGAGCCGAAACTGCCCGGGAAGTTCCCGATCGGCATGCTCGCCCGGTAGATCTTGCCGTTGTCACCGGCGAAGAACAGGTACATGTTCGAGCCGTCGGCGATGAGGGTCTGGTCGATCGGACCGGTACCGGAGCCGGAGATGCTGCCGGTGAACAGCGCCTGGGGCGACGACCAGCCGTTGGGGTTGGTGGGATCACTCGACGTCCGGTAGATGAAGGGCCAGGCACCCCACTGGTAGGCCAGCACCCAGATGTTCTTGGGCGCGAAGTAGAACAGCGTGGGCGCGACCGCGGCCTGGCTCATCCCGTTCTGGCCGGCCGAAGCCATGTCGGACCAGTTCGTGAAGGGGCTGAAGGCCATCGAGCCGTACGACGATCCCGAAACGTTCGAGGCGTAGACGAGGTGCTTGCCGTTGTAGACGACGTTGGTGAAGTCCTTGAGCGAGACCCACCCGTTCTTCGGCGTCGCCAGCACACCGGTCGACGACCAGCGGTAGGTCGAGGGAAGGGAGCAGCCGGTGCCCCCGCCGGGCGTGGTGGTGGTCGTCGTCGATGGTGTGGTCGAAAGGCCCGTCCACTTCTGGTTACTGGCGCCGTTGCAGGTCCAGAGCCCCACGGCGGTCCCATTGGCCGTACCGCCACCGGTGACGTCGAGGCAGAGCCCGGACTGAACTCCGACGACGGTGCCGTCGGAGTTCACCCGCCACTGCTGGTTGGCTCCACCGTGGCAGGTCCAGATCTGCACCCGCGTACCGGCGGTGGTCGAGCTGCCGGGCACGTCCAGGCACTTGCTGCCGAACACGGTGAGCAGGCCACTGCCGGTCGACGTCCACTGCTGGCCGGCACCGTTCCAGCAGTCGTAGATCTGCAGGGAGGTACCGTCGGTCTGGCTGGCATTGGGGACATCGAGACACCGCCCCGAACCGACCCCGCGCAGCGCGCCGGTGACATCGGCCTGGGCCAGCGTCCCACCCAGCACCACAGTGGCGACAACCGTCACCACGGCGATCCCCGCGGCGATCAGTGATCGGATGCTTCCTCTGCTCATGACGAACTTCTCCCAGCCGGGTTCAGGTCCGCTTCAGGGGAGCGCCCGCCGTCGTGCGGCATCCCCGTCAGCGAGCCGATTGTTATCGCTAACATGAGTCGCGCCAGCCTGGCTGTCCGAGAGAAGAGTTGTCAATGAAAGTCGCCCGGGGAACCTCTCGGCGGTGAAAGTTACATTTCCGGCGTTCCCGCGCGGGTGAGGCAGTCCAGAAGCGCGCCGAGGCCGTGCTCGAACTGGACCGCGAGCGGGTCCGCTGCGGCGATGTCGCGCGGGGCGGAGCGGACACCGTGGCCGTGCTGGAGCCCAGGCCGGAGAGATCTTCCTGTCCGAGCTGACGGAGCGGCGGAAACCGGCACGGGTAAGCGAGGTCAGGTCATGTACGCGCTCGGCCGCCGACGACCGGGTCAACCCGCACGGTTGGCTCGGGTACGTGGTGTCCGACCGGCGCCGGACCGACAACGTCCGTGGCGGTTGTCGTCATGGTCTCGCCGGTGGCAGCGTGGGGACTGGTCAGCTTGGCCACGGCGGAAGTGGGCGAGGTGGTCGGCGGCGGTAGTCGGTAGGTCATCCACTCACATGGTCGGCGATTCACCCCACTGGTCTCTGCCGCCCCAAACTGATCACCTTGGGTGAGTCGTGTGCGCGAGTGGGCGAGGTAAGTGTCTCCTGCCGGCGGATTCCCCGGACGCCGCAGGTCGAGTACAGATGGTTGACAGTCGTGGTCGCGCGTCGCCGGGGAGGGCGAGTTGAACGACTATCTGTCGTTGTTGCCGTCGACGTTGCAGTGGGTGTCGAACCAGCTGGGGTCGATATCGGATCTGCCCTGGCCGCTGTGGATCGGCCTGCTCTTCCCGATCTACGTCGCGGTGATCTCGGTCGTGATCTGGTTCCTGCGCGGCCGGGTCTGGGTAGTGCACTGCGCCTATCCCAAAACCAGTCGTGGCCGGGAGTGCCGGAACTGGGTGCCGGGCGAGTGGTCCCGGTGCCGGCACCACAACCAACGGCGGAACTACCGGTTCGGCCATTCGGTGAACCCTGGGATTCAGCGATGGCAGACCTTCGGCAGGGGCGACGCGATCGTCGAGCGACCCGAACGCGGCGTGGGCTTGCTGAGACTGCGACCAGCCGGTGCCACATTGCTCTACCAACGGGGGTATCCCCGCCCGCCGCTGCTGGTTCTCCGGCAGCTGCCGGCCGCGGCCGTGGCGGCGTGGCGCCGAATCCGGCAGGCCCGTCTGAAGGAGCCGGCCGACGCCCGTCAGGCCGAAGTCGAGCCTGGTTCCACCCGCACCGACGTCGCCGAAGGGCTGGTGCGGGTCGTCGCGGCGACCAGGTTCGCGATGACCGCCTTCGTTTCGGCGATCGTGCTGACCGGAGTGGCGGTCCTGCTGGACGGGGCACCGCAGACGATCCTGCAGTATCTGGCCACGTTGGGCTTCGTCCTGGCGTGGGCTGCGACCAGTTCGGGCATCTACAGCCGCAGCGAGACATGGTTGCGAGGAGCGTGTCTGAAAAGCCTGAAGTGGTGGTCGTTCATCTTCGTCCCGGTCGGCGTGCTCAACTTGGTCTTCACCGTCGCGAACAAGACTCCGGCCCAGTGAGCTCGGCGTCGTGCGGATTCGACCGGATCGAGGCCGCGTTCGAAGGTGCCGAGCCGACGCTGGTGGCGCTCGGGAACCCGTACGTGCGGCTCCTGCGGCGTGATCGGACCGTCGGGCTCGTCGTGCTGCCGCGGAGGGGCCCGCCGGCGCCGCCTAAGCTGCTGTCTGTGAGCACGATCAGCATCGGTGAAGCAGGAGCGCACCAGGTCGACGCGCTGACCGCCTTGATGCACGAGTCCCAGGCATATCAAGGTGAATACGCGTCGATCTTGGAGGGTTACCGGCTGACACCCGCCTACCTCGAGCGGCATCCCACCTTCGTGGCGACGGCCGGCGAAACGATCGTCGGCTTCTACGGTCTGGTCACGCAGCCGCCGGAACTGGACTTGCTGTTCGTCGCCGACACCGCGCAAGGGCTCGGCGTCGGCGCCGCGCTCGTGGCGCACATGCTCGATCAAGCCGCGGCCCGGGGCATGACCGCGGTGCGCGTCGTCTCCCACCCGCCTGCCGTCGGGTTCTACAAGCGAGTCGGCGCTCGGCAGATCGGGGTGGTACCGCCACGGCCACCGAAGATCACCTGGCCGCGACCCGAACTCGTCTTCGACATCCCCGCGCGGCCCTGGACGGCCGGCAAGGGCGCGGCTGACCGTCCTCAGGGGACATGATCGAGACGTCCTGGCGCCTTCCCTGGACAGCGCGTCGTAGAGAAGCCGCCCTTGGTGGTGTGGGACCAACCCGTGAGCGGCAGACCGTCACCCGACATCGACGAGTACCGAGGCCGGGTCCTGCACGGCTTCGCCACCCTGCCGGGCCGGGCAGTCCGGCCCGGCAGTCCCCGATCAGCTGTAGGTGACCTGGGTCGTGGAGCTGGCGTTGACCCAGGTGATCGTCCCGTGCTGGAAGTTGTTGCGCCGGCCGCCGGTGACGCCGAACTCGTCGCTGGTCGGGTAGGCCAGGCCGCTGCGCTCCCAGCCCAGCGAGGCCCACTTCTGCCGGATCGCGCCGTGGATGGACTGCGCGCCGGTCGCGGAGGTCCAGTAGATGGAGGCGCCTTGGGCGCCGTTGAAGTGGTTGAAGCGGCCGGCTCCGTCGGGTGTGTCGTCTTCGTCCGTGGTCGGGTAGCCGAGTCCGGCCTCCCAGCCCAGTGCGGCCCATTTCTGGCGGATCTGGCCTTGGATGGACTGCGCGCCGGGCGCGGAGGTCCAGTAGATGGAGGCGCCTTTGGCCCCGTTGAAGGGGTAGAAGCGGCCGGCTCCGTCGGGTGTGCCGTCTTCGTCCGTTGTCGGGTAGCCGAGTCCGGCCTCCCAGCCCAGTGCGGCCCACTTCTGGCGGATCTGGCCATGGATGGACTGCGCGCCGGTCGCGGAGGTCCAGTAGATGGAGGCGCCTTGGGCGCCGTTGAAGTGGTTGAAGCGGCCGGCTCCGTCGGGTGTGCCGTCTTCGTCCGTTGTCGGGTAGCCGAGTCCGGCCTCCCAGCCCAGTGCGGCCCACTTCTGGCGGATCTGGCCATGGATGGACTGCGCGCCGGTCGCGGAGGTCCAGTAGATGGAGGCGCCTTGGGCGCCGTTGAAGTGGTTGAAGCGGCCGGCTCCGTCGGGTGTGCCGTCTTCGTCCGTTGTCGGGTAGCCGAGTCCGGCCTCCCAGCCCAGTGCGGCCCATTTCTGGCGGATCTGGCCGTGGATGGAGTGGGCGCCGGTGGCGGAGGTCCAGTAAATGGACGCGCCTTGGGCGCCGTTGAAGTGGTTGAACCGGCCGATGCCGTCCGTGGTTCCGGACTCGTCCGTCGTCGGCAGGCCCAGCAGACCGCCCGGGCCGCCGAGCTGTTGGTAGCGCTGCCAGATCGCGCCGTGCACCGCGTACGCGCCGGTCGCCGGGAAGTAGCCGATGACGCCGTGCTCGTAGTTCTGCGCCCAACCGCCCGCGGCCGGGAACTCGACGCCGGACGGATTGCCCAGGTACGACGACGCGCCGCCGAGGTCGGTGTAGTGCTGCGTGATCTTGTCGGCGCCGGTGCCGGTCGCGAAGGACTGCAGATCGGTCACGCTGCCGTTGAACACGTCCTGGTCACCCGGGAACGCGCCGGACGACGCGGTCTGGTCGAACGTGTAGTCCGTCCAGCTTGCCGGCATGGTGACCGTGGACGCGATCCACAGTGGATCGTTGGCGAAGCCCGGGTCGTTCGCGGTGCAGTTGGTCCACCAGCCGTTGGTGGTGTAGATGACCGGCCACCGGTTCGTGCGGTCGTGGACCGTGGTGACGAAGTCGGAGATCCACGCGGAGACCTGCGCCGGGGTCAGGTTGTAGCACCAGCCGGCCCAGTCCTGTGTGCTGTACGGGTTGTACTCGATGTCCAGCACCGGCGGCAGCGTCTTGCCGTCGGCGACCCAGCCGCCGCCGTGGCTCAGGAAGAACTGCGCCTGCGCCGCGCCCGAGGAGGTGTCCGGCAGCCCGAAGTGGTACGCCCCGCGCAGCAGCCCGGCGTTCGCCGAGCCGGCGAAGTTGGCGGCGAACTGCGGGTCGGTGTAGGTCGTGCTCTCGGTGGCCTTCATGTACGCGAACTTCGCGCCCTGGCCCGCGGCGGAACCCCAGTCGACCGTGCCCTGGAAGTGGGACACGTCCATGCCCGGGGTCGTCACGCCCGAGGCCGCCGTCGCGCCCGCCGCGGCTTTCGGTGCCGTGGCCGTGCGCGCACCGACGGTGGAGCCCAGGTAGTCGGAATCCGGATGCGCCGGCGCGCTCGCGGAACGCCGCGCACCACCCGGCGCCGCCGACCCGCTCGCCGCCGCTGTTCCGGTCAGCACGCCGCCGACCAAGACGGCGACCGCACCCGCGGCCACCGCGCCTCGAACCCAACCCACCGCAACCTCCACCTGTGTTCGCTCACCCCGCTATCGACCGGCATCGGAAAGCGTTACCGCGGCTGATGCGGAAAATGCGTCCGGCGGCGGAAAATCCGGCGGAAGTCACATTTTCCTCGTCGGCGAAACGGGTCGGCGACTGCCGGTGGTGCCCGGCTTGTCCCCGATGCGCCGGTTTCGTACGTTCATCTCGTTGTGGCGGTTGAGCGCGGTGCGGGACATTTCCGTCGTGGCCTTTCCCGCGGCCGGAGCGGCGGGCAGACTACCGGCTGCGCCCGGAGCCGGGCGCGGGATCGAGGGGGTCACGTGCGGCGTGGGTGGGTGGTCGCGACGGCGGTGGGGATCGTCGTCGTCGGCGGGGTGGCGGTGGCGATCCGGTGGCCGTCGGGCGGGGGCGATGGCCTGCCGCCCGCCCGGGCGCGGGTCTACGCCGACTTCTCGGCCTGTCTGCTCACCGGGGAACAGGGTCTGGCGAGCCCCGGAGCCGGGCCGGTCTGGACCGGCCTGCAGGACGCGTCCGGCGACACCGGTGTGAAGGTCTCCTACCTGGCGGCGACCGGTCCGGCCACCGAGGCGAACTACTTGCCGTACGTGAACTCGTTGGTCCAGCGCCGTTGCGACGTGGTCGTCACAGTGGGGGAGCCGGGTACCACCGTGGTGGCCGCGCAAGCGCCCGCGCACTCAGCCATCCGGTTCGTCACCGTCGGCGGATCCGGGGCCACGTCGGCGAATGTCTCCCCCGTGCGGGTGAGCGAGCACGTCCGCGACGACGTCGCCGCGACGGTCCGGCAGGCCGCGCACGCGGCCGGGCACTGAGGATTGGTCCGCGTTCGTCCTGTTTGGCGGGCTTTTCGTTTCGTTACCGGTGTCCTTGCTCTCAGAATTCGGCGATTTGCAGTCTTTTCCGGACGGTCGCCGGTGTGGTGAACTTCCTCGCCGTTCGTCGGGGATGGACATCGAGGGGGACCCGTGCGTCGTCGCGCCGCGAGAGTTTGTGCTGCCTCCATACTTTTGGGACTGGGGCTTTCCCTGGGCAGCGGCCAGGCCGACGCGGCCCAGCTGGCCCCGGGGCACCTGCCGCTCGCGGAACTGGGTTCATGGCTGGGGTCGCTGTTCTCCGGTTCCCCGCACTGGGGCGCGGCACCCGTGCAGGCCGCGGGAACGGCCGACGGCAAGGGGCACGACGCGAGCACCGCGTCGACCCGCGCGCGCGGCGGCGCGGGGAACGCGCCCGGCACCGCGCCCGGTGAGCTGCCGGAGGACCGCGGCCACGGCCGGAAAGTGACGCCGGGGCCGAGCGGCGTGGCGTCGCGGGGCTTCGACGCCGCGACGAGCCGGCGCGACGCGGCGAAGTCGAGCGCCACCATGAACTACTTCGCCAACGCCGACGGCTCGGTCACCCGCGACTACACCCGCGGACCGGTCAACTTCGCCGACGGCCCGTGGGGCTGGCGGCCGATCGACACCACGGTGCACGCCGGGCCGGACGGCCGCTGGCACGAGACCGCCAACTCCCTCGGCGTCGACTTCGCCGGCACCGCGGCCGACCCCGCGCTCGCCACCCTGACCGTCGACAGTGGACACACGGTTTCCTATGGGCTGCAGGGCGCTCGCGCGGTCACGCCCCGCGTCGACGGGCACGCCGCGACTTACGCCGGCGCGCTCACGGGCACCGACGTCGCGCTCGAACCCACCCCCACCGGGCTGAAGGAGTCGCTCGTCCTGCATTCCGCGACGGCGCCGAACTCCTGGACGTTCCCGCTGGCGCTGACCGGCCTGTCCCCGCGGCTCGAGACTGACGGTTCGGTGAGTCTCCTGGACGGCGCGGGCGCGATCCGGCAGCGCGTCCCACGCGGTTACGCCTTCGACGCGAAGGTCGACCCGGTCTCCGGCGTCCCCGCCACCACCTACGCGGTCGGCTACGAGCTGACCCAGGTTTCCGGGAAGCCGGCACTGAAGGTGACGCTGGACCCGAAGTGGCTGGCCGATCCGGCCCGGGTGTTCCCGGTGACCGTCGACCCGACCTTCACCGACACGCCGGCTTCGACGTACGCCGAGATCGGCGCGCCCGGTGACCACTCGATGGAGAAGACCGTCAAGATCGGGTCCTACAACTCCGGCGCGGACTCGGCGAACACGTTCCTCCAGTTCCCGAAGGACCTCGACGGCTCGCAGGTCACGGTGAGCTCCGCGACGTTGAAGCTGTACGACACCTGGGCTTCGACGTGCCTCGCCGAGCGCTTCGACGTCGCCCCGGTGACGCAGGCGTGGACGCCGTCCGGCGTGACGGCCTACCCAGGCCCGTCCTTCGGCGCGAGCATCGGCAACGCCACCCCGTCGGTGCCGAACGCGTGCGCCAACCGCGCGGCCGACCGGACCGTTGGCGACTGGGTGAGCGTCCCGCTGTCGACGGCCACGTTCACCGGCTGGGCCAACGGATCCGCCTCCGACTACGGCCTCGCCGTGTACGCGGCGACCAACGACACCCTGCACTGGAAGCAGTTCGACTCCTGGCTGATGAACGCCGGCTACCAGCCGGTGCTGTCGCTGACCACGAGCGGCAACGTGCCACCGGTGGTCGACTCGGCCTTTCCCGGGGCCGGCGGGACGACGACGAGCCTGGTGCCGTTCCTGTTCGCGACCGCCCACGACATCGACGCCGGGCCGGGCGCACTGAAGTACCGCTACCAGGTCGCCGACGCGGCGGGCACGACCATCGCCGACTCCGGCCTGGTCAACGAAGGCACCTGGCGGGTGCCCGCCGGGAAGCTCAAGTACAACCAGACCTATTACTGGGCGGTGCAGGCCTACGACGGTTCGTCCTACTCGGCCGACCCGCCGTGGAACCCGCTCACCGTGCAGGTCGACCAGCCGCTGGTGACGTCGTCGCTGTCGCAGAACACCGGTGTGCACGGCGTCGAGCCGAGCATCGGCAACTACACGACCTCGGCCACCGACGCGGAAGTACGCGGCGTCGGCCCCGCATTGTCGGTGGTGCGCGACTACAACTCCCGCGATCCCCGCACGAGCGGGGCTTTCGGCGCGGGCTGGTCGAGCGTGGTCGACGCGCGCGCGGCCGAGCAGTACGACTTCGACGGCTCCGGCGCGGTCGTGAGCGTGCTCGTGACCTATCCGGACGGCTCCGAAGTGGGCTACGGGAAGAACGCCGACGGGACGTTCTCGCCGCCGTCCGGGCGGTTCGCCACCTTCAAGGCGATCACCGGCGGGTACAGCCTCACCGACAAGAACGACACCGTCTACACCTTCACCCAGGCGCTCGGCTCGGGTGTCTACCAGTTGTCGTCGATCGCGGACGCCAACGGCCGCGCCGTGAATCTCACCGTGTCGGGCGGGCATCCCGCGACCCTGACCTCAGCGGTGTCCGGCCGGGCCCTGCACTTGACCTGGACCACGCCGGCGGGTGCGACGAGCCCGCACGTCGCCTCGGTCTCGACCGACGACCTCACCCCGGGCGCGCCGCTGACCTGGACCTACAGCTACACCGGCGACCAGCTCACCGCCGTCTGCCCGCCGGGCACGACGACCGGCTGCACCCGCTACGGCTACACGGCGGGCTCGCCGTACCGCACGAGCGTGCTCGACCTCGGCCCGCACTCGTTCTGGCCGCTGGCCGAGACGAGCGGGACGACCGCGGCGAGCGCGGTGCTCACCAACGAAGGCACCGACGCCGCCACATACCACGACGTCACGCTCGGCCAGGTCGGCCCGCTGGCCGGGTCCGCGGCGACGGCGGCCGGGTTCAACGGCACGTCGTCGTACGTGCAGCTGCCGCGCGCCGACGCGGCCGCGCCGAACACGATGTCGGTGTCGATGTGGTTCAAGACCGCTGCCACCAACGGCGTCCTGTTCTCCTACAGCACCATGCCGCTGACGGAGGCGACGAGCCCGGCGTCGCAGTACACGCCCGCGCTCTACGTCGGCAACGACGGGAAGCTGGTCGGCGAGTACTGGACCGGTGCCACGGACAAGACGATCACCACGGCCAACCCGGTCAACGACAACGCGTGGCACCACGTCGTCTTCACGCACTCCTCGACCAGTCAGGGCATGTACCTCGACGGCCAGTTCGTCGGCGCGCAGGTCGCGCCGATCATGCCGATGGGCCCGCAGAACCGTTTCATCGGCGCGGGTTTCCTCGGCAACCAGTGGCCCGACGAGGTCAACCAGGGCAAGCCCGGCACCGCCACGTTCTTCAACGGCCAGATCGCCGACGTCGGCATCTGGGACAAGTCCGTGCCCGGCGTCCAGGAAATGCCGCTGTACCAGGCAGGCAAGCAGCAGGCGAGCCTGCTCACCTCGATCACCCGCCCGTCCGGCGCGGTGCACACGACCGTCTCCTACGACCCGGTTTCCCAGGCGGTCACCCAGATCGGTGACGAGAACGGCGGCACCTGGAAGTACGCGCCGCTGACCGCCACGGGCTCGAGCCAGGTCTACCGCGGTGCCGTGCTCGGTTCGCAACCCGAGCTGTACCAGCGCTTCGCCGACGCACCCGGCACCGCCTCGCCCGCGGGTGAGGTCAACTATCGCCCGTCCGCCTACACGAACGCGACGCTCGGCGTGGCCGGGCCCTTCACCGACTCGACCGCCGCGAAGTTCCCCGGCACGGTCGCCGGGGTCACCCTGCCCGATCACCTGGTGAGCGCGTCGACGACCGCGTCGGTCGAGCTGTGGTTCTCGACGACGTCCACCGCCGCCGGCACGCTGTTCTCGACCGGGTCCTCGGCGCTCGGCGCGGCGAACCCGTCGGGTGGTGCGATGCCGGTGCTGTACGTCGGCACCGACGGCAAGCTGCACGGCCACTTCTGGGACAACTCCGTCGCGGGCATGGCTTCGCCGGGCAAGGTCAACGACGGCAAGTGGCACCACGTCGTGCTCAGCGGCGCGAACACCAGCCAGGTGCTCTACCTCGACGGCCTGCAGGTCGGCACGTTGTCCGCGCAGATCTTCAACAGCGACCCGCTGAACTTCGTCGGCGCCGGGGTCTACAACTCCAACGGGTGGCCGGCGGCACCCTCGGGGAACACCTGGAACTACTTCGGCGGCTCGATCGGCGAGGTCGCGTTCTACCACTCGTCGCTCAGCGCCGCCGAGGTCGCCCAGCACTTCCTCGCCGCGGGCAATTCGAAGGGGCTCGCCCCGCTCGCGACCGCGACGATCACCGACCCCGCGGGCAGGACATCGACGCAGCAGTACGACCCGGCCGCCGGGAACCACAAGGTGTCCGAAACGGACACAGGCGGCAAGCGGACCACCTACGGCTACGACACGTCCGGGTTCCTGCACACCAGCACCGACCCCAACGGCAACGTGGTCACCGTCGGCCACGACGTCCGCGGCAACACGGTCTCGCAAACCACCTGCCAGAACCAAGCCGCCGAGAAGTGCTCGACCTCGTACTCGACGTACTTCCCGGACGACACCACCGCGCAGCTGACGACGGCCGACGCGCGCAACGACCTGATGCTGACCTCGCGCGACGGCCGCTCGGCGGGCGCGACCGACCCCGCGTACCTGACGTCGTTCGGCTACGACACCGCGGGCAACCGCACCTCGGTGACCACACCACCGGTCCCGGGATTCCCGAACGGGCGCACCACGACCATCACCTACAGCGACGGCACCGCGGCGTTCCCCGCGGCCGACACCGGCAACGTGCCCGCCGGGCTGCCGGTGAAGACCACCTCGCCCGGCGGCGCGGTCAACCGGATCTCCTACCGGCACAACGGTGACGTCGACAGCACCACGAACGCCGACGGGCTGCTCACCCGGTTCACCTACGACCCGCTCGGCCGCGTGCTGACGAAGACCGCGGTCTCCGACAGCTTCCCGGCGGGCCTGGTCACCTCCTACGCCTACGACAGCAGCGACCAGGTCGTCTCGCAGACCGACCCGGCGGTAACCGACCGGGTGACCGGCGCGATCCACACCGCCGTCACCACCAGCGTCTACAACGCCGACGGCAGCCTCACCTCCCAGACCGTCTCCGACGGCACCGGCGGTGACGCCGCCCGCACCACCAGCTCGGCCTACAACGACAAGGACCAGGTCGCGTCCACCACGGACGCGAACGGCAACGTCACCACCTACACCTACGACGTCTACGGCAACAAGAAGAGCGAAACCGACCCGAACGGCACCGAGACGGACTGGACCTACGACGGCGAAGGCCGGCTGCTCACCCAGGGGCTCTGGTACACCGGCAATCCCGCCGACCCCCAGCCGGCGACGTTCCTGACCCAGAAGTCCAACGCCTACGACCCGGCCGGGCGCCTGGCGTCCGAAACCGACTCGATGGGCAACATCACCGCCTACACCTACACCGACAACGGGCTCACCGCGACCGTCACCCGCAAGGACCCCACCGGTCAGCAGTCCTTCGTCGCCGAGTCCGACACCTACGACGCGGCCGGCAACCTCGTCGGCACGGTCACCGGGAACGGCGCGAACACCTCGACGTCCACTGTGGACGCCGCCGGCCGGGTCGCGCAGACCGTCGACGACCCCGGCGGCGCGGCGCGCACGACGTCGGTGTCCTACACCCCCGACGACAAGGTCGCCACGAGCACGCAGTCGGACCCGTCCGGCCGCAGCCGCACGGTCAGCACGTCCTACGACCCGATGGGCGTGCTCACGTCCCGGTCGGTCGCCGCGGACGGCGCCGGGCACCCGGTCGGCTGGTGGAAGCTGAACCAGACCTCCGGCACCACGGTCACCGACTCCTCCGGGACCGGCAACACGGCCGCGGCGTCCGCGGTGACGTGGTCCGGCGGTGCCGCGACCCTCGACGGCACCGGCTCGCAGATCGCCACCAACGGCCCGGTGCTCAACACCGCGGCCGCCTACACGGTGTCCGCCTGGGTCAAGCCGGCCACGCTCGGCTCGGCGTTTCAGACGTTCGTGGTCCAGAAGGGCGCCGTGATGAGCGGCCTCTACCTCGAGTACAACGGCAGCGACCACAAGTGGTCGTTCTCCCGGTTCGGTACCGACGCGTCGAACGCCACCGCGTACCGCGCGGAATCCTCGGCCGACGCGCAGGCCGGGGTCTGGACCCACCTGGCCGGCGTGTACGACCCGGGTACCGGAGCGATGCGGCTCTACGTCAACGGAGCACAGGCGGGGAGCACCACCGACCCGACGCCGATGGCGAGCAACGGCCCGCTGGTCATCGGGCACGGCTGGTACCTCGGCGCGAACGGCAACTACGCCACCGGCCAGGTCGAAAGCGTCCAGGCCTACTCCCGCGCGTTGTCCGCGGCCGAAGTCTCGACCGTCTACACCGGCGGCCGGGGCGGCGGCACCGTCGCGTCTTCGGCGGCCGAGACGACGACGTGGACGGTCGACCAGCGCGGGCTGCCGACGTCGATGACCGACGCGAACGGCAACGTCACGACCTACGCCAACGACGAGGCCGGGAACCCGGCGGTGACCACCGCGCCGACGGTGAACACCGAGACGAACGGCGGCCCGGCGACGGCGGTCCACCCGGTCACCACGACCGGCTACAACACGTTCGGAGAACCGGTCGAAGCCGTCGACCCGGACGGCAACCAGATCACCACCGTCTACGACGCGGCGGGCCAACCGGTCTCGGTCACCAACCCGGGCTACACCCCGCCGGGTGGCGGATCGCCGATCACCGCGACCACCGTGCGGATTTACGACAAGATCGGCCAGGTCCGGTCCGAAAAGGACCCGCTCGGCCACGTCACGAAGCTGGACTACGACCAGCTCGGCGACCTGGCGCGGATGACCAAGCCGTCCGGCGCCCAGGCCGTGTCGACGTTCGACACCAACGGCGACCGGCTCTCGGTGGTCGACGCGAACGGTGCCCGCACCGAGGCGACCTACGACTTCCTGTCCCGGCCACTGACCTCGACGGTGTTCGAGCGCTATCCCTCCACGCTGACCGCGACCACGACGAACTCCTACGCGGCCTCGGCGACCAACCCGGGCGGCGCGAACCTGGCGTCGACCAAGACACCCAACGGCGCGACGACGTCCTACGGCTACAACGCGCTCGGCGAGACCACCTCGGTCACCGACGCCGCCGGGAACACCACCCGCTACGGCTACAGCTACCTAGGGGAGAAGGCGTCGGTCACCGCCGCCGACAACACCTCGACGGTGACGGCCTACGACCAGTCGAGCCGGCCGGTGCAGGTCACCCGGAAGGACGCGACCGGGGCGGTGCTGCAGCAGACGTCGGCGGGCTACGACGCCGGCGGCCGGCTGACGTCCAGTGTGGACGGACGCGGCACCGCGCGGACGTTCACCTACGACGCGGCGAACCGCCTGGCGAGCGAGATCCAGCCCGTCTCGGCGACCTCGTCGATCACCACGACGTTCGGCTACGACGCGGCGGGCAACCGGACCCGGTTCACCGACGGCCGCGGCAACCCGACGATCACGCGCTACAACTCCTGGAACCTGCCCGAGGCGCTGGTCGAGCCGGCCACGGCCGCCTACACCTCCGACGCCGACCGGACCTTCACCTCGGTGTACGACGCGGCGGGGCGTCCGGTCACGCAGACGCAGCCGGGCGGGGTGACCGTGTCGGCGGGCTACGACGACGATGGGAACCTCGTCAGCCAGACCGGCGGCGGCGCCGACGCGGCGACCGCGACCCGGACGTTCGGCTACGACCCGGGCGGCCGGATGACCTCGGCCGCCACCACCGAGGCCGGGGTGACCGGGCACTCCGACCACCAGGCGGCGTCCAGCGAGACCTTCACCTACAACGACCGCGGGTCGCTGCTCACGGCGACCGGCTCGGCGGGATCGTCGTCGTTCGCCTACACCACCGACGGGCTGATGAGCTCGCGGACGGACGCGGCGGGCACGACGTCGTACGGCTACGACGGCGCCGACCGGCTCTCGAGCATCACCGACGCGGCCACCGGCGGCACGCAGACGTTGAGCTACAACGCGCTCAACCAGGTCAGCGGCATCCAGTACGGCACCGGGAACACGCGGACGTACGGCTACGACGGGCTGCACCGGCTGACGAGCGACGCGCTGAAGACGGCCGGGGGAGCGGCGATCGCGTCGGTCGGCTACGGCTACGACGCCAACGGCAACCTCACGTCGAAGACGACCGCGGGTTTCGCCGGGTCGGCGGCCAACACCTACACCTACGACCTGGCCGACCGGCTCGCGTCGTGGAACAACGGCACCAGCACGGTGGCCTACGGCTACGACGCGGCCGGCAACCGCACGCAGGTGGGCTCGTCGACCTACACCTACGACGCGCGTGACGAGCTGACGTCCGACGGCTCGAACACCTACAGCTACAGCGCGCGGGGGACACTGCGGGAACGGGCGTCCTCGACCGGCACGCTGGTGTCCTCTTCGGACGCGTTCGGGCAGATGGCCGTCCAGGGGACCCAGGCGTTCGGCTACGACGCGCTGGGCCGGAACCTGACCGACACGACCATCGCGTCCGGCGCGGCCACGACGTTCTCGTTTTCGGGCCTGGGCAACACGATCGCCTCGGACGGCACGTCGACCTACAGCCGCGATCCCGGCGGGGGCCTGGTCGGCGTCGCCTCCGGCGGTACCGGGGCGTTCGCGTTCGTCGACCAGCACACCGACGTCGTCGGGACGTTCACCGCGACCGGGTCAGCGCTGGCCGGTTCGACGTCCTACGACCCGTTCGGCAACGTGCTCGCCTCGGCGAACGTGAAGGGGCAGCTGGGATACCAGTCGGGCTGGACGGACAGCTCGACGGGGAACGTCAACATGGCGGCCCGCTGGTACAACCCGGCGGTCGGGCAGTTCACGAACCGCGACACGGTGTCGAACAGCCCGGTGCCGAACCCGATGGAGGCGAACAAGTTCGCCTACGTCGACGACAACCCGATGACGGGCACGGACCCGTCGGGGCACGGCTGGTTCAGTGACGCGTGGTCGTTCGTCAGCAACCACGTGGTGGCGCCGGCGGCGTCGTTCGTCTACCACCAGGTGATCCAGCCGGCGGCGCATTTCGTGAACACGTATGTGGTGCAGCCGATCGTGCACGTGGCGGTGGCGAGCTACCACGTGGTGCGCGACGCCTACCACGCGGCGGCGCGGGTGGTCCGCAACGTCTACCACCACGTGGTCCGGGTCGTGAAGAAGGTCTACCACGCGGCCGTGCACGTGGTGAAAACCGCGTACCACGCGGTGGCGAAAGCGGTGAAAACGGCGGCGCACGCCGTGGTCCACGCGGCAAAGGCAGTCGGTCACGCGGTGGCCTCGGCGGCGAAGACGGTCGGCCACGCGGTGGCGACGGCGGCGACCGCGGTGGGGCATGCGGCGGCGTCGGCGGCGTCGCATGTGGCGACGTTCGTGAAAGACCACGCGTCGACGATCGCGGGCATCGCGGCGGGCGTCCTGGTCGGCGCGGCTTGCACGGCTTTGACGGCCGGGACGGCGGTGGTGGGCTGCGCGGCGCTCGGTGGCGCGGTGGGTGGCGCGGTGTCCTACGGGATGGATTGTTCGAAGGCGCACAACTGCTCGGTGGGTGGCGCGGTGGAGGCGGTCGGGCTCGGCGCCTTGGGTGGTGCGCTGGGGGCCGGGCTGGCGGGCCCGCTGGGCGGCAAGCTGGTGGCGGACGCGCTGGACGGGGTCCTGCCGCAGGTGGCGACCCAGGGCCTGATCGGCGCGGGTTCGGGAGCGGTCAGCGGCGGCGTGACGGCCCTGGCCGGGTACGGCATGAACTGCGGCCGGAGCTGTTCGGTGGGTGGGGCGTTGTCGGCGGCGAAGACGGGCGCGATCGCCGGCGGCGTGGGTGGCGCGGCGTTCGGGGCGCTGGGTGGTCTGCGGGCGCGGGGGCGCAGTTCGGCGGAGGCGCCGGCGCAGTGCCACAGTTTCCTCCCCGGCACGAAGGTGCTGCTGGCGGACGGTTCGGCCAAGCCGATCTCCTCGCTGCAGGTGGGGGACCGGGTTGCGAACTCGCAGCCGGGCAAGGCCGGTCTGGCGGCGCATCCGGTGGACCGGGTGATCGTCACCGAGACCGACCACGACTTCGTCGATCTGAAGGTGAAACCGAGCCGGGTTCGTCGTGCTTTCGGCCAGGTCGTGGCGGGACTCGCCGTGGCCGCGGCCGTGACAACAGGCGGTGCGGCCACGGCTTCGGCCACACCGGCGACGTTGACGACGACTTATCACCACCCGTTCTACGACGTGACGCAGGAGACGTTCGTCGAGGCAGTGAACTTGCGGGTGGGCGATCACCTGCAGACCGCGGACGGCGGCGAAGCGACGGTCGAGGAGGTGACGCCGTACCATTCGACGGAGGTCACCTACGACCTGACGATCGACGAGCTCCACACGTATTACGTGCTGGCGGGCAGTACTCCGATCTTGGTCCACAACTGCGGAGAGACCTACTATCGCTCCATGAGCAACGAACACCATGCAGAGTTCGAGGCCACGGGCCGCGTCCCTGCTACGGGTGAGACCTTCACGTCACCTACTCGAGGTTTTTCGGAGAATTACGAAGGAACTCTGGTGAGGTTTACACTTCGTCCAGGAACGACGGCGCGGCTGGAAGAGATCGGTGTGCGGGATACGTCAAGTATGGCGCAGGAGGCTTA
Organism: Amycolatopsis sp. MEPSY49; assembly: GCF_051337345.1. Classification (NCBI taxonomy): domain Bacteria; kingdom Bacillati; phylum Actinomycetota; class Actinomycetes; order Pseudonocardiales; family Pseudonocardiaceae; genus Amycolatopsis; species Amycolatopsis sp. MEPSY49. Next base: position 296,530 of record NZ_JBDLYJ010000005.1, on the reverse strand, counting down.
CCCTGACATGCCGGAAGTGTCAGCCGGCTGGAATCGCACCTCTGCCTTCTTCAAGGGTGAAGGTGATCAGATAAATGTGGGGCTCGGTCGCGGGCCGGCGCTTGACATTTTCAACGAAAGCATTATCGGCCATGAAGTGGTCCGACGATGACGCCCCAGGAGCGGGAATTGATCAAGTCGTTGGTTGTTCTCCCTGGACGGGGTCGCAGGGGCTCGCCTGAGGAGGTTGTCCGTCACTTCGGAGCTTCTGACGGACGTGTCTTGGCCCTTGACCTACTGCGCGATGCTGTGCGGCGGCAAGACGGGACAGATGTCGAAATGGCCTTCATTGCCTGCAGGGCGTTTGGTGTGGATTTCACGGTGGATCATCTTGAACTGCTCCGTCAGTTGTCTGCGGCGGATTGGCATCGCAAACATGAGGACGTGATAACAGCTCTTGCCGAGATGCGGGCGCCGGAAGCGGTTGACGTCCTGTATCGAGCAACTCAATGGATCCCGAAGTACCTCGAGTTCGACGAAAATCGAGCCCTTGCCGTAAAGGCGATCTGGGCGCTCGGAAATACGCCTGGTAATGAGGCTGAGGCGAGTCTGGTGCGGTTGCTCGGGTCGGACAGTGAGGTCCTGCAGAAGGAGGCGAGGAGGCAGCTCGAGCGCCGGTGAAGGGCTTGAGCATAAACCAGTCGTGCCTGTCGGACCGGCGTTTAGGTGGCCCCGATGACACGACGCAAGCCGAATGGGAGATCATAAGGGTTTTCCTCTGGAAGCAGAGCCTTGGCGTGCAGGTGTTCGCCCGTTACGACAAGCTTGTGAATTTGCTGCACAGTCGGGGTTATGTCGACAATATTCCTGATCCAATCGTCGATGTAGCGTTCGACTGCGTCGCCGGATAATCCAATCTGGATGGTTCGCCATGGTAGAGGTTCCATCAGAAGGTTTCGTTCGGGATCCCACTGGATTCGAACAGGACTGGTGCGCTTATGTTCGGCCCAGGCTGCGTGACTTGCGTAAGTTGCTGGTTCATAGCTGGTGAGACTCGAGTGAGTCAAGGCCCATTCGAACCCCTCGCGGCTGATTTGAACGGCGAGTATACGTTCTTGTCCGGTCTTTGTTGCCCAGCCGGATCGGTGCATCATCCAAAGAAAGGAAGGTTTTATCCATGTCATTCGAGTCGTTTTGAACGGCGGTACAAAAGTCCCTGCGGATACGGCCGGTGTGGCAATCCCAGGCGAATAGGCTTGATAACAGATTACGGAGTGTTCGTTGAACAGTGCTCGTACCTGACGCTCGGGGACTTTGAGGGAATCGCTCATTGTGGTTGTCGACCGCTTCCGTGGATCTGGCTGGTTGCTCTGTGTTGACTCTTGTTTACGCCAACGCGTGTTCGATGCTTGTCGGCCGCCGGATCGCCCACGAGATGGAGGTCGCGCAACATGCCGACATCTTGGCACAGGGCGTGGTCGCCGGCTTCGGGATCAGCCGGGATTGAGCAGCCACGTGGTGGCGCCGGCAGCGTCGTTCGTCTCTCATTGGATGATCCAGCCCACGGCGGCAGGGTGTCCGATGTCTTAGGCGAACTCAAGCTCGCCTGGATCTTTGACAGCGCGATGACGTGCACGGAACCATCTGGCCACAGCCGGTCCGCCGACCCGATCGGTCGTGTGGTGAGCGCCCAGCTCTGATCCACGCCGTTGCTGGGTGCGGGCGGCGACACCACTGGTGAATTCGTCGCGCCGAGCGTCGAGGGTGTCGCGGCGGGACTCGACGCCGAGCATCGCATCCGATGCGACGTCTTGCCGGTCTGGTGCGGTCATTAGCTGCCTCCATTGGGTGGTGATCTGGTCCCAGGCCGAGGCTCTGACGCCATGGCCCGCGGGTCGCAGGCCGAGCGGGGAGGCGGCATCGGTGTTGGCGATTCCGTAGGTTTCACGGTACGCCGGCGGCGTGGGTGGCGCGGCGTTCGGGGCGCTGGGTGGTCTGCGGGCGCGGGGGCGCAGTTCGGCGGAGGCGCCGGCGCAGTGCCACAGTTTCCTCCCCGGCACGAAGGTGCTGCTGGCGGACGGTTCGGCCAAGCCGATTTCCTCGCTGCAGGTGGGGGACCGGGTTGCGAACTCGCAGCCGGGCAAGGCCGGTCTGGCGGCGCATCCGGTGGACCGGGTGATCGTCACTGAGACCGACCACGATTTCGTCGACCTGAAGATCAAGCCGAACCGGATCCGCCGCGCGGTCGGCCGTGCGGTGGCGGGTCTGGCTGTGGCCGCGGCCGCGGTGACGGGGGCGCGGCCACGGCGTCGGCGGCCCCGGCGACCGTGACCACGACGTACCACCACCCGTTCTACGACGTCACGCGCGGTGAGTTCGTCGAAGCGGTGAACTTGCGGGTGGGCGATCACCTGCAGACCGCGGACGGCGGCGAAGCGACGGTCGAGGACGTGACGCCGTACCACTCGACGGAGACCACCTACGACCTGACGATCGACGAGCTGCACGCGTACTACGTGTTTGCTGCCGACGTCCCGCTCCTGGTACACAACTGCGGCTCCGGCGACCGGCTACGAGGTCCGGACGGCCGGTTCGTGGCGAATCCGGACGGGCCTGCGCCTGGAGAGGTGCACAGCGACGGAATGCTCCGGGGCACCAACGCCCCCGGTCTGGTCACCAGCCGCGGCGGATTCCGTGCGGCCACTGAGGATGCTGCGTGGGAGAATGCCGCGGAGGGGCCCGCCGGTGGCCGGATGTGTCCCACCGGTGGCCCGAACTGTGCCGGCGAGGTCATGGTGCCGCCACGGACCCCCGGAGTGGTCCGGGACTGGGACGTCAGCCACAATCCTTCCTGGAGCAACCGCCGATTCAGTCCGGATGTGACGCGTGCGGAGGTACAGGACGACTACCAGGTGGGAACGAGCCTCGAGTGTCAACCGTGCAACCGGGGTGGCGGTAATGACGACTCGAGATTCGGTGGATGAGGTATGGGACTGATCGAGCATTTGGAGGCGCGTCTGGGCCGCATCACCGGTGGCTGGTCCAAGGACGCGGACGGGCGGCCGTGGCCGTTCCGTGTCGCTGCGTTCGCTGAAGGAGCACTGAACGGGGTTCAGTCATTCTCGACGATCGGGCTGAGCAAACACGACCTGGTATCACCGAGCTCGGGGCGCAAGCTGCGATTGGAACTCATGGCCGGTGAGCGAGGCGGACCGGGGACGGATTTCCTGCCCGGCCTACTCGGACAGGTCGCCGAGGAGGTCGTGGCATCGGGTCGGGCGGTTCTGCGCGGCGACGTGATCGGCCCTCGGGGACCGCTGGTGCCGGGGAGCCGGATGGAAGCCTGGTACGCCGCGTCTCCGGTCTATTACGACGACGGCTTTACCGGAGTGGACCTTGACGACGGACACCGCGCGGCGATCGTCTGGTTGGTACCGGTTTCCCGGCGTGAAGCCGCGTTCGTGAGCACCAACGGCTGGCGGGCGTTCGAGGACGAGCTGATCAAGGACGATCCAGACCTCCTCGACCTGCAACGGCCGGAGCTCTCGCTGACCGGCCGGTGAGCGCCGGAGGCTCTCAGCAGTGAGCACCAACGGTCGCGAGTAAGCACGCTGCGAGACACTCCCGATCCGCGGCCGTTGGCCGTGTCCGAGTTGCGTTCCTCTGGTGGAGGAGTACGACTTGACTTTCCTGACCAGCGGGAGGAAACAGGGTGACCGAGTTCTCACCAGGCGTGCTGGACGTCCTCACAGCGGCGGGATGGCGCGCCGACCGGCAGGTCGATGTCGATGGCTGGCGTGCCGACCTGGCGGAGGAGGGGCTCCGCATGCATGCCGCCGCCGAGGCGTTCCTTGCGTCTTTCGGTGGGTTGAGAATCGGTGTTCGCGGTCCCGGCGTGTCGTGTGCCAGAGAACCGTTCGAACTCGATCCCCTGTTGGCCTCCGGCGAAGGGGACCGGTTCATCGACTGGGGAACGGAGATCGGAAAATCGCTGTTTCCGGTCGGCGAATTCGGTGACGGGCGTCTGTTCCTCGCGATCGACGAAGCCGGTCAGATCTACGGTTTGGCTGATCGGCTCGGGAAGTACGGTCCTTACGATGAAGCATTGACAAAGCTGATTTCAGGGATTTCGTCGGATGACGTGACGCCGGCGTGATCAGCTGAGCCATGCCTGTGAGTCCGCGCCGGAGCGGCGTTCGAATTCGACGAGGAAAACCGTGTCCGATGAGGATGGCTGGGTACCATTGGCGGCGGTCGGAAACGTCATTGTGAGGCGGGTCGGCCGGGGCTGCAAGTGCATCCGGTGGACCGGGTGATCGTCACCGAGACCGATCACGACTTCGTGGATCTGAAGGTGAAGCAGACCCGGGTCCGTCGCGCGGTCAGCCGTGTGGCGGCGGGTCTGGCGGTGGCTGCGGCCTGCAAACGGCGGACGACACCGAGGCGACGGTCGAGGAGGTCACGCCGCACCACTCGACAGAGGTCACGTACGACCTGACGATCGACGAGTTGCACACGTACTACGTATTGGCCGGAGACACGCCGATACTGGTCCACAATTGCGGCAACGGAGACGGGCCGGGACACCTCGTCGGCGAGGGTGACGATCCGCTGGTGCCGCAACTCGTCGAAGACATCAATTCCCGGTACCCGGGACACGTGCGAGCGCAAGGAATAGTGGGTTGGATCGGTTGTGAGGAGGTTGATCGTGCGGCCGACCATCGTGCTGCTGAGCAATCCGGTCATGCGGAAGGAGATCGAGGCCCGATTGCGTGGCTCGGGTACTTACGAGGAACGTGAAGTGTTCGACCGTCTCGAGGTGGGGAACTGCTGGTTCGGCATCGACCTCTCCGGAGACGTCATGCACGACTACGACGAGGGTGAGCAGGCTGATCTCGTCGAGCGCCTTGGGCAGATCGAGCCGATTCTCGTCGAGTACTCGAGCATCGCGTGTGTCCGGCCTCTGCTTCAAGCTGTCTTGGACGGGCTCCACGGGTTGCTCGACACAAATTTCGGTGAACTACTCGAGTATGAAGAAGTCCTGGCGAATTCGCTCGCGAACCGGACTGGAACTGGGGTTCGCCGGGTGGGGGGACCGGGTCGATGTAACGACCGGCGGCACCCCGGTGACAGGTTCCGGCGGCCCGGTTTGTCGGACAGGCTGCCGAAGAACAGCGCCCCGACCACTTCGCCGGCCAGGTAGATCGTCGCCGGCAGGCCGACCGCCGTCGACGACATATGCAGTGTCGCGGGCTTGGCCAGCGTGTCGGCGACCGCGCTGGCCACGGTGATTTCGAGGCCGTCGAGGATCCAGGCCACGCCGACGGCGACGACCATCCGGGTGTGGAACCGGGACCAGGGGGAGCCGGTCGGTGCGGGCCGGGATCAGCGTCCGCACCCTGGACCGCGCCGGTGTTGCCGCCATGACGACCTCTCGAGAGCCGACCGCCTCGCGTGACTTCCCCCGGCATCGCCCGGGAAACACCCCAAGCCCGGCCTAAACCGGGGAGCCCGCTGGAGCGTGCGTAGCCCCGGGGGATCGCACGGTGAAAGGGAAACCGGTGAGAAAACGGATATTTGCCATCGTTCTGAGCACGGTGGCGGGCGCGGTGGTGTGGACCGGCCCGGCCGAGGCCACGACCGGCACGACCGCGGCGCTGCAGGCGACGTACGGGGCGGTGGTGGTCGAGCCCCAGGACCCGAACCGGCAGTACCGGGCCATGCCGTCGCTGCAGTACGTCACCTGGACCGACGCGGCGGGGGTGACCCGTCACCGGTTCGTCCGCAGCTTCCAGGTCAGCGCCGACGGCGATCCCGCCGTCAAGCTGCGCATCGAATACCAGGACGACGCCGGCAAGTGGCAGGCGGCGCTCGACGCCCGCACCGGCGGGCCGCTGCTGAACTCCGCGGACGCGCAGTTCGCCAAGGTCGGCAACGTCTTCACCGCCACCAACGGCGACCTCGTCGCGGTCGAGGAGCTGGGCCGGGTCGACGCGACCGGGAAGCGGTACGCGGTCCGGTGGACCTCGGCCGATGGCGGGGCCAGCTGGCGCCCGAGCCGCGCCGATCTCGACTTCACCGGCGGCACCATCAGCTCCGGCACCGGGCGGCTCTTCCAGGGCGTGCTCACCCTGCCCGACGGCAGCCAGGTCGTGCCGTTCTATGCGGCGCACCAGAGCACCCTCTCGGCGGCGTACCTGCTGTCGGGCAACCACGACGGCACGGCGTGGAAGCGGGCGTCGACGGTCTTCCTGTCCGGCACCTACAACTACACGGAGGCCGCCGTCACCCGGCGCGCCGACGGCCGCCTGCTCATGGTGACCCGGCTCGACGAGATGTCCGGTGGGCTCGCCTACAGCCGGCTGCTCGGCCGGGTCACCACCGGTCCGGTGAACTCCGCCACCGACCTCGCCGCGGCCACCTGGGGCGCCGCGTACGCGCTGAAGGTGCCCGGTGCCGCGGACGAAACGGCCGTACGGGGCGTGAACCCGGTGCTGCACACCATGGACCAGGGCGTGCTGATGCTCGTGTTCGGGCGGCCGCGCAACAAGATCACGTTCAGCTACGACGGCGGCACGACGTGGACCACGGTCCACAGCTTCTACGACAACCTGCCCACCGGCTGCTCCGGTGGCTACGGCGTGCACCCGTGCGACACGCTGGGGTCCAGCGGCTACCAGGGCGTGGCGGTCACCGGGCCGCGCACCGCGAAGGTGATGGGGGACAACTGCCAGTCGGGCTGGGGCTGCGCGGGCGCCTACACCTACCCGCACACCACCGACGACCGGCTGTGGAGCGCGACGGTCACGCTTTCCTGACCGGCGGACCGCACGCGCGCGCCACCGGATATCCATGGTGGATGGTGGCGCGCGGGTGCCGGTCCTCAGCGCTTGAGCTTCGCGTACACGATGACGTTGTCGAGGTAGTTGCGGTTGGCCGGCGAATTCTCCGAAGTGGAGGACCGAACAAGACCGGCAGGTCAACGACTCCGGACGCTCCGAGGCAACGTGCGCGGTGACGACGTCCGCGAGGCCGATCGGAACCGGCTTCTCCCGCGTGACGCACGTCGGTCTGGTCATCTCGCACGGCACGATGATCAATGCGCCGGACTTCGATGAGCCGGTGCGCGTCGACCCGATCGCCAAGGGAATTGTTGGTGCCGCCCGACCCGCGTCTTGAATTATGGCTGAGCGCCGTGCCGGTCGAGGTACTCGATCAGGTTCTCCGGCTCGTAGTCGGCCATGGCGTCCAGACGCGCCAGTGCGGCGTCCGAGACTAGTTCGGTGGCCGGAGCGAGCATACCGATCGAACGGGGCGACAAAGCGTACGATTGACGTGATGCGCTTTGGGAGGCATGCAAGGTGCCGAGCAGGTCGGCCTCAATGGGACTATCCCGGAATGCGAGCCCTCGTTCGGCTGCCTTGGTCATCATCCAGTGCAGGCTGATTCCGGCCAAGCCGTTGTCGGCGAAGCCGCCGCCGATGTCGGTGTGCGAACCGGGAAACCACATCTGCTCCACACCTGGCCTCTCTCGCCACAGCGTCGGCGAGTAGTTGCCCCGTCGCTCGTCGATCGCGAGTGCCTGAACGGCGGCTTCCACGATCCGGCTCAGCGCCGTGTCGTGGAACATCAACCGGCGCCAGCGCGGGTCACGCAGGCGCAGCCGACTGGCCGGGATCCCCAGTGGGCCGACTGTCTCCCATACGCCCACGAACTTCACATTGGTCTCGAACGCGTACGAGTGCCGGAAGTCGATGGCGGTGAAGCTCCGCGGAGTGGTGTGGAATGACCGGGCTCGGTAAAGCGCATAGGCCTCGTCGAGGCGATCGGCGTGTTCTCGGCGGAGAATTCCGGCTGCCAGAATCATGCCCACCATGGTTCGTGCCACGTAGGCACCGCGGCTGAAACCGAAGAAGTACAGCTGGTCACCGGGTCGAAAGTTCTGCATCAGGAGCCGGTAGGTGTCGAGTACGTCGAGTTCCACCGCAGCTCGGCTGTCGGACGTTCGGCAACGTTGGTGGACGGTGAGCTGCATGGCGCCATCCGAAGACGTGCCCGCGACCGCTCGGGCGATCCTGGCTACGTTGGTTTGCCCTTGATCTTCCCAGGAGCCGTCGCAGCAAACGACAAGGTTCCTGGGGCCGGTTCGCCAGGCGGTGAACCTCGAACGCTTTGGGGATTCGGATGGCTGTTCGGATACCGCCGCAGCCTGATCGGCGTCGAAAGGCTGTGGCAACTTCGCCCGCCACAGCGTGGCGGATTCCAAGTTCGCGTCCAGCAAGTTCGCCGAGCCGAGGTCGGCGTTCGACAACGTTGCTTGGTAGAGGTTGGCTCCCTCCAGATCGGCGTAGCGCAGGTCTGCGCGGTCGAAATCGGCGCCAATCAGATTGCCTCCTGGCAGGGCGGCCGCCCAGAGCTTGGCGCTGATGAGAGTCGCTGCCTGCAGGTTTGCCGAGCGGGCTTGAATGTGCTCAAGGTCGGCGCGTGTCAGGACGGCGTCGGGCAAGCGTGCGCTGCTCAGGTCGGCGCGCCGCAAGTTGGCGTCGGTGAGATCGCTGCGGTCGAGGCGCGCGTTGTCGAGCCGGGTGCCGGAGAGGTCGGCGGATCTGAGACTGGTGTCCCTGAGGTCTGCTGCCGTGAGGTTCGCTCCCCGCAGGTCGGCGTGATCGAGGCAGGCCCCGCGTAGGTCTGCGCCATTCAGGTCCGCGCCGCCGAGGTCGGCGCGGACCAGGTACAGGTCACGCAGGCCGGGCACGTGTCCGTGCTGGATGCCGCGCTGGCACAGGACGGTGAGCGCAGCCTGGATGTCGGGGCCGGGGTGGTCGGGGAGATCGGGCTGGTACGCAGCTGTGGGGCCGCGTTGTGGCTTGCGCGGCGCGCGGTGGCGGACGAATGAGGCGAGGACTTCGAGGATGGCCACACGATCGTCGCGGGACTCGCGGACCAGGGCTTCGAGCGAGCGGATCGCACCGACTCGCACGTAGAGCTCAGTGCCGCCGAGCTGAGTGAGCGCGGTGGTCACCTGGCCTGCGGTCTGGCCGCGCCTCGCCAGCCGGTAGTTGAATGCAGTGAAGAGCAGGCCTGCGGCTACGGCGAGGGCAGCACCGGCTGACGTGACCGTCACCCGCGCGTTCTGCTCGGCTGCGAGTTGCGCCTCGACGGTCGGTTGGGTGCCGGCCAGCAGTGCCGGGGCGAAGCGGATCGCCAGCAGGTAGCTGACGGCGCCGACCCCGAGCAGCGTCCCGATCAATGCGCGCCGGGCGCTTCGCGAACGGGAGACAACCCTTCGATCCTGGTCTCGATTGCCTCGCACGGCCCCTCTTCGCATGACGTGGTGATGACGACCGGCACCTGCAAGCGTGGTCATGATGCCCGGTGGGCCCACGAATTGGCCAGCCGGCGCGCGGTCGGCTAGTTCGGCTGCTCGGAAGAAGCCCGCGGAGTGAATGATCCGCCTTGATGCTGACCCATGTCTCCATTTTCAGCGGAGCAAGCTTGCGAAGGGACACCTGATGGCACTGAACGAACTCACCGAGACCAGCGCGCGGTGGGTGCGGTCGACTGGCCGGTCGCGACGCGGACCTTGCGGCCGCCGATGCGGCGTCCGGCGCCGATGAACCGGGCGAGTTCGTCGCGCAGGGCGGCGGCGTTGTCGTCGGAAAGGTCGATCTCGTAGGTCGCGCCATCCAGACCGAACTGCACAGTCAGGACTACGGCAAGATCAATCCGAGCCTGCCGTACTGGGGCGGCCCAGCCGACATCAACACCATCGGCGCCCAGCCCGGCGACCGCGTCTACAGCTACGGCAATTCCAGTCTCCGCATGGGCATCTCCGAGCTTTCCCCGCAGACCGGTCAGATCACGCAGAGCCAGTCCGCCGACGGCTGGACCCACGCCCTGGCCGCCCCCACACCCGGCGTCCCCGGCGACAGCGGCAGCGCCTTTCTCGATCCTGCCGGGAACGCCCTCGGTATCCTGTCGACACTGGGCCTGTCCCTGCTCGTCCTCGGCACCGAGCCGTTCACCCCGGGACGCTGAAGCTACCGGCCGGGGGCGACCAGGGCCGTGAAGAGCCGGGGGAGGACGTCGGTCAGGTACCGGCTGTCGGCCTTGTCGGGGAGTTCGTCGAGGATCGCGCGTTCGAGCATGGTCTCGTAGAGGGCCACGATCGTGACGACGGCGCTGCGTGGATTGACGGCCAGCCGCATGTCGAGCCGGCCGAGCAGGTTCTGCAGGATTTCCGCGAGCGCGTCGTGGAAGCGGCGTTCGGCGGCCGCGGTCGGTTCGCGCAGTTCCGGCTGCCGCATGGCCTGGGCGCGGAATTCGGCGTTGAGCAGGTACCACGTCTCGTCGGCGGCGAGGGACTCCATGAACAGCAGGCCGGCTTGCTGCAGCACCTCGTCGACGGAACCGGGTGCGGCCTCGACTGCCTCTTCGACGGCGACGCGCAACCGCTCGGCGCGCTCCTGCATCTCCACCTCGTAGATCGCCAGGAACAGCTCTTCCTTGCTGGCGAAGTTGGAGTAGAAGGCACCGCGGGTGAAGCCGGCGCGGTCGCAGATCAGCTCGACCGGGGCGTCGCGGATGCCCAGCTCGGTGAACACCTCGTAGGCCGCCGCCATGACCCGCCGCCGCGTCTCCGCGCGGCGCCGGGTCATGCCCTTCGGGGTGCCGAGACCCGCGCTGGTGGTCGCCATGTCGCTCACCCTACTTTCCCCGTCTCACCCGGTGGAGTGACGGGATCCGCTCCGCATCGGATACATCCTGTATTACGATACATGACGTATCCAACGTGGTCAGGAGTCCTCGTGTCGTCGCTCCTCTACCGGCTGGGCCGCGCCGCCGCCCGTGCCCGGGTGCTCGTGCTGGCGCTGTGGGTGGTGGTACTGGCGGCGGCCGGCGGGGCGGCGCTGCTGTTCGACCACGGCACCGACGACGCGTTCGCCATCCCCGGGTCGGAGTCGCAGGACGCGCTGGATCACCTCGGCCGGGTTTTCCCCGAGGTGAGCGGCACGTCGGCCCAGCTGGTCCTGCTCGTCCCGGACGGCGCGAAGGCGGACACCCCGGGCAACCGCGCCGCGGTGTCCGAGGCCGTGACCCGGATCGGGAAGCTCGACCAGGTCGCCACCGTGGTGAACCCGTTCGACGAGAACGTCCACGGCGCGGTGTCGGGTGACGGCCGGGCCGCGCTGATCGCCGTGCCGTTGAAGGTGCAGCTCGCTCAGGTTGACCCGGCCACCAAGACGCAGCTCTCCGCGATCGCCGACGACCTCGGGAAGCAGACCGGCGCGAAGGTGTACACCGGCGGTGACGCGTTCTCCAACCGGGTGCCGAAGCTCAGCCCGACCGAGGGCATCGGCCTGCTCATCGCGCTGCTGGTGCTGGTGTTGATGTTCCGCTCGCTGATCGCCGCGGTCATGCCGCTGGTCACGGCGATCCTCGGCGTCGGCGTCGCCATCGGGCTGATCTTCCTCGCCACCCTGGTCACGCCGATCTCCTCCACCGCGCCGATGCTGGCGGTGATGATCGGGCTCGCGGTCGGCATCGACTACGCCCTGTTCCTGCTGTCCCGGCACCGCGACCAGCTCGCCGAGGGCCTCGACGTCGAGGAGTCGATCGCGCGGGCCACCGCCACCGCCGGGTCGGCGGTCATCTTCGCCGGTCTCACCGTCGTCATCGCCCTGCTCGGCCTGGCCGTGGCGGGGATTCCGTTCCTGACCACCATGGGCGTCGCCGCCGCGGTCGCTGTGGCCCTGGCGGTCGCGATCGCCGTCACGCTGGTGCCGGCGCTGATGTCCTTCGCGGGCCGGCGGTTGCGGCCGCGTACCTCGAAACCGAAGCGGACCAAGCGCCGCCGGAAGCCGCAGGTCGCGCGCTGGTGGGTGCGCACCGCGACGAAGGCGCCCTTGGTCACCGTGCTGGTCGTGGTCGCCGGCCTGGCCGTCTGCGCGATTCCCGGGACGTCGTTGCGGCTGGCGTTGCCGGACAACGGCACCGAGGAGCACGGCAGCCCGGCCCGCGACACCTACGAGGTCGTCAGCGAGCACTTCGGCCCCGGCTACAACGGCCCGCTGATCGTCACCGCCGACATCATCACCAGCACCGACCCGATCGGCCTGGTGAACAAGATCGCCGACGAGATCCGCGGCGTCCCCGGGGTCGCCTCGGTTCCCCTGGCCACCCCGAATCCCAAGGGCGACACCGGCATCATCCAGGTCATCCCGACCACCGCCCCGGACTCCGCGCAGACCGACGACCTCGTCTCCCGACTACGCGGCCTGGAGCCGCACTTCCGTGACGTCTATGGGACGCAGACCGCGGTCACCGGCATCACCGCCGTCGGCATCGACGTCTCCACCCAGCTCGGCAGCGCCCTGCTCCCGTTCGGCATCCTCGTCGTCGGGCTCTCGCTGATTCTGCTCGCGATGGTGTTCCGCTCGATCTGGGTGCCGATCAAGGCCACCGCGGGTTACCTGCTTTCGGTCGCCGCGGCGTTCGGCGCGACGTCCTTCGTGTTCGTCCAAGGCCACCTCGCGGACGTCCTCAACGTGACGCACACCGGCAGTGTGATCAGCTTCCTGCCGATCATCCTCATGGGTGTCCTCTTCGGACTCGCCATGGACTACGAGGTCTTCCTCGTCTCGCGCATCCGCGAGGACTACGTGCACCACGGCGATCCGCACCACGCGATCGAGTCCGGGTTCATCTCCGCCTCGCGCGTGGTGGTAGCGGCGGCGGTGATCATGTTCGCGGTGTTCGCCGCGTTCGTCCCCGAAGGCAGCGCCACCATCAAACCGATCGCCTTCAGCCTCGCCGTCGGCGTCTTCATCGACGCCTTCATCGTCCGCATGACCTTGGTGCCCGCGGTGCTGGCGCTGCTGGGCCGCCGCGCCTGGGGGCTGCCGCCGAAGCTCGACCGGACGCTGCCGGTCTTCGACGCCGAAGGCGACGCCCTCGTCCACGAACTCCGGCTCGCCGGCTGGCCCGGCACCGACGAGGCGATCAGCGCCCGCGACCTGCGCATGGAGGACGACCGCGGCCGTCCGGTGTACCGCGACGTCGACCTGCGCGTGCCCCGCGGCGGCGTGCTGGTGCTGCACGGCACGGGGGCCTGCGGCAAGACCGCGCTGGCGTACACGCTCGCCGGCCGGGTCACCAAGTTCACCGGCGACCTCAAGGTGCTCGGCCGGGTGCTGCCCCAGCACACCCACGCCCTGCGCCGGGACGTCGCCGTCATCCCGTGCCGGGGCACGAACGACCCGGCACGGCAGATCGCCCGCGACGGCGACGCCGGGCTCGTCGTGGTCGACGACGTCGACCTCGTGCTGCGCGCGGACCTTCGCGACCACGTCCGCCGGCTCTTCGCCGAGCGGGGCACCACGACGTTCGTGCTGACCTGCCAGGACCCCGAGCGCATCGCGGACCTGCTGCCCGCCGCCGCGCACCTGCACGCCCTCACCGCCGTCCAGCCCGCCGAGGTCTTCTGATGCTCAAGCCCTTCGCCAACTCCGCCCGCGCCCTCGCCACGGGCCCGCTGACCTGGCGCACCTGGACCGGCCTGATCGCCGTCCCACTCATCATCATGGGCCTGCTCACCTGGGCGTTCTGGGCACCGGACACCAACCACGGCACCGCCAAGGCCGCCGTGGTCAACAACGACGAACCCGTCCAGGTCAACGGCCGGACCATCCCGCTCGGCCGCCAGCTCGCGGGATACCTCACCCACGGCGAAGATTCCGCCTACACCTGGGTCCTCACCGACGCACGGGATGCCGCCGCGGGCCTCGCCGACGGCAGCTACGCCGCCACGGTGACCATCCCGAAGGACTTCTCCGCCCGCGCCACCTCGGCCGCCACCGGCAAACCCCTCGAAGCACGGCAGGCCCAGGTACAGGTGCAGACGTCCGATGCCGCCGGCGTCAGCGATCCCGGCCTGGCCGACCACATCGCCCAAGCCGCGCAACGGACGTTGAACCAGCAGGTCGTGCAGACCTATTTGGACAACGTCTACATCGGATTCACGACGCTGCACCAGAAAGTCGGCCAAGCCGCCGACGGTGCGACCCAGCTGGCCGACGGAACCCGTCGGCTGGACGACGCCGCCGGACAGCTGCGCACCGGCGCCGACCAGCTCGCCGCCGGAACCGCCCAGCTCGCCACCGGCTCCGGCAAGCTCGCTTCCGGGCTCACCCAAGCCGAGCGCGACACCGCCCAGCTGCCCGCCTTGACGCGGCAGCTGGCCGACGGCGCCGACCAGGTCGCCGACGGCAACGAACAACTCGCCGCCGTCGTCGTCCCGCTGGCCAACCGGATCATCGCCGCCATCGACGCCCTCCCCTCGGCAAGCGGCGCCGCCCAGCAGTTCCGGCAGCTCGCCGACGAATGCACCGGCCCCCCGGCGTTCTGCGCCGAACTCCGGCAGGCCGCGGACCGGTTCACCACCGACGCGGGCAAGATCGACGGGGTCAAGGCCACCGTCCGCGCCAACGTCGTCAAGACGCGTGACTCCATCCAGGCCCTGGCGACCGGAGCCCGCAAGGTCGCCGACGGCAACGCCCAGCTCGCCACGAAGTCCAAGGAGCTGGCCGCCGGAATCGCGTCCGCCGCCGGCGGCGCGAGGCAGCTCGACAACGGCGTCCGGCAAGCCAACTCCGGCGCGCAGAAGCTCGCTTCCGGAGCCGGACAGCTGACGGACGGGACCAAGAAAGCCGCCGACGGCGCCGGGGAACTCGCCGGCCAGCTGAACCAGGGCCGCGACCAAGTGCCGTCCTACACCGACGCCGAACGCGCCCACCTCAAGACCGTCGCCGCCGACCCGAGCACCGCCACGACCGACGGCACCCCGATCGGCACCCTGGCCCTGACGCTGTTCGCCGCGCTCGCCCTCTGGGCGCTGGCCCTGGCGACCTACATCGTCACCCGCGCCGTCCCGGACGCCGTCCTGACCGCCCGCGAACCCACCTGGCGGATCATCCTCCGCGCCGCCATCCCCGGCGCGACCGCGGCCGCCCTCGCGGCGCTCGCCATCACCGCGATCGCCGTCCCCGTCCTGAAACTCGGCGTCGCCGGCACCATCGGCTTCCTGCTGATCGCGCTGCTCGCCGCGTCCGCGTTCGTCGCCCTCAACCAGGCCGCCACGGCGATCTTCGGCCGCGCCGGCCGGATCGCCTCCTTAGCCGTACTGGTCCTCGCGGGCGCGACCGGCGTCGTCTCGACCCTCCCCAAACCGCTCTACGCACTCGCCGACTACCTCCCG
Source organism: Amycolatopsis sp. MEPSY49 (assembly GCF_051337345.1). NCBI lineage: Bacteria > Bacillati > Actinomycetota > Actinomycetes > Pseudonocardiales > Pseudonocardiaceae > Amycolatopsis > Amycolatopsis sp. MEPSY49. The sequence goes on along the minus strand of NZ_JBDLYJ010000005.1, from coordinate 281,295 downwards.
ACCCACGGCGCCGTCCTGGCCCTGCGCGCCGCGGCAACCGACGGCACCGGCCTCACCACCGGCATCGCCCAGCTCGCCGCCTGGCTGATCGTCGGCACCCTCGTCTCGATCCTGATCACCGACCGCCGCCGCTACCTGTCCGCCAAGAGCATCCGGCTCCGCCACGCACACCCGCTCGCGACCGTCTGACCGAGAAAGGATCGCTCCGATGAGCCGTGCCCAGCGCATCGACACCCATCAGCATCTCGTACCACCGCACTACGCGAACTGGTTGAACGACAAGGGCATCCGGGTCGGGGGCATCGACCTGCCGTCGTGGTCGCCCTCGGCCGCGCTGAAGTTCATGGACGGTCACGGGATCCGCACCGGAATCCTGTCGCTGTCCACGCCGGGGGTCTACTTCGGCGACGTCGCCGAGGCACGCCGTTGGGCCCGAGACGTCAATGAGTACACCGCTTCCGTGGTCGCGGATCGCCCGGACCGCTTCGGGTTCTTCGCGACGCTGACGCTGCCCGACGTCGACGGCGCACTCGCCGAAGCCGAGTACGCGCTCGACACACTGCGCGCCGACGGCATCGTGCTGTTGGCCAACAACGACGGCCGCTACCTCGGCGACCCCGGCTTCGCCCCGCTGCTGCAGTTCCTGCACGACCGGCAGGTCGCGGTGTTCATCCACCCCGGGGAGCTGCCCGGCCCGGCTGTACCCGGCATCCCGACGTTCACCGCGGACTTCCTGCTCGACACCACCCGCACGGCGATCAGCCTCATCCTGTCCGGCGCGATGGCGAAATACCCCGGGATCAAGTTCATCCTCGCCCACGCCGGCGGGTTCGTGCCCTACATCTCCTACCGCATCCTGCTCACGATGTTGAGCACCAAGAACAAGGCGCAGCAGGCGTGGACACTGCTCGACCAGAAGCACCAGGTGCCCAAGCAGCTCGCGGTGCTGCGCCAGTTCTACTACGACATCGCGCTGTCGGCATCACCCGCCGCCCTGCCGAGCCTCCTGGAAGTGGCCGACCCGGACCACATCACCTACGGCAGCGACTTCCCCTTCGCCCCACCGCCCGCGGTGTCGTTCCTGAACAAGCAGTTCGAGCGTTACCCGCTGGACGACAAACTGCGCGCGGCCATCGATCGCGGCAACTCGGAGAATTTGTTCCCGCGCCTCAAAAGCTGACCGGCAGGCTCCTCGCGACGACAAACCTGACGAAGACGGTCATCCTCTGGGACGTGACCGATCCCGCAGCCGCGCACGACCTCGGCGCCCCTGCACCGGTACCCACCCAGGCGAACCGTGAGTTTCGACAGCTCGGTGATCAGGTTCGGTTCGGGCAGGTAGCAGTGCCCGTTGTCGGAAGCCTGCGACAGCGTGTACTGCAAGCCGGCCTTGATGCGCTCGGGGCTGTCGTGGGGGATGCCGCGACCGACAACGTGGCGATCACCCTCGACATCACTCCCGGCGTCCACCACGTCTTCCAAGCCGTCGCCACCCTCCTCGACGAGGCAGACGCCGCCCTGCGGCGAGCGTCCTCGTTCCTCTCCCGGCACCTCTCCGGCACCGCAGAGCTCGATCAGGTCTCGTAGCTCGGTGAGGGTCATCCGCCGTCGCCGGTGCCGGCGATCCGGTGACCGATCGTGGCCAGCTGCGTGACCTGTGCCTTGGTGAGCCGGTCGAACACCAGGCGTCGCACCTCGTCGACGTGTCCGGGTGCGCTTGCCACCACTTTTTCCCAGCCCGGCTCGGTCAGTGCCACCAGCACGCACCGGCCGTCCCCGGGATCGGTGTGGCGGCCGACCCAACCCCGCTTTTCCAACCGGCTGACTACCTGGGAGAGCCGAGGTAACGCCGCTCCCGCGGCGGCGGCGAGGTCACTCATCCGCATCGTGCGGTCCGGGGCGTCGGAGAGCCCGGACAGCACGATGTACTCGAAGTGCGTGATGCCCGACTCGCGCATGAGCTGCGAGTTCAGGGCGGGTAGCAGGCGTGTCAGCACGCTCGTCAGTGCGGTCCACGCCTGCTTCTCCTGCTGGTTCAGCCAGTTCGGTTCGGTGACCGCCATGTCTCCAGCCTACCCGACCTACTTCACGCGTGAATCAAAACTCCGCGGAATTACTTGCGCCATGAAGCGTTATCAGCCTACTTTGGTTCATGCGTGAAGTTTCTGATCGCACGACAACTGGAGAAACGACCATGCGCGCACTGCACGTCTCCGCTGCCGGTGAGCAGCCCGTCCTCGGTGACCTCCCGACCCCGGAGGCCGGCGAGGGCACTGTCCTGATTCGCGTCAAGGCGGCCGGGCTCAACCCGATCGACAACATCCTCGCCACCGGCGCCATGTCCGGCATGATCCCGCACGAGTACCCGCTCGTCGTGGGCCGCGATGCCGCTGGTGTCGTCGAGGCCGTCGGCGCCGGAGTCGACCACGTCAAGGTCGGCGACCACGTCTACGGCCACATCCTGCTGGCTCCGCCGATCCAGGCCGGCACGGTGGCCGAGTACGCCGTGCTGCCGGCCGCCGGTGTCGAGGTCGTGCCCGAGGGTTTGGACTTCGTCACCGCCGCGGCGCTCCCGCTCGCCTCCGCCGCGGCCGCGGCCGCCGTCGACGCCCTCGGCGACACGGCCGGCGCCGGGAACGTGGTCCTGGTCAACGGCGCGTCTGGCGGGGTGGGTTCCTATGTGGTGCAACTTCTCGCCGCCCGGCAGACCGAGGTCGTGGCCACCGGTACCGCTGCCGACTTCGAGCGGCTCCGCGAACTCGGAGCCGGAAAGACCGTCGACTTCACCGCCGGATCGGTGACAGACCAGGTCCTCGCCCACTACACCGACGGCGTCGACGCCCTGGTCAACCTCGCGGGCAACACCGCCGAGCAGATTCCCCTCGGCGCGGTGAAGAAGGGTGGCGTGGTCTCCTTCACCACGATGGGGCCCGACGAGGACACGCTCGCCGGCGCCGGTCTGCTCGGCCACAAGGTGATGGGCCACGCCACCCGCGAGGTCACCGCCCCGATCGCGGCGAAGGTGGCGGACGGCTCCATGCGGGTCAGTGTTGCCCAGGTCCTCGACCTCGACCACGCCGCCGAAGGACTCGCCACCCTTGCCACCGGCGGCGCCCGGGGCAAGATCGTGGTCGCCCTCTGACCCGCTCCGGATGGGGCCGGCGCGGACACGGTTCATGAGCGAGCAGGCTCCCGCCGGCCGCGGTCAGCGTCGCTGGACGCACCCGGGACCAGTTCGTGCACAACGTCGTGCCGTCCTGGTCCGCCGACTTCGACGCCCGGGCGGCGGACGCCCTTGCTCGAGCCGAGCCGTCGCAGCAGTTGAATGGGGTTTTCGATGAGGATCTACGCTCTGGAAGAGCACATGGCGACCACCGAGGTGGTGGAGGCGTGGCAGCGGCGGGATCCGGGGTTCAGTGAGCCGATGATGCGGTGGGCGGTCGCCGGCGACATCACGCCGGCGCTGCTGGATCTCGACCAGGGTCGGCTCGCCGCCATGGATGACGCTGGGATCGATGTGGCGGTGTTGTCCGTCTCGACGCCGGGTCTGCAGAACTTGTCCCCGGCCGAGGCGAGGGCGTTGCAGGAGCCCACGAACGACGCCATCGCCGCTGCCGTCGGGCGCCACCCCGAGCGGTTTCAGGGCTTCGCCACGCTCGCGACGCCCGCTCCGGCAACGGCCGCGGCCGAGCTGCGGCGCGCGGTCGTCGAGCTGGGGCTCAACGGGGCGATGGTCAACGCGCGTTCCGGTGATCGTGGTGTGGACGCGATCGAGTTCTGGGACATCTACGAGGCGGCCGCGCACCTGCGCGCGCCCATTTATCTCCACCCACGCGCTCCGCTGCCGGTGATCAACCAGACGTACTACGGCGGGTTCGACGGCTCCGTGAACGACTTGCTGGCGACCGGAGCCATCGGCTGGCACTACGACGCGGGGTTGACTCTCGTGCGGATGATCACGGCGGGGTTGTTCGACCGTTTCCCCGATCTCCAGGTGATCCTCGGCCACTGGGGCGAGGTCGTCCTGTTCTATCTCGACCGCATCGCCGTGCTGGACGGGGTCACTCGCCTCCAGCGCCCGGTCGCGGAGTACTTCCGTTCGAACGTCCACATCACACCCGGTGGCATCTCCAGTCACAAGTACCTGCGGTGGAGCATGGAGACCGTGGGGGCGGAGCGTGTCATGTACGCCTCCGACTACCCGTTCAACCGGGAGCGCGACGGCTCCGCGCGGCGCTTCCTCGAGACAGCGCCGATCAGCGCCACCGAACGCGAAGGCCTCGCCTACCGCAACTGGGAAAGGATCGTCGCGGGCATCCGACGCTGACACCCGGCGAGTTTCCATCCGCGTCTGAACGGCACGCCACGCCTACGCTGGCTGCGCCGCGTGGCTGTCGAGCAGTTTGGCCAGTAACGACTGGAGCTGCCGCTGCTCGGTCCGGTCGAGGCCGGCCAGGAGTTCGGCCTGGACGGTGTCGGCGTGCTGTTGGAGTTCTTCGAGGTACTGCCTTCCGGCGGCGGTGAGGGTGACGAGGTTGCGACGCCGGTTGCCGGGATCGGCCTGACGGTCGACCCGGCGTCCGCTTTCCAGCTGGGCGAGTATGCCGCTGACGTCGTTGCGGTCCAGGCCGAGGCGGCGGCCGATCTCGGCCTGGCTGAGCGCCCCGTACTCCTCCAGCGCGGCCAGCACGGCGAAATCGGCGCGGGCACCCAACGGCATGCGTTCCGCGGTCAGTCGGGCGCCCAGCGTGGCCACCTTGTTCGCCTGCCAGCTGACAAGCCCGTGCAGCCGGGCCGGGGGTTGCAATCCGTGATTCGTGACCACCATGTACTCACTCTAACCGTTGGTAGTCCCAACATGTGTTATGTTGGGACTACCAACGTTGGTTACCCCAACATTCATGGAGGAGCGGTCTCATGAACCACAGCACTGCACATCCCGATCTGTCCGGTCACCGCGTTGTCGTGCCCGGTGGCACAGGCGCTGTCGGCGAAGGTGTCGTCCGCGCTTACCTCACCGCCGGCGCGGACGTCGTGGTCCCGACCCGCACCCGGGAACGGGCCGACGAGTTCCGGCACGTGCTCGGCGACGCGGCCGACGATCGGCTGCACCTGGTGGTGCACGACTACACGACGTTCCCCGGAGCCGCGCAACTCGCCGACGAGATGGAGCGCAGGCTGGGCGGCGTCGACGATGTGGTAGCTCCGATCGGTGGCTGGTGGGCCAGCAAACCGCTCTGGGAGATCGACGAGAGCGATTGGCAGAGCGCCTTCGTCGGGCTCGCCTCCACACACATGGCCGTCCTGCGGGCCTTCCTGCCCAAGCTGAGCACCCGCGGCACCTACACGCTGATCGTCGGGACTTCCGCGCTCACGCCGGTTCCCGGCAGTGGCCTGGTCAGCATGGAGCAGGCCGCCCTGCTGATGATGCGACGAGTCGCCGAAGCCGAACTCACCGGTCCACAGCGGGCCCACGCCCTCGTCCTCGGCCCGGTCGGCACCCGCCTCACCGACACCGCGGCACCGGACTGGGTCAGCGCCGACCAGGTCGGCGCGATCGCTGTCGCCGCCTCGGCCTCCGAGGCGCGCAGCCAGGAGTTCCGGCTGGGCAACCGGGCCGAAGCGGATCAGGCACTCGCACACCTACAGGCCGGCCAGCCGGCCCCGACCGGCACGGTGGTTGCAGTGTCCACAATGGAGCCCAAGGACGGACGACGCGAGGACCTCGTCGCGCTGCTCGCCGAACTCGCTCCGCGGATCCGCGCCGAACCGGGATGCCTGCGGTACACGGTGCACCGCACCCACGGCGAGACGGACGGACCGTTGCTGGTGATCCAGGAGTTCACCTCGATCGAGGGGTTCAGGCAGCACAGCGCGACCGTGGCCAATCAGATCCCGCGGCTCGCCGCCCTCCTGGCGAAGCCCCCGGTGCCACCGGCCCTGTTCGAGCCGGTGCTCGATTAGGGACACCGGCGTGCGAAGCCCGGGCCGGAGCCGGCTCACGCTCGGCGGGTGCGCGGAATGTCCGGCGCAGTCGGTTGAACCTCCGGCGGCCAGGCCTCCACTCAGCGCTTCTGCGCACGGCCTGGGCCGGCCTTCGTATCGGTCGACGGCCTCCCTCCGTCCTCATTGGCCATCGCGTGGCGCGATGACCTGAACGCACGGCCCGCCGGCGAAGGCCGCCGGTCAGCCCGGTCCGTCGCCGGCGGCCGCCAGGAGCGGCACGACCAGGTCGCTGATCGGAGTGGGAATGCCGCGGGACCGGCCACGTCGCAGCACGACCCCGTTCCGGCTGTCCCATTCCAGGGGCCGGTCCGCCTCTCGGTCGGTGAGGATCGAGGTGCTCAGGTCGGGCGGGAACCCGCGGAACTCGTCGACGATCGCCTGCGGGACCTCGTCGCCCAGCGACGCGCCCTCCGCACGGGCGACCTCGAGGCACTCCCGCCGGTAGGCCAGGGCCAGTTCGGCGACATCGCTTCGCGCGAACATGCCGGCTCGGCGGCCGGTCGGCACCATCAGACCCGCGACCGCGTTCTGCAGCAGCTTCCGCCACGCGACGGTCGTGAAATCCCCGGCCACGTCGACCGCGCACCGGGTGCCGCGCAGCGCCGCGAGCACCACGCCGCTCGCCGGCGTGTCCGGCAGGGTCAGGCGGGCTTCGCCGCGGAGCCCCACCGAACCGTCCGGCTCGCGCTGGGCGGGAAACCACACCACCGAGGGCAGCAGCGGCCCGCCGGACGAGTACGGCGCGAAAAGCTCTTCCTGTTCGACGCCGTTCTGCAACACGCAGACAACGGTTTCCGGGCCGCACAGGGCGGAAAGCCACGGCGCCGCCGACTCCACCTGTGTCGACTTGACGGCGACGAAAACCAGGTCGACGGTGTTCCCGATCTCGGCCGGACCAGTCCGCACAGGCCCTGGCACGACGACGGCACCACCGTCATCGTCGCGCAGCTCCAGGTGCGGGTTTCCCGGCCGTCATCGGGCCGACGCCACCGTCGGCAGGACCTTCGGTGCCTCGTGCTTTGCCGAGCCGTGCCGGCGGCCGATGGCGATGTCGGGCCCGGCGAGGTCTATTGTGGACTGAGTCATTCCCGTTCCTTCTGCTTCAGGGCTGAGCGCGGCGGACCAGAGGGGCGCGCACGTTCGGGGCGTTCTCGAGCGTGAACGCGATCTCGGTCGGGAGGTAGCGGTCGTCGTTGTGCTCGATGATGACGCCCTGCGGGTTCCGCGCACTTCGCCGTTGCCGCAGCAGCGGAGTGCCTTCGGGCACCTCAAGCTGCGCCGCGTCGGTCCCATCGGCCGCCACGGCGTCGATGACGTGGGACGCGGCGGCGAACTCCACGCCACGGCTCTGCAGGTCCAGCAGGCGCAGCCGCAGCCCTGCACCACCAGCGCACCCTCCTCGACGTGCAGGGCGGCGGCCGCCGCGGGATCCGCCGGCCGCAGCGCCAGCTCCAGCGTCCGCCGGCCGGGAGTGCGGCCGAGGGATTGGGTTCGGTGTTGGGCAGCGGCCCGTCGTGCAGCCGCTTCCCGTCGGGGTCGAGACCGACCACGTGGTGGGCTTCCTTACCGACGTCCAGGCCGAGGAACACGCTGTAAGTGCTGCTCATGCACCATGCCGTTCGGTCGCCGCGATGTGGTCACCGATCAGGCATCGAGCGCCGGCACTCACGTTACGACGAGACCTACCTTGCGGAGGCCGTGTCCCTATCAGTCATGCCGGGCCTGGTGACCACAGCTCCCTGATCAGGAGCTACGAAAGCGGTAGCGTGGCTCCTCGACCTCGCGCCCGGCGGCCGGCTCGCCGAGAACCACGTGGTGACCGCCGACGATCTCGCCGCGGCCGAGAAGCGCCAGGGAACGCGAGTCGAGTCCGGCGGCGCCCTCGTCGTGCGCGCGGGCTGGGCCGCCGCCGACGATCCCTTCGGCCCCTGCCGACCACCTCGCGCAGCGCCGTCGAATGGATGGCCGAACACGAGGTGTGCCTCTACGCCGGAGACCTCGGCGACTCGCTCAACTGGGGATGCCCCTGATCGACTGCCTCAACGTCGCCGAGCCGGCACGGGGCCTGCGCCGAAACCGGGCGGTACGGCTTCCTGTTCACGCTGGGCGCGTTTCCCGTGCGTGGCGCCACCGGGCTCCCGGTCGATCCACTCGCGATCTTCTGAGCTCAGCCGCCGGCCACGAGCCCGTCGAGCATGATCTCGATGATCGGTTCGAGGTAGTCCGGCGTGCCGGGGATCTTCGCGATGGCGACGATCATGTCGAAGACCTGCTCGAGCGTGACGTCGTCGCGGACTTCACCGGCGCGCTGTGCTGCGGTGAGCAGTGGGCGGCCGGCGTCGAGCGCCTGCTCGCGCCGGCTGGCCGGGCCGTCCCCGTCGGTGTGCTCCAGCAGTTCGGAGACGATGAGGCGTTTGTGGGAGATGAAGTCGAACTGCAGGCGCAGCCAGGTGTTGAGCGCCGCTGCGGGCGTCTGCCCGTCTTCGATCACCGCGGCTTCGCAGATGGCGTCGACCTCGTCGGCGTAGAGGGCTTCGAGTAGTTCCCGTCGTCCGGGGAAGTTGCGGTAGAGCGTGGCCATGCCGACGCCCGCGCGCCGGGCGACCTCGGCCATGGAGATGCCGGTGTCGCCATCGGCGAAAGCCGCGCGGGCCGCGGCCAGGATCTTGTCGCGGTTGCGCTCGGCGGCCGCCCGCCGGGTCGGGAAGGCCGGCTTGTTTGGAGTCATCGCTCTGCTCCGATCCCTGTCGCCGCACGCTCGGCGCCCGTCCGCACGAGGCGCCACTGTAGTGGACAGCCTATCCGGTATTGCCGTACCGTTGCCGGAGAGGCTATCCGCCATTATCTCCGGCGGGCCTCGGCGGACATCCGGACAGTGCGGAGGAGCTTCTCCATGCCTCGAGAACGTCTATCAGGGACGCCGGCCGCGCAGGAGGTCGCCAAACCCGGCGTGCCCCTGGCCTTCGTCGCCGTGATCTCTTGCGTCGCGCAGTTCATGGTGGTGCTCGACTCGAGCATCGTGAACGTGGCACTGCCGTCGATGAAGGCCGGACTCGGCCTGTCGGTCACCGCGCAGCAGTGGGTGGTGAACGGCTATCTGATCGCGTTCGGCGGCCTGCTCCTGCTGGCCGCGCGCGCCGGCGATCTGTTCGGCCGCCGCCGCGTCTTCCTGATCGGCTTGGTCGTCTTCACGGCGGCCAGTCTCGTCGGCGGCCTGGCCACCCGGGGATGGACGCTGCTGGCGGCGCGCGTGGTCCAGGGGCTGGGCGCCGCCGCCCTCGCCCCGGCCAGCCTGAGTCTGATCACGGCCAGCCACACCGAACCGGCTCAGCGCACCCGTGCCATGACGTGGTGGGGGGTCGCCGCCTCCAGCGCCGGTGCGGCCGGCATCGTGCTCGGCGGCCTGCTGACCGCCTCGCTGAGCTGGCGCTGGGTGATGCTCGTCAACGTGCCCATCGGCGGCTGCCTGCTCGCGGCCGGTTTGCTCGGTTTGCGGCCCTCGGTGTCCACCGCGACCCGTGCCCGGATGGATGTCCCGGGTGCCGTGACGATCACCCTGGCCGCGGCTGCGATCGTTTATGGCGTATCGGTCGCCCCGGACCACGGCTGGACATCCGGCCAGGTCCTCGTCCTGCTGGCCGGCGGAGTCGTGCTGCTCGCCGCGTTCGTTGCGATCGAACGCCGCGCCGGCGAGCCGCTCATCCCGCCGGACGTCTTCCGACTCCACAACGTGCGCGTCGGCAACGTGCTCACGTTGTGCATGGGTGTGGTGATCACCGCACCGCTGTTCTTCCTCTCGCTGTACCTGCAGCAGGTGCTCGGCGAGAGCGCGTTGAGGACCGGGCTGTCGCTGCTGCCGATGGTGTCCGTCATCAGCATCGGTGTCCTCGCCTCCCAGAAGCTGATCCCCGTGATCGGCCCGCGCCCCATGGTCATCGCCGGCTGCCTGGTCGCCGCCGCAGGACTGGTGTGGGTGGCGCGGCTACCCGCGCACACCGGCTATGTCGGCGACGTTCTGCTCCCCACCATGGTCATCGGTGCCGGCACGAGCCTGACGATGATGCCGGCGATCGTCGCCGCCACGACCGGGGTCGCCCCGCGCGACGCCGGCGTCGCGTCCGGTCTGCTGAACATGTGCCGTCAGCTCGGCGCGGCCCTCGGTCTGGCCGCACTGGTCACCGTCGCCTCCACCGTGACCCACCACGGCGCGGCGGCAGGCTCCGCAGCTGTCGTCGACGGCTATCGCGTCGCGTTCTACGGCATCGCCGCGATGAGTCTCGTCACGGCCCTTCTTTCGCTGCTGCTCCAAGGGAAAGACGCATGATGGTGCACACCGAGCACGGTCTGGTCCGGGGACTGGATCGCCCCGGATACCGGGAATTCCTGGGCATCCCCTACGCCGCCGCCCCTTACCCGGAGCACGCGTTCGACCCGCCTCGCCCGCTCGCAGCGTGGGACGGCGTCTTCGAGGCCACCGCCCCCGGCGCGACGGCAGCACACCCCCGCGCCGCCCGGGAACTTTTTCCCGATCCCGTCGTCGAGGGCCCAAACCCCCTCAACCTGAACGTCTACGCGCCCGCAGACCCCGATGGCCCGCACCCGGTCCTGGTGTGGCTGCCCGGCGGCGGATTCTTCAGCGGAGGCAACGCCAGCCCGTGGTACACCGGCGCGTCCTTCGCACGCGACGGCATCGTGCTCGTCGTGCCCAACTACCGCCTTGCCGCCGAAGGGTTCATGCTCCTCGACGACGATGTGGCCAACCGGGCCCTGCTCGACATCACCATGGCGCTGCGCTGGGTTCGCGACAACATCGAAGCCTTCGGGGGCGACCCGGCCAACGTCACCATCGCCGGACAGTCCGCCGGGGCCGCTGCCACCCTTGCCCTCACCGGCTGCCCCGGCGCACGGGGGCTGTTCCACCGCCTGGCCGCGATGAGTGCCGGCACCCCACTGCTCTCCTCGCTCACCCGGGCACAGCAGCTGTCCGAGGATTTCGCCGCGCTGCTCGGCACGGCCCGCACGCGCACTGCGCTCGCCGGCGCACCGGTTCGGAAACGCCTGCAGCTGGAGGCCGCATGGCTGCCACACGAAGTCCGGACACCCCCGGCCGACGTCGATGCCCGGGCCCGGCGGGTACGGCGGGATTCCCTGCGCTGGCAGCCCACTTTGGACGGAACCGTCGTGTCCGCTTCGCCGTACGACGCGCTCGCCGAGGGAACCCTGGACGCGCTCATGATCGGCACCACGGCCGAAGAGTGGAACTTCATGCTCGGCCCGCTGAATCCCGCCCCTTCCACCGAGGCCTGCCGACAAGGGTTCGCCAACCTCGGGCTCACCGGCCAGGACCTGGTGGAGTATCTGCGCGTCCTGGCGACGGACAATCCGGGGCACGCTCTCGCGCAGGCGCTGACCGACAGCAACTTCCGCGGCCCTGCGCGCGACATCGCCGACAGTGCCGCGAAGGCCGGAATTCCCACCTATGCTTACCAATTCGTCTGGCCCGCGCCCGGGTTCGGTGCCGCTCACTGTGCCGATCTCCCGTTCGTCTTCGACCATCTCGACGCTCCCGGCGCGGCCGGTCTGCTGGGACCCGACGCGCCGGCTCGGCTGGCGACCGCTCTGCACGACGCACTCGTGCGCTTCGTGCGCGACGGCAGACCCGGATGGAGTACCTATGACGCCGAAACCCGTCCGGTCATGGTGTTCGACGAAAAGACCCGGGAAATCCCCGACGCCTTCACCCTGCCACCCGACCGATTGCGGCGGGCACGCTGAGGAACCGTCGCGCCGCGCCGCCGGCCGCGGAGCGGCGCGGCGCACCCGGATGCCCGGCAGCTCGTCCCACGCGTCTCGCTCGTCGCCGGCCACGAGATGATGTTTCCGGGCGTGTACCGGCGTCGTGGGATCGCCCAGCGTCCCGTTGGACCGCCGGTGGAACTGAACAGCTCTGCCCGTCCCGGGGGCCGGTCGGACTGGGGCGGGGCGGTGGCGTCAGGAGGCGCTCGGAGTTCACCTGACGCTCGCCGACGAGACCGGACGTATCGTGCCGCGCGGGCGAGGCCGGATGCGCCGCGCGAGCAAGGTTTCGGTTCGCGGCCTTCGTCGAGGCAGCGGATCTCCGCCGGCTAGCGTTCGGCGTTCCCGCGACAGGTGGGCGGAAGCCACCTACTCCTGCGGGTGCAGGACGACGCGGCCGAACGGCCGGTGCTCGGCGAGGGTGGTGTACGCGGCTTTCACCTCGGCCAGCGGGTATGTCGCGGCGATGGGTATGTCGAGGTCACCCGCGGCGGCGAGGCCGGCCAGCATGCGGAGGGCCGGCAGACCGCCGGCGTCCATGGTGCCTTTCGCCGCGATTCCGTGCTCCTTGGCGGCCTGGTAGTCGACTGCGGTGGTGATGCGTTCCGGAGGTACTCCGAGATCCAGGGCGAGCCGGACGTAGCCCGATCCGACCGCGTCGATGAAGGCGTCGATCTTGCGGCCGTCGGCGGCGTTCCGGACAGCTTCGGCGATGTCGCCGTCGAAGGGGACCGGGATGATGTCGTGCGCCCGCAGGTGGCCGGCCTTCGCGGGGTTGCCGATACCGAGCACGGTCGCGCCGGTGCGTCGCGCGAGCTGTGCGGCGGTGAAGCCGACACCGCCGGTGGCGCCGGATACGACGACGACCTCTCCCGCGGCGGGCTCGACGGCGTTGAACCCGGCCAGACCGGCCATGGGTGTGACGAAGAGGGAACCGGCGACGTCCCAGGGCAGGCCGAGCGGCTTGGCGATCAGCTGCGTTGCCGGAACGGCCACGTACTCCGCGTGGGCGGACCATTCCTGTGACCAGCCGAGTACTTCGTCTCCGGCCCGCACGTCCTGTACACCGTCACCGACGCTCATGACCACGCCCGCCAGGTCGCGGATGGGCGTGTAGGGCGCTCCGTGGAGCGCGGACAGAGCGCCTGGGTTGATGCATGACGCCTGAACCCGCACTATCGCTTGTCCTGGAGACACCTCCGGCATCGGCACGTCGTCGATCCACAATCGGTCGACTCCGCCGAAGCTGTCATACCGTACTTGTCGCATGAATTCGTTCTGCTTTCTCGTCCTGTGACTGTTCGGGGTGTCCCTGGTCAGCCGAAGTAGTGGCCCTTGTCGATGTCCTCGATCAGCCCCGGCTCGGTCGGTTGCCAGCCGAGCTGCTCGCGGGTCAGGGCGGCCGAGGCGGGCTGGTCGACCGAGAGAAGCCCGCCGAGGAAACCGAAGTCCTCGGCGGGTGCGGAAGCCACCGGCAGGTTCAGGTGGCGACCGATCGCCGCGGCGATGTCGCGGGTGGGGACGCCCTCGTCGCCGACCGCGTGCAGCATCGACCCGGCGGGGGCCTGTTCCACGGCCAGCCGGTACACGCGCGCGGCGTCCTTCACGTGCACGGCGGGCCAGCGGTTGGACCCGTCACCCACGTAGCCGGAGACGCCCTTCTCCCGTGCGATGTCGATCAGCCGGCCGATGAAGCCGTGATCACCTTCACCGTGCACCGACCGGGGCAGTCCCACGACCGACGAGCGGACGCCCCGGCGCGCGAGCCCGAGCGCCAGTTCGGCGTTGGCCGCCCGTCCCGCGGCCGGTGAGCCGGCCGGCGGCCGATCGCGCTCGGTGGCCACCTGTCCCGGTAGCGCAGGTGTCCCGGCCGTGACGACCAGCGGTTTGCCCGTGTCCTCCAGGGCGGTGCCCAGCGTCTCGATGACTCGCGCGTCCGCGGCGACCGAGGCGTCGAACCGCGCGAAATCGTGCATGAACGCCAGGTGGACGACCCCGTCGGATTCGACCGCGGCGGCGCGCAGGACGTCCAGATCGTCCAGGGAACCGCGAACCACTTCGGCGCCCGCGGCGGCGATCGCGGTGGCCGACGAGTCCGACCTGGCGAGCCCGGTGACCTGATGGCCCGCGCTGAGGAGTTCGGGGACGACCGCCGAGCCGACCCAGCCTGACGCGCCCGTGACGAAGATCCGCATGGAGAAGCCTTCCGATGAACAGTGATGAGACCAACTCCCATCATCGTACCCGGTGATAGCAGTGACTGTCATGGTCTTGATCGGGTGACGGCGCCACGCCGGCGGTCGGCCATCATGACTCCGAAGGCGTTGACGCCGCAGGCGCCGTGCACGCCGCCTCCCGGATGGGTCGAGGAGCCGCAGAAGTACATTCCCCGGACACCACCGCGGTATTGGGCGTCGCCCTCTCGCACCAGCATCTTGCGGTTGACGTTCGCGGTGAGCGACACGCGCTGGGCGAGGACGTGGTCACCGATGCCCGGCGCGTACTCGCTCCACATCCTCGCGAAGGCGGCCGGGTAGGTGCGCTCGATGCCGGTCAGGTGGTCTCCGGTCAGTCCGTCCGGGAACGCGCAGTCGGCTCCCGCGACATGGTGTCCGGCGGGTGCCTGGGCCGGATCCCAGAGCGTGTTCACCCGAACGGCACCGCACGGAGCGGGCAGCCGACCGGAACGCACGTCGTGTAGGTGGCTGACGACTTCGCGGGTGGTATCGAGGCCGATGAAGGTCTGGGCGCAGGTGTTGATGTCCGGATTGTGCGCGCCGCTCTTGTACTCGGGCGCTCGGTCGAGGCACGCCGCGTAGCTCCCGAGCAGGTTCGAACCCGCCTCCCGGAACCGGGACAGGGCCGACAGTTCGGATGCGGACAGCACATCGCGTTCCAGCAAGCCGGCACCATGACCGATGCTCGCCGCGACCATCGGGGCGGTGAGGACATCTCCGCCGCGAAGCCGTACTCCCGCGACGACACCGTCTTCCGTGAGCACACGCTCCACTTCGGACTCGAGCCGGAGATCCGCACCCGCGGCCGTCGCTGCCTCCGCCAGGGCTTCGGGTACCGCGATCATCCCGCCCAGCGGAAGCGCGCGCCTGCCGAGCAGCCAGAAAACGTAGCCGAGCAGACCCACGTCCCCGCCCGGCTCGTCGAGGTCGCCGGAGAACTCCGCGGCGAGCAGGTAGAACAAGGTGCGGACTTCGTCGGTTTCGAAGAGCCGGTCGATCAGGTCCCGCGCGGAAAACCGCCCGAGACTCTCCGGATCGACCAGGCCGCGGAAGGCCGTCGAGATGCGGTCGAGATAGGCGGCGAACTGTGTCGCGCGGGGCGAGGAGAAGAACAGCCCGGACAACGCGGGCGTGAACCGGTCGGCAATGGCCTTGCAGCGTTCGTAGGTCGTGGCGTCACGAGCCGAATAGCGGGAAAGCGAACCGCGCGTCTTCTTCTTGAGGTCACGACGGTAGATGATCACCGGCGGCCGGCCGTCCCGGAAGCACAGGCCGTGCTGTGCTTCCGGGACGACGGGGGGGGTGGTGATCGCCCCGCAGGCGGGGTTCTCCTGCCGGGCCGCGAGGTCCTGATAGGACAGATAGTTGGCGTGGGGGTGGACGAAGAAGCCGGGCAGCAGCGGTTGCTNGGCCGTGCTGTGCTTCCGCCACGACGGTGGGGGTGGTGATCGCCCGGCAGGCGGGGTTCTCCTGCCGGGCCGCGAGGTCCTGATAGGACAGATAGTTGGCGTGGGGGTGGACGAAGAAGCCGGGCAGCAGCGGTTGCTCCGTGGTCGCCTGACCACCGACGCGGTCGCTGCTTTCGACGATCACCGTGCGAAGGCCGGCGGTCGCCAGGTTCAGTCCCAGGGAAAGACCGTTCGTGCCGGCACCGACGACGATGGCGTCGTACACGGCGGGCCTCACGTCCTGGGACCGATGTACCGGCGCATGATCCGGTCGATCTGCGGCCGCGTCGCGCGGGAGTACTGGGTGTCCGGGTAGAGGTAGAGGAAGCCGTGCCCCTGGTGCGGGCCCTCGAACAGGTGCACGCGGACGCCGGCTTCACGCAGCCGGTTCACGTACGCCATCGTCTCGTCGTGCAGGATTTCCCATTGGCCGACCCAGACGAGGGCGGGTGGCGCGCCTTTCAACGAGGGAGCCAGGATCGGCGAAGCCTTCCAGCTGTAGGAATTCTCGCGCACCGCGAGATAGTTCTGGCTCACGAAGTCCGCGTCGTCCAGCCGAAGGCCGTAGCCGTTCGCGAACTCCACATGGGACTGGTAGTTGTTGCGCATGTCGCAGGCCGGTGACCAGAGGAACTGGATCACGGGCAGCTTCTCCCCGGCGTCCCGGGCCATGAGGGAGATGACCGTGCCGATGTTGCCGCCCGCGCACCCTCCGCCCACGCCGATGCGCGAGGGGTCCAGCCCCAGCTGATGACCGTGCCGGCCGAGGTAGGTGAGCGCGGCGTAGCAGTCCTCGATGGCGGCGGGGAACTTGTGCTCCGGAGCGATCCGGTAGTCCGGCCGGACCACCGCGCATCCCCAGTCCAGGACGTGCTGCCCCTCTTCGGCGTCGTGGTATTCCATGCCGTTGCCGAAGTTCCACCCGCCTCCGTGGGTGCTGAGGTAGACGCCGACCGGCTTCTTGACACCTTCGGGCATCCAGATCCGGGTCGGGATGGGGCCGGCCGGCCCCGGGATCTCGATGTTGCGGGCGGTCACGCCGGGCGGGACGATCGCGTTCTCCGGACGCTTTCCGCCGGCGCGGATCGCGTCGATGCCGATCTGCCGCAGCGGTGGTTGCGCGGCGACCCGGTCGTAGATGGCGCGCATCTCGGGTTCGACCTCGGCCATCCGTTGCGCGCGCAGCGCTTCGTAGTCCTGGGCGAGCGGGATGCCGGGCAGGTTCAGGGGCAGCGCGTCGCCGGTTTGGGCTGCCGACGCCGTGTTGCTCCCGAACGCCGCTGTCGTCGCGAGCAGCCCGGCGGCCCCGGCGCTCACGCCGAGGAAGCCGCGGCGTCCGATACCGGGTGTTTTCTCTTCGCTCATCACGATCCTCCGTGTTCGGTGTGCTGCGGTGGGAGTTCGCCGGGAGCCGCGCCGCGGACCCGGTCGAGCAGGGCGGCGGGGTCGGCCTGCTCGGCGTGGCCGCGCCAGGCGACGTGCTGGTCGGGCCGGACCAGGAGCTGCTCGGCACCGAACAGCCCGGGCAGGTCGGGGCGGTGCAGGGACAGCCGGGTGAGGGGCAGGCCGCGTTCGCGGGCGGCCGTCTCCCACCCGGGGCCGGCGGGTGTGCCGAGCTCGATGAGGGTGAATCCGGGGCCGAGCGCGTCGTAGAGGGAGCGTCCGGGGCCGAGCCACAGGTGCGGGAGGCGGGCGCCCGGCGCGGCGGACGGGCGGTAGTGCTCGGTGGTGGAGTCCGGAGCCGGCCCGTCGTCGTCCACGATGAGCGGCGACCCGCGATAGCGGGCGCCCAGCACGAACCCGAGCGTGTAGAGCTCGGCGGTCTTGGCCCGCCGGATCGCGGTGGCGGCGCCGGCGCGAGCGTGCTCGCCCGCCGGGCCGTCGTCGTCGAGATCGGGGTGGGCCAGTTCGCCGGTGAGCACCCGCATGTTGCGCTCGGCCTCGGCGATGGTGCGCACGGCCATCGGACGGCGCTCGGTCTGGTAGGAGTCCAGGAGCCCGGGCCCGCCCCAGCCGGCGACGACGGCGGCGAGCTTCCAGCCGAGGTCGGCGGCGTCGCCGATGCCGGTGTTGGCGCCGAAGCCGCCCCAGGGTGGGTTGAGGTGCGCGGCGTCGCCGAGCAGG
Source organism: Amycolatopsis sp. MEPSY49 (assembly GCF_051337345.1). Classification (NCBI taxonomy): domain Bacteria; kingdom Bacillati; phylum Actinomycetota; class Actinomycetes; order Pseudonocardiales; family Pseudonocardiaceae; genus Amycolatopsis; species Amycolatopsis sp. MEPSY49. The sequence goes on along the minus strand of NZ_JBDLYJ010000005.1, from coordinate 263,684 downwards.
AAGCAGCGGCCGGCGCGGTAGTCGTCGGCCACCAGCATGCGCGCGGTCCACGGGTCGCACGCGAGGACCTCGACCGAGTGCGCGGTGCCGATCATGGTGGTGAGGGCGTCGCGCAGCCAGTCCGGAGACGGCTCGGCGGGCGCGCCGAGGATGATCGCCCACCAGGTTCCGGCGGTGTCCAGCGGTCCCATCAGGCCGTTGACCCGGTCGTTGACGATCCAGTACTGCACGGCTCGGCCGTGGGGGTGGGCGGCGCCGAGCCCCGGCGCGCGGAAGGTCGTCTGGAGGTTCTGGATCTCGTGACTGCGGCCGGAGAGCGTGCTGCCGAGCAGGCGCCGGACGGTGCTGCGCGACCCGTCCGCTCCGGCGAGGTAGCGGCCGCGAATCCGGAGTTCCTCGCCGTCGGGGCCGGTGGCGGCCGCGGTGACGCCGTCGTCGTCCTGTTCGAGGCCGGTCAGGGTGGCGCCCCACAGCGGAGTGACGCCAGTGCGGCGCTTCAGCGTGCCGCGCAACGCTTCTTCCAGCCGGTTCTGGGCGCACCACTGCGCGGGTTCGGCCAGTTCGGTGGCGGGAACGTCGGACAACGCGAAGATCTGGTCGAACCGTTCGATGCGGTATCCGGTGAGACTGGTGGCGAACACCGCGGAGTCCGCCCAGCCGAAAGGCAGCCCCGAGGCGGCCCGGATGTCGCCGGCGACGCCGAGACGGCGGAAGATCTCCATCGAGCGCGGGTTGACCTGCTTGCATCGCGGCGAGCCGCTGTCGGGGGCTTCGCGGGACTCGACCAGTACACATCGGACGCCGCGGGCGCCCAGTTCGTGGGCGAGCGTCAGGCCGACGGGTCCGCCGCCGACGACGATGACGTCGGTCTCGTAGTGGTGGTTCACGCTGCTGCTTCCTCACTGTGAGCCCGGATTCGCGCGCGTGCCGGCAGCGCGGCGATGACGAGCGCACCGGCGACCGCGGGGACGACGAAGGCGTAGAAGCCGGCGTCGGGAATCGTGATGAGGACCGTGACGGCGGCGAGGTAGCTGGGACCGGCGATCGCGCCGAGCCGCCCGACCCCGAGGCTGAATCCGAGGGCGGTGCCGCGGATCTGGGCCGGGTAGAAGCGCGCGACGTAGGTGTTGACGAGGTTCTGGGTGCCGAGCGCGCCGAGCCCGGCGAGCGCCGACATGGCCAGCAGCAGCCACCGTGGTTGCGGCGTGCTGAGCGTGAGCATCGCGACGGCGGCGAGGAGGAAGCAGGTCACCGTGACCGGTTTGAGGTATCCGCGGTCGGCGATCGGGGTCACCACAACCGTTCCGATGATCGCGCCGAGGTTGAAGGTGATCGCGAACTCGAGTGAGGAGCTGAGGTCGTAGCCCGCGTTGACCATGAGCGTCGGCAGCCAGGTGCTCGCGCCGTAGACGAGGACCAGGCCCAGGAAGCTCGCGGCCCAGAACAGGAGCGTGGGCAGGCGGTAGCCGGGGGCGAACAGCCGGGACACCGTCCCGGCGGCGACCGGAGCGGACGCGTCGGCTTCGGTCGCGGGAACCTCGTGTGGCACCAGGCGCCACACGACGGGAGTGAGGAGCAAGGGGACCGCGCCGATGAGGAACAACCGCTGGAAGGGCAGCTCCGGGAGGACGGCCCGGCCCAGCAGGGACGCCGCGAGGCCACCGAACGCGACCCCGGTCAGGGCGATGCCGCCGAACAGGCTGCGCCGGGCGGGCGGCGCCCAGTCGGTCACGAACGCCACCACGAGCGGGATCAGCGCGCCCAGCCCGATCCCGGTGGCGAACCGGGTCGCGCCGAACAGCCAGAGCGAGGGTGCCAACGCGCTGAGCAGCATCCACACCGAGATCCAGCCGAGACTGATGGCCATCGGGGCTCGCCGGCCCCGGACGTCGCCGGCCCAGCCGGCCGCGATCGCGCCGATGGGCATGCCGAGCGCGGTGACGCTGCCGAGCAGCCCGAGGGTGGCGGGCGTCGCGCCCCACGGCTGGTAGTGGAGCAGTGAAGGCCCCACCGTGCCGAGGACGAACAGGTCGTAGCCGTCGATGAAGAGGATGCACACGCCGAGGGCGAGGCCCGCGGCGGCGCGACGGGGGGAAGGGTGAGTGGCCACGAGCGGACTCCTTTGTCGCGTGGTGGGCCGGATCCGGTGGGGGCGGTGGTCAGGGGAGGCTGTGCGCGCCGGTCATCAGGGCGCCGAGGTCTTCGGGTTTGAGGAACGACGGCGGCGGGGGCGGGCCCCAGTTGAACAGGCCCTTGGCGCCTTCGAGGGTCTCCGGGGTCCAGAGCTGGTCGTCGACGACGCAGTCCATGTCGGAGTAGTACTCGGAGAAGTTGCCGGCGGGATCCTTGAGGTACCAGAAGAAGTTGGAGCCCGCGTGGTGCCGGCCCAGGCCCCAGACGTGCCGTTCGGGGTGGTCCTCGAGCATGGTCATGGCGCCGCGGCCGACGTCGTCGATGTCGTCGACCTGCCAGGAGGTGTGGTGCAGGAACGCCACCGGCGCGCTCAGGGCGAGCACGTTGTGGTGGTCGGTGGAGCAGCGCATGAACGCGCCCGCGCCGGCGATCCGGTCGGACAGCTTGAAGCCGAGGCCGTCGAGGAAGAAGCGCTCGGTGGTGGCCAGGTCCGTGGTGCCGAGGACGACGTGACCGAGCTTGCGCGGCCGGACCGGGCCGGTCCGGCCGACACCCGGGGCGCGGGTGTTGACCCGTTCCGGTCGCCCGGGCCCGTTGTAGGGCGTCGCGGGAACGGTGGGCTGGTCGATGCGCGGAGTGACGGCGACGGTCGCGCGAACCCCGGTGGCGGGTTCCACCGCGGTCACGCTGCCTGGCGCCTGGACCGCGTCGATGCCCAGCCGGGTGAGCCGCTCGGTCACCCGGCGCAGATCGTCGTGGTCGTCGGCCCCGATGGTGAGCCGCACCAATCGCCGGACCGGGGTCTTCACCAGGCGCAGCTGTTCCCCGCCGTCGAGGGTGCGGAACGCGCGCTCGGTGGTGTCACCCGGGTCGACCGGGGTGAGTCCGAAGTCGGTGTAGTACCGGGCCGTTTCGTCGAGGTTCGGCACGCCGACGACGACCGAGGACAACCGGTGCAGTGCCATGTCAGGCCTCCTCCTGCTCGGCGACGAACGTCTGCCGCATTTCGCCGATGCCTTCGATCCAGCTGGTCAGTTCTTCGCCCGGCCGCAGGAACCGTTGCGGGTTCCGGCCTTGGCCGACGCCGGCCGGCGTTCCGGTGAAGACGAGGTCGCCGGGCCGGAGCGTGATCGTCCGGGACAGCTCGGCGACCAGCCGGGCGACGGGGAAGATCAGGTCCCGGGTGCGGCCGTCCTGCACGGTCTCGCCGTCGACGGCGCACCCGAGCCCCAGGTCGTCGCGGTCCGGCACGGCCTCGGCGGTGACCAGCCACGGCCCGACCGGGGCGAAGCCGGGGAACGACTTGCCGAGGCTGAACTGCGGCGCGGGTCCGGCCAGTTGCGAGACCCGCTCGGAGATGTCCTGGCCGATGGTCAGCCCGGCGATGTGGTCCCAGGCTTCGTCCTCGGCGACCCGGTGCGCGGTCCGCCCGATCACGGCGACCAGTTCGACCTCCCAGTCCACCTGCCCGCCCGCCGGGAGCACGACCTCGGAGTCGGGGCCGGTCAGTGCCGAAACGAACTTGGTGAACGTGGGCGGCAGGTGGTCGGGGGCGGCGAAACCGGACTCGGCGGCGTGCGCGTGGTAGTTCAGGCCGATCGCGACGATCTGGCCGGGCGCGGGGGACGGCGGGCCCAGCTGTGACCGGGTGAACGAGATCCCGGGCTCGGCCGGTGCTTGGTCGGCCCAGGAGCGGAAGCCGTCCCAGTTCTCGTAGATCGACGGCAGATCGGGCCCGAACTTGCCGTCCGACACCTGCTCGACATCGAGGCCCGTGTGGTCGGTGGTCAGCAGGACCGCGCGCCCGTCGACGTTGGCCAGCTTCATGACCGGTTCTCCGTCCGTGAAATCGAAACTATCAATCATGATTGATTGCGGCCATAGTGCCCGGTTGCGGTGCTCGGGTCAACCCATGCACTAGCATCGATCATGATGAATAGGAGGCCTGTGGCATGACCGAAGCGACCAGCGACCACATGGCCGTGCCCGGCACGCACCTCGGGAGCCGGGCGGAGTACGCCGCGCGCAAACTCCAGCAGCTCGCCGAACAAGCCGAACCGGGTGAGCACCTCGGGACGAAGGTGGCGCTGCGCGCGCTTTGCGGGGTCTCCGTCGGCACGTTCAACGAAGCGGTCAAACTCGCGCAAAGCCGGGGTTTCGTCGTGTCCCGATCCGGGCCGGGTGGCGGCATCTTCGCCGCGGAGCGCTCTCCGATCGCGCGGCTGGGCAACTCCGTGCTCGCCCTGGACGGCAGTGCCACCTCGGTCGCCGACGCCGTACGCATGCGCGACGCGCTCGACCCGCTCCTGGTCGACGACGCACTCTGGCACTCCTCGGCCACCGACATCCGCACGATGCGCGAGTGCCTCCAGGAGATGGCCACCGCGCGGGACAGCGGCGACGCCGTCGCGTTCGTCCATGCCAACTGGGCGCTGCACCGGCGGATCGCCGAGGTCAGTCCGAGCGCGATCCTGCGCTCGGTCTACGTCTCGCTGCTGGAACTGATCCAGGCGCACACCCGCGGCGTCGGGGGGACGGAGACGCAGCCCCTGCCCGAATATGTCGCTGCGCGCTATCTGCTCCACGAGCGGCTCGTCGACGCGATCGAGGCCCGCGACCAGGCCGAGGCCCGGCGGCTGATCCACGAGCACAACAACACCGAAACCGCCCGGTGAGCGGGACACCCTGAGTCACTCCGGGTAGTTCCCGGCGGCCAGGTCGTCGAGCAGGCTGGGGTGGGCGGGCTGCCAGCCGAACTTCTTCCGGGTCAGCTCGCTCGAGGCCGGCTGGTCGAGGGCGTAGACGGCGCCGGCGGGGCCGAAGTGCTCGGCGGGCACCGAGATGGCGGGCACGTCGAGCCGGCCGCCGATGGTTTCGGCGAGGGTCCGCATCGGATCGCCCTCGTCGGCGACCGCGTGCACGACCGTGCCCGGCTCCGCCTGTTCCAGGGCCAGCCGGAAGAGCCGGACCGCGTCGAGATGGTGCACGGCGGGCCAACGCTGGGCACCGTCGCCCACGTAGCCGGATACGCCGGTGCGGCGGGCGGCGGCGATGAGGGCGGAGGCGAGGCCGTACCGGTGGCCGCGGGAGTGGACCGACCGCGGCAGCCGCACGACCACCGACCGGACGTCTTTCTCGGCCAAGGCGAGCGCGTACTCGGCCGTCCGCCCCCGCCTGCCCAGGGGTGAATCGGCCAGGGGATCGGCGGCGAGGGGCGGATCCACTTCGGTGGCGAGGCGGCCGGGCACGATGGGCGTGCCGGAGGCGATGAGCAGCGCCTTTCCGGTCCCTTCGAGGGCGGCGCCGAATGTCTCGACGGCCGTCGCCTCGTCGGCGACCGACTGCGCCATGTCGGTGCCGTGGTTGAACGCGACGTGGATCACCGCATCCACCTCGCCGGCGCCTGCGAGCAGAGTTTCCGGGTCGGTGAAATCGCCGCGAAGCACGCTGGCCCCTGCCGTGGCGACTTTCCGCGCGGCGGCGTCGGAGCGGACCAGGCCCAGGACCTCGTGGCCTCCGGCGATGAGCTCGGGGACGAGCCGGGAACCGATCCCGCCGCTTGCCCCGGTGAGGAACACCTTCATGGCGACGACCTCCGTGATAGCAGTGACTGCCATCAGCGTAGCACTGCAATAGCAGTCACTGCTATCGCCTAGACTCGCGGTCATGGGCCGATGGGAACCGAATCCGCGGGGCAGGCTGGCCAAGGCCGCGGTCGAGCTGTTCGCCGCCCAGGGGTTCGACGAGACCACCGGGGCTCAGATCGCCGCGCGCGCCGGAATGCACGAGCGCTCCTTCTTTCGCCTGTTCCCCGACAAGCGTGAAGTGTTCTTCCACGCCGTGGAAGCGGCTCAGCGGGAGGCTGTCGCGGTCATCGCCGGCCTGCCAGAGGGAGCCACTCCCGTCGACGCCGTCGCCGCCGCCTTGGAGCAGCGGTGCGCGATCATCCAGGAGTACACGGACGCTGCCCGGGTCCGGCACAACCTCGTGTCGGCCAACGCCGAGCTGCGCGAGCGCGACTTGAGCAAGCACGCCGAACTGGCCGCCGGGATGGCCGAAGCGCTGTGTGAGCGCGGCACGCCGGACCCGCTCGCGAAGCTGGTCGCGCACACCGCGGTCGTGGTGTTCCGGCTGGCCTTCGAGCGCTGGATCACCGACCCCGAGCGCCAGGACCTGCCGGCGATGTTCCGCGACGGCCTCGGCGAGCTGGCGTCGGCCCTCGCTCCGCGCCTCCGCTCAGTGTGAGCTGCCGGCCGCCGTCGCTAGTCGGTCCGCGCGAGGCCCGCGAGGAGCAGGTCGATCATGCGCCGCGCCTGGTAGCCCGGGAACGTGTCGGCTCCGATGCAGAGGTTGCCGACGCCGAGCATCAGGTCGAAGGCCCGGATGTCGTCGCGGGTCCGGCCGGTCGTGGCCGCTGCCTTCAGCAGCCGGTCGAGAACGGGCAGCAGGCGTTCGACGAACTCGGCGTGCAGGCTCTCGAATCCCGCTTGATCGGAGCGTAGTGCCTCGGCCAAGCCGTGCTTGGTGACCAGGAAGTCGGCGAACCGGTGGACCCAGTTCCGCAGGGTGTCCTCCGGGGATTCACCGGCCGCGGGCGTGGTGGCCGCGAGCGCGTCGACCTGGTGCCGGAAGACGGCGACGACCAGGTCCGCGCGGGTGGGGAAGTGCCGGTAGATGGTGGCGATGCCGACGCCCGCTTCGGCGGCGATGTCCCGCACGGGGGCGTCGACCCCCGTGCGGACGAACACGGTGGCGGCGGCGTCGAGAAGTGCCTGCTCGTTGCGGCGAGCGTCGGACCGCTTGCGTCGGTTGCCGGTTGTGCTCATCCGGGATGTCTTCTCCCTCACTGGTAAGCGGATCATTGTTCCGCTATGTTGATGTGGAACACGGATCCGGATATCTCATCTTCGCACAGGAAGGTCCCTCCTCATGAACCACTCGACGACCCCGGTCCTCTCGGTCAGCCCGGTCACGCTCGCGGCGCCCGATCGCGGACAAGACCTGCAGGTGCGAGTCACCGCGCCCACCGCGGGCCGTGACCTGCCGGTCATCGTCTTCTCGCACGGCATGACCTTGGGTATGGACGACTACGCACCGCTCGCCACCTTCTGGGCCGCGCATGGCTTCGTCGTGATCCAGCCCACGCACCTCGACTCGCTGGGGCTCGCCCCCGACGACCCCCGTACCCCGTTCATCTGGCGCATCCGGACCGAGGACCTGACCGGCGTTCTGGACCAGTTCGACGCCGTCGAAGCCGCGGTGCCCGGGCTGGGCGGGCGCGTCGACCACGATCGCGTCGCGGTCGCCGGGCACTCGTGGGGCGCGCAGACCGCGAGCACGCTGGCGGGCGCGCGGGTGATCGGCGCCGACGGCGCGCCCGGGGAGAGCCAGGCGGACTCCCGGGTCGGGGCGGCGGTGCTGTTGTGCCTGCCCGGGACCGGCGGAGCCGACCTGAGCCCGATGGCCGCTCAGTACTTCCCTTTCATGAGCCCGGATTTCGCCGAGCTGAAGACGCCGAGCCTGATCGTTGCCGGCGACGCCGACCAGTCGCCGCTGACGGTGCGCGGTCCGGACTGGTTCACCGACGGTTTCCGGCTCGGCTCGGGCGCCACTGATCTGCTGACCCTCTTCGGTGCCGAGCACGGGCTCGGCGGCATCCAGGGCGCCCACGACACCCGGACCACCGACGAAAGTCCCGAGCGTGTCGCGCTCGTCCAGCGGGTCACGCTGGCGTACCTGCGGACGGCACTGGGTCTTGACGCCGCGGCGTGGCCGGAAGCCCGGGCAGCCCTGGCGGCGAGCGGCGAGCCGCTGGGCAGGATCGACTCGAAGTGACCGGCCGGCACTCGCCACGCTCCTTGTCCACAGCCGAGGAACGATGATGACGAGGACGCACCCACCGTTCGATCCGGAGCTCGCCGCGGTGCTGGCGGTCGTGCACGAGCACCTTTCGCCGAGCATCACCGCCGAGGACATCGAGGAACTGCGGGCCAGCCCGATGTTCGCGGCAGCGGGGGAGGATCTGACGCGCGATGGCACCGTCGAACTGCGGAACGTCTCCGTGCCGGGCCCGGCCGGTGCTCCTGACGTTTCGCTGTTGGTGCTCAAGCCCGTCGGCCCTCGACTGGGCCGTCGGCAACGGTGCCGTCGTGGTGTCGGTGGAGTACCGGCTGGCACCCGGACCGGATCGTCATCACCGGGGCCGGCGCCGGTGGCGGGCTCGCGGCCGGTGTGGCACTGCTCGCCCGCGACCGCGGCGGGCCCCGGCTGTTCGGCCAGGTGCTCATGTGGCCGATGCTCGACGACCGGCTCGTCACGCCGAGCAGCCGGGAACTCGACGGCGAGGGCATCTGGGACGCCACCAGCAACCTGACCGGATGGACCGCGTTGCTCGGCGAACGCCGGGGCAGCGCCGACGTCAGCAGCGGCGACCCGGTCCGCCTGGATCCGGCGGCTCCTGGCCGCGGGGTGACGAGCCGGAGGTGGAGATGGGCCGTGCCGGGCCCATGGGCGCCGACCTACCGGGATGCGTCGGGATACGCGGCGGTCGCGCGGATTTCCACGAGCAGACCGGGGCTGGCCAGGCCGCTGACGCCGATCATGGACCAGGCCGGGTAGGGCGGCTTGATCAGGCGCTGCTTGGCCTCGCTGAAGCCGGGCAGGTGCTGGTGGATGTCGACGTGGTAGCTGGTGACGTCGACGAGGGCCCTCAGGTCGAGGTCCTCCACGTGGAGGATCTCTTCGATGCGGCGGATCGCGGCCTCGGTCTGTTCCTGGATACTGTCCGGAATGGATCCGTCGCTGCGGCGGCCGATCGTTCCGGCGATGAACAGCAGGCCTTTCGCGCGAACCGCGGCGGAGTAGCCGAAGCGCGCGAAGGCGTTCCTGGTCTCTCCGAAGACTTCGGAGTTCTCCGGGATCTCTACGGTGCCGATGGTCATCGTGGTGTTGTCCCTTCCTTGTCGAGTCAGTTGCCCCAGCGAGAGGAACGGCAAGCGTGTTCCAACCGGGTCCGGCCGGAGGTCTCGCGTTCGCGGAGGAACTCTCCGGGAATCGCGTAGCGCGGCGCGTTCGCCGGGTTCTTCGCGGCTTGCGTGACGATCGCGTCGGTGAGTGAGCGGATCATGTCCAGCCGGGGGTAGGCCGTGTGGATGGCGTCGGCCTGCTCGTCGGTGATGGCATCGAGGTGGTCGGTTCCCAGCGGTCCGCCGAAGTCGACGGCGACGCCTTCGCGGACGAGCACGCACAGCGTGCCGCGGCGTTCCGCGATGCCGGACGAGGTGTGCAAGGCGATGGCCTGCCAGACCGCGTCGGCGTCGGCCGCGGGGACTCCGCGCGCGGTGAGGAATTCGGCGGCCCGGTCGGCGCCTTCGACCTCGAACCGCTGACGATGGGGGCCGTCCGGCGCTACGCCGAGGTCGTGCATCGCGCAGGCGGCGAACAACAGATCGTCGTCGTACTCGTCGGCGGCGAGCAGGCCGAGCCGAGCAGCCACCAGCCGGGCGAACAGATAGGTGCGGATGCTGTGGTTGAACACGGACGGCGTTTCGAGCGGCTGGATCAGGTTCACGACGGCCGTGGCAAGTGGCGTGCGGGGCAGCGCGGTCAGGTCGGCGGGAGTCGGTCCGGTCATGCGCTCCAGGGTGTTGGCCACGGTCCTGACCTGGTGAGTGGCAAGTTTGCCATCTTTCGATAGGATCTTGCCATGCATCGAGTCGCGGTACTGGCGCTGGACGGGATCACCCCGCTCGACCTCGCCATACCGGCGCAGATTTTCACCGCGCGGCCGGAGACTCCCTACGAGATGACGGTGTGTGCGCTCGAGGGGAGGGCGGCCACCACCGCGGGCTTCGCTCTGGACGCCGGCGGGGATCTGGCGCAGGTGCGCGCCGCTGACACCGTGATCGTCCCCGGCTATGAGCCACTTGTGAGACCGCCCGACGCCGTCGTCGAAGTGCTGGCCGAGGCCCGGGAGCGAGGCAGGCGGGTGGTGTCGATCTGCACGGGCGCCTTCGCGCTGGCCGCGGCCGGCGTACTCGACGGGCTGCATGCCACGACCCACTGGAAGCACACGGACGAGCTTGAACGGGAGTTCCCTGCCGTCACGGTCGACCGCGACGTGCTCTACGTCGATGAGGGCGACGTGCTCACCTCGGCCGGGGTGTGCTGCGGCATCGACCTGTGCCTGCACATCGTGCGCCGCGACCTGGGCGCGGTGGTGGCCAACCAGATCGCCCGCGGCCTGGTCGCCGCTCCGCACCGGGACGGCGGCCAAGCCCAGTATGTGCCGGTCCCGGTAGCGGTATCCGGCGACGCCTCGCTCTCCGCGACCCGGGAATGGGCACTGCAGCGGCTCGGCGAGCCGCTCACGCTGCGCGTGCTCGCCCGGCACGCCGGCGTCTCACAACGCACCTTCATGCGCCGCTTCGCCGAGGAGACGGGCATGACCCCGCTGCAGTGGTTGCTCGGCGCCCGCCTTGGCCGGGCACGGGAACTGCTGGAATCCACCGACCGCTCGGTGGACGCGGTGGCCCGCGAGTGCGGCCTCGGCACCGCAGCCAACCTGCGGCTGCACTTCCGGCGTGCACTGGGCACCACTCCCACTGCGTACCGCCGCACCTTCGCGCACTGATCGCGATCGCGTCGCGACGTCACCCAACGAAACCCAGTGCCCGCCTGACGACATCCAATGTCATCACGAACAACTAGGGCGCGGTTGCGCGGGTCACGCAAAACTCGGCGTCGATGACAGATTTCATTGCATCACCCGAACCCCAGGGACACCCACGCAACACCTGCCAACTAGCGCCCGCCGTCACACAAACGCGGACTGGGTGAAGTTGCATCAGTCCCAACATGGCCAAGTGTGGTAAAGGTGCAGCTCAGGGCTTTGCTGATGCGGGCTAACGCCAGCGCTTGGGTGCAGCGCAGAGCGCATCGGGGGTGGCGACGTGCTGGCGGGCCCGCGACTGTCACTCGTTAGGCCGTTCGGATGGCGATTGACCTCCGGCGTAGCCGGGCATGCGGACGTAGCCCGTCTGAAATGGGGCGCCGATGAGGCTTCGTTGAGGGCGAAGCGAGCGTCGGTGTCGCGGGCTTGGTCAAAGCGGGCAAGTCCTGCCTGGAGATCCGATCTCGTTGAGGCAACGTCGGCAACCCAGTCGGCGATGTAGGTGATCGTCGGGGCGATGTTGTCGGCGGCGACATGCTCCACGCCGCCGTCGTGCTCGGTCATGATCTTCAGTTCGCGTCGGACGCTGTTGACCGCCGCGTCGTACTGGCGGCGGGCCATCTCGACCGGGACTTGGCGGTCGTTGCTGCCGTGCAGCACGAGAAACGGCATACGGATCCGCCGGCTGTCCTCGACGAGGTTCATCCTCGCGGTGAAGCGCGCCAGTCCCTCCACCGAAGTCTGGCCGAAGGTCCAGAGCACGTGCTCCCAGAAGCGCGGCACGGACCTCTCGGCCGGCGCTTCGGCGAGCTGTTGCTGACGTCGGCGCTGCAGGGCGCCCCAGTCGTAGATGGCGCCCCAGGCGACGCAGAACGCGAACCGCGGTTCGTAGGCGGCGACGCGTGGTGCGAAGTAGCCGCCCAGCGACCAGCCCGCGATGCCGATCCGATCGGGGTCGCAGTCGCCGCGGGAGAGCAGGTAGTCGAGGCACGCGGTGCCGTAGCGTTCGCTCTCGACGATGCCGGGTATGCCGCGCAACCGCAAGGATTCGCCCGAGCCGGGCTGGTCCACGATCAGGGTCGAGATGCCACGGCGGGCGTACTCGCGGGCAATTCCGGTGCCGTAGATCATCTCTTTGGTCGAGTCGAGTCCGTTCAGGTGGACCACCATGGGCGGCTGGGGTTCGTCACCGTGGGCGTGGATAAGAAGCCCGGGCAGGGAATTCTCCCGGTAGGGGATCTCGACGAATTCGCAGTTCTCGCGGCCCAGGGTGATCGCGTTGCGAAAGCTGTCCAGACCGGCTCGGTAGGCGTCGGCTCATGGCGCGTAGCCGTGCTTCTGCATCCTCTCGGCGGTGAGGAAGTAGATGGACGCGCGCCGGTGTCGCTCGGCGGCGGAGAGGTGGTGTCCTTGTGCTTCGTCGGCGTCGGCGAGGTCGACCAGGCGTCGGGCCAGCGTGCACCATGAGGTGAAGAACTCCTCGGTCGTCGAGTCCGGTCGCAGTGGCCGGCACGCTTCGTCGATCTCGCCGATGGCGGCTCCCTGGCTCAGTGCGAGGTTGAGCGACAGGTTCCACACGTAGTTGCCGGGAAAATATTCGAACATCGTCAGCTAACGGTTTCAGTGTGTCGGGGTTACCAGGATCTTGCCGTCGACCCGGCCGGTGGCCAGCGGCTCGAGTCCCCTGGTGACGAGGTCGTCGAGGCTGATCACCGAGTCGAGCAGCAGGGGTCCGAGGATGCCTTTGGCCAGGATGTCCAGTGCGGCAACGAGGTCGTCGTCGCAGACGTGCGCCACCGTCGAGTCGATCGTGACTTCGCGCAGGGCGAGGGAGAACATGTCCACCGCGGGCTTGTCCTTGGGCAGACCGACGGCCAGCACACGGCCGCCGGTGGTGACCATCCGCAGCGCCGTCTCGAACTGCCCGGGTGCGCCACTGGCTTCGATCACCACGTCGGCGCCGCGGCCGCCGGTGAGCTCCAGTACCGCGGCGACGACATCATCGTGGGCGGAGAGGGTGCGGGCCGCGCCGAGTTTCGCGGCGCGGTCGAGCTTCGGGCCGGGCAGGTCGACGACGGTGATGTCGACGTGGATCAGGTGGGAAAGGTCGGCGAGGGCGAAGGTGCCGATCGCGCCGGCGCCGATGATCACCACGGAGTCGCCGTGGCGGGCTCCGGCGCGGCGGGCGGCGTGCAGCCCGACTGCCAGCGGCTGCGACATCGCGGCCGCGTCGAGGGGCAGCCCAGCCGGAACCGTCCGCAGCGTCCTCGCCGGTGCGGCGACGTACTCGGCCAGTCCGCCTGGGGCGTTCAGGCCCAAGGTGTAGTAGTTGCGGCAGATGTTGGTGCGCCCTTCGGCGCAGCGGTCGCACCGTCCACACCAGACTCCGGCGCCCGCGGCGACGAGGGTTCCGGCGGGGAGCTCTGCTGAGCCGTCGACGACTTCGCCGACGAACTCGTGCTCGTCGACGCCTCGATCCATCGCAGGTAGTCGGCTCAGTTGCGGACGAGTTCGACGGCGGTCACCTCCGGCTTCTCCCACGGGTGTTGCTCGACGATGTGCACTTCCGGATCGGCGTAGCAGGCGTCCGTGGTCTCGAACGTCACGTTCCACTCCTCACCCCCGCCTGCTCGACGTGGTGCCGGAAGAACGACGTCACGGGGCCGATGACTGCGCTGTGGCCACGATCAACAACCAGAAGCAACAGCACGATCGGCCACCTGCTCGGCGGTGTCGTGGCCGGGTTGGATCATCGCCACGATTTGGGCGCTCGCGGGGCTGATCGCGCTCAGCGCAGCTGCCGCGAGACCCGGTCGCGATCTCACCGGCGGCCGATGGGTGGGGTGAGCCGCTGCGGGTCTGGAGGAATCTGCAGCAGGTCTGCGGGAATCCGCAGCTGCGTCGCGTCGGCTCGGTCTTACGCTCGAGGTCGGAAGGGGATGAGGCCGGTGAGCGAGGTGCTCCGAGGGTTGGAGGAACGTCACACCGCTCGTGACCTGCTTGCGGAGATTTCCGCGCGGACACCCGTGCTGGGCGGCAATCCGGGGAATTGGCCGGGCCTGACCTTCTACCGGTACACCCAGCCGGCCGAGCCGCAGTGGGAAGAGGTGCAGTCGCTGTCGCTGTGCATCATCGCGCAGGGCCGCAAGTGCGTAGTCACCGACGGGCGGAAGCATTGCTACGACCCCTTCGACTACCTCGTGCTCAGCGGGCGCCAGCACTTCACCGCGGAGATCGTGGCGGCCTCGCCGGCCCGGCCGTTCCTGTCGCTGGTGCTCCAGATCGACCCGGCTCTCGTCCGGCGGGTCTCGGCCGACATCGTCGACCGGCGAGCGACGGCCTTCGGCTCGCCGGCCCGTACGGGTACCGACCTGGCGTTCGTCACCCCGCTCGACACAACGCTGATGGCCGCCACTGTCCGCTTCCTGCGGTCCGTGGCGGCCACGGGGGCCGATCGGCGGGTGCTCGCCCCGATCTACCTCGCCGAAATGGTGTACCGGGTCCTGCAGGCCGAGCAGTTCTCTCGCCTGCTGGACCTCGCGGCCACCGAAGTGGCCCGCAACCCGGTGAGCGAGGTGATTTCGTATGTGCGGGTCAACATATCCGAGGTGCTCACCGTGAGCGATCTCGCTGAGCGTGTCTCGATGAGTCCGTCGGCGTTCTCGCACCTCTTTCGCGAGGTCACCGGAAAGTCGCCGTATCAGTTCGTCAAGGAAATGCGCTTGAATCGTGCGAGAGAGCTGCTCATCGAGGGAGATCTGACCGTCACGCAAGTTTCCCGGGCGGTCGGTTACGGCAGTGCGTCACATTTCATCAGCGAGTTCCGCTCGCGGTTCGGTGCGACCCCGAGAGCGTATTCCGATCTACGTTCGATGCGGGAGGAGCTGAGCAGTTGAGCGCTGCTCGGACCCGGAATGGCCGGTGAAGGCGATGCCCTCACCGGCCGTCGCTCATCGGGCCTGCCCGACCGGCTGCAGCACGGCGATCAACTCTTCGGCCAGTGGCGCCGACGACGCCGGGTTCTGTCCGGTGTGGAGGGTGCCGTCCACCACGACGTGCGGCTCCCACGGGCAGCCGCTCTTCTCGAACCGGCCACCGGCGGCAGCGAGCCGGTCCTCCAGCAGCCACGGTGCCCGGTCCGCGAAACCCACCTGGGCCTCTTCGGCGTCGGAGAAACCAGTCACCCGTCGCCCGGCGAAGAGCCAGTTGCCGTCCGGATCCGTCGCCGGCAGCAATGCGGCCGGACCGTGGCACACTGCGGCCACCGGCTTGCCGGCGGCGGCGAACGCCGCCACGAGGGCGCCGAACTCCGCCGACACCGCGAGATCCTCCATTGGCCCGTGCCCGCCCGGCACGAAGACGAGATCGAAGTCGGCGGCGTCGACGCTGTTCAGGTCGGCCGGCGTGGCGAGCTCGGCGTCGATTTCGGCGAGGTAGGCCCGGAACCGTTGACCCGGCTCGGGGGAGCCGCCGTTCATCTCGGGGCTGAAGCCGGCCTCGTCGGCCGTGGGGCGGACGCCGCCCGGTGTCGCGATCACGATGTCGAAGCCGTTCTCCCGGAAGATGCGGTGCGGCACAGCCAGTTCCTCGGGCCAGAACCCGCACGGGTGCCGCGTCCCGTCGGCGAGTGTCCAGTGGTCCGAGCCGGAAACCGCGAACAGTACGCGTGTCATGGATTCCTCTTTCTGCCGGAATGATGTCTCCGGCGGCAGCCGGAACGACGCGACCATAGCGACTCGGCGGGCGCGGTCGCCCGTCCGCTGGACGAATCTTGCAGAGGACCGCGGGAACCCGCACCCCGGGCCACGGAGTCGTTGGCGGAATCTGCACAACTTGCGTCGGAATCTGCGATGCGACCGGAGTCACATGCCGGTTAACGTTTCGGCACGCCATCGACAACCGCACGTTCACCTGGAGGTGACATGGCGCGCATCGCCTATCTGGTCTCGAGCGCGAGGGAGATCGAGCTCGCCGACGGCAGCCGTCATCCCACGGGCTACTTCGCCGAGGAAGCCGTGAAGCCTTACGAACGGTTCATCGCTGCCGGGGCCGAGGTGGTCGTGCTGACCCCCGACGGCCGTCCGCCGCTGGCCGACCCGTACGGGCTGGAACACTTCTTCCACTATCCCGAGGAGGACCAGGACTTCTTCGCTTCGGTCACCCGGACCTTCCACCACGATCCGGACGACATCCGGGTCACCCTGCACCAGACCACCGAACTGGACCTCGTCGCGGCGCGGCGGATCGTCGCCCGGTTGACGGCTCGCGGCTTCACTCCGGCTGAAGCGCACGCCTTGGTGAGCAAGGCCGCCAAGATCGCCTGGCAGGAGGATCGCCGGCTGGGTGCGGTGATGGTGTCCGAGGGGCTCGACGGCGGGCTGTCCGCAGGCGAGGTCCAGGCCGCGGTCGACGAGCTGAATGCCGCCGCACAGGAGCTGGCCACCGAGCGGAAAGCCCGGCTGGACGCCATTCCCGGCTTCCGCGAGCCGACCGCGCTCTCGTTGCTGAGCGACGAGGACTTGGCCGGATTCGACGCGGTGTTCACTCCCGGCGGGCACGGGCCGATGGTCGACCTCGCCGACAACCCGGACGTGCGCCGCCTTTTGGCGGTACTGCACGGGAAGCAGGCCCCGATCGCCGCACTGTGCCACGGGCCGGCCCTCCTGCTGTCCGCACCGGACCGCGAAGACGGGCAGTGGCTGTTCGACGGATACCGCCTCACCTGTTTCACCGACGAGGAGGAGGACCAGACGGTGCCCGGCAAGCTCGGGCTGCCCTGGTACGTCGACACCGCCTTGAAGAACGCGGGCGCGGTGTTCGACGACGGCCCCGCGGCCTGGATCTCGCACGTGGTCGTGGACCGGAACCTGATCACCGGCCAGAACCCGGCGTCCACCGAGGCGACCGCGGACGCGCTGCTGAAGGCGGTGTCGCTGCGATGAGGCTGTTCACCCGCAGGGCCGCGCGCCACGAGGAGGAAAAGGAGCAGGAACCGATGACGACTGCGACCACCACAACCACCACTCCTGCGCAGACGGTGACGGCGTTCCTCGCCGCGTTCGAGCTGGGTGACATCGCTGCCGCGCTGTCCGTTGTGGACGCATCGGCGCGCGTGAGCATGTACGCGACCGGCCTGCGCGGCGCCGGGAAAGCCGAACTGGGCGAGTTCCTGACAGACACTGCGGTGGCATTCCCCGATCTGCGGCTGACCGTCCGCCGCACGATCGAGACGGGACCCGTCGTCACGGTCGAGCTCAAGCTCGAGGGCACTCAGGCGGCCGACTACCTCGGCGCGATCAACCAGGAGAAGCACCTCGATGTGGACCAGGCGTGGCGGTTCACCGTCGACGGCGATCGCATCACCGGAGTGGACGCCTATTGGTGCCAGAACCAGCTGTACCGGCGCCTCGCGGTGAAGCGTCTCGACCAGATCTCGCTCGTCTGAGGAGGGGAACCGATGACCACCACCGAATCCCGGCCGACCGCGGCCGCGTCCGAGGCCCTGGTGCGGGAGTTCTTCGACGCCTATCGCAGGCAGGACGTCGGCGCCATGACCGACCTGTGCGCCGACAACGCCGACTTTTCCTACATTCCTTACGAAGTGTGGGGCAAGCAGCGGGTGCTGCGCGGTGACGGCAAGGTCAAGACCGTCGGCAAGACCATCTGGACCGGGTTGATCAATTCGTTCCCGGACCTGACCAACGTCGTGCACTCGGTGGATGCCAACGAAGCCGGCGACGTGGTGGTGACGTGCGACATCGGCGGCACCCAGCAACTGGCCTGGGGGTTCGCCGAACCGCGGGGCAAGGTGTACTCGGAGCCGCACCTGTTCGTGTTCCACGTGGACGACGCCGGTGAGATCGACCGCATCAGCGCCTACTGGGACGGGGCCAGCACCAACCGGCAACTCGGCCACCTCGAAGTCGACTGAGAAGGGAAGCAGCACCGATGGCTCTGCTGAAGCGTGAAGAATGGCAGCAGTACGTCCGCGACGTGAACTGGACCTACAGCTACGTGGACGACGAGGCGGTCTACCCCGAGTGGCACAGCGGCACCGGCAAGGTGCCGCGCAGCGCGTGGCTGAAGTGGGAAGAGGACTACAAGGTCACCTACCCCGAATACGTGGCGACCCAGCGGGAGAAGGAGTCCTCCGCCTACGCGGTGAAGGCGGCCCTGCAACGTTCGACCACCTTCGACCACCTCGACGAGGGCTGGAAGTCGTCCACCAAGATGCACTTCGGCGGCGTCGCGCTCGTCGAGTACGCGGCGGTGCTCGGCGAGCTGAAGATGGCCCGCTTCGGGCTCAACGCCGCCTGGCGCAACATGGCCACCTTCGGCCAGCTCGACGAGCTGCGGCACGCGCAGATCACCACGTTCTTCGGGCACGAGTTCGTGAAGAAGGACCCGCAGTACGACTGGACCCAGAAGACGTTCCACATGGACAACTGGGTGCCGATTTCGCTGCGCAACCTGTTCGACGGCATGATGATCGCGCCGAACGTGGTGGACCTGGCGATCGCGCTGCCGTTCACCTTCGAGACCGGGTTCACCAACCTCCAGTTCGTCGCGCTGTCGGCCGACGCGCTCGAGGCGGGCGACGTGAACTTCGCCAACATGATCTCCTCGATCCAGACCGACGAGGCTCGCCACTCCCAGCAGGGCGGCCCGACGATGGAGATCCTCGTCGAGCACGACCCGGTCCGCGCCCAGTGGATCATCGACAAGAACTTCTGGGGCTCGGCCCGCGCGTTCGCGGCGCTGACCGGACCGGCGATGGACTACTACACCCCGCTCGAACACCGGAAACAGTCCTACCGGGAGTTCATGGAGGAGTGGATCATCGACCAGTTCATCCACACCATCGAGGACTACGGCCTGAAGAAGCCGTGGTTCTGGGACGAATTCATGCGGGGGCTGGACACCTGGCACCACGGGCTCCACATGGGACTGTGGTTCTGGCGGCCGACGTTGTGGTGGCGCCCGAAGGCCGCCGTGAGCAAGGACGAGCGCGACTGGCTGCGCGAGAAGTACCCCACCTGGGAGAAGGTCTACGGCGACAAGTGGGACGTGATCATCGACAACATCAACAACAACAACGTCGAGGCCACACTCCCCGAGACGCTGCCGTGGCTGTGCAGCATGTGCAACCTGCCGTGCTGCAACGCGGTCCAGGCCCGCAACGGCCGCTGGCGCGTGCCGGAGTGGTCGCTGACCTATGACGGCAAGACCTACCAGTTCTGCAGCAACGCCTGCCGGCAGATCTGGTGGAAGGACCGCGACAACGTCAACCACGAGACCCTGATCGATCGGTTCCTCGCCGGGCAGATCCAGCCGATGGACGTGGGCGGCATTCTCGCGCACATGGGCCTCACCCCGGAGGTCATGGGCGACGACCCCGACTACGAGGCGTGGACCAAAGACTACGTCGGACGCCCGGCGACGGGCATCGC
The DNA here is from genome assembly GCF_051337345.1 of Amycolatopsis sp. MEPSY49. NCBI lineage: Bacteria > Bacillati > Actinomycetota > Actinomycetes > Pseudonocardiales > Pseudonocardiaceae > Amycolatopsis > Amycolatopsis sp. MEPSY49. The sequence continues at coordinate 244,430 of NZ_JBDLYJ010000005.1, read as the reverse complement.
CGCGGTGGCCGCGCCGGCCGGACAGGCGGGTGCGTGATGACCGAGACGATCGAGCGCGGGATCGAGGACCAAGCGCCGCAGCTGGTGCCGGTGAACGCGATCTTCGCGACGGACTTCGTGCAGATTCTCGTGCCGGTCACCACGGCCGACACGATGCGCGAGGTCGCCGCGGCGGTGGCGCATCACGTCGAGGGCAAGCGCGTGCGGGCCCTGCCGTACGAGAAGGCCGTGTTCTACCACGGCCGCCGGCTGCCGCCGGAGATGACCGTGGCCGAGGCAGGATTCCAGCCACTCGAACACGTGCGGGTCGAGTACGACGTTCCGGAGGGAGCACAGTGAAGAATCCGGTGGGCCCCATCCTGCGGATGGGCGACGAGGTGGAACAGGTCATCGCGGCCATCGAGGACGACAACCCGGCCACGGAGATCGAGGTCATCGACCGCGGCTCGTACGTGCGGGTGCAGGGTGAGGACCGCGTCGTGCTGACCCAGGACACCCTGCGGGAGTACCTCGGCCACGACTTCGAGATCCGCTCGCTCGGAGCGATGATGTCGAGCTTCGCCGGCCGCGTCATCACCACGAGCGACTCGATCGTGTGGGAACGCATCTCGGCCCGTCGCGAGGCGACGGCCGGGGAAGGAGTGCCGGCATGACCACCTCCCAGCCGCGCAAGAGCCGGCCGCGCAAGACATTCAGCGCCTTCGGCGACATCCGCCGGATGCCCTCGGACTACGAGGTCGTCACGCACGCCCAGAACTGGACGATGCGCAAGAACCGCACGAGCGCCTTCGAGCAGAACCCCTCGTCGCCGCCCAACCTGTGGTTCCTGACCTACCGCGACCACTCGCCGCTGCAGGTCGAGGACTGGGACCAGTTCCGCGATCCCGACGCGCTGACCTACCGCACATACGTGGGGCTGCAGGCAGAGGCGGAGACGAAGACCGGCGGTGTGCTGGAGCAGTACGCGGAGGCCGATGCGGACGCGACGCTGAGCCCCGGCCAGGTCTCCCTGCTGACCAAGATCTTCACGCCGTCGAGGTATCTGCTGCACGGCATGCAGCAGATCGAGGCCTACCTCGGATACCTGGCGCCGACGTCGTACGTTACCAATACCGCGGGTTTCGCCACAGCCGACTATCTGCGGCGCGTGACACTCATCGCCTACCGCACTCGTGAACTGGAGCTGGCGCACCCCGATTCCGGCGCCGGTGCCGCCGATCGCGGTGTGTGGGAACGCCACGAGGCGTGGCAGCCCGCGCGGAAGGCGATCGAGAAGGCCCTCGTGACCTACGACTGGGGCGAGGCGTTCACCGCTTTCAACCTGGTGCTCGCCCCGACCCTCGACGACGTGCTCCTCCGGCAGTTCAAGGAGGTCTCGCGCGACAACGGCGACCAGGAGTCCTGGCTGCTCTCGTCCTACCTCGAAGAGGACAGCGCGCGGCGGGCCCGATGGAGCGGCGCGCTGGCGCGGTTCACCCTGGAGCACCGGCCCGAGAACGACGCGGTGCTGCGCCGGTGGATCGACCGGTGGGCACCGATCGCCGACGCCGCGGCGGCCGGCCTCGGCACGCTGCTCGAGACTCTGCCCGCGCGCGGTCGCAGCGCCGTGGAGGTCGAGTCCGGCGCCCGTGCGAAGCGTGAGGAGTTCCTCACCGGGATCTTCTCCGGCGCGGACGCGAGCACCGGAACGGAGCGTGCGGGACGGTGAGCAGCACGATGACCGGACAATGGCAGCAGACGCTGCACATCGACGACCTCTGGGAAGGCGAGATGGAGGCCGTCGAGGTCGGCGGCGAGAAAGTGCTGCTGATCAATGTGGACGGTGAGGTGCGTGCCTACCGCAACCGGTGCCCGCACCAGGCGTGGGCGCTCGACGAAGGTGACTTCGACGGCGAGACGCTCACCTGCGTCCGGCACATGTGGGTGTTCGACGCCCGCAGCGGTTCCGGGGTCAACCCGGACAACTGCCGGCTGAACTCGTTTCCGTGCAAGGTGGACGAGGACGGAACGATCCTGGTGGACGTCGGATGAGCACCCGCAGGTGCGTGCTCGTCGGAGGCGGGGTGGCGGCCGCGTCGGCCGCCGCCTCCCTCCGCAAGCGCGGCTACGACGGTGAGGTCGTGCTAGTCGGCGACGAACCGGTCGTGCCGTACGAGCGGCCGCCGCTGTCGAAGGATTTCCTCCTCGGGGGCACGCAGCTGCCGGATCTGCGCCCACAAGCCCCCGAGTGGTACGAGACCGAGCAGATCGAGCTGCGGCTGGGCACCCGGGTGATGGCCGTCGACGCCGGCGCCAAGAGCGTCACGCTGTCCACAGGGGACCGGCTGGGTTACGACGACCTCGTCCTGGCGACCGGGGTGCGGGCGCGCCGGCTGCCGGGGTTCGACGGGGATGGCGTGCACTACCTGCGGACTGCGGCCGACGCGGCCCGGCTGCGCGAAGAGCTTGCGGCGGCCGACCGGATCGCCGTCCTGGGCGCCGGCTTCGTCGGCTGTGAAGTGGCCGCCGCGGCGGCCACACTCGGCAAGCAGGTCACCGTGTTCGAACCGGAGCCGGTCCCGCTAGCCCGCGCGCTCGGCACGGCGATCGGCACGGTGCTCATGGACATCCACCGTGAGCACCGGGTCGGGATCCGGGCGGGGGAGTACGTGACGAGCTTCGAACGCGGGCCCGGCGGGTTCGTGCTGACCACGAGCCGCGGGGAGCGCGCCGAGGCCGACGTGATGGTGGTCGGTGTCGGTTCGCAGCCGAACGTGGAGCTGGCCGAAGCGGCCGGCCTGGCGGTCGACGGCGGGATCGTGGTCGACGAGTACGGGCGGACGTCGGCTCCGCACGTGTACGCGGCAGGTGATGCGGTCCTCCAGCACCATCCGCGGTACGGCAAGCACATCCGGGTGGAGCACCACGACACGGCGGTGCGCCAGGGAGCGCACGTCGCGGCCACGGTGGCGGGCGAGCCGGAGCCCTTCGAGGAGGCGCACTGGTTCTGGTCCGACCAGTACGAGCACAGTCTCCAGTCCACCGGCCGCATGGCCGGGCTCGACACCGTGGTGTTGCGCGGCACCCTGGCGGAGCGGAGCTTCTCGGCCTTTTCGCTGGTAGACGGCCGTATTCAGGGCGTGATCTCGCTCAACCGGCCCCGCGACGTGCTCGAGGTCCGCCGGGTGCTGTTCGCTCCGCACGAGGTCACCGCCGAGCAGCTCGCGGACGAGTCCGTGCCGCTCAAACGATTGTTCCCGCGCGCGAAACCCGCCCGCGCGCACTGACCGTTCCGCGAGGCTCCGGGAGACAGGGAGAAGGACATGACGACGCTTGCCGTGCTGGAGACAGTCCAGGCTCAGGCCCGGGTACCGGCGGAGGAGGCGCGTTCGGCGCTGGAGAAGGTCCGTGGTCTGCGGGCCGGCGAAGCGCTGGCGAAGCTGCGGTTCGGCCCCGGCCGCACGTGCGAGCCGGTGGCTCGCGTGCTCGACCGCGCTCTGGTCGACGCAGCGGACAGCGGGCTCGGTGCCGATCAGCTGGTGGTGGCCGGTGGCAGCGCCGAGCCGGCCGAGCCGATCGTCCGGGTCCGTCGCAAGGCCCACGGCAAGGCCGACTGGATCTCGAATCCGACCGCCGACGTACGGGTCGAACTGCAGCCGCTCGGTGTGTGGGAAACCCGGACGCCGGAGACCACCGAACCGGAGGCGCCCGTCGCGGTTCCCGCCACCGGGGTGTCGGGAGCACTGGCGACCGAAGTCCGTGAGGCGCTGAAGGACGTGCTCGACCCCGATCTCGGCGTGAACGTGGTGGATCTCGGTTTCGTCCGCGGAGTCGAGGTCGACGAGCACGGGTTCGCGGTGCTGACCATGACCCTGACCTCGCCGGCATGTCCCCTGACCGGAGTCATGGAGGATCAGGTCCGCACCCGGCTGCTGGAGGAGACCTCACTGGTCACCGGGTTCCGGATCGAGTGGGTGTGGCTGCCGACGTGGCGCCCCGCGGACATCAGCGAGGAAGGCCGGGAGCAGCTCCGGGCGATCGGCTTCACCCGATTTTGATCGAAGGGAAGACACCAGATGGCCTACGTAGTGCTCGCGACGTGGATCGCCAAGCCGGGCGAAGCCGACGCGATCCGGAAGATCCTCGAAACCGTGACCCCGGGCAACCGAGCCGAGGAGAAGGTGCTGGCGTTCCAGGCCCACGTCAGCAGGCACGACCCGAACGTCTTTGTCCTGTACGAAAAGTACACCGACGCTTCCGGCTACCTCGACCATCGCGAGACCGAGGCGTTCAAGACCCACGTGCTTGGCGACGCGATCCCCCGGCTGGCCGACCGGACGGTTCAGGAGTTCGAGACGATCGAGTGATCGGAGGAAGGCGAACCGGGTGATCAGAGTAGAAGGATCTGCCATCCAGCGTACTTCGCGAGTATGATCTGAACCCTTAGACGGCAGTGACGCCGCCTCATGTCGGCGGCTCAGTGAGGCGGGAGGCTGACATGGTGCGGTCGGTTCCGCCCTTGGAGGACCGGTTGACCCCCGGTGACCTCGTTGCGGAGCTGGCGGACCGCGCCCCGGACATCGGCGGCAACGTAGGTCTGTGGCCGGGGCTCACGATCTACCGGTTCCATGAGCCGGCCGCCCCCACCTGGGAGGAAGTGCAGTCGCTGTCGCTGTGCGTGGTCAGCCAGGGCCGCAAGTGCGTGACCGTGGACGACGAGCCGTACTTCTACGACCCGTTCAAGTATCTCGTCCTCAACAGCCATCTTCACTTCCAGGCAGAGATTCTCGAGGCGAGCTCGGCAAAGCCGTTTCTCTCCTTCGTCCTGCAGATCGATCCCGTCATCGTCCGCAAAGTGTCGGTGGAGATGCTCGAGCAGCGGCGCAGCGAGATGCTCGCCGAAGCGACACCGAAGCCATCGACGGCGTTCGTGTCGGCTTTGGATGCCGGTCTCATGAGCTCGGTGATCCGCTTCCTGAGGGCGTTGACGACCGGACCCGACCGCCGGATCCTCGCGCCGGCGTACCTGCAGGAGATGGTCTACCGCGTTCTGCAGGCCGAGCAGTACGAGCGGCTCCTGGAGATCGCCGCCAGCCAGCAGAACCACGATCCGATCGCCCGTGTGATCGCCTACCTCCACGAGAACCTGGCCGAGCCGGTCACGGTGGCGGATCTGGCCGAGCAGGTCGCGATGAGCCCCTCGACGTTCACTGCCCTTTTCCGGCAGAGCACTGGCAAGTCTCCGTACCAATTCGTGAAGGAGATGCGCCTGACCCGGGCTCGGGATCTTCTCGTGCGAGGCAACGGCACGGTCGCCTCCGTGTCCCGGGCCGTGGGCTACCCCCATGCTTCGCACTTCATCAACGAGTTTCGTCGCCGCTTCGGGCTTTCACCCCGTGCCTACTGCGACTTGACCGTCCTGCGCAGCGAGCTTGGGCACCGACAGGAAGTCGCGCCGCAGTAAGCATTTCGATTTCGGCGCAGCTGAGTTGTGGATGCCGACGGCCGAAGATGCCTGGCTCCCGGGGCGTGCCTCGGCAGCTGGCTCGCCGATCTCGGCGGCGGCGTCGAGGGGCCGCCCGGGTCGGCTGCATGTCCTGATGGGTAACCGCTGGTTTGCCGGTGCGTGCCCGCCGTCCACAACTCGTTAACTGAATCGTGACAGAGAGGCGAGGCCTGGGTAAAGGACCTCACCGAAGCTGTCCGTATGACAGATGCCGAGGTACCGCCGAAGAGCGCCAAACGAGCCCGGACCTCGACGGGGCGTGAGCTGGTCGAGCTCGCAGCCTTGTTCATCGCCACGGGGGTCGCCGACCTGTTCGTCAGCACGTTGTCGCACAACCGCGTCGGGCCGGTCGTGCTGTTCGCGCTGGGCGGGCTCCTGATCGCCGCCGTCGTGTGGGGCCGGTGGGTGCACCGTCCGCGACGGGACCCGGCGCGCGGCACCGGGGACGAACATCCGCCGAGGACCGGGATGGCGTGGCGAGTCCGCGCCACCGTGCGCGACGTGCCCGGGAGCCTGGCGGGAGTGACCGCGGCCCTGGCCGCGCACCGCTTCGACATCGTCTCGTTGCAAGTGCTTGCGGTACCCGACGGCGTGGTGGACGAGTTCCTCGTCAGCACGCCGGAGTCCGTGACCGCGGCGGAGATAGCCGAGGTGACCGAGCTGGGCGGCGGCCGGGACGTCCGGGTCGTGCCGGCGGACGTGCACGAGTTCGTCGACCTGCCGACCCGCTTGCTGACGATCGCGGCTCGGACGGCCGGGCAGGAAGCCGGCCTTGCTCAGCTGTTCCGGGCGGTGCTGGGCGATTGCGCCGTCGAACGGACATCCGCTGGGCGCCGCGGAAAGACGCTGGGGGAGGGGATCGACGGCACGACCATGAGGTTGGTGGACAGCGACAGCGGCGTAGTGGTGACGCGGCCCCTGCTGCCGTTCACGTCGGCGGAATTCGCCAGGGCCGAAGCCGCTCTCGACCTCCAACGTCGTCTCGCTGGGACAGCGGTCACCATCGCGGATTCGGCCCCGGAACCCGGCAGTTCTTCGCACCCACCCTCCTCACGAACTCGGTGAACCGCGCTGCTGCGGAGGTGATCTGTTCGCCGTATCGGTCGCGTCGCGGTTCGGCCGATCAGTCGTCGCCCTCGTCGTGGCGCGGGATGCGTCGATACAAATAGGCGGTGGTGGCTTCTACTCCTGTGGGTGCAGGACGACGCGGCCGAACGGCCGGCGCTCGGCGAATGCCGCGGCATGGCTGCGCGCGGCCGAGATGACCTCGTTGAGCGAGCCCAGGTCCTGGGGGCCGTCGTGGCGCCGGCCGTTGACGACGAACGTCGGGGTTCCGGCCACGCCGCTGAGGTCGGCGGACTCGACGTCCAGGTCGACGTTGGCGGCGAACCGCCGTTGCCAGAGGTCTTCTCGAAACCGGTCGACGTCCAGGCCGAGTTCGTGGGCGAACGCGACGATGGTCTCGATGCCCAGGTGGGTCTGGTTGGTGAGCAGCAGCGGGGCAGCAGGGTGCGGTATCCGGCGACGGCAGTGCCGAGGGCGTGGTCGTCGCGTTCGGCTGGACTCCGCGGGTAAGCAGCACCGGACGGGGTGGGTGAGTCCGGAGAGCTGATCGCTGGCGCAGTGAAAGGGACAAGGCGACCGGAGAGGAACCCCGCCCGCGGACGGGGTTCCTCTCCACTGAAGGGTTTCGAATCAGGGGCGGCGAACGCCACCCTGCGGGAGTGCCGGGATGCCCGCGGTGCGCATCACCTCCTGCGCGTCCGGGGGCCAGTTCCCGTCGGCGACCTTCACATTGCCATTGAGCACGTTGTTGTGCGGTGCGCCGGTCGCGACCTGGGTGGCGCCGGCGTTGTACCAGTTGCCGGTGAACGTGTTGTCGTTGGTGTTGTTGGTGGAACTGGCATTGGTGAAGGCCCAGACTCCCGCGTCCTGGATCACGTTGTTCCGAAGGCTCACGTACCGCGAGCCCTCGTCCAGGTACAGGCCGACGGTGTTGTGGTTGTCGTAGACGTAGTTCCGGTCGATCACGGCGCCCGGGTTGGCGGAGAGGTTGTAGATGCTGCCGCCGTCGTGGAAGACCTTCTTGGTCCCGTGCACCAGGTTGTAGCGGACCACGGTGTCCCTCAGCGTGGTCGGCGTCGTGTACACCGGCTGGTAGGCGTACAGGCCGCGGTTGCGGTAGTCCTGGCTGCCACCGGGGTCGTTGGCGCCCCAGCCCCAGCCGACGTCGATGCCGTCGTAGGCCAGGTCGGACACTTCGTTGTGCTCGATCACCGCGTGGGTGACGTAGGTGCTGAGGATGCCTGCCATGTCCTTGTAGTCCTTGGCGACGTCGGTGACGAGGTTCCCGGTGATGGTGACGTCCTCGTTGGTCATCGCCGGGTTGCCCGGGTGGTGCGCGTCGGGCCGCACGCCGCCGACGACGATGCCGGAACCGGCGTCGTCGGTGAAGGTGTTGCCGTGCACGGTGATTCCGGACACGCCGAGGCCGACGCCGCTCGCGTGGGCGTTGGCGTCGTTGCCGATGCCGAGGGCGACCTGGCCCAGGTGGGCGAAGGTGTTGTCCTCGAACGAGATGCTGTTCGCCGCCGACACCTGGACGGCGGCGGGAACCTGCTGCCAGCTGTTGCGCGCCGCCTCGAACTGGGGGCAGCCGATCTGGCACGAGGTCAGGAAGTCGGCGGGCTGGGGGAATGCCGAGGCGATGAACGTGCCGCTCTGCTGGTCGGCGTAGCCGATCGACGTGCCGGGCTGCAGCCAGGTGGTGTGCGCGAAGGCGAGCCCGCGGAACGCGATGTCGTGGACGGGGTGGTCGTAGGTCCCGCTCAGCTGGAGCAACGAGGTCAGGCTGGGCAGTTCGACGTCCTTGCCGGCGGGTGACTGTCCCGGTGCGGCCTTGTAGTACAGCTTTCCGGCGTCCGGGTCGAGGTACCACTGCCCGGTCTGCAGGAAGGTGTAGGAGTTCTCCAGCAGCAGGGTGCCGCCCGCGAAGGGGCGGGCGAGGGTGTCGTAACCCCAGTTGTTGTTGTTCCACGCCGGTTGCTGCATGGTGATGGTGGTGCCGGTGATGCTCTGCACGGGCGCGTAGCGGTCGGTGAAGGAGTTCTGGCTCTCCACCTCGATCCGGTTCTGCGCGGGCAGTCCGGCCAGGTGGTTCAACGCCGGGTTGACGATGGTCAGGCCGGTCTCCGTGACCTTGACGTCGGTCCGGGCGATAGTGATCGCGGCGCGGGGCGCGGCGGCGCCGTCGACGTAGAGCTGCCGCGAGTCCACGCCCTTCGGCACGTCGGCGACGTAGACGTTCGCTGCCGGGTCGTGCAGCCGCCAGCCCGTCACGGCTTGGCCCCCGGAAAGGACCGGCCGCTGGCCGGGGCGGGCTTGCCAGGTGATGGTGTGGCCGCCCCGCCCGGAGTCCTCGGCGGTGAACTTCAACGGAGTGCTCAGCCGGTACGTGCCGCCCGCGAGTTCGACGTGGACGTCCGCTCGCGCGGACAGCGTGCGGGCGAGCTGCTGGGCGTGCTGGAGGGTGGCGAGCGGGCGGACGGCGGTGCCGGGGTTGTGATCGTTGCCGTGGGGTGCGACAACGATCGTGAAGGCGGGGAGCCTGGCTGCCTGGGCCGGCACGGCGGCGATTGCCGTGACGCCGGCGGCGACTGCCAGTGCCGCCAGCATCCTTCCGATGGGATGACGCATGATCGTCCTCCTTGAGGATCGTGCGGTGGGGAAATCCGGGAGCGGGTTCAGCGGCCGAGCCAGCCGCCGTCGACGGGGACCAGTGCGCCGTGCACGTAGTCCGATGCCGCGGACGCCAGGAAGACGGCGACACCGCCGAAGTCTTCGGGCCGGGCCCAGCGGCCGGCCGGGATGCGGTCGAGGATCGCGGCGAAGCGACCGGGATCCGCGCGCAGCGCCGCGGTGTTGTCGGTTTCGACGTAACCGGGGACGATCGCGTTGACGTTCACGCCGCCGCCCGCCCATTCGTTGGCCAGGGCACGGGTGAGACCGGCGATGCCGGACTTCGCCGCGGCGTACCCGGGGACGTTGATGCCGCCCTGGAAGCTCAGCAGCGACGCGGTGAACACGATCTTGCCCCGCCCGCGGGCGAGCATGTGCCTGCCGACCTCCCGGGTGAGGGTGAACTGGCTGGTGAGGTCGACGGTGAGCACCCGGTCCCAGTCGGCGTCGGAGTGTTCGGCGGCCGGGGCCCGGGCGATGGTGCCGGCGTTGTTGACCAGGATGTCCACCGGACGCTCGAGCCCGGCGAGGGTGTTCGCGAGCTCCGCGACGGCGGCCCGGTCGCCGAAGTCGGCGCTCAAGGCGGTGCAGGTGCGGCCGAGCGCGGTCACGCGTTTTTCGACCTCGCTGCCCGAAGGCTCTTGCCGGGCGCTGACGGCCACGATGTCGGCGCCGGCGGCGGCCAGTGCCTCGGCGATGCCGAGGCCGATCCCCCGGCGGGCGCCCGTGACCACCGCCAGCCGGCCGGTCAGGTCGAACGGGGAACGCGGGGTCATCGCGTCTCCCCGTAAGCGCGACAGTCGACGAGGACCTTCATCACGCCCTCGCCGCCTTCGAGCGCGGCGAACGCGTCGGCGGCCCGCTCGAGGGGTTCGGTCCGCGAAATCAGCGCGGCGGCCGGGATCGCACCCTCGCCGAGCAGCCCGACCGCGGCGGTGAAGTCGTCGCGGTCATACAGCCGGGCGCCGACCAGGGTCAGTTCACGCCAGAAGAACCGGTGCAGGTCCACCGGCCGGGGCACCGGGTGGATGGCTACCTGGACCAGCCGCCCCCTTGTGGCCAGCGCGCCGACCGCCGTCGCCACGCCCGCCTCGGCGCCGGACACCTCGAACGCCACCGCGACGCCGGCCCCGCCGGTCTGCCGGTCGACGGTGGCGGAGAAGTCTTCGGCACGCGGGTCGAGCGGGGTCAGGCTGAGGCCTTCGGCGACCGAGCGGCGGAACGGGTCCGGCTCGGCCAGCAGGACGGCCGCTCCGGACCGGCGCGCGACGATCGCGATGAGCAGCCCGATCGGCCCGCCGCCGACCACCAGCACCCGCTCGCCTGCCCGCAGGTCCGCCCGCCGGACGTCGTGCACGGCCACGGCGACGGGCTCGACCAGCGCGGCGTGGTCGAGCCGGAGGTCGTAGGGCAGGCGGACCAGCGTTTCGGCGGGGACCGTCCAGCTGGTCTGCATCGACCCCGGCGCGTCGATGCCGAGGAACACCAGGCGGTGGCAGACGTGGGTGTGCCCGGTCCGGCAGGCGGGGCACTCGCCGCACCACCGCAGCGGCATGACCGTCACGGCGTCGCCGGGCCGCCAGCCTTCGACGCCGGTGCCGAGCTCGGCGACCCGTCCGGACATCTCGTGCCCGAGCACGCCGGGCGGCTGGACGCGGCCGTCCATGTCTCCGTGGTAGATGTGCAGGTCGGTGCCGCAGATCCCGGTGTAGGCCACGTCGATCCGGACGTGGCCGGGTGGCGGCGGCACGGGGTCCGCCCCCTCGACGACCAGGCTCCGGCGGCCGGAGTAGGCGACCCGCCGGGTGGGCGGGCTCTGCGGTGGCGCGGTCATGGCGTGTCCTTTCGTGCTGCTGCGCGGGCGAGGTAGGTCCGCTCGGCGTTGTCGTGGAGGACGGCGTCGGCGGGGTGCCCGTCGAGGGCGGCGTGGACGATGTCCAGCCACGCCTGGTGGTCGGTGGCGAGCGTCATGACCGGCCAGTCGCTGCCGTACAGGCACCGATCGGGCCCGAAGGCGGCCAGGGCTTCCCGCAGCGCGTCGACCACCGCGGAACGGCCGGTGCCCGGGGAGGTCTCCGTCGCCAGGCTTGAAAGCTTGCACCGCACGTTGCCGTGCCGGGCAAGCCGCCGCAGTTCCTGCCGCCACCGGTCGTACCCCGGCCCGCCGGGCGACGGCTTGCCGAGGTGGTCCAGGACGAGGGTGGTCTCCGGGCAGGCTTCGGCCAGTGCGGTCAGCTCGGGCAGCTGGTGCGCGCGGACGCAGGCGTCGAACGGAAGTCCTGCTTCTCCCAGCGCACGGACCCCCGCGCGGAAGTCCGGCCGCTCGAGGAAACCCGGGGCTTCGTCCTGCACGTTGCGCCGCACCCCGACCACGAACGGGTCTCCCGCGTAACGGCTCGTCGCCCCGGGATGTTCGAGGTCGGCATGCGCGATGATCCCGCGGATCCACGGGTGCTCGCCGGCTTCGCGCCGGATCCACGCGACCTCGGCGGCGGCGTCCGCCGACGTCCGTCCCGCTTCGACCGCGATCACGGCACCGCGGCCGGGGAAGCCGGCCGGGGTGAACGGCCGGTGCAGCGGGGCGATGTCGTCGAGCCACGGGTAGCGCAGCCGCCGTGGGTCCCAGAAGTGCACGTGGGCGTCGAGGATCGCGGTCACGCCGTCCCTCCCGGGTTCTGGTTCTCCGGTCGTCCGTTGGGCCACGAGCGGTCACGGACGGGCGCGAGGCACTCCTCGACCGCGCGCAGCAAGTCCTCGTCGACCGGTTCGCCGATCCAGCGGACGTCCCGGCGCACCTCCTCGGGGTCCGCCGCGCCGACCAGCGTCGATGCGAATCCGCCGGTCTCGACCGCGAACCGCAGGGCGACGCGCGCGAGGTCCTCGCCGCGGGCCCGGCACAGTTCGGCGGCCCGCGCGCACTGCCGGAGGACCTCCGCGGGCGCGGGGTGCCAGGACGGCGCCCCGCCGTTGGTGAGCGCCCCCATCGACAGCGGGGACGCGTTGATCACGGCCGTGCCGTGGCGGGCGAACCGCTCCCGCCACGCGGCGAGCCGCCGGTTCTGCAGCGTGTACTGGCAGTACGAGAGCACGGCGTCGACCGGCGTGCGTTCGACGACGTGGGCGAGCGCGGGCAACGGGAAGCCCGAGACGCCCACGGCACCGACCAGACCGGTCTCCTGCAGGGCGCGCAGAGCGGGGATCGTTTCACGCACGACCTGGGCGAGGTCACCGAACTCGATGTCGTGGCACAGGACGAGGTCGAGGTGGCCGGTCCCCAGCCGGTCGAGGCTTTCGTGCACGCTGCGGGTGACCCGGCGGGCGGAGAAGTCGAAGTCGGTGTCGCCGTACCGGCCGACCTTGGTGGCGAGCACGTAGGCCGACCGCTCCACGTCACGCAATGCCTTGCCCAGCACGGTTTCCGCGACCGTGCGCCCGTAGTACGGGGAGACGTCGAAGAACGTGATGCCGAGCTCGAGTGCGGTGTGGACGGCGTCGATGCCTCGGGGATCCCGGCCGAGCGGGGCGGCTCCGAAACCGAGTTCGGAGACCTCGAGCCCGGTGCCGCCGAGTGGTCCTCGCTTCACGCGTCACGCCCGTCGAACGGGGTGGCGTAGGACGCGGTCCGGGCCCGCAGGGCGAGCCGCAGGGTCAGGCGGATCCGGGTCGAGCGGGGCAGCTCCACCCGCAGCCACGGGCCGTCGACGGCGAGGGACGTGGTCGTCACCACCGGTTCGCCGTGGCCGTAGTCGTAGAGGTCGCCGATCCACGACGGGTCCTCGCACGCCGTGTACTCCACGCCGCGGATGTGGTGCTCGGCGAACGCGCCGGCCTGGACGATCACCGACCGCGGCACCTCCGGGTCCAGGTTGACCAGCTCGACGACTGTCGCCTCGGGGTCGATGGCGGACACCAGCGCCGCCACCGAGGGGGGCAGGCCGGGGCGTCGCGCGGCCGCGTCGTAGTAGCGGACGCGGGCCTGCTGCAACCCGCCGTTGTAGACGACCTGCGGACCGCCCCAGGTGAGCTGGACGAGCGCCTCGGTGACCACCGGGTTGGACTGCTGCCACAGGTGGATGTCGGCCTCGGGGACGGGACGGCCGCGGTGGCGCTCCATGCGGGTCAGCCGGTGCCGCACCTGGGCCTGGGCGGCGGCGAGGATCCGTTCCGGGTAGTCCGGGTTGTCGCCGGCGAGGTAGGCGTACCACGGCTCTTCGTGCCCGGCCTCCTCCTTGCTGCGGAACGGTCGCACGGTCCGCCAGTCGTGGCCGCCCGCCGCGCGCAACCGCTCGAGGCGGGCGCGGTCCTCCGGTGCGCCCGAGTGGTGCCACAGCGCGACCGGGACGCCCATCAGCATCGGGTTGTAGTCGAACCAGCCGCGGTCGTCGTACCGGAAAGGCACGTGCAGCGTCGGCGTTTCCACGTCTTCGCGCAGCTGCACCGTCCACTTGGTGGCGAGGCTGGAATCCGCTTCGGTGAACGCCATCACCTTGCCGTGGGCGATGATTTCGTCCAGCGCCGGGCGCACGAGGTCGGTGTGGGAGTCGTCGCCGGTGGCGAGGGCGGCCGCCAGTGCGGCGACGACGGCGGCGTGCCCGACGCTGTACCAGCCGTGCGGCCAGGACCAGCCGTAGTGCCCGCCGTACCAGCGTCCCTCCAGCAGGCCGCCGACGGTGCCGTCGGGCGCGACGTTGTCGGGCAGGATGCCGTTGTTCGCCGTCGCACGTTCCCGCCACGCGCCGACGTACTCGGCGAGCCAGTCGCGATAGCGCTCTTCGCCGGACAGCAGCCACGCGTTGCCGACCAGCCCGGCCGCGGCCAGGTTGACCGCGGTGTCCCCGGTGCCCGTCCGCCGCCGCATCTCCTCGCCCAGCCGGGGGTCCCGGTCCCGGGGCGGCTCCGGTGCGTCCGGCGGCAGCAGCCACTCGAGCGGGAAGCCGTACATCGCGGCTTCCTTGGCCAGCCACGGGTACGTAGCGCCGTCGAAGAGCCCTTCGCGCGCCGGATCGCTGCCGTTGTGGGGACGGCGGATGATGCGGTGCGCGGGGTCGTAGTTGCCGTGGGCCGGGTCGACGTAGAGCTCCGCGAACCGCAGCGCGCGCTCCCGCCACCGCTCGGGTGCGGCCATGCAGAGGAAGTACAGCAGCAGCAGGCTTTCGCCCTGGTGGAACCAGTCGTAGCCGCGCTCGTACTCGTCGTCGAGCATGCCCAGCTCGGTCAGCTGACGGGTGACGCCCTCCCAGTGCCGCTCGGACTCGGCGAGCAGGTCGTCGGCGCCGCCGAGCAGGTAGAGCTGCGGCCAGTTGAAGAACGTCTCGTAGAAGTCGTCGACGCCGTCGCGGGTGGTGAGGACGTCGTCGTAGGCCAGCCGTCCGTCCGGGCCGGTGAAGTCACGGGCGAACTGTCGCCACGCGCGGTCGAGCAGGGCGAACAGCTCTCGCTGCGCGATCGCCCATCCCGGGGGCTCGAGCAGGGGTACCGAGGCCGTGATGGCGGGGTGCATGGCTACTCCTTGGTCGCGCCGGCCAGCATCCCGGCGACCAGGAAACGCTGGGAGAACAGGAAAACCACGAGGACCGGGGTGATCGCCAGCAGGGTGGCGAGCGCGAGTTCCGGCCGCTGCACCGCCGCGGTGCCGACGGTCGGGTTGAACTGCGGCACCGCGTTCAGCAACGTGCCCAGGCCCACCTGGACCGGGAACTGGTCGCTCTGCGGCAGCAGGACGTAGGGCAGGAAGTAGTTGGTCCAGTTGGCCACGAAGCTGAAGAAGCCGACGAGGGCGACGATCGGCGTCGCCAGTGGCAGGGCGACGTGGCGGAACACGCCGAACGACGTGCAGCCGTCGAGCTTCGCCGCCGCGATCAGATCGCGGGGCACCGCGGTGCTGAAGTAGATGTAGGTCAAGTACACGCCGAAGGGGTAGAACGAGTACGGCAGGATGACCGACCACATCGAGCCGATCAGGTGCACGGCGTTCACCTCGAGGAACAGCGGCACGACGAGGGTGGCGTTCGGCATCAGCATGACCACGAGCGTCGCGACGAGCAGCGTGCGCCGGCCGCGGAACTCGGTCATCGCGAGCGCGTAACCGGCGGGGATCGCCACGCACAGCGTGATCACGAGGGCGACGAACGAATACACCGCGGAATTGCCGAGCCAGCGGAAGATCGCGTTGTCCCCGAACGAGGTCAGCGCGGTCCAGTTGTCGGCCAGCGCCCGCCACGAGCCGAACGACAGCGGGTTGCCGTGCACGAGCTGGTCGTCGGTCTTCGTCGCCGCCAGCACGAGCCACAGCACCGGGAGCACGAAGAAGACGAGGAACAGCACGAGAACCAGGGCCGACAGCGGGTTCGGCAGCTTCTTGGCGCCGCGCCGCCGGGGCGGTACGGCACGCGCGCGGGCCGGTGCGGTCGCCGAGGTGGGAACGTGGGTGTCAGTCGGCATCGAAGAACCCCGATCGTGCGACGAACACGCCGGCGACGACGAGTCCGACCAGCAGCAGTTCCACCGAGATGGCCGCGGCGGTGTTCACGTTGTTGTTCTGGAAGGCGAAGTCGTAGGACAGCTGGTTGAGCGAGTAGTCGTGCCCGGCCACGCCGACGCTCGCCTGCGACAGCAGCTGCGGTTCGACGAACAGCTGCGTGCCGCCGGCGAACGCCAGGATGACCATGTACACGATCCACTTGCGCAGCAAGGGGATCTGGATCCGCCACGCCGTCTGCCACACGCCGGCGCCATCGATCCGGGCCGCCTCCAGCAGGTCGGGGGAGATGTTGTTGAGGGCGCCGTACATCACGACGATCCAGCCGCCCGCCCCGGTCCAGAACGCGATCAGGGTGAACAGCACGGGGAGGTGGTCCGGCGCGACGACCTGGCCGAACGTGTCGAAGCCGAGCGCGCGCAGCAGCGAGCTGACCGGGCTCACCGACGGGTCCAGCATGAACAGCCACACCAGCACGCTGGCGGCCCCGGCCAGCGCGCCCGGGATGTAGTACAGGAAACGCAGGGTCTTGCCGACTGCGTCCGCGGTCAGGCGGTGCAGCACCAGGGCCAGCCCCACCACGAACACGACCAGCGAAACCAGCCAGAACACCAGGTACAGCGCGACGTGCCCGACGGCGGCGAAGTACCGGAAGTCGGTGGCGGCTTCGACGAAGTTGGCCAGGCCGGCGAAGTTGTCGCCCGCGTCGGTGAACGCGAAGTACACCGCGTACACCGTGGGGACGACGCCGAACGCGATCAGCAGGACGACGTAGGCGGCGACGAAGAGGTGGCCGGACCGGCCCGGCCAGAACACCCGCCGCCGGGGCGTGGTCCTGGCCGTCCGGGTGGCCGGGGCGGCGGTCGTCATCGGGTGACCTCGTACCCGTTCGACTTCGCGTAGTTGGTGATCGCGGTCTGCCACTCCGGCAGCATCGACTCGATCGTCTTGCCCGCGGTCAGTCCGGGCGTGACGGTCGCGGCCCAGATCGCCTCCTGGCTGAACTGCCCGTAACCCCATCCGCGCCACACCTGCGGGGCGGCCGCCGTCAGCGGCGCGCCGACGTCGTTGGCGTAGTACTTGCCGGAGGACTGCTTCGCCAGCCAGGTCTTGGCTGCCGGGGCGTAGGCGGGGTAGCCGGGGGAGACGGTGCCCTGGTAGTCGTCCGAGGTGGTGACCCAGGTGAGGAAGTCGGTGGCGTCCTTGAGGTTGGCGCTGTGGGCCGACAGCAGCCAGGTGCCGCCGCCGACGTTGCCGACCGAGGGGGCCGGGTCGCCCGCCCACTGCGGCAGCGGGGCCGCGGCGATCTGCCCGGCGGGGGTCTTGAACGACTCCTGGAACACCGATCCGCCGAACCACGACGGTCCGGGCATCATGAGGATCTTGTCCGCGGAGTTCTTGGCGAAGTCGGAGCTGAACACGCTGCTGGTCGCCATCGTCCGGTTCTTGACGAGCGTGTCGAGCAAGGAGGCCATCCGGGTGCAGTTCGGGCTCGTCGTGTCGACCTTGACCGACTTCGGGCCGGTGATGTCGTTGGCGCCGCACTTGCTCGCCCAGAAGTAGATCTCCGGGGTGAAGTTGTCGCCTGCCGTGCCCACGAGGTAGCCCGGGTGCTCGGAGGCGACCCGCTGTCCCAGCGCCTGGTACTCCTCCCAGGTCTTCGGGACCTGGTAGCCCCACGACCGCATCAGCGGCGCGTTGTACCAGAGGACGGTCTGGGCGAGATCGTTGCGCAAGCAGTACAACGTGCCCTCGACCGTGCACGGGTCGTTGGCGCCGGCGGTCCAGCCGCTCAGGGTGGCTTCCGGGATCTGTCCCTTGTTCAGCGGCGCCGTGAACCCCGCCGGCACCGCCCAGGTCGTCTCGTTGTTCTGCGAGCTGAACACCACGTCCGGCCAGCCGCTGCGGGTCCGGTTGAACAGGCCCACTTTGGTCTGCAGGTAGTTCGAGCCGTTGGCGTCCCCGTCGTAGGTGACGATGTCCAGCTGCACCGACGGGTGCTGCTTCTGGTACAGCTGCGCGGCCGGCAGCCGCGTCGAGTCGACCCAGACGGTGATCTTCCCGCCCGTCTGCTCCACCGGCCGGAACCCGCCCTGGGCGCCGCTGTCACTTCCGCCGTTTCCGCAGGCCGTGACCCCGGCGAGGGCGGCCACGACACCGAGAACCAGCCCTGCGTACCGCCGGCGCGCGGATGCGCCTCTGGTTCCGGTAGCGCGCGCATGAACTGTCATGAGGTACTCCACTCCATCGTGGCCCCGAGATGTGTACGACACATATTCGCCGAGCGATCGCTCGGTGGCACCATCACAGCTGGCAGGGGCGACGTCGTCAAGAGGTGAAGACCGAATTTCTTTGACTGTCTGCTGCGTGCAGCGAAAATGAGTCCTACACATTGGCCTTGTCGGCATCGCGATGTATGGTCCCTACGGGCAGTGGTGAGTCCTACGGAAGGAGACCAGCGGGTGGATGAGATGGCCGCATCAGGCGAACCCGGACCGGCCGGCGGCGGCCCGGCCGCGAACGGGGCGGCCTCCTACCGGCCGGGGTACGAACTCGTCGCCGAACAGATCCTGCAGCTGATCGCCGAACTCAAGCTGCGGGCCGGGGACCGCATGCCCACGGAGAACGAGCTCGCCGCCCGCCTGGGCACCTCGCGCACGGTCGTACGGGAGGCAATCAAGATCCTCTCCGCGATCGGTCGGGTGCGGGCCCAGAAGGGCCGCGGCCTCTACGTGGCCGACGACGAGGGAATGCTGGGCTCGTCGCGCTGGTCGGGGTTCTTCCTGCCCACCGATTTGGACCACGTCTACATGCTGTTCGAGTTCCGCCGCGTCCAGGAGATGACGGCCAGCAGGCTCGCCGCCACCCGGGCCACCCCGGTCGAGCTCCGGTCGATCGAGGCGGCCGCCGAGACCTGCCGTCAGGGACACCTGACCGGCGAGGTGGCGTTGTTCGACCGCGGCGACGACGACTTCCACCTCGGCATCGCGGCGGCGTCCCACAACCAGTTCCTCCTCGCCGCGGTCCGCGAAGCCCGGCGCCTGCAGCACCAGTCCAGCACCATCGGGCTGCACGGCACGGTCGGCGGGCACGCGGCGGAGGCGATCGAGGAACACGCGGCGATCTACGAGGCCATCCGCGACGGCGACCCGGAAGCGGCCGCCCGAGCCGCCGCGGTGCACCTCGACAACACCCTCGAGGACTACCGCCGCGAGATCCAGCGGCGCCTTTTCGGCTGACGCCAAGCCGTTCCGCGGCACCACATGTCCATTGTGGGCAGTCGAGTCGCCGATGACGGTGACCATGGCGTCAGGCCCTCGGGCCTGCTCACGCGGCGCAGCAGCCGGACGTGTCCCAGGATGTCATCTCAGCTATCCCGCTGAGCAGCGAAGTCACGCAACAGCCAAGTTCTCGCGGACATGGCCGAGGACGGGGCGTTGCCCGCGCCCACGTGGTCGGTGTCTCGCTGGGCGGCATGGCGGCGCAACTGGTCGCCGCGGAGCACCCCATCGCGGGTCCTGTCGCTGACCTCGATCATGTCTTCTACTGGCAACCCCGCACTTTCCCCGCCGAACACCGAGGTGCTGACCGCGCTGACCTCGCCCGCGCCCGCGCCCGAGCCGGCGGATGAAGACGCCTTTACGGCGCACGCCCTGGCGCCCGCCGTCAACGACGGCGACCGGAGTGAACGGCCGGCAAGGATTGCACCCCGGCGTCACGGCCGACGAGATCTCCCGCCAGCTCGGCACCGACGCCCAACCCTGGTCAGCGGCCACCCGGCAGGGCTACATCTCGCGCCTTCGGACGTGGCTCGGCCGCGACGCGAACGGCGAACTGTACGTCCCGAACGTCGACGCACGCCACGGCGGCTACCGGATGTCCGACTCGTTCACCACCGACTGGCAGACCCTCCGAGACCTTGCCGGCCGCGGTCTCGCTCAGCGAGAATGTGTGGCCTCGGACCTGCAGCAAGCACCGGACCTGGTCGAGGGGACACCGTTCAGCAGCGTCCCATCCGGACGGTACGCCTGGAGTTCCTGGCTCCAGCGCGAGATGCTCGACGCGATCGTCGACGTCGCCCACCCTGGCCGATGGTCACCAGAAGGCCGGCGATCTGCCTGCGGCGCGCCGAGCGCAATGCGTGGACTGCTGGCCGAACCGGTGAGCGAGATGCTCTACCGAGACTTGCTTCGCATCGCGTGGTGATGACTTGCCCCGCCGTGCATCGTGTCCCTGCCAACGTCCTGGTCTCCGGCATCAGTCTCGTGTGGACAGCAGTGCGTCGGGTACTCCGGCCGGCTGGTGCCTTGGCGAGCTGAAACAGCAGCGGTATCTTTTCGACCTCGAGACGGTGCAGGCCATGCGCGAAGTGAACTCGGGCGACGTAGTGCTGGCGCCGGACAGCCTGGTCGACCTCTGCTTCGCCGCGGGCTGTCCTGCGGGCCGAGTTCTCCTAAACCCATTCCACAGTCCGGAAACGCCGTTCGGTGAGAGTGCATGCCTTCACGCCGTCCGGTGTGCGCACGGCGGTGTCATTGCCGGCGACCAGCACGAGCACGCAGGCAAGGAGCAACGTGGTCAACAACCCTGCCGGCGGCCGGGGCGGGCGGTAGCCGTGGCCGAGCAGGACCCCGCTCGCGCGTGACTGCGAACATGGCATGCGGGTACTGGAGGTCGGGTCTGGTTGTTGTCAGCCGAGCTGCTCAACCGCGCTTTGAAGCGGCGTCGTTCGCAAGCTGCCACATGTCATAGTTCCCGCATTCCGCCGTGATCTCAGCCGTCGCCTGAGCCGCGGCGAAGAAGGCGTCGGCCAGCGGCGAGGTGCGCGACGCCGCCATCGCGACGAATACCTGGTCGGGCGCCAGGTCCGGGACGGGCACGTAGCTGATGTCCGGGCGTGAGAAGAACACGGTCTCCGAACGCCCCACGAACGAGATGCCCCGGCCTGCCGCGACGTGCTCGAGCTTCTCCTCCACGCCGCGCACCCGGAGGCCGGAGTCGGGGTGCGGGCGCCGCGTGGGCTGCGTGCTCGCGTCGGCGTGCCAGATCAGCGGCTCGCCTGCCAGGTCGGCCTCGGTGACCTCATCCTTGCCGGCCAGTCGGTGATCGGTGGGCAGCGCCACCATGAGGGGCTCGGTGTACAGCGGAGCCACGCGCAGGCCGGTCTCGTCGATGGGCAGCCGCACATAGCCGACGTCGATGCGGCCGTCGAGCAGCATCGGGGCCTGGTCGTCCCATTCCATTCGCTGCACGTCCACGACTACGTCCGGATGCTGGGCCTCGAACACCCGCGTTGCCGGGATGACCGGGATGCCGGCCCGAAAGCCGACCACCAGCCGCCGGCCGTCGCGTCCTGCCACGGACACCCGGTGGCGGACCGCGTGCGCGGAGGCGAGCAGCGGGCCGGCGTCGTCCATCAGCTGTCGGCCCGCGTCAGTCAGCGTCACGCCGTGGCTGTCCCTGGTGAACAGGGAGGCGCCGAGGTCTTTTTCCAGTGCGCGG
Source organism: Amycolatopsis sp. MEPSY49 (assembly GCF_051337345.1). Classification (NCBI taxonomy): domain Bacteria; kingdom Bacillati; phylum Actinomycetota; class Actinomycetes; order Pseudonocardiales; family Pseudonocardiaceae; genus Amycolatopsis; species Amycolatopsis sp. MEPSY49. The sequence continues at coordinate 223,227 of NZ_JBDLYJ010000005.1, read as the reverse complement.
ATCTGCCGGCTGAGCGCCGGCTGCGCGATGTGCAGCTCATCGGCGGCGCGGCCGAAGTGCAGCCGGTCGGCGACGGCGAGGAAGTAGCGCAGCTTGCGCAGGTCCAGATCCATCGGGGCCTCCCGGTCCGGCAATGCCTCGAGGGTATCACCGCGGCTGAAACGGGTCTTGGACGCCGGCTCAGGCCGGTGGCATCGTTCGTGGGGAGGAGAGAACACTCCGTACAAGAATTCGGGATCGGTATTCGATAGCAGGGCCCAAAACCAGGATGAGCAACTCAAGAACTGGGCCTCTTCCGTTCCCGTTTCGGAAACCCGACAATTCGAAGGTGTGACCGTGGGAAAGCTCGATGGCAAGGTAGCGGTGATCACCGGTGGATCGACCGGCATGGCACTGGCCGGCGCCAAACTGTTCGTCGAGGAAGGCGCGCACGTCTTCATCCAGGCCCGACGGCAGGAAGCACTCGACGACGCCGTCAAGCTGATCGGCCGCAACGTCACCGCCGTCCGAGGTGACGCGGCCGACCTGGACGACCTGGACCGCTTGTACGACACCGTCAAGCGGGAAAAGGGCTCGATCGACGTGCTGTGGGCCAGCGCCGGGACGGGCGAACCCGGCGTCCTCGGCGAGATCACGGAGGAACAGTTCCACCGCGCCTTCTGGCTCAACGCGCGCGGCACCCTGTTCACCGTGCAGAAGGCACTGCCGCTGATCAACGACAACGGCTCGATCTTCATGACCGGATCCAACGCCTCGCTCGGCGCCTTCCCCGGCTGGAGCCTCTACGCGGGAAGCAAAGCCGTCCAGCAGGCCTGGGCCCGCGTCTGGCTCAACGAACTGCGCGACCGCAAGATCCGGGTCAACGTCCTGACCCCCGGCCAGGTCGCCACCGCCAAGCAGGAAGAGGTGTTCGACGAGGCGACCAGAGCCGCCTTCGAGTCCCTCATCCCCCGGGGAACGATGGGCCGCCCCGAAGAAATCGCCGGCATCGCCCTGTTCCTCGCCTCCGACGACTCCAGCTACGTCAACGGCCTGGAACTGGTCGCCGACGGTGGCACGACCGCTATCTGAACCACACACGAACGAGTCGGAGCGGCGCCTGAAGAACAGGCACCTCGAGAACAGAAAGAGGCACAGCTCGTGAGCAACATCACCTTTATCGGTGCGGGGAACATGGCCCGCACGATCGGCACGCTCGCGGTGGCGGGCGGCAACACCGTCGAGATCATGGCACGCGATCAGTCCAAGGCCGATGCCCTGGCCGAGGTTCTGGGCGGCGGCACCACGACGGGTAAGTGGGGTGCCGTCCCGGCCGGGGACATCGTCATCACCGCCGTGTTGTACGCCGGTGTCGTTTCGACCGTCGCCGAGTACGGAGACGCCCTCGCGGGCAAGATCATCGTCGACATCAGCAACCCCTTCAACGCCACGTTCGACGGGCTGGCCCACAGCGAGCCGACTTCGATCGCGCAGGAGGTCGCCAAGATCGCCCCGGCCGGCGCCATGGTGTTCAAAGCCTTCAACACCATCTTCCGCGGCGTCCTTGAGGAGGGCCGGCCCGACGTCTTCTTCGCCGGCGACAACCCTCGGGGCAAGGCGGACGTGGCGGCGTTCATCGAGAGCCTCGGACTGCGCCCGCTGGACGTCGGCGGCCTGAAGATGGCGCACTGGCTGGAAGGTGCGGGCGTGCTCACGATGGGCCTGGCCGGCAACGGGGTCGGCCACTGGAACTTCGCCCTCGGCGTCAACGAATTCACGGACTGACACCCGGGCCGAGCAGCCGGCGACAATGCGCCCCGCGCTCTGACGGGCTGATTCACCACCGACTGGCAGATGCCGGAAATCGACAGTGGCGAGAAATATCGCCTGAGGAGGCTCATCGCAATGCAGCTCGGTTTCATGATTCCCCTTGTCGGGCCCGCCGTCGGCGGCGCCTCCGGCCTGAGCGCGTTCGTCCGCGGACTCGAGGACCTCGGCTACGACTCCCTGTGGGTCGGCGACCGCCTGGTCACGCCGGTCGACGTGGGCAGCGGCTACCTGGGCTTGGGGCCGCAGATGGCCCGCTCCTTCGATCCGGTGCTGCTGTTGACCGTCGCCGCGGCGGCGACCAGCCGGGTGCGCCTGAACACCAGCACGCTCAGCACGTTCTACTACGAGCCGCCGCACCTGGCCCGGCAGCTGACCACGCTCGACGTGCTCAGCGACGGCCGCCTCGGTGTCGGCGTGGGGCTCGGGTGGCTGAAGCAGGAATACGACGTGGCCCGCAACGCGGACTGGCAGCGGCGCGGCAAGATGCTCGATGACACGCTGGCGTTCCTGCACGCGTGGTGGACGACCAGTCCCGTGTCCTGGGACAGCGAGTTCTTCACCATGCCACCGGTCCACGCCGGCCTCCGTCCGGTCCAGGAGGGCGGGCCGCCCATCTGGATCGGCGGTGCCAGCGAGGCCGCGATGCGCCGGGTCGGCCGCAGCGGGGTCGGCTGGCTCGGGGTCGAAGGGCCGGCGCCCGCCGCGTCGAGCAGCAGTCAGGACGAGGGCGCCGGCCGCCTGTGGTCGATCGCGCGCCGCGCGGCGGCGGACGCCGGCCGCGATCCCGACGCACTGAAGACCGCCATGCGGATCAACCTCGAGCCGGGCACGTCCGTCGACTCGGTCGCGGACCAGCTGAAGCGGTACGCCGACTCGGGTGTCGACGAGGCGTACGTCGATGCTTTCGCGATGTTCACCAGCCTTGACCAGCTGCTCGACTTCGCCGGCCAGGTGATCGAGCGTACCGGCCGGTTGTGACCGCCCGGGAAACGGCCACCGAAGAAACGACCACCCAAGGAAGAGAGCGCTCACCATGAGCAGCATCAGTTTCATCGGCCTCGGGGGCATGGCCCACGCCATCGCCGCCCGCGCGGTCGCCGGCGGCAACTCGGTCGAACTCGTCGGCCGGGACCCGGCCAAGGCCAAGGGCCTGGCCGCCGAACTCGGCGCCGGGACCACGGTGGGGACCTTCGGCACGGTCCCGGTGGGCGACATCGTCGTCCTCGCCGTGCCGTACACCAGCGCCGTGCCGGTCGTCACCCAGTACGGGGATGCGCTGGCCGGCAAGGTCGTCATCGACATCTCCAACACCTTCGACGCCGACGCCACCGGGCTGCTCACTCCTGAGGGCACATCCGGTGCGCAGGAGGTCGCCAAGGCGGCCCCGGCGAGCGCGCACGTCGTGAAGGCGTTCAACACCGTCTTCGGCCACGTCCTCGTCCAGGAGCGTCCGTTGGACGTGCTCTTCGCCGGCGATGACGCGGGCGCCAAGGCGAGCGTGTCGGTGTTCATCGAGAGCCTCGGACTGCGTCCCCTCGACGTCGGCGGCCTGGAGATGGCCCGCTGGCTGGAAGGGGTCGGGCCGCTGCTGATGGGCCTGGCCCGCCACGGCGCGGGGACCTTCGACGTCGCCCTCGGCGTCGACTTCCCCGGCTGAGCGCACCCCACCCATTCTTCCGAAGGAGCAGTAGCGTGCGCGTCTTCGTCACTGGCGGAACCGGCCATTCCGGTTCGTACATCATTCCCGAGCTCGTCACCGCCGGGCACGAGGTCACCGGACTGGCTCGGTCGGACACGGCCGCGGCGGCGCTGTCCGCGCTCGGCGCGAAGGTCCGTCGCGGCGACCTCCAGGACCTCGACGGGCTCAAGGACGCGGCCGCGGGTTCCGACGGCGTCATCCACGTCGCGCACCGGCAAGACCTGCTTCCCTCCGGCGGGATCGACGCCGTGGCCGCCGCGGAGATCCCGATCATGCTCGCGTACGGCGAGGCCCTCGCGGGAACCGGAAAGCCGTTGGTCGCGGCGGGGAGCATCGGCTCGCCCGGGACCGGACGGGACCTGGGCCGGCCGGCCACCGAGGAGGATCCGGCCCTTCCCGTCGGCGATGAGCACAAGGGCACCCTGCGGGCTCGTAACGTCGTCGAGACCACCGTCATCGGCCTCGCCGAGCGGGGAGTGCGGTCTTCGGTCGTGCGCATTGCCAACATCGCGCACGGTACGACCGATCGTGCCGGCTTCCTCCCCACGCTGATCGCCTTGGCGAAGGAGAAGGGCTTCGCCGGCTACCCCGGAGACGGCGCGAACCTGTGGAACGCCGTACACATCCGCGATGCGGCCTCCTTGTTCCGCCTGGCGCTGGAGAAGGGCCCGGCCGGCAGCTACTGGCACGCGGTCGAGGACGGGGGCATCCCGTTCCGCGAGATCGCCGAAGCCATCGGCAGCCGCCTGAGCCTGCCCGCCGTGAGCGTGCCCCTGGACGAACTGATGTTGCCGGGATACTTCGGGTTCCTCGCGAACGTGGTCAACCAGAGCTACCCGACGTCCAACCTCGTCACCCGCCGGACGCTCGGCTGGGCACCCGCTCAGCCCAGCCTGCTCGCCGATCTGGACAACGGCCACTACTTCCCCGCCGGCTGACGGCCACGGTCCTCATCGCACACCAGTCCGGCAAACAACCGGGACAATGCTCTTCCGGAGGGACTCCGAGAACATGACGACTGTGGGATTCATCGGCAGCGGATCCATCGGCGGCACCCTCGCGCGGCTCGCCGTGGCGGCCGGCCACCAGGTCGTGCTCAGCAACTCGCGCGGCCCCGAGACGCTCGCGGACACGGTCGCCCAGCTGGGGCCGCGGGCCTCCGCGGCGACGCGCGAGGAAGCCGCGGCGGCCGGTGACATCGTCGTGGTCACGGTGCCGGTCACGGCGTTCCCCGACGTCCCCGCCGCGCCGCTGGCGGGGAAGACGGTCATCGACACGTGCAACTACGGCCCCGAGCGTGACGGGCACCTCCCCGAGCTCGACAGCAATTCGCTCACCTCGAGCGAACTGCTGCTGCGGTACATCCCCGACGCCATGGTCGTGAAAGCGTTCAACACCATCTTCTTCAAGCACCTGCTGTCCCTCGCCCGCCCCGCGGGGGCGGCCGACCGCTCGTACCTGCCGATCGCCGGGGACTCCGCGCGGGCGAAGACGGCGGTGACCGAATTCATCGCATCCATCGGGTACGGCGTCGTGGACGCGGGACCATTGGCCGGCAGCTGGCGGCAGGCGACGGGCACGCCGGTGTGGGGCACCCCGTACGGGCCGCCCTCGAACGAGAACGGCCGGCCGGCCGGCGCGGACGCCATCCGCGCGGCACTGGCCGCCGCGACGCGGTAACCGCGAGTCGGCGCGGGCCGCGGGATGACCCTGGCCGGGTTTGTGGTCCCGTCCGGAGGGCACCGGGCGGGGCCACGAGCGGGCCGTCGCCCGTCCCGACCTGGTCGTCGATGAGGTCCAGGCGCTGTCGCACCGAGCGTGAGCACGACAAGCACGTGAGCACGACCAGGAGAGGCACATGACCGACCACCCGCCGCTGATCGCGGTGACCGATGCGGAACTCGAAGATCTGCGCGCGCGGCTACGCGCCACCCGGTGGCCCGTCGATGGGTGGGAAGCGGGCGCCGACACCACTGAGGTGCGCCGCCTGGCGGAATACTGGGCCACCGGCTATGACTGGCGCACCCACGAGGCGCGGATCAACGCTCTGCCGCACCACACGGCCGCCATCGGCGGCACGCCCGTCCATTACCTCCGGTTCGACGGCGAGCAGCCCGGCGCCCTGCCGATCGTCCTGACCCACGGCTGGCCCAGCACCTTCCTGGAGCTCACCGGCCTCGCCCGGCGTCTCGCGGAGCCGTCGAAGCACGGCGGCGACGCGTCCGACGCGTTCACGGTCGTCGTCCCCTCGCTGCCCGGCTACGCGTTCTCGCCGCAACGCCCGACGCTTCCGCCCGCGCTCCAGACGCACGAGATCTGGCACCGGCTCATGCGCGACGAGCTCGGCTTCGACCGGTACGCCGCCCACGGCGGCGACCTGGGCGCGGGGATCACCTCGCGTCTGGGTGAGGCCCACCCGGAGTCGCTGGCCGGAATCCACCTGCTCGCCGTCGCCGCACCCCCGGAGTACGACGCTGCCGGCCTCACCCTCGACGAACAGGCCTACCTCGACCAGGTTGCCACCTGGAGCGCGGCGGAGGGCGGTTACCAGCATCAGCAGAACACCCGCCCGCTCACCCTGGCCCACGCTCTGTCCGACTCTCCGACCGGCCTGCTGGCCTGGATCGTCGAGAAGTACCGCGCCTGGAGCGACTCGGGCGGCGACCTGTCGTTCCGGTTCACCGACGACTTCGTCCTCACCCAGGCGTCCCTGTACTGGTTCACGGGCACGATCTCGACGTCGTTCCGCTCCTACTACGAGTACGCCCGCGGCCTGACCCGGCGCGTGGAAAAGGTCGAAGTGCCCACCGCCGTCGCCGTCTTCCCCGCCGACCTCACCCAGCCCCCGCGCTCCTGGGCCGAACGCACCTACAACATCACCCGGTACACGTCGATGCCACGCGGCGGACACTTCGCCGCCCACGAAGAGCCCGAACTGCTCGCCGACGACATCACCGAGTTCTTCCGCCAACTGCGGTGAGACCGACCATGCAGCGGTCGGAGCGGCTCCGCGGCCGTCATGTCTGCGGCGCCTCGACGTTTGTCGCACGCGTCTGGGCGGGAGCTGCGACGCGGCACCTTCTCGCCTGCACTAGGCCCTGTCGCCGCTCAGTCGCCGGGTGGGCGGGTAGCGGTCATGCCTGCTGGTTGATGAGTCCGGCGTAGCGCCCGCGTGCGCGACGCGGTGGCCGAAACCCTCTGGCATCAAGGCCACCGCCCCAGCCGCCTCGCCGATTTTGCCCAGGTCGCCCGGAAATCGCATCGCTGGTGTGGCAGGAATCGGTTGACGTGGCAAAACCAGCAGAACCGCCAGGCTAGACTGCCGCCATGTCGAAGCGCCCGGTGCGCTGGTTCACGGGCCCGATGGCCGATCCCGTACTGGCCGTTGTCCTCACCGTTCTCGGGTTCCTGCCGTTCACGGTCGTGCTCGGGGCGAGTTTTCGGAGATCTGCCGAAACGGCCGCCCGACGTGTTCGCCGTCCTGCTCACGCTGGGGATGACGGTGCCACTTGCGGGCCGCCGGCGGTGGCCCGCCGCGACGTTCGCGGTGATTGCGACATGTTTTGCGGTGCACGAGGTGGTTGCGTACCCCGCCACGGCGGGCACATTGGGGCTGCTGGCCGCGCTGTATTCGGTCGGTGCGCTGCAGGAGAGGCACCGCTGGACCGTCGCGATCGTGAGCACCGCCGGGTATCTCGGATTCTGCCTGGCCTTGGTCCTGCGGCGTTCGCCGGAGGGGATCGCGGACTATGTGGTGTTCTACGCGGCCTTGATGATGTGCGCGGGGATCGGCGCGTTGGTGCGGGCGCGGCGCGCGGAAGAGGTGGCGCGGCGCCGGTTGGAGGCCGAGGGTGTGAAGGCGGCGGAGCGGGCACACATCGCGCGTGAGTTGCACGATGTGGTGACCCACCACGTGACCGCGATCGTCGTGCAGGCTGGTGCGACGAAGTACCTGACGGGCCCACCGGAGCGCGTACAGGAGTCGCTGGACACGATCGGCATGACGGGGCGGCGGGCCCTGAAGGAGTTACGGTCGTTGCTGAGCGTGCTGGAGGCCACCGGCGAGCGGGCCGAGGCGAGTGAAGTGCCCGGGTTGGCTGACGTCGGGGAGCTGGTGGCTCTGACGAAGAGCGGCGGGCAGCCGGTGCAGTTGGTGGTCGAGGGGGTCGCGATGGTACTGCCGGAGAACGTGGAGCTGGCGGGATACCGGGTGGTGCAGGAAGCACTCACCAATGCGATGAAGTACGCCGCGGGATGTCCGACGGGCGTGCGGATCGGTTACACGGTGACGGCCGTGGAGATCGAGGTGGCCAACGCAGGCAGGACGATGACGCCGGAACGGGAGCTTTCGGGTGCACGGGGGTTGAGCGGGTTGCGGGAGCGAGTGGAAGGCTTGGGGGGCGAGTTGGTGACGGGGCCCGACGCTGATGGGGGATTCCGGGTGTGGGCGAGGATTCCGACGAAGAGCGGGGCATGATCCGGGTACTGATCTGCGAGGACCAAGCGCTGATCCGGGCCGGTTACGCGACGATCTTCACCTCGCAGCCCGACCTGGAAGTGGTCGGTGAAGCGGCGGACGGGCCGAGCGGGCTCGAGGCGGCGCTGCGGCTCGAGCCGGACGTGATCGTGATGGACATCCAAATGCCGCTGATGGACGGGATCGAGGTGACGACGCGGCTGGCGGGCGCGGGGGTCGCGAACCCGGCGAAGATTCTTGTCGTCACGAATTTCAACGTCGACAAGTACGTCTACGCGGCGCTCAAGGCCGGCGCCAGCGGATTCCTCCTGAAGGATTCACCACCGGAGGAACTGATAAACGGCGTTCGCACGATCGCCAGGGGCGAGTCGCTGCTGGCACCGGTTGTCACGCGTACGCTGATCGGCCGGTTCGCCGAACGCATCCGCCCCGCCGAAGAGGCTCCGCGTCGACAGGCGCTGGATGCCCTGGCGCCCCGCGAGCGGGAGGTGTTGGGGCTGGTCGCGCAGGGCCTGTCGAACGCGGAGATCGCGGCGGAGCTGCTGATCGGCTCGGAGACGGTGAAAACGTACATGTCGCGGATCCTGATGAAGCTCAACCTGCGTGACCGGGTTCAGGCTGTGGTGCTGGCGTACCAGTCGGGGCTGGTCGCGGTTCAGGACTGAGCTGCGGATCGCCGGACGATCAGGTTGTGGCGCTTGATCTTGCGGAGGAAGTACGCGATGGGCGCCAAGCAGACGAGCACCGCGATGAGGCTCGCTTCGGGGCCGAAGGAGCCCCCGGTGAGAAGCGCTGGGCCCGACAGCGTGGTGGTGAGCAGGCCGTGCGCGGTGCCCGTGGCGCCGGAGACGGTGGTGCCGAAAACTCCGGACTCGAAAAGGTTCCAGGCGAAGTGGAAGCCGATCGGCAGCCACAGTGAGCGGGTGGCGGCGTAGCAGATGGCGAGCGTGACCCCGGCTTCGATGGCGATCGCGAATGCGCCCCACAGCGTCGCCCCGGTGTTGAGCAGGTGCGAGCCGCCGAACAGGACCGCTGACAGCGTCACTGCGATCCACGTGCCGAACCGGTCCTGGGTGATTCGGAAGATCACGCCGCGGAAGAGGAGCTCTTCGTTGACTGCTGCGCCGGCCATCACGCCCACGCTGGTCAGAAACCCCCAGAACGAGCCACTGGCGAAGTGGTCCCAGCCGCCGAACAACCCGATGAACAGCATCGTCGTGACGAAGGCGCCGGCGCCGATCGCGGCTCCGCGCAGGAGCCCTGGAAGTGCCTCGACCCGGGCCAGCTCTGGGACGCTGCGGCGGTGTTCGAGCCGCCTCGACAGGCGGGTGTACACGAAGAGTCCGGCTGCCGCGGTGGCGACACCGCCGACGACCGAGAGTGGACCGAGGCCGGACAGGCCCGCGTTGACAAGACTCGCGATCGCCACCACGGCGAGCATCGTGATGAGCAGGATCGGGAAACGGAACTTGCTGGGTGTGTCCGTCTTCGCTTTCATGCCGGGAAAGCTAGCCTTCCTCGGGCATCCAGGAATCCCCGTGGTGAGAACATTGGCTGTAGCTCTCACGGGGGACAAGGCATCGGGCGACAAGCTCGGCAGCTGATCTGCGCGCCAGCGGCCTCACCGTCCGTCCGGTACCCACAGCTCACCGCGCTGCGAGTCGTCGTCGGCGCCATCCGCGGGCTATTTCCCCTGCCCGGATGGGCCTGGCTCGTGGTCCTCTGCGGCTACACCGCGGCCGTACTCGGCCTTGCCGCCTTCCGGGTACGACAGCGGAACCGCGGCTCGCCACCACAACCGGAATGGAGGTAGCGACCAGAAGTCCCGCCCAAACCGGGGGAGGCACGGATGCCGTGAGCCTCGCATGGAGCCCAACCGCGGTGAGGATGCCACAGGCGTTCCTGCGTTATGGGCGCGGCGGCGAGCATGTCGTGAGGAAGGCCGCTCTGGGCCTGGATCGGCAGGTTGGCCGAGCAGTCCCGCTGGTAGCCCTCGTGATCGTCATGTCACTTGCAGACCGGGCGATCCTGTCTGCCCTCGGCAGGCTGCTACCACGCCCGCTCAGGACATGCCGAATCGTCACACGCCAGCCACACTCCTGGCCTGGCACCGCCGTTTGGTCCAAAAGAAGTGGACCTACTCACACCGGACAGGGCGTCCACCGACGGCCGAAGAGATTCGCAGGCTGGTTCGGCGCCTGGCACAAGAAATCCGCGACGGGGACACGCCGAATCCAGGGCCTGCTCGCCGTGGACTTCTTTCACGTCGACACCATCGGCCCAGCCTGACGGCAGCCCGCTGCAACCGGCCGATGTCACCGCCCGGTTCCAGGAGCTGACCCGTCGAACCGGGTTGCCGCCGATCCGGCTGCTCGATCTACGCCACGGAGCTGCCACGCTGGCGCTCGCGGCGGGGGTGGACATGAAGGTCGTGCAGCACGTGCTGCGGCACTCCTAGATCACCGTGACCTCGCACACCTACACCACCGTGCGGCCTGAGGTAGCGCTGGCCGCGGCCGAGGCAACCGCCAAGATCATCCCGCGGACTGCGTCGCGACCGCTCGGGCACATCTCGGGCTCTTCACCGACCATTGTGGACGGAAGGGAAGCGGAAGAAACGACTCCAGGTACCACAAATCCCCAGGTTGAAGGGATCTTCGACCTGGGGAGTGGGGGTGCGCCATCAGGGACTCGAACCCCGAACCCGCTGGTTAAGAGCCAGCTGCTCTGCCAATTGAGCTAATGGCGCCGGTGTCTGCCGGAGGTTTCCCTCGGCGACGTGGAAAAGATTAGCACCCGGTTCGGAGGCCGTTTCACGGGGGGTCCCCAACCCGAGTTTCGACGTTGCCGCACCCGTGTCGGGGCTGGTCGGGCACACTGTAGTCGGACATCGACGGCGAAACAGGCAGGTGGGCATGACGAGTTCGGGGGTGCGGCTGCTCTTGGCCGCGGGGGTGATCGGCCTCACGGTGGCCGGCTGCAGCAGTAGCCCTTCGGGTGAACCGCCGGCGCCGACGTCGTCTCAGAGCAAACCGCCGGTCCCCGTGAAGGCGGCCGCGCTCACGCTGACTCCCGCCAAGGATGCCAAGGACGTTGCTCCTGGGGAGCCCGTCAGCGTCACCGTTGCCGACGGGAAGGTCGGGGAGGTCAAGCTCACCGGGGCCGATGGGAAGGTCGTCGCCGGGAAGGCGCGCGCCGACGGGTCGGGGTGGGACTCCGCCGAGCCGCTCGGCTACAACAAGACCTACAAGCTGACCGCGACCGCCACCGGCACCGACGGGAAGCCGGTCAGCGCCGAGTCGAGCTTCAGCACCGTCAAGCCCGCGCGCCAGCTCGGCGTCTCGGTGAACCTCGACGAAGGCGAGACCGTCGGCGTCGGGATGCCGCTGATCTTCACCTTCACCGGGAACGTCGCGGACAAGGCCGCCGCCGAGAAGGCGCTCAAGGTCACCGCCGAGCCGGCCACCGAGGGCGCCTTCCGCTGGTCCGGCGACAAGCAGGTGACCTGGCGGCCGAAGGACTACTGGAAGAGCGGCACCAAGATCAAGGTGGCCGCCGCCGTCTACGGCAAGGCGCTCGGCAAGGGCAGCTACGGCCGCGAGGACAAGACGATCAACGCCGCCGTCGGCGACAAGCTCGTCGCGGTCGCCGACGGCCAGACCCACCAGATGACGGTCACGATCAACGACAAGGAGGTCAAGACCATGCCGACCTCCATGGGCAAGCCCGGCCACAACACGCCGGCCGGCACCTACACCGTCATGAGCGAGCACACCGGCTACACCATGAACTCCGCCACCTACGGCGTCCCCGAGGACGCTCCCGGCGGGTACAGCACCTTCGTCCAGTACGCGGTGCGCCTGTCCTACAGCGGCATCTTCTACCACTCCGCGCCGTGGTCGGTGCGGCAGCAGGGCCACAGCAACGTCAGCCACGGCTGCCTCAACCTCTCGACCGACAACACGAAGTGGCTGATGGACACGTCCAAGAAGGGCGACATCGTCACCGTCCAGAACAGCGGGGGCCCGAAGCTCGAGGCCGCCGACGGCTGGAGCGTCTGGCAGCTGTCCTGGGACGAGTGGCGGACGGCGGCCAACTAACCCGAGTCGCGAACCAGCTCACGTGCCTCGGCCTCCGTCGCGACCGACGGGCCCGAGCCCCACAGCGGCTGGTTCGCCGTCTCGCGGCTGAAGTACACCGCGACGGCGCCGACCACGCCGGCCGCCATCAGGTACCAGGCCGGCCAGAAGTCGTGGCCGGTTGCCGAGATCAGCGACTGCATCACCAGCGGGGTCGTGCCGCCGAAGAGCGACACCGAGACGTTGAACGCGATCGACAGCGCGCCGTACCGGATGGCCGTGGGGAACAGCGCGGGCAGCGCCGAAGGCATCGAGACCTCGAAGCAGAGCAGCAGCAGGCCGAGGCCCATCAGCCCGAGGAACGTCACGACGAGACCGCCGTCGTGCACGAGCAGCATCAGCGGCCAGGACAGCACGACGTACCCGACGCAGCCGGCCATCATGACGGGCTTGCGGCCGACGTGGTCGGTGATCCGCCCGCCGACCAGGATGAGCAGCATCATCACGACCATGACGACGATGATCAGCAGCAGGCCGTGGGTGGCGTCGAGGTGCAGCTGCTCGGACAGGTACGTCGGCATGTACGACAGCAGCATGTAGTCGGTGACGTTGAACACGAGCACGAGGCCGACGCAGATGAGCAGCGCGGGCCAGTACTCGGTGAACATCTTCCAGAACGGCTCGCCGGAGCGCCCGCGCTTCTCCGCTTCCTCGGCGTGCTTCTGGAACGCGGGGGTCTCCTCGAGCTTGAGCCGCAGGTAGAGGCCGATGATCCCGAGCGGCCCGGCGACCAGGAAGGGGACGCGCCAGCCCCAGTCGAGCAGCGTCTCGTGGGGGACCCACGTCTTCATCCCGGTGACGACGGACGCGCCGAGCACGTACCCGGACAGTGTCCCGAACTCGAGCCAGGACCCCATGAACCCGCGTCGTTTGTCGGGGGAGTACTCGGCGATGAAGGTGGTCGCGCCGCCGTACTCGCCGCCGGTGGAGAAGCCCTGCACCATCCGCGCGACCACGAGCAGGATCGGCGACCAGACGCCGATGCTCGAGTAGGACGGGATCAGCCCGATGCAGAGGGTCCCGATGGCCATCATGATCATGGTGACGGCGAGGACCTTCTGCCGTCCGATCCGGTCGCCGAGCGGTCCGAAGACGAGCCCGCCGAGCGGCCGCATGAGGAAGGCGGCGGTGAAGGCCCCGAAGGTCCCGATCAGCCGCACGCCGGGTGCGACGCTGGCGGGGAAGAAGACCTCGGCGATGGTGTCGGCGATGTAGGCGTAGACGCCGAAGTCGAACCACTCCATGGCGTTCCCGAGCGCGGCGGCCCCCACCGCCCGCTTGAGCAACGACTGGTCGACGACGGTGATGTCCTCGTACCGCAGTTTCTTCTTCCGCCTGAGCTTCGGTCCTGAACGTGCCACCAGAACACGGTGCACCGCCATTCGGCGGCTCGCACGCTGAGCCATCCGGTCGTGAGAGTTGCCACCGAAGTGACCACACGGGACGGGTGCCCTGGAAAGTGACCACACGGGACGGGGGTCCGGGGGAAGCCCCCGGCGGGGGCGTGGGGGCTCGGCCCCCACAAAAGGCGAAACCCCGACAAAGGGAAAGGGCCGCAAGGCCCTGACCATGCCGGGGTGATGGGGTGAGCGACGGGTTTCGAACCCGCGACCTCCTGGACCACAACCAGGTGCTCTACCAGCTGAGCTACGCCCACCATCGCCAAGGGGATCCACTTGCGATCACCTTGCTGTCAGCAATCGTAGCGGGTGCCCTCGACCGGTTTTCAGGGGGTTACCCCTGGTGCTGTTCCTGCACTTCAGCGGCCACGGCCTTGGCTTCGTCGCTGGTCGGGCCGGGTTGCGGGACGAAGGCGACGCGCCGGTAGTAGTCGAGTTCGCCGATGGATTCCTTGATGTCGGCGAGGGCTCGGTGGGCGAGGCCCTTCTCCGGCTTGGCGTAGTAGATCCGCGGGTACCAGCGGCGGACGAGTTCCTTGACGGAGGAGACGTCGACCATGCGGTAGTGCAGGTGGGCGTCGAGGTCCGGCATGTCGCGGGCGATGAAGCCGCGGTCGGTGGCGATGGAGTTGCCGGCGAGCGGGGCGGTGCCCGACTCGGGTACGTGCTCGCGGATGTACTCGAGAACGCGGCGTTCGGCTTCCTCGAGGGTCACGGTGGAGCGCCGGACCTCTTCGGTGAGGCCGGAGTGGGCGTGCATCTCGCGGACGACGTCGGGCATCCCGGCGAGTTTTTCCTCGTCGGCGTGGATGACGATGTCGACTCCGTCGCCGAGCACGTTCAGCTCCGCGTCGGTGACGAGGGCGGCGATTTCGATCAACGCTTCCTTGCCGAGGTCGAGCCCCGTCATTTCGCAGTCGATCCAGACTAGGCGGTCGGTCACCTGGTGACCCTAACCCGACACGGGGATACGACGGGCGTTACCTGTGCGTACGGCGCGTTACGCTCCCGGTGTGGTCCAGGACACACGATCGGGGAGCTGAGAGTGACCGAGCAGGGGTCGCCGGCGAGTGAGATCGCCGCCGGTTATGCGAGTGAGGGTGCCGCGCTGGAGCTGGGCGCGGTCGTGATCGACGGCAAGACGGACGCCGCGGCCGCGGTGCGCCTGCCGTTGGCGACGCTGAACCGGCACGGCCTGGTGGCCGGCGCGACCGGAACGGGCAAGACGAAGACGTTGCAGCTGGTCGCGGAGCAGCTGTCGGCGGCAGGGGTGCCGGTGGTGCTCGCGGACGTGAAGGGCGACCTGTCCGGGCTGGCCGCGCCCGGCGAGGCGAACGACAAGGTCGCGAAGCGCGCTCAGGAGCTGGGCGACGACTGGTCCGGCACGGCGTTCCCCGTGCAGTTCCTGTCGCTGGGGACCGGCGGGAAGGGCTCGCCGATCCGGGCGACGATCACGAGCTTCGGGCCCGTGCTGCTGTCGAAGGTGCTCGGGCTGAACGAGACGCAGGAGTCGACGCTCGGGCTGATCTTCCACTGGGCCGACCAGCGCGGCCTCGCGCTGCTGGACACAAAGGACCTCCGGTCCGTGATCACGCACCTGACCAGCGATGAGGGCAAGGAGGACCTCAAGGGCATCGGCGGGGTCTCGGCCGCGACAGCCGGCGTGATCCTGCGGTCCCTGTCCAACCTCGAAGCGCAGGGCGGCGAGGACTTCTTCGGCGAACCCGAGCTGGACGTCCACGACCTCATGCGCACACGCGACGGCACGGGCGTCGTCACGCTGCTTGAGCTGGCCAACCTGCAGTCGAAGCCGGCGTTGTTCTCGACGTTCCTGATGTGGCTGCTCGCCGAGCTGTTCGAGGAACTGCCGGAGGAGGGCGATCTCGACAAGCCGAAGCTGGTGTTCTTCTTCGACGAGGCCCACCTGCTGTTCAACGACGCGTCGAAGGCGTTCCTCGAACGCATCGAGCAGACCGTGAAGCTGATCCGGTCGAAGGGCGTCGGCGTGTTCTTCTGCACGCAGCTGCCCACGGACATCCCGAACAACGTGCTTTCGCAGCTCGGCGCCCGGATCCAGCACGCGCTGCGGGCGTTCACCCCGGACGACCAGGCGGCGCTGGCCAAGACCGTGAAGACGTACCCGAAGACGAAGTTCTACGAGCTCGACACGGCGTTGACGTCGCTGGGCATCGGCGAAGCGATCGTCACGGTGCTGTCGGAGCGGGGCGCGCCGACGCCGGTGGCGTGGACGCGGCTGCGGGCGCCGCGGTCGAAGATGGGCTCGATCGGCGACGAGGCCGTCGCCGCTTCGGTTTCTTCGTCCGACCTGCACGCGAAGTACGCCGAGACGATCGACCGGGAGTCCGCTTACGAGAAGCTGGCGGCCAAGGTCGCCGCGGGACCCGCCCCATCGCCGGACGCTCCCGCAGCGCCGGCTCCGGCTCCGGCTCCGGACAAGGACGAGCCGGGATTCATCGAGTCGGCGATGAAGAACCCGGCCGTGAAGTCGTTCATGCGGTCCGCGGCGAGCGCGCTGGGCCGGGAGATCACGCGTGGGCTGTTCGGCAACCGGAGGCGCTGACAAAACCTGACGCATCCTGTCAGGTATGGCTGCCAAGCTGGCTCCACCATCGAGACAGGGGAAAGCCATGACCAGCACCGCGACCGCGTCGTTCGTCCTCGACAAGTGGGAGCCGCAGGCGACCGAGGAGGCCGGCGGCACCGAGTTCGCCCGGGTGGCCATCGCGAAGACGTTCACCGGGGCGGTCGAGGGGACCAGCACTGTCGAGATGCTCTCGGCGTCCAACGCGACTTCGCGCGCGTACGTCGCCTTCGAACGTCTCGAGGTCTCGGTCGACGGCCGCAAGGGCGGCTTCGTCCTGCACCACACCGCCGACGACTCGGGCTTGACGCTCAAGATCCTCACCGGCTCGGGCTTCGGCGAGCTGGCCGGGATCTCCGGTACGGCGAACATCGAGATGGACGCCGAGCAGAACCACAAGCTGGTCCTCAGCTACGACCTGTAGACAGCGCGAAGGCCGTTTCGAGAGCCCCCGATTGACTCTCGAAACGGCCTTCGCTCATTCCCCGCTCCCCGAAAGCGGGTAGGGAACGGGCCGCCCCGACCACGGCCCGTCCGCGTCCTAGTTGTTCACGATCTGGTCGACGATCTTCTTGGCGTCGTTGATCGGGATGGCGAAGCCGATCCCGACGCTGCCCGCCGAGCCGTTGGCCGAGGCCGTCGGGCTGTAGAGGGCGGAGTTGATGCCGATGACGTTGCCCTGGGCGTCGACCAGCGCGCCGCCGGAGTTGCCCTGGTTGATCGAGGCGTCCGTCTGGATCGCGGTGTAGCTCGGCGAGTCTTGCGCCTGGTTCGACGTACGGCTGAACGGCGACTGCTGTTGCTGCTGGCCCTCGCCGATGTCGGACAGGTTCCGGTTGAGCGCGCTGACGATGCCGGTGGTGACGGTGTTCTGCAGGCCGCCCGGCGAGCCGATCGCGATCACCTGCTGGCCGACGACCAGCTTGCTCGAGTCGCCCAGCGTCGCCGCGGTCAAGCCGCCGGCGTTCTGGGCCTGGACCACGGCGATGTCCGCCTTGGTGTCCGCGCCGACCACGCTGGCCTGGTACTTCTTGCCGTCGGACGTGGTGATCACGACGTTCTGGGCCCCGTCGACGACGTGGGCGTTGGTCAGGATCCGGCCGTCCGAGGTGAGGATGACGCCGGAGCCGATCGCCTCGCCCTGGCTGGTGGTCACGTTGATCTGGACCACGCTCGGCGTCACCTTCGCCGCGACGCCGCTGACGTCGCCGGAAGCGGTCGAGTTGGCGACCGTCTGCCCGCTCGCGGCCGGGGTGCTCACCGACGTCGTCGCGCCGTCGGCCGAGTTCGTGGTGAGGCCGACGATCGCGGCGCCGCCGACCCCGCCGACCAGCGCGGCGCCGAGAGCGGTCGCGCTGACGAACATCGCGACGCGGCCGCCCTTGCGCGGCTTGGTCTTCAGCGCCGTGGGCGCCTGGCCCGCCGGCGGCTGGTGCGTGAACAGAGGGTTCGGCGCGGCCTGGTGCTGATAGCCGTAGTGCGGCGGCTGCGGCTGCGGCTGCTGCGCGTACGGCCCGTACTGCTGGGTGCTCTGGTGCGGCTGGTGCCCACCGGGTGAGGCGGGGCCGGGCCGACTCTCGTTCTCGGTCATGGCACCAGATTCGCGCCCGTGCTTGTGAGCAGCCTGTGGAAATACCTCAGGCTTTGCTGAGAAGAATCAGCTGAGAAAACTCAGGCAATCCTCAGGCGTCAGGCGAAGAACGACGGGACGTCCAGTGCTCCTCCCGCCGCCTCGAACTCGTCGTGCACCGCCTGCCGCAGCTCGGCGTCAGCCAGGTAGTCGGCGGCGGTCAGGGCCAGCCCCAGCGCGCCGTCCCGGACGCCCGCGTCGCCGGTCTCCGAACCGGCCGCGGCCGCGAACTCCTTGGTGTGCAACGCGACCGTCGGTCCCGAGACGGCGAGCATCGGGTGCAGCGCGGGCATCCGGTACGACAGGTTGCCCAGGTCCGTCGAGCCGGTCAGCGACTCCGGCACGATGCCCGGGGGAAGCGGCTTGCGGCCGGTGCCCGCCTGGTTGACCGACCAGCGCCCGGCGAGCGCGGTGTTGAACCGGATCGGCAGGTAGGCGGCCTGGGCGTCCCAGATCAGCTCGACCCCGCACCCGGTCATCGCCGCCGCGCCTTCGGCGATCGACGTCATGCGGGCGGCGAGGTCGCGCAGGGTGTCGGGGGATTGGGAACGCAGGTAGAACAGCAGTGCCGCGCGCGCCGGGATGACGTTCGGCCGCGCGCCGCCGTCGGTGAACACGCCGTGGACGCGGTCGCTTTGCGGGAGTTGCTGGCGCAGCGCGGAAACGCCCTGGTAGGCCGCGACGGCGGCGTCGAGGGCGTTGCGGCCCATGAACGGCTGCGCGCTCGCGTGGGCGCCGACGCCGTGGAACACCATCTCCAGCTGGCGGCGGCCGAGGAACGGGTGCAGCGCGACGTCGTGGCTGAACGGGTGCAGCATGATCACCGCGTCGACGTCGTCGAACACGCCGGCGCGGGCGAGGATCTCCTTGCCGCCCCCGCCTTCTTCGGCCGGCGTGCCGATCAGGCTGACGCGGCCACCGAGCCGCTCGGCGACGGTGGCCGTGCCGAGGAAGCCGCCCGCGGCGGTGGTGCAGATGACGTTGTGACCGCAGGCGTGGCCGAGCCCGGGCAGCGCGTCGTACTCGGCGAGGACGGCGATGTGCGGGCCATCTTGGGCCGGCGTGCTGACGCGCAGCGCGGTGTCGAGCCCGCCGACGCCGACGGTCGCTTCGTGGCCGTGGCGCTTCAGAAGGTCTGCCAAGGCCCGTACCGAGCGGTGCTCGGCGAACCCCTCTTCGGGATGGGCGTGCAGATCTTGGCTCAACGCCACCAGATCGGGTGAACTGCGCTCGACCTCGGCGGTCACTTCGGCCCGCGTCGCCTCGTCCGCGCCGGTGTGCGGCGAGGACAGCGGTTCGGCGGCCGCGACGGCCTCGGCGGTGGCCTCGACCAGGGAACGCAGGTAGCTGTCGTCGGGCGGGACGGGCTCGTGGTGGGTCATGGGGCGATGCTAACCGCCGGCACCGACAGTCCGCGGCGCTCAGCTCAGCCGGCCCGCCACGATCTGCGTGACGCCCGCGTACCGCTCGGTGATCCCGGTGAACCCGCGGGCGCGCAGGCTCGCGGCGATCTCGCCGCGGTCGAACATCCGCTGCCCGCTCAGGATCCCGCCGACGGTTTCCGCGACTCGCGCGGGTTGCCAGCCGCGCCGGGCGCTGGTGAGCAGCACGATCCGGCCGCCGGGTTTCAGTACGCGCGCGAAGGAGTCCAATGCGGTCTCGGGTTCGGCGAACATGTGGAGGGCGGCGAAGCAGCACAAGCCGTCCACAATGGACTCTTTGAAGGGTAGGTGCACGGCATCGGCTCGAAGGTAGGCGACGGAGTCCGGGCCACCTTCGGCGACGGCTTTGAGGAGCATCGTGCGCGCGCCGTCCAGACCGACGGCCAGCCCGTCCGGCCCGACGGCCGCGCCGAACGCGCGCGTGAACCGGCCGGTCCCGCAGGCGACGTCGAGCGCGGTGTCGCCGGGTTTCAGGGCGAGCAGCTTCGTCGCGATCCGGACTTCGCCCGCCATGCTCGGCCCGAGTGGGCCCTTGAGTGCGCGGCCGAGCGCGGGGCGCCAGTATCGCTCGTAGACCTGCGGGAGGAGCGTGGTGCGCATCAGGCGCTGGGTGAGGCCGGTCGGCGGGCCGGCCTGGGTGGCGGGGCCCAGCAGGTCGAGGTAGCCGTCGCCGGCCTTCGCGGGCGCGTCGAGCAGAGCTTCCAGGCGTTCGGTGGCGGTCTTCGTCGGCATTGCGCTCCTCTCGGATACCGGCAGTATGTCAAATTTGCTGCACTCGATCGAGTGAACAATCCGCGGGCTCAGGCGTTCGAGCCCCGGAATTGTCGGTGCCCCGGCCTAGCGTCGCAGGCGAGGTCCCGATCCGAGGAGGAGAGATGACGATTTCCATGCTGGGCAACGAGATGACGGTGCAGGGCGAGTTCGACCTGGCCGCGGCGGCGAGGTTCCTGACCGGCTTCGCGCCGGCCGGGCAGCCGGAAGCGGAACCCGGCGCGCTCCGGGTGGCGTTCCCGCTCGACGGCGAGTGGACACCGGTGGGAGCGGTGCTGCGCCAGAGATCGCCGGGCGAGGTGTCGGTCGAGGTCCACGGCCCGCCTTCGGCGGCGGCGGAGGCGGCGGTGGCGCAGGTGACGAGGATGTGCTCACTGGACATCGACGGCACCGGCTTCCGCGAGGTCGCCGGCCGCGACCCGGTGGTGTCCCTGCTGCGGGGCCTGCACCCGGGGTTGCGCCCGGTGCTGTTCGCGTCCCCGTACGAAGCGGCGTGCTGGGCGGTGCTGAGTCACCGCATCTGGATGACGCAGGCGGTCCGCCTGCGCCGCCGCCTGGCCGAGCGCCACGGAACGAAGGTCGAGGTCGGTGGCAGCGTCCTGACGTCGTTCCCGGCACCCGCGGTGCTGGCGAAGCTGGAGTACCTGCCGGGCTTGTCGGGGCCGAAGATGCAGCGTTTGCGAGCGATCGCGGAAGCGGCCGCCGACGGCGTGCTCGACGCGGCTTCGCTGCGCTCGATGCCGGCGGACGAAGCACTGAAACGGCTACAAGTCTTGCCGGGAGTGGGCAGGTTCACCGCGGAGCTGATCCTGATCCGCGGGGCCGGCCACCCGGACGTGTTCCCGAGAGCGGAAACGCGCCTTCACGAGATCATGCGGGAGGCGTACCACGTCCCGGACGCGGGAGTGGAAGAGCTGGCGGAGATCGCCGAAGCCTGGGCGCCGTTCCGGAGCTGGGCGTCGTTCCTGTTCAGGGTGGAGGGAGAGGCCCGGATGAGGGAGTCCCGATGAGCTGAGAGCCGGGCACTGGGTCGGCTGGGTGGCATGTCGGTGTGCCGGTCTGCGCCCCGCTCGCCTCACGAGGTGATGGGCAGGCCCGCTCGCCCGAGCCTGGCTCGATGTGAGTGGCCGCCGGGTCGTCTCGCGTGTGCCTGCGCCCGCCAATGCCCCCGGCTCGCTCGCCGGTGAGCAGGCGCTGCTTGCCCGAGCCTGGCCCGATGTGAGTGGCTGCCCGCCCGACCCGCGTGTGCCCGCGCCCGCCAGGGCCGTGGTTCACGCGCCGGTGAGCAGGCGCTGCTAGGCCGGGCCCGGCTCGATTCGGACGACCGCTCGGTCGCCTCGCGCGGCGGCGCGTGCCAGTGCCCCAGCTCGTCCGCCGGCGAGCGAGTACCGCCCGGCCTGGGGGTGACTCGATTCCGGCAGCGTGGGCTGCCTGCTTGGGCCCGCGGCCGCCGGGGCGCGGCTGACCCACTGGTGAGCGGGTGCCGCCAACTCGAGTCCGGCGGCCGCCCGCTCGACCCAACTGGGCTCGCGCCCGCCAAAGCCCGCGGCTCACTCGCCGGTGCGCGAGCACCGCCGGCCCCGCCCCCCGTCCCGATCCCGCCGTCCGGGCACCGCCGAAGCCCATCGCGACCAAACCCAGGAAGGAGACCGCATCGACCCCTTACCCGAAGCCGCGAAACCGCGAGCCGTGGGGACTCACCGTAGCCAGATGTCGCCTGTGGTGAGGTGTCCGGGTGAGCTCGCCCGTTCAACTCGCGCTCGGCGACCCGGCCCGCGCCGGCGTCGGTGCTGCCCTCCGTGCGGCCGCGACCACGCCGTCGCTGCTCGAGCAGGCCCAGACCCCCGCCGTCATCACGCTCGTCGCCGGTGGGGTGGCGCTGCTGGTCGTGCTCGTCGGCGGCAGTCCGTGGCGGATGGCGCGCAACGGCGTCACCATCGTGCACGAGGCCGGGCATGCGCTGGCCGCCGTGCTGGTCGGGCGGCGGCTCCAGGGCATCAAGCTGCACTCGGACACCTCGGGCGTCACCGTCTCGCGCGGCAAGCCCGAAGGGCCGGGCATGGCCTTCACCGCGATGGCCGGGTACCTGGCGCCGTCCGTGCTGGGGCTGCTGTTCGCCAGCCTGCTCGGCGCCGACCTGGTCGGGACCGTCCTCGGCCTGATCGCGCTGCTGCTGCTCGGTGTGCTGGTGATGGTGCGCAACGCCTACGGGGTGTTCACCGTCGTCGTCAGCGCCGTCGTGCTCGCGCTGGTCGCGTTCGTCGCGCCGGTCGAGGTGCAGGCTCCGTTCAGCTACCTCGTGACGTGGTTCCTGCTGTTCGGGGGCGTGCGGCCGGTGGTCGAGCTGCAGGTCAAGCGGCGGCGCGGCCAGGCTCGCGACTCCGACGCCGACCAGCTGGGCCGGCTCACCGCGGTGCCGCCGGTCCTGTGGGTGCTGGTCTTCGCCGTCGCGACGATCAGCTGCCTGATCGCCGGCGGGCTGTGGCTGCTGGAGCCCGTGGCCGCCTAGCCACGCCCATGCGGCAAACTGGTCTCCGCTGGTCCGCGCGGAGGGAGACGAACGATGGACGAGGTCGCCAAGGCCGTGGAGGAGTGCGCACGGGCGGCGAAGCTGGCCGCGCCGTCGCTCGCCGCCGCGAGTGCCGAGGCCGTCGACGCCGCCCTGACCGGGATGGCCGAGCGGCTGCTCGCCCACCGCGACGAGATCCTCGAGGCGAACCAGGCCGACGTCGAGCGCGCGAAGGCCGACGGGATGAGTGCCGGTCTGCTCGACCGGCTCACCATCACCCCGGAGCGCCTGACCGGCATGGCCGAGCAGCTGCGGCTGCTCGCCGGCGCCCCGCACCAGGAGCGCTCGGTCGACGTGTCCACCCTGGACGGCGGGCTGAAGCTGGTCGAGCGGCGACGCCCGGTCGGCGTCATCGGCGCGAACTACGAGGCGCGGCCGAACGTGACCGTCGACGTGGCGTCGCAGCTGGTCAAGTCGCGCAACGCGGGCGTGCTGCGCACCGGCTCGGCCGCGCTCGGCTCGGCCCAGCGGCTGCGCGAGGTCGTCATCGCCCCGGCGCTGACCGAGGCCGGCATCGACGCCGACTGCGTCCAGCTGGTGCCGCGGACGGAGCGCGAGGCGGCGTCCGCGCTGGTCCGGCTGCCGAACCTGGTCCCGCTGGTGATCCTGCGCGGCAGCGGAGACAGCACCCGGGCGCTGGCCACCGAGGCGGCCGTCCACGGCGTGCGCACGCTGGCCCACGCCGACGGCGGCGGCGTCCTGTACGTCGACCGCGGCGCGGACGTCACGAAGGTGCGTGACCTCGTCTTCGCGAGCCTCGACCGGCTGGGCGTGTGCAACCGGCTGAACCTGCTGCTCATCCACGAGGGCATCCACGACGACGTCTGGCCCGGCATCGCCGAGGCGCTGGCCGAGCGCGGGGTCACGCCGTCGCTGGCCCCGCACGAGCACGCGATCGGCTACGAGTGGGCGCTGGACTCCGACCGCGAGGCCACGGTCACGGTGGCCAAGGTCGGCGCGCTCGCCGACGCGGTCGAAATCGCCAACGAGCAGACCTCGGGCCTGGCGGCGGGCATCGCGACCGAGGACACGTCGGCCGCCGACGCGTTCTTCGACGGCTACACCGGCACGGGCGTCTTCTGGAACGCCCCGACCCGCCTCCTCGACGGCTTCAAGCTGCTCGCGGTCCCGGAAACCGGCATCAACCTCGACAAGGTCCCCGGTCCCCGCGGCCCGGTGACGTACACGGACCTCTACGTCCGCCAGTACGCGGTCCTGCCCGCCTGACACCAGGACGGGGCGCATCCACGGCCGGCCCGGCTCGGAGCCGCCGGCCGGGCAGGAGTCACTGCTCCCGCGCATCGGCTGACCGCGCGATCCGGGTGCGGTTCGCGCGGGCGAGCGGCTCGCGCGCAGGCCGAGGCAGCCAGGCGGACCGCCCGGGCGCAAGCGGCCGCTTTGGCACCGCGCGGCGGGTCCGCCCGTAGCGGGCCACGCCGGCAGCCGCGGCACTCCGGCCCGACCTCCGTCAGATCGTCGGCCCCATGCTCGCCAGCCGGCGGAGTTCCTTCACCGTGTCCGTCGCGTTGCACACCAGCTCCGTGCCTTCTCCCACCTCGCCCGCGTAGCGGTAGATCGCCGTCGGGCCGTCGCTGATCGCTATGGCCGCCACCAGGCGGCCCTCCGGGTCTCGGGTGAGCCCGGTCGTCACCGACACCTCCCGGCCGACCGTGTCGACCGTGGTCAGCGTCCGCTCCTTGTACCAGCCTCGCGTTGTCATGTTCAGAAAGCTCCGGGGGATGGGCTCGACAGGGATACGTCGTGAGACGCCCGGACGGCCGAAGGCGTTACGGCATACTGGGCCGCGTGATCACCCGGCCGCACGTCCTGCTGTCCGCCGCGCAGTCGCTCGACGGCTTCCTCGACGACACCTCGCCCGAGCGGCTCGTGCTGTCCACTGAGGACGACTTCGCCGTCGTGGACCGGTTGCGGGCCGAGGCCGACGCGATCTTCGTCGGCGCCGGGACCGTGCGGGCCGACAACCCGCGGCTGCTCGTGCGGTCCCCGGAGCTGCGGCGACAACGTCTCGAACGAGGGAAACCCGAACAACCCGTCAAGGTCACCGTCACCACCCGCGGCCTCGACCCGGACGCGCAGTTCTTCACCGTCGGGGACACCGAAAAGATCGTCTACGCCCCGCCCGGTGCCGCCGACACGCTGAAGCACGTCGCCACCGTCGTCGATGCCGGGAATCCGCCCGAATTCGCGCGGATCCTGGACGACCTCGGCGCGCGCGGCATCGAAAACCTCCTGGTCGAGGGCGGCGGGGGGATCCACACCCGGTTCCTCACCGACGGTCTCGCCGACGAGCTGCGGCTCGCGATCGCGCCGTTCTTCGTCGGGCAGCCGGACGCGCCGCGGTTCGTCGGGCCCGGGCTCTACCCGCGTCCGCTGACCCTCACCAGCGCCGAAGAACTGCAGGGGATGGCGATCCTCCGGTACCGCGCGGCGGACGAACCGACCGGCCGGGACATCGCGCGGCTGCGGGAAGCCATCGCGCTCGCTGCCGAATGCCCGCCGAGCCACACCTTCCGGGTCGGGGCCGTCGTCACCGACGCCGACGGCGAAGTCGTCGCGACCGGGCATTCCGGCGAGGGGGACCCGCTCAACCACGCCGAGGAAGCCGCGCTCGCCAAGTGCGCCGGTGACCCGCGCCTGGCCGGTGCGACGATGTACAGCTCGCTGGAGCCGTGCAGCCACCGCAGCTCCCACCCGCGCAGCTGCACGCAGCTCATCCTCGACGCCGGGATCCCGCGGATCGTCTTCGCCTGGCGCGAGCCGCCCGTCTTCGTCGATGCCCGGGGCACCGAGCTGCTACGCGAAGCCGGGCGGCACGTCGTCGAGGTTCCCGCGCTGACCCCGGAGGTCCAGCGCGAGAACACCCACCTCGCGTTCTAGCAGGCGCCGTTGTCCGCCCAGACGCCCCACTCGCCGGTGGTGCCGGGCTCTTCGCCCTGCGTCCACCACTTGGCCGTCCACTTGTGGCTGTTGTGCGACACGACGTTGTCCTTGACGTAGACCTTCGTCCGGTCCCACTCCGCCGCGGTGCACGAGCCGGTGCCCGGGGTGGTCGGGGTCGTCGTCGGCTGAGTCGGCGTCGTCTGCGGCGGCGTCGCGCCGGCGAACCGGACGCTGAACTTCGTGAAGTCCCAGTCGTTCTGCGGGACGTTGCTGCAGACGCCGTTGTCGGTCGTCCCGACGCAGGCGCGGTCGCGGTTGACCGACCAGAACGTGAAGCGGCCGAGGCCGTGGCTGGTCGCGTAGTCGTAGACGGTCTGGAAGTCCGCCGGGTAGAACATCTCCGCCGCGTCCGACTTGCCGTTCATGCCAGAGAAGCCTTCGTGCGAGTACGCGGTCGCGCTGTCCCAGCCCATGTGCGACATCAGCAGGCCGTGCAGCGCTTCCAGCGCCGACACCTGCGACGAGCCGCCGTTGAAGCCGCCGTCGAACGGCATGATCGAGAAGTTGTTGGGCGAGAAGCCGATCGACTTCGCCTGGTCGAGCAGCTGCGTGCCGAACCAGCCGGTGCCGGCCGCGGTGCCCGGCATGGTCACCGACACGAACAGGCCGGGATTGTTGGCCTGCAACGTCTTCGCCGCGCCGAGCTCGTTCGCGATGGCCGCGGTGTTCTCGTACTCGGGCTCTTCCAGGTCGAAGTCGATCGCCTTGAGCGAGTACTTCGTGATGACCTGCTGGTAGGCGGCGGCGGTCGCCGCGACGGTGCCGCAGGTCTGGCCGAGCTTCGTGCCGCCGTAGCCGCCGACGGACACCGAGACGTCGCCGCCGTTGGACCGGATGCGCGAGATCACGTTCGCGACCGTGGTGTCGGAGGAGACCGCGTTGGTGCCGTCCCAGGTCGGGCTGCAGCCGCCGCCGTTGGGCGCCAGGATGAACGCCAGCTGGAACGCCTTGAGCCCGGTCGCGTTCATCACGGTGATCGGGTCGGGCGGGTTGTTGCTCACGGGCATCAGGTAGGGCGCGGCGGCATACCAGTTGTTGCTCAACGCCGCGGTGGCCGACGGCGCACCGAGCACGAGGCTCACGGCGGTGGCGGCGAAAGTGGCGGCGGCGAGCCCGATGGCGGCCAGTCTGCTCCTGCGCATGATCTGTCCTCCCGGTGGGGATCGAGGGTGGACAAACTATTGGACTAGACCATTGATGAAGTCAAGACGCGAAGGTCGGATAGGGGGAAACGGCGGGCGATAAGCGCCGGAATATCCGATATTGGTCAGGGAAAGCGCAACGCTCGGGTGAGCCGGAACGCGATCGACGCGACGGGCGAGCGGGAGAGTAAGGCGACGGCCGCGTTCGCGCGCGGTGGTTGCCCGCCGGTCCGGCGACGTTGCCCGCGAGTCCTCACCCCGCGGGCAGCGACACGACGACCACCAAGCCGCCTTCCGGCCGCGCTGTCGCGACGACCTCGCCGCCGTGCGCGTGCGCCACCGAGCGCACGATCGACAACCCCAGCCCGGCGCCCTCGGCGGCCACCCGGGCCCGCCGGTGGAACGGGTCGAACAGCGCCGGCACCTCGGCCGGCGGGATCACCGGCCCGCTGTTCGCCACTTCCAGCTCCACCCGCCCCGGAAACGCCCGGGTCGTCACGCGCACCCAGCCGTCCGGCACGTTGTGGCGGAGCCCGTTCTCCACCAGGTTGTGCGCCAGCCGCTCCAGCATCAGCGCGTCACCCAGCGCCGTCGCCTCGCCGAGATCCGCGAGAACCCCCGGCGGCACCACGTGCGCGACCACCGCCGCCAGGTCCACCGGGCAGCGCTCGGTCAGCGCGCTTTCCGACCGGGCCAGCAGCAGCAATCCGCTGATCAGCTTCTCGTGCCGCGCGTTGATCTCCAGCAGCTTGCCGCCGAGCTGCCGGACGTCGTCCGACGCCGTGCGGCGGTGCATCGCCACCTCGACCAGCGACCGGTTCAGCGTCAGCGGCGTGCGCAGCTCGTGCGACGCGTTCGCGACGAACCGGCGTTGCGCGTCGAACGAGCGGTCGAGGCGCTCGACCATCACGTCGAACGCGTCGGCGAGGTCCTTCACCTCGTCGGCCGGGCCGCGCAACGCGATCCGCGCGTGGCCGCCCGGGTCGGCCGCCGCCGCGATGCCGCGCGCGGTGTCGGTGACCCGGCGCAACGGCGCCAGCGCGCGGCCGGCCACCAGCCACCCCACGCCGGCCGCCAGCACCGCCACCGCGCCGAGCGCGATCGCCCCCTGCGTCAGCAACGACGTCGCCGCCGCTTCGCGCACCTGCCGCGCCTGCTCGTCGAGGGACTCGGGTGAGGGCAGCGGGGGCAGCCCGGCGGGCGCGGTGCCCACGACGAACGCCACTCGCCGGCCGACCTGCTGGGTGAACAGCAGGTACGTCACGCCCAGCAGCACGCCGCCCGCCAGCAGGAACAGGCCGCCGTACAGGACGGTCAGCCGCAGCCGGAGGCTCACCGGAGCCGGTAGCCGACGCCGGTGACCGTCTCGACCAGCGGTGGGTCGCCGAGCTTGCGGCGCAGCTTGAGGATGGTGAGCCGGACCGCGCCGGTGAACGGGTCCGCGTGCTCGTCCCACGCCTTCTCCAGCAGGTGCTCGGCGGACACGGCCGCGCCGTCCGCGCGCAGCAGCTCGGCGAGCACGGCGAACTCCTTTTTGGACAGCGGCAGGTAGCGCCCGTCGCGGAAGACCTCGTGCCGCGCCGGGTCGAGCGTGACGCCGGAGCGGCACAGGACCGGCGGCGCGGCCGGTCGGCAGCGCCGCCCCAGCGACTGGATGCGCGCGGCCAGCTCGGGGAACGCGAACGGCTTCGTCAGGTAGTCGTCGGCGCCGAGGGACAGTCCCGCGACGCGGTCGGTGACCTCGACGGCGGCGGTGAGCATCAGCACCCGCGTCGCCGCCTCGGAGGCGACGACCTGCCGGCAGACGTCGTCGCCGTGCACGACCGGCAGGTCCCGGTCGAGCACGACGACGTCGTAGTCGTGGACGGCGATCCGGTCGAGCGCGGCACCGCCGTCGTGGGCGATGTCGACCGCGTGCGACTCGTCGCGCAGCCACTCCGCGATCGCGTCCGCGAGCATCGGCTCGTCTTCCACCACCAGCACCCGCATGCCCCGATGATCGCCGCGGTGGTGTTTCCTCGCCGTTAGCGGCACCGGTAGAGCGTGTCCGCGCCGCCGACCCGCACCGGGCCGCCGTCCTGCGCGGGTGCCTTCCGGCCGCCGTACGCGCCCGCGTCGACGGTCGTGCAGTGCTGCTCGATCCAGCGTTGGCGTTCGCTCTGCACGGCGCTGCGCTGCCTGCCCTGCACGGTGCTCGCGCTGCTCAGTACGTACCGCAGCCTGCCTTCGGCGAGCCAGCGGTCGAGCTGCGCGACCGACGGCGCGTTGTCGCGGCCGCCGAAGCCGCCCATGCCGATGACGGTCGCGTCCGAGTCGATGAGGAACGGCGCGACGCTGCTCGCCTCGGCGTTCACCGCGAGGGTGATCTCGGTGCCGTCGCGGCGGGCGTAGTCGAGGATGCGGCGTTGTTCGTCGGACAGCGTGGCGGTGCCGTCGCCGCCGCCGGCGATCATCAACCGGGGCGCCGGGCCGGGCCCGCCTTGCCCGCCGGGGCCGCCGGGTCCGCCGGCCATGACCGGGCCGCTGGGAGCGCCCGGTCCGGTGACGGGCCCGGCGGCGGGCAGGGTCCCGGCCGACGTGCTCTGCGCGGCGGCGTACGACCACACGGCGGGCGTGAGCAGCAGCGGCACCAGCGCGGCGGCGAGCGTCCAGCGGTCGCGCGCGACGAGCAGGCCCGCGATGGCCGCCACGGCGGTGCCGGCGACCGCCCAGCGCGTCCAGCCGTGGAACGACGTGTCGCGCGAGGTCAGGACGAACGCCCAGGCCGCGGTCAGCGCGATGGCCAGGGGGAGCAGGGTCCGCCGGTGTCGGCGCCACAGCAGCGCCAGTCCGGCGGCGGAGACCGCGGCGACGGCGGGGGCCATCGCCGTCGTGTAGTACGGGTGCCAGATGCCGCCGGCGAAGCTGAAGACAACGGCCGTCACGAGCAGCCAGCCGCCCCACAGCAGCCAGCCGGCGTCGCGCCACCGGCGGCCGATGACGACCAGGACGACGAGGGCCAGCGGCAGCAGCCACGAGATCTGCCCGCCGACCAGGTCGTTGAACATCCGGCCCGGTCCGGGGTCGCCGCCGAAGGAGCTCATGGTCTGCTGGCCGTTGCGCATGATCATCATGCCGCCGCCTTCGCCGTCGCCGGAGAGGCGGCCGAAGCCGTTGTAGCCGAAGACGAGGTCCCACGCGGAGCCGTCTTCACTGCCGCCCATGTAGGGCTTCGCGCCGGGCCACCAGTCGTACAGCGCGATCCACCAGAACGACGAGACGACGAGTACGAGGCCGGCGCCGAGGACGTCCAGCAGCCTGCGCTTGAGCGGCCCGTTCGTCCCGGCGAGGTAGGCGGCGACCAGCGCGGGGACGATGATCCACGCCTGCAGCATCTTGGTGAGGAAGCCGCAGCCGACGAAGAAGGCGCACCACCACAGCCAGTGCCGGCCGTCCCGGAGCGCGCGGGTGAGCGCGTACGCGGCGGCGACGAGGAAGAGGACGAGCAGGGTGTCGGGGTTGTTGTCGCGGTTGATGATGACGGTGACCGGGGTCAGCGCGAGGATGGCGGCGGCCAGCAGGGCGACGTTCTCGCCGGCCCAGATCCGGACGGTGCGGTGCAGCAGGAACACCGCGGCGACGCCTTCGAGGACCTGGGGCAGCAGGAGGGCCCAGCCGTGGAAGCCGAAGACCAGGACGGAGAGGGCTTGCGGCCACAGGGCCATCGGCGGTTTGTCGACGGTGACGACGCCGTAGGGGTCGAAGGAGCCGAAGAGGAAGTTGGTGAAGCTCTCGGTCATCGACTTGACGGCGGCGGAGTAGTAGGTGTTGCCGAGCTGCCCGTCGCCGATCTTCCAGGCGTAGAGCACGGCGGCGCCGAGGCAGACGAGGGGAAGCGCCCAGGAGCGGGTCTTCGCGGGAGCGGCGGTGATCATGACCGCCACCCAACTCCGGCCCGCGTTTCCCGGGCGTTTCTACTCCGACTCGAGGTCACCTTCCAGTGACAGGTACACCTCGCGCATCTTCGCGAGCAGCTCCGGATCCGGCTCCTCCCACAGCCCCCGGTCCGCGGCTTCGTTCAACCGCTCCACGATCCCCCGCAGCGCCCACGGGTTCGCCTGCCGCAGGAACTCCTGGTTCACCTCGTCCAGCACGTACGACTCGGTCAGCTTCTCGTACATCCAGTCGCCGACCACGCCCGCCGTCGCGTCGAAGCCGAACAAGTAGTCCACGGTGGCCGCCAGCTCGAACGCTCCCTTGTAGCCGTGGCGTCGCATCGCCGCCAGCCAGCGCGGGTTGACCACGCGGGCGCGGAACACCCGGGCCGTCTCCTCGCCCAACGTCCGGGTGCGGACCGCGTCCGGGGACGTGCTGTCGCCCACATAGGACGCCGGCGCCGTGCCCGTCAGCGCGCGGACCGTCGCGATCATCCCGCCGTGGTACTGGAAGTAGTCGTCCGAGTCCGCGATGTCGTGCTCGCGCGTGTCCGTGTTCTTCGCCGCCACCACGATGCGCTTGTACGAGTTCTCCATGTCCTCGCGCGCCGGCCGGCCGTCCAGGTCACGGCCGTACGCGAAACCGCCCCAGACCGCGTAGACCTCCGCCAGGTCCTTGTCGTCGCGCCAGTTTCCGCTGTCCATCAGGGGCAGCAAACCCGCGCCGTACGCTCCCGGCTTCGAACCGAAGATCCGTGTCGTCGCCCGGCGGGAGTCGCCGTGCGCGGCCAAGTCCGCGGAAACGTGTGCCCGCACGAAGTTCTCCGACGACGGTTCGTCCAACGAGGCCACCAGGCGCACCGCGTCGTCCAGCAACGTGATCACGTGCGGGAACGCGTCCCGGAAGAAGCCGCTGATCCGGATCGTCACGTCGATGCGGGGCCGGCCCAGCTCCGCGAGGGGAATGGCTTCGATCCCCGTCACCCGCCGCGAAGCTTCGTCCCACACCGGCTGGACGCCCAGCAGCGCCAGGACTTCCGCGGCGTCGTCGCCCGACGTGCGCATCGCCGACGTTCCCCACACCGACAGCCCGACCGAGCGCGGCCAGTCGCCGTTGTCTTCGCGATAGCGGCGAAGCAGCGAGTCCGCCAATGCCTGTCCCGTCTCCCACGCCAGCCGGCTGGGGATGGCCTTCGGGTCGACCGTGTAGAAGTTACGCCCGGTCGGCAGGACGTTCACCAGCCCGCGCAACGGCGAGCCGCTCGGCCCCGCCGGGATGTACCCGCCGTCCAGCGCGTGCAGCACCGCGTCCAGCTCCGCCGACGTCCCCGCCAGCCGGGGCACGATCTCGGAAGCCGCGAACGAAAGAACGCGAGCGACGTCGGGGTCCGGCGCCACCGAAGCGACCGCGGTGACGTCCCAGCCCCGCATCTCCATCGTCTGGACGAGTTCACGCGCCGTCGTCTCGACCGCGTCCACTTCGGACAGAGGCGCGTCTTCCTTCAGCCCCAACGCGGACCGCAGACCCGGCACCGCGCCCTGCTTGCCGCCCCACATCTGCTGCGCCCGCAGCATCGCCAGCACCAGGTTGACCCGCGCTTCGCCGACCGGCGCCGAACCCAAGACGTGCAGCCCGTCGCGGATCTGCGCGTCCTTGACCTCGCACAGCCAGCCGTCGATGTGCAGCAGGAAGTCGTCGAACTCCGCGTCGTGCGGGCGCTCGTCGACGCCGAGGTCGTGGTCCAGCTTCGCGGCCTGGATCAACGTCCAGATCTGCGCGCGGATCGCGGGCAGCTTCGCCGGGTCCATCGCCGCGATGTTCGCGTGCTCGTCGAGCAGCTGCTCCAGCCGCGCCAGGTCGCCGTAGGACTCCGCGCGCGCCATCGGCGGGATCAGGTGGTCGACGATCGTCGCGTGCGCCCGCCGCTTCGCCTGCGCGCCCTCGCCCGGGTCGTTGATCAGGAACGGGTACACCAGCGGGAGGTTCCCGAGGACGGCGTCGGGCGCGCACGACGCCGACAGCCCCGCAGTCTTGCCCGGCAGCCACTCGAGCGATCCGTGCTTGCCCAGGTGGACGACCGCGTGCGCGCCGAACTCCTCCTCCAGCCACCGGTACGCGGCCAGGTAGTGGTGGCTCGGCGGCAGGTCCGGGTTGTGGTAGATCGCGACGGGGTTTTCGCCGAACCCGCGCGGCGGCTGGATCATGATGATCACGTTGCCGCTCTGCAGCGACGCCAGCACGATGTCGCCGTTGTCGACGTACAGCTCGCCCGGCGCCGGGCCCCAGTGCTCCTCGACGCCCGCACGCAGCTCGGCCGGCAGCGCGTCGAACCACTCCTGGTACCGCGCGGCGGGGACGCGGATCGGATTGCCGGCCAGCTGTTCCTCGGTCAGCCACTCCGGGTCCTGGCCGCCGGCGGCGATCAGCGCGTGGATCAGCGCGTCGCCGTCGGGCTGGTCGGTGCCGGTCGGGTCGACGCCCGGGAACGCGTCCGGGCCGAGGTCGTAACCCGCGTCGCGCATCCGCCGCAGCAGCTCGATCGCCGACGCCGGCGTGTCCAGCCCGACCGCGTTGCCGACGCGAGAGTGCTTCGTCGGGTACGCGGACAACATCAGCGCGATCCGTCGAGAAGCCGGCGGAGTATGACGCAGCCGGGCGTGCGCCAGCGCGATGCGGGCGACGCGGGACGCGCGCTCGGCGTCCGGCACGTACCGGGGGAGACCGTCCTCGTCGAGCTCCTTGAACGAGAACGGCACCGTGATCAGCCGCCCGTCGAACTCCGGGACGGCCATCTGGTTCCCGGCGTCGAGCGGCGAGAGGCCGTCGTCGTTGGCCGCCCACGTCTCGCGGTCGCTGGTCAGGCACAGCGCCTGCAGGATCGGGACGTCGAGCGCGGCCATCTCGGCGACGTCCCACGCCTCGTCGTCACCCCCGGCGCCCACCTCGGACGGCCGCGTGCCGCCCGCCGCGAGCACGGTCACCAGGAGGGCGTCCACGGTTGCCAGCTCGGCCATCATCTCCGGCTCGCGCGTACGCAGCGAAGCACAGTAGATCGGCAACGCGCGCCCGCCCGCCGCCTCGATCTCGTCGGCGAGCGCGTGGACGAAGTTCGTGTTCCCGGAAAGGTGATGGGCCCGGTAGTACAGGATGCCGATGACCGGGCCGTCGCCCCGCGAAGGACGTTCGAGAACGCCCCACGAAGGTTGCTGGGCGGGCGGCTCGAAGCCGTCGCCGGTGAGCAGGAGCGTGTCGGAGAGGAACCGGTGCAGCTGGGTGAGGTTCGCCGGGCCGCCCTGCGCGAGGTAGGCGTGGGCTTCGGCCGCGATGCCGGCCGGGACGGTCGAGAGCTTCATCAGCTCGGCGTCCGGCGTCTGCTCCCCGCCCAGGACGACGACGTGCGCGCCCGACGCCCGCAGCGTGTCCAGGCCGTCCTGCCAGGTCCGCGGGGTGCCGAGGATGCGCACGACCACGATCCGCACGCCTTCGAGCAGGCCCGGCAGTTCGGCGACGTCGATGCGCGACGGGTTCGCCAGCCGGAAGTCCGCGTCGGCGGAACGGGCGCTGAGCAGGTCGGTGTCCGAAGTGGACAGAAGCAGGATCACGAGGTTCCTCCTCGGGGTCCGCGCCCCGGGTAGACGGGCGCGCCGGCCGGAGTTCCTGGCTCCCGGGGACCCGCCGACGCACTCCCTCCCGCGGAGGCGGCATCGACCCAGTCCCCGATGACAGTGGCGGGACCGCCCCGGACTCTCACCGGGTTCCTCCACCTGCCGACGCGTGGGTATCGGCTCCACTCTCCGGTGCCGGTCGAGGTGCGTCAAGGTGACGTTGACCCGGCGCTGGGTAACCTGGCGGCTTGGAAGCCTTCGTCCGTGACTTCACCGCGGCCCAGTCGAGCCGCGGGCCCTACCGCCGAGCGACCGCGGCCGAGCTGGCGGCCGCCGAAGCCGGGTTCGCCGCGTTCCTCGACCGGGCTCCGCACGACCTCGGCGAGCTGGGCTTTTCGGTCAGCGACGACTCACTCGTCGTCCAGGAGCCCGGCTCCGAGCGCGCCTGGGGCCTGTACGCCGTCGACCGGTCCGCGCCGCCGTCACTGGTGGTCGAGGCGCCGCACGCGTCGTCCGACCTGCGCACCGAGCTGGTCGGCCTCGAGCTCTTCCGGCGCACGCCGGGCGCGATCCTCGCGGTCGGCGGGGCCCACCGGCGCCGCGAAGACCCCGCGCACGACACCGGGACCGTCTTCCACGTCGTCACGACGCTGCTGGCCCGGCGCGGCCTGCCGCAGGTCCAGCTGCACGGCTTCAACGACACCACGCTGACCACGGCGGACGTCGTGCTCTCGGCCGGAGCCGTCGAAGCCGGGGACGCCGCCCGCCGGGCGGCGGACCGTCTTGCCGAGGCCGGGTTCCGCGTCTGCCGGGCCTGGGAAGAGCCTTGCCGGGGCCTGGCCGGGACCACGAACGTCCAGAGCCAGGCCGCCGGCGGCGCGCCGTTCCTGCACGTCGAGCTGAACCGGACCGTCCGCGAGACCCGCCGGGACGACGTCGTCGACGCCCTGGTCGACGCCGACTTCACCAAGCCCTAAGCGGACCGCTCGCCCAGCCGCGGGAACGGCTTGGTCGAGAACAGCACTTCGACGGACACCTCGAAGAACTCGGCGATCCGGAGGGCCAGGTACAGCGACGGGCTGTACTCGCCGCGTTCCAGGTAGCCGATCGTCTGGTAGTGCACGCCCAGCGCCTCCGCCAGCTGGCGGCGCGAGATCGACCGCTCCGCGCGCAACATCGCGATCCGGTTGTAGACGACCTCACTCATCACTACCCCACACGCTGCATGGCCTTCTGCCGCCGCTGCGCCACCGACGAGCCCGCCTCGCGTCGCGCCATGCGGCGGAGCAGGACCGGGGCCAGCACGAAGCCGAGCACCGCCCAGGCGAGGAGCACCGCGACCGTCGCCACCGGCCGCCACGACTGGCCGATCTCGACGACGACCGCGCCGTCCGGCAGCAGGGCCGAACGCATCCCGAGGCCGAGCCAGTACATCGGGAACACCTGCGCGATGTCCTGCACCCACACCGGCAGCGCCGTGATCGGGTAGAAGATCCCCGAGATCGCGCCCATGGCCATGACCGGCAGGGTGATCAGCCCGATCGACCGGGCGCTGTTGGTCAGCGACCCGAGCGCCGCACCGATCGGCATCGTCGCGGCCATGCCGAGCAGCAGCACACCGAGCAGGTGCACGAACGACCAGCCGCCGTCCGGCGCCAGCGCGGAGAAGGCGAACAGGCACGGGATCAGGACCGCGGAGATCGACGTGAGCTGGGCGAGCGTCAGCGCGGTCGTCTTCCCGACCAGGTAGCCGAGCATCCCGTTCGGGGTCGCCTTGGCGCGCAGCAGCGTGCCGTCCTCGCGGTCGATGGCCAGGTAGCCGGCCGTGCCGGTCAGGCCCTGGAACACGATGCCGGCGCCGAGCACGCCGGGCACGGTCACCGCGCCGAGCGAGAACGACGTGCCGGGCAGCGTGGCGTTGCGCATGAAGAACAACGTACCGAGGAAGAGCAGCACGAAGACGACCTGCCCGATCACGTCGTCGAGGTTGGTCCACGTCTGCTTGAACTCGATCCAGCCGCGGGCCACCCCGGCCCGCACGGCGACGGTGTTCATCGCGCACCCGCTTCCTGGAGGCCGATCTCGGTTTCGCCGCCGGCTTCCGCGCGGTGGACCAGCGTCATGTAGGTGTCCTCCAGCGACGCCCGCCGCACCTCGAGGTCCGAGACGGCTTCGCCGTGCTGCTTGAACAGGTCGTACACGTACTTCGTCGCTTCGGTCGTCGAGTGGACGAAGCGCTGACCGTCGATCGTCCAGCGGACCTCGGCCTCGCCGGAGATCTGCCGCGACAGCGCGTCGGCCGACCCGTCGGCGACGATGCGCCCGCCGTTGAGGATGAGGATCCGGTCGGCCAGCTTCTCGGCCTCGTCGAGGTCGTGCGTGGTGAGCAGGATCGTGGTGTCCAGCTCGTCGGACAGCCGGTGCACCAGGTCGTGGAACTCCCGCCGTGCCTCCGGGTCGAAACCCGCGGTGGGCTCGTCGAGGAACAGCAGCTCGGGGCGCCCGACGATGCCGATCGCGACGTCGACCCGCCGCCGCTGGCCGCCGGAGAGGTTCTTGATCTTCTTCTGCGCGTGCTCGGTGAGCCCGACGGCCGCGATCAGCTCGTCGGCGTCCCACGGCCGCGGGTGCGACGCCGTCGAGTACGGCGCGTAGTAGCGGCCGAGGTGCGCGAGCAGCTCCCGCACGCGCCACTTCCCGTGGTCGCGCCAAGACTGGAGCACGACCCCCAGCCGCGCCCGCCAGTCCTCGCCGCCGTGCGCCGGGTCGGCGCCCAGGACGTCGACCTCGCCCGCCGACCGCATGCGGAACCCCTCGAGGATCTCGATCGTCGTCGTCTTGCCCGCGCCGTTCGGCCCGAGCAGGCACACGACCTCGCCCCGGTGGGCCTCGAATTCGACGTCGTGGAGCACGTCGTTCGCGCCGTAGCGCATCCGCAGCCCGCGCACGCGGACCACGGGAACAGCTGGATCTCTCATCTCGCCAACCCCCATCGGACTGATGCGATCGAATGTAGCACAACTACTACATTCGATCAGAGTTCTGCTGCGCCGGGAACTTGACCGGCGGTCACCCGGTTCGCCGGGCATGGGTACCTGGCTGGGGCTGGCTCTTCCGGGCGGCGTCGTGATCCTGCTGGTCATGGCCGCGATCGAACTGCGGCCGCGCAAGAGCGGCTCGCGCTTCAAGGCACGGCTGTCCGCGACATACATCGAAGAGACCACCGCGTTCCTCTACGGCACCAAGCGGCGTGAGCTGGAACACCGGGAAACGATGTCGATGCTCGTCGAGCAGGACGCCGAAGGCGCGCCTCCCTGGCGTGACGTGGACTTGGACGCCGGGATCGCCCGGATCCGGCCCCGCTCGGACTCGCCGGAGCCCGAAAACCGCCAGCTACAGTGACCTCATGCCGACCCCAGCGCGTGTGCGAGCCGACGCGTGCCCGGGTGTTTTCGCACCCCACGACGCCGCCGACGGCCCGTTGGCCCGCGTCCGGCTGCCCGGCGGTGCGGTTTCCGCGGCGCAGCTGCGCGCGCTGGCCGACTGCGCCGAGGCGTGCGGCGACGGCGACCTCCACCTCACCTCGCGCGGCAACGTCCAGCTGCGCGGCGTGACCCGGCCCGGCCTCGCGGCGCGCCTGACCGACGCGGGCCTGTTGCCTTCGCCGTCGCACGAGCGGGTCCGGAACGTCCTCGCGTCGCCGTTGAGCGGGGTGCGCGGCGGGCTCGCCGACGTCCGCGGCCTGGCCGCTTCGCTCGACGATCGGTTGTGCGCCACCCCCGAGCTGGCCTCGCTGCCGGGCCGGTTCCTCTTCGCCTTCGACGACGGACGCGGTGACGTCGCCGGCGAAGGCGCCGACGTCTGCTGGCTGGCTCTCGACGCGGACGAAGGGACTTTGCTGCTCGCGGGCGGCGACACCGGCCGTCGTGTGGCGCGCGCCGACGCCGTGGCGGCGCTCGTCGAGGTCGCGCTGGAGTTCGGCCGGGCGCGTGGATCCGCTTGGCGCGTCGCCGAACTCGACGACCCGGCCTGGCGCGGGACGCCCGTGGCGCGGGCCGACGTCGAAGTCCCGGCCGGGCTGATCGAGCGGGACGGCGGCTGGGCCGCGGGTGTCGTGCCGCGCTTCGGGCAGCTGACCGCCGAACAAACCCGCGCGCTGGCCGAGTTCGGCCCGGCGCTGGTCACGCCGTGGAAGTCGCTGGTCCTGCCGGACGTCCCCGCCGACGTCTTCGAGCGGCTCGGTTTCGGCGGCGTCGCTTTGGGGACCACCGCGTGCATCGGCCGGCCGGGTTGCGCGAAGTCCCGCGCCGACGTGCGGGCCGACGCCGTCTTCCGGCCGGGCCTGCGCGCGCACTTCTCGGGCTGCGAACGGCGGTGCGGAAAGCCGTCGCAGTCCCATGTGGACGTCGTCGCCGAAGCGGGCGGCTACCGCATCGACGGCCGCTGGGTGCCGCTCGACGAGATGGAAGGGAAGCTGTGATCGACTACCTGCGGGACGGTGCCGAGATCTACCGGCATTCGTTCGCCACGATCCGCGAAGAGGCGGACCTGGCGATCCTGCCCGACGACGTGGCGGGCCTGGCGGTCCGGATGATCCACGCCTGCGGCATGGTCGATCTGGTCGACGACCTGCGCTACACGCTCGACGTCGTCGAGTCCGGCCGCGCCGCGCTCGAGGCGGGCGCGCCGGTCCTGTGCGACGCGCAGATGATCGCCAGCGGCGTCACGCGGCGCCGCCTGCCCGCGAACAACGAAGTCCTCTGCACTCTGTCGGACCCCAGCGTTCCTTCGCTCGCGGAGCGGATGGGCACCACGCGGTCGGCGGCGGCGCTGGAACTGTGGCGCGACAAGCTGCCCGGCTCGGTCGTGGCGATCGGCAACGCGCCGACGGCGCTGTTCCGCCTGCTGGAGATCCTCGACGAAGGCGTCGGCGCGCCCGCGGCGATCATCGGCGTGCCGGTCGGGTTCGTCGGCGCGGTCGAGTCCAAAGTGGAGCTCGCCAAGCGGGCCCCGGCGCCCTATCTGGTGGTGCACGGACGCCGTGGTGGCAGCGCGATGGCCGTGGCCGCGATCAACGCACTGGCGAGCGCCGAAGAATGACCGGGACCCTGTACGGCGTCGGGCTCGGCCCCGGCGACCCGGAACTGATGACGGTCAAAGCGGCGCGGCTGATCTCCGAGGCTTCGGTGATCGCGTACCACTGCGCGCGGCACGGGCGCAGCATCGCGCGGTCGGTGGCCGAGCCGTACCTGCGCGAGGGGCAGATCGAGGAGAAGCTCGTCTACCCGGTCACGACCGAGACGACCGACCACCCCGGCGGGTACGAAGGCGCGATCGCCGACTTCTACGAGCTGAGCGCGAAGCGGCTCGCCGAGCACCTCGACGCCGGCCGTGACGTCGTCCTGCTCTGCGAGGGCGACCCGTTCTTCTACGGCTCCTACATGTACATGCACGAACGGCTTTCCGGCCGCTTCGAGGCGGTGGTCGTGCCCGGGGTGACCTCGGTGAGCGCGGCGTCGTCGGTCTTCGGCCGCCCGCTGGTGCAGCGCGACGAGGTGCTGACGGTCCTCCCGGGCACGCTCCCGGCCCCGGAGCTGGCCCGGCGCCTGGCGGACACCGACGCGGCGGCGGTGCTGAAGCTGGGCCGCACGTTCTCGTCCGTGCGGGAGGCGTTCGCCGAGGCGGGCAAGCTGGACGACGCCGTCTACGTCGAGCGCGCGACGTGGGGACAGCAGCGGGTCGAGCCCTTGGCGGACGTGGATCCTTCGACCGTTCCGTACTTTTCGTTGGCGTTGCTGCCTTCGCCTGCCTATGCCTCGCGGCAGAAGCCGGCGCCCGCGCCGGCGGTCCCCGCGGCATCGGGTGAGGTCGTGGTCGTGGGTCTCGGCCCGGCGGGCCCGGAGTGGCTGACTCCGGAAGCCGCTTCGGAGCTGGACGCGGCGGAACACGTCGTCGGGTACGGGCCGTACGTCGCGCGGGTGCCGCAGAAAGCGGGCCAGCAGCGGCACGCGTCGGGCAACCGGGTCGAGGCGGACCGTGCTCGCGAGGCGTTGTCCCTGGCCGCTTCCGGCTCGCGGGTCGCGGTCGTGTCCTCGGGCGACCCGGGCGTGTTCGCGATGGCGTCGGCGGTGCTGGAGCAGGTCGCGGCCGGCCACGGCGCGGGGGTGCGGGTCCGGATCGTCCCGGGCGTGACGGCGGCCCAGGCGGCGGCGTCCCGGGTGGGGGCGCCGCTGGGGCACGACTACTGCGTGCTGTCGCTGTCGGATCGCTTGAAGCCGTGGGAGATCATCGAAAAGCGCCTCGACGCGGCGGGCGCGGCGGACCTGGTGCTGGCGCTGTACAACCCGGCTTCGCGGTCCCGGACGACCCAGCTCGCCGACGCCTGTTCCGTGCTGCTCCGCCACCGCGCCCCGGCGACCCCGGTCGTGGTCGCGCGGGACGTCGGCGGCCCGGAGGAGGACATCAGGATCACCACGCTGGGCGAACTGGATCCGTCCACAGTGGATATGCGGTGCCTGCTGATCGTGGGGTCCAGCCGGACCCGGGCGGAAGACGGTGTCGTCTGGACCCCACGCAGCTACTAGCCGAGCGCGTTCAGGAACGCCGGGCCGTTGGGCGAGCCGATGCCCGTGACGTCGTCGTAGCCGTCGCGGACGTGGATCGTCAGCACGGCGTCGGCGTCCAGCGAACGCAGGCTCGCCGCCGAGTACCCGGCCGAGGCGTCCACCGAGTTGTTGTAGTTGACCCGGGCGACCGCCATCGGCGACGGCGGCTGCTTGACGTCGTGGAACGCCGAGCTGCCCGCCTTCGCGTACAGCAGCGGGTTGGCGAAGCCGAACGTGTGCCCCGCCCGCTGCTGCGCCAGCGCGACGAACGCGGCGAACAGCGGCGACGCCAGGCTCGTGCCGCCGATGCGGTACTCGCTGTACTTCGCCGTGCCGTCCGGGAACGCTTGCGTCTGCCCGACCAGGAAACCGGTGTTCGGGTCGGCCAGCGCGGCCACGTCCGGCACCGCGCGCATCGGCCGCGGGCGGGCGCCGTTCGCCGTCGCGATGGTGTTCGGCACCACGCCGGCCTGGTACGCGGGCTGGGTGAACAGCCGGCTCGTCCCGCCGCCGGCGCCGCCGAAGAACTCACCCGGCGGAGTCGGTACCCAAGCGCCGTCCGTCAGCGTCGACCGCCCGGTCTCCCAGCCGGTCTCGAAGAGGTATTCGCCGTTCTTGCCGACGCCGAGCGACGTCCCGCCGACCGCGGTCACCCACGGGCTCGACGCGGGCCAGTCCGGCGTCGCGTTCGGGTAATTCGCGGCGATGCCGTCGGTCTCGTCGGCGTTGTCCCCGCTGGAGAAGTAGACGCCGATGCCGGTCGCCGCGGCCTCGATGAGCGTGTCGTTGAACGGCTTGACGTAGCCGGCCGGCAGCAGCTCGGTCGAGAACCCGTAGGAGTTCGTCACGATCGAGGCCAGGTGCTGGTCGACGACGTGGTTCATCGCCGCGTCGAGGTCCTGGTAGTTGTTCGGGGCACCGACGTACACGATGTTCGCGCCCGGCGCGATGCTGTGCACCGCCTCGACGTCCAGGGTCTCCTCGCCGTACCAGCCCTGCGGGTCCTGCTTCGGGTTCTGCGGCCGACGGTACACGCCGGGCGGCGCGACCTGGGTGAACTGGTTGCCGGACAGCTGCGGCAGGCCGTGCAGGCGGGAGTAGGTGTTGACGTCGGAGACGATCGTCGGTGACGCGTAGGCGTCGATGATCGCGACGGTCTGGCCCGTGCCGTCGGTGCCGGCCGCGATGGCCTGCTGGACTCCGTAGGCGCTCTGCAGCTGCGCGGGTGTGTACCCGCACGGCGCCCACGGGTTCGGGTGCCCGTAGGCGTCCGGCACCTTGACGCCGTCCGGGGCGAGCGTGGTCGCGGTGGTCTTCTCGCCGTAGTAGGCCGAGCACGGCGGCGCGTTGACGAACGCGGGCGACGGCGTCGCGGCCGGGCCGGCGGACGGCTGCAGCAGCGCGAACGACTCGTCGAGCCCGACGACCGACGTGACGCTCGCCGGCAGACCGGCGGGCAGCGACAGGTCCTGCTCCGGCGCGCGGAGCGTCTTGCCGGCGACCCGGTACTCCCCGAAGCTCGTGCCGAACGCGGCCGCGGCCTGCGCGACGGTGCCCTCGGCCTGCACGTACCGGCGGTTGCCCGGCGTGTAGCCGACGTCGAAGCCGGCCTTGCGCAGCCACTGCTGCACTGTGGTGACGTCGTTCTGCGACGGCGCGAACCGCTGCCGGAACTGCGCGGCCGTGAGGTAGTGGCCGTAGCCGGCGGAGCCCGGCGTCGAGACGCTGCTCGCCGTGGCGGCCGCGTCGCCGGTCCAGCCGAGGTAAACGCGGAACGCCACATTGTCCGCCGAATTCGCCGCCCCGGTCCGGGCGGACGATTTCGCCCAGGCCGGGGTGCTGCCCGGCAACGGGGTCCGCTCGCTCGCCGCGGCGGCCCCGGTCAGCAGACCGGCGGTCGTCACGGCCGTGGCGGCCAGTGCGATCAGCCGGAGCACGGATCTGCGCATCACTGGTCCTCCTCGGGAAGTCCTCGCCCCGGCGACGCTGGAGGGGCGAGGGGAAAACTAGTTCCGGAAATCGGAAGTAGCCAGTTTCGTGATCGAGTCGATGCCGGTAACGGATATTTCGGGCGGTGTCTTTTTCACGCATTAATCGCGTTAACCGGGCGGGAATTGAATTGCGCCACTGACGGTAGAGCGGCGTCCCGTGCGACCGCCCGGTCGGCGGTACCGATACCGTGGGCGTCCGTGTGGGGAGCAGCGTCCGAAGTGGCCAGAGCGGAACGGGCACTGCACCGCCGGACGGCGTTGGCCTGCGCCGCGGCGGAGGACGCGGGTGTGCCCGGCCGCTTCCGCGTGTGGGAGCGCGGGGGCCTGCTGGCCGTGCTCGCGACGGATCCCGCGCTCGGCTTTCTGGCGACGGTGTCCGGGGTGACGCCCGAGAAGGTCTCGGCGGCGGCCGACCTGGTCGATGAGCCCGTCTGGAACGGCGTGCGGTCGGCGGTGGTGACCGACGGCCT
This sequence comes from Amycolatopsis sp. MEPSY49, assembly GCF_051337345.1. Classification (NCBI taxonomy): domain Bacteria; kingdom Bacillati; phylum Actinomycetota; class Actinomycetes; order Pseudonocardiales; family Pseudonocardiaceae; genus Amycolatopsis; species Amycolatopsis sp. MEPSY49. The sequence goes on along the minus strand of NZ_JBDLYJ010000005.1, from coordinate 180,000 downwards.
CCCGATGCCGGGGTTCGTGCGGACGGACGACCGCCTCCTGGCCACCAAACGCCTGCGGCGCCATCGCGCGGTGTCGTCGGAAGCGGTCGACGCGGATGTCTTCTTGAATGTCCTGCTGGCGGGTTTCGAAGCGCGGGGGATGGTCGCCCGGTTCATGGCCGCGGAACACCGGCTCCCGGAGCTCCGGCGGTTCCTGGTGCGGGAGGGAGAGAAACCGATCGCGGCGGCGGGCATGACGATCCACGACGAGGTGGCCGTGCTCGGAGCGGCGTCGACCCTGCGCGCGCACCGAGGCCGCGGCGCGCAGCTGGAGCTGCTGCACCGCCGGCTGGCGGTGGCGGCCGCGGAGGGCTGCACCCTCGCCGTGGCGACGGCCCGCCCCGAATCGGCGAGCGCGGCCAATCTGGAGCGGGCCGGGTTCCGCCTCCACCGCCGTCAGACGTGGCGGAAACCCTGACTCAGCGCGTCGGGTCCTTGCCGTTCGGCTGGCTCGGTCCCGGTCCCGGCGACCACCATCCCGGCACGGTCTTCTCCCCGTGGACCACGGTCGGCGCGATGCCCTCCGTGAACGGCTCGATCTGCAGCAGCTGGCCCCACGACTGGCTCGGCTGCCCGATCAGGTAGCTCGGCACCTCGGGTTCCTCCGCCAGCTCCTCGAGCCACCCGATCGGCCCGCCGTTCGTCGACGACGCCCACTGGGCCTCGTCCGCCAGGCCGCCCGCCGTGATGCGGTACTCCGGGACCTGGGAGATCCCGTCGTGGGATGTCACCGGCTGGACGCACGGGTACACGAACGACGCCGGCCAGTCGACGTACACCGGCTTCGAGCCGATCTTGTCCGTCAGCGTCGTGAACGTCGGGACGCGCGGGGCCGACGCCGCGATCCAGCCGTCCTCCGTCAGGTCGTTGTCGACGATGTTGATGCGGACCGCGTTCGTCTCCGGCGGCAGGTCGCGCAGGTTGATGCGCGTGTCGTTCCAGCCGCCCGTGCCCGAGCCCGGGGGGAGCATGAACTGGCTGCGCAGGATCTTGACGCCCTCCGGCGTGTCGACGCCGTAGTCGAGGCTCACCGACGTCGGGCGGCGGGCCGCACCCGCCGTCGCCACCACGATCTGGCCGTCCGCCGGCTTCTCCGTCAGCGCGTACCAGTCGCTGCGCAGGCGGCCCGCGCGCGTCTCCGGGTCGAGGTAGCTCGACCACATCGGCACGGTCTCCGGGGTGAACCCGTGCGGCGGCTCGGCCAGCGGGTCCTTGTCGTCGACCGCGCGGGTGTGGAAGCCCGTCTGGACGCGGCCGTTGTCCTGGTCCGGGTTCGGCAGCGGCGAGTTCTCCGGTTCCTTCGGCTTCTCCGCGACCGTCCGCTGCTCGGACTGCGGGCGCAGGATGCTCGTCGCCGCGTCGCGCTCGACCATCACGTGGTCGGAGAGGTTGCAGCTCTTGCCGAACAGGTGCCCGATGTTGGCCGCGCCGAGGCTGTAGCTGCCGGACTGGTTGTGGATCGCCCACGCCATCGTGACGAACTCGCCCGCCGCCACCAGGCCGCAGACCACCACCAGCGACAGCGACCCGAGCCGCAACGCGCGCAGCCGGCCTTCCTGGGACTGGGCCGGCAGCCCCGGCCGGTGCGCGCGGACGTTCTCGACGAACGCGTAGATCCCGGCGACGGCGGCCGCGATCAGCAGGATCGTCGACAGCGGGATGCCGCCGACGGACGGCGCCACGTTCGTCCACTGGACGCCGAGGCGCGAGACGAACCAGTACGTGTTCGGGCCGGTCGCGGCGAGCGCGGCGACCACCAGCAGTGCCGAGAGGAAGGCCGCGCGGTTGCGTTTCGACCGCAGCACCGTCGAACTGGTCGCGAGCGCGGCCAGCGCGGCCATCGACGCGCCGACCGCGGCGAACGCGCCGAAGTGGTGCGTCCACTTCGTCGGCGTCAGGGCCAGCAGCAGGAAGAACAGCGCCGTCGTGCCGATCAGGCGGCGGGCCGGGCCGAGCGACGCGCCGGGGATGCGGCCGCGGCGCAGCAGCAGCACCAGGCAGGTGGCCGTGCAGAGCACGACCAGCAGCACCGGGAACCGGCGCGGCGCCGAGCCGTCCGGCAGGCTCTCGAACAGCAGCTGGTAGCGCGCGAGCTCCTGGAACCACGACAGGTTCGGGCCCACCTGGGTCCGGATCCGGGTCGCCTCCTGGACGGTCGCGAACGTCTGGTCGGCGAACACCACGACCAGCACCAGCAGCCCGGCGGCGGCGATGGGGGCGAGCACCGGGATCCAGCCGCTTTCGTTCGCGCGCTGGCGGATCAGCTTGAACAGGGGACGCGCGGCGACCAGGAACGGCGCCACCGCGATCAGCCCGGTCGGCGTCGCGGCGAGGGTGAACCCGGCCGCGGTCAGGCCGAGGCACATCGGCAGCATCCGGCGCGTCACCAGCGTGCGCTCCACCGCGCAGATCGCCAGCAGCGAGCCGAGCGCGGCCACCGGTTCCGGGCGGACGCCGTTGTTGTAGGGCATCCACCAGATCAGGAACACCGTCGCCGCGGCCCAGCTGGCCGGGCGGCTGGTGCGGATCTGGGTGCCGAGGCGCGGCATCACCTCGCGGCTGATCAGCAGCCAGCTGAGCACGCCGAGCAGGAACGACGGCAGCCGGATCCACGGCGGCACCACGCTGACGTGCGCCATCAGCTCGAAGACGTGGTAGAACCAGCCGAACGGCGCCTCGGCGACCCCGAACCAGCGGTGGTAGTTCGTCAGGAACCCGGTCTGCTCGGTGACCCGGGCCATCGTCAGGATGTAGCCGTCGTCCGAGGTCACCGGCCCGATGAAGACCCACGCGCCGAGCGCGGCGATCACCGTGGCGTCGCGCAGCGTCAGCCGCCACCAGCCGACCGGCGCCCAGCGCGGCGCGCGTCTCGCGGAGCCGGAGTCGCGGCGCCAGACCGCGATCATGCAGCCGATCAGCGACAGGATCGCGACCACGCCGACGCCGATCTTCAGCGCGGTCGGCGACGTCTGGTAGCGCGTGTCCGGCACGACCGAGACGTGCAGGCCGACGATCGGGTCCTTGCTCGAGTTGATCGAGGAGTAGATGCCGACCACGCGGGGCCGGACGTCGCCGTTCGCGTGGAAGATCGGCGTCCCGGCCACGGCCAGGGTCATCTGCGTCGCGTCGACGTCCAGCTCGACGTCGCACTTCTCGGCGGGCAGCGGCTGCTGGGCGATCTGCTGGCCCTGGCTGGAGGCGAACAGCACGCCGTTGTCGACGCGCAGCTGCAGGCCGACGCCCTTGCCGGCGTTCGGGTCGGTGCGGCCGTCCGGCACGGTGGCGAACAGCAGGCCCGGGCCGCCGGTCCGGGCGTCGACCGAGCGGATGGCCGCGCACGGCAGCTCGGCGCGCAGGTCCTGGGCCCAGTACCCGGTCAAGGGCGCGTTGACGGAGCGGGTGTCGCTGCCGGTCGGCCAGACGACCTCCGCCGTGTCCTGCACCACCGGCAGGAAGGGGAAAGCCAGCGCGCACAAGGCCGAGAGCAACCCCAGCGCTACGGCAATCAGACGCATCGGCGCAACGCTAACGGGTCAGAGGTCGGCGGCTGACGCAACCCCCGGGTCACGCGGGGTGAAGCGGCCGTGGTGGAGGGCCTCGGTCAGCGGACGGCGGCTGCGCCAGCCGTGGCGCTCCAGGTCGGGCACGGTTTCCAGCCTGCTGACCGGCCCGACGCAGAGCCACGCGACCGGCCGGATGCCGTCCGGGACGCCGAGCAGCTCGCTCAGGAACGGCTCGCGGTAGAAGCTGACCCAGCCGACGCCGAGGCCTTCGGCGGTCGCCGCGAGCCAGAGGTTCTGGATCGCCAGGCACACCGAGTACAGGCCGGCGTCGGCGATGGCGTGCCGGCCGAGGACGCCGGGCGCGCCGCGGGCCGGGTCGTAGGTGACGACGACGCCGAGGCTCGACTCGAGGATGCCCTCGATCTTGATGTTCGCGAAAGTGCTCGCGCGGTCGTCGTCGAGCTGGGCGGCAAAGATCTCGCGCTCCTCGTGGACGTGCTTCGCGAACGTCTCGCGCGTCGCGAAGTCGTCGACCAGCACGAAGTCCCACGGCTGGGTGAGCCCGACGCTGGGCGCGGCGTGCGCGGCCTCGAGGATCCGGGTGAGCGTCGCGTCCGGGATCGGCTCGCCGGTGAACTCGCCGCGGACGTCCCGGCGCTTGCGGAGGACTTCGTAGAACTCTTCGATCATCGGTTGCGTACCCATTCGACGGCTTCGGCCACGGTTTCGGCGGTCTCCGTGCGCGGTCTCGGCGGCCGCCGGACCACGAGGACGGGCTTCCCGAGTTCACGGGCCGCGGTCAGTTTCGCTTCGGTTTGCGGGCCGCCGGAGTCCTTGGTGACCAGGACGTCGACCTTCGCGAGCAGCTCGCGTTCGGCGGCCACCTCGTACGGGCCGCGGGCGAGGATCAGCTCGTGGTGCCGGGGCAGCGGCGGCTCCGGCGGGTCGACGCAGCGGATCAGGAACCACAGGTCGTCGAGGTGCGCGAAGGCGGCCAGGCCCTGGCGGCCGCTGGTGAGGAAGACGCGGTTGCCGAGGCCGGGGACCTTTTTCGCGGCGTCTTCGAGGTCGTCCGCCCAGTGCCAGACGTCGTTTTCGCCTGGTTCCCAGCCCGGCCGGGCGAGCCGGAGCAGGGGGATTCCGGTGCGTTCGGCCGCTTTCGCCGCGTTCGCGCCGATGCGCTCGGCGAACGGGTGCGTCGCGTCCACGACGGCCTTCACGTCGTTCTCGCGCAGGTAGGCCGCGAGCCCGTCCGGCCCGCCGAAGCCGCCTACGCGCACTTCGCCGACCGGGAGCCGTGGCCGCGCGACGCGTCCGGCCAGCGAAGAGACGACCCGGATGTCGCTGTTCACGAGTTCTTCGGCGAGGTTCCGCGCTTCGCCGGTGCCACCGAGGACGAGGATCACGGCTTTCCGTACCCGACGGCCTCGCGCCAGCGGTCGAGCGTCCGCATGTTGGCGAGGGTCTCCGCCCAGGTCAGCTCCGGTGCCTGCCGGTCGTCGACGTGCGCGGCGACGTGATCGGCTTCGCGCGCGAAGACGCCCTGAGTCGCTTCGACGTCGATGACCTCCGGTTCGCCGTCGGCCGGCGTGAGGATGATCTGCGAGGTGCCGGGGTTGCGCAGCGGGTGGATCCAGGCGGGTTGCGGCACGGAGAGCTGACCGCGTGAGCCGTAGACGCGGATGCCGTCCTCGCGGGTGAGCCGGATGCCGCAGGAGATCGTCGCGAGGATGTCGCCGGGGAGGCGCAGCAGGCCGGTGGCGTACTCGTCGACGCCTTGTGCGGACAGTTTCGCCATGCCGCTGACCTCGGTGGGCTCGACGACGTCCTGGCCGGTCGCGGCCTGGGCGACCAGCCGGGCCAGCGACGTGCAGTAGCAGCCGACGTCGAGGATCCCGCCGCCGCCGAGCGCGGGGTCGGACAGGCGCGCGGTCTCCTCGGGGTTGCTGTCGAAGGAGAAGGTCGTGTCGACCGCGCGGACCTCGCCGATCGCGCCGCTCGCGATGAGCTCGACCAGCCGCCGCGTCTGCGGGTGCAGGCGGTACATGAACGCCTCCATGAGGAAGACGTCGTTCTCGCGCGCGGCGGTGATGACCTCCTCGGCGTCGGCGGCCGTGAGCGTCAGAGGCTTCTCGCACAGCACGTGCTTGCCCGCTTCGGCCGCGGCGATGGCCCACTGCTTGTGGAGGGCGTGCGGCGTCGAGACGTACACGGCGTCGACGTCCGGGTCGGCGAGGAGGTCTTCGTAGCTGCTGTAGGCCTTCGGGATCTCGAAGCGGGCGGCGAACTCGCGGGCGCGGCCGCCGTCCCGGGCCGCGACGGCGGTGAGCGTGCCGTGCTTGCTTTCGCCGACGCCCGCGGCGAAGTGGGCGGCGATGGTCCCGGCGGCCAGCAGGCCCCAACGCAGTTCGGTCACAACGACTCCGGTTGGTTCGCCCGGTCGCGGGCACTGGAATAGAGGAAGCTGTCGGGGAAGTTCGCGGCGGCGAGCACCCGGCCGACGAAGATGGTGGCGGCCCGGGTCATCCCGGCTTCCCGGACGAGTTTCGGCAGTTCGCCGAGCACGCCGCGCACGACGGTCTCGCCGGGCTGCGTGGCGAGCGCGACGACGGCGACGGGACAGCCGGCCCCGTAGTGCGGAGCCAGTTCTTCGGCGACGCGCTCGACGTGGTTGACGGCGAGGTGCAGCGCGAGGGTGGCCTCGGTGGCGGCGAAGGCGGCGAGGGTTTCCTTCGGCGGCATCTTCGTGGACCGCGCCTGCACGCGGGTGATCACCAGGCTCTGCCCGACTTCGGGCACGGTGAGCTCCCGCTTCAGCGCGGCCGCGGAGGCGGCGAAGGCGGGCACCCCGGGCACGACGTCGTAGGGCACGTTCCGCGCGTCCAGGCGGCGCATCTGCTCGGCGACGGCGCTGTAGAGCGAGGGGTCGCCGGAGGTCAGCCGGACGACCTCGTGGCCGGCTTCGTGCGCTTCGACCAGCTTGTCGACGATCTGTTCGAGGCTCAGGTTCGCCGTGTCGACCAGGGCCGTCCCGGACGCGCAGTAGGCGAGCAGGTCGGGCGGGGTCATGCTGCCGGGGTAGAGGCAGACACCGCAGCGCGCGAGCAGGTCCCGGCCCCGCACGGTGATGAGGTCGGCGGCCCCCGGCCCGGCCCCGACGAAGTGCACGGTCACCGGTTGCTCCCGGCGGCCGCGGTAGCCGGGCGCGGGTGAGCGGGCCGTGGCGCCGCGTGCGTCGACCTCATCCGGCGGCCGAGGGCACCGCCGGTCGTCTGCCGGCGACCGGGCGCGTGCCCTGCCCTCCGCCTGCGGCCGCGCACCGCGCCGGTCACCGGTTGCTCCACTGGGTCACGACCCGGGCCGGTGTCCACCCGGTGAAGCCGCCGAGCGCCCCGGCCCGTTCCACGCCGATCCGCACCAGCTCACCTCCGTACTGCGCATACGCCCGCGCCAGCACCTGTTCCGCCTCCAACGTCACTCCGTGCGCGACCACCCGCGCCTCCGTCGCCAGGCACGCGTCCAGCACGCCCGGCACCGTCACCCCGCCGCCGATGAACACCGCGTCCGGCGCCGGCAGCGCGCTCAGCGCGTCCGGTGCCTCGCCCGTCACCACCTCCAGCTCCGGTACTCCCAGGTCCAGCGCGTTCCGCCCGATCCGCTCCGCCCGGGCGGGGTCGCGCTCGATCGCGATCGCGCGGTTCAGCCCGTGCAGCCGCGACCACTCGATGCCGACGCTGCCCGCCCCCGCGCCGACGTCCCACAGCAGCTCGCCGGGGTTCGGCGCGAGCCGGGCCAGCGCCGACACCCGCAGGTCGCGCTTGGTCAGCTGGCCGTCGTGGGAGTACACGTCGTCCGGGATGCCGATCACGGGCAGCGCCGGACCCGCGCACGCCAGCGCGAACACCGTCAGCGGGCCGGGGTCGCCGGACCAGCCGTCGGAGATGCGCTCGTCGGGCCCGCCCAGGTTCTCCAGCGCGAACAGCTCGCTCTCGGCGTACCCCCGCACGGTCAGCAGGGAGCGCAACGCCGCCGCGTCGGCCCCCAGGACCAGCACCCGCCGCCCCGGCGCCAGCACCCGGGCGACGCGGGCCGACGACCGGCCGACGAGCGTCACCACCTCGGTCTCCTCGGCGGACCAGCCCAGCCGCGCCCGGGCCAGTGTCACCGACGAGAGCGCGGGCAGCGCCTCGACCTCGTATCCATGTGCCACGAGCGTAGTGCCGACCCCCGACAAAAACGGATCCCCGCTGGCCAGGACGCAGATCCGCTCGCCTTCGTGCTCCGCGATCACCGCGTCGAGCCCGGGCAGCAACGGCGACGGCCACGGCTCGCACGCGACGTCTTCGGGCAGGTACGCCAGCTGCCGGGGCGCACCCAGCACGATGTCGGCGCCGAGCACGAGGGCCTGGGCTTGTTCGGACAGGCCGGACCACCCGTCAGCCCCGATCCCCACCACCGTCAACCGTGATTTTTCGCGCACGATTTCCCACCCTAAGCGAGCCGGGCGCTGTGCGATGATCGGCCGGTCGCCGAGCCGGAGGAGCGCTGTTGAAGCCGTACCCGTTCACCGCCGTCGTCGGGTTGCCGGACCTGCGCCTGGCGCTCGTCCTCTCCTCGATCTCCCCCGCGGTCGGCGGCGTGCTGGTGCGCGGCGAGAAGGGCACCGCGAAGTCGACCATGGTCCGCGCGCTCGCGGGCCTGCTGCCGGGCGTGGACGTCGTGGACGGCTGCCGCTTTTCGTGTGATCCCGCGGCTCCCGACCCGCTTTGCCCGGACGGTCCGCACGACGGCGCGACGAGCCACCGGCGCCCGGCGAAGCTGGTCGAGCTGCCGGTCGGCGCCGCCGAAGACCGCGTCATCGGCTCGCTGCACCTCGAACGCGCGCTGGCCGAAGGCGTCACGGACTTCCAGCCCGGCCTCCTCGCCGCCGCGCACCGCGGCCTGCTCTACGTCGACGAGGTCAACCTGCTGCACGACCACCTCGTCGACACCCTGCTCGACGCCGCCGCGATGGGCCGCGCGACCGTCGAGCGCGAAGGCGTCTCGGTGTCGCACGCGGCCCGGTTCGTGCTGATCGGCACGATGAACCCCGAGGAAGGCGAGCTGCGGCCGCAGCTGCTGGACCGCTTCGGGCTGACCGTCGAGGTCGCCTCCAGCCGCGACCCGGAGCAGCGCGTCGAAGTCGTCCGGCGGCGTCTCGCCTACGAAGCGGATCCTGACGCCTTCGCCGCGCAGTACGCCGAGGAAGACGCGCAGCTCGCCGCGGACATCGAAGCGGCGCAACGGCTTTTGCCGGCAGTGAAACTGCCCGACGACGCCCTGCGCCAGATCGCCGAGATCTGCGCGTCCTTCGAGGTCGACGGCATGCGCGCGGACATCGTCACCGCGCGCACGGCCGTCGCGCACGCGGCCTGGGCCGGCCGCGACGAGGTGACCACCGACGACGTCCGCGTCGCCGCGCGGCTCGCGCTGCCGCACCGGCGCCGCCGCAACCCGTTCGACGCCCCGGGAATCTCCGAAGAGCAGCTGGAGCAGGCTCTCCAGGACGCGCAACCGGACCCGGGACCCGAGGACGACGGCCCCGGTTCGGGCTCGACGCCCGAGGACGCCCCTCAGGAAGTCCCACCGGGAGACACACCCCAGCCCCAGCAGCAGAACAGCGGCGGACAGCAGAAGACCGTCGGTGCCGGCGAAACGTTCAAAGCCCGCGTCTTCCGCGTCAAAGGCATGGGCGAAGGCGAGCGCGGACGCCGGTCGCGCGCGATCACCGACAGCGGCCGCACCATCGGCGTGCAGCCCCCGAGCGTCCGCGACGGACGCCCGCACCTCGTCGCGACCGTGAAAGCCGCGGCGCCGCACCAGAAGTCCCGCGGGCGCGACGGCGCCGCGCTCAAGCTGCGCCCGGAGGACCTGCGGTACGCGCTGCGCGAAGGGCGCGAAGGCAACCTCGTGCTGTTCTGCGTCGACGCGTCCGGCTCGATGGGCGCGAAGGCCCGCATGCGCGAGGTCAAGTCCGCGGTGCTCTCGCTGCTGCTCGACGCCTACCAGCGCCGCGACAAGGTCGGGCTCGTCACGTTCCGCGGCGACGCCGCCGAGCTCGCGCTGCCGCCGACGATCAGCGTCGACGCGGCCGCGTCCCGCCTCGAAGGCCTCCCGACGGGCGGCCGGACGCCCCTCGCGGAAGGCCTCCTGGAGGCCGCGCGCGTGCTGCGCGTCGAGGAGATCCGCGATCCGCGGCGCCGTCCGCTGCTGGTCGTCGTCACCGACGGCCGCGCCACCAGCGGGCCCGACGCCGTCGCGCGCGCCCAGGCCGCGGCCGGGTTGCTGAACGGCGTCACGACGATCGTCATGGACTGCGAAAGCGGCAAGATGCGCCTCGGACTGGCCGCCGAGTTGGCCGCCCACCTCGGCGCGGAGCACGTACCGCTGGCCGACGTCGCCGCCGAATCGCTGGCGAGCGCCGTCCGCGCCCGGACCGGAAAGGCCGCCTGATGCCGCAGGGAAAACCGTCGGTGGTGCCGGAAGACGGCCTGACCACCCGCCAGCGCCGCAACCGGCCGCTGCTCGCCGTGCACACGGGGGAGATGAAGGGCAAGTCGACCGCCGCGTTCGGGATGGCGTTGCGCGCGTGGAACCAGGGCTGGTCGATCGGCGTGTTCCAGTTCGTCAAGTCGGCGAAGTGGCGCGTCGGCGAGGAAGCCGCGTTCAAGGCGCTGGGGAAGCTGCACGACGACACCGGCCAGGGCGGGCCGGTCGAGTGGCACAAGATGGGCGAGGGCTGGAGCTGGGCACGCAAGTCCGGCACCGAAGACGACCACGCGGAGAACGCGCGTGAGGGCTGGGCGGAGATCAAGCGCCGACTCGCCGCCGAGGCGCACGATTTCTACGTCCTCGACGAGTTCTCCTACCTGCTCAAGTGGGGCTGGCTGGAGGTGGACGATGTCGTGTCCACATTGGTTTCGCGACCTGGGCACCAGCACGTCGTCATCACCGGCCGGTACGCGCCGCCGGAGCTGGTCGAGGCCGCCGACCTGGTCGCCGAGATGACCAAGGTCAAGCACCCGATGGACACCGGCCAGAAGGGCCAGCGGGGGATCGAGTGGTAGCGCGCGTGGTCGTCGCCGCGCCCGGGTCCGGGCACGGCAAGACGACCGTCGCCGCGGGGCTGATGGCGGCGCTGCGCGCGGCCGGGCACCGCGTCTCCGGGCACAAGGTCGGCCCCGACTTCATCGACCCGAGCTACCACGCGCTGGCCACCGGGCGGCCGGCGCGGAACCTGGACCCCTTCCTGCAGGGCGAAGACACGTTGATCCCGTTGCTGCGGCACGGTTCTCTCGGCGCGGACATCGCCGTCATCGAGGGCGTGATGGGCCTGTTCGACGGCGCTCTCGGGACCGAGGGCTACGCCTCGACCGCGCACGTGGCCCGGCTGCTGGACGCGCCGGTGGTGCTGGTCGTGGACGCGTCGGCGGCCTCCCGCAGCGTCGCGGCGACCGTCCTCGGGTTCGCCCACTACGACAACCGCGTGCGGCTCGCCGGCGTGATCCTCAACAAGCTGGGCTCGCGGCGGCACCTCGACGAGATCGCGTCCGCGCTGGAGGCGACCGGCGTCCCGCTGCTGGGAGCGTTGTACCGCAACGAGGAGATCCACGCGCCGAGCCGGCACCTGGGGCTCGTCCCGGCGGCGGAACGGGCGGCGGAAGCACGGCACGTGCTGCCGGCGCTGGCCGCGTGGGTGCGGGACGGCGTGGACCTCGAAGCGATCGTCCGGATCGCGTCCGCGGCGCCGCCGCTTTCCGCGCCGGCCTGGGAACCGTCCGGTGTGGACGGTCCGCGGGTGACGGTCGCGGCCGCCGGGGGACCGGCGTTCACCTTCCGCTACACCGAAAACATCGAGCTGCTGGCCGCCTGCGGCGTCGACGTGGTCGACGTCGATCCCTTGCGGGACAAGGCGTTGCCCGATGGCTGCGCCGGGCTGTACTTCGGCGGCGGGTTTCCCGAGGTGCACGCGGCGGAGCTGTCGGCGAACACGCCGTTGCTGCGTGAAGTGGGTTCGGCCATCGCCCGTGGGATGCCGGTGAGCGCGGAGTGCGCGGGCCTGTTGTACCTGTGCCAGTCGCTGGACGGCGTGCCGATGGTCGGCGCGGTGCCGGCGGACGCGAAGATGACCGCGCGCGGCAAGCTCGGCTACCGGCGCGCGGTCGCCGTCGAGGAGAACCTCCTGGCGTCGGCCGGTCAGCGCGTCACCGGGCACGAGTTCCACCGCACGGAAGTAACGCCGTCGCACGGGACTTCGGCGGCGTGGGGCTGGGACCGGCAGCTGGACGGCTTCGCGTCGCCGACACTGCACGCGTCCTACCTGCACGTCCACTGGGCCGGGTACCCCGAGCTGGCCCACCGGTTCGCGACGCGGGTCCGGGCTCATGCCTGACTACGACTTGCATCACCACGGCGATCGCGAGGTCGAGCCGGGACTGGTCGACCTCGCCGTGAACGTCCGGTTGCCGCGGCCACCGGCTTGGCTTCGCGACGAACTCGCGTCCGCGTTGGACTCCCTCGCGGCTTATCCGTCCACTGTGGATGCTGTTACGGCCGTTGCTGCTCGCCACGGCCGTCTTGCTGCCGAAGTCCTGGTCACGGCGGGTGCGGCGGAGGCGTTCACGCTGCTGGCATCGGCGTTTCGGCCGCGGCGCGCGGTGGTCGTGCACCCGCAGTTCACCGAGCCCGAAGCGGCGTTGCGGGCGGCGGGGCATCCGGTTTCGCGGGTTGTTCTGTCCGAAGCGGATGGTTTCGTGCTGGACCCGGCCTTGGTGCCGGCCGACGCCGACCTCGTGTTCGTCGGCAATCCCACGAATCCGACGTCGGTCCTGCACCCGGCGGCTTCCCTGCTTTCCCTGGCGCGACCTGGGCGACTCCTCGTGGTCGACGAGGCGTTCCTGGACGCGATTCCTGGGGAGGCCGAGAGCCTGGCTTCGGGCGTTCCCGGCGTCGTCGTTTTGCGCAGTCTGACGAAGACGTGGGGGCTGGCCGGGCTGCGGGCGGGTTATGTGCTCGCTCCGGCGGACGTCATCGAGCGGCTGCGGGCGGTGCAGGTGCCGTGGTCGGTGTCCACTTTGGCCGGCGTGGCGACGGTGGCTTGCTGCCGTCCGTCCGCACTGGAGGAAGCGGAAAAGCTGGCGATCGCGGCGGAGTCGGACCGCGAGTACCTGGTGTCGGGTTTGACGGCGGCGGGTGTGCCGGTGCTGGGCGACCCGCGCGGCCCGTTCGTCCTGGTGCGCGTCCCCGACGGCGCTTCTGTGCGAGCACGTCTGCGCGAGGCGGGTTTCGCGGTGCGACGAGGGGACACATTCCCCGGCCTCGGCCTGGACCACCTGCGCCTGGCGGTTCGCGACCGCGCGACGACGGACGCGTTCTTGACCGCGTTGCGGAAACTCTTGTAAACACCGACAGGGGGTTGTCGCCACCGCGGCCGAAAGTGGGTGCAGCCGGGAAACGCCCGGCGTGGCAGCGGAAGGAACGACATGCCCGGATTCAACGACGTCGCCTGGTTCGAGATCGGCACCGACGACCCGGCGGCCGCCGAACGGTTCTACGGCGACGTCTTCGGCTGGAAGGTCGCGCAAGACGACTCGGCGAGCACCGATGCCGCCTACCGCGTCGTCGACACCGGCGGCTCGCGCGGCGGCCTGTTCACGGGCGAGGAGAACTACGCGATCTTCACCGTGCTGGTCGAGGACGTCGACGCCACCTGCCGCCAGGTCGAGAAAGCCGGCGGGCGGGTGCAGCGGCCACCGAGCGTCAACCCGGTCGGCGTGACGTTCGCGCACGTGCTCGACCCGGCCGGCAACCACTTCTCCGTGTTCACCCCGCCAAAGTGAGCTGCTCGACGTCGCCGTACGGGATGTCGAGGTCCTCGGGCCGCAGCCGGCGCAGCGGCGGCACCTCGGCGGTGACGGTGTAGGAGGCGATCCGGTCGGTGCGGAAGGCCCGGATCTCCTTCCGCAGGCGGCACCAGGCGATGAGGTACCAGTGTTCGGGCTTGCCGACGTAGCCGAGCGGTTCGACCTCCCGCCGGGTGGCCGTGCCCGCGCGGTCGGTGTACCGGATCCGCAGGACGCGGCGGATGCCGAGCACGCGCGGCATCGGCGGGATCGGACCACTGCCGAGCAGATGGACGCAGGTGGCGAGGTCCTGCGCGGCCTCGACGTCCTCCCGCCGCATCGCCGCGACGAGCTTGCGCAGCGCCGAGCGCCCGTCCGCCCGGAAGGGGGTGCCGTCGAGGTGCCTCAGCGCGAGCGCCATGGCGACGGCCTCGCCGGGCGTCAGGTTGACCGGCGGCATCGTGTGCGCCTTGTCGAGGCAGTACCCGCCGGTGCGGCCCGTCTCGGCGTAGATGGGCACGCCGGACTGCTGCAGTGCGCTGATGTCCCGTTCGACGGTGCGGACGCTCACCTCGAACCGGGACGCGAGCCAGCGCGCGCTGCGCGGGCGAGGGGCGACAGCACGAAGTTCTTCGACGAGCGCGTACAGCCGATCGGTTCGGTTCACGCGCCGCACTCTAGGAAGGGGGTACGACAGTTTCAGACGAGCGCGAGCAAGGCGGCCGCGACGGCGACTTCGACGCCGGCGCCGAGGACGTCGCCGGTGACGCCGCCGAGCCGTTTGGTGCACCGCCACAGGAGTGCCGCGGCGACGGCGTAGGCGAGGACGACCGCGAGTGGTCCGCGCCACCACGGCAGCCCGGGCAGCAGGGTGGCGAGCCCGGCGGCGGTGATGCCCACGGCGATCGCCGCGGTGCGGGGAACCGAGCCCGCGACGGTGGCGCCGAGTCCTTCGGGCCGGGCCGAGGGGACGCCGCGGGCGCACGCGAGCGAGAGCGTGCACCGCCCGATGAGGACCCCCGCGGCCGCGGTGACCGGGCCGGCGGCGGTCAGCGCGCCGACCTGGACGAGCAGGACGAAGACGAGCGACGCGACGCCGGTCGGCCCGGAGTCTCCGCGGCGCATGACGTCGAGGGCTTTGGCGCGGTCGTAGGAGGCGCCGAGTCCGTCGGCGGTGTCGGCGAGCCCGTCGAGGTGCAGCCCGCGGCTGCCGAGGGCGACGGCGCCGAGTGCGAGGGCGGCGGTAGCGAGCGAGGGGAGGTGAAGAGCTTGTCCGGCAGCGACGACGAGCCCGGCCGCCACGGCGAGCGGAAGGGCGGCCAGGGGAGCGAGCAGCATGGCGCCGCCGGCGACCCGCCGGTCGATGACGCGGGGCGCCGGGACGGGCACGGTGGTCAACGTCCCGACGGCCATCCGCGCGGAGTCGCCCCACCGGCTCATGCCGAGTTGTCCACAGCGCGAGCAGAGGCGACGAAGTTGTCCACAGATCGCCAAGCGGCGGTTTTTGCCCGGCGAGGGCCGATAAACTGGACCGGGGACGCCCCCCAGGGAGTGGCGGGGGCTGCCCTCATGCCAGGTCCGCCAGCAGACCCATGTCCGCCAGGATCGCGCGGGCCGCGCGGAGCGTCGGGACGGCCTGCACCGCCCCGCTGCCTTCGCCGAGCCGCAGCCCGAAGTCCAGGATCGGCTCCAGGCCCAGCGCCTTGAGGGCGAACGCCTGCGAAGGTTCGGTCGACCGGTGTCCGGCCAGCCACCACTGCTCGGCGCCCGGCGCGATGTCCCGCGCGACCAGGGCGGCCGCGCCGGAGAACACGCCGTCGAGCAGCACCGGGATGCCGAGGACCGCCGCCTCGACCAGGAAGCCGGCCGTCGCCGCGACGCACACGCTGCCCAGTGCCGTCAGCCGGTCGAACGGGTCCTCCGTCCGGCCCGCCGTCCGCGTAAGGGCCGTCGCGACCGCTGTCGTCTTGCGCTCGAGGCCGTCCGGGTCGACTCCGGTCCCCGTGCCGACCACCTCGGCGGCCGGCAGCCCCAGCGAGGCCGCCACCAGGGCCGCGCACATCGCCGTGTTGCCGATCCCCATGTCGCCCGGGATCAGCACGTCCGCGTCCGCTTCCTCGCGGGCGATCGCCCGGCCGGCCTCGAACGCCGCCCGCGCCTCGCCCGGCAGCAGCGCGTCCTCGACGTCGATCGAGCCCGAACCGCGGCGGATCTTGTGCGCCGTGACCTCGGGCGGTACGTCCGCGCCGTCCCAGTCGACGCCCAGATCGGCCACGCGCACCTTCGCGCCGACCTGGGCCGCCAGCACGTTGACGCCGCTCTTGCCGGCCAGGAACACCCGCACCATCGCCGCGGTCACCTCGCGCGGGTACGCCGACAGCGCCGACACACCGTGGTCGCCCGCGAAGACGACCACCCGGACGTCGTCCAGCGGACGCGGTGGCACGCTCCCGTGCGCCGCGGCCAGCCAGGCGGCGATCTCCTCCAGCCTGCCGAGCGCGCCGAGCGGCTTGACCAGGCCGTCGAGTCGCTCCTGCGCGGCGGCGCGGGCGGCGGGGTCGGGCACGGGTATGTCGAACACGGGCGCCTCCTGGCTACAGGTCGAGCGCCCGGCCCGCGACGACCAGCACCACCCGGTCGGCGTCGGCGGACACCCGGTTGTTGAGTGCGCCCAGCACATCACGGAACAGGCGCCCGGACGACGTTGCGGGCACCACACCGCTGCCGACCTCGTTGCTGACCGCGACGACCGGCACCCGCGCCGCGGCCCAGGCGGCGAGGAAGTCCTCGAGCCGGTCGTCCAGCCGGTGTTCCCAGCCGGGCTTCTGCTTCCACGCGCCGACGTCGTCCAGCACGCGGGACAGCCAGGTGCCGAGGCAGTCGATCAGCAGCGGCTCGGTCGCCTTCCGGAGGATGCCGGCGAGGTCGGTGGTCTCGACGGTCTTCCAGTGCGAGGGCCGCCGCGCCTGGTGCGCGGCCACCCGCGCGGCCCATTCGGGGTCGTCTTCGCCGGCGGGGAGGCCGGGCGCGACGTAGACGAGGTGCGGGTGGCCGGCGACGAGCCGTTCGGCGTGCCGCGACTTCCCCGAGCGGACGCCGCCGAGGACGAGCACCTTGCCTTCGTCGCGGCCGTACCGGCGGAGGGCGCGGGCCAGGGTCTCGAGGTAGCCCGCGAGGCGGGCCGTCAGCCTCGCCGGCGTCTTCTTGCCCGGGGAAGAGGCGGAGGCGGTGGGCGCAGTCATACCCGGCATTGTGGTGCACGCGCTACCGTGCGCCACGTGCCACTCCGTCTAGGGACAACCGCTGCCGGACTCGTTATCGGATACGCCGCCGACACCCTGTTCGGCGACCCCCGACGGGGGCACCCGGTCGCGCTGTTCGGGTCGGCGGCCGCACGCCTCGAACGTCTCGTGTGGGCGGACTCGAAGCCGCGCGGAGCGGTGTACGCGGGGTTGTGCACCTTCGGCGCTGTCGGCCTCGGAGTCGCGCTTCAGACGGCGACGCGGCGAAGCCCCTTCGCACGCTTCTCGCTCACGGCCGTGTGTACGTGGGTCGTACTCGGCGGACGCGGCCTGGCCGCCGAAGGCGCCGAAATGGCCAGACTGCTCGAAGCGGGCGAAGTACCTTCGGCGCGTACGCGGCTCTCGCACCTCTGCGCGCGCGACGCGACGACGCTCGACTCCGCCGAGCTCACCCGCGCGGCGACCGAGTCGATCGCGGAGAACACGTCGGACGCGGTGGTCGCGCCGTTGTTCTGGGGCGCGATCGCCGGACTGCCGGGGCTGCTGGGCTACCGGGCGCTGAACACCCTGGACGCGATGGTCGGCTACAAGTCACCGCGGTACCGGCGGTTCGGCTGGGCCGCGGCCCGCGCCGACGACGTGGCCAACCTGGTGCCGTCGCGGATCGGCGCGGCGCTGACAGCGGCGTGTGCACCGCTGGCGGGGGGACGCGCGGGCGAGGCGTGGCGAATCTGGCGCCGCGACGGCAACCACCACCCCAGCCCGAACGCGGGCCAGGTCGAGGCGGCGTTCGCCGGCGCGCTGGACATCAGGCTGGGCGGAACAAACAGCTACGGAGGCGAAGTGGAGAGCCGCGCGCGGCTGGGGGAGGGACGAGCCCCGGAACCGGTCGACCTCCGCCGGGCGGTCCGGTTGTCGCGCCTGGTCGGGGCAGCTGCAGCAGTCATCGCCGCCGCCGTCGCAGCCCCCGCCACTCCCTGGGGGGCGGCCCCTGTCCAGTCTATCGGCAGGGTGCGCTGGGGAAGGGCCGTTCGGCGATCTGTGGACAACTCCGCCTGTGCCGTGCGGCCTGTGGACAACTCTGCCCGCGCAATGCGGGCCATGGGCAACATCGCCCGCGCGCTGCCGGCTTTGGACAAAGCGCGGGCCGCGCGGTGAGCGGGCTCCTCATCGCCGGCACCACCTCCGATGCCGGCAAGAGCCTCGTCACCGCCGGGGTCTGCCGGTGGCTGGCCCGCCGCGGCGTGCGCGTCGCGCCCTTCAAAGCCCAGAACATGTCCAACAACTCCATGGTCTGCGCCGACGGCGCCGAGATCGGGCGCGCCCAATGGCTGCAGGCCCGCGCCGCCCGTGTCGAACCCGAAGCCGCCATGAACCCCGTCCTGCTCAAGCCCGGCAGTGACCGGCGCAGCCACGTCGTCGCGCTCGGGAAACCCTTCGGCACCCTCGAAGCCGGCGAGTACGCCACCGGGCGCGCCGGACTGGCCGAGATCGCCTTCGGTGCCTTCCGGGACCTCAGCGGGCGCTACGACGTCGTCGTCTGCGAAGGGGCCGGGAGCCCCGCCGAGATCAACCTGCGCGGCGGGGACTACGTCAACATGGGGCTCGCCCGGCGGTTCGGGCTGCCCGTGCTCGTCGTCGGCGACATCGACCGCGGCGGCGTCCTCGCCGCCATGTTCGGCACCCTCGCCCTGCTGTCGGCCGAGGACCAGGCGCTCGTCGCCGGCTGGGTGGTCAACAAGTTCCGCGGCGATGTCGGCCTGCTGCGGCCCGGCCTCGACAGCCTCGAGAAGGTGACCGGCCGGCCGGTGCTCGGCGTGCTCCCGTGGCTCGACCGCGTCTGGATCGACTCCGAGGACGCCCTCGCCGCCGCGGGCTGGCGCCGGGAGGCCCACGGCCGCGGCCTGCGGGTGGCCGTCGTGCGGTTCCCGCGCGCGTCCAACGCCACCGACGTCGACGCGCTCGCCGCCGAACCCGGCGTCACCGTCACGCTCACCGCCGACCCGGACGTCGTCGCGGATGCCGACGTCGTCGTGCTGCCCGGGTCGCGCGCCACCGTCACCGACCTCGCGTGGCTGCGCGACCGCGGGCTCGACACGGCGGTCGCGGCCCGCGCCGCCGCCGGCCGGCCGGTGCTCGGCATCTGCGGCGGCTACCAGATGCTCGCCGAGTCCATTGTGGACGACGTCGAGTCCGGCGCGGGCGAGGTGCCCGGCCTCGGCCTGCTGCCGGCCCGGGTGACGTTCGACGAGGAGAAGGTGCTCGCCCGCCCGACGGGAACGTGGCGCGGCGCCCCCGTCGAGGCGTACGAGATCCACCACGGCTCGGTGACGCCCCGAGCGCCCCTGGAGTCCTTTTTGGACGGAGTTCGCGCCGGCGCGGTCTGGGGCACGATGTGGCACGGCGCCTTCGAGAACGACGCGTTCCGCCGCGCCTGGCTCACGGAGGCGGCGGCCCAGTCCGGCGTCGAGTGGACCCCGGCGCCGGACGCTCCCGGCTTCGCGGACCTGCGCGAGCAGATGCTGGACAAGCTGGCCGACGCGATCGACGAGCACCTCGACACGGCGGCGCTGAGCACCCTGCTGGAGCTGGGCGCCCCGAGGGACCTGCCGTTCGTCCCGCCCGGCGCGCCCTGACGATCAGGGCCGGACGGGCCCGGTGAGCTTCCCGCTGATCTGCCGCACGGTGCAGACCGTCTCGCGGGCCCCGGCGTTCCAGGACGACTCGGTCGGGACGTGCGCGGCGAACTCGATGCCGGGCGGCGTGGTGCCCCCGGTGAAGGACGCGGCCGCCGCGATCCGGCACACCGGCTGCGCCAGTTCCTGCAGCGCGGTGAGCCCGGGGTAGGTCTCGTTCCCGTTGCCGACGTCGACCCGCGCGGCGATCTGCTCGTCGTGCGGCAGGTCGCAGGCGGCCCTGATCACCTGCGCGCTGTCCGCGTCGGAGTCCAGGCAGTCGCCGATCGCCATGGTGTCGATGTAGTCCGGGGCCGCCGCCGCGTGCTTGGCCTGCTGCGGCGTGATCGCCACCAAGCCGCCGATGGTCCAGAGCACGCTGAGCACCAGCCCGGCGATCGCCAGGCCGGTGCCGTCCCGGCCGGTGCGGCCGATCCGGGTCAGGGCGCGGATCCCGAAGCCGACGGCGAGCGGGACCACGCCGAGCAGCCCCAGGACGAACGCCGTGATCGCGAACCCGTCGGTCCCGGGGGACTCGACGGGTCCGCGGACGGTCGTCTGGGCGTGGCTGGACAGCGTCGAGCGCGTCTCGTCGAACAAGGGTCCCCCTCCGGAATCCCCCGACCCGGCGGGGGAATCCTAGAGGGCGAAGCTCACGACGCGGCGACGACGGTCTTCTTGTTCAACGCCCTCTCTGCGAAGGCGCCGAACGCCAGGCCGAGCGCCAGCCAGAGCGTCACCTGCGTGCCGACCGACGCCGTCCGGAAGCTCCACAGCGTCGAGGCCGGGAAGTCCGCCGGGACCTCGTCGACCGCCGGCATCAGCCAGGCCACCACGCCGATCACGACGAGGTAGCCCGCCGCGGCCAGGAGGAAGCCGTTCCACGCTCCGAAGCGGTCCGCGAGCTTGCGGCCGAACACCGTCGCGAGGATGCCCACCAGCAGCGAGACCGCGACGAACCCGAAGTACAGCTCGGTGCGCGAGCCGATCGTGCCCGGCTGGCCGACCGCCGGTGGGTTGGCCGGGTACTTCAGGAACGGCACCAGGAACACCACCGCGAACGCGCCGCCGGTGAGCAGCAACGCCGTCACGCGGGGGCGGAGGTTGCCGAGGCGGCCCTGGGCGAACGCGAAGGCCAGCGAGAGCAGGCCGCCGATCGCGACGCCGTAGACCAGCACGCCGGTCAGCAGCCCGACGGTGCTCTGGATGTCCCGCGGGACTAGCTCTTCTTCGTGTTCCTCGGCCGGAGCCGGGGTGGCGCCCGCATCGTGCGAATGGGAGTGGCCGCCGGACTCTTCGAGGCCGATCGCCGTGTTGACCGACGGCTCACCGAAGGCGTAGGCGAACCCGAACGCGAGCACGCCGGCGATCAGGCCCGCGAGCATGCCGCGGACCAGCAAGGTCTTCATCATTTGGAGTCGTGCCGCCGCTCAGTGGC
Source organism: Amycolatopsis sp. MEPSY49 (assembly GCF_051337345.1). Lineage (NCBI taxonomy): Bacteria > Bacillati > Actinomycetota > Actinomycetes > Pseudonocardiales > Pseudonocardiaceae > Amycolatopsis > Amycolatopsis sp. MEPSY49. The sequence continues at coordinate 159,222 of NZ_JBDLYJ010000005.1, read as the reverse complement.
AGGGGAAGGCCAGCAGGTGCCGGCCGTCGTGCACGAACTCGTGGACGTACATGTTCGCGAACACCGACGTGGCGCCCTGCTCGGCGCTGACGAAGTACAGCGCGATCAGGGCGAGGAGCACCACGAACACCGCCCACGGCACGATCTCACGGATCGGGATGCGAATCGGGAGCGGGACGGCGGGAGCTGCCGTGTGGGACATGAGCGTGGCCTCCTCGGGCTTTCGCGGCCTCATCGGGGTCGGTCACGACGGTCCGGGTCTGGCTTCCCCCTGATGGGGGTCACAGTGGCGCGACCGCGCGGACTTTCACCGCGTTCCGGAATCCGTCGTCTGGCCGGTTGAGCGTAGGTCCGCCGTTCGGGCTGCGTCAATGTGACAATGCCGCGGTGACTCGAATGGTGGCGGCCCTCGATGTGGGCGGGACGACGATCAAGGCGGCGTTGCTCGACGAGCAGTTGCAGCCCAAGGCGACGCTGCGGGCGGAGACGGCCCGCAGCGCGGACGGCACGGCGCTGGCCGCGCAGGTCGCGGAGATCGTGACGGCGCTGGCGGAGCAGGCGGGCACCGGGCGGCCGTCGGCGGTGGGCGTGGTCGTGCCGGGGATCGTCGACGAGGAGACCCGCGTCTGCCACTTCTCGGCCAACCTCGACTGGCGCGAGGTCCCCTTCGGCGAGTTGCTGGAGGGACGGCTCGGGCTGCCGGTGGCGTTCGGCCACGACGTGACGGCGGGCGGCATCGCCGAGTTCCGCGTGGGCGCGGGCCAGGGCGCGACGAACGCGGCGTTCATCCCGGTCGGCACCGGCATCGCGGCGGCGCTGCTGCTCGACGGCCGGATCCACCGCGCGCACGGGCAGGCGGGCGAGGTCGGGCACATCGACGTGGGCCACCCGGGCAAGTGCGGCTGCGGCGCGACGGGCTGCCTGGAGGCGATCTCCTCGGCGGCGGCGATCGCCAGGAGGTACACGGAGAGAACAGGCCGCCCGGCCGACGGGGCGCGTGAGGTGGTGGAGCTGGCCCGCCACGGCGACGAGGTGGCGGTGGCGGTGGTCCAGGACGCGTTGGACGGTCTGGGGCACGGGATCCGGACGCTGCTGACGTTGCTGGGCCCGGAGGTGATCGTGCTCGGGGGAGGACTGTTCACGGCGGCGGATTACGTGCTGGAGCCGGTTCGGGAGTGGCTGGCCGCGCATTTGACGTTCCAGCGGATGCCGGAGCTGCGGATCGCCAAGCTGGGGGACGAGGCCGGCCGGCTGGGGGCGGGGTTGCTGGCGCTGGACTTGCTGAAGGGCTGACCGGTCGACCGCCGCCGAGCCGGGCGGGTGTGGGTTGGCGGGCGCTGGCGGCCGGGTGGGTGTGGGTTGGCGGGCGCTGGCGGGCTGCGCGGGTGTGGGTTGGCGGGCGCTGGGGCGTTGGGCGGGTGTGGATTGGCGGCCGCCGCCGGGCCGGGCGGGTGTGGTTGGCGGGCGTTGGCGGGCTGCGCGGGTGTGGGGTGGCGGGCGCTGGGGCGGTGGGCGGGTGTGGATTGGCGGCCGCCGCCGGGCCGGGCGGGTGTGGTTGGCGGGCGTTGGCGGGCTGCGCGGGTGTGGGTTGGCGGGCGCTGGGGCGTTGGGCGGGTGTGGATTGGCGGGCGCTGGCGGGCCGGGTGGGTGCGAGTTGGCGGGCGCTGGCGGGCTGCGCGGGTTTGGGATGGCAGGCTGCGTGGGCGTGAGTTGGCGGGCGGCGAGCCGGCTGGTCAAGGCCTCGCGACATCCCGCCAACCCAACCTTCCGGACCCGGCCCACCCCGGAATCCCGCCCCCAACCCCGCCCGGCAGCCCGCGCCGGCGGTCGAACCTCTCAGAGCGCCCGCAGGAACGCCAACGACGGCATGAAGAAGTACTCCCCGCCCCGCAAACTCACCGCTTGCGGCACCGGCTCAGCCGTCCGCTGCGTCGAGCCGCCCCACTCCACCGTGTACTCCGACGTCCCCCGTTCACCCTGGCCGATCACCGGGTCCAGCCCCGGGGTCACGCCCTCGACGATCGGGAAGCCCGGGTTGTCCGCCCAGACCGCCTGCGTGAACTCGAACTGGTTGCCCAGCACCGAATTGAACGCCATGAACAACAACCCCACGCCGCCACTGGGCCGCGCCGAAGGGGGTACCTCCGCGTTCGGGTCGTCCGGACGCTCGCCGTACGTGACACCGCGACGCGCCATCAAGTGCAAGCGCTCGCCCGCCGGGTCCTCCGCTCCTCCCGAGCCTCGCGGGTTCGTCTTGCGGATGTGCGCCTGGAACGGGCACTTCAGCGCCGCGCGGTCGCTGTCGTACGTGAAATTGTTCGACACCGGGCTTTCCGCGCCGTCTTCGCGCTGGGTCGTCAACGGCGTTCCGTCCTCGAACCGGCCGATCAGCATCGCGCCCGCGCGCTCGCGGTCGTCGCCCGTCAAGCCGAGTGTGTCGGCCAAGTCCGCCTCTGCCTGCTTGAACCGCCGGACGTTCTGCTCCAGCTTGCGGAAGACGAAGTAACTGCCGAAGTGCACGCCCGGATCCGGGGCCGCGGTGTCCGGCACCAGCACCTGGGCCAGCGGCGCCGCCGGATTCCACACGTTGATGCCGTCCGTGTTGTTCTTCTCTGAGTCGACGTCCTCAGTAAGAAACAACGGCTGGCTCCGGCCGTCGACGTACCCGAAGTGCTCGATGCCCTCGCCGCGCGCGTTGACGCGGCCGAGACCCGTTTCCTCCGCCAGCACCGTGACCGAGTCCGGCAGCAGGCCGAGGATCTCGTTGCGCCGCGCGGTCATCGCCTTGTCCGTCGCGTCGCCGATCAGCACCACCGCGTGGATTTCGCCGTGGTAACCCGGATCGAACGTCGAGCGCGGCGGGTCGTTCAGCCGCCGCCGCGTCTCCGGTGCCGCCATTCCGCGCCGGAACGACTCGTCCGCCGGGAAGTTCTCGACACCGAGGACGCCGTACCCGGCCGCGGTCAGCCCGACACCGACGTACGGCGTGCCCGCCGCGCCGGCGTCCTTGAACGCGCCGACCTCTTCGAGGTGTTGCTTGGCAGACTTCATCTTCCCGGTGACCGAGACCAGGAACGCCCGGGCCTCCGCCGCGTCGCCGAATCCCAGCAGCAGCGCGGAAAGGTGGTCGCGGACGTGGGCCTTCAGGATGTTCGGCTGCAGTTCGCCGAGCATCACCTCGGCGTCCCCGGTCGCGGTGGTCCAGGACAGCGTGGTGGACAGGTCGACACTCATTGCGGGCTCCCCTCCCGTGTGAAACGGGCGCACGCCCGGCCGAAGCTCCCCCTCGCCGGTGCGTGCCCCCTGCAACCAGGCTGCCCTCGCCGTCCCGTCGCGTGCCACCGAAACCACGGCATTCACACGAAAGATTAAGTTGAACGCGGAATCTGTTCGCCCGCAACGAAAAACGCGGGCCCCGGAAACCGGGACCCGCGTTCTTCTCCGGCTAGCGGATCAGTACCACCACTGCGACTTGCCGCCCGCGATGTAGTCCCACAGCTGCAGCCGCGTGCCGTTGGCGCCGACCGAGCCCTCGCCGGTCAGGTACCGGTTGTTCTGCGGGCTCTGCAGCCGCAGGTAGCCCTCCGGGTTCACGGTGTCGGCCCACCACTGGTTCTTGGCGCCGGCGCGGTAGTCCCACAGCTGGACCTTGGTGCCGTTGGCGCCGGCCGTGCCGAGGTCGGCGTCGAGGTAGCGGCCGCTCTGCACGTTCTGGAAGCGCAGGTAGCCCTCCGGGATGCGGGTGACGTAGAACGCCTGGTTCGCGGCGTACACGTCGCAGTCCCACAGCTGCATCTTCGTGCCGTTGCCGCCGATCGTGCCCAGGTCGGCGTCCCAGCAGCGGCCGAAGGCGGCCGACTCGATCAGGTACGCGTCCGCCTCGGCGACCTGCGCGCCCGCGACGCCGGCGGTGGACTTGTGCGCGGCCCCCACCTTCGCCGGCCGCAGCTTGATCCCGCCGGCGAGCGCCGAGACCGCGGTGCCCTTGCCGTCGGCGGGCGCCGCGCCGGCCTGCGGAACGGCGACCAGGCCGAACAGGCCCGCCGCCGCGGCGACCGTGACCATCAGCCGCTTCATCTTCGTCATGCTTCCCCTTTTCGTCGGTTCACCCGTGCTGACGAAAGGGCGCCACCCAGCTCCGGGCCCGTGCGGACCCGGCGCGTGGTCGTGCCGGCGAATCCCCCTCGTCGAGACCGTCAAACCCCCGAAAGCGGTCTCTCGGACCATCATTCAGTGCGGTTCCGTCGTCGTCGAGGTCATTTCCGTGAGGGGCCAAAACGCACGTCAGGCGTGTAACAGAACGGAACCGGCGCCGATACAGGGACAGACCCGGGGGGAGTGGCGTGCGCATCGAGCTGACCTTGCCCGACCTCGTCCGCGTCGGGCTCGCCGCCGCGGCCGACCCGATGGGGGAGCTCGCCTCGAGCCTGCAGGTCCTGCAGCGCCGCGACGGCGGCCGCACCGCCGCTTCAGGCGCGTTCAACCGGTGGCGGTACCGCGTGTGGCAGAGCCTGCCCGATTCGGCCGCGGTGCTGATGTGGCTCTGCCGGCCGGACGCGCCGCTGCCGGGCTTCCTGCTGCCCGCGGCGGGGCGCTACGAGCTGGAGTCCGGGCTCGCGGCGGTGCTGAAGACGGATCCGCTGAGCCTGAAGACGGCGTTGCGCACGGCGCCGGCCGGCCGTGACCTGCCGTCGTGGGCCGCCGCGCTCGCCGACGGCGACACCGCCGGCCTCCCGCGATTGGTCCAGGCCCTGCGCGACTACCACGAACTCGCGATCGCCCCCGGCTGGGAGACGCTGTCCGGCCAGGTGGACGCGGACCTCGGGATGCGCACGCAGCTGCTGCTCCACGGGGGCGTCGACGCGCTGCTGACCGGCCTGCGCCCGCTGGTGCGCTGGGAGGCGCCCGAGCTGGAGACCGACGACCGGATCCCCGGCACGGTGCCGTCGGAGGGCACGGGCCTGCTGCTGGTGCCGACGTACTTCTCGGTGTGCCCGGGCCTGGTCCCGGCGGCCCCGGGCGGCACGCCGCGGCTGCACTACCCGTGCGTCCGCCAGGCCGCCCCGCCGGCCGGCTTCGGCCGCGGCGCGCACCGGGCGTCCGGCAAGGCGCTGGCGGACCTGCTGGGCCCGACCCGCGCGGCGGCGCTGGCGGTCCTGGCGGTGGGCTGCTCGACGTCGGAGCTGGCGGCGCGGCTGGGCGTCACGCCGTCGGCGGTCAGCAAGCACACGACGGTGCTGCGGCGGGCCGGGCTGATCACCACGCACCGGGAGCGGAACACGGTGCTGCATTCGCTCACGCCGCTGGGAAGCGCTCTCCTGGACACCTGACGGCCGGGGGCGCCGTCATGAACGACTCGTTCAGCGCACTGGACGTCATGAACGACTCTTTCATGACGTCGGCTCACCGTAACCCGGCAGCGGCTTCCACCAGCTCGGCCAAGGCTTCCCGGGCCAGTTCGCCGAAACCCCGTTCGTTCGCCGGTTCCACCCAGCGCGCGAAGCCCGTCGTGAACGCCAAGCCGCCGATCTCCGCCGCCAGGCTCGCTGCCGGGTCCGAGACTTCACGAGCGCGCAACGCGGAAGCCATCGCGCCCCTGAGCTTCGCGCGCTTCAGCAACTCCCTCTCGCGGAGGTCCGGCTGGCCCGCGACCACCCGCTGGACCTTCGCCGCCCACTCCCGCCAGTCCGCGTCGAAGACCGCCTCGACCGCCGTCAGCGCCGCCGAGATCGCCTCGATCGGCGTCGCGGACCCGGGGGCCGCGGTGATCGCGTCCGCGAGGAGGCCGCTCAGGACGTCCTGACCCGCGAACAGCACCTCGCGCTTGTCCCCGAAGTGCCGGAAGAACGTCCGCTTGGTCAGTCCCGCCCGTTCGGTGATCTCCGCGACCGTCACGGCGTCGTAGCCGCGCTCGAGGAACGACTCCACCGCGGCGCGCACCAGCCGCTCGCGTGTGTTCGGCTCCCAGCGGCTCATGACGTCCAGCCTAAGCGATGACACCCGGTGTCGTCACACGTGCTACGGTTGATGGCACCAGGTGTCATCACAGGGAGGTTCCTCATGCGTGTCTTCGTCACCGGGGCGTCCGGCTGGATCGGCCGGACCCTCGTCCCCGAGCTGATCGACGCCGGCCACGACGTCGTCGGGCTCGCCCGGTCGGACGCCTCGGCGGAGGTCGTCGCGAAGACCGGCGCCGACGTGCTTCGCGGCGACCTGGACGACCTCGAAACCCTCCGGAAGGGCGCCGCCGATGCCGACGGTGTCGTCCACCTCGCCTTCGGCCACGACTTCAGCCGGATGGAAGAGGCCATCCGCACCGACGCGGCGCTCGTCGAGGCGCTGGGCGAGGTGCTCGAAGGCAAGGCGTTCGTCGCCGCCTCGGGGACGCCGATCGTGCCCGGCCGGACCGTCACCGAGCAGGACGACCCGGTCGGCTTCGGGCCGGTCGCGGGCCGCGCCGAGGTCGCGAGGTCGGTGCTGAAGACGGCGGACCGCGGCGTGCGCGCGTCCGTCGTGCGGCTGCCGCGGTCGGTGCACGGCGAAGGGGACGCCCACGGGCTCATCGCGCGGCTGGTCGGCCTCGGCCGGGAGAAGGGCATCGCTGCGTACGTCGGCGACGGCTCGCAGCGCTGGCCCGCGGTGCACGTCGCCGACGCCGCCCACCTGTTCCGCCTCGCGCTGGAGCAGGCGCCGGCGGGCTCGGTGCTGCACGCGGTGGGCGACGAAGGCGTGGCGATCCGGGACGTCGCCGAGGTGGCCGGACGCCGCCTCGGCCTGCCACCCACGTCCGTCGAGGCCGGCGAACTCGGGTTCCTGGGTCCGATCCTGGCGATCGACCAACCCGCGTCGAGCGGACGGACGCGGGCGCTGCTCGGCTGGCGGCCGGAGCGCCCGGGGCTGCTCGACGACCTCGAAAACGGTTACTACGGCTGAGAAGTGGGACAGCGCCGGCGGAGGTGGCGACAGTGACACCCCCGCCGGCGCCGGGTTCTAGGCGATCGGCCGGTCCGTCGGCGCGATCGGGGCGGGCAGGACGTCCCGCCCGGTCAGGTAGGCGTCCACGCCGGCCGCCGCGCTGCGGCCCTCCGCGATCGCCCACACGATCAGGGACTGGCCGCGGCCCATGTCACCGGCCACGAACACGTTGTCCAGGCTCGTCTTGAACGCCTTGTCGCGGGCGACGTTGCCCCGCGCGTCCAGCTCGACGCCGAGGTCCTCGAGCAGGCCCTTCTTCTGCGGTCCGAGGAAGCCCATCGCCAGCAGGACGAGCTGCGCGGGCAGCTCGCGTTCGGAGCCTTCGACGGGGACGAACTTGCCGCCTTCGTTGCGCACCTCGACCAGCTTCAGCGCGCGCACCCGGCCGGCGTCGTCACCCAGGAACTCCTGCGTGTTCACCGCGTACAGCCGCTCGCCGCCCTCTTCGTGCGCCGAGGACACCCGGTAGATCATCGGGTACGTCGGCCACGGGTGCGCGTCCGAACGCGACTCCGGCGGCTTCGGCATGATCTCCAGCTGCGTCACCGAACGAGCGCCCTGGCGGTGCGACGTCCCGACGCAGTCCGCGCCCGTGTCACCGCCGCCGATCACGACGACGTCCAGGCCGGAAGCGTCGAACGGCGACTTCTCCAGCTCGCCCGAAGCGACCCGGTTGGCCGGCGGCAGGAACTCCATGGCCTGGTGGATGCCGTCGAGCTCGCGGCCGGGGATCGGCAGGTCGCGCCAGTCGGTCGCGCCACCCGCGAGCACCACCGCGTCGTACGACGACTGAAGCTCCGAAGCCGTGATGTCCACGCCGACGTTCACCGACGTCCGGAACTCCGTGCCCTCGGCGCGCATCTGGTCGAGGCGCCGGTCGAGGCGGGACTTCTCCATCTTGAACTCGGGGATGCCGTAGCGCAGCAGCCCGCCGATCTTGTCGGCCCGCTCGAGGACCACGACGCTGTGGCCCGCGCGCGTGAGCTGCTGCGCCGCGGCGAGTCCCGACGGGCCGGACCCGACGACCGCGACCTTCTTGCCCGTGAGCGCGACGGGCACCTGGGGCGTCACCCAGCCCTCGTCGAAGGCGCGGTCGATGATCGAGATCTCGACGCGCTTGATCGTCACCGGGTCGTCGTTGATCCCGAGCACGCACGCGGTTTCGCACGGGGCAGGGCACAGCGTGCCGGTGAACTCCGGGAAGTTGTTGGTCGCGTGCAGCCGTTCGATCGCCTGCTGCCAGTCCTCGCGCCAGGTCAGCGTGTTCCACTCGGGGATGAGGTTCCCGAGCGGGCAGCCCTGGTGGCAGAACGGGATCCCGCAGTCCATGCACCGGCCGGCCTGCTTCTGCAGCTTCGTCGTGGCGAAGTCTTCGTAGACCTCTCGCCAGTCCATCAGCCGCAGGTCGACCGGGCGGCGCTTCGGCTCTTCGCGGGTGGTGGTCAGAAAGCCCTTGGGGTCAGCCATGTGCGGCCTCCATGATCGCCTCGTTCACGTCGCGCCCGTCGCGCTCGGCCTGCACCTGGGCGGCGAGCACGCGCTTGTAGTCCTTCGGCATGACCTTCCCGAAGCGGTCGACGCCCGCGTCCCAGTCGGCCAGCAGCTCCCGCGCGACGGCGGATTCCGTTTCGTCGTAGTGCTTTTCCAGCGTCTCGCGCAGGAAGTCCGCGTCCTCGGAGTCGAGCGGGTCGAGGTCGACCATCTCCGGGTTGACGCGGTGCGCGGGCAGGTCCAGCACGTAGGCGATGCCGCCGGACATGCCGGCCGCGAAGTTGCGCCCGATCGGGCCGAGCACGACCATCCGGCCGCCGGTCATGTACTCGCCGCCGTGGTCGCCGACGCCTTCGACGACGGCCAGCGCGCCCGAGTTGCGCACGCAGAACCGCTCGCCGACCTTGCCGCGGATGAAGATCTCGCCGCTCGTGGCGCCGTAGGCGATGACGTTGCCGGCGATGATGTGGTCCTCGGCGGCGATCCGCGCCTCCTTCGGCGGGCGCACGATCAGCCGGCCGCCGGAGAGGCCCTTGCCGACGTAGTCGTTGCCGTCGCCGTAGAGCCGCAGCGTGATGCCCTTCGGCACGAACGCGCCGAACGACTGACCCGCGGTCCCGGTGAAGGTGACGTCGATGGTGTCGTCGGGCAGGCCTTCGCCGCCCCACCGCTTGGTCAGCTCGGAGCCGAGCATCGTGCCGACGGTCCGGTTGACGTTGCGGACCGGGAGTTCCAGCCGCACCTTGTCGCCGGAGTTCAACGCACCCTCGGCCAGCTGGATCAGCGTGTTGTCGAGGGCCTTCTCCAGGCCGTGGTCCTGCAGCGTCTGCTGCAGCCGCAGCCCGGCCGGGGCCATGTCCGGCACGTGGAAGATCGGCGACAGGTCGAGCCCGGCCGCCTTCCAGTGGTCGATCGCCTTGCGCTTGTCGAGGAACTCGGCGTGCCCGACCGCCTCGGCGATCGACCGGAAACCGAGCTCCGCCAGGTACTCGCGCACTTCCTGGGCGATGAACTCGAAGAAGTTGACGACGTACTCGGCCTTGCCGCTGAACTTCTCGCGCAGCTTCGGGTTCTGCGTCGCGACACCGACCGGACACGTGTCGAGGTGGCAGACGCGCATCATGATGCAGCCGGACACCACCAGCGGCGCGGTCGCGAAACCGAACTCCTCGGCGCCGAGCAGCGCCGCGACGACGACGTCCCGCCCGGTCTTGAGCTGGCCGTCGGTCTGCACCACGATCCGGTCGCGCAGCCGGTTGGCCAGCAGCGTCTGCTGCGTCTCGGCCAGGCCCAGTTCCCACGGGCCACCGGCGTGCTTGATGGACGACAGCGGCGACGCGCCCGTCCCGCCGTCGTGACCGGAGATGAGCACGACGTCGGCGTGCGCCTTGGAGACGCCGGCCGCGACCGTGCCGACGCCGACCTCGGACACGAGCTTCACGTGGATGCGCGCGTTCGGGTTGGCGTTCTTCAGGTCGTGGATCAGCTGCGCCAGGTCCTCGATCGAGTAGATGTCGTGGTGCGGCGGCGGCGAAATCAGGCCCACGCCCGGCGTCGAGAACCGCGTCTTCGCGATCCACGGGTACACCTTCGCGCCGGGCAGCTGCCCGCCCTCGCCGGGCTTCGCGCCCTGCGCCATCTTGATCTGGATGTCGTCGGCGTTGACGAGGTACTCGCTCGTGACGCCGAAGCGGCCGGACGCGACCTGCTTCACGGCGCTGCGGCGCTCCGGGTCGTACAGCCGCTCGGCGTCTTCGCCGCCCTCACCGGTGTTCGACTTGCCGCCGAGGCGGTTCATCGCGATGGCGAGCGTCTGGTGCATCTCCATCGAGATCGAGCCGTAGGAGATGGCGCCGGTGGCGAACCGCTTGACGATCTCCGAGACCGGCTCTACCTCCTCGATCGGCACCGGCGCGCGCTTGCCGTACTTGAAGTCGAACAGCCCGCGCAGCGTCAGCAGCTTCTCGGCCTGGTCGTCGACGGCCTTCGTGTACTCCTTGAAGATCTCGTACTTCCCGGACCGCGTGGAGTGCTGCAGCTTGAACACGGTCTGCGGGTTGAACAGGTGCGGCTCGCCCTCGCGGCGCCACTGGTAGTCCGCGCCGGTCTCGAGCTCGCGGTGGGCGGCCCGGACGCCGTCGGCCGGGAACGCGTACTTGTGCCGCTTCGCGACCTCGTCGGCGAGAGTCTCGAAGCCGACGCCGCCGAGGCGGGACGTCGTGCCGGTGAAGCAGTTGTCGATGACCTCTTCGCCGAGCCCGATCGCCTCGAAGATCTGCGCGCCGGTGTAGGACGCGACGGTCGAGACACCCATCTTGGACATCGTCTTGCGGACGCCCTTGCCGAGCGCCTTGATCAGGTTGTACGTCGCTTCCTTCGGCGTGACACCCGGGATCAGGCCCTGGTGGGCCATCTCCTCGACGGTCGCCATCGCCAGGTACGGGTTCACCGCGGCGACGCCGTAGCCGATGAGCAGCGCGATGTGGTGCACCTCGCGCGCGTCGCCGGCCTCGACGATGAGGCCGACCTGCGTGCGCGTCTTCTCACGGACGAGGTGGTGGTGCACCGCGCCGGTCAGCAGCAGCGACGGGATCGGCGCGTGGTTTTCGTCGACCCCGCGGTCGGACAGCACGATCAGCCGGGCGCCGTCCTCGATCGCCTCCGACACCTCGGCGCGGATCTCGTCGAGGCGCTTGACCAGCGCCTCGCCGCCGCCGTGGACGTTGTAGCGGCCGAGCACGGTGACGGCCTGGAACTCGGGCAGGTCGCCGTCGTCGTTGACGTGCACCAGCTTGGCGAGCTGGTCGTTGTCGAGCACCGGGAACGGCAGCACGATCCGGCGGCACGACGAGGCGTCGCCTTCGAGGAGGTTCGGCTCGGCGCCGATCTGCGTGCCGAGCGCGGTGACGAGCTCCTCCCGGATGGCGTCCAGCGGCGGGTTCGTCACCTGGGCGAACAGCTGGATGAAGTAGTCGAACAGCAGCCGCGGCCGGCTGGACAGCGTCGCGATCGGCGAGTCGTTGCCCATCGAGCCGATCGGCTCCGCGCCGGTGCGGGCCATCGGCTCGAGGATGGCTTCGAGCTCTTCCTCGGTGTAGCCGAACGCCTGCTGACGGCGGACGAGCGCGGCGTGCAGCGGGACCTCGCGGTCGCGCTCGGGCAGGTCCTCCAGGTGCAGGAGACCGGCCTCGACCCACTCGTCGTACGGGTGCGCGGTGGCCAGCTCGGTCTTGATCTCCTCGTCCTCGACGATCCGGCCCTCGGCGGTGTCCACGAGGAACATCCGTCCGGGCTCGAGGCGTCCCTTCCGGACGATCGTCGCCGGGTCGATGTCGAGCACGCCGACCTCGGAGGCGAGCACGACGAGGCCGTCGTCGGTCACCCAGTAGCGGCCGGGGCGCAGGCCGTTGCGGTCGAGCACCGCGCCGATCTGGGAGCCGTCGGTGAACGCGACGAGCGCCGGGCCGTCCCACGGCTCCATCAAAGTCGAGTGGAACTCGTAGAAGGCGCGTCGCGCCGGGTCCATCTCCTGGTGGTTCTCCCACGCTTCCGGGATCATCATCAGGACCGCGTGGGGCAGCGAGCGGCCGCCGAGGTGCAGCAGTTCGAGGACCTCGTCGAAGGAGGCCGAGTCGCTGGCGCCGCGCGTGATCACCGGGTAGACGCGCTTGAGGTCGCCCGGGATCAGGTCGGTTTCGAGGAGGGCCTCGCGGGCGTCCATCCAGTTGCGGTTGCCGCGCAGGGTGTTGATCTCGCCGTTGTGCGCGACGTAGCGGTACGGGTGCGCCAGCGGCCACGACGGGAAGGTGTTGGTGGAGAAGCGGGAGTGCACCAGGCCGATGGCGCTGGTGACGCGCTCGTCGGTGAGGTCGGCGAAGAAGCGCTCGACCTGCGGCTCGGTGAGCATTCCTTTGTAGACGATCGTGCGCGAGGACAGCGACGGGAAGTAGACGTCGTCCTCGACGAGCTCGTGCTCGGCGCGCTTGCGCACGCAGAACGCGCTGCGCTCGATGTGCAGCGGGTCCGAGTGCTCCGGCTTCGGGCGGCGCGCGGTGAGGAACAGCTGCGTGAAGTGCGGCATGGTCTCGGCCGCGGTCGGCCCGCAGTGCTCGGTGTGCACCGGCAGCTCGCGCCAGCCGAGGACGCGCATGTCCTCCTCGGCGGCGATGCGCTCGATGGTCGTCATGGCCCGCCCGCGGCGCTTTTCGTCCTGCGGCAGGAAAGCCGTGCCGACGGCGTAGGTGCCCGCCTCGGGGAGCTCGAAGTCCACGACCTCGCGGTAGAACTCGTCCGGGATCTGGATCAGGAGCCCGGCGCCGTCGCCGGTGTCCGGTTCGGCGCCCCGCGCCCCGCGGTGTTCCAGGTTGCGCAACGCGACCAGGGCCTTGGCGACGATCGAATGATCTCGGCGGCCGGTCAGGTCGGCGACGAAGGCGACACCGCAGGCGTCGTGTTCGTAGTCGCTCCGGTAGAGGCCTTCGGCCTCGGCGTTGCTGAGCTGCTGCCCTGCGGGGCGCAGGGAACGGGCACGGTGGGTCACGGCTGGCCGCCTCCCAAGGCGTTGGCGCGACCGGTACTCACCTCATCGAGTGGTTCGAGCTGAACCGGTTAACGAAGTGGTCCGGTACCGCGATGGTCAGTCGAGAACAGTTGCTGTTGTCGGCGTTGGTGGTGTCTCAGTGCAAGATGCCGTGGGGTACCGGCCGAGCGTCGATGCTCGGAAACCGGACGCGGTCATCTGGGAGGCCGCACAACACTGGGCAGCCGAACATGTCGGGTGCTGCGTGCGCGCACAGACCGGCCACTGTGGTGGGGGCCAGTCGGAGCGCGCGGTGTTACTCCCGGGTTCGCCGGGTCTTATGACGATAGTGTGAATTCGCTGTTATCGACATACGTCGTTGCGCCCGGGTGGGAAATGCCACGGTTGCGTTGACGAGTCCCAGGGTAGTCCCATATGTCGGGCTGTCGCTCCCGAAGGTCGGTCATTATCGCCTCTGACCTGCGGAAACGTCTGTCCCAAGTGGTCTGGGGCACGTGTCGCGACGCCGCGCACGGGTGAGAAGCTGGCTGCATGGCGGACGCGTCCGATGACTGATCGTTATCTCTCCGTGGCTCGTTCCGGGGTGCACGAGCTCGAGATCAAGCGCTCCCGGTTCCTCTGCGCGCTCGCTCCGGTGACGTCGGAGGAGGCCGCGCGCGAGTTCATCGCGGCCCGCCGCCGGACCGATCCGGGGGCGCGGCACCACTGCCACGCGTTCGTTTTGGGCGCTGACGGGCGAACCCGGCGGTCCAGTGACGACGGTGAGCCGGCCGGCACCGCGGGCACGCCGATGCTGGAGGTGCTGCGGCGGCGTGAGCTGACCGACACGGTCGCGGTCGTCACGCGCTACTTCGGCGGAGTGCTGCTCGGGGCGGGCGGGTTGATCCGCGCGTACGGTCAGTCCGTTTCGGACGCAGTGGAAGTTGTTGGTGTACTAGAACACCGGCGTCTCAGGCTCGTCGAGGTCGCCGTGAGTTACGACCGCGCGGGCCGGCTGGAGAACGACCTGCGCGCGTCGCCGCACTTGGTCCACGCGACCCGCTACGACGAACTGGCGCGGTTCGAGATCGGCCTGGCGCCGGGGGAGGCGCCGGCTTTCGAAAGCTGGCTGGCGGACCTGACGAACGGCGAGGCGTCGACGACCGAGCTCGGCGACCACTGGGTGGTCCACCGCCGCTGAGTGGTCCGGTCGCGGAACCGCTTGGCGCGCAACGGACTTTCGGTGCTTCCGCCCGAGGGTCCCGCCGTGGCACCATGTCCTGCCACCGAGTTCCGGTACCACTTCGATCCCTGAGCGTTGTCAGCGCGGCGTCCGCCGAGCTGACAACGTTGTCACCACGCCCGACAACGTTGTCGCCCGGCGGAAGCGTGCGACAAGGAGAGGACAGGTTCATGTCCGGACCACTCGCCAGACGGCTGCGCGGAGCCGTGCTCGCCGCGATTCTCGCCGGCGCGGGGCTTTCCACCGTGCCCGCGGCCGCGGCCGACACGTTGGCCCTTACGCAGTACGTGAATCCCTTCATCGGCACGGACAACAGCAACTCCCCGAACCCCGTTCCCGGCGGCGCCGGCGGCAGCACGTACCCCGGCGCCGTCGTGCCGTTCGGGATGGTTCAGTTCAGCCCGGACACCCCGACCGCGTCGCCGTCCGGGTACCGCTACAGCGACACGAGCATCGAGGAGTTCAGCCTCACCCACTTCAACGGCGCCGGCTGCGCCAACAACGAAGACCTCGGCCTGCTGCCGATCACCGGCGCGATCGGGACCTCGCCCGGCACCGGCTGGACCGGATATGCCGGCCGCTACACCAAAGCCAACGAGTCGGCCGCGCCCGGTTATTACAAGAACAAGCTCGACAACTACAACACGACCGTCGAACTTTCCGCGACCAAGCGGTCGGGCTTCATGAAGCTGACCTACCCGAACACGACGTCCGCGCGGCTGCTCGTCAACACCGGCCGCAGCGCCACCGGAAACCGCAGCGGATCGATCTCCATCAACGGCAGCCAGCTCACCGGTTCGGTGACCGGTGGCGGTTTCTGCGGTTCGTCGAAGACCTACCAGATCTACTACGTGATCCAGTTCGACCGCGCGCCCAGCGGGTTCGGCACCTGGCTCGGCGGCACGGTGAACGCCGGTTCCGCGAGCACCAGCGGCACGAACTCCGGCGGCTACGTCACCTTCGACACCTCGAGCACCACGACGGTGCAGGCGAAGGTCGGCATCTCGTTCGTCAGCCTGGCCAACGCGCAGGCGAACCTCGCCGCCGAAAACCCCGGCTTCGACTTCGCCGGGATCCGCGGCGCGGCGGACACGAGCTGGAACGGCGTCCTCAACCGCGTCCAGGTGACCGGAGGCGCGACCGCGGACCTGCAGAAGTTCTACACGGCGCTGTACCACGTCTTCCAGAACCCGAACATCGCCAGCGACACCAACGGCCAGTACCGCGGGTTCGACCAAGCGGTCCACACCGCGTCGCACACCGTCTACCAGAACTACTCCGGCTGGGACATCTACCGGTCGTGGGCCGCGCTCATCGGGTTGGTCGCCCCAGCCGAAGCGAGCGACATCGCGAAGTCGATGGTGCTCGACGGCCAGCAGGGCGGGCTGCTGCCCAAGTGGTCGCACAACAGCAACGAGCACTTCGTGATGACCGGTGACCCCGGGCCGATCATCGTCGGCAGCATGTACGCCTTCGGGGTCCGCGGTTTCGACACCGCGGCGGCGCTGACCTTGATGGACAAGAGCTCCAACGGCGGCACCACGCAGGGCCAGGCGATCCGCGGCCGGCAAAGCGGCTACCTCAGCCGGCACTACGTCTACGAAGACCCGTCGGACTCGCTCGAGTACTCGGCGTCGGACTTCGCGGTGGCGCAGTTCGCGAAAGCCTTGGGCGACACCACGAAGTACACCACGTACATGCAGCGCGCCCAGTGGTGGCAGAACGTGTTCGGCACCGACTCGGGCTACGTCCAGCCGCGCGGCAGCGACGGCAACTGGGCGTGGCCGGTCGTGCCGTCGAGCAACAGCGGCTACACCGAGGGCAACCCGTCGCAGTACACGTGGATGGTGCCCTACAACTACCAGGGCCTGATCAACCTGATGGGCGGCAGGCAGACCGCCGTCCAGCGGCTGGACCACCACTTCACCCAGCTCAACGGCGGCCTCACCCAGCCGTACTTCTACATCGGCAACGAGCCGGAGCACGGCGTGCCGTGGGCGTACAACTACGCCGCTCACCCGCAGGGCGCCAGTTCGGCGGTGCGGCGCGTGATGAACGAATCGTTCACCACCGGCCCGGGTGGTCTGCCGGGCAACGACGACCTCGGCGCGACGTCGGCGTGGTACGTCTTCGCCGCGCTGGGGATGTACCCGGCGACGCCGGGCGCGGACGTCCTGGCCCTGCACGGCCCGCTGTTCCCGTCGGCCTCGATCATCCGCCCGAGCGGCACGATCCAGATCACCGGCTCCGGCGCGGGCCAGGGTGCGCAGTACGTGCAGAGCCTGAGCGTCAACGGGACCGCGACGACCAAGTCGTGGATCCGCTACGGCGACATCGCGGGCGCGTCGACGCTGAACTACACGATGGGCTCGTCGGCGAGCGCGTGGGGCACGAGCACCGCGGACGTCCCGCCGTCGTACAACGACGGGTTCACGCCGCCGCCGGCCGCGCCGGAGCTCGGCGCGAACCTGGCCCAGGGCAAGGCGGCCACGGGCTCGGCGCCGTGCAACTCGGCCGAGGCGCCGGCCCTCGCCGTCGACGGCAGCCTGGCGAACAACAGCAAGTTCTGTTCTCTTGCGGCGACCAAGTACCTGCAGGTCGACCTCGGGTCGGCGCAGAACGTGTCGTCGTTCGTGGTCAAGCACGCGGGCCTGGGCGGTGAGACGACCGGCTGGAACACCGGCGCGTTCACGATCCAGACGTCGACCGACGGCAGCACGTGGACGACGGTCGCTTCGGTGAGCGGGTCGCGGGCCAGCCGCACGTACCACCCGATCACGACGAGGTCGGCCCGGTACGTGAAGCTGAACCTGACGACGCCGACCAACAACGGCGACGGCGCGGCGCGGATCTACGAGTTCGAGGTCTACCGCTGATCCGACGGCTCGCGGGCGCCGGGCGCGGCGCTCGCGAGCCACTCGTCGCGGGTGATGGCGTACTCGACTTCGCCGTGCTCGCTGCCCGGAGCGCGCTCGTGCTCCGGGAACTCCTCGAAGTACGTGCGGACGAACCGCATCCCCAGTTTCTCCATCACCCGGCGCGACCGCTCGTTCACCGTCATGGTGAACGCCGTCACGCGGGTGACCCCCAGTTCGGTGAAGCCCTTCTCGAGCAGGGCCGCCGAGCCTTCGGTCCCGTAACCCTTGCCCCACGCCTTCTGGTGCAGCCGGTACCCCAGTTCCGGTTCGTCCAGCGGATCTTGCGGGCGCGGGCGGAAATGGAACCACCCCAGGAAATCGCCGGTGCTCTTCTCGATCGCCGCCCAGAACCCGTAACCGGGGAAACGCTCGTAGTAACCGAGGAACGCGGGGAGATCCAGGGTGACGATCTCGGTGCGATCCGCCGGCTGTCCCCCATTGAGGTACTTCATCACGGCCGGGTCGTCGTAGAGCTCGAAGAGTGCGTCGGCGTCGTTCTCGGTGAACCGGCGCAAGATCAACCGCTCGGTTTCGAGGAATACGTGCATCGGGTGATGCTGGCAGTAACCCCAGTGTGTGGCAACGCGATTACGCGGCGATGGCGAGGACCTCGCCCAGCGCCAGCGAGCCGGCCTCGGTGAGCACGGCGGCCACGCGCTCGCCGCACTTGCCGGGACTGGCGGGTGCGATCAGGCCGAGCCGCGCGAGGCGGTGCACGGTGGACTGGTCGCAGCAGCTCAGGCCGTCGATGAACAGGTCGGGCTCGCAGCTGCAGCTGATCTCGGCGTGGCCCCCGGCCACGGCTCTCAACGTGGCCCGCTCACGGTGGTTCAACTCGGTGATCATGGCGGAGCCTCCTTCCCGTCGTGACCCATTAGACCGCCCACCACCGACAGTTTTCGCCTCTCAGCGTGCGAACAGGGGTATTTCGAGGGTTTCACTTAGGGGTGTGTCGCGTCCTTTCCGGGTGATGCCCCCGGATACCCCTACGTGAGCGGTTCAATCGTCGTCTTGCGCAGGTGCCGGAAAACGATCGACGTGCGGAAGCCGACGATCTCCCGGCGCAACGCCAGCCGGTCGGCGAGGAACGCGTGGAGCGCGTCGATGTCCCGGGTTGTGACTTCGATCAGGAAATCGTCACTCCCCGCGGTCACGTACACCGAAAGCACTTCCGGCAGCTCCGCGATCGAGCGCTGGAACTCGTCGATGACCGCCCGGCTCAACGGCCGCACCTGCGCCGCGACGAGCGCCCGGACGCCGCGGTTGAGGCTCGGCAGGTCGATGTCGGCGTGGTAGCCGCGGATGACTCCGCGTTCGCGCAGCAGCCGGATGCGCTCGAGGCACGTCGAGGGCGCGATGCCGACCTTCCGGGCGATGTCCCGGTTGGTCTGCCGCGCGTCCTCCTGCAGGTGCCGCACGATCGCCGAATCAAGTTCGTCCAGCACCGCGTCCTCCGTGTCGTCGCCGAATTTCGTTCGGCAGTGCTCCGGCACCGCCGATGTTCACTCTAACTTCGGTCGGCATGACCGCACATGAGCAGCTCGTGGCCCGCCGGGGCCGTCGATCCGGCATCACCACCATGGTCGCCATCCATTCGACCGCGCTCGGCCCCGCCGTCGGCGGCTGCCGCTTCAAGCCGTACGCCACGCTCGAAGAAGCCGTCGGCGACGTCCTCCGCCTGTCGGCGGCCATGACGGCGAAGTGCGCCGTCGCGGGGCTCGCGTTCGGCGGCGGCAAGAGCGTCATCGCGCCGGAGCCCGGGCGCGTCCTCTCGCCGGCCGAGCGCCGGGACGTCCTGCTCGACCACGCCGACCTCATCGCCGACTTCGGCGGCGCCTACCTGGCCGGCCCGGACGTGGGCACCGGCCCGGCCGACATGCTGGTGCTGCGCGAAGTCTCGGCGTTCGCGTTCTGCACGCCCGAGTCCGCGGGCGGAACCGGTTCCTCCAGCGGCCCGACGGCGGTGGGGGTGCTCGCCGCGCTCCGGGCCGCGCTCGGCTCGGCGGACATGACCGGCCGCCGCGTGGTGATCAGCGGCTACGGCTCGGTCGGCGCCCACCTCGCGGCGAGCCTGCGGGCGGACGGTGCCGACGTCGTCGTCTCCGACATCGACCCGGCGAAGCGAGCCGGCGCCGAGAACCAGGGCCTGACCTGGGTCGAGCCGGAGAAAGCGCTCACGCTGACGGCCGACGTGGTGATCCCGGCGGCGGTGGGCGGGGTGCTCAGCCCCGAGACGGTGGCCCGGCTCGACACGCCGCTCGTCGTCGGCCCGGCGAACAACCAGCTCACCGACGACGCCGTCGCGGACGAGCTCGCGGCACGCGGCATCCTGTGGGTCCCGGACTACGTGGCGAGCGCGGGCGGGATCCTCTACACGCTCTCGCGGGAAGCGGAGGGCCTCGACCACGAGGGCGCGCTGGCCCGCGTGGAGACGATCGAGCAGACGGTCGGGGACCTGTTGAGCGCGGCGAAGGCCAACGCGACCACCCCGTTGCACGAGGCGGCCGCGCTGGCTCGGCGCCGGCTCACTTCTGGTGCGGTGCCACGTACTCCTTGGCCTCCGGTGCCTCGAACAGCGGCTTGACGTACTTGACGCCGCCCTCGGCCGAGGCGTCCGGGGTGGCCGCGTACACCTGGCGCGTCGCCGGCGTTCCCGGCTTCGAGAAGTCGAGCGCCGCGACCAGGTTGTCCGTGTTCGCCGACGTCGTCTGCTTCAGCGCCGCGGAGATGCCGTCGCGGGTGAGGTCCTTGTTGTCGCAGGCCTTCTTCAGCACCGCGCCCCAGACCTCGCCCACCGCGTACCCGTACGGGACGCCGCCGTTCGGCGTTTCCTTGTACGCCGCCTTGTACTTCGCCGCGACGTCCTTGGCCTTCGGGATGTCCGCGGAGAACGGCACGCTGCTAGCGACGACCGTCAGCTTGTCCAGCGCGCCCGCGGCGGGGCTCTTCAGCAGCGCCGGGTCGAACGTCGGGTTGTTGCCCAGCACCGGCACGTTCAGTCCGAGCGCCTTGTTCGCCGCGACCGCCGACCCGGTCTGGGCGGGCGTGGTGGTCAGCGCGATCAGCTTGACTCCGGCGCCCTTGAGCCCGGTGACGACGTTCGTGAGGTCGCTGTCGGTCGAGGTGATCTTCACTTCCTTGACCGTCAAGTTGTGCTTCTTCGCGTAGAACTGCGAGCCGCGCAGGCCGTTCTTGCCGTACTCGCCGTCGATGTACACGTGCCCGATCGTGTCGCCGTCCTTGAGCAGCCCCTGCTCCTGCAGGTACGAGAGGCCGTCGATGATCTCGAGGTCGTACGTCGTCCCGACGATCATCACGTACGGGTTGTCCAGCAGCTCCGACGACCACGACGCGGGCGCGGCGACGGCCTTGTCGGACGCCAGGTTCTGCTTCAGCGCGGCCACCACCGGCGAGCCGAGCAGCTGCACGAACCCGAGCACCTTCGGCTCGATCTGCGGGTACAGCGTCTTCGCCGTGTCGGCCTTGTAGCCGTGGTCGACCTCTTCCAGCCTGACCTGGCGGCCGCAGACGCCGCCGGCGGCGTTGAAGTCCTTGGCCCACAGCTCGTTGCCCTGCGTGACGCCGAGGCCGAGGTTCTTGAAGACGCCGGACTTGTCGGTCATCACGCCGAGTGTCACCTCGCTCGCCGTGACCCCCTTGCCGGTCTTGACGCCGGAGCTGTCCGAGCCCGACGAGCCCGAGTCGCCCGCTTTCGTGCTGCACGCGGAGAGGACGAGGACGGCCGCCAGCGCCGCCGCCAGGTGTGTGCGTTTCATGGTTCCTCCGGGGGTTGACGGCGGGAACGGGTGAGCCGGCGGCCGATCGCGGCGAGCCCGCCCGGCTCGAAGAGGACGACGAGGATGATCGCGGCGCCGTAGACGAACGAGCTGACCAGGATCGGGGTCAGCGCGCCGTCGCCGGTGCCGGAGAACCAGCCGAGGTCGGCCGAGTACAGGGCGAGCACCTGCGGCAGCCCGTTGACGATCAGCGCACCGACCAGCGCGCCGGACACCGAGCCGAGGCCGCCGATGATGACCATCGCGAGGTAGGCGATGGACACGTTGATGCCGTAGGTGCCGTACTCGCTTTCGTCCGGCTTGAGGATGTCGAACCACAGCACGGTCATCGCGCCGGCGAGGCCGCCGTAGGCCGACGAGACGGCGAACGCGCCCGCCTTCGCGCGCAGCACGCTGACGCCCATCACCGCCGCCGCGGCCTCGTTGTCGCGCACCGCCCGCCACGAGCGCCCGACGCGGCCGCGCACGGCGCCGCGCGCGATCACGAACGCCACCACGGTCAGCAGCAGGAACAGGTACCACGTGCGTTCGGCCTGCCGGATCGGCACGCCCAGCACGGTGATCTCGGGACCGTCGTTGGTGAACGGGAAGCCGAACAGCGAGAACGGCGCCGGCGCGCGCCCGGTCGACGTCCCGCCGGTCAGCTCCTCCGCCGACTGTCCGAAGTAGAGCCCGAGGAACACCAGCGCCAGCGAGGCGACGCCGAGGTAGATCCCGCGCAGCCGCCCGGCGACCGGCGCGAAGGCCAGGCCCAGCAGCGCCGCGACGACCACCGCGCCGAGCAGCGACAGGCCGGGGTCGAGACCGAAGCCGACCACGCGGTCGTCGCCCGCCGGCCCGGACAGCACGGTGTAGGCGGTGGCCCCCGCGAGCAGGAAGAACGCGTGGGCCAGGGAAAGCTGCCCGGCCTGCCCGACCACCAGCGTCAGCCCGATCGCGCCGACCCCGCCGATCATCATGTACTGCCCGGCCTTCAGCCAGGCGGCGTCGAGGTAGAGCGGCAGGGCGAGCAGGACGACCAGCAGCGCGAGCCAGGCCGCGGTGCGCACGAGCTTTCCCCAGTCGCGGCGCGGCGGTGGCGTCGCGTCGACGGCCGGTGGGGTGTCCACTTCGGACACGGCGCTGTCAGACACGGGTTCGCTCCCTCGTGCCGAACAGCCCCGAGGGCCGCACCACCAGGACCACCAGCATCACCAGGAAGACCGCGCTCTTCGAGAAGTCGAACGAGACGTACTGCGCGGACAGCGCTTCCACGATCCCGACGACCAGGCCGCCGACCACCGCGCCCGCCGTCGAGTCGAGGCCGCCGAGGATCGCGGCCGGGAAGGCGGCCAGCGCGATCGAGTGCGTCCCGCGCGAAAGCCCGGCGCCGGAGAAGTCCTGCGTGGCGATGAACAGCACGGCCACCCCGGCCAGCAGCGCGGCGACGAGCCACGCGGTCGCGGTGACCCGCGAACTGCGGATGCCCATCAGCGCGGCGGCTTCCCGGTTCTCCGCCTGGGCGCGCATGGCCACGCCCCAGTTCGAGTACTTGAAGGCCAGCCAGAACGCCGTGATGAGCACCGCGGCCACGACGAGCGCGACCAGGTGCGTGCGGAACAGCGTGATCCCGCCGAGCTGGAACGGTTTCGCGTCCCAGGCGTCGCCGAGGAAGGGCAGCGTGACGCCGAGGCGGCGCACGATCTCCTCGGTGACGATCACGTCGACGCCGATGGTGAGCAGCGCCAGGCTGTTCGCGTCGGCGTGCCGGGAGCGTGACAGCAGCAGCCGCTCGACGACCAGGCCGAGCACTCCGGCCGAGACGATGCCGACGAGCGACGCGCCCACCCAGCCCAGCGCGTCCCGCGTCACGACGACGAGGTAGCCGCCGAAGAGCACGAGTGAGCCGTGCGCGAAGTTGACCACTTCGGTGGCCTTGAAGATGATCACGAACCCCAGCGCGAGCAGGGCGAAGACCGCGCCCTTGCCGAGGCCGTTGACCGTGAGCTGCAGGAAGGTGTTCACGCCGCCTCCGTGCCGAGGTAGGCCTTGATGACGTCCGGGTCGGACTGGACCTGCGCCGGCGTGCCGTCGGCGATGCGGCGGCCGAAGTCGAGCACCGTGACCCGGTCGGCGATGCCCATCACCAGGCCCATGTCGTGTTCGACGAGCAGGATGGAGATGCCCAGCTCGGCGCGGATCCCGCTGATCGTGCCGGCCAGCTCCGCGGTCTCGGCCGCGTTCATCCCCGCCGCGGGCTCGTCGAGCAGGAGCAGCACCGGTTCGACGGCGAGCGCGCGGGCGAGGTCGACGCGCTTGACGACGCCGTAGGGCAGCGCGCCGACGGGTGCGTCGACGACCGCGCCGAGGCCGAGGAACGCGCAGATTTCCCGCGCCCGCTCGGCGTGCCGGCGTTCGGCGCGGACCGTCCACGGCAGCCGCAGCCCGACTTCGAGGAACCCGCCGCGGGTGAGCGCGTGCCGGCCGAGCATGACGTTGTCCAGCACGGTCGACCCGGCCGACAGCGCGGCGTTCTGGAACGACCGCCCGACGCGCAAGCGGGCGAGCTTGTGCGGCGCGAGCCCGGTGAGGTCGGTGTCCCCGAGCCGCACGCGGCCCGCGTTCGCCCGGTAGAGGCCGCTGATCACGTTGAAGCAGCTGGACTTCCCGGCGCCGTTGGGCCCGATCAGCGCGTGCAGCGACCCGGGTGCGACGGTGAAGCTCACCTCGTCGAGGGCGCGGATCCCGCCGAACCGCAGCGAGACGTCTTCGACCCGCAGTTCCGGCGGCGTCATCCGGCCCACCTCGACAGCGTCCGGCCGGCCAGCTGCTTGCGCGCCTGCTCGGCTTCCGCGTCGGCGGTCTCCTGCGACTCGGCGTGCCCGCCGAGGTACAGCCGCCGGACGTCCTGGCTGGCGGAGAGCTCGGCGGCCGTCCCGGCGAGGGCGACCCGGCCGACCTCCAGCACCACGGCGTGGTCGGCGACGTTCAGCGCCATCACGGCGTTCTGCTCGACCAGCACCACGGCGGTGCCCTGCTCGTGGATCTCGCGGATGGTCCGGCCGATCTGCTCGACGATCTTCGGCGCGAGGCCCAGCGACGGCTCGTCGAGCAGCAGCAGCTTCGGCGCGGACATCAGCGCCCGGCCGATGGCGAGCATCTGCTGTTCGCCGCCGGAGAGGAGGCCGGCGCGCTGCTTGGCGCGTTCGGTGAGCACGGGGAACAGGGCGTCGACTCGCTCGCGGGCTTCGGTGCGTTCGGTGGCGGTCCGGGCGCCGATGCCGCCGGCCCGCAGGTTCTCCTCGACGGTCATCCGCGCGAAGACCTGCCGTCCCTCGGGCACGCCGACGACACCGAGCCGGACGATCCGGGCGGGGTCGAGCTTGCCGAGCGCGTGGCCGTCGTAGCGGATCTCGCCGGCGTCGACGGCGCCCCGGTGCATCCGGAGCGTGCCCGACACGGCGCGCAGCAGGGTCGACTTCCCGGCGCCGTTGCTGCCGAGCACGGCGAGGACGCCGTCGGCGGAAACGTCGAGGTCGACGCCGTGCAGGGCGGGTGTCGACCGGCCGTAGCGCACCCGCAGACCACGCACGGTCAGCACGGACTCAATCCAAGACGCAAGAGGCCTCCTCCACTCGTGTGACGTGAGTCACGGTCGGTGGCGGTCATCCTGCGATCAGGCGCGGCTCTCGGACACCCCCACGTGGAGACCCCGCGGGCTACAAAACGGACACGGGGTGGGGTGCCCCGATGCCGTGAATGACTCATTCATGTCGCCAGACGACATGAATGAGTCATTCACGTCGTTTCCGCGCCCTCCCGCAAAGCCGCGAACACCTCAGCCGAGGTGGTGCACTGACCGAGCCGAACCGCCTTCCGCGCACCGTGAAAGTCACTGGACCCGGTAGCAACCACCCCGAGCCCGGCGGCCACGTCCCGTAGCCGCGCACGGACCTCCGGTGGTTGCTCCGGGTGGTCGATCTCGATTCCCGCCAACCCGGCTTCGGCCAGCGCGGCCAACTGCGAGTCAGTGACCGAAGCACGCCGCTTGACCGACCGCGGATGCGCCAGCACCGCGACACCCCCGGCGGCGCGCACGAGCGAGATCGCCTCCACAGTGGACAGCACGTACTTCGGCACGTCCGCCCGGCCACCGTCGGCAATCCAATCGGAGGTGAAGGCTTCGGCGATCCCCACCGCGGCCAGCGCCGCGGCGATGTGCGGCCGTCCCAGCGGCGCCCCCGCGGCGATCTCCCGCACCTGAGCGAGGCTGATCGGCGCACCCAGCTCCCGGCACCGCTCGACCATCCGCACCGCGCGCCGCTCCCGGTCGGTGCGGATCAGCTCCAGCTCGTCGGCCAACGGCGCGTGCAATGGATCGACGAACAGACCGAGCAGGTGCACCTCGAACTCGTCCAGCCGGCACGAGATCTCGACGCCCGGGACCAGCTCGATGTCCGACGCGGCGGAAGCCGCGGCCAGGCCGTCCAGGGTGTCGTGGTCGGTGAGGGCCAGTACGGTCAGCCCGGCTTCGGCGGCCAGCCGGGGGAGCTCCGACGGCGGCGTCGTGCCGTCCGAAGCCGTGCTGTGCGCGTGGAGGTCGATCGTCACCCGGCCGAGGATCTCACAGCAGCCCGGCCTCGCTGGCCTTCCCGATCGCCTCGACGCGGTTGCGCGCGCCCAGCTTGTGCAGCGCCGACTGCAGGTACGTCTTGACCGTGTTGCGCGCCAGTCCCGTCGACTCCGCGATCTCCGGGTTCGTCTGGCCCTGCGCGGCCAGTCGCAGCACCTCGTACTCGCGGCGGGTCAGGCCGCTGCGGGCCAGCGCGTCGGACCGCTGCCCGGCGTCGGGCAGGATCCGCGGGTCGACGACGCGCTCGCCGCGCAGCACCCGCCGCAGCTCGGTCACCAGCTGCGCGCCGGCGGCGTCCTTCAGCAGGCAGCCGTGCGCCCCCGACTCCAGTGCGGCTAGCACGCCCTGGTGGTCGCCGTGCGCGGTGAACACGACGATCTTCCCGTCCGGGTGCACGCGTCGCAGCTCCGTGACGACCTCCGGCGCGAGCATGTCCGGCAGCCGCAGGTCGAGCAGGATCACGTCCGGCGCCAGTGCCGCGACCCGCTCGATCGCCAGCCGCCCGGACTCCGCGGAGCCGACCACGCTCAGGCACGGGTCCGAGCGCAGCAGCAGCGTGACACCGTCGCGGACCACCGGGTGGTCGTCGACGACGAACACGGTCGCGGCGGTCACCGGCGCACCAGCGGCACCCAGGCACGCAGCGTGCAGCCGTCGTCGTCGTCCCGGACCAGGCTGATCCGCCCGCCGAGCCGCAAGGCCCGCCCGCTCAGCGTCCGCAGGCCCATGCCGGTGCCCGGGACGGGGTCGCCGCCGGTGCCGTCGTCCGCGACGACCACCTGGACCCCGTCGTCGCTGGGCAGCAGGCTGACGATCACCGACGACGCCCCGGCGTGCTTCTCGACGTTGAGCAGTCCTTCGCGGACCGCGGCGACCAGCAGCGCGGTCCGTTCGGCGTCCAGCGGCGGCACGGCCGCGAGCTGCACGAACCGGGCCGGGACGCCGCAACGGGCCTGGAACGAGCGGCAGTGCTCGGCCAGCTCGACCGGCAATGCCCGCTCCGGGCTGGACTCCGACAGTGCCAGCAGCGACTCCCGCAGCGCGCCGGCGGCCGCCGAGACGTCGCCCTCCAGCCGGCGCAGCCGCGCCTCGAGCGCGGGGTTGCCGCAGGCGTCGGCGTGCAGGTCGCGCACCTGGACGCCGATGGAGAACAGCAGCGCGCCGACCGAGTCGTGCAGGGCGCTCTGCATGCGCAGGCGCTCGCCGGCCACCGCGGCCGTCCGGTCGGTCTCGGCGACCTTCGCCAGCTGCAACGCCGTCCCGGCCTCGCAGGCGACCTCCTCCATCCGCCGGACGGCGTCGTCGCCGAAGTCGGCGGGCTCGCGCATGGCCGCGTACGCGATGGCGACGGTCTCGCCGCGCGCGACGATCGGGACGGCGAGCATCGCGGCCAGGCCCTCGCCGCGCACCTGGGCGTCGAACTGGTGGGTGATCGCGGGGGAGCTGACGTAGTCGGTGACCCGCACCGGGCGGCCCAGCGCCAGCACCCGCCCGCCGATGCCCTGGCCGACGGGCACTTCGAGGTCCTGCAGCGAGTCGGTCCGGGTGCCCGACATCCAGCGGATCACGGCCAGCCCCGGCTGGTCGAGCTCGGCGACGAACCCGGCTTTCGCGCCGACGGCGTCCCGGACCAGGCGCGCGGTCCCGTGCAGCGCGGCGACGCGGTCGAGCGTGCCGAGCAGCTTCTCCCGCTCGCGCAGCAGCTCGCCCAGCACGGCGCTGTACTCGGCGACGTGCTCCTGTGCCGTCACGCGCCCACGATCGCACACGGACTGTGGTTTCGGACATACCCGGCTGGAGAGGTACGGGAGCCTCCGGTCGACTTGAATGGGGGCGTGGAGATCCTCACCGACGCCGCCACGCTCGCGCTGTACACCACCGACGCCTCCAACTACCGCCACGTGCCCCGGGGGGTGGTGCTGCCGGAGAGCGTCGACGACGTCGTCGCCGCGGTCGCGGCCGCCCGCGATCGTGACCTGCCGGTGATCGCCCGCGGGGGTGGCACGAGCGTCGCCGGGAACGCGTGCGGGCCGGGCCTGGTGATCGACACCTCGCGCCACGTCGGCGGCGTGCTCTCGCTGGACCCGTCCACGCGGCTCGCCCGCGTGCTGCCGGGGACGGTGCTCGACGACCTGCAGGCGGTCGCGGCGCCGCACGGCCTGCGGTTCGGGCCGGACCCGTCGACGCACAGCCGCTGCACCCTCGGCGGGATGATCGGCAACAACGCGTGCGGCTCGCACTCGGTGGCGTGGGGGCGCACGGTCGACGTCGTCCGCTCGCTGGACGTGCTGCTCTACGACGGCACGCGGTTGCGGGTGGGCCGGGACGAGCCGGCCGAAGGCCCGATCTTCGACGAGCTGCGCGCGCTGGTGCGCGACAACCTGGCGTTGCTGCGCAAGGAACTTTCGACGTGGCCGCGGCGCGTGTCCGGCTACGGGCTCGAACACCTGCTGCCGGAGAACGGCTTCGACGTCGCCAAGGCGCTCGTCGGCTCGGAAGGCACCTGCGTGACCATCCTCGAGGCGACGGTTTCGCTCGCCGAACTGCCTCGGGAGCGGGTGCTGGCGGTGCTGGGCTTCCCGTCCGACATCGCCGCGGCCGACGCCGTGCCGTCGATCCTGCCCTGGTCGCCGCTGACCGTCGAAGGCGTGGACGCCGAGCTGGTCGCGATGCTGCCCGGCCGCGCGGGTGACCTGCCGCCGGGCGGGGCGTGGCTGTTCGTGGAGCTGGCTGGGGACGACCCGGCCGCCCGGGCCCGGGAACTGGCCGCGTCGCTCGACCTGACCGGGTTCGAGATCGTCGACGATCCGGCCGCGCAACGCGGGCTGTGGCGCATCCGCGAGGAGGGCGCGGGGCTCGCGACCCGGCTCGCGGACGGCTCGGAGGCCTGGCCGGGCTGGGAGGACGCGGCCGTCCCGCCCGAACGGCTCGGCGCGTACCTGCGCGAGTTCAAGGAGCTCATGCGGGCGCACGGGCGGCGCAGCGTCGTCTACGGCCACTACGGCGAAGGCTGCCTGCACATGCGGCTGGACTTCGACATGCTGTCCCCGGGCGGGATCGCGGACTTCCGGCGGTTCCTGGAGGAGGCCGCCGACCTCGTCGCCGCGCACGGCGGTTCGCTGTCCGGCGAGCACGGCGACGGCCAGGCGCGGTCCGAGCTGCTGTCCCGGATGTACAGCCCGGAGATGCTGGACGTCTTCGCCCGGTTCAAGGCGATCTTCGACCCGGCCGGCCGGATGAACCCCGGCATCCTGGTGGCGCCGCGGGCGATCGACGCGGACCTGCGCGTGCGGGCCACCTCGCCGTCCTTTGAGGACAGTGTCTTCCTCGGCTACCCGGAGGACCGGGGAAGTTTCGGGCAGGCGATGCGGCGCTGCGTCGGCGTGGGGAAGTGCCGCAACACCAGCGGTGGCGGCGTGATGTGCCCGAGCTACCGGGCGACCCGCCAAGAGCAGCACTCGACGCGCGGGCGCGCGCACCTGCTCGCCGAGATGATCAACGGCGAGGTCATCACCGACGGCTGGCGTTCGTCCGAAGTGCACGATGCCCTGGACTTGTGCCTGTCCTGCAAGGGATGCCTGTCGGACTGCCCGGTCGACGTCGACATGGCCACGTACAAGGCGGAGTTCCTGCACCACCACTACCGGCGGCGGCTGCGGCCGGCGTCGCACTACTCGATGGGCTGGCTCCCGCTGTGGCTGCGGGTCAGCGCGCGGATGCCACGGCTGGCCAATCTTGCCGGGCGGTCCCGCTTGGCCGGCCTGGTCAAACGGCTCGGCGGGATCGCGCCGGAGCGTTCGCTGCCGTCGTTCGCTCCTTCCCCTTTCACCCGCACTCGGGCGGATCTCCGGCGCCGGGCGTCGGGGGAGCGACGGGTCGTGCTGTGGCCGGATTCGTTCAACAACTACTTGACGCCGTCGGTGCTGGAGGCCGCCCACGAGGTGCTCACCGCGGCGGGTTACGACGTCGTGCTGCCGGACCGCGGAGTCTGTTGTGGACTGACGTGGGTGTCGACGGGTCAGCTCGGTGTCGCGCGCCGCGTCCTGGACCGGACGCTTTCCGTGTTGGCGCCGTACTTGGAAGACGGCTATGAGGTGGCAGGCCTGGAACCGAGCTGCACGGCCCTGTTCCGCGGCGACCTGCCCGCGCTCATGCCGGGCGACGAGCGTGCTTCGCTGCTGGCGTCCCGGACGTTCACGTTCGCGGAGCTGCTGGAGCGGGCACCGATCCCGTTCGCGGCGCTGGACGTCGACGCGATCACGCAGGTGCACTGCCACCAGCACGCGGTCCTCGGCTTCGGCGCGGACGAGTCGGCGCTCGCGGCGGCCGGCGTGCGCAACACGACGTTGGACTCGGGGTGCTGCGGCCTGGCGGGCAACTTCGGGTTCGAGCGCGGGCACTACGAGGTGTCCAAGGCGGTGGCGGAGGACCGGATGCTCCCGGCGATCCGCGCGGCAGCTCCGGAGACGATCGTGGTTTCCGACGGCTTCAGCTGCCGGACCCAGATCGAGCAGGAGTCGGGTCGCCGTCCGGTCCACCTGGCGGAACTACTGCGCCGCGCGTTGCCCGGTCGTGAGTGAGAAACAGGTTAGAACCCTGTTTCACGCTCACGAGGTCTCGGCGCGCTCCAGCAACGTCCGGACCGCCGTGTGCACGAGCC
Source organism: Amycolatopsis sp. MEPSY49 (assembly GCF_051337345.1). Classification (NCBI taxonomy): domain Bacteria; kingdom Bacillati; phylum Actinomycetota; class Actinomycetes; order Pseudonocardiales; family Pseudonocardiaceae; genus Amycolatopsis; species Amycolatopsis sp. MEPSY49. The sequence continues at coordinate 129,007 of NZ_JBDLYJ010000005.1, read as the reverse complement.
GGCCGACGTGCTCCGGGTCCGCGCTGGCCAAGGGTTCCTTGCCGCTGACCTCGCGGACCAGCGCGATCCCCATCAGCCAGGCGAGCGCGAGGTCCGCGCGCAGCTCGGCGTCCGGGGCGTCGGTCAGCGTGGCCAGCACCCGCGCGTACTCCTCGCCGATCTCCTGGCGGATCGCGGCCGCGACGCCGTCGCTGCCCGAGGAGCGCAGGTAGGCCTCGAGGGTCCGGTTCCGCGGCCCCTCGGGAGCGAGCATGCTGCGCAAGGAGGCGCTGAACAGCCGCTCGGGCGGCGTGCTGGCCAGCTGCTCGCGCCCGTCGCGGGCGATCACCGCCTCGAACAGCGCTTCCTTGCTGCCGAAGTAGCGGAACAGCAGCGCCTGGTTGACGCCGGCCTCGCCCGCGATGTCGCGCACCGTCGTCCGGTCGAAGCCGCGCTCGGCGAACAGTTTCGCGGCGGCGTCCAGCAACGCCCGCTGCGTCGCCGCCGCGTCCCGTCGCCGGCCGGCCTGTTCCGTCACGGGAGCAGGCTAACCGGCAAACAGGACACGCGCGCTCCTACCCGGTCAACCGGATCGCCGCCGCCGGGCACGTCAGCTCGGCCTGGCGGACCGCGTCCTCCTCCCCGGCCGCCGGCTCGTCGGCGAGGAGGACGACCGTGCCGGCCTCCTCGTCCTGGTCGAACGTCCCCGGCGCGAGCAGGACGCACTGTCCGGACGCGACACAGCTCTCGGTGTCGGCGGTGATCTTCACCGGGCTCACCACGTCACCGGAACGGCGTCGACCCCGCCGGCGACGCGGTTGACGCGCACCGGGATGTCGTCGATCCCGGCCGCCAGCCGCAGGCCGGGGAACCGGCGGAACAGCTTGGGGAACACCGTCCGCAGCTCGGTGCGGGCCAGGTTGGCGCCGATGCAGACGTGCGCGCCGGTGCCGAAGGCCAGGTGGACGTTCGGCGTCCGGCCCGGGTCGAACTCGTCGGGGTCGGCGAACACCGCGGCGTCGCGGTTGGCCGCGTCGCTGGAGACGAGCACCGCGTCGCCACGCCGGATCCGCGTGCCGGCGATCTCGACGTCTTCGTGGGCGTAGCGCAGCAGGCCGGTGCCGCTGGTCGCGGTCAACCGCAGGATCTCCTCGACCGTCTGGTTCACCTCGCCGTCGGGGTCGGCGGCGAAGCGGTCGCGGCGGGCGGTGTCGCTGAGCAGGAAGAGCGTGCCCATCGCGATCCGGGTGGACGTGGTCTCGTGGCCGGCGAACAGCAGGCCGGCGCCCATCCGGGCGAGGTCGTCGTCGGTGAACGTCGGGTCGTCCGCCTGCACGGCGACCATGTCGGAGATGACGTCCGGCTGCGGGTCCGCGCGCTTCGCCTCGGCCAGCTTCAGCATGTAGGCCTTGAACTCGGCCATCGCCGCCTGCGCGTCCTCACCGCCGTCCATCCGCGCGATCCGCTCGGACAAACCGCGGAAGTGCGCGCGGTCGGCGTACGGCACGCCGAGCAGCTCGCAGATCACCAGCACCGGCAACGGGAAGGCGAGGAAGTCGGTGAGGTCGACCGGCTCGCCGGGGTGCGCGTCGTGGGCGGCCTCCAGATCGTCGAGGCAGCGGTCGGTCAGCTCGGCGATCCGGTCGCCGAGGGCGCGCATACGCGGCGCGGAGAACGCGGGCGCGAGCATCCGGCGCATCCGCTTGTGCTCGGCCTCCTCGGTTTCGAAGTCGCCGCTCGGGCCGTCCTGGATCGCGGCGTTCGAGATGCGCGACGCCTGCTCCGGCGCCGGGTGCGAACGTCCGAAGCGCTTGTCGCGAAAGACTTCTTTGGCCTCTTCGTACGACGTCACGAGCCACGCCGGGTCGCCGGCCGGGGTCAGCACCCGGCTGATCGGCGCCCGGCTGCGGAGGGCTTCGTAGTCCGGCGCGATGGCGAGCGCGTTCGCCCGGGCGAAGGGAAGGCGAGGAGTCTCTTCGGTGGTGGTCATGCGTCTCTCCTCAGTTCGGTTTCGAGGTCGGCGAGCCAGCGGAGCTCGGCGTCGAGCCGTCCGATCGCGTGGTTCAGCGCGGCGCGGCTCCACGGGTCGGCCTGCCCGGCGGCGAGCGCGGTGAGCCGCGCGTGCTCCGTGGTGAGCGCCTGTTTTCGCACGTCGAGAACGCGGGCGCGTTCTTCCTGCCGCAGCCGGCTGAAGCTGCCGACCCGCGCGAGGAACTCCTCCTGGCTGAGCGCCAGCTCGGCCGGGAAGTCCGCGAGCATGTCGTGCAGCAGCTCCTGGCCGACGTCGGTGATCGTGTAGACGTGCCGCGGCGGTTTGGCCTCCTGCTCCTCCGCGCTGCGGCTCACCGCGCCCGCGTCGACGAAGCGCCGCAGGGTCGGGTAGAGCGAGTTGTTCGACAAGGTGTGCCCGGTCGACGCTTCGACCGCTTTGCGCAGCTCGTAGCCGTGCATCGGTTCGCGGTCCAGCCTCGACAGCAAGAGGATCTCGATCCACACCTAGGTCACCGTAACCTAGGATTCCGTGACTGGGCAATGGCGGATCGTGACAGGTGGGAAGAAACTGTGTAGCTTTGTAAGCAGCTGCTTACAACCGAGCACGGGGGTTTTCCGAATGACCGTCACCCACACCGAGCCGCTCTCGTACCCCTTCAACGAGGAGGCGGGACTCGACCTCAACGAGGCCTACGCGGCGGCTCGCGAAGCCGAGGGCATGGTCCGGGTCAAGATGACGTACGGCGAGCCCGCGTGGCTGGCCACCCGCTACGCCGACGCCCGGCTCGTGCTCGGTGACCGCCGGTTCTCGCGGGCGATGGAAAAGGAAAAGGACGCGCCGCGCCGCTCGCCCGTGCAGCGCGAGGGCGGCATCCTGCAGATGGATCCGCCCGATCACACGCGGCTGCGGACACTGGTGGCGAAGGCGTTCACCATGCGCCGCGTCGAGCTGCTCCGGCCGCGCGTCGCCTCGCTGGCGTCGGGCTTGATCGCGGACATGAAGGCCGCCGGCCCGCCCGCGGACCTCGTCGACCTCTACGCGTTGCCGATCCCGGTCGCGGTGATCTGCGAGCTGCTCGGCGTCCCGGTCGCCGACCGGCCGAAGTTCCGCGTCTGGAGCGACGCCGCGCTGTCCACCAGCGGGCTGACGCCGGAGGAGTTCGAGCGCAACCGCGAGGAGCTGCGCGACTACATGCGCGGCCTGATCGCCGAGCACCGGGCGGCGCCGCAGGACGACCTGATGACGGCGCTGATCGAGGCGCGCGACACCCGCGACCGGCTGACCGAGCTGGAGCTGGTCGACCTGTGCGTCGGCATCCTCGTCGCCGGCCACGAGACGACCGCGAGCCAGATCCCCAACTTCGTCTACGCGCTGCTCGACCAGCCCGGGCAGTGGCAGCGGCTGGTCGACGACCCGGAGCTGATCCCGGCGGCCGTCGAGGAGCTGCTGCGGTTCGTGCCGCTCGGCGCGGGCGCCGGCTTCGCGCGCTACGCCACCGAAGACGTCGAGGTCGGCGGTGTGCTCGTGAAGGCAGGGGAGCCGGTGCTGGTGGCGGTCGGCGCGGCCAACCGCGACCGGCTGCAGTTCGACGACGCCGACCAGCTGCGGTTCGACCGCGGGGACACCCACCACCTCGGCTTCGGCCACGGCGTCCACCACTGCCTGGGCGCGCCGCTGGCCCGGCTCGAGCTGCAGGAGGCGCTGCGCGCGTTGGTCACCGAGCTGCCGGGCCTGCACCTGGCCGGCGATATCGTGTGGAAGACGCAGATGCTCGTCCGCGGACCGCGGTCGATGCCGATCGGATGGTGACCATGACCTGGCACGTGGAAGTCGACGAACACACCTGCATCGGCTCGGGCATGTGCGCCGCGCTGATGCCCGAGGTGTTCGTCCTGGACGGCGCGGTCGCGCAGCCGGCGACGCCCGAGGTGGCGGCCGACGAGACGGTGCTGGACGCGGCGGACTCGTGCCCGGCGATGGCGATCACGGTGACCGAAGGCGGTCGCGAGATCGGCCCGCGTCCCTAGGGTTCGAAACGGCCGTGTTCGGTGACCACGGCCGTGACGAGCTCGTACGGGGTGACGTCGAACGCGGGGTTGAAGACCCGCGTTCCGTCCGGCGTGACCGGCGTCCCGGCGTAATGGGTGAGTTCGCGGGCATCGCGCTCTTCGATGGCGATGCCCGCGCCGGTCTCGAGTGCCTTGTCCACAGTGGACGACGGCGCGACGACGACGAACGGCACACCGTGGTGCTTCGCGGCGATGGCGAGGCCGTAGGTGCCGATCTTGTTGGCGACATCGCCGTTGGCGGCGATCCGGTCGGCTCCGACGAGCACGCAGTCGACCATCCCGTTCGCCATCGCGGCGGCGGCCGCGCCATCGGGCTGCACCCGGTAGGGGACGTTCTCTTGGGCGAGTTCCCACGCGGTCAGCCGGGCGCCTTGGAGGAGCGGGCGGGTCTCGTCGACGAGGACTTCTTCGACGAGCCCGTCGGCGTGCAGGTGCCAGACGACGCCGAGGGCGCTGCCCCACCCGACGGTGGCGAGCCGCCCGGCGTTGCAGTGGCTGAGCAGCCGCAACGGCCGGCGCGGGCATTCCCGGAGCACGATCTCGGCGGCGTGCTTCGAGGCGGCCTTGTTGAGTTCTTCGTCTTCGTCGAGAAGTGCTTTCGCCTCTTCGAGGACGGCTTCGGGACCTTCGTGTCGCTTCGCGAGGGCGCGCTCGACACCCCAGGCGAGGTTGACAGCGGTGGGCCGGGCGGTGGCGATCAGTTCGGCATCGGCCTCGACGTCGTCGCTGGTCCGGGCGGCAAGGGCGACCCCGAGGGCCCCGGCGGCCCCGAGGGCGGGCGCCCCGCGGACGGCGAGCCGTTTGATGGCGTCGACGAGCTCGCCGACGGTCCGCAGGCGCAGCAGCCGGAACTCACCGGGCAGAGCGGTCTGGTCGATGACGACGACGGCGTCGTCGGCCCAGTCGATGGTCCTGCGCACGTGCCCTCCCTGGGTAATCGGGTTGCGCGCCCGGTGAAGATGCGACGGTGACCATTGAACGGCAGAACCCGCCCGGACTGCACACACCACCGGGCTACCACCACGTGGTTTCCGTCTCGGCCGGGCGCACGGTGTACCTGGCGGGCCAGTGCCCGCTGACGGCCGGCGGATCGGTGCCCGAGGGGGTGGCGGCCCAGGTCGACCAGGTGGTGGCCAACACGGCGACGGCGCTGAAGTTCGCGGGAGCTTCGCCGGCGGACGTGGTCCGGACGGTGATCTACGTGGTGACGGAGGACCGCGCGGTGCTGTCGGAGGTGTGGGACCGGTTGACGGACTCGGAGATCGGAGCGGCGTTCGCCTCGGCGAGCACGCTGCTGGGGGTGGCCCAGCTGGGCTTCCCGGGCCAGCTGGTGGAGCTGGACGTAACGGCGGCGCTGGACTGAGGAGGGCCGGCCGGGTAGAGCGAAGCAGAGGGTTCGGCCGAGGCGGGCGGTCGCCACCGGGCGGCGCTGACGGCGGGAGTCGCCACTGGCGGTGCGCTGGTTCGGCACCGCAGCGCGAGGACAGGTCCGGCAGAGCGAAACAGGCACCCGCCCACCCCACAACACACCCCGCCGGCCATGCTCTCCCCGGCCCCCGGCCCCCGGCCCCCGGCCCCCGGCCCCCGGCCCCCGGCCCCCGGCCCCCGGCCCCCGGCCCCCGGCCTACAGCCCGGCCATCAAATCCGTCTCGGTAATCCCCGGCCCCTGCCCAGCCCGGATGAACCACTCGGTCCCGAACGCGAAAGCGAAAGCATCATCCGGCATGGCCAGCATGAACATGTCCTCGCTGATCTGACTCGGATGGGCCCGCATGGCCGCCCGCTTCACGCCCACGTACTTCGAAACATCCACCGCCGCCGTGATCTCGGCCTCCGGCTTGCCGAACTCCACGTTCTCCGGTGGCTTCGGCGCCGCCTCCTCGGGCATCAGCCCCTGCTCCACCGCCTCCTCGAAACCGCGCTGCATGAACTCGCGGTTGAACGTCGCCTGGAACACGCGGGAAGTGCCCGCCAGCTCGGCCGCGCGCATGCCGACGCGGTGGACCTGGATGTGGTCCGGGTGGCCGTAGTCGCCGTTGTCGTCGTACACCGTCAGCACGTCGGCCGACTCCGCGCGCAGGATCTCCGCCAGCTGCTCCGCCGCCTTTTCGACGTCCGCCTGCCAGAAGCAGCCCGGTTCGTCGTTCGTCGGCTCGCCCATCATCCCCGAGTCGCGGTAGCCCAGGAACTCCACGCGGGCCACGCCCAGGATCTCCGCGGCCGCGTGCGACTCCCGCACGCGCCGCTCCCACAGTTGTTCGCCCTCGGCGAGGAAGCCCTCGGGGACCTCGCCGACCTCGCCCTTGGTGGCGACGACGAGCACGACGCGGTGCCCCTCGGCGACGGCCTTGGCCATGACACCGGCGGTGCGCAGGCATTCGTCGTCCGGGTGGGCGTGGAAGGTGACCAGTGTTGCCATGTCCGCCAAGCTACCGAAGACCACCGACAAAAACCGCCCGCCAGGGTGCGCACCTGCCGTTAGGGTCCCCGGTCGTGGCCGACGAAAAGAGCACCCTGCTGTCGTTCCTGCACGCCCAGCGCGCCGTGGTCCTGGCGATCCTCGACGGGCTCGGCGAAGAAGCGCTGACGACCTCCGTCCTGCCGAGCGGCTGGACCCCGCTCGGCATGGTCGAGCACCTCGGGTACGCCGAGCGGCACTGGTTCCAGGAGATCGTCACCGGCACCGCGGACCCGGTGCCCTGGCCGGACGACGACCACGAGCCGCTGCGGACGCCCCGCTCTTCCGAAGTCGTCTTCGCCTTCTACCGCCGACAGTGCCGCCGCTCCGACGAGATCTTCGCCGCGACGCCGCTGTCCGCGCCGCCGAAGACACCCACTCCGCTGACCGGTGACCTGCGCGGGGTGACCCTGCACATGATCGAGGAAACGGCCCGGCACGCCGGCCACCTCGACGTCGCCCGGGAGCTGCTCGACGGGCGCACCGGGCTCGGGCCGCGCTAGGCCTGTTCCTTCGCGCACCACCAGGTCGACCGGCCGCCGACCGTGCCGTGCGCCATCTCCGCGCCGCAGCGCGGGCAGTGGTCGCCCGCCCGGCGGTGCCCGATGATCTCGCCCGTGTGCACGCCGCCGTGCCTGATCGCCGCGCGCAACGACTTCCGCAGTGCCTTGTGCAGGTCCGTGAGTTCTTCTGCGGTCAGCTCGTTCACCGGGCGGGCCGGGCTGACCGCCGCCTGCCACAGGGTTTCGTCGGCGAGCAGGTTCCCGATCCCGGCCAGCACGGACTGGTCCAGCAGCCGCGCCTTCACCGGCGCCCGCCCGCGGCCCACGCGCGAGCGGAAGTCCGCGCGCGACACCTCGCCGGCGTCCGGGCCCAGCGCGTCGAGGTGGGGGTCGAGCCGCACCCGGCTGAGCCGGCGCGTGTCGAAGAGACGCAGTTGTTCGCCGTCGGCGAAGGTGATCCCGAACCGGAACCACTCGGGCTTCTCGTCGCGGCCGCGGAACCGCCGCGGCCCGGGCGGCCCGCTGCGGCCCGCGAACCGCAGCTGCCCGGCCATCCCCAGGTGCAGCCCGAGGTTCGGGCCCGGCTCGCCGTCGCCGTTCTCCGTTTCGCACCACAGCGTCTTGCCCCGCCGGTGCGCCTCGGTGAGCTTCCCGCCCCGCAGAGCGGCGGCGATGTCCCCGGGCGCGTGCGGACGGCAGACCCAGTCGTCGTGGTCGTCGACGTCCCGGATCTCCCGGCCGAGCGCGTCGGCGAGGACCTGGCGGGCGAGCTCCACTTCGGGCAGTTCCGGCACGCCGACCAGTCTGACCGGTCCGGCGCCCGGCCGCAGGTCACTCCGGCCGCGTCCACTCGTAGAGCCGGTGCTCGGGGTTGGTCAGGTCCGGCGCGGCCACCATCCGGTCCATGACGATCGCCCGCGCGACGAACCCGAAGTGGAGGTTGGCGCCGACCGTACGGCGCAGGTAGGCCTGATTCGCCGGGCCGAGCACCGGGTGGGTCAGGCACCGGGCGGCCGCCAGGGTGCCGCGGGCGTACATCCCGGCGCACATCGTGATGGTGCGCCGCCGGTCGGCCGGGTTGACGCCGCGGAAGAACAGGATCACGTCCTCGTGGAGGATGCGCGCCCCGTATTCGTCGCCGAGAACGGGGCTGAACCGCTGCGTCCCGTCCCCGTTGACGACTTCCATGCCGAGCCAATCCGTCTCCGGGAGGCGGGGCGACATCTTCACCGGCAGGTGCAGCGCCGAGATCATGTCGCGCGTCAGCATGTTGAAGTCCGACCCGCCGATCACCACCAGGTGGCTGGCGTAGTCCCCGGGTTGCAGCTCGTTCGTCGTCGCGAACTTCACCTCGTTTTCCGGGTTCAGGGCGCGAATGTGGCCGAACAGGTGGACCAGCGCGTCCGGATCGGCGTAGGTCAGCAAATCGACGTAGTCGGGATCGCGCGGATCGCTCGCCGCGGAACTGCTCATCTCCGATTCCGGGATCCGCCCGCAGGTGATCATCACCGGCTCGCCCGGCGGGAACCGCCAGATGTCGGGCGCATCCTCGTAGACGACGTCCGCGGGCTGCCCGGCAACGGCTCTTTCCCAGGCGTTCGTCCACGCCGTCTGGTCGTCTTCGGGAATGCCGAACGCGGACAGCAGGGCCACGAACAGATCCCGCCGCGGCCCGCGCCGGCCGGCCAGCACCCCGGCGACGGTGGAGCGGGGCAGCACGTGTCCCCGTTTCTCGCCGAGCCGCTCGATGTCGCGCAACGACGGGTTCCCGGCGCGCACCCGGCATTGCCGGAGCAGCGCGGCCAACTGGGTGAGCGTCGTGACCCCGGACGGGTCAAGGTCACCGAACGGTCCGGTTCGGGAATGCGGCATGGTGACATCGTGTCCCACGTCGGCCGGTTTTGTCCCACATCGTCTCATCCTTTCGCGTTCGTCTTCGTGTGTCCGCCGACGTGGTGGGAAAACCGCGCGCGCCTGTTCAATCGGATCCGGGACATCGGCTCTGCCGAGGGGACGGACAATGGTTCACGAAGGTCAGCTCGTTTACGGACTCGTCGTCGCGGTCGACGTCGACGGGTTCTCGCGCATGGGAATCCTCGACCAGACCGCGGTGCTGTTCCGGCTGGAAGAAGTACTCGACCGGGCCGCGGAACGGGCCGGGCTCGTCCGCGCCGAATGGCTCCGGCAACCGCGGGGCGACGGCGAACTGGCGGTGCTGCCCGCCGATTCCGACGTTTCCCGCGTCGTCGCGGATTTCGCCCACGAGGTCGCGGAAGAACTGCGGCGGGGGAGCCGGCCCCGGCTGCGGTTGCGGATTTCGATGCACCACGGCGCCCTCACCGCGGGGGTGTTCGGGCCGATCGGGGACGCCCTGATCGTCGCCTGCCGGCTGCTCGACGCGGAATCCGCGCGCGACGCGCTGGCCCGGCACGCCGGCGAAGACGTCGTGGTGGTCGTTTCGCAGCGGTTGTACGAAGACGTCGTCGCCACGCGGTTCCGCGGCCTGCGGCCCGATCGGTTCCGGCCGGTGGCCGAACACGTGAAGGGGCGGGCCTACCGCGGGTACCTCTGCGTGGGCAGCCCGAAAGCCGTGCCCGAGCCGGAACACGTGGTTCCGGCCGGGCACGGCACCGTGCTCGAGCTGCCGGGCGGGTGACCCGGTGGAGGACGGCCGCCGCGCCGTGACCGGACCGCCGCGGCGGCCGCCGGTCAGGGGCGGCGGTCCCGCCGGACCAGGGCCAGCGCCGGGACGATCACCACGGCGGCGAGGACGAACGTCACCGGGTAGCCCACCGAGCCGATGACCAGCCCCGCGCCCAGCGCGCCGGCCGCCATGCCCAGGTCGTAGGCCGCGTTCCAGATCGCGCTCACCGCGCTCTCGCCGCCGGCCGGGACGCGGGCGTACATCAGCGTCAGCGTCGCGTTCTGCAGCGCGCCGAACCCCGCGCCCAGCACGACCGCCCCGCCGATCACCAGCGACGGCGTGCCGGTGGCCGCGATGGCCGCCATGCCCACGGCCGACAGCACCACGCCGGGCACCAGCAGGACCCCCGGGCCGTGGCGGTCGCCGAGCCGGCCGGCGACCCAGCGGGCCGCGGTGGCCGCCGCGGGCTGGGCGAGCAACGCGCTCGCGGCGACCCACGCGGGCTGGTCCGAAGCGGCGAGCGGGAGGAACGTGACCAGGACGCCGACCGCGGCGGCCGACACGGCGAAGATCGTCGCGGGCCGGGTCAGCACCGGGTTGCGCAGGCCGGCGACGACGCCGTGGCCGCCGTCTTCCTTGGGCGTCGCGGAGTAGCGCGGCAGGCCCGGCACCGACAGCAGGGCGAGCAGGGTAGCCACCGCCGTCGCCACGAACACCGGCGTGAAGCCCCAGTGCGCCGCCGCCCAGACACCCGCGGGCAGCGCCAGCAGACCCGGGATGCCGCCGACGATCCCGACCAGCGCGAGGCCCTCGCCGCGCCGGTCCGCCGGGATCAGCAGGGCGGTGACGGCGCCACCGGCCACGACCGCGATCGCGAACCCGATCCCGCGCACCACGCTGACCCCGACGATCACCCAGACGTCCGAGCTGACCGTGAGCAGCAGCGTCGGCGCGCCGAGCAGGACCAGCCCGGTGGCCAGCGCCCACCGGTAGCCGACGCGGGCGACCAGCCGCGGCGTCACCAGCTCGGCGGCGACCGTGGCGAGCAGCAGCGCGACCGTCGCGAGCCCCGCACCGCTGTCCGAACCGGCCTGCTTCGCGAACAGCGGGACCACCGAAAGCGGCAGGTAGAAGCCGATCGACGACCCGAAGATCGAGACGAAGCGGATGAGCAGGGCGCGGGATACCAGCCTGGGCCGGATTTGCAGGTCAGCGGTCATGACTAGAACGGTAGAAGCGAACTGGGTCACCGGTAAGGTCCAGTTCCATGGCTGTGGATTGGGCCGGTTTGAGCCCGGAGCTGCTGTTCACGATCGACCGCGAGAGCGGCGCGGGCCTGCGCACGCAGCTGGAGGACCAGCTGCGCGGCGCGATCCGCGGCGGCCGGCTGGCGGGTGGGGAGAAGCTGCCGTCGTCGCGCGAGCTCGCCCGCGCCCTCGGCTTGTCGCGGGGGCTGGTGCAGGACTGCTACGCCCAGCTGCAGGCCGAGGGCTACCTGACCAGCCGGGCGGGCTCGGCGACGCGGGTGGCGGCGGTCGCCCGGCCCGCCGAGCCGCCGCGGGTGAGTGCGCCCGAGCGGCCGAAGCACGACGTCGCCGACTTCCGCCACGGTGTCCCCGACCTGCGCCTCGCGCCGCGCGAAGACTGGGCGTGGGCCGTGCGCGAGGTCTGCCGCACCGCGCCGAACAGCGCCTTCGACTACGGCGATCCCGCGGGCGCGCGGCAGCTGCGGGAGGTGCTCGCGGCGTACCTGCGGCGGGTGCGGGCGGTCGTGGCCACGGCCGACCAGCTCGTCGTCTGCACCGGCATGGCGCAGGCGCTCGGGCTGGTGCTGCGCGCGCTCGCCGCCGACGGCATCACCACGATCGCCGTCGAGGACCCCGGCGTCGTCCGGACGACGACCGAGCAGGCGAACGCCGCCGGGCTGGCCGCCGTGCCCGTCCCGGTCGACGAGGACGGCGTCGACGTCGCCGCGCTCGACCGCAGCGGCGCGCGGGCCGTGCTGGTGACCCCGGCGCATCAGTGGCCGACCGGCGTGGTGCTCGCCGGGCACCGCCGCCAGGAGCTGCTCGCGTGGGCGCGGCGGTGCGACGGCGTCGTCATCGAGGACGACTACGACGCCGAATTCCGCTACGACCGCGACCCGGTCGGCTCGCTGCAGGGGCTCGACCCCGACCGCGTCGTCTCGCTGGGGACGGTGAGCAAGTCGCTGGCGCCGGCGTTGCGGCTCGGCTGGCTGGTCGCTCCCGCCCGGCTGCTCGAGGCGCTGGCGCGCGGCAAGCACGTCACCGACCGCGGGAGCCCCGGCCTCGACCAGCTGGCGCTGGCCCTGCTCATCGAATCCGGGCGCTACGACCGGCACCTGCGCCGCGCCCGCGCCGAGTACGCGGCCCGGCGCGAAACCCTGCTCACGGCGTTGGCGGCGCACGTCCCCGGCATCCGTGTCACCGGGCTCGCCGCGGGGTTCCACGCGATCCTGCACCTGCCCCCGGGCGCCGACGAGGAGCGGGTGATCGCCCGCGCGGCCGAGCGCGGCGTCGGGCTGTACGGCCTGGCCCGGATGCACGCGACGCCGTCGGCGACGGCTCCGCGGCTCGTCCTGGGCTTCGGCGACACGCCGCAACGCTCGATCGAAGCGGGGATCGCCGCCGTCGCGGACCTGCTGTCAGGCGTCGAGTGACTGGGACGTCGTGACTTCCCAGGCGAACCCGTCCGGGTCCGTGAACGCCCCGGACGCGTGATTGACGGCGATCCGGTGCGACCCACTGCCTTCGTGGGCGACGCCGGCCTGCTTGGCGAGCGCCTTGCGGCGGTAGAGCGCCAGCTTGATCTCGCCGCCTTCGAACTCGACGTACATGCGGCTGAAGCTCTTCGCGACGGTGAGCCCGTGGTCGACGTAGAACTTCTTGGTGGCGGCGATGTCGGCGACGCCGAGCAGCAGCACGATGGCGTCGAACTCCCGCGTGACGGGTCCGGTGTCCTTCTTGTTCGAGGTGGCGAGCGTCCAGATGGCGCCGTCGGGAGCCTGGACGGCGCCACCGTAGCCCCACAGGGACTTCGCGGCGGGCTTCAGCGTGGTGGCTCCGGCTGCCACGGCGCCGGCCATGAGCGAGTCGACGTCGCCGGGCTGGGCGACGGTGAGGGAGAGGGTGTAGCCCCGGAACCCGCTCGAGGGCTCCTGCGCGGTCCGGAAGCGGAGCTGCGTGGTGAGGCCGAAGGCGTCGGCGTAGAAGCGCTCGGCCGCCGCGGTGTCGGTGACCTCGAGGGTGATGGAGTCGATGTTCGTCATGCCGGTAACGCTAGGTCCGGCGCCGTGACCAGCGCTTCTCGATTCCTGATCGGTTGGCGCGAAGGCGCGCTAGCCGGCGGCTCGCGTGGCCCGGCGCTTGGCCAGCGCCATCCGGACCAGGTACTTCGGGGTGGGCGGGACCCAGCCCAGCTGCTCGGCCATCCCCAGGTCGTCGCGGTTCGCCCAGTGCTCGGCGACCTTGCCGTCCACCACCCGGAACCAGTGGGACTGCGTGACGCTGAAGGTGTTTCCGTTGGGGGGCATCGCCTGCTTGACCGCGGCGCGCTCGTCGTAGGTGACGAACGGCCCGGTCTGCCGGCCGGCCATGCTGGTGTGGAGCACCACCAGGTCGCCGGCGTGGACGGCGTCGTGGATTTCCCAGCGCAGGTCCGAATAGGCGGCGCGCAGCCACAAAGCCGTCGCGTAGAACGCTTCGGCACCGCGTCCGCGGCAGGCCGCGGGCTCGTCCTTGCCTTCCCGGTTGGTGGCGTCGGGGTGGATGACGGTGCGGAGGTCGGCGAGGCTGCCGGTCCCCATCAACTGCATCGCGCGCACGCAGAGCGCGATGGCTTCGTCGTTCGCTGTAGCGGGTCTTCCGGTGGAACCTCGGGTCGTGGTGTCCATGACACCTCTCCTTGGTTATAGTAGAGATAGATTGAATCTAGGGAGACTATAAGCAATGCCACGAGAGGGCGTCAAGAAGCCGGCGGAGCCTCGCCGTTACGACAACTCCACGCGGGCCGAGCAGGCGAGAGCGACCCGGCGGCGGATCCTCGACGCGACCTACCGCCTGCTGCTCGAGAACGGTTACGCGGCGACCACGATCAAAGCCGTCGCGGGCGAGGCCGGGGTGTCGATCGACACCGTGTACAAAGCCTTCGGTACCAAGGGAAACCTGATCAAGGGCGTCTACGACGTGGTGCTCGCGGGCGACGACGAGCCGACGCCGCTCATGGAGCGTCCCGTCTGGCGGGAGTTCGCCGCCGAGACGTCGGCGGTCGAAAAGCTGCACAAGTACGCGGCGGTGTGCCGCATGCTGTCGGTCCGGCTCAGCCCGCTGCTGGCCCTGCTGCTGTCGGCGGCGCGCTCCGGGAATCCCGAGCTGGCGGCGTTCGCCGACACGATCGAGGGGGAACGGCTCGTGGGCGCCGGCGCGGTGGTCCGGGCGCTCACGGAAATCGGCGGGCTGCGCGCCGATCTTGGTTTCGAGCGCGCCCGGGACATCGTGTGGACGCTGAACTCGCCGCAGGTCTACCAGCTGCTGGTGGGCGGGCGCGGGTGGACCGACGACGAGTACGAGACGTGGCTCGCGGGCACGCTGACCGCGCAGCTGATCGGCTAGTCACTCCGACAGGAAGACCTCGATCGCCTCCTCGGCGAGGACCGCCGGCCGCGGGCACGCCGAGGGCGAGGCCCGCGTCAGTACTCGCCCTTGATGACGAAGTAGGAACCGCGGATGGTGCCGGCCAGTTTGGACTTCTGACGGGCGAACTTGAACGTCGTCAGCTCCGCCGGTACTTCCATCCCGTCGGAGAGCTTGAACCCGACCGCCCGCTTCCCGCCGTCGTCCACTGTGTACATGACGTTGATCGACAGGCCGTTCTCGTAGAACACATACGCCATCCGGATGTTCTCGACCTGGAACGCCGTCGCCTCGAGCGGGCGGGACGCGATGACGATTCCGCGTTCCTCCTCGAGGATCCGGTGCACCCAGTCGACAGTGGACTGCGCGTCCGCCGCCGGCTCGACCGTGAAGACGTGGTCGTACTTGTTCTTGAAGTACCGGGCCTCGTTCGCCCGCAGGCCGGCGAGCGCGGCCGCGACGGGCGACGACTCCAGGCCCGCGGTCGAGACGGTGGTGAAGTCCACGGGGTGGGGCATGGGCACTCCTCCGGGTGACGGTCTCAGCGTATGCGCTGGTAGCGACTTTAGACGACGCGGTGTCCACCGTGTTGCCGACGCACGACGAGGCGCCCCCACGTCCACGCCGCCGCGATCGACGCAGCCAGCAGCAGGACGCTGCCCACGATGTCCAGCACGTAATGGTTCCCCGTGGTGATCACGACCGCCACCATGAGCACCGGGAACAACCACGCCGACAACGCCCATCGCGTACCCCGAAGCGCGGTCCACACCGCGTACGCGCACCACAGCGACCAGCCCACGTGCATGCTCGGCATCGCCGTGTAATGGGTCGGATTCACCCAGCTCTCCTGATGGAACAGGTCGTACCGGGCCACGATGTCCACCGTGCCGGGTAACGCCGACCGCGGTGGCGCCAGCGGTACCGCCCAGTAGACCGGCAACACGAGCACCATCATCGCCACCATCGTCCGGCGGACCCGGCGGTACACGTCGGTGTGCCGGACGAACACCCACACCAGCACGCCCGCGACCGCCACGTAGTACAGCCGGTACACATACACCGCCGCCTGCGCGAGGGCCGGATTTCCGGCCAGCCAACGGTTCGCGCTCAGCTCGACGTCGATGTGCACCGCGTGTTCCGCGGACTGGACGGCGGCCGCATGCCTGCCGGCGGCCACGAAGTCCGTGCCCAGCAAGGCGGTGATCCGGGCGAAGAGCACGAACCACAGCAGCAGGAGGACAGCCTCGACGACCACCGCACGTCGCCCGCCGAAGGTCACGTCGGCAGGGTGCGGCGCAGGAACTCCGTTGTCAGGTCCCACGCGCGCGCTGCCGCCGGTGGGTTGTGGAACATCGGGGCAACGTTGTTGTGGAACGCGTGCCCCGCCTCCTCCTGCACGTGGATCTCCGCTCCCGGGTGCGCGGCCACCGCCGCCTCGACGACCGCCACGTCCGCGCGCGGGATGTACGGGTCCTGCCCGCCGAAGTGGAACTGGATCGGGCACGTCACCCGGGCCAGGTCCGCGATCCGCGCCGCCACCGTCGAGCCGTAGAACGACACGGCGACGTCGGGGTCGCCGGCGGCCGCCGCCGCGAAGGCCAGCGAGCCGCCCAAGCAGAAGCCCAGCACGCCCACGCCGCCCGTCACCCCGGGCGAAGAACGCAGGTGGGCCACCGTTTCCAGCACGTCCGCAAGTCCGGAAACCGGGTCGAACGCCGACGCCACCTCCATCGACGCCGCGACCCCGGCCTCGTCGTGCGTCGACGACCAGCCGGGCGCCGTGCGCCAGAACAGTTCCGGGACCGCCACCACGTACCCCGCCGAAGCGAGGTCCGCCGCCACCGAGCGCAGGTAGTCGTCCAGGCCGAAGATCTCCTGGATCAGCACCAGGCCCGGGCCGCGGCCGGACGGCGGGTGCCACACCGGGAGATCCGTCAGCACGCTCTTCATCGGAAGGTCCTCTCCAGGATGTCGGCGACCAGTTCGGCCTGGCGGCCGTCCGGGTCGAGGTCGGGGTCGAACACCGTCAGCTCGAACCCCGCCGCGCCCGGCAGCGCCAGTAGTCCGCGCAGCAAGAAAACCAGCGTGCCGGGGTCCAGGCCGCCCGGGCCGGGACTGTCCACAGCGGACACGTACGCCGGGTCGAGGACGTCGATGCCGACGTGGACCCAGAACCCGTCCACCTCCGGGAACGTCGGCAGGGAAACCCCGGACGTCATCAGCTCTTCCGAAGTGACCAACGAAATCCCCGCCGCGTCCAGCTGGGCCGACTCCGCCGTCCGCACCCCGAGCACCCGGACGTCCTCGTCGCGGACGTACGGCCGCAACCCGTCGATGTCGGCGAGATCGTCCGCGCCGCGGCCGTCCAGGTACGCGATGCCGTAGCGGCCGGTGCGGCGCAGCGCCGGCATCGCGCCCAGCGAGATCGAACAGTCGCCGCCCAGGACCACCGGGAAGCCGCCCGACGACCGGATCGACGCGATCCGCGAAGCCAGGGCACGCGTGTAGGCGGCGATGGCCGCCGAGTTGCGGACGCCGTCGCCCGGCGACCACGTGCCGACGTACCGCCCCGGCGTCACGACACCGCCGTCGGACGCGCCCAGGCGGTCCAGGATCCCGAGGTCGCGCAGCACGCCGGGCGTCTTGTAGCAGCCGGGCACCGCGCCCTCGGTCGGCGGGCGGAGGCCCAGGTTGGACGGTGCGTCGAGCAGGACGTAGTTCCCCACCCGGTCACCGTACTGGCTCCGCGGCCGAGAGCGTCCTAAGTTGAGGTGCCGACCAAGGAGGCTCGATGGCCGAGAAGACCAAGTACGTCCTGGACGAAGACGATCTGCCGACCCAGTGGTACAACGTCATCCCCGATCTGCCGGAGCCGCCCCCGCCACCGCTGCACCCCGGCACCCGCGAGCCCGTCGGGCCGGACGACCTCGCGCCGCTCTTCCCGCAGGCGCTCATCGCCCAGGAAGTGACGACTGATCGCTATGTCGACATCCCGGAGGAGGTCCGGGAGGTCTACCGGCTTTGGCGGCCGTCGCCGCTGTACCGGGCGCGGCGGCTGGAGAAGGCGCTCGGCACGCCGGCGCGGATCTACTACAAGTACGAAGGCGTCAGCCCGGTCGGCTCGCACAAGCCGAACACCGCCGTGCCGCAGGCGTTCTACAACGCGGCCGAAGGCGTCACCCGGCTGACCACCGAGACCGGCGCCGGCCAGTGGGGGAGCGCGCTCGCGTTCGCCTGCGCCCAGTACGGGCTCGAGTGCGAGGTCTGGCAGGTCCGGGCGTCCTACGACCAGAAGCCCTACCGCAAGCTGATGATGGAGACGTTCGGCGCGACGGTCCACCCGAGCCCGTCCGAGCTGACCGAGTCCGGCAAGGCGATCCTCGCCGAGCACCCCGACTCGACCGGCAGCCTCGGCATCGCGATCAGCGAAGCGGTCGAGCAGGCGGCGCAGGACCCGGACGCGCGGTACGCGCTGGGCAGCGTGCTCAACCACGTCCTGCTGCACCAGACGATCATCGGCGAGGAAGCGCTCAAGCAGTTCGAGCTGGCCGGGGACACCCCGGACGTCCTGGTCGGCTGCACCGGCGGCGGCTCGAACTTCGGCGGGCTCGCGTTCCCGTTCCTGCGGGAGAAGCTGGCCGGCCGGATGGACCCGGTGATCCGCGCGGTGGAGCCGGCGGCGTGCCCGTCACTCACGCGGGGGAAGTACGCCTACGACTTCGGCGACACGGCCGGGCTCACGCCGTTGCTCAAGATGCACACGCTCGGCCACGAGTTCATCCCGGACCCGATCCACGCGGGCGGCCTGCGCTACCACGGGATGTCACCGCTGATCTCGCACATCTACGAGCTCGGCCTGATCGAGGCGATCGCGATCGGGCAGCAGGAGTGCTTCGCGGCGGGCGTGCGGTTCGCGCGGTCCGAGGGCATCATCCCGGCGCCGGAGCCGACGCACGCTTTGGCCGCGTGCATCCAGGAAGCGTTGCGGTGCAAGGAAACGGGTGAGGAGAAGGTCATCCTCACGGCGTTGTGCGGCCACGCGCACCTGGACCTGCCGGCGTACGGCGCCTACCTGGCGGGGGACATGGTGGACAACGAACTGTCCGCGGCCACCCTCGAGAATTCGCTCGCCACCCTGCCCTGACCCGAGCGCCCCAATGTGGCCTTGGTTGCGTCTGACGCACCCAATGTGGCCTTGGTTGCGTCTGACGCACCGAAGGCCACATTGGGGCGCTCGGGGCCGGGTCAGAGCGTGTCGGGGATTTCGGGGCGGATGAGTTCCGTGTGCGGGGTGGCCAGGACGACCCGGTCGCGGCCCGCCGCCTTCGCCGCGAACACCGCGTCGTCCGCCGCCTGCAGCAGGATCGTGTACTCCTGCGCCGTTTCCGGGTACACCGCCGCGCCGATCGACGCCGTCAGGCCGTCGATCACCTCGGGCTTGCCCGGGCGGATCACCGGGACCGGGACCTCGATGCGGGCGATCGCCGCGCGGATGCGGTCCGCGATGGACACGATCTCCGCGCTCGTCGCGCCCGGGAGCAGCACCACGAACTCGTCACCACCGAAGCGGCCGACGTAGTCGCCGCCGCGGACCGAGTGCTGGATCGCCGCCGCGATCGCGCGCAGTACCTCGTCGCCCGCCAGGTGGCCGTTGCCGTCGTCGATGGCCTTGAAGTGGTCGATGTCGATCATCAGCACGCCCGCCGTCGACGCCAGTTCGGCGGCGCGGGCCAGCTCGTTGCGCGCCAGCTGCACCCAGAACTCGGGCGCGAGCAGCGCCGTCTTGGAGTCGGTGCGCGCGGCCGCCTGGAACTGCGGCAGCAGCAGGCCGATGTGCAGCGCCACCGGCGTCACCATGAGCACCGGCAGCAGCCACGGCCGGACCGTCATCACCAGCGCGATCCCGCAGCCGACACCGACCGCGGCCAGCACGATCAGCACGTCCGACGGGTTCCCGAACGCCTGCCGCGGCGGCTTGCCCGGGTTGCTCATCAGGATCGCCAGGATCACCAGCACGTAGTTGAGCCCGAAGTAGACGATCCCGGACAGCAGCAGCGCGGCCATCCCGCCGAACCCGTCCAGGTACGGCACGTACGGCGCCAGGTGCCCGGTGCCGGCCGACAGCACGGCGCCCGCGGCGAAACAGGCGAGGATGACCGTGGCCCCGGAGAACACTTTCCGGTGAATCACGCCGCGGCGTTTGTACACCCGGACCCAGGAATGGGCATAGCTGACGACTATGACGAGCGTGGCCAACGGCGGCGGCAGCAGGAGCAGCCCGGCGAAGATCCAGATCGACTGCAGGTGCATGTGCGGCCGGCCGTCCGCGGCCAGCTCGCGGATGCGCTCGATGCGTTGCGCCGCTTCGAGGTGCACGATCTCGCCCGCGAGGATCAGTCCACACCAGAGCACCGCCTGGGTGGTGATCGGCACGAGCGCGGCCGTGGCGACGACCGCGATCAACGCCAGAGCGTCGACGATGAGGACATAGCCGAGCACCGGAGTGTTCAGCTTCCACATCGCCCACGTACGGAGACCTGATCGTGGACGTTCTGAGCTGGGCTTTCGCCCTTGGGACCCGGACAATCCCACGAAACGCCCCTCTTCTCAGGACGGACTTCTTCGCGGAAATCGTCACTGTAATCGAATGAACGCGGTGTGTCACTAGGCTGGTCGGGCTACCGTCCGGTCACGCACCGTGCAAGATCCCTCACGAACAGGAGAAATCATGTCGCACTTCCTGCCCAACGCCAACATCGTCCCGTCCCGGCGCCGCGCGCAGCGGCCGACCGACTGGACCCGGCAGCTCCCCACCGACTGGACCCGCGCGATCCCGACGGACTGGACGCCGCGGCAGCTGCCGACCGACTGGACGGCCCGCGAACTGCCCACCGACTGGACCGTCCGCGAGCTCCCGACCGATTGGACCCGCCCCGGCGTCTCGCCAGCGCTGCCGCAGTGCCCGACGGACTGGACCCGGTCCTGAGCAAAACCCGGTGACCGGCCCGCAAGGCCGGTCACCGGGACTCCGGTTGCGCCCGCCGCCACAGCGAAGCCGCCCCCAAGGCGGCCACCACGCCGATCGCGCCCGCGCCGGCCACCACGCCGTGCGCGGCCACGCGCTCGGCCGCGACCCCCGCCAGCACCACGCCCAGCCCCTGCGACACCCGCAACGCCGTCAACGCGAACCCGAACGCCTGCGCCCGCTGGGCGTCCGGCGTCAGCTGGACGAACGTCGTGTTGGCGATCAAGTTGTACGAACCGGCCACTCCGGACAACGTCAGCAGCGCCAGCGTGCCCGCCAGGTTCGGGCGCAGCGCGCATCCCAGCAGCGCCGCGCACGCCAGCACCGCCAGCGGCCCGAGCAGGCGGGCCCGCTGCGGGGACGGGATCCGCGACAACGCCGCCATCCCGAGCACGTTCCCCAGCGCGTACGTCCCGAGCAGCAGCCCGACGACCACCGCGCCGCCGCCCAGCTCCGCCGCGTACGGCGCCGCGATCGCCTCGCCCGCGATGTAGATCCCCGACACGCACCCCAGCGCCACCAGCGCGAGCCGGCGCCGGTCGCCGACGACCACCGTCCAGCCCGCCCGCACGTGCCGCCACCAGCGGACGCCGGACGACTCGCGCGGCGGCCGGGACCGGACGCCGGTGACCAGGAACAGCGCCGACACCGCGAAGCTCGCCGCGTCCGCGAGCAGCGCGCCGCCGGTGCCGATGGCCGCCACCAGGAGCCCGCCCAGCGCGAACCCGGCGACCTGGCCCGCCTGCACCAGCATCATCAGCAGGCCCATCCCCGGCACGAACGTCTCGCCGGGCAGCACCTGCGGCAGCAGGGCCGCCCGCGCGGAACTCCACACCGGGTTGACCAGCTGGACGCCGATCAGCAGGGCCGCGACCGCCGGCAGCGGCAGGCCCGGCCACGCCATCACGGCGACCGCCAGCGCGCGCAGCACGTCGGCGGAGACCATCACCGCCCGCGGCGGGTGCCGGTCGGCCAGCCCGGACAGCAGCGGCCCGCCCACGAGGTCCGGCAGGAACGTCAGCGCGTACGTCAGCGCGGCCCAGCCCGGCGAGTTCGTCCGGTCGTAGACCAGGATCGACAGCGCGACCCGCGCGAGCTGGTCACCGGTGACCGAGACCAGCTGCGCGGAGAACAGCGCCCGGAACTCGGCCACCGCGAGGACGTCCCGGAAGCCGACCGCGCGCACCGCCATGGCGACCCACGGTACCGGCGCGGACGCCCAGCGTGAACGGCCGTTAGGAGGTCATTGGGCTGGTCCGCAGGTGATTTTCGGCTGCGGGTTGTAGTGGACGGTCCGGGTCGATCGGCTCACTTCGCGGCCGGTGGCGGCGTCCTTGAGCACGCGGGTGTCGGTCGTGGTGAACCCGGGCGCGCCGTTCGACGCGTGGCAGTTCTCCGCCGGGCCCGCCTTGGGCTGCGGGTCGCTCGGGTTCGAGCGGCCGCCGGGGATCGACTCGACGGTGTAGCGCTTGGTGCCCCACAGCTTCACCGTGATCGACGACGGCGTCCAGATCGCCTGGATCGCGATGCCGGTCGGCGAGTCGTTGGTGAACTTGAGGTCGATGACGCTGGAGCCGTTCGGGTTCTGGAACACCGTCGCCTCGCGCGCGGCGGGGTAGCGGCTGATGTAGTAGCTGTGCTCCTTGTGCCCCGCGTCCTTCATGCCCGCGAAGTAGGACGCGTTGTACAGCGTCGTCGCGAACTGCGAGATGCCGCCGCCTACCTCGCGGCCCGGGGCGCCGTCCTTGATCACGCCGGCCTCGACGTACCCCTGCGCCTTGCCGCGCGGGCCGGTGAACCCGTTGAGGCTGAAGGTTTCCCCGGGCTTGACGATGGCGCCGTTGACCTTCTGCGCGACGACGCGGATGTTGGTGCCGGAGTCGGGCGCGAAGCCGCCGGTGGTGAACTCGCCGACGACCTCCTTGACGCCCAGCTGGTTCGCCTGCTCGGTCGTCACCTTCGCCGGCGCGTCCTTGTAGATCGCCGGCACCTCGCGGCCGTCGGTCTTCTTCAGCACGTCGGGCAGCGGCTTGAGGCTCGGGTCCCAGTCGATGGTCCGGCCGTCGGTGGAGGGGTCCACCGTGGGCTTGCCGCCCTCGAAGACGATGGTCGCCTCCTTGCCCTCCTTCTCGGTGGACTTCAGTTGCGGCCCGGCGGCTTCGGCGATCTTGGCGTTGTCGATCTTCGGGGTCAGCCCGCCGCCCTCGGCCGGTTCGAACGTGATCGCCGCGGCGATCGCCTCCGGCTTCACGGTGGCGTTCTTGCCCTCGCCCTTGACGACCAGCGGGCCCGAGGCGGCGGGGCGCGCGAACTGGTCGAGCGCGGCCTGGACGCCTTCGGGCGTCGTCTTGACCGGCGTGCTGGTGACCGGCAGTGCCAGGGCCGCACCGCCGGCCCACTTCTCGACGACGGCGGCCTTGGCGGCTTCGACGTCGAGCTTCTGCCCGGGCTTCGGCGGCACGGCGACCGGGTTCACGCCCTCGAACTTCACGGTGCCTTCGGCCGGCTCGCGGTCGACCTGGCCGCGAAGGCCGTCGAGCGCGGCGGCGAGCTTGGCGTCGTCGGCTTCGCTGACGACGCCGACTTCGCGGCTGGAGAACAGCGACGCCAGGCGCGTGAACGGGTTCAGCGGCTGCTCGCCGGCCTGGTCGAGGGTCTTCGGCCAGTCGAGGCCCAGCCCGGCGGCCGTCGGCGAGAGGGTGCCCTGGACGTCGCCCGCGGTGACGGCGAGGGGCCGCGTCAGCCGCGGCTCGATCTGCCCGCGCAGCTCCTGCTCGGCCGCGGCGCGGTCCATGCCGCCGACGTCGACGCCGGCCACGGTCACGCCGCGCGGGACGCTGCCCTGGCTGACCAGCAGGTCGACCCCGTAGACCACGACGAGCAGGCCGAAGACCCCACCCGCGATCCAGCCGGCCTTGCGCAGATCGCGCTTCTTGGGAGGGTCCGGCTCCGGCTCGGGCCGGACGACCGGCAGGACGTCCGTCTGCTCACCGTGTGACTCGGGCCAGCGCGGTTCGTACGGCAACTCTCCACCCCTTCAACGCGGCACCGGAACGCGCCGGTGACGGGCTCAGCGTACGGGGCACCCGGACAAGCCGTACGACTCGCCCTAACGGGGGATGAACCGGTCACGGAACGGTCAACCCGCGTCGGGTTCCGGGTTGTGGCCTGCCCGCGCCAGGAAGTCGAAGTCGCAGCCTTCGTCGGCCTGCGTGATGTGTTCGCTGTAGAGCGCGCCGTAACCCCGTTCGAACCGCGGCGCCGGCGCCGTCCACTCGGCACGCCGTCGCGCGAGCTCCTCATCGGACACCTCGAGCCGCAGGACGCGGGCCGGCACGTCGAGGGTGACCGGGTCGCCGTCGCGGACCAGCGCCAGCGGCCCGCCGACGTGGGACTCGGGGGCCACGTGCAGCACGCACGCGCCGTAGCTCGTGCCGCTCATCCGCGCGTCGGAGATCCGGACCATGTCGCGCACGCCCTGTTCGAGCAGGTGCTTCGGGATCGGCAGCATCCCGTACTCGGGCATGCCGGGGCCGCCGAGCGGGCCGGAGCCGCGCAGCACGAGCACCGAGTCCGCGGTGATCGCCGGGTTCTCGATCCGTTTCTTGAGGTCCGCGTAGTCCTCGAAAACGACGGCCGGGCCGGTGTGCGTCAGCAGGTGCTTCTCGGCCGCGATGTGCTTGATCACCGCGCCCGACGGCGCCAGGTTGCCGTGCAGCACGGCGACCCCGCCCTCGGCCGCCACCGGGTTGTCGCGCGGCCGGATGACGTCGTCGTCGTGCACCCGCGCGGCCTCGAGGTCGGCCCCGAGGGTGCGGCCGGTGACGGTCACCCGGTCGGTGTGCAGCAGGTCGGTCAGCCGTGACAGCAGGCCGGGCAGCCCGCCCGCGTAGTAGAAGTCCTCCATCAGCCAGGCGCCGCCCGGGCGGACGTTCGCGAGCACGGGCACGCGCCGCGCGATGGCGTCGAAGTCGGCCAGGCTCACCGGGATCCCGCTGCGCCCGGCCATCGCGATCAGGTGGATCACGGCGTTGGTCGACCCGCCGAGCGCCAGCACGGTGGTGATCGCGTCTTCGTAGGCGGTCTTGTCCAGGATCCGGCCGACCGTCAGGTCTTCCCAGACCATTTCGACGATCCGCGCGCCGCTCGCCGCGGCCATCCGGTGGTGGGCCGAGTCGACGGCCGGGATGGACGCCGCACCCGGCAGCGTCATGCCGAGCACCTCGGCGGCGGACGTCATCGTCGACGCCGTCCCCATCGTCATGCAGTGCCCCGGCGAGCGGGCCAGTCCGCGCTCCAGTTCGGACATTTCGGCGTCGCCGATCAGCCCGGCCCGCTTGTCGTCCCAGTACTTCCACATGTCGGTACCGCTGCCGAGGACCTCGTCGCGCCAGTGGCCCCGCAGCATCGGCCCGGCCGGCACGAAGATCGCGGGCAGGTCCGCGCTCGCGGCGCCCATCAGCAGCGCCGGCGTCGTCTTGTCGCAGCCGCCCATCAGGACGGCGCCGTCGATCGGGTAGGACCGCAGGATCTCCTCGGTCTCCATGGCCAGGAGGTTGCGGTAGAGCATCGGCGTCGGCTTCTGGTAGGTCTCCGACAGCGTCGCGACGGGGAACTCCAGCGGGAAGCCGCCGGCCTGCCAGACGCCGCGCTTGACCTGCTCGGCGCGTTCCCGCAGGTGCATGTGGCACGGGTTGATGTCCGACCACGTGTTGAGGATGCCGATGACCGGTTTGCCGAGGTGCTCTTCCGGGTTGTAGCCGAGCTGGCGGCCGCGGGCGCGGTGGCTGAAGTTGCGCAGTTCGTCGCCGCCGAACCACCGGTGGCTGCGGAGCTCCTCGGGCGTCTTTCGGGGACCCAGTTTCATGCGATCCAGTATGGCATCTGATATATGATCTCGCGGGCCTGGTTGAATGGGTTCCGACACGACGCGAGGGAGCGACCATGACCGGGACGTTCAGCCTGCCCGCCTCCCGGACCGAAGTGGTCCTGGAGGAGATCCGGCGCGGCATCCTGACCCGGGAGCTCGTGCCCGGCCAGCCGCTCGTCGAAGCGGAGCTGGCCGCGCGGCTCGGCGTGTCGAAGACGCCGGTGCGCGAGGCGCTCAAGGTGCTGTCCAATTCGGGCCTGGTGACGTTCAGCCCGTACAAGGGCGCCTCGGTGGTCACGGTCGACGCCGAGCTCGCGAAGTCCGTCTACGACGTGCGGATGGTCCTGGAACCGGAAGCCGTCCGGCGGACCGTCGAGCGGCGCGACCCCGAACTGCTGGAAGACGCGGCCGAGGCGCTTAAAGAAGCGTCGACGGCCATCGCGGACAAGGACCAGGCCGCGCTGAGCCTGCTCAACCGCCGGTTCCACCGCGCGCTCTACCGCGGCTGCGGCAACCCGCTGCTGGTCAGCATCCTCGACGACCTCAAGGACCGCGCGGCCCTGATCAGCGTCGTCGGCTGGGAAGCCAACCCCAGCTGGAAGAAGGAGTGGACCGAGCACAAGGCCGTGCTCGCGGCGGCCAAGAAGGGTGACGCCGAGGGCGCCGCGGCGCTGCTCAAAGACCACATCGGCGGCTTCCTCGAGCGGGTCCTCAAGGCCATCGGATGAGGCTGCTGCTCATCTCGGACACCCACCTGCCGGCCCGCGCCCGCGAGCTGCCTGCGCGGGTGTGGGACGAGGTCGAGGCGGCGGACGTCGTCGTGCACGCCGGCGACTGGGTCGAGGTCGGTCTGCTGGACGAGCTCGAAGCGCGCAGCAAGCGCCTGATCGGCGTGTACGGAAACAACGACGGCGCGGATCTGCGGGCGCGGCTGCCCGAGGTCGCGCGCGCGGACCTGGACGGCGTCCGCCTGGCCGTCATCCACGAAACGGGCTCGAAGCAGGGCCGTGAGCAGCGGTGCGACGCGCAGTTCCCGGACACCGACGTGCTCGTCTTCGGGCACAGCCACATCCCGTGGGACACGACGACCCCCGCCGGGCTGCGGCTGCTCAACCCCGGTTCGCCGACCGACCGCCGTCGTCAGCCGTTCTGCACCTACCAGACGGCCCGGATCGAGAACGGCACGCTGACGGACGTCGAGCTGCACGAACTGCCCCGGAGGGGGTAGGAAAGAGTCCATGGATCCGGCATGGGCGTTGCGGGAGATCGCGTTCCAGCTCGAACGCGCGGGGGAGCCGACCTACCGCGTGCGCGCGTTCCGGAACGCGGCCGCGACCGTCGACAAGACCGAAGCTTCGCAGCTGGCCTCGATGGCGGAGAACGGCACGCTGACGTCCCTGCCCGGTATCGGGAAGGCCACCGCCGGCGTCATCGAGGACGCGCTGGCCGGCCGTGATCCCGCGTACCGGTCGAAGATCGTCGAGAAGAAGCTGCCGGACGGCGAACCGCTGCGCTCGGCGCTGCGCGGGGACTGCCACACGCATTCGGACTGGTCGGACGGCGGCAGCTCGATCGGGGAGATGGCCGTCGCGGGCCGGGACGTCGGGCACGAGTGGATGGTGCTGACCGACCACTCGCCGCGGCTGACCGTCGCGAACGGGCTGTCGCCGGACCGGCTGCGGACGCAGATGCAGATCGTCGCCAAGGCGAACGAGCTCATGGCGCCCTTCCGGCTGCTGCACGGCATCGAGGTCGACATCCTCGACGACGGCGCCCTCGACCAGGAAGAGGAGCTGCTGGGGCAGCTGGACCTCGTCGTCGCGAGCGTGCACTCGAAGCTGCGGATGCCGGCTCGCGACATGACCCGGCGGATGCTGGCGGCGGTCCGGAACCCGCACGTCCGGGTCCTGGGGCACTGCACCGGACGGCTCGTCGTCGGCCGCGGTCGTCCCGAGTCGGAGTTCGACGCCGAGGCGGTGTTCACGGCGTGCCGCGAGAACGGCGTCGCGGTCGAAATCAACTCGCGCCCCGAACGGCTCGACCCGCCGATGCGGCTGCTGAAGCTGGCCGCGGAGATCGGCTGCGAGTTCGCCATCGACAGCGACGCGCACGCGCCGGGCCAGCTCGACTGGCAGCCCTACGGCTGCGAGCGCGCGGTCAAGGCGGGCATCGGGCCGGAGCGGATCATCAACACCCGCACGGCGGAGGAGCTGCTCAGCCGCTGATCTCGATGACGGGGTGCTTCGCCGGATCGAGCCAGCCCAGGATCGCCTCCAGGTCCGGGCCGGCGATCGCGACACAGCCCGCGGTCGGTTTCCCGTCGGTGACGTGCAGGAAGAACGCCGAGCCCGCGCCCGGCACCACCGGCGTCCGGTTGTAGTCGATGACGACGGCCCGGGCGTAGACCGCGCCCGCCGCGCCGAGGTTCTCGCCGGCGGCTTCGTCGAACGGGCACGTGCCGGGGGCGCAGGAGAAATGCGTGTTGTAGTAAGGGGAACCGACGTCGGAGACCCACCAGTCCGAGGTGGTGACCTCGCGGTAGGGCAGCCGGGTCCGCGCGGGCCGCGTGCCGAACGCTTCGGTGAGCGGCCACACGCCGGCCGGGGTGTGGGACGTCGACTCGCTCGCCGTGCCGACGCCGTTCTTCCCGACGTGCGCCGGGATCGGGCCGTACGTTTTCGCCCACTCGCCGCCGGTGCGCTGCCACGCCGTGAGGACGGCGGTGGTCGCGCCCGCCGAGTCGGCTCGCACGGTGATCCGCTGCTGCGGCTCCGGCTGGTCCGGCACGGCGGCCCCGCTGGTCAGCAGCGCGGCCGCGGCCAGCGTGGCACCGAGGGATCTCCTGCGCATGCCGGAGAGCCTAACGGCGCCACGCCGGATGCGTCAGTTGATCGTGTAAGAGTCCCCGTAGACCTTCCACTTGAGCGGGGTGTGCAGGTCGAAGTTGCCGTCGTTGAGGAACTTCAGCTGCTCGGTGTCGACGCGCGAGGTGTCGGCGTGCGCCTCTTCCTGCTTCATGATCACCTTGCGGGCGGCGAAGAACGCCTTGAGGTACGTCGCTTCGTCGCCGCCCTGGGCCGGGGTCTTCGCCTTCTTCATCGCGGCCTTGCGGATGCCGCCGAAGCTGTCGGAGCTGTCGCCGGGGCCGTGCATGACGATCGCGTCGTAGTAGGCGAACTGGCCGAGGTTGCTGAGGCCGTCGGACTTGCCCTGGCTGACCGCCGGGTTGAAGTACACGCGGTCGCGCTCGTTGTTCTGCGCGGTCTGGAACGCGGTGGTGGCCGCGGCCTGCTTCCAGGCGCTTTCGAACGCCGAGCCGAGGCCGGCGTGGGAGTCGGTGCCGTTCACCTTGCGCAGCGCGGGAAGGTACTTCGCGAGGGGGTTGTCCGGCACGGAGTCCGTGTAGGCCTCGACGAGTTCGAGCATGTCGCCGGTGCCGGAGCAGAACCCGATGATGCCGGCGGTGTACCCGCGGCCGTCGCCGATGTCCTCGATGTACTTGTACTGGGCTTTCCAGTCCAGCGACGAGTTTTCCGCGCTGGAGACCAGCTTCATCGCGATCTCCTTCTTCGCCGGGGCCGACAGGTCGCCGACGGCGAGGGCGGTCGCGCTCGGCGTCGCGAGTGGCGCGGGTGCCGCCGAGGAGAGCGCGGGGGTGGTGATCACGAGGGCGGCGACGGAGGCCGCGCCGAGCGCGCCGATGACGACCGGCCGCAACTTCTTGCTCATGGGTGGAGACCCTTTCCGCGGGGTGCGCCGTGGGGGATCACGGCGGGTACGGGTGAGGCGGGTGGAGCTGCGGCGTAGCGACACGGTAGCGAAGAGTCAGCACGGTCCACAAGAGGCGGAATTCGTTCATGTTCGTGAACGGTCCAGACCACCCGGCGGGGTCCGCAAAGGACGGTCGCGGCGACGACGTGAATGACTCATTCATGTCGCCTGACGACGTGAATGACTCATTCATGTCGTTTCGGCGGGGCCGAGGTGCTCAGCGCGCCCCGGTGAAGATGCGGATGACGTCCGGCAGCACGTTCACCGGGATCGTCGGGTCGATGGCCCGCTGCACGCCGAGGCCGATGCCGAGGCTGAGCAACGCGGTCGCGGCGTCGTCGGCCGACATCGGGAGCGTGATCCCGAAGCGCTCGGCGTATCCGCTGAGCAGGCCGGCGATGCTGTCGCGGATGGCCTTGTCCCGCGCGGCCAGTTCGGCGCGGACCTGCGGGTTGCGCCGCGCGTTCGTGGCGAACTCGACCTCCAGGGCCGTCCAGGCTTCGTCGCCGATGCTGCGCTCGGCCCACGTCTGGAACGCGGCGAGCAGGTCTTCGACGCCCTCGGCGCCGACGAGCGCCTCCGCGATCAGCGCGACCTGCTCGTCGTGGATCCGGTCGAGGACGGCGAGGCAGAGCTCGTCCTTGTTGCGGAAGTTCGAGTACACCGCGCCCTTCGAGTAGCCGGCCTCGTCCGCGACCTTCTCCAGCGACGTCACCGAATAGCCGTCGCGCAGGAAGAGCAGCTTGGCGGTCTCGATCAGCTGCTCGCGGGTGCGTGCCTGGCTTTCCGCGCGGGTGAGTCGGGCCATGGGGTCACTCTAGCCAGGTCCGGAATCGGGGTACCGTCAGTATTGAGATACTGCTAGTCTCCGAAAATGGAGCAACGCCACTTCGCGGTCCTCGTCGTCGGCGCCGGGGCGTCCGGGCTCGGT
Source organism: Amycolatopsis sp. MEPSY49 (assembly GCF_051337345.1). NCBI lineage: Bacteria > Bacillati > Actinomycetota > Actinomycetes > Pseudonocardiales > Pseudonocardiaceae > Amycolatopsis > Amycolatopsis sp. MEPSY49. The sequence continues at coordinate 99,109 of NZ_JBDLYJ010000005.1, read as the reverse complement.
GCCGCCATCCGGCTGGGCCAGGCCGGCGTCGACGACCTCGCCGTGCTGGAGAAGGCCGGCTCGCTCGGCGGAACCTGGCGCGACAACACCTATCCCGGCTGCGCCTGCGACGTCCCGTCCGCGCTGTACTCGTACTCGTTCGCGCCGAATCCCGGGTGGACGCGGGCGTTCGCCGGGCAGGCCGAGATCCGGGCGTACCTGGCGGACACGGCGTCGCGGTTCGGCGTCGCGGCGAAGATCCGCTACGGCGTGGAGGTGACGCGGGCGCAGTGGACCGGCTCCCGGTGGGAACTCGATACGACGCGCGGCCCGTATTCCGCGCGGGTCCTGGTCGCCGGTACCGGCCCGTGGCACGAGCCGCTGATTCCGGACCTGCCGGGCCTCGGCGGCTTTCCGGGCGAGGTCTTCCACTCCGCGCGGTGGAACCACGACTACGACCTCACGGGCAAGCGGGTCGCGGTGATCGGCACGGGCGCGTCGGCGGTTCAGTTCGTCCCGCGGATCGTCCCTGAGGTGGGACGGCTGCACCTGTTCCAGCGAACGGCGCAGTGGGTGCTGCCGAAGCCCGACCACGCGGTCCCGGGCGTCGAACGGTTCCTGCTGCGGCGGTTCCCGGCGCTGCAACGGGCGCTGCGCAGCGCGGAGTACGGGGCGATGGAGACGCTCGGTTTCGGGTTCCGGCACCCGTGGCTGCTGCGGCAGGTGCAGAAGATCGGGCTCGCGCACTTGCGGGTGGCCGTGCGCGATCCGGCGCTGCGCCGGGCGTTGACGCCGGACTACACGCTGGGCTGCAAGCGGTTGCTGATGTCCAATACGTACTACCGCTCGCTGACCCAGTCCCATGTGGACGTTCACCCGACGGCGGTGCGCGCTCTCGAGGGCAGCCGGGTGCTCGGCGCGGACGGTTCTTCCGCCGAAGTCGACGCGATCATCTTCGGCACGGGCTTCCACATCCTCGACATGCCGGTGTCGTCGCGCGTCTTCGACGGCGACGGCCGGAGCCTGGACGACCATTGGAAGGGCAGCCCGCGGGCGTACGCGGGGACGACGGTGGCGGGGTTCCCGAACCTGTACCTGCTGCTGGGCCCGAGCCTCGGCACCGGGCATTCGTCGGCGTTCATGATCCTGGAGGCCCAGCTGCGCCACACGGTTTCGGCGGTGACGCGGACGCTGCGTTCGGGGTGGACGTCGGTGTCGGTGCGGCCGGCGGTCCAGGACGCGTTCAACGCGGAGGTCCAGGCCGCGCTGCCGGGGACGGTCTACCAGTCCGGCGGGTGTTCGAGCTACTACACGGATGTCAACGGGCGCAACAGCTTCAGCTGGCCGTTTTCGACGAGCCGGTTGCGGTCGCGGGTCGGCGCGTTCGACGAAGCGGACTACGAGATCGGTCAGTCCCACTCCCAGCACATGCCGTAGACGCCCGGCTGCGCGTCCAGCACCGCGATGTGGCTCGTAAAACTCGGACCCACCGGCAGCTCGGGCCGGTCCGCCGAAGCCTCGCCGTCGTACCGGTAACACCGCACCGGCACCGCCGCCGGGTCGAAGCACGCCTGCAGCATGATCTGCCGGGCCGGGGCGCGCACGCCGAACTGCAGGTAGCTCGTCTCCGGCGGCGTCCCGTCGTACGCGAACTCGAAGTCGAACACGTACGTCTCGCCCGCCCGCAGCGGGTAGTCGAACCGCAGCTCCAGCGCCACCAGCTCGGACGCGGCGTCGCGGCGGACGCGGCCCGGGCGGCAGCAGCGCGCCGACCGCAGCACGGGCTGGTGGCCGCCGCCCGTCTGGGGCCGGAAGAACGACACCCAGCGGTCGACGCCGTCCTCGCGGCTGGTCACCACCAGCTCCGTGCGCACCGACCGCTCGGTGCGGTCCGCGCCCAGCGTCGCCCGCTGGTGCACCGACGCCAGCGCCAGCCGGGCGTTGCCGTCGAGGTCGATGCCGTCGCACGACGCCAGCTCCGTCGGCTCGGACCCGAGCGCGCTGGCCAGGCTGACCCCGCCCGGCCACGGCTCTGCCCGGCGCACCCGGGGCCGCGTCACCAGGCTGGTCAACGCGGCCGCGGGCAGGCCGAGGCACCCTTCGGCGACGCCCACCGCGTGCAGCGAGCGCGGCCCCTCGGGATGGCGACGGCCCCGGCGCCAGTAGCTCAGCGTGGCCAGGCTGACCTGGGCGCCCCGGATCGCCATCCGCCGCTGCAGCGCCTCCAGGCTCAGCCCGCGGTGCCGGATCGCCAGGTCGAACGCCACGTCGAACGGCCCTTCCCGGACCGCGTCGACGACTTCGGTGTCGTCAGTGTCGTTCTCGGGGAGCGCATCCATTCGGGTAAGCATGAATACCGGACGCACCGGACGCAACGAGGCCTGCCACCAAAGTAGGTGGCAGGCCCCGTGGGGGTCAGCTCACGGTGACCCCGGTGTCGTCCACGGCGAACGACGTCTGCAGCGACTGGTCCTCCGTCCCGGCGAACTTCAGCGCGACCGTCTGGCCCGCGTAGGAAGACAGGTCGAGCGTCTTCTGGACGTAGGCCGAGTTGCGGTCGAGGTTCGAGTACGTCGCCAGCGTCGTCGAGCCGGCGGACACGACGAGCTTGTCGTATACGACGTTCTCGGTCTCCGCCGTCCACACGCGCAGCCAGAACGTCAGGCTCGCCCGGCAGCCGGCCGGGATGGTGACGGACTGCGTGAGCGTGTCGGTGTGCGCCGAGCCCCAGCCGCCGAGCCAGGAGTCGTAGCTGCCCGAGCGCGCCGGCGCCTGGCTGCCCCACTGGCCGATGGTGGTGTTCGGGTCGGTCCACGACGCCTGGCCGGACTCGAAGCCCGGGTTCCGCAGCAGCTGCCCACCGCACCCGCCCGGCGGAGTCGTGGTGGTCGTCGGTGGCGTGGTCGTCGTGGTCGGCGGGGTGCCCGTGCACGTCGGGTCGCCGGACTGCGCCGGGACGCTCACCGCGTTCCACGCCGCCTTCACGGCGTCGAATTCGGCGCAGCTGTCCGGGTACAGGTTCTTCGCGGCCTGCAGCGTCCACGTCCGGTAGCGCAGGTAGTTGCTGCCGGACGTCTTCAGCTGCACCGCGCCGTGCATGATGTTGATCGCCTTGCGGATGCCGATGCCGGCCAGCGTGCTGCCGTTGCACGTCGAGCTCGTCGGCTGCCCGTTGGCCGGGTTGCTGCCTTCGGCGAGCAGGTAGAACCAGTGGTCCCCGGGGCCGGCCGCCTTGTGCACCTCCGCGTTCGGCGTCGAGCTGGAGTAGCAGCTCGGGTCGCCGACCTTCGACGGGTCGTACATGTACCGGATCGCGCCGGTGCCGACCAGGTTGACCTCTTCGCCGATCGCGTAGTCCGGCGGGTCGTACTGGGCCGGTTCGTTCGCGTAGAACTCCGTCGCCGTCCCGAAGGTGTCGGCGATGAACTCCTGCGTGCCGCCGCCGGAGAAGCCGCCGGAGCCGGAGTAGTCGTCGATGCCGTGGCCCATCTCGTGGCCGAGGATGTCGAGCGAGCCGACCCACTCGCCGCTGGGGTTGTGGCCGAGGTTCACGTACGCGGGCCGCGAGTTGTAGTAGTACGCGTTCTCGTCGTCGAGGCCGACGCGGATCTTCCACGCGCCGCCGTTTCCGGTGAACCCGTTGCGGCCCACCCATTCGGTGAGCATCGTCTTTTCGGTCTGCGCGACGAACAGCGCGTCGGCGCAGCCGGTCTCGATGTTCGTGCCGGTGCCGTTGCCCCAGCTGTCGTCCGATCCGGTGAGGACGGAGTCGCTGTTGTAGTTGCGGCAGTCCAGGTTCGGCGTGTTCGGGTCGGCCATCGAGTACGTGCTGCCGGACTTCGTCGTGTTCAGCGGCAGCGGCGCCGGGCCGTTCCACTTGCCGGTGCCGGTGCCCGCGGCGACGTGCTGGACCGTCCGCAGCACGCGCCCGTCCACGGCGTCGACGTAGACGCTCAGGCTGCTCGGCTCGCCGTGTTCGTCGGTGCCTTCGACGTTGCTCTCGTACGCGAGCCGCCCGCTGCCGTCGGCGACCACGACGAGCTTCCCGCCCGGCAGGCTCTTCGGCCCGCGGACCTGCGTGCGCGCCACGGCTTCGGCTTGCGCGGCGGTGAGTTTTGCGCCGTGGACGTCGAGGTCGCCGAGGGCATGCTGCTGCGCGACGGAGGTGGTCTTGACGGCGCCGGCGGAGTCGGTGGCGATGACGAGGTCGCCGCCGATCACGGGCAGGCCGTCGTAGGTGCGGTCGTAGACGACGTACGACAGGCCGTTGGCCGACCGCACGTCCCGCTGGACGAACTTGTCGTGCGTGCCGGCGTGCAGGGCGGCGGGCCGGGCGTTGACGAGTCCGGCCGCGGCGCTCGTGGCGTTGGCTTGGGCCTGCGCGGCGGAGGGGGGCGGTGCGGGGACGGGCTGGGCGGGCGCGGCGACGGCGATGCCGACCACCACCATGCCCGCCGCCGTCGCCCCGCCGAGTGCGGCGAACCGTTGCGGCAATCTCATGACGCTCCTTGCGAAAACGCGATGGGGGAAGGGAGAACCCGATCGACGCTAATCGCGGTGCGGGAGCGGCAGAAGATCCATCACAGCGGCGAACTTTCACGCCGCGGCGGTGTGAAATCGGTCAGCGGGTGTGGAAGCGCAGGCCGGCCTTGGTGAGCCGGTCGATGAGCGCGTCGCCCATCGCGGTCGCCGTGGTCACCTGGCCCGCGGTTTCCGGGAGTTCGTCCGTGGCGAGGCACAGCGCCGATTCCGCGAGCATCTTCGCCGTTTCGTCGTAGCCGGGGTCGCCGCCGGACACCTCGGTGACGACGCGTTCGCCGCCACCCTCGCCGATGAACCGCACGGAGAACCACGACCGTGCCCGGCGTTGCGGGCTCGGGCCGTTGCCGGGTGCCAGCAGCCGGGAGAGCCCGCGCCGCGCGGGCGGGACCTGCGCCGCGGCGAGCAGCGCGCCGGCGCCGAGCACGCCGCCGGCGAGCACGGGCAGGTGCTTGACGGCGGCGAAGTGCCGGTAGGTGAAGTCGGGTCCGTAGCGCTCGGACGCGGCGGCCGACCGGCGGACGACCTCGGGGTCGATGGTGGGCAACGGAACCGCCCACCAGCCGGCGTCGGCGACGCGGTGCGGACGTCCGAGCGGCGCGCGGGTGAAGCGCCCGGCCGGCCGCGGCTCGGCGGCCGCGCGTTCCTTCGCGACGCGGGCGCCGGCGGGGAGGCGGGACATGATGGTCAGCGCGCTGAGGAACGTGCCGCCGGAGGGCATCCCGCTGGCCCGGACGTAGCCGTCGACCTTGAGGGGCACGCCTTCGGGGAGCTGCTTGACGGTGAAGTAGGCGCCGAGGTCGTGCGGGATGGAGTCGAACCCGCAGGCGTGCACGAGCCGCGCACCGGTTTCGCGGGCGCGGCGGTCGTGGGCGAGGTACATGCGGTCGACGAACTCGGGTTCGCCGGTGAGGTCGACGTAGTCGGTCCCGGCGGCGGCGCACGCGGCCACCAGTGGCTCGCCCTGGGTGAGGTAGGGGCCGACGGTGGTGATGACGACTTTCGTGGCCTCGGCGACGGCTTTGAGCGACGCGGGCTCACCGGAGTCGGCGACGAGCAGGTCGAGGGTGGCGAAGCGGGCATCGATGGTCGCGAGTTGCGCGCGGACGGCTTCGAGCTTGCTCCGGTTACGCCCGGCGAGGGCCCAGCGCAGCTCGGCGGGCGCGTGCCGGGCGAGGTATTCGGCGGTGAGGCCGCCGGTGAAGCCGGTGGCGCCGAACAGGACCACGTCGTACGCGCGCATGTCTTCTCCAGGGGACGTCGACGGCGGACGGGGTCAGGTTACCCGTGGGTAAGGGAGGGTGCCGGGCGGTTCGGTGACGTGAACGACTCATTCATGTCGTCTGGTGACAGGGTCCCGGCAAAGTCAGGTCAGCGCGGTCGATCCGGTCGCCCATATGTCATGAAAGGGTCGTTCACCTCGTCAGACGACATGAACGACCCTTTCATGGCATCGCCGCGACGCCGGGCAGACCGCGCGGCCACGACTTTGCCGGAGCCCTGTCGTCAGGTGACATGAATGAGTCATTCACGTCGCTTGGGCGCCGGAGCCGCCGCTACTTGCGATCCCCCGTGTAGACGACCGCCGCCGCCACGGCGGCCACCCCCGCGACCACGTCCGCGATCCGGCGTGGCAGCGCGTGGTGCGTGTCCTCCATCCACGCCCGCACCCGCGCCCGGTCCAGCTCCGGCTCGCACAGGTCGTCCACGCCCGCCGTCCACGCCAGCAACGCCAAGCACGCCGCGTGCGGGTCGGGCCGGTCGATGCCGAACACCGCCGCCCTCGCCTTGCTGCGCGCCGCCGTCGAGACCAGCAGGTCCGCCGGTGGGTAGCGGAATCGGCGCACCAACACCGGCGTCCGCCGGACGAGGCCGAGCGCGACCAGATTGTCCGCGGCGATCGAGGGCAGTTCCGCGCGCAGGTGGTTCACCCACTCGCGGACGCTGTACGTCCCCGTTTCCGAAACAATTTCGGAAAACACGTGATCGGCCGTCGGAATGCCCGGTGGCCGCGCGGCGATCGCGCGCACCTTGCGGTCCTCGACCGTGATCCGGTCGGTGAACAGCAAGTCGCACAACGCCGCGCCGGCCAGGCCGATGCCCAACGACGTCCGGCTGAGCACCGGGCGGCCGGTGAACTCGTCGTGGCCGAGGAAGAAGAACGAATCCACCAAGGTGAGCCGGCGCATGACGGAAAACGGCCCCCTGGGCGGTCGCGGTGAGGATGCCGAAGATAGCGGTCCGGCTGCACGCCGTATTCGCTGCCGTCACGTTTACCCCGAACGGACGTACCGTCGCACGGTGTGAACCCCCTACTCTGGGGCGCCGCCGACCAAGATCACCTAGGCGCGGGGAAAGGTCCATGGGAACCCAGACGCCGGGGCGCGGCCTCGGCACCAGGCGGCTCGGCGCCGCCCAGATCGTCTTCTTCGTCGTCGCGGCGGCCGGTCCGCTGTACGCGATCGCCGGCGGCGTCTCGGCGACGTACGCGGTCACCGGCAGCGTCGGCGTCCCGCTGTCGTTCGTCCTCCTGGCGCCGGTGCTCGCGCTGTTCGGCGTCGGGTACGCCGCGATGAGCCGGTACGTCACGAACGCCGGCGCGTTCTACCCCTATGTGGCGCACGGGATCGGGCGCTCCGCGGGCACGGCCGTCGCCTACGTGACGGTGCTCGCCTACAGCTCCATCCAGACCGGCGTCTTCGGTCTGTTCGGGCTGTCCGTGTCCACCTGGCTGAACACGACGTTCGGGACGGACCTGCCGTGGTGGCCGATCGCGCTGCTGATGGTGCTCGTCGTCGGGGCCGGCGGCGTGCTCCGGATCGACCTCAACGCGAAGGTCCTCGGCGTCGCGCTCGGTCTCGAAGTCGTGGTGCTCGTCGTTTTGAACGTCGCCATGTTCAGCCACCCAGCGGGGAACGCGCTGACCCCGCTGGCGCCGTCGAGCCTGTTCACGGCGGGCGTCGGCGCCGTTTTCGCTTTCTCCATCGCGGTTTTCCTCGGTTTCGAAGGCGCCGCCACCTACGGCGAGGAGTGCCGCGACCCGCGCCGGACCGTCGGCCGCGCGACCTACGTCGCGATCGGGCTGACGGCCGTGCTGTACATCGCGTCCTCGCTCGGGCTGGCGGTCGCGACCGGTCCGGACCACATCGTCGAACGGGCCGCCGCCGAAGGACCGGGCCTGCTGTTCGGGCTCGGCGGGCAGTACCTGGGCACGGCCTTCGCCGACACCGCGTACGTGCTCTTCCTGACCAGCCAGTGCGCCGCGCTGCTGAGCTTCCACAACGCCGTCGCGCGGTACTTCTTCGCGCTGGGCCGGGAAGGGCTGCTGCCGGACGGCCTGAGCCGCACCAGCAAGCGCACCGGCGCGCCGATCGGCGGCTCGCTGGTCCAGACCACGATCGGCCTGGTCGTCGTCTCGGTGTTCGCGCTGGCCGGCCGCGACCCGTTCACCGACCTCTTCACGTGGACCGGCGTCACCGCGTCGACCGGCGTCACGATCATCATGGTCGCGGTTTCGCTGTCGGTCATCGGGTTCTTCCGCCGCCGGCCCGGCCGGGAGACGTGGTGGCGGCGCGCGGGCGCGCCCGCGCTCGCGGCGGTGACGCTGACCGCGGTCCTGGTGCTGATCGTCGCCAACTTCGACGTCCTGCTCGGCCCGGCGGGCTCGATCCCGTGGCTGCGCTGGGGCCTGCCGGGGCTGCTGGTGCTCGCCGGCCTGGCCGGGTTCCTGCGGGCCGAGGCGCTGCGCACCCGCCGTCCGGACGTCTACGCGGCGATCGGCGGCCCGCTGCGCGAAGACGAACTGGTGGAGACGCGGTGAGCGACGTCCGCGCGGCTTCACCGCGTGAGCTGGACGCGGTGCTCGCGATCCTGGTCGCCGCCTTCCAGGACGACCCGATGAGCCGCTGGGTGTTCCCCGGCGACGAGCGCCGCCGGACCGTCTCGCACCCGGCGTTCTTCCGCGAGCTCGTCCAGGCCGGGTTCGCCGTGGGCAGCGTCGACGTCACCGAAGACCACTCCGCGGCGGTGATCTGGCTGCCCGGCAGCGCGGGCGACGACGAGCCGGTGCCCGGGCTCGACCCGGCCGAGCAGCAGCGGCTGGACGTCCTGCTCGGCATGATGGCCAGGCTCGAGCCCGCCGAGCCGCACTGGCACGCGCAGTTCATCGGCGTCCGCCCCGGCCGGCAACGCCAGGGCATCGGCGCGCGGCTGCTGGGACACGGCCTCGCCCGCTACGACGCCGAGGGCGTGCCCACGTACCTGGAGGCCAGCTCCCCGGACAGCACGCGCCTCTACCGGCGGCTCGGGTTCCGCGACCACGGGCCCGCTTTCCGCCCGCCGGGCGGGCCGCCGATGCAGCCGATGTGGCGCGTCCCGGTTTGAGTTCGTTGTCGGTGGGCTGGGGTTGCGTCCGGCGGGGTGGGCCCGGTGTTGCGGCGAGAGCGGAGTGCTCGGGTTCCGCGATCGCGGGCCCGTGTTCCGGCCGCCGGGCGGGCCGCCGATGCAGCCGATGTGGCGCGTCCCGGCCTGGGCCCGTTACCGGCGGGTACAGTGCCCCCTCGAACGCGAGGAGGAAGCCGTGACCGAACGCTTCGGCAGCTACCAGAACGAGCTCTACCTGCAGGGACTCGGTGGGGTGCTGCCGCCGTGCTCGACCGACGCGACCAAGCTCGAGGAGTCGGCCCGCGAGGTCATGGCGCCCGGCCCGTTCTCCTACGTCGCCGGCTCGGCGGGCTCCGGCGCGACCGCCCGCGCGAACCGCGAGGCGTTCGACCGCTGGCGCGTCGTGCCGCGGATGCTGACCGGCGCGACCGACCGTGACCTCTCGACGACGGTGCTCGGCACCCGGCTGGCCGCGCCGGTGGCCGTCGCGCCCGTCGGCGTCCAGTCGATCGTCCACCCGGACGGCGAGTCCGCCACCGCCCGCGCGGCCGCCTCGGTGGGGCTGCCGTTCATCCTGTCCACGGCGTCGTCGACCGGCATCGAGGACGCCGCCGCGGCCAACGGTGACGGCCCGCGCTGGTTCCAGCTGTACTGGCCCGGCGACCCGGACGTCTGCGCGAGCCTGCTGGCCCGGGCCAAGGCGGCCGGCTACACGGCGCTGGTCGTCACGCTCGACACGTGGACGCTGGCCTGGCGACCGTCCGATCTGGACCAGTCGTACCTGCCGTTCCTGCAGGGGGAGGGCCTCGCGGTCCCGTTCACCGACCCGGTGTTCCTCTCCCGGCTGCAGAAGACGCCGGAGGAGGACCGCGGCACGGCGATCCTGACCTGGATCGGCATGATCACCGGCACCGACCGGACGTGGGACCAGCTGCCGTTCCTCCGCGAGCACTGGGACGGCCCGATCGTGCTCAAGGGCATCCAGCACGTCGCGGACGCGCGCCGCGCGGCGGAGGCCGGGATGGACGGGGTCATCGTCTCGAACCACGGCGGCCGCCAGGTCGACGGCGCGATCGGGGCGCTGGAAGCGCTGCCCGGGATCGTCGCGGCGGTGGGCGACCGCCTGGAGGTGCTGTTCGACTCGGGCGTGCGCACCGGCGCGGACGTGCTCAAGGCGATCGCGCTGGGCGCGCGGGCGGTGCTGGTGGGCCGCCCGTGGGTGTACGGCCTGGCGCACGCGGGCGAGGACGGCGTCCGGCACGTGCTGCGGAGCCTGCTGGCGGACTTCGACCTCACCATGGGACTTTCCGGCCACCGCACCCTCGCCGACCTGGGCCCGGACTCGCTCCAGCGGACGTGAGGTAACGAATCGGGAAAGCCGGGGACAGCCCGGGAACCGGCGGCTAATCTTCGAGTCCCATCGCGGGCCGTCGGGGCGGCCGGCTCCTGTTTCCCTTTTCCCGTTGGGGGTTTTCCATGTCTTCGATCATGATGCGCATCGGCATCCTGTTCGCCGTCCTCGGCTTCGGCTCGCTGGTCCTCGAGCAGTTCGACTACGAGTTCCGCCTGCTGTCCTGGGCCAGCGACATGCAGCCGACGTTCGGCATCGGGCTGGGCATCCTCGGCCTGGTGCTGATCGGCGGTTCGGTGGCGATCAGCCGCACGAAGTCCGCGCCGCAGCCGCAGCAGCAGTTCGCCCAGCAGCCGCCGGCGCCCGGCCAGCAGCAGCCGTACCAGGGTCAGCCGCAGCAGTTCCAGGGGCAGCCGCAGGCCCAGCAGCAGTACCCGAACCAGCAGGGCTGAGCGCAGGTCCCAAGCGCCCCAATGTGGCCTTCGGTGCGTGAGACGCACCGAAGGCCACATTGGGTGCGTTGAATCAGCACTGCGGCGCGAAGCGCCTCCGTTGAGGGTGGCGGCGGGGGCATGGGTGGAGCAACCAAGGCCGCCTTGGGGCGCTTGCCGGGTGGGCCCCGTCACGCGGCGGGGATATTGGGAGGCCCGCGTCGTCACGCACGGCTATCCTTGGACCGAGAATGTCCACGCCATCCCCCTTCGAAGCGCTGCGTGCGCGACTGCCCGAGCTGATGCCGCGCGACGAGCACCGGCTGCGCCGGCGGCTCGACGGTGCCCGCAAGGCTCGCGACCGCGATGCCGCCCTGGCGCGGATCGCCGCCGACGTCGACAAGGCGGAGCTGCGGATCCAGTCGCGCCGGGAGAGCGTCCCCAAGATCGAATACCCCGAAGAGCTGCCGGTCAGCAGGCTCAAGGACGAGATCGCGGCCGCCATCGGCAAGCACCAGGTCGTGATCGTCGCGGGGGAGACCGGCTCGGGCAAGACCACCCAGCTGCCCAAGATCTGCCTCGAGCTCGGCCGCGGAATCCGCGGCCAGATCGGGCACACCCAGCCGCGCCGGCTCGCCGCGCGCACGGTCGCCGACCGGATCGCGAGCGAGCTGAAGACCGAGCTCGGCGACGCCGTCGGGTACAAGGTGCGGTTCACCGACCAGTCCGGGCAGGACACGCTGGTCAAGCTGATGACCGACGGCATCCTGCTGGCCGAGATCCAGACCGACCGCTCGCTGCGCCAGTACGACACCCTCATCATCGACGAGGCCCACGAGCGCAGCCTCAACATCGACTTCATCCTCGGCTACCTCAAGCAGCTGCTGCCGCGCCGCCCCGACCTCAAGGTCATCATCACCTCGGCCACGATCGACCCCGAGCGGTTCTCGAAGCACTTCGACGACGCGCCGATCGTCGAGGTCTCGGGCCGGACGTACCCGGTCGAGACGCGCTACCGGCCGCTGGTCGACCCGGACGACCCCGACGGCGACGACGAGCGCGACCAGACCCAGGGCATCCTCGAGGCCGTCGAGGAGCTGTGCGCCGAAGGCCCCGGCGACATCCTCGTGTTCCTCTCCGGCGAACGCGAGATCCGCGACACCGCCGACGTGCTGAACCGGGCGAACCTGCGCAACACCGAGGTGCTGCCGCTGTACGCGCGGCTGTCGGCGGCCGAGCAGCACCGCATCTTCCAGTCCCACACCGGACGCCGGGTCGTGCTCGCGACGAACGTCGCCGAGACGTCGCTGACCGTGCCGGGCATCAAGTACGTCGTCGACCCGGGCACCGCGCGCATTTCGCGCTACAGCCACCGCACCAAGGTGCAGCGGCTGCCGATCGAGCCCGTGTCGCAGGCGTCGGCGAACCAGCGCAAGGGCCGCTGCGGCCGGACGTCCGACGGCATCTGCATCCGGCTCTACTCCGAAGAGGACTTCGACAGCCGGCCCGAGTTCACCGACCCGGAGATCCTGCGGACCAACCTCGCGTCGGTCATCCTGCAGATGACCTCGCTCGGCCTCGGCGACATCGCGGCGTTCCCGTTCGTCGAGCCGCCGGACCGCCGTCAGGTCACCGACGGCATCGGGCTGCTGCAGGAACTCGGCGCGTTTTCGAGCACCGGTTCCGACCGCACCCTCACCGACATCGGCCGCAAGCTCGCGCAGCTGCCCGTCGACCCGCGGATGGGCCGGATGGTGCTGGAGGCCGCGAAGAACGGCTGCGTCCGCGAGGTCATGATCATCGCGGCGGCACTGTCCATCCAGGACCCGCGCGAGCGGCCGGCGGAGAAGCAGCAGGCGGCCGACGCCCAGCACGCGCGGTTCGCCGACCCGACGTCGGACTTCCTCGCCTACCTCAACCTCTGGGAGTACGTCGCCGAGCAGCAGAAGGCGTTGTCCGGCAACCAGTTCCGGCGCATGTGCCGCACCGAGTACCTGAACTACCTGCGGCTGCGCGAATGGCAGGACATCTTCAGCCAGCTGCGCCAGCTGGCCAAGCCGCTCGGCATCTCGCTGAACACGAACACGACCCCGGTCGACCCGCAGCGCGTGCACACTTCGCTGATCGCCGGGCTCTTGTCGCACATCGGGCTCAAGGACCCGGCGAAGGGCGACTACCTGGGTGCGCGCGGCGCACGGTTCGGTGTCTTCCCGGGCTCGGCGCTGTTCAAGAAGCAGCCGCGCTGGGTGATGTCGGCCGAACTGGTCGAGACCTCCCGGCTCTGGGCGCGGGTCAACGCGCGCATCGAGCCCGAGTGGGTCGAACCGCTCGCGCAGCACGTCGTCAAGCGCAACTATTCCGAGCCGCACTGGGAACGCAAGCAGGGCGCGGTGATGGCGACCGAGCGGGTGACGCTCTACGGCGTACCGCTGATCGCCGACCGCCGCGTCAACTACGGCCGGATCGACCCGGAGCTGTCGCGGGCGCTGTTCATCCGGCACGCGCTCGTCGAGGGCGATTGGCAGACGCGCCACCACTTCTTCGCCGAAAACCGGGCGCTGCTGGAAGAAGTCGAGGACCTCGAGAACCGGGCGCGGCGGCGCGACATCCTCGTCGACGACCAGACGCTGTACGAGTTCTACGACGCCCGCGTCCCGGCCGACGTCGTTTCGGTGCGCCACTTCGACAGCTGGTGGAAGAAGGCGCGGCACGAGCAGCCGGACCTGCTGTCGTTCGAGAAGTCCATGCTCATCAACGAGACCGCGGGCGGCGTCCGCGAGGGCGACTACCCGGACTCGTGGACGCAGGGCACGCAGGTCTTCACGCTGACCTACCAGTTCGAGCCGGGCGCGGACGCCGACGGCGTCACCGTGCACGTCCCGCTGCCGGTGCTGAACCAGGTGACGCCGGACGGCTTCGACTGGCAGGTGCCGGGCCTGCGCGCGGAACTGGTGACGCAGCTGATCAAGTCGCTGCCGAAGGCGTTGCGGCGCAACTTCGTCCCGGCGCCGGACACGGCCCGGGAAGTCCTTTCGCGAGTGTCGCCTTCGGACGGTCCGCTGCTGGAGGTCGTCGGCCGCGAGCTGCGGGCGCTGCGCGGGATCACGGTTCCCTACGCGGACTGGGACCTTTCCGCGGTGCCGGAGCACCTGAAGATGACGTTCCGGGTCGTGGACGAGCGCGGCAAGCGCGTCGCCGAGGGCAAGGACATCGAGGAGCTGCAGCGCCGGCTGGCCCCGAAGGTCCGGGCCACGATCTCCAAGGCGGCCAACAGCCTCGAGCAGGCCGGGCTGACGAAACCGTCGTTCGGTTCGCTGCCGAAGGTGTTCGAATCGACGCAGCGCGGCCACGACGTCAAGGCGTACCCGGCGCTGGTGGACGAAGGCGCGTCGGTGGCCGTGCGGCTGCTGGACACGCCGGGCCAGCAGGAGCACGCGATGTGGGCGGGCACGCGGCGGATGCTGCGGCTGAACCTGAACTCGCCGATGAAGTTCATCACCCGGTCGCTGTCGAACTCCTCGAAGCTGGTGCTGAACCGGAATCCGCACGGCAGCGTGGCGGCGCTGCTCGAGGACTGCGTCGACTGCGCGGTGGACGCCCTGATGGCCGCGGGCGGCGGCCCGGTGTTCGACGAGACCGGCTTCAAGGTGCTGCTGGAACGCGTGCGGGCGGGCCTGCACCCGGAGGTGCTGGCGGTGCTGACGGACGTGGAGAAGATCCTCCGCGCGGCGAACGACGTCGAGGTGCAGTTGTCGTCCTCGCGCGGCCCGGCGGAGTCCCTGGCGGACATCCGGGCTCAGTTGTCTTCGCTGGTGTATCCGGGCTTCGTGACGGAGACGGGTGCTTCGCGACTGCGTCACGTGGTGCGGTACCTGCAGGGAATTTCGCGACGGCTGGAGAAGCTGACCCAGGAGCCGACGCGCGACCTCCAGCGGACGGCGGACATCGCGTGGATCACGCGCGAGTACTCGGACGCGCTGGCTTCGCTGCCGCCGGGAACGTCGTCACCGGCGTTGCGTGAGGTGCGGTGGATGATCGAGGAGCTGCGGGTTTCGTTCTTCGCGCAGACGCTCGGCACGGCGCATCCGGTGTCGCTGAAGCGGATCACGAAAGCGCTGGACGACGCCCTGGCGTGACGCCGGGAATGTCCGGCTTCCCACTTCCGTCGGTTGACCGCGCCTCTTCGCGGGTCAAGCCTGGGTCGGCTGGAGACCTTCCTGGGAAAGGACTTTCCGATGTCCTTGGGTGTTTCGTCCGCCAGGCGAAGAATCTTCGCCGTCTGCACCGCGCTTCTCCTACCGCTCGCCCTGACGCCCGTCGCGCACGCCGCGGGCTCGCCGCTGCCCGTGGATCCCGCGCACGGCAAGCACAAGATCGCGCGGCTGGCCGAACAGCCGCGGCACGACGTGCCCAACCCGCTGCTCAAGGAGCGGTTCGCCGAGGAGGAAGAGGAGGACGGCGACGACCCCGCGCTGTCCGCGCTCTGCCAGACCTACCTCGGGAAGCCGAACCCGTACCGGCCGCTCGCGCCGAACACCGACGTCATCGACGGCGACACGATCGTGCCCACCGGCAGCCAGACCGGCTGCAGCACCGCCCAGAACGAGACGACCATCGCCGTCAACCCGGAGAACCCGCGCAACATCGTCGCCGGGTCGAACGACTACCGCCTCTACAACACCCGCGAGGCCCGCAACGACTCCGGCGGCTTCGCCTACACCTCGTTCGACGGCGGCCGCACCTGGGCGAACGTCCAGCTGCCGCACCTGAACTTCCCGACCGGCGCCGCCGCGCCGCTGTCCTATATGGACGCCGCCGGTGATCCGGCGGTCGCGTTCGGTCCGCACAACACCGTCTACTACGCCACGCTCCTGTTCAGCCGGGCGGAGGTGCCCGAAGACCAGCAGCTCGCCAGCGGCATCGCCGTGTCGGTGTCCCACGACGGCGGCCGCAGCTTCGGGGACCCGGCGATCCTGCACCTCGACGGCGTCACGCCGGCCGGCACGCCGACCCCGACGAACATCTTCAACGACAAGGAGTGGATCGCCGCCGACCCCGTGTCCGGCGACGTCTACGTGACCTGGACGCAGTTCACCTACGGCGCAGACGGCGAGTTCACCGAGTCGCCGATCGTGCTGTCGAAGTCGGGCGACTTCGGGCGGACGTGGTCGCCGATGCGCCGGATTTCGCCGTCGCTGACCGGGTTCCACGGCGGGATCACGCCGTACGGCAGCGGCTCGAACCCGGTGGTCACCCGCGACGGCACGCTCCAGGTCGCGTACGAGACATCGGTGTGCGCGACGGCGGCGTGCGACCAGCCGGCCGACCACGACGCGGTGGTGGTGGCGACCTCACGCGACGGCGGCCGGACCTTCCGGCACACCGAGGTGGCGCTCGACTTCGACTTCCCGGTCGACGATGACGTCGCCAACAACGCGCTGACCGGCGAGAACTTCCGCGTCAACAGCTTCCCGCAGCTGACGTACGACCGCGTGACCGACCGGCTCTGGGTGACATGGGCCGACGACCGCAACGGAACGTACCGCGACGGCGAGTCGGTCAAGACGAACGGCGACGCGTTCCTGAGCGGTTCCGACGGCCGCCACGGCTGGTCGAAGCCGGCGAAGATCGGCACGGGCGCGGACGAGGTGTTCCCGGCGGTCGCGGCCCTGGCGGGGCGGGTAGCGGTGACGTTCTACACGCGCGCGTACGACCCGCGCGGCATCGGGCTGGACTACGCGTACGCGACGGGCTGGGGCGACCGCTTGTCCCCGCCGCGCAGGATCACCACGCAGACGGCGAACCCGCAGGTCCAGTTCGTCGGAACGGGAGCGGTGACGGGCAAGGAGCTGCAGGGGGTGTTCATCGGCGACTACACGGCCGCGGCGGTGGGCACGGACTTCCGGCTGCACCCGTCCTGGACCGACTTCCGCGGCAACCCGGGCCGGACGTTGCCCAACCAGGACGTCGGAACGCAGACGCTGCCGATGTTCCCGTAGGTGGCTGGGCCGTGCCGGTCTCCGACGGGACCGGCACGGCTCTCATTTGGCGATCAGCGTCACGGTCGCCGCGCACGCGGAGACCATTCCGGCGAAGGCGGAGAAAGTCGCGGCCTGGCCGCCGACACTGCCGAACACCCGGCGCCCCAGCTTGATCGAAGCGGCGGTGAAGTTACTTCGCGTCGGCATAGGTGTCGACCACCGCTACCTGCATCGGGAACCGCACCGGGCACGCCGGGCCGAAGAGCATTCTCGCCGCTTCCGTCACCGAGTCCGTGATCGCCGCCGACACCTCCTCGGCCAGGTCGGCCGGCGTGTGCACGATGACCTCGTCGTGCTGGAAGAACACCAAGTGCGCCGGCGCGGGCAAGCGGCGGCGCAACGTCGCCAGCATCACCGCCGTCATGTCCGCCGCGCTCGCCTGGACGACGAAGTTGCGTGTGAACCGCCCCCAGCCCCGTGACGCCCGGCGGGCCTTCAGCTCACCCGCCTCGTCCGACGCCAACCCGCCGGTCAATGCCCGCCAAGCCGCCGATGGTGCGGGTGACGTCCGGCCCAGCCGCGACCGGACCCGTTCGCCGCGTTCGCCCGCCTGGGCCGCACGCTCCACATAGGACACCGCGTCCGGGAACCGCTGGCGCAGCAACCCCAGCAACGGCCCCGCTTCGCCGGACGTCCCGCCGTACATCGCCGAGAGCATCGCGATCTTCGCCCGCGCCCGGTCGTCGCGGTCGTCGTCCGCGGCCGGGACCCAGCGGGCGCCCGAGAACAACGCCTCGCCCAAGCGCGCGTACAGGTCCGTCGCCGCCGCGACGTCGGCCAGCCGCCGGTCGCCCGACAGTGCCGTCAGCACCCTCGGCTCCAGCTGGGCCGCGTCCGCCACCACCAGCTTCCAGCCCGGGTCCGCGCGGACGCACGTGCGCAGCACCTTCGGGATCTGCAGCGCGCCGCCGCCGCGGCTCGCCCAGCGGCCGGACACCACGCCGCCGACTACGTAGTGCGGACGGAACCGGCCGTCGTGCACCCACTCGTCGAGCCACGCCCAGCCGTTCGCCGCGTACAGCCGGGACAGCTCCTTGTACTCCAGCAACGGCCCGACCGCGGGGTGGTCGATCCCGCGAAGCAGGTACTTCCGCGCCGCCGGCACCTCGATGCCCGCCCGGGCCAGCGCCCGGACCACGCTCGGCGGCGAGTCCGGGTTGACCGGCCGGCCGCCGAACGCCTCGCTGATCTTCGCCGCCAGCTCGACCAGCACCTTCGGCCGCTCGCCGGGGCGGACCCGCGGCCCCAGCCGGGACGTCAGCAGTTCCTCGTGCAGGTCGGCGCGCCACGGCAGGCCGTCGGCCGACATCTCCGCCGCGGCCAGCGCGCTCGCCGACTCCGCCGCGAGCAGCACCCGCAGCCGGTCCGGGTGCTCGGCCGCGGCCACCCGCCGCTCCTGTTCCGCGAGCACGCGCCGGACCGCCGTGACGACCGTCACTCCGTCGGGCAGAGTCGGCGCCCGGGTGTCGAACAACGTCGGCTGCGCCAGCTCCACATCTGCCGCGTCGGGCGGCGGTTCCTCGCCGTTCGCCCTGGCCCAGGCCGCGCGGAGGCTCCGCGACTGCCCGTCGGCGCCCTCGTACGCCAGCAGCAGCCCCTCGGCCAGCGCGAGGTCGTAACAGCGTTCGACCCGCAGCCCGGCCGCCACGAGCACCGGGTACACGCCCTCCACCGACGGGAACACCCAGCGCGGCCGCACCGACGCCTCGAGCTCCCGCGCCACCGCCGCGAAACCCGCCTCGTCCAGGCCGTTCTCCGTCGACGACGGCGACCGCACGGTGAAGCTCCCGTCCTCCTCCCGCCCGGCGATCACCTGCACGAAGACATCATGACGGCCACCACCGACAAAAACCGGGCCGTGCGCTCGCGGCGCGGTTGGTTTACTCTCCAGTAGCCCCCATACCGCCGGTACGCCCGCCGTCGGCATGGGCTCGTTCCCGCAGCAACGGAGGTGCCTGGATGAGCCTGGTCGAGCTCGCCACGCAGGTGGCGGACAAGGTGGCCGAGACGGCCCGCAGCGTCGACGTGATGCGGCGGGCGGGACTCGTACCCTTCCCGCGGCTCGACGAGGGGGTCCGGTCGCTGGTCGCGCTCCGCAAGTTCGGGCCGTTCGCCGGCGCGAACCACATCTCCGCGCGCCGCGACCCGACCGCCGTCGGCATCGTCGACGAGCTCGGCCCGCTGACCTACAAGCAGCTCGACGACCAGTCGAACGCGCTGGCCAGGGCCTGGTCCGAGCGCGGGATCCAGCCGGGCCAGGTCGTCGCCGCGCTCTGCCGCGACCACCGCGGCCTGGTGCTCACGATGGCCGCGTCGGGCAAGCTCGGCGTCCGCCTGCTGCTGATGAACACCGGGTTCGCCAAACCGCAGCTGGCCGACGTCGCCAAGCGCGAAGGCGTCACCGCGCTGGTGTACGACCAGGAGTTCACGAACCTGCTCGACGCGATCCCCGACGGCGTCGACCGCTACCTGGCCTGGGTCGACCCGGACAGCGACCTCGCCGACCGGGACACGCCGGTGCTGTCGGAGATCATCGCCAGCACCGACGACCGGCCGTGGCCCGCGCCGGCCAAGCCGGGCGGGTTCGTGCTGCTCACCAGCGGCACCACCGGCACGCCGAAGGGCGCGCCGCGGCCGCACACCTCGGCGCTGGCGTCGGCGCAGTTCCTCGACCGGATCCCGCTGCGGTCCAACGAGGCCACCTACATGGGCGCGCCCTTGTTCCACGGCACCGGCCTGTCGCAGTTCATCCTCTCCTTCGCGCTCGGTTCGAAGGTCGTCATGCGGCGCAAGTTCACGCCGGAAGAGGCGCTGCGCGGCGTCGCCGAGCACAAGTGCACCGCGCTCGTACTGGTGCCGACCATGCTGCAGCGCATCGTCGACCTGCCGAAGGACGTCCGCGAGAAGTACGACACGTCGTCGCTGCGGATCATCTTCGTCGCGGGCTCCGCGCTGTCGCCGGACCTCGGCAACCGCGCGAACGAGGCGTTCGGCCCGGTCGTGCACAACCTGTACGGCTCGACCGAGGTCGCGGTGGCGACGGTCGCGACGCCGGAGGACTGGGCGAAGGCGCCGGGCACGGTCGGCCGCGCACCGGTCGGCTGCAAGGTGGCGCTCTACGACGAAAAGGGCGTCAAGATCACCGAGCCGAACGTCACCGGCCGGGTGTTCGTGGGCAGCGGCCTCAGCTTCGGCGGCTACACCGACGGCCGCCACAAGGAGATCATCGACGGCCTGCTCTCCAGCGGCGACGTCGGCCACTTCGACGACGACGGCCTCCTCTTCATCGACGGCCGCGACGACGAGATGATCGTCTCCGGCGGCGAGAACGTGTTCCCGATCGAGGTGGAGAACCTCCTGGTCGAGCGCGAGGACGTCCTGGAAGCGGCGGTGATCGGCGTCGAGGACCCGGAGTTCGGCCAGCGGCTCAAGGCGTTCGTGGTGCGCACGGAAGACTCGAAGCTCGACGTCGACGGCGTCCGCGAGTACGTCAAGGCGAACCTGGCGCGGTACAAGGTGCCCCGTGACGTCGAGTTCCTGGACGAGCTGCCCCGCAACGCGACCGGGAAGGTCCTGCGCAACAAGCTGTCATGACCCGCGCTGGACGTTGACGATCAGCCAGCGTCCGTCCCGGCACGCGGCGACGACGGTGCAGGCGGCACCGTCGCGCCGCCCGGTCGCGACACCGACGGCGGCGGTCACCGCCAGCCGGGTCCACCGGAAGGCCGCCGCCGGCGCCCGGCCGGGCCAGTGGTCGCGGTCGAGCACCAGCCCGTCGGGGCCGTCACCGCGGAAGTCGGCGGCCAGCAACGACGCAGCGCCGTCGCCGCGGGTTTCGGCGTCGCGCCAGCGGGCCAGCAGCTCTTCGAACGTGTTCACGGGTCCGAAGGTCGCAGCCGGCGGGGTCGCGGACATCTGCCACCTGGCCGAGATTCGCTGGCAGACTGGCCGGGCGATGAGCGAGACGAACCTGGTGCCCGCGGGCACGGTCACGATCCTGTGCGCCGGCGACGAACCGCCGGCTGTTTTCGCGACGCCCGAAGAGGCGCTCGCGACCTTGACCGGCGGACCTGCCGCGCTCCACACCGGCGACGTGCTGCTCCGCGACGACGGCACCCCCACCGGTCCCGCCGTCCGGCGCTGCCGGCTGCTGCGCGAGCTGGCCGACGGCCGCACGCTCGTCTCCGCGCGCGCCGCCGCCGGACTGCCGGGCGAGCCACTGCACGACCTCGGCGTCCACCGGCTGCCCGATCTGACCGGGCCCGAGCGGATCTTCCAGCTCGGCGGCAGCCCCGGCCCGCTGCGCTCGCTCGACACGACTCCGAACAACCTCCCGGTGCAGCTGACCGGCTTCGTCGGCCGCGGAACCGAAGCCGCCGAGCTCGAGCGGCGGCTTGCCGGGGGACAGCTCGTCACGCTGGCCGGGACCGGTGGCAGCGGCAAGACCCGGCTGGCGGCGCAGGTCGCCGCCGCCGGTGCCGGGCGCTGGCCCGACGGGGTGTGGTGGGTCGAACTCGACACCGAGCCCGCCGAAGTCGCCGAGCTGGTCGCCGCGACACTCGGGGTGCCCGTCGAGCCGCACGTCGGCGCCGTCCGATCGGTGGTGACCCACCTGCGCGGCCGGCGCGTCCTGCTCTGCCTCGACAACTGCGAGCACGTCCTCGACGGCGTCGCGGACCTCGCCGTCGAACTGCTCCGGTCCTGCCCCGAGGTCGCGCTGCTGGCGACCAGCCGCGAACCCGTCGGCGTGCCGGGGGAGACGGTGTGGCGGGTGCCGCCGCTGGCCGTCGAGGAGGCCGTCGCGTTGTTCGTCGAACGGGCGGGCGCGGTCCGGCCGCTGTTCACTCTGGACACCTCCAGCGCGGCCGCCGTCCGGTCGGTGTGCACCCGGCTCGACGGCATCCCGCTGGCCGTCGAGCTCGCCGCCGCGTGGCTCGGAACCCTTACCCCGAACCAGATCGACGCCGGCCTCGACGACCGCTTCGCGCTCCTCACCCGCGGCCCGCGCGGAGTGCCGGCGCGGCAGCAGACGCTGGAAGCGTCGATCGCGTGGAGCCACGACCAGCTCGACGACGAGGACCGCGCGGTGTTCCGCCGGCTCGCCGTCTTCGCCGGCGGGTTCACCCTCGACGCGGTGGACGGCCCGGCCGTGCTCGGCTGGCTCGTCGACAAGTCCTTGGTACTGGCCGAAAACGGCCGCTACCGGATGCTGGAGACCATTCGCGAGTACGCGGCGGCCCGGCTGGCCGAGGCGGGGGAGACGGACGCCGTCCGCGACCGTCACCTCGACCACTTCCTCGCGCTCGCCGAAGCCGCCGAACCCGACCTCGACCGCGACAAGGACGCCTGGCGCGCCCGGATGGAACCCGAGCGCGACAACCTGCGGGCGGCCCTGGAATGGGGGCTGGCCCAGGAAGATCCCACGCGCGGACGCCGGCTCGCCGCCGCCGTCGCGTGGCTGTGGAACCTGCGCGGCCGCGGCCACGAGGGGCTGGCTCACCTGAAGCGCGCGGTCGCCCGGTGCCCGGACGAGCGGTCGACGTTGCAGGCCCGGCTGCTCACCGGGATGGGCCTGGTCGCGGACACGACGGCGCCGTTCGACCTCGAAGCCGCGCGGCTGGGCCTGGAGATCGCCACCGAACTCGGCGAAGCGAGCCTGCGCGCGCGGTGCCTGACGCTGACCGCGCTCGGCCACCTGTACACGGACTTCGACGCCGCTTGGGACGTCGCCCTCGAAGCCGAGAAGGCCGCGGGAACCGACGGTTTCGCCCGTGACAGCGCGTTGATGCTGCGCGGGATCATCCTCCACGCGCGGGACCGCCACGACGAAGCCGGGCCGTTGCTCGCCGAGGCGGCCGAAGGACTGCTTCGCCGGGGCGACCGCGGCCTCGCGTCGACGGTCCTCAGTGCCCAGTCGGCGAGCGCGCTCGCGTCGGCGGACCTGCCGCGGGCAAGGGAGCTCGCTGAGCACGCCGTCGAGGTCGCCGCGCCGCTCGGGGACTTCCACCGCGTCAACACGACGCTGTGCCGGCTGGCGCTGGTGCACTCCCTGGCCGGCGAGGTCGACGCGGGGTTCCGCGTGATGGAGCCGTTCCTGCGGCTCGTCGAGACCGCGGGTGACGTCTTCGTGCCCGGCATGGCGGGGGTGATGGGCGAGCTGCACCGGCGTCGCGGCTCGTTCGAAGAAGCTGAGCGGTGGTTCGCCCGTGAGGCCATTCCCGGGACGTACATGGCTTCGCAGGGCCTCGCCGAACGCGGGGCCGTGCTGCGCGCGCTGGGCCGGACCGAGGAAGCCGCGACCGTGCTCGCCACCGCCGTCGAGCTGACCCGGCGCTGGGGCCTGCGGTCGGCGCTGGCCGACGCGCTGGACCAGCAGGGGTACCTGGCCGAGCCGGAGCAGGCCGCCGAGCTGCACCACGAGGCCCTGTCCGTGCGCCTCGACCACGGCCTCCGCCTGGGTGTTCTCGACAGCTTGGACGCGCTGACGGCGCTCTTCGCCCGGACCGGCCGCGAGGCCGACGCGGCGCGGGTGTTCGTCTCGTGTTCTCGCGCTCGTGCGGAACTGGGCTTCCCGCGGCGGCCGGAGCAGGCCGACCTCGGGTTCACGACCGAGGACGAGCCGATGAGCCTCGACGACGTGGTGGCGTTCGTCCGCCGGACCCGTGGCGCGCGCGGCCGCCCGTCGAGCGGCTGGGGCAGCCTGACGCCGACCGAGCTGGAGGTCGTCAAGCTCGCGGCCGAGGGGTGCACGAACCCGGAGATCGGCGCGAAGCTGTTCATGAGCCGCGGCACGGTGAAGACCCACCTCGCGCACGTGTACGCCAAGCTGGGCATCGCGAACCGCACGGAGCTGGCGACGGCGGCGGCCGCGCACCTGGCGTCTTAGTCCCAGTCGATGCCGAAGACGCCCGGGCCGAAGTCCAACGCGACCGCGTGCACGCCGTCGCCGCCGTCTAGCTTGAGGGGGCGGCGGGTGTTCGTCGTGCCGTTGCGGGCGTACTGCCAGCAGCGCTCCGGGGCCGTGCCCATGGCGAACCGGACCTCCAGCAGGTACTCGCGCACCGGGCGGCGGAACTCGCGGTAGTACGTGTTGCGGCACTCCGGGTACGGCGGCCCGCCGTTGGTCAGCGTGTACTCGATCAGGTGCGTCTCGCCGCGGTCGATCGGCCGGTCGAAGACCAGTTCGGCGACGATCAGCCCGTGCGTGACGTCGACCTCGGCGCGCCCGATCCGGCAGTTGCGCACCGCGTGCAGGTCCGGCGGGCCCGCCGCCGGGTCGTCCTGGGTGTACACCAGCAGCCAGCGGTCCTGGCCGTCCGCGCCCGCCTGGAACACCGCCCGCGCGGTGACCGCGCGCTGCCCGCCGTCCGCGGCGATCTCGCACAGGTCGTGCAGCCCCACCAGCTTCAGCGGGTGCTGGCGCTCCAGCGCGTCCGGCGCGCCGACCTTGTCCAGCAGCGGCTGCAGGACCTCGCGCGGGAACGTCAGGGGCTCGCCGCCCGCGTGGCGCTTTCCCGCGCCGCCGCGGGGGCGGGGCGGGGGCAGCAGCCCGAGCAGGGAGCCGGCGGGGATGTCGAGGATTTCTTCCAGCGTGCGGACGGCCGAGAGCGAGCTCTGCCGCTCGGGCTGGCGCTTGCCGGACTGCCAATAGCTGAGGGCGGTGACGCTGACGACGACGCCGCGGGCGCGCAGCCGCGCCTGGATCCGGTCGAGCGAGAGCCCGCTCGTCGCGATGGCCGCGCGCAGGTGGGAGGCGAACGCGGTGCGCTCACCCTGCTGACCGCCCGCCGTGCTGCCCGCCATGGCCGACCCGCCCCGTAACGTCCCCCGACGATCCCCGACACGGTGCACGTTAGCAGTGTCCGCCAGCCCCGTGGCCGAGGCGGCCGGTGGCCGGGAGCCGCGCCGCCGCTCGGGCGAACGGGCTAGTACTGGCAACTGTGAACCATTGCCCCGGCCTGGGCGGACGCGCTTGTATGACTTGCCCGCGCCGGTGGCCCCGCCTCCCCCTCACGGCCCATCCGGGTGCGGGCCGCAGCCGTGGACGAACGGCTCCGGCTCACCCGGCCGCGTTGTGCGACCGGCCGGGGTGGCCGCGCGATGACCGGTGGCCCGGCGACGCCCCCAGCGCCGGGCCACCGGTCTTATTACTTCCGGGTAGCATCCCGGGCATGACGGTCCGGCAAAACATCCTGATCACCGGCGCCAGCAGCGGGTTGGGCGAGGGCATGGCCCGCCAGTTCGCGGCGAAGGGGCGCAACCTGGCGTTGTGCGCGCGCCGCACCGACCGCCTGGAAACGCTCTCCCGGGAGCTGACCGCGGCGCACCCCGGGATCAAGGTCGTCACGCGCAAGCTGGACGTCACCGACCACGACAGCGTCTTCACGGTCTTCGAGGAGTTCCGCGCCGAGCTGGGGTCGCTCGACCGGGTGATCGTGAACGCCGGGCTCGGCAAGGGCCAGCCGGTCGGCAAGGGCCGGTTCGACGCCAACCGGCAGACCCTCGAGGTCAACTTCGTCGCGGCCGCCGCCCAGATCGAGGCCGCCGTCGGGATCTTCCGCGAGCAGGGCGCCGGGCACCTCGCCGTCGTCTCGTCGTTCAGCGCGATCCGCGGCCTGCCCGGCAACCTCACCGCCTACGCCGCTTCGAAGGCCGGGATCTCGGCGTTCGTCGACGGCACCCGCCTGGAGCTCAAGCGCAAGGGCATCGCCGTCACCGACGTCCGGCCCGGCTACATCGAGTCGGAGATGAACGACCGGATCGGCCGGAACCCGCTGCTGGCCAAGGCCGAGAGCGGCGCCCGCGCGCTGGTCAAGGCGATCGAGGCCGAACCGCGCCGCGCCTACGTCCCGGCGTGGCCGTGGGTGCCGCTGAGCGTCGCCATGCGCGTCGTGCCGGCGTCGATCCTGCGGAAGTTCGCATGACCACCGTCGAGGTCCGCGAGGAGGACGCCTTCGACGCCGCCGCGGTGCACGCCTGGCTGGCCACACGCGTCGAAGGCCTCGGCGCCGAGCCGCCGCGGGTCCGGCAGTTCCCCGGTGGCGCGTCGAACCTGACGTACCTGCTGACCTACCCGGACCGCGAGCTGATCCTGCGCCGCCCGCCGGCCGGGCACAAGGCGGCGTCGGCGCACGACATGCGGCGCGAGTACCGCGTGCAGCACGCGCTGAAGCCGGTGTTCCCGTACGTGCCGCGGATGCTGGCGTTCGGCGACGACGAGAGCGTGCTCGGCGGCGACTTCTACGTCATGGAGAAGCTCGACGGCCTGATCCTGCGGGGCGACCTGCCCGAGGGCATGACGCTGACCCCGGACCAGGCGCGCGGGCTGTCCGGCAAGGTCGTCGACCGGCTGGTCGACCTGCATGCCGTCGACGTCGAGGCGGCCGGGCTGGCCGACCTCGGCAAGGGCGCCGGGTACGTCGAGCGGCAGATCCGCGGCTGGTCGGACCGGTACGTCGCGGCGCGCACGGACAACGTCGGCGACTTCGCCGAGGTCCGCGCGTGGCTGGCCGCGAACCAGCCCGGCGAGGTGAAGATCTGCCTGATCCACAACGACTACCGGCTCGACAACCTCGTGCTGGACGGGCCGTCGACGCTGAACATCACCGGCGTGCTCGACTGGGAGATGGCCACCCTCGGCGACCCGCTGATGGAGCTGGGCAGCATGCTCGCCTACTGGGTCCAGGCCGATGACGACGACGTCATGAAGGCCGGCCGCCGCCAGCCGACGCACCTGCCGGGGATGTTCACCCGCGAGGAGTTCGTCGCGCGGTACGCGGAGAAGACCGGGCTGGCGATCGGGGACTGGCGGTTCTACGAGGTCTACGGCCTGTTCCGGCTCGCGGCGGTGCTGCAGCAGCTGTACCGCCGCTACCGCGACGGCGCCACCCGGAACCCGGCGTTCAAGGACTTCTGGCAGTTCGTCGGGTACCTCGACTGGCGGTGCCGGGAAATCATCGCGAAGGGAAGTGCCTGAGTGGGCGCGATCTACCTGGTCCGGCACGGACAAGCGTCCTTCGGCGCGTCCGACTACGACGCGCTCTCGCCGCGCGGCTTCGAACAGTCCACTGTGGTCGGTGCGGAACTGCTGCGGCGCAACGTCTCCTTCAGCCAGATCCGTTCGGGGACGCTGGCGCGGCAGCGGGACACCGCGGCGACGGCGCTGAAGGTGCTCGGGACCGACGTCCCGGTCGTCGAGGACCCGCGCTGGAACGAGTACGACCACGTCGACATCGCGCTGCACCACGCCGGGGGTGCCCCGCAAGAGGATTCCCGGTCGTACCAAGGAGTCCTGGACGCGGCGCTGACGGCGTGGACGTCGGCGGGCGCGGACGGGCCGTGCGCCGAGACGTGGCCGGCGTTCCTCGCCCGCTGCCGGTCCGCCCTGGAGGATTTGGTGGCGTCGCTCGGGAAGGGCGAGCACGCGGTCGTGTTCACCTCCGGCGGCGTGATCGCCACGATCTGCGGGCTGCTGATGGGCACCCCGGAGGCCGGGCTGCTGAAGCTCAACCGCGTCACGGTCAACGGCGGCATCACGAAGCTGGTGTCCGGCCGCGGCGGCGTGACCATGTTGTCGTTCAACGAGCACCCGCACTTCGAGGCCGACGCGGCTTCGCTGCTCACCTACCGGTAGGAGGCACCCGATGCGGTTCGGCGAGGTCACGGTCATCCCGGTCAACGGGCACGGCCCGGAGGACGTCGTGGTCGACGGCGAGGGCCGGATCTACACGGGCGTCGACGACGGCCGGATCCTGCGCGTGTCGCCCGACGGGCGGCACATCGACGTCATCGCCGACACGGGCGGCCGCCCGCTGGGGCTGGAGCTGTACGGCGAGGACGAGCTGCTGGTCTGCGACGCGCGGGCCGGGCTGCTGGTGGTCCCGCTCGCCGGCGGCACCCCTGCGGTCCTG
Organism: Amycolatopsis sp. MEPSY49; assembly: GCF_051337345.1. Taxonomy (NCBI): domain Bacteria; kingdom Bacillati; phylum Actinomycetota; class Actinomycetes; order Pseudonocardiales; family Pseudonocardiaceae; genus Amycolatopsis; species Amycolatopsis sp. MEPSY49. The sequence continues at coordinate 71,475 of NZ_JBDLYJ010000005.1, read as the reverse complement.
GCGACTTCGGCGCTGGGGCTGGACTTCGTGTTCTGCAACAACGCGGCGGTGGCGTCGGACGGGACGGTGTACTTCACGGACTCGTCGCGCCGGTTCGGCATCGACAACTGGCGCGACGACCTGATCGAGCAGACCGGCGGCGGCCGGTTGCTTCGCCGCACCCCGGACGGCGCCATCGACCTGCTCGTGGACGGCCTGCAGTTCGCCAACGGCGTGGCGCTGGCCCCGGACGAGTCGTTCGTGGCGGTGGCGGAGACGGGCGCGTTCAGCGTGTCCCGCGTCCGGCTTCCGGACGGTCAGGTGGACCCGCTGGTCGAGAACCTGTGGGGTTTCCCGGACAACATCGCGACTGGCTCGGACGGCCTGATCTGGATCACGCAGGCGTCCCCGCGCGTGGCGGCGCTGGACGTGGTCCGCCGCCTGCCGGCCTTCGCGCGGGCGGGCGTTCGTCGGCTGCCGACGTCGTTGCAGCCTCGGCCGGGCCGCGAGGTGGGCGTCCTGGGCGTGGCGGCCGACGGCAAGGTGGTGCGGGAGCTCCGCGGGGAGATCGACGGGTTCCACATGCTCGTCGGGGTGCGGGAGTGGCAGGGGAAGCTGTACTTCGGCTCGCTGGAGGAGAACGCGATCGCGGTCACCAGCGGCTGACCCGGCACTTGGCGACGTGGTGCCTCGAGGCGTCGGGGTTTGGGGCGCTGCCGTCGCGGGCAACCTTCCGGAGCCGGAGCGAACTGGGTGGGCTACCGGAAGGCAGGTGACGATCCGTGGCGGGGAGCCGGCTCGGCCGGAACGCCGTGGAGCGGTTGCGCGCGGGTGGCGTGATCAAGCACGACGACAAAGGCGAGGAAGAGTTCGACGACTGGGCGGCCGAGCACCGGGTGTGGGCCGTACTGCTCGCCGCGGTGCTGTTCGGCTTGACCGCGTGGTGGATGGCGGTGAAGTACGACGGGGCCGCCCCCGGCGAAATCGCCCGCTACTCGTTGATCCTGGTTCCGTTCGGGATCGGTTACACCCTGGTCAAGCTGGCCCGCATCAAACGCGCGAAGGCCCGGCGGGCCGAGGACGGCACACGCTCCTGAGCGGGTCAGCGGCCGGTCCAGCGGGGTTCGCGCCCGGCGGTCCACGCCGCGTAGAACTCCTTGTGGTCCTTCGCCGTCATCAGCAGCGCCTGGGTCATCGCCTCCAGTTCGATCGCGCTGCCCAGATCCATGTCCAGCTCGCGGGTCAGCAGCACCTTCGTCGTCGAGTAGGCCAGGGCCGGGCCGTCCGCCAAGCGGCGGGCCAGCGCCGACGCGACCGACGGCAGCTCGGCGTCGGGAACGACTTGGGAAGCCAAGCCGATTTCGGAAGCCCGCGCGGCGGTGATCTTGTCGCCCAGCATCAACAGTTCCGTGGCGCGTCCCAACCCCACCAGCCGCGGCAAGAGATACGCCGAGCCCATGTCCGCCCCCGCCAAGCCCACCTTCGTGAACAGGAACGCGAACTTCGCCGACTCCGCCAGCAACCGGAAGTCGCTCGCCAGCGCGATCACCGAACCCGCGCCCGCCGCCACGCCGTTGACCGCCGCGATCACCGGCAGCGGGCACTCGCGCAGCGCCTTCACCACCGCGCCCGTCATGCGCGTGAACTCCAGCAGCCGCGCCGTCTCGAACTTCTGCAGCTCGCCGATGATCTCCTCGACGTCGCCGCCGGAGCAGAACCCGCGGCCCTGCCCGGTGATCACCAGCACCCGGACGTCCTCGTGCTGCGGCAGCTCCAGCACCAGGTCGCGCAGGTCGGCGTAGACGTCGAACGTCAGCGCGTTCAGCTTGTCCGGCCGGGTGAACGTCACGGTCGCCACGCCGTCGTCCACAGTGAACTCGAAGTGCTCCCACTCCTTCGTCAGCGGTGCGGTAGCGCGGAACGGGCTCATGACTGGATTCCTCCGCCGTCGAGTACGAGGGTCTGGCCGTTGATCGCGGCGGCTTCCGGGGCCGCCAGGAAGGAGACGGCGAACGCCACCTCCGCGGGTTCCAGCAGCCGGCCGAGCGGGGACGCCGCCGCCAAAGCCGACTCGGCATCATCGACGGAACGTCCGGTGCGCTCCTGAATCCGCGCCACCGAACCAGCCGTCATGTCGGTACGCACGAACGCCGGGCACACCGCGTTCGCCGTGACGCCGGTGCCGGCCAGCTCCGCCGCCACCGCCCGCATCAGCCCGACCGCCGCGTGCTTCGACGCCGTGTACCCGGCCGTGTAGCGGTAGCCGACGTGCGACGCCGTCGACGCCACCGTGACGATCCGGCCGCGGTCCCGCGAGCGCATCCCCGGCAGAACCGCCCGCGTGCACAGGAAAGCACCGGTCGCGTTGACGTCGATCTGGGACCGCCAGTCGGCGAGCGAAGTCTTCGAAAGCGGTGCGCTGGAAGAGATTCCGGCGTTGTTCACCAGCACGTCCACCGGTCCCGCCGCAGCGAAGTAGGCCGCGACGGCGTCCTCGTCGGTGACGTCGCACTCGGCGCGGCCGGGCGCGAGCACCTTGTCGCCCGCCTCGGCGAACCGGGCCGCGATCGCCGCGCCGATCCCGCGGGTGCCGCCGGTGACGACGACCAGCCGGCTCACGGCCGGCCCGCCAGCGCGCGCCGGTCGAGCTTTCCGTTGGCGGTACGGGGAAGTTCCGTCATGAACACCACTTCGCGGGGGTACTTGTGCTTGGCCAGGTGGGCTTTCGCGTGGTCCTTCAGCTCGTCCGCGGTCACCGGGGCGCGCACCACGACGTACGCGCGCGGCACGACGAGGCCGTCGACCTCCTGGCCGACCACCGCGCAGTCCACGACCGCGGGGTGCCCGAGCAGGCAGTCCTCGATCTCGCCGGGCGCCACGAACACGCCGCCGACCTTGAGCAGCGCGTCGGCGCGCCCGTGGTGGCGGAAGAACCCGTCGGATCGGCTGAACAGGTCGCTCGACGTCAGCGTGTCGCCGTCGAACGTCTTCGCGGACTTCTCCGCGTCGCCGTGGTACTCCAGCGCGATCGTCGGCCCGGTGACCCGCAACGGCCCGATTTCGCCGTCCGGCAACGGGTTCCCGGCCTCGTCGACGACCTCGGCGGTGTAGCCGGGCACGGGCGTGCCGAGCGTCCCGATCCGCGCCGCACCCGGCCGGTTCGACAGGTAGATGTGGTACGCCTCCGACGAGCCGATCCCGTCCACCACCGGCACCCCGAAGGCCGCGTCCCACCTGCGGTGCAGCTCCGACGGCAGTGCCTCGCCGGCGGACGTCGTCATCCGCAGGCAGCTCAGGTCCTGCTCGGCCGCGGCCGGGTGCGCGACCATCGCGCTCATCATGGTCGGCACGTTGACCAGCACCGTCGGCCGGTAGCGGGCGATCAGCCCGAACATCAGGTCCGCCGTGCTGCGCTCGGGGAACGCGATCCCCGCGGCGCCGACGCCGAACGGGAACAGCGCCACCAGATCGCGCGCGTACCCGAAGAACAACTTGGGCACGGCGAGAACACGGTCGTCCTCCCGCAGCCCCAGCACCTGGACGGCGTACCGCTCGAAGCTCTCGATCGGGCTGCGCAGGGGGTGCACGCACGCCTTGGGCGCGCCGGTGCTGCCGGTGGTGAACTTCCAGATCCCGACGTCGTCCACAGTGGTCGGAGCGGCTTCGAGGGTGTCCGGCGCGGCGTCCACAAGGGATCGGAACGGACGTTCGCCCGGCCGCAGCTCGCTTTCGGGTACGCCGGTAACCAGCAGCCCGGTAGCGCCCGCCGTGCGCAGCGCGGGCAGTGTGACGGCGTCCGCGATCACCGCGACGGCCTCGGTGTAGCCGAGGTAGTACTCGTAGTCCTTCGGCTGCAGGAACGGGTAGACCTCGGCGGTGACCGCGCCGATCTTCTGCGCGCCGTACCAGGCCGCGACGAACTCGTCGCCGTCGCTCAACGCCAGGAGCACGCGCTGTCCTCTTCGGACACCGGCGTCCAGGAGCACGTTGCCGACGCGGTTGGCCAGCCGCGCCAGTTCGGCGTACGTCACCGACCGGTCCCCGACGAACAGCGCGACTCGTGAGCCGCGGCCGGAAGCCACGTGCCGGTCGAGGAAGTGCGTGGCGAGGTTGAACGGCTCACTCACGGGCCAGCTCCCGGATCGCTTCCACCAGCAGGTCGGTCAACGTCGAGAACGTCTCTTCGCCCTCGGAAGCGGTCGCCTCGGCGGGCGCCCCGCAGTACGCGTCGGACATGCCCATCGCGAGGAAGCCGCCGTCCTCAGGAGCGGAAGCCAGACTGACCGGCACGTGCGGCAAAGTCCGCATCAACGGCTGGTCGACCAACTCGGGCCGGTCGGCGAGCACGAGCGACGTCTCGTAGCGCCCCGCGTGGCACTCGCCGGACTTGAACTCGTCGGTCAGCCGTTCCGCGTGCCGCCGCCGGACCAGGTCGAGCAGCGCGACGCGGCCGTCGTAGGCGAAGTTGAGCGTCTCGGCCGCGCGCCGCAGCGTGACCAGGTGCGCGGGCTCGAAGTGGTTGTTGACCAGCAGGATCCGCCGGAGCCGCTGGCCGATCAGCGCGGACCCGATGTCGACGAGCAGCGAGTGCAGCGTCTCCTCGCCGATGTGGACGCCGCCGGCGAACCCGGCCGCGAACCGCGTCACGCCGTAGGGCACCTCGGGCAGCACCAGGACGTGGACGTCCTCGTCGGCGGCCAGCCGGTCGGCCGCGCGCTCGCACATCCCGCGCGAGATCAGCGGGTCGGTGCCCAGTGGCGCGTGCGGCCCGTGCGGCTCGATCGCGCCCAGCGGGAGCAGCAGCACCGGCACGCGGTCGCTGCGACTTCCGGGGCTTCGCCCCGAGCCGGGGGCTCCGCCACCCGGACCCCCCGAAGAGCTGTCGGCCACCAGCGAAGCGACCTGCCGCGAGCTGAGGTCCGCGAAGTACGTCACGCAAATCAAGCTACACCGCAGCGGCCTGGGGTGTATAGAGTTGCCGCATGCCCGGAGACGCCTTCGATGCCAGCCCGCAGGAGCTGGTCGTGACGTTGCTGGGCAGCTACGTGCGCCCGCGCGAGACCCGGCGGGTGTGGTCGGGCGGCCTGGTCGCGGTGCTCGCCGAGCTGGGTTTCTCCGACGGCGCGGCCCGCATCGCGCTGACCCGCCTGGTGCGCCGCGGCCTGCTCCAGCGCCACCGCGAGGGCCGCACCGTGCACTACTCGCTGACCCGCCGCACCATCGCCCTGCTCGTGGACGGCGACCACCGGATCTTCTCCCTCGGCCGCCGCGAGCGCGCCGCCGGCGAGTGGACCGTGCTCTGGCAGAGCATCCCGGAGAGCCGCCGCCAAGCCAGGGAACGCCTGGTCCGGCGGCTGCGGTTCCTCGGGTTCGGGCCGTACCAGGACGGCACCTGGATCGCCCCGCACGACCGCGAGGCCGAGGTCGTCGCCCTGCTCGGCGAGCTGGACGTCACCGAGCACGCCGGCCTGCTGCTCGGCCGCCCGTCGGCCGCGCTGGACGTCCGCCGCTTCGCCGGCCGGGCCTGGGACCTCGACGACCTCGCCGCGCGCTACACGGCGTTCGTCGGCCAGTTCGGCGGGTATCCGGGCAAGGAGATCCCGGACGCCGAGGCGTTCGAGGTGCACGCGCGCCTGGTGCACACCTTCCGCGCGTTCCCGTCGCTCGACCCGGAACTGCCCGCCGACCTGGTGCCCGCACCGGATCGGCGAGCCGCCGCGGTCGAGCTGTTCCACGATCTGTACACCGCGCTGGCTCCGGCCGCTCAGCGCCATTTCGACGAGGTGACCCGAGGATGACCGAACCCAGCCAAGCCACGCAAGAAGCCCTGAGCTACACCTCGTACCTCGCGCTGGACGAGGTGCTGAACGCGCAGCGGACGCGGTCGGACGAGCACGACGAGCTGCTGTTCATCGTGATCCACCAGGTGTACGAGCTGTGGTTCAAGCAGATCCTGCACGAGGCCGAGTTCCTCCAGGAGAACCTCGTCGCGGGCAACACCGCGCACTCGATCCGCGTCCTGCGGCGGATCCTGACGATCCTCAAGGTCGCCGTCGCGCAGATCGACGTGCTGGAAACCATGACCCCCAGCCAGTTCACGAGTTTTCGCGCCCGTTTGGACGCTTCGAGTGGCTTCCAGTCGGCCCAGTTCCGCGAGCTGGAAGCCGTGCTCGGCCGGCGTGACGAGCGCGTCTTCGCGCACTACCCCGAGGGCGGCGAGCAGCGGAAACGCATTGCCGACGCGATGGCGCGACCGTCCTTGTTCGACTCTTTTCTCGCGTACCTCAAGGCTTCTGGCTATTCCGTGGAGTGTGACCGAGACGTCACTCGACCGGTGGAGCCGTCCCCGGCCCTGCAGGCGATATTGCTGGACGTGTACAGCGACGACGGGGGACCCTCGGTCGTCGCGGAATGTCTGGTGGATCTCGACGAAGGGATGCAGGAGTGGCGCTACCGGCACGTGAAGATGGTCGAACGCACCATCGGCGACAAGACCGGGACGGGAGGATCATCCGGCGCGACCTACCTGCGTACCACGCTCTTCCAGCCGATGTTCCCGGATCTCTGGGCCGTACGGAGCCGACTGTGACCACTTTGGACGACCTGCGCGCGGACGACAACGCGCTCGCCCCGCACTACTCCCGCTTCGGCGTCGCCGAGCGCCTGCTGCTGTCCGGGCACTCGCACCAGGCGTGGCCGGACGTCGCCGAGGAGGGGTTGCGGGAGTCCTTCGCGGACGCCGCCCGCGACGTCGACGAGAAGTGGGGGCGCGCGTTCGCGAAGGCCGACGAGCTGCGCGCGGGTTTCCGGCTGCTGCTCGGCGACCCGCACGGCGAGTACGCGCTGGGCGCCAGCACGCACGATCTCGTGCTGCGGTTCCTCTCGGCGATGGAGCTGCCGCGAAGACCGCGCCTGGTCACCACCGACGGCGAGTTCCACACGCTGCGCCGCCAGCTCGCCCGGCTCGAGGAGGAGGGCGTCGAGGTCGTGCGCGTGCCGCTCGACCCGGTGACCACGCTCGCCGAGCGCGTCGCGGCCGAAGTGAACGACGACACCGCCGCCGTGCTCGTGTCGGCGGTGCTCTTCGAGACGTCGAGGCTGGTCCCCGGGCTGGCGCACCTCGCCGACTCGTGCCGCGGCCGGTCGATCGAGCTCGTCGTCGACGCCTACCACGCGCTCGGCGTCGTGCCGTTCGCGCTGCACGACCTCGGGCTCACCAACGCCTGGGTGCTCGGCGGCGGCTACAAGTACCTGCAGCTCGGCGAGGGCAACTGCTTCCTGCGGCTGCCCGCGCACGCCCAGGAGCTGCGCCCGGTGATCACCGGCTGGTACGCCGAGTTCGGCGCGCTCGCCGACGAGCGCCACCCGGGCGCGGTGCCCTACGCGACCGGCGGCGACCGGTTCGCCGGCGCGACCTACGACCCGGCCAGCCACTACCGCGGCGTCCGGGTCCAGCGGTTCTTCGCCGAGCAGGGCCTCACGCCGGAGTTCCTGCGCGAGGTTTCGCAGCACCAGGTGGGCCTGCTCGCGTCGGTGTTCGACTCACTCGGGCTGCCCGAGGACGTCGTCACGCGGGACCGTTCGGTGGAGCTGGACCGCCTCGGCGGGTTCCTCTCGCTGCGCTGCGCCGACGCGTCCGGGCTGCAGGCGGCGCTGGCCGCCGAGGGCGTCCGCACCGACAGCCGGGGCCAGTACCTGCGCTTCGGTCCGGCGCCGTACCTGTCGGACGTCCAGCTCGAGACGGCGATGCGCACCCTCGGCAAGGTGATCGCCGGCTGATTACCCGTCCGTATCGCGGGACCTCCACTGGTCCGGCGATCACCGGGGATCTAGGTTGGTGCCGGGCACCCAGCGGGCGGACGACCTCCGCGCGCCGGGCTCCCATCAACCACGTGAAGCGCGTCCCGGCCACGAACCGGGCGCGGGAGACAAAGGAGTCACCACCGTGACCGAAGGAGTGTTCGCCCGGGGTACCGGGCACGAACAGGTCGTGTACTGCCACGACCAGGCCAGTGGCCTGAAGGCCATCATCGGCATCTACTCCACCGCGCTCGGACCCGCACTCGGCGGGACGCGCTTCCACCCCTACGCCACCGAAGCGGACGCGCTCGACGACGTGCTCGCGCTGTCCAAGGGCATGGCGTACAAGAACGCGCTGGCCGGGCTCGACCTCGGCGGCGGCAAGGCCGTCATCATCGGCGACCCGAAGACGCTCAAGTCCGAAGCGCTGCTGCGCGCGTACGGGCGCTTCGTGCAGTCCCTGGGCGGCCGCTACATCACGGCGTGCGACGTCGGCACGTACGTGCAGGACATGGACGTCGTGGCCCGCGAGTCCCGGTACGTCACCGGCCGCTCGCCCGAGGACGGCGGGGCGGGCGACTCGTCCGTGCTCACCGCGTTCGGCGTCTTCCAGGGCATGCGCGCCTCGGCCGAGCACCTCTGGGGCAGCCCCGACCTGGCGGGCAAGCGCGTCGGCGTCGCCGGCGTCGGCAAGGTCGGGCACATCCTCGTCGGGCACCTCGTGGACGCCGGCGCGCAGGTGACGATCACCGACGTCTCCGCGCCCGTGATCGAGCGCACCCGGTCGATCCACCCGGATGTGCAGGTGGCGTCCGATGTGGACACCCTGCTGCGCACCGAGCTGGACGTGTTCGCGCCGTGCGCGCTGGGCGGCGTCCTGAACGACGCGACGGTGCCGGTGCTCGGCGCGAAGATCGTCTGCGGCGCGGCGAACAACCAGCTCGCGCACGCGGGCATCGACAAGCAGCTCGCCGACCGCGGAGTGCTGTACGCGCCGGACTACCTGGTCAACGCGGGCGGCGTCATCCAGGTCGACGACGAGCGCCACGGCTTCGACTTCGAGCGCGCGAAGCGCAAGACGACGGCGATCTACGACACGACGAAGGCGGTGTTCGCCCTGGCGGACGCCGACGGCGTGCCCCCGGCGACGGCGGCCGACCGGCTCGCGGAGCGCCGGATGGCGGAGGTCGGCCGGCTGCGGTCCATCATGACCGTGTGAGTCTCAGTTCGTTCTTCGAAGCGGCGGGCGTGCGGGGGTACCTGCACGCCCGCCGGCTCGGGTCCGCTTCCTCGGTAGGTGTCGACGCCGACGAGCCGGTGGTGCTGGCGTCGGTGGTGAAGGTGCCGCTGGCGTACGAGTTCGCCCGCCAGGTCGCGGCGGGGCTGCTGGACCCGACGGACCGGGTGCGCGCGTCGGCGGCGGACCGCTTGGGCGGCACCGGTTCGGCGGGCTTCGCGGACGACGTCTCGTACAGCCTGCGGGACGCGGCGCTGCTGGCGTTGACGGTGTCGGACAACACGGCCGCGGATCTGCTGTTCGACCGGGTGGGCGTGGCGAACGTGCGGTCTCTTCTGGCGGAGCTGGGTTTGTCGCGGACTTCGGTGATCGGCCCGCCGCGCGAGCTGCTGCGGACGATCATGGAGGACACGGCGGCCGGGGTTCCGTTGCGGGCGCTGGATCCACTTCGGACGTCTTCGACCACTCCTCGTGAGATGACTGCGTTGCTGTCGGCGATCTGGGGTGACCCCGGGCCGGGCGCCCAGGTGCTGACGTGGATGTCGGCGCAGGTGAGCTGGCACCGGTTGACGGCGGGGTTCCCGCCGTCGGTGACGGTGGCGGCCAAGACGGGGACGATGCCGGGGATCCGCAACGAGATCGGCGTGGTGACGTACCCGGACTCGGCGGCGTACGCGGTGGCGGTGTTCACGGTGGGCGGAGCGGAGACGTTGCGGCGGCCGGACATCGACCGCGCGATCGGCGACGCGGCCCGCGCCGCGGTGGATCAGCTGCGCTCGTAGAAGACGTCCCACGGCCGAGCGGCAAGCGGCTCGGGCACGATCCGCGACACCCCGTCGTCCTCGAGCACGCCGGCCGCGATTTCCGCCAGCTTCGCGGCCTGCGGGTGCGGGCTCGACGGCGGCCATGCGAAGGCCATCCGCGACCGCAGCACCTCACCCGTCACCGGCCGCCACACCACGCGCGGCTCCTTGCGCGGGCCGGGCTCGAACGCCACTCCGTGGCCGGCCAGCACCAGGCCCAGCGCGAACTCCGGGTTGCGGGCGTGCCGGACCGCGGCCGGGCGGAAGCCGTGGTCCCAGCACGTGCGCAACAGAGCGTCGTAACTCCCCGGCGCGGCCGCGCGCGGCGCGTGCACCAGGCCTTCGCCCGCCAGGTCGGCGAGCGCCAGCTCCGAGTGGCGCGCGAGCGGCGAGTCACGGGGGAGCACCACGCCCAGCGGGGTGTCGATCGCCGGCCCGAGCTCCAACCCGACGACGTCCACCGGCAGTTGCAGGAGTCCCGCGTCCAGGGAACGGTCGGCCAGCAGGCGCGTCTGCTCGGCGGTGGTCAGCTCCTGCAGGTCGAGCCGGACCGTCGGGCACTCGCCGGCGAACTTCGTCAGGATCGCGGCGAGGACCGGTCCGGGCAGCTCCGGCGGCACGCCCGCGCGCAGGGCGTCCAGTTCGCCGCGCTCGGCCTTCGCGACGAGCGTCGTCATGCGGTCCCAGCGGCTCAGGACGTCGCGGGCTTCGGCGCGCAGCACTTCGCCGGCTTCGGTGAGCGTGACGCGCCGGCCGCGTTCGAACAGCTTCGCGCCCAGCTCGGCTTCGAGCCGTTTCACGCGCTGGCTCAACGGCGGCTGCGCGATGCCGAGCCGGTCCGCGGCGCGTCCGAAGTGCAGTTCGTCGGCGACGACGAGGAAGTACCGCAACGATCGGAGGTGGTCCACGCTGCGACGATACTCGTCCGCATATCGACATGCCGACGTGCCGATCTTGGACAGCGCCGCCGCGTCCGTGGTCTGGTGCCCGGCATGGATGTCAGCAGACGAGGACTGTTCGGCGCGGGTGCCGCGGCGGCGGCGATCCTGGCGGGCGCCCCGGCGGCGGCCGCTGCCCCGGGGACGTCGGGGATGACCTTGCGGTGGTGGGGGAACAACGGCTGGGAGATCCGCATCGGGACGAACACGGTCCTGATCGACCCGTGGCTGACCCGCTTCAAGACGGGGACGTACACCCCGGCGGGCGCGGACCCCGGCACGCCGCTGTCGGTGAACCGCGCGTTGATCGACGGTTACCTGGACCGCGGCTTCCTGCGCGCGGACCACATCCTGGTGACGCACGGCCACTACGACCACCTGACCGACGTCCCCTACCTGGCGAAACGCACCGGCGCGACGGTGCTGGGGACCGAGACGCATTTGAGTCTCATGGCGGCGCTGGGTGCCCCGGAGGACCAGTTGTCACTCGCCACCGGCGGCGAGGACCTGACGTTCGACGGCTACTCGATCCGGGTGCTGCGGTCGTTGCATTCGGCGGTGGGCGCGCGGGCGCAGGTGCCGTTCCCGGGTTCGCGGCCGCTGTCCCGCCGGGACCGGCCGCGGGTGATTTCGGACCTGCTGGAGGGCGGCACGCTGGCTTACGCGGTCACGGGCGGCGGCGCGAGCGTGCTGAACTTCGGTGGCTCGAACTACGTGGAGTCCGAGCTGACGGGGTTGCGGCCGGACGTGGTGCTGCTACCGGTGGGCGGATCGAAGGTGACGGGCTACGTCCCCCGGCTGCTGTCGGCCCTCGGCCACCCTCGCTACGTGGCGGCGACGCACTGGGACGACTTCGACTTGCCGCTGGGACAGGCGCACGACCCGAATGGCGGCTTGGAGGTGTTGCGCAAGGCGGTGGCGGCGGCTTCGCCGGGGAGCGAGTTCGTGGTCCTGGACCACTTGGGGGAGTTCACCCCGTAGACCTTGTGCCCAGGCCGCTCAACCGACATGAATGAGTCATTCACCTCGTCTGATGACATGAATGACTCATTCATGTCATCGGTGCCACGACCCGCGCGGACAACGGAACCCACCTGAGCGAGTTCACGCCCTGAAAGCGGTGAAGGCCACCTCGATGAACTCGAGGTGGCCTTCACGAACTCGCCGGGAGCTCAGCCGCTCTTGCGGCGGAACGTCCGCTTGTTGGCCGCCGGGCCGTGGGCGTGCTGGTTCTTGCCGCCGCCGTTCTCGTGGGACGCCCCTGAGCGGGCGTGGGCCTGCTTGCGCTCCAGTGCCTCGCGGAACTTGCGCTTGACGTCGTCCTCCTCGCCGCTGGGCGACGGGGTCGGTTCACTCATGACTACCTCCGAAAACGACGACGTGTGACCGCTCCAGCCTGGCAGTCCCGCACCCGCTTGGCGAGTCGATTTCAGCGTTTCGGGGACGGAACTCCGCCGAACTGCACCGACTTGCGCGTCAGGGGGCGGCCGCAGTGGTCGCACAGCAGGATCGGCCGCAGCCGGTTGCCGCACTCCACGTGGTGCAGGGTGATGTCCGGCTCCTGGCCCGGCACCTCGAACCCGCGCGACCACTCCGCGATGAACGCCAGCGCCGGGAAGAACGCCAGCCCCTTCGCCGTCATCCGGTAGTCGCGTGCGTCCGTCCGGGTCGCCGCCGTGCCCGTCCGCAGCACGCCCGCCTCGACCAGCTTGCTCAGCCGCGCCGACAGCACGCTCGGCCCGATCCCCAGCTCGCGCTCGAACTCCGAGAAGTGCCGGCAGCCCAGCAGCGCCGACACCAGGAGCCCGGTCGACCAGCGGTCGCCCAGCAGCTCCATCGTGTCGGGGAAGAACATCATCGGGTCGCCGGCCAGGGACTCCGCGTCCTTGCGGCGGAAGCGCTTGGACGCCGTCGCCGCCGCGACGCCGGTGCTGTCCAGCCGCGACGCCCGCACGTCACGCGCGTCGACGCGGCGGCCGCACGCCCCGCAACCCAGCGGCGCTGATGTAGCCAGCTCGCAGTCGAGGTGGATCAGCGTCGGCAGCACCTCGCGGCGGCCCTCGACCCACTCGCGCTCCCACGCCCAGATCGAGATCAGCAGCGGCCACAGCTCCAGGCCGCGCTCGGTGAGCCGGTACTCGTGCCGCGTGCGGCGCGCGTCGCGGTACGGCACGCGCGTGAGCATGCCCGCGTCCACCATGTCCCGCAGCCGCCCGGACAACGCCGTCGGCGAGATGCCCAGCCGCAGCCGCAGCTCCTCGTACCGCCGGAAGCGCAGGAACAGGCTCTGCAGGATCAGCAACGTCCACTGGTCGCCGACCAGCTCGAGCGCTCTGCGGAGCGGATCCCCCGCGGGTCGGACGCGCTGTGCAGTCGCCTCGGCCAAGACCAAATCCCCCTCTTACCTGAGGCTTCAGGGTAGCAGCTGACTACACCAAAAGAAGCCTATTGACACCTGGGTACACAAATCATAGTCTCACTCCCATCAGCCAGCGCGGTGAGCCCGAGAGTCAGGGAGCAGCCCGATGACCAGCACCTCCGAACAGCCGCTGATGGTGGCCCGGACGGCGGACACCGGCGAGGCGAACCCCTACCTGCTCGGCGTCTACGCGCCCGTCGAAGAAGAGATCGATGCCGAAGACCTGCAGGTCATCGGCGAGATCCCGAAGGACCTCAACGGCGTCTACCTGCGCAACGGCCCCAACCCGCGGTTCGCCCCGGAAGGCCGCTACCACTGGTTCGACGGCGACGGCATGATCCACGCCGTCCACCTGGAGAACGGCAAGGCGCGCTACCGCAACCGCTGGATCCGCACGAAGGCCTTCGAGGCCGAGTCCGCGGCCGGCAAGGGCCTCTGGACCGGCGTCATGGAGGACCCGCGGGGCAACCCCTTCGGCAACAGCCACGGCCTGGGCCTCAAGGACAACGCGAACACCGACGTGATCTTCCACCGCGGCCGGATCCTCGCGACCTGGTACCTGTGCGGCTCGCCGTACGCGGTCGACCCGCTCTCGCTGGAGACGCTCGGCGCCGAAGACTTCCTCGGCACGCTGGTCGGCGACATGATGGCCCACCCCAAGGTGGACGAGCGGACCGGCGAGCTGTTCTGGTTCGACTACGGCCCGCGCCCGCCCTACCTGCGCTACGGCGTGATCAGCGCGGACGGCCGGGTCGTCAAGACCACCGAGGTCGAGCTGCCCGGCCCGCGCCTGCCGCACGACATGGCCATCACCGAGCACCACGCGGTGCTGATGGACCTGCCGCTGGTCCAGGACCTGCACGCGGCGAAGCAGGGCCGCCACAAGCTGCACTTCGACCGCTCGATGCCGAGCCGCTTCGGCGTCATGCCACGCTACGGAGACGGTAGCCAGATCCGGTGGTTCGAAGCGAGCCCGTGCTACATCTACCACGTCGTCAACGCCTGGGAGTCCGGCGAAGAGGTCGTCCTCGACGTCTGCCGCGTGCGCAAGCCGGCCCCGCGGGCCGACGCGCACACGCCGCTCGCGAAGATGCTCTCCTACCTGCGGCTCGACGCCCAGCTGCACCGCTACCGCTTCAACCTGCGGACCGGCGTGTGCCGCGAGGCCCCGCTCGACGACGACAACACCGAGTTCCCGACCGTCGACTCCCGAGGCGTCGGCCGGCCGAACCGGTACTCCTACGCGGTGCACATCTCGCCCGAGTCGACGCTCAAGTTCGACGGGCTCGTGCGCTACGACAATCTTGCCGGCGCCAAGACCGAATACCGGTTCGGTCCCGGCCGGTGGGGCAGTGAGGCTCCGTTCGCACCCCGCGAAGGAGCAGCCGCCGATTCGGCGGACGGTTATCTGGTGACGTTCGTGCAGGACGAGCGCGAGGGACGCTCGGAACTGGACATCTTCGACGCCGCCGATCTCGCTGCCGGACCCGTGGCCAGGGTCCTGCTTCCCCAGCGTGTCCCGCTCGGTTTTCACGCGACCTGGGTCCGGGCGGACCAGCTGGAAAACCTCCGTTCATGAGATGCCATCGAGAGGGTCGCGCCCGGGACTTCCGGGCGCGGGGATGGTGGAGTGCGGAGACGATCGACCGGCTCGTGAAGGAGCGGGTCAGTGCCGACCCGGAGGGTCTCGCGCTGGTCGATCCACCGAACACCGCCGCACTGGTCGGACGCGACCCGGTGCGGTGGACCTGGAACCGGCTCGACGAACGCGTCGACGTCCTGGCCGCGTTCCTGCTCGCCGGAGGGGTGCGAGCAGGCGACGTCGTGGCCGTGCAGCTGCCGAACTGCTCGGCCCTGGTCCAGGCGTTCCTCGCGATCGTGCGGATCGGCGCGATCGTCACCCCGTTCCCGGTGTCCTACCGGGAACACGAACTCGGCCCGATGTGCCGGCGCACCGGTGCCGTCGGGGTGGTGACCGCATCCAGATACGGCGAGCACGAGCTCGCCGGGGCGGCCCTTGGGCTCATCGGCGCTGCGGCGCCGTCGGTCCGGTTCGTCGTCGCCCGGGGGGACGACGAACCGGCCGGCGCCCTGGCCTGGCCCGAAGACCCGCTGTCCGCAGCGGAGCAATCCACTTTGGACTCGTACCTGACCGAAGCCGACGTCAACGACTGCGTCACGATCTGCTGGACGTCCGGCACCGAATCCGAACCGAAGGCCGTCCCACGCTGCCACGGCGATTGGCTCGCGACCGCGCGCGGTTGCGTCCAAGCCGCGGGGATCACGCGTGACGACGTCCTGCTTTCGCCGTTCCCGATGACGAACATGGCCGGCATCGGCGGGATGTTCCTGCCCTGGCTGCTGACCGGCGCCGTATTCGTCCCGCACCACCCGTTCGACCTGCCGGTGTTCCTCGGGCAGCTCGCCGCCGAACGCGTGACGTACACGCTCGCGCCGCCGGCGTTGCTGACCATGTTGCTGCACAACGAAAAGATCCTGTCCGGAGTGGACATCTCGGCGCTGCGCAAGATCGGGTCCGGGTCGGCACCGCTGTCGCCGTGGCTCGTGCGCAGCTGGGCCGAGCGGTACGGCATCGACCTCATCAACTTCTTCGGGTCCAACGAAGGCACCGCGCTGCTGTCCGGCCCGGTGGACATCCCGGACCCGGACCAGCGCGCGAGCTTCTTCCCGAACTACGCCGCCGACGTCACCTGGTCGACCCCGGTGGCCGGCTGGACGTCGGTGCGGCTGCACGACCCGGTCACCGGCGAGCACGTCACCGAACGCGGGCACCCCGGCGAGCTGCACATCGCCGGGCCGACGGTGTTCGCCGGCTACCTCACTGCATTGGGGGAACCGCTCGACAGGTCGTCCTTCGCCGAGGACGGGCACTTCCGCACCGGCGACGTCTTCGAGATCGCCGGTGACCGCGGGGAGTTCCTGAAGTACGTGGACCGGATGAAGGACCTGGTCATCCGGGGCGGCATGAACATCTCGCCGGCCGAGGTCGAGGGTCTGCTGGCCGGGCATCCGGACGTCGCCGACGTCGGCGTCATCGGCGTCCCCGACGACGTCATGGGGGAGCGGGTCTGCGCGGTCGTCGTGCCGGGCGCGCGGAAGCCGTCGCTCGACGAGCTGGTCGCGTATCTGCGCGAGAAGAAGGTGGCCGCGTTCAAGCTGCCGGAACGGCTCGAGTACGCCGATGCCTTGCCTCGCAACCCGGTGGGGAAGATCCTGAAGCGGCAGCTGCGGGAAAGTCTGGAGTGAGGCCATGACCGTGTTCGTGCTGGGCGGGGCGCAGACCGACTTCGCGCGCAACTACGCGAAAGAGGGGCGCGGGGTCCTCGAGCTGTTCGCCGAGGTCGTGCCCGCCGCCCTCGCGGACGCCGGAGTCGGCGCCGAAGACATCGAAGTCGCGCACATCGGGAACCTCGCGGCCGAGCTGTTCACCGGGCAAGCTCAGTTGGGCGGGTTGCTGGTGGCCGCCGTCCCGGAGCTGGACGGGGTGCCGTCGACCCGGCACGAAGCCGCGTGCGCGTCCGGCAGCACCGCCGTCCTCGCCGCGTGCGCCGATATCGAAGCGGGCCGGTACGACGTGGCGCTGGTGGCCGGCGTCGAGCTGATGCGGAACGTCGACGGGCAGCGCGCGGCCGAGCACCTCGGGTCCGCCGCGTGGGCCGGGCACGAGGCCGTCGGCGCGAAGTTCCCGTGGCCCGCGCTGTTCGCCGACGTCGCTTCCGTGTACGACGAGCGGTACGGGCTCGACCCCGACCACCTCGGGCAGTTCGCTGCGCACGCTTTCGACCGCGCGGCCCGCAATCCGCTGGCGCAGGCCCGCGATTGGCGCTTCCCGGAGGGCGCGTTCGGCGCCGACGACGAGCTGAACCCGCTGATCGAAGGCCGCCTGCGCAAGCAGGACTGCGGCCGGATCACCGACGGCGCGGCGGCGGTCGTGCTGGCCTCGCCGTCGTTCGCCGACCGCCTGGGCGGCGGCTTCCCGCGCATCGCGGGCTTCGGGCACCGCACGTCCCACATCGGCCTGGCCGAGAAGCTGGCTGCTGACGGCGAGTACCTGTTCCCGCACCTGCGCGGCGCGGTCGTCGACGCCTACGAGCGCGCGGGCGTGGCCGGGCCGGACGCGCTCGACGTCGTCGAACTGCACGACTGCTTCACGATCACCGGGCTGGTCGCGCTGGAACACCTCGGCGCCGCGCCGCCCGGCGACGGCGGCCGGTTCATCGCCGACGGCGGGCTCGACGCGGCCGGGATCAACCCGAGCGGCGGCCTGCTCGGACTCGGCCACCCGGTCGGCGCGACCGGCGTCCGCATGCTGCACGACGTCGCCCGGCAGGTGACCGGGACCGCGGGCGAAACGCAGGTCGAGGGCGCGCGGACGGCGTTGACGCTCAATGTCGGCGGCTCGTTCACCACGGTCGTCACGATGGTGGTCACCGCATGAGGCTTTCGGTGTCGCTGGGGCTCTGGCAGGACCGCCCGCCGGAGGAGGCCCTGGAAACCGCGCGCGCCGCCGAGGCCGCCGGCTACCCGGAGCTGTGGGTCGGCGAGATGGCGACGTGGGACGCGTTCGCGCTGGGGACCGCGATCGGGGCGGCGACTTCGCGGATCTCGCTGACGTTCGGGCCGTTGGCCGTGACCGTGCGGGACCCGGCGACGATCGCGATGGGCGTCGCGTCGGTCGCGGCCCTGACCGGCCGGGTCACCGGGGTCGCGCTGGGCACGTCCAGCGACGTCGTCGTGCGCGGCTGGCACGGCCGGTCCCGTTCCCGCGCGGCCACCGCGCTCGAGGAGTCGGCGGTCGCCGTCCGGCAGTTGCTCGACGGCGAGAAGTCCACAGTGGACGGGACGGTGGTCGGCTCGCAGGGGTACCGGTTGCGGCTGGCCGCGCCGAAGTCGCCGCTGACGATCGCCGCGTTCGGCCCGCGGGCCCTCGGCGTCGCCGCGCGGCACGCCGACCGGATGGTGGTCAACCTGGTCAGTCCCGCCACCGCGGCTTCGTTGGTGCGGGGGCTGCGGGACGCGGCCGCGCGGGCGGAGGTCGCGCCGCCGCCGGTCGCCGCGTGGGTGGTCGGCGCGGTGGATCCGGGCCCCGCGGAGATCGAGCAGCTGCGCCGCGGGGTCGTCGGGTACCTGGCGGCGCCCGGGTACGGCGAAATGTTCCGCGAGGCCGGGTTCGGCGAGCTGGTGGACTTCGCGCGCACCCGGCCGCACCCGCGTGAGCTGCTGGCCGCGGTGCCGGTCGAGGCGATCGCGACGGTGGGGCTGTTGGGCTCCCGCGAGGACGTCGCCGCGAAGGCACGGGAGTACGCGGAAGCGGGGATCGACGAACTGGCGATCGTGCCCGCGACCAGCGACGACGACCCCGGTGGCGCGAAAACCCTCGCCGCGTGTCGATCCGCGGTCGTCCCGTTCGACGCGTAGGCATGACTGAACCCACGAAGACCAAGAACCTCGACCAGAACGGCTCCCCGGCGCTGCCGTGGAGCCGGGCGCGCGACCTCCTCGCGACCCAGACCCCGAAGGAGGACCTGACCTTCTTCGTCGGGACCGTCCGTCCCGACGGCCGGCCGCACGCCGCCGGCGTGGGCGCGATCTGGGTCGACGACGCCCTCTACTTCGTCAGCGGGGACGGCACGCGCCGGGCCCGCAACCTGGCGGCGAACCCGGCGTGCAGCGTCTCGGTGCGCTTGAAGGGGCTCGACCTCACCCTGGAGGGCGAGGCCGAGCGGATTTCCGATGCCGCCACTCTCGAGCGCGTGGCGGCCGTCTACCGCGAGGGCGGCTGGCCCGCGACGGTGGAAAACGGCGGCTTCAACGCGTCCTTCATGGCGCCGAGCGCCGGGCCCGCGCCGTGGTTCCTGTACCGGCTCGTGCCCACCCGGGCGATCGGCGTCGCCTGCGCCGAGCCCTACGGCGCGTCCCGCTGGGACTTCACCCGCTGACGGCCGCGGCCACCACCGCGCCGATGTGCCGCATGCCGTCGGCGTTGGGGTGCAGCGGGGCGGCGACCGCGGTCGGGATCACGCTCTCGAACCACTTGACGCCGGGCAGCTTGCAGACGTCGTGCCCGATCGACGCCGTCCGCACGTCGACGTACCGCGCGTTGTGCGCGGCGGCCTGCCGGGCCAGGGCCGCGTTCGTCTTGTCGATGCTGCCCTGGATGTAGTTCGCGTCGCGCGGGGTCAGTGGCGCGATCGGCCAGCACCCGTTGCGCGGCAGGTAGGTGCCGTAGCCGGCGACGAAGACGTCGGCGTTCGGCGCCTTCGCGTGGATCGCGTCCAGCAGCGCGCCCCACGTCGGTTCGAACGCGGCGATCTTCTCGGCCAGCTGGTCGTGGCCGCCGGCGGTGTAGCGGTCGACGCAGTCGGGGTTGATGCCGGGCAGCAGGTTGATGCAGCTGGTGGCGGCGCCGACCAGGCCGACGTCGTTGCCGCCGATGGTCACGGTGACGGTCTCGGTGGTCGCGCTGAGCGCGTCGAGCTGCGGCGGGACCGCGCCGGCTTCCGTCTGCTGGGGCGCGTACATGTCCGCGGTCGTCGCGCCGGAGCACGTGACGTCCTTCAGCGGGACGCCGAGCTGCTTCGCGGCGACGTGCGGGTAGTCCGCGAGGGAGCGCAGGCAGCCCGGGGACGACAGGTCCGGGGGCAGGATCAGCGGGCCGGCCGCCGCCGAGTCCCCCAGGGCGACGTACTCGCCGGTGGCCGCGGCCGCCGTACCCGCTGTCGTCACCAAAGCCGCGACCATGATCGTGATGAACGCCGTTGTTCTCACTCGCACGCCGTCCTCCTTGACGTAGTTGGCTTCCGTGACACCATCGGCACCGAGGGTGCCCGGATTGACTGGGAATCCGGGCAGAGAACGAGGGGATCGGTTGTGACGGAGCACAAAACCGGCGGCGACCTGACCCTCGGCGGGCAGCGCGTCCACGAACGGCTGACCCGGGAGGAGCCCGAGCTGATCGCGCGGGTGCTGACGCGCATCCAGGAAGAGGTCGCCGACTACCGGCGGCTGCCGGTCGAGGAGCTGGCCGGCGACATCGCGCGGATCACCCAGCAGGCGGTCCGCGCGTTCGCCCGCAGCCTGCGCGAGGACCGGCAGCTCAACGACGCCGAGCTGCGGCAGATCGGCGCGTCCGCGGTGCGCCGCGCCGAGGAGGGCTTCCCGCTGGAGGCCGTGCTGACCGCGTACCACGTCGGCGCTCGGGAGATCTTCGCCGTCGGCTCGGCCGAGTCGGGCAGCGCGGACGTCGCGGACCTCCTCGACGTCGCCGACCGGGTGCTCGCGTTCGTCGGCACGATCACCGGCGCCGTCACGCGGGGTTATCTCGAGGAGCTGCGCACGAAGGTCGGGCAGGAGCACACCGCGCGCCGGACGCTGCTGTCGGTGCTCGCCGACGGCGGCCCGGTCGACGGCGTCGCCCGCAGCGCCGGCATCACGCTGCCGGCGCGGTACCTGGTGCTGAGCGTCGAGCTGGGGCCGCACGCCGACGAGGCGTCCCCGGGCGTCGACGCGGGGATCGCGATCCGCCGCAAGCTGCGGCGGTTCCTGGCGGCGTTCGAACAGTCCTGCGGCGACGGGGTCCTGGCGTCGCTGGACGGGCCGGGCGGGCTGGTGCTGCTGCCGCTGGCCGGCCGGCTCGCCGACGTGGCGGAGTGGCGTTCACTGCTGGACACGGCCGGCCGCGCGGCGGGGGTCGACGTGCTGGCCGCGGCGGAGACGGCGGCGCCGTCGGAGGTCCGGCTCGTGGCCGCGCGGACGGGCGAGGTGCTGGAAGTGCTGCGCTGGTTCGGGCGGCCGCCGGGGCTGTACCGGCTGGACGACGTCCTGGTGGAGTACCAGCTGACCCGCCCGGGCGAGGCCCGCGACCGGCTCGCGGCGGTGCTGACCCCGCTGGACGCGCACCCGGAGCTGATCGAGACGCTGGCGGCGTACCTGGAGCTGGACACGAACCGCCGCCGCACGGCGGCCCGCTTGCACGTCCACCCGAACACGGTGGATTACCGGCTGCGGAGGGTGCGGGATCTGACGGGGATCGACCCGCTGCACCCGGCGGGGTTGCCGCGGATCATCGCCGCGTTGGCGGCCCGGCGGGCTTCGGAGCCGCGGCGCGGGTGATCGGGGTGGAGGGGACCGGCCTCGGCGAGCCTCCCGATCCCGCCGAGGCCCATCACCTGTCAGCCCACCCCGGTCAGGTCGGCGCGGCGGATGCCGGCTTCCGCAGGCCGGCGGGGCGCGGGTACCCGCACCGACACCCGCTGCCGAGCGCGCGCGGCCCACCCCACCACCAGCGCTGCCGCGAGCACACTCGCGGCCACCGCCGAAGCCGCGTCGAACCGCAGCTCCCCGGCCCGGCCGAGCACGAACCCCGAGTCCAGCGCCCACGCCACCGCCGCGACCCCGATCGCGGCGGCGACCGAGCTCCACACCACCGTCAGCAGCACCACCGGCCCGAGCGTGACCAGCGCGTACCACGGATGTCCCGTCGCACCGCAGAGCTCCGCCAGCACCACCGCGATCACCGCGGCCACGCAGCCGAACGGGAACCCGAAGCCACCACTCATGCCGTCCAGCAAAGCCGCGGACCAGCCCGCCGAGCATGACCCCGGACACATTCCCTACGCCCGTACCCCCGGATCTTGACGCGCTATTGACCCGTCACGCGGGCGATCGCCGAAACCAGCGTCGGCCACACCGCGCGCGGCAGGTTGTGCCCCATTCCCGGGATCACCAACAGCTCCGCGCCCGGGATGGCCTCCGCCGTCGCCTTGCCGCCGCTCACGTCGATCAGCGGGTCGGCGTCGCCGTGCACGACCAACGCCGGAAGCCGCACCGAGCGCAGGCCGGCCGTCCGGTCGCCCGACGCCATCACCGCCGCCGCGTGGCGCAGCGTGCCCACCGGGTGGCGGGCGCGGTCGTAGTGCAGCGTCGCCTTGGCCAGCAGGAACGCCTCGTCGTCCGGGTAGCCGGGGGAGCCCAGCCGCCGGTAGCCGTCGACGCTGTCGGCGAGCGCCTGCTCGCGGGTCGACGCCGGCGGGCGCGCCAGCAGCGCCAGCGCCCACGGTTCGGCCTGCCCGACCGCGGGGTCGCCGGTCGTCGACATGATCGACGTGACCGACAGCAGCCGGTCCGGGTGGTCGATCGCCAGTTGCTGCACGATCATCCCGCCCATCGACGCGCCGACGACGTGCGCGCGTTCGATGCCGAGCGCGTCGAACAGCCCGACGGCGTCGTCGGCCAGGTCCGAAAGCCGGTAGGGCGCCGTGGACAGGTCGCCGGCGGCCAGCGCGGCCAGGTCCGGCGCGGGCAGGTCGTCGAGCCACGTCGAGAGCCCGACGTCCCGGTTGTCGTAGCGGACCACGAAGAACCCGCGCGCGGCGAGGAGTTCGCAGAAACCATCCTCCCAGGTGATCATCTGGGCGCCGAGCCCCATCACCAGCACCAGCGGCGGACCGCCCGGATCGCCGAAGGTGTCGTACTCGAGCTCGAGACCGTTGGCCTGTGCGCGTGCCATTCCCCGATCCTGCCGTACTCCCGCGGCCCTGGCACCGGTCCCACCCGTGCGGTTACCGTTACCCCCCATGCCGACCTCATCCTCGGGCACGGGCCAGCGCCCCCGGTCGCGCGCCGCGGCGGGACTGCCGGCGCTCACGGCCGACCGGATCATCGACGCCGCGACGGCCCTGACCGCCGAACGCGGCCTCGACAACTGGACGCTGCGGGAGCTCGCGCGCGCGGTCGAGGCCTATCCGGCGGTGATCTACCACCACGTCGGCGACCGCGACGCGGTGGTCAACGCCGTCGTCGACCGGGTGGTCGGGCTGCTGGAGCTGCCCGCCGGGGACCTGCCGTGGCAGGAGTGGTTCACCGAGCTGCTGGCGTCGCTGCGCGCGCTGCTGCGCACGTACCCGGGTTGCGCGCGGCGGCTGGCGCTGTTCGGCCCGTCGGTCAAGGCGGCCACGCTGAGCATCGACGCCGGCGTCGGCGTGCTGCTGAAGGCGGGTTTCGGCCGCGAGAGCGTGCTGGCGTACAACCTGCTGCTGATGACCGCGTGCCAGTTCGTCGCGATGGAGGACGACCGCGACGGCGCGCTCGCGCTGCGGATCGACAACACCGAGGAGTACGCGACCTACCGCGAGCGGGCCGACCTGCCCGGGATGGCCGAGCTCGGCGCGGCGATGCACGACCTGATGGGCGATCCCGACCTCGCGGCGGGCTACTACGCGCAGCTGTACGACTACGCGGTCGGCCGGTGCCTCGACGGGCTCGCCCACCGCCTCGGCGAACTGGGCGAATCGGGCGACGCGGGGTTGACAGCGACTTGACAGCGCCCCGGCGTACCGTGGACGTGCGTCGGCGGTCCGCCGCCGGCCCGGAGCCCCTGGCGCCCTCCTCCCCCTCGTGGCGCCGGGGGCTTCGGTCTATTCCGGACCGTTGCGCCGCCCCGGTTCCGCCTGGATCGCCGGGAAGATCTCGCCGACGAGCGTGACGAGCGATTTGGACAGCAGCAGGTGCACCTGGGCGCGGGTCAGGGAGCCGCGCACGAGCCATTCCCGGCCGGCGGACTTCACCATCCCGCCGAACGCGCGCACGAGCGCGTTGAGCTCCGGGCCGTGTTCGCTCGCGCTGGAGAGCCCGACGGCTTCCAGTACGCGGTCGGCGGATTCGCGGTCGGCTTCTTCGAGGATGCGCTCGACTTCGAGGTCGCGCCCGATGCCTTCCGGCGCGATCGCGGCGAGCCACATCCGCTCCTGGCTGGTGACCATGTCGAGGAACCACTCGATGGCGACGTCGGCGCGCAGTTCGAGCGGCCCGTCCGGGAGGATTTCGACGGCCAGCCGCGGCACGGTCAGCGCGCGGCGGATGATTTCCAGGTACAGCTCGCGTTTCGTGCCGAAGTAGTGGTTGATCAACCCCCGCGCGACGCCGGCTGCCGCGGCGATGTCCGAAGTGGACACTTCGGAGTAGGGACGTTCACCGAACAGCCGCGCCGCGCAAGCGTAGATCTGTTCCTTCCGTTCGTCCGGTTCCAGTCTTCGCCATCTCGGCGCCGGCTCGGTGTTCATGGTCCCATCGTCGCACGTGGGCTGGGGCGGGGCAGGGCAATGGGCACGATGCCGGACCCGATGGCACGATCGGGGCACGCTCGGTCCGGCAGCGTGATCAGTCGCGCCCGGTTCCGTGGCCGGCGCGCCCTGACGTAGTGAATGACTCATTCCTGTCGTGGGGCGTGGTGAATGACTCATTGCTGTCGTCGCGGCCGCGCGCGGTGCGTACCGGCCGGCACGCTCAGTCCGGCAGCGTGATCGGCGCGAGGTCGTCGAACAGGTCCCCGGGCCCCGGGTTCACCGGATCGGTTCTCCCGCCGAAGTGGTGCAGCACGCCCCACACCGCGTTGAGCGCCGTCTGGACCGCGCCTTCCGCCCAGCCCGCCGTCCACGACACGTCGTCGCCCGCCAGGAACAGCCCCCGGTACCGCGCCGGCAGCGAATCCTGCATGAAGTGCGTGAACAGCCGGTGCTGGTAGCGGTAGTGGCCCGGCAGGTTCGCCTTGAACGCGCCCATGAAGTGCGGCTCCGCCTCCCACGACACCGTCACCGGGTCGCCGATGATGTGCCGCCGGACGTCCACCCCCGGGTAGATCTCGCGCAGCGAACCGAGCATCACCTCGACGCGCTCGCCCACCGAGAGCGGCAGCCACTTCAGCGAGTCGTCGGCCCACGTGTAGGACAGGCAGATCACCGCGGGCTTCGCGGGGTCGTCGCCGAGCAGGTACGTGCCCCGCGGCATGCGGTCGGTGAGCGTCATGCTCATCGTGTCGCGGCCGGTCGCCGAGTCGGGGTCGAGCCAGAACGGCCGGTCCACCGGCACGAACACCTTCGACGACTCCATGTAGTGCGTGCGCTCGATCGCCGTCCAGTGGTCGATGGGGAACAGTGCCTCGTCGCATTCGATCTTGGACAGCAGCATCCAGCTCTGCGCGGTGAACACCGCCGCCGGGTACGTCCGGATGTGCCCGGACGCGTCGGTCACCGTGATGTTGTTCGGCGCCGTCCGGTGCAGCCTCGTCACGCCCGGTCGCGGTCCGCCCTCGTGCAGCGACGCCAGCGACGTTCCGGCAGGCCAGAAAGCGGTTTCCGCGGGCGCGTGCTCCCACAACCGCAGCGGGAGCTGCCTGCTCCCGCCGACGATGCTGCGGTGCTCGTCGTCGGCTCCGGTGTAGACGACGCGCAGGATCTCCAGGATGGAGTTGGGGAAGTCGGTGTCCCAGCCGCCGGTGCCGAAGCCGACCTGGCCGAAGATCTCGCGGTGGCGGAAGGAGGCGAACGCGGGGGAGTCGCAGAGGAA
Source organism: Amycolatopsis sp. MEPSY49 (assembly GCF_051337345.1). Taxonomy (NCBI): domain Bacteria; kingdom Bacillati; phylum Actinomycetota; class Actinomycetes; order Pseudonocardiales; family Pseudonocardiaceae; genus Amycolatopsis; species Amycolatopsis sp. MEPSY49. Next base: position 45,936 of record NZ_JBDLYJ010000005.1, on the reverse strand, counting down.
GCCGTAGAACGTCTGGTTGTCCAGCCGCGGGACGAGCTCGTTCCACAGCCGCTTGATCGTCTTCGCGTCGCGGTCGCGGATCGCCGTCTGCATCTCGGCGAAGGACGCGTGCTCGGCCAGGGTCCGGTCCCACGCCGCGGCGACGTCGCGGAAGACCGCGGGCAGGTCCTCGGGCGTGCGCGCGTAGTGACTCTGTCCTTTGAGGTCGACTACGGTGCTCGGCGTCTCGGGCGCCAGCGGGTTCGGGAACGGCGTGGTTTCGAGGCCGACCTTGTCGATGTAGTGGAACAGCGCGGTCGACGCGGGCGGGAAGCGCATCGCGCCCATCTCGGCGACGACGTCGTCGGGGCAGCCCGGGAAGCGGACCGTGCGCAGCCGGCCGCCGATCTCCGCGATCTCGTGGACCACCGGCCGCAGACCCAGTTTCATCAGCTCGTACGCGGTGACGATGCCGGACAGACCACCGCCGATCACCGCCACCTCGGTGCCGTGGCGCTCGGCCGGGATCGAGCCGAGCCCGGCGGGGTGCGCGAGGTAGTCGTCGTAGGCGAACGGGAAGTCGGGCCCGAACATCGTGATCGGGCGGCCCGCCGGCTCGTCGTGGTGGATCGCGGTCGGGACAGCGGAGGTCATGCGGTGGTTCCTCGGTACAGTTCGGGCCGCCGGTCGGCCAGGTGGGTGTTCTCCAGCCGGGACGCGGTGAGCGCTTCCCGGGTCACTTCGGCCTCGATCAGCGCGGGTCCGGCGCCCGCGCGGGCCAGGACCTCGCCGGTCGGGGCGGCGACGCAGGAGCGGCCGCAGTAGGACAGCTCCTGTTCGACGTCGCAACGGTTGGCGTAGGCAACGAACAGCTGGCTTTCGTAGGCTCGCGCCGGAACCAGCGTGTCGGCGACGAGCTCGTAGGGGCTCATCAGGGCGGTCGGCACGACCAGCAGTTCGGTGCCGGCCAGCGCGTGGGCACGGACCAGTTCGGGGAACTCGACGTCGTAGCAGATCAGCAGCCCGATCCGGACGCCCGCGATGTCGGCCTGCACGACCGGCTCGTCGCCCGGGGTGAACCACCTCTTGTCGAGGTCGCCGAACAGGTGGGTCTTGCGGTAGTTCGCCAGCCGCCGCCCGGTGGCGTCGATGAGCTGGACGCTGTTGTAGACGGTGCCGCCGTCGGTTTCGGGGTAGCCGTACACCAACGCGGTTCCGGTTTCCCGGGCCAGTGCGGACATCTTGGCCGCCGTCGGACCGTCGGCGGGTTCGGCGAGTTCGTGCGTGCGCGCGCCGATGTGGTAGCCCGTCGTGCTCATCTCCGCAGTGACGACGAGGTCGGCGCCCGTCCGGGGCAGGTCGCCCAGCGGACCTTGGTGGATCGCGACCCTCATGCCAGCCTCGACCGCCGGATCCCGTAGCCGAAGTAGATCAGCAGGCCGAGCGCCATCCAGCCGCCGAAGACGACCCAGGTGGCGCCGTCGAGGCTGAACATCATGTAGCCGCAGCAGAGCACGCCGAGGATCGGCGTCACCGGCGAGAACGGCACGCGGAACGAGCGCGGCCGGTCGGGCTGGCGCCGCCGCAGCAGCAGGACGGCGATGTTGACCAGCAGGAACGCGAACAGCGTCCCGATGCTGGTGGCGTCGGCGAGCTTGCCCAGCGGGATGAACGCGGCCAGGACGGCGACGAAGGCCGAGACGACCAGCGTGTTGATCCGCGGCGAGCCGGACTTGGCGTCCACCTTGGACAGCGACTTGGGCACGAGGCCGTCGCGGGACATCGCGAACAGGATGCGCGTCTGTCCGTAGAGGACGGTCAGCACGACGCTGGAGATCGCCACGATCGCGCCGACCGCGAGCAGGCCGGCCCAGAACGGGTTGCCCGACACGACACCCAGCACGTGCGACAGCGCGGCTTCCTGACCGTCGAACTGCTGCCACGGCAGCGCGCCGACGGCGGCCACGGCGACCAGGCAGTAGAGCACGGTGACGATGCCGAGCGAGAGCAGGATCGCCCGCGGCAGGTCGCGCTGCGGGTTCTTCGCCTCCTCGCCGGCGGTCGACGCGGCGTCGAACCCGATGTAGGAGAAGAACAGCTTGGCGCCGCCGGCGCTCATCCCGGCCAGCCCGAGCGGCAGGAACGGGCTGAAGTTCCGCGCCTTCACCGCGGTGAACGCGATCGCGCAGAACAGCACCAGCGTGCCGATCTTCACCGCGACCATGACGGCGTTGGCCCGCGCGCTCTCCTTCGCGCCGGACAGCAGCAGGACCATCGCCAGGAGCACGACGACGATCGCGGGCACGTTGACGACCCCGCCCGACCCGGGCGGCTGGCTCAGCGCGTCGGGAATGGCGAAGCCGAAGGCCAGCCGCAGCAGCTCGTTGAGGTACTGTCCCCAGCCGACGGCGACCGAAGCGACCGAGACGCCGTATTCGAGCACCAGGCACCAGCCGCAGACCCAGGCGACCAGCTCGCCGAGCGTGGCGTAGGCGTAGGAGTAGGACGAACCGGACAGCGGGATCATGCCGGCGAGCTCGGCGTAGGAGAGCGCGGAGAACAGCGCGGTGACGCCGGCGAGCACGAACGACAGGACCACCGCCGGTCCGGCCACCGGGACGGCTTCGCCCAGCACGACGAAGATGCCGCTGCCCAGCGTCGCGCCGATGCTCAGCGTGGTGAGCTGCCCGAGGCCGAGCGACCGCTTCAACGTGCCGTGATCACTTTCGGCGACCAGATCGGCGACCGGTTTCCGCCGCACCGTCGCGGCCCGCAGATTCATGCCGACGACGGTATCGGCCGTCCTGGACGCACAAAACAGGACGACGTTGCGCGTACAGATGAATCACAGGTGATTCATTGCACAGGACGTGTGAAACATGGCGAATCGTTCCGCGAGCTACTCGGCGGCGGGGAGCAGCAGCGTGAACGTCGGCGGCTCGGGCTTGCTCAGCCGCAGCCGGCCGCCCTCGGCTTCGGCGAGGCCACGCGCGAGGCGGAGGCCGATCCCGTCCCCGCCGGTCGCGGCCGCGAACGGGTCGGTTTCGCCGAGGTCGGGGCCTTCGTCGGCGACGTCGATGGCGAGCGTGTCCCCGGCGTCGCGGGCCACCACCGTGACGGTGCCCCGCCCGTGGGTCACCGCGTTGTCCAGCAGCACGCCGAGCACCTGCCGGACGGCCGCGGCCGCGACCCGGGCCGGCGGCGGGTCCTGCCGGATGATCCGCAGCGCCCGTCCACGCGGGGTCAGCAGGGCTTCGCCGGACTGCCGGAGTTCGTCGAGGAGGGCGTCGAGGTCGAGCTCCGCCCGCGGCGCCCGGCGCTCCCGGCCCAGGGCCAGGAGGTCGTCGATCGTGCGTTCCAGCCGGTCGGCGGAAGCGATCCCGGAGCGGATCGCCGCGTACGGGTCGGCGGCCGGCGTCTGCAACGCGGCTTCGAGCTGCAGGCGCAGCCCGGTCAGCGGGGTCCGCAGCTGGTGCGATGCCTCCGCCGAGAACGCGCGCTCGCGTTCCAGCGTCTCGCCGATCCGGGCGGCCGTGGTGTCGAGCGCCTCGCCGACCTGGTCGATCTCGGCGATGCCCGCCCGGGGCGCCCGGGCGGTGAAGTCGCCGTCGCCGAGCCGTTCGGCCGCGGCGGCGAGCTCCTCCATGGGGCGCACCAGCCGCTTGGTGGACCGCCGGGCCATCAGCCAGCTGACCCCGGTCGTCGCGACCGCGAGCCCGGCCATGCCGAGCCAGGTCAGGATGATCCGCAGCCGCAGCTGGGACAGCGGCATCGCGGCGCGGACGACGCCGGTCACCCGGGGGCCGCTGACCACCGGCACGGCCAGCGCCATTTCGTCGCCTTCGCGGCCGATGACGACGTCCACCGTGGCCTCGGCCGCCTGCCGCTCGACGGGGCCGGCCACGGCGGGCCCGTGCCCGGCGAGCAGCCGGCCGTCCGGGGCGTAGATCGCGACCTCGCCCCTGGCTTCGTCGTCCTCCTCGTCGAGCGGGGGCACGGCCGGCCGCCGGCCGGCGTTCAGGTCTTCCGACACGGCGAGCGCGGTGGTGTCCGCGGCCCGCTCCAGGTCGCCCTTCACGTCGTCGTGGTAGTACTGCCACACCGCGAAGCCCAGGGGCAGCGCGAACAGCACGGTGGCGACGAGTGCGGCCAGCACCGTCAGCGAGGTGATCCGGCGGCGCACGCCTCAGCCCTCGGCGAGGGTCCGCGTGGGATCCTCCAGCCGGTAGCCGTGGCCGCGCAGGGTGGCGATCCGGGGTACCTCGACCTCGGGCCCGGCGGCCGACGCGAGCTTGCGGCGCACCGCCGCGATGTGCACGTCCAGGGTCTTCGTCGAGCCGTACCAGTGCGCGTCCCAGACCTCGGACATCAGCGTCTCGCGGCTGACGGCGACCCCGGGCTGCTCGGCCAGCCGCGCCAGCAGGTCGAACTCCTTCGCCCGCAGCACGACCTCGTGCCCGCCCACGGTGGCGCGGCGGCCGGCGATGTCGACGGTCAGCCCGCCGACGGTCACCGGCGGCCGGGCCCCGGCCGGCGCGCCGCGGCGCAGGTGCGCACGCACCCGGGCCAGCAGCTCGCCCAGCCGGATCGGCTTGGTGAGGTAGTCGTCGGCCCCGGCGTCGAGGCCGACGACGACGTCCATCTCCTCCTGCCGGGCGGTGAGGATGACCAGCACGGCGACCGGCAAGGCGCTCCGCAGGCGGCGGCAGACCTCGACGCCGTCGAGGTCGGGCAGGCCCAGGTCGAGCAGCACGAAGTCGAATTCGCCGGCCTCGGCGGCCTGCAGGGCGGTGCGGCCGTCGCGGCGCCAGCACACTTGGTAACCGTGCAGTCGCAGGGTCGATTCGAGCACGCTGCCGATCGCCGCGTCGTCTTCCACCACCAGCAGGTTCGGCATGCCGGGAGCCTAACCAACGACCCGCGGGAATCCCGACGACTGTGGCCTATTCCGCCCGTGTCCCGAGGCCGATCTGCGATATCCGCAGTGCGGCTCGGGGGCGGCCTCGGTAATCGCAGCCACTTCGGCGGGCCCGAACCGGCTGCCGGACCACCTGCCCGGCGTCGCGGCGATGCCATGAAAGGGTCGTTCATGTCGTCTGACGAGGTGAACGACCCGTTCATGACGTGCGGGCGACCGGATCGGCCGCGCTGACCTCAGGCGACGTGTCGCTCGAACGCCGCGACGGTCTCGCTCAGCACCTCCGCGCCCGGCCGCGCCCACAGGTCGGCGTTGAAGACCTCCACCTCGATCGGGCCGGTGTACCCCGCCGCCTCGACCGCCGCGCGCAGGTGGCGGTGGTCGATCGGGCCGTCGCCCGGCAGCGCGCGCCCCAGCAGCGGGTCCGGGAGCGGCACCAGCACGTCGCACACGTGGAACCCGGCGATCCGGCCGGCCGCCGCGGCGATCGACGCCTCGATGCGCGGGTCCCACCACACGTGGAACTCGTCGACGATCACCCCCACCTGCTCGGCCGGGTGCTCGGCCGCGATCGCCAGCGCCTGGTCCACCGTGGACAGCACCGACCGGTCCGCGCACTGCATCGGGTGCAGCGGCTCCAGGCCGAGCCGCACGCCGCGTTCGCCCGCGTACGGTGCCAGCTCGCCCACCGCGTCCGCGACCCGCTGCCGGGACGCCGCGAGGTCGTTGCCCGCGATCCCGCCCACGACCAGTACGAGGACGTCGGCGCCCAGCGTCGCGGCCTCGTCGATCGCCTCCCGCGTCCGCGCCACACCGTCCACAGGGGACCCTTCCGGCGTCACGCCGGTGAAGAACCCGCCGCGGCACAACGACGAAACCCGCACCCCGTGGTCCTTCAGCAGCCGCGCGGCCGCGTCGACCCCGGTTTCCGCGACCTTGTCCCGCCACAGCCCGATCCACCCGACGCCGGCCGCCGCGCACCCGGCCGCCGCCTCCGGCAGCGACCAGGCCTTGGTCGTGATCTGGTTGAGGCTGAACCGCGGGTCCATCACGCCACCCCCGCGACCCGCAGCACCGGCCGCATCCGGGCGACGGCCAGGTCGGGGTCGGCGAGCACGCCCGCCGCGTCGGCCAGCCGCAGCAGCGTGGCCAGGTGGGTGATCGTGCGCGCGGACTCGCTGCCGGCGAGCATCCGGAAGTGCTCTTGATGGCCGTTCAAGTAGGCCAGGAAGACGACGCCGGTCTTGTAGTGCCGGGTCGGGGCGCGGAAGATCTCGCGCGCCAGCGGCACGGTCGGGTCGAGCAGGGCCGCGAACCCGGCGCGGTCGCCGTCGTCCAGCCGGGCCAGCGCGGCCGCGGCCACCGGGGCGATCGGGTCGAAGATGCCGAGCAGAGCCTCGCTGTGACCTTGGCCATCGCCCGCGATGAGCCGCGGGTAGTGGAAGTCGTCGCCGGTGTAGCAGGCGACGCCCTCGGGCAGCGCGCGCCGGAACTCGGTCTCGACCTCGGCGTCCAGCACCGAGACCTTCACCCCGGCGATCGTGCCCGCGTGCTCGGCGCAGAGCGCGGCCAGCTCTCCGGCCGCCGCGCGGACGTCGTGGTGGCCCCAGTAGCCGGCCAGCGCCGGGTCGAACTGTTCGCCCAGCCAGTGCAGCAGGACCGGGCCGCTCGCCTCGGACAGCAGCTTCCCGTAGGCCGCGTGGTAGTCGTCGGGGCCCTTCGCCGCCGCGGCCAGCGCGCGGCTCGCCATGACGACCGGGACCGCCCCCGCGCCGCCGACCAGGTCCAGCTGTTCACGCCAGGCGTCCACAATGGACGCCGGAGTGGCCGGACCCGCGGGCAGCTGGTCGGTGCCGACACCGGCGCACCACCGGCGGCCGCCGGCGATCGCCCCGGTGCGCGTCACGAGCTCTTGGGTGGTCGCCCAGTCGAGCCCCATGCCGCGCTGCGCGGTGTCCATCGCCTCCGCCACGCCGAGCCCGCACGCCCAGAGGTGCTCGCGAAAGGCCAGGGTGGTGTCCCAGTCGATCGTGTCGGGTTCGTCGGCGAGCGCGTCCACGACGACGTGCACGGCGGCGTAGGCGATCCGCGAGGACGGCGGCGTGCCCGGCGGCCCGGGCCGCGGCGGGCCGGACGGCGACCAGTTCACGAGCCCACCGCCGGGGACCGGGAGCACGAGCATCGGGTGACCTCCGCGGGAGTCAGAAAGCGCTTTCTCGATTCCACGGTAGGGCCTGTGCCGGAGCACGACAAGGCCCGACCGGGGGTCAGCGCTTGGGGCGCGCGGTGCTGTCCCGCAGGACGACTTCGCCCGACAGCCGGACGGTCCGCGGCCGGGTCCCCGCGGCCCCCTTGACCGCCAGGTCCATCGCCCGTTCGCCGAGCTCCTCCAGCGGCAGCCGGACCGTGGTCAGCGCCGGGGCGAGGTCGCGGACGACCGGGATGTCGTCGAAGCCGGCGACCGAAATGTCCCCGGGCACGGACAGGCCTTCCTCGCGCAACGCCGTCATCGCGCCGATCGCCATCACGTCGGTGACGGCGAAGACGCAGGTCGGCAGCTTGCGCTTGCGGCCGGCCAGCAGCCGCTTCGTCGCCTCGTAGCCGCCGTCGCGGGTGAACGCGCCCTCGATGACGTCGTCCTCGCGCAGGGTGATGCCATGCTCGGCGAGGCCGTCGGTGAACCCGGCCAGCCGGTCGATGACGGTGCTCAGCTTCCGCGGCCCGGCCAGCACGGCGAACCGCTTGTGGCCGAGCCCGGCCAGTGCCTTCGCGAGCGCCGCGGCGCCGCCCTTGTTGTCCGGCTGCACGGTGTCGATCTTGAGCCCGCGGTGCCGGCTGACCGCCGCGACCTGCCCGCCGCCGCGGCGGTAGGGCTCGAGTTCGGCGGCCATCGCGCGTTCCCACGCGCGGTCCTCGAACGCCGAGCCGATCAGCAGGATCGCCGCGGCCCGCTGCGCGCGCAGCGTCGAGACGTAGGCGACTTCGCGGTCCGGATCGCGGAAGGTGCCGGCCAGCATCACGAGCAGCCCGTTGTCGGTGGCCACCCGCATCACCCCGCCGGCGATCGCCGCGAAGTACGGGTCGCTGACGTCGTGGCAGATCACGCCGACCGTGCGGTGGGTGCCCCCGGCGAGCGCCTGCGCGTGCGCGTTGGGGGCGTAGGCCAGTTCGGCCGCGGCGGCGGAAACCCGCTCCCGCAGGTCGGCGCGGACGGACGCGGTGCCGTTGAGCACCCGCGACGCCGTCGCGAGCGAGACGTTCGCGCTGCGTGCCACGTCTTCCAGTGTCACGTGCGGCCGGGCCTTCATGGCTGGCTCCTCCAAGATCGGTTTCGGGTGTCTCGGCGTGCTCGGTCGGTGCAATCTACTGGGAGGGGGGTGGGCCGGGAGAAGCCGCTGGCCGGGGGACCTGACCCGTTCGAGTGAATTGCGCGGGAAGATCCGCGGCCACGGGTTTGTTGAAAACAAGGAGAACCTTCAAGTGGTTTGAACGCCACTGCCCCGAAGACCGCGAAAGGAACACGCATGCTGTTCGGTGACGAGCACGTCCGCCGCTACGAGGAGACCGACGGCGAGGTCGGCCACGACTGGAAGGACGGTGTCCCGACCCTCGTGCTGACCACCAAGGGCCGCAAGACCGGGCAGGACCGCAAGTTCGCCCTGATCTACCAGGAAGTCGACGGCAACCCGGTGATCGTCGCCTCCAAGGGTGGCGCCCCGAACCACCCCGGCTGGTACTTCAACCTCGTCGAGAACCCCGAGGTCGGCGTGCAGGTGAAGGCGGACAAGTTCAAGGCCCGCGCCCGCACGGCCGAGGGCGAGGAGCGCGCGAAGCTGTGGGAAAAGCTCGCCGCCGTCTGGCCGGACTACAACGACTACGCGAAGAAGACGGACCGCGAGATTCCTGTGGTGGTTCTCGAGCGACTGTGATCTGCGCCGCGTTCGGCGCGCGCGAGGGCCGATCCGGCCGGTCGTGGACTACGAATGACAGCCATGGACCGCTGGACCGCCCTGGACACCGAAGGTGAGCTGCTCACCCGACGCCAGATGATCGCCTACGGCCGGCGCTTCGCCCGCGCCGGCCGGGGCGCCTGGTACAGCTTCGCGATCGAGGTCGTCTGGCAGTTCCTCGCCCAGACGACCCGGTTCCGGGTGCGGGGCTCGCACCACATCCCGAAGACCGGCGGTGTGCTGGTGGCGTCGAACCACCTGTCGTTCGCCGACCCGACGACGCTGACGGCGTTCTGCCTCGCCGCCGGCCGCGTGCCGCGCTACCTGGCGAAGGCGTCGCTGTGGAACCTGCCGGTGGTCGGCCGCGTGATGCGCTCGGGGCGCCACATCCCGGTGTACCGCGGCGCGGCGACGGCCGCCGAGGCCTACCGCGACCTGGTCGCGTCCGTGCGGGCCGGCGAGTGCGTCGCGGTCTTCCCGGAAGGCACGTTCTCGAAGGACCCGGACGGCTGGCCGATGCGCGGCAAGACCGGCCTCGTGCGCGCCGCGCTCGAGACCGGCGCGCCGGTGATCCCGGTGGCCAACTGGGGTACCCACCACCTGCTGCCCGCGACGGCGTGGTTCCCGCGCGGGTTCCCGCGCAAGACCGTCGAGCTGGTCGCCGGGCCGCCGGTCGACCTCTCCGACCTGCGCGACCGCCCGCTCACGCGCGAGGTGCTGGAGGAGGCGACGGCCCGGATCATGGGCGAGGTGACGTCGTTGCTGGAGACGATCCGCGGCGAGGAGCGTCCCGCCGCCGCGTGAGGTCCGCGTCACCCCGCCCGCAACTGTCCGAAGGGGTAGTTTCGGGCGTATGAGTGCACAACACTTCGATGTCGTCGTGCTGGGGGCCGGGGTCGGCGGCTACGTCGCGGCGATCCGCGCGTCCCAGCTGGGGCTGAGCGCCGCCGTGGTCGAGGAGAAGTACTGGGGTGGGGTGTGCCTGAACGTCGGGTGCATCCCGTCCAAGGCGCTGCTGCGCAACGCCGAGCTCGCGCACGTCGTGACCCAGGAGGCCGCGGCGTTCGGGATCTCTTCCGACAGTCCGATCCGGGTGGACTACACGGCCGCCTACGAGCGGAGCCGGAAGGTCGCCGACGGGCGCGTCAAGGGCGTGCACTTCTTGATGAAGAAGAACAAGATCACCGAGTTCGACGGGCACGGCACTTTCGTCGACGACCACACCCTCGAGGTGAACGGTTCGCAGATCAACTTCGATCACTGCATCATCGCCACCGGTGCCACCACTCGGTTGCTTCCCGGGACTTCGCGTAGCTCGCGGGTGGTCACCTACGAAGAGCAGATCCTTTCCAGTGAGCTGCCTTCCAGCATTGTGATCGCCGGTGCCGGGGCCATCGGAGTCGAGTTCGCTTATGTTCTCCACAACTACGGTGTCGACGTCACCATCGTCGAGTTCCTCGGCCGGATGGTGCCGCTGGAGGATGCCGAGGTTTCGGCTGAGCTCGCCCGGCGGTATCGGAAGCTGGGCATCAAGGTCTTGACGTCGACTCGGGTCGAGTCGATCGACGACTCCGGTTCGTCGGTGCGGGTGACTGTCTCCTCGGAGAAGAACGGTGAGCAGGTCATCGAGGCCGACAAGGTTCTGCAGGCCATCGGGTTCCAGCCCCGGGTCGAGGGGTACGGGCTGGAGAAGACCGGCGTCGCGTTGACCGATCGCGGTGCTATCGCCATCGACGGTCGTGGGCGTACCAACGTCGAGCACATCTTCGCCATCGGTGATGTGACCGCGAAGCTCATGCTCGCTCATGCCTCCGAGTCGATGGGGGTTGTTGCCGCGGAGACCATCGCTGGTGTCGAGACCATGGAACTCGACTTCCCGATGATCCCTCGGGCTACCTACTGTCAGCCTCAGATTGCCAGCTTCGGGTGGACTGAGGCGCAGGCTCGGGAAAAGGGTTTCGATGTCAAGGTGGCAAAGTTTCCCTTCACCGCCAACGGGAAGGCTCAGGGGCTCGGGGATGCTGGTGGGTTCGTCAAGCTGATCAGTGACGCCAAGTACGGGGAACTGATCGGGGGGCACCTCATCGGGCCTGATGTCACTGAACTGCTTCCTGAGCTTACTTTGGCTCAGCAGTGGGATTTGACCGTTCACGAGGTCGCTCGGAACGTTCATGCTCATCCGACGCTTGGTGAAGCTGTCAAGGAAGCTGTTCACGGGCTTGCTGGGCACATGATCAATATGTGATTGGTTGTCCTTCGCCCCGATCCGGTGGCCGTGTACCGCGGCTTCGTATCGGGGCCGGGGAGGTGTGGGCTTGTCTGTGGCTGGCTTTGTGCGGCTTCAGGACTTGTTGTCTCGTAACGATCTTCTTGTCGAGGTGCTTGGGCGGGCTCGGGACCTTGGTCTTCCTGACTGGTACCTCACTGCCGGCTGTCTTGTGCAGACCGTGTGGAACGTCCTCACCGGCCGGGCCGCTGGCGATGGCATCAAGGACTTCGATCTCTTCTACTTCGATCGCTCGGATCTGAGCTGGGCGGCCGAAGATCGGGTCATTCGTGCCTGGCGGGACTTTCCCGCCGAGGTCGAAGTGCGGAACGAAGCTCGGGTGCATCTCTGGTACGAAGTCAAGTTCGGTGTTCCCTGCCTGCCCTTTGCTTCCAGTGAGGCCGCCATCGATGCCTTCCCCGCCGTCTGCTCCTGCCTTGGTGTCCGGCTTGAGCCTGATGGCTCCTGGCACTTCTACGCCCCTCACGGCCTCGATGATCTCTTCGGCCTGGTCGTCCGCCCCAACCCCGTGCTCGCGCCGCGGGACGTCTTCGAACGCAAGGCTGCCCGGTGGAAAGCGCAGTGGCCGGAACTCACCGTCTTGACTTCAAGGTAACTCGAAGTTCCAGACTGATGGCATGAAAGCCGTTGCCTTCACCGAGTTCGGTGGCCCCGAAGTACTTCGCGTTCTCGATCTCCCTGAGCCGCACGCCGGACCCGGGGAGGTTCGAGTGCGCGTCAAGGCCGCCGGTGTTCAGCCCTTCGATGCCGCCGTTCGAGCCGGGTGGGAGCCTCCTCAGCTCGTTCTTGGCTGGCCTCGGGTGCCGGGGAACGAGTTCGCCGGCGTTGTCGATGAGGGCGAGCTCGCGCCCGGTACCGAAGTTCTCGGCTTCACCGCCGTGCAGGCCTCCGCCGAGTACATCGTCGTCCCCGTCGGTGACGTCACTCCGAAGCCGCCTGAGATGCCGTGGGATGTTGCCGGGGGCTTCACCGCCGGTACTCAGACCGCCTCCATCGCGCTCGAAGTGCTGCGGCTCGCGGCCGGGGAAACCCTGCTCGTGCACGGGGCCGCCGGGTCCGTGGGGACCGCTGCCGTTCAGCTCGCGCGGCTCGCCGGCGCCACCGTTGTCGGTACCGCGAGCGAGGCCAACCACGACTACCTCCGCGAGCTGGGTGCCATCCCCGTCGGCTACGGCCCGGGGTTGCGGGAACGCCTCGCTCCGCTGGGGGTCGACGTCGTGCTCGACGGAGCTGGTGGGGACGCGCTCGACGTCTCACTCGAATTGGTGAAGGACCGGTCGCGGATCCTCACCCTCGTCGACCACGATCGGGCCGCTGATCTCGGGGTGCTCGTCTCGAAGTCCGGACGCTCCGCTTCCCGGCTCGCGGAGCTGGCGGCCCTCTACGCGAAGGGTGACTTGCGGTTCCACGTGCGCCGGGCCTACCCGTACACCGAGGCAGTGGCCGCGCATCGGGAGATCGAGACCGGGCACGGCCGGGGAAAAATCGTTCTCATGTTTCCCTGATCGTTCCAGCATGTGGGCAACCGGACGTTCCCGACTTTGGTCGGTGGACCACCGGGCGGTCACTACTTAGATTCTCCCCATTACACCCGGTTGGGTGTCATACGGCCGAGTGCCTTCAGGGAGAAATCGATGGTGAGATTCAGCCGGGTCGCCGCGCACGCGGTTCCGCTGACGGTCGGCGCCCTGCTGCTGACCACGGGGGTTTCCGCGGCGCAGCCGTCCACCGTGGACGCGGCGGCCGCGCGCACCGAGGCGGGCATCAACGCGCTGCAGGGCATCAAGAAGAGCCTGACCCCCGCCGAGCGCAAGCAATCGAGCCAGCTGGTCGTGGAGAAGCGGTTGCGGGCCGACCGGTCGCTGGCCGCGAAGCTGCCCGACTACCGCTCCGGCGTCGGCGTCAGCACCGCCGGCACCGTCTCGGTCGACATCGCCGCCAGCCGCGACCAGGCCGTCGCGAGCGCGGTCGAGGCCGTGGGCGGCACTGTCCGCTACGCCGCGGGTGGCGCCGTCCGCGCCGACCTGCCGCTGGCCGCCGTGGACGCCATCGCCGGGCGCGCCGACGTCGCCGAGGTTCGGCCCGCTTCGCAGGCGACCACCTGGAGCGAGTCCGGTAACCAGGATGCCGCCGTGCGGGCCGCCGCCGCGACGCAGGTGTCCGAAGGCGACAAGGCGCACGGTGCCGACGCCGCCCGCGCGACCTACGGCGTCAGCGGATCCGGTGTGAAGGTCTGCGTGCTCTCCGACGGCGTCGACTCGCTCGCGAAGTCGCAGAGCGCCGGCGAACTGCCCACTGTGGACGTCCTGGCAGGCCAGAAGGGCAGCGGCGACGAGGGCACCGCGATGCTGGAGATCATCCACGACCTCGCGCCGAACGCCGCCCTCGGCTTCGCCACCGCGTTCACCAGCGAGGCCAGCTTCGCCGCGAACATCCGCGCGCTGCGCACCACCGGCCACTGCACGATCATCGTCGACGACGTGTCCTACTTCGACGAGTCGCCGTTCCAGGACACGCAGGTCGCGCAGGCGGTCAACGACGTCACCGCGGCCGGCGTCCTGTACTTCTCCTCGGCGGGCAACTCCGGCAACGCGACCGACGGCACGAGCGGCTACTACGAGGGCGACTTCCGGGCGTCGTCGTCGAAGATCAGCGGTGTCACCGGCACCCCGCACGACTTCGACCCGAGCAGCACGACGCAGAACTTCGACGCCCTTTCGGCGGGCTCGCTCGGCCGCCCGGTGACGCTGTTCTGGTCCGACCCGTGGGGCAAGTCCGCCAACGACTACGACCTGTTCATCCTGAACTCCTCGGGCAGCGTCGTGGCCTCCAGCGAGAACGGCCAGTCCGGCGCGCAGAACCCGTACGAGATCGCTTCGGTGCCCACCACGGGCTCCGGCTACAAGGTCGCGGTGGTCAAGTACAGCGGTGCCGACCGGTTCATCGCGCTGAACGTCATCCGCGGCCGGTTCGTGGCCTCGGGCTCGCTCAAGGCGTTCAGCACCAACGGCGTCACGAACGGCCACTCGGCGGCGGCGAACGCGTTCAGCGTGGCGGCGGCCCCGGCGGCGGGCGCGTTCACCCGCCCGCTGGAGACCGGTGACCCGGCCAACCCGGCCGGCCCGTACCCGGGCCAGTTCAGCGCGTCGAGCAAGTGGGAGCGCTTCTCCTCCGACGGCAAGCGTCACCTGTTCTACAACGCGGACGGGTCGGCGATCACGCCGGGCAACGTGTCCTCGACGGGCGGCACGACCCGCAACAAGCCGGACATCACGGCGGCCGACGGCGTGGCGACGTCGGTGGCGGGCTTCCAGCCGTTCTTCGGCACGTCGGCGGCGGCCCCGCACGCGGCGGCGATCGCGGCCCTGCTGCTGTCGGGCAAGCCGACGGCGACGCCGGCCCAGATCCGGTCGGCGCTGGTGTCGTCGGCGATCGACCTGGGCGCGCCCGGCTTCGACACGGTGACGGGCACCGGCGTGATCATGGCCGGCCCGGCTCTGGCCGCGCTGGGTGTCCAGCCGAAGTAGCTCTTTCGCGGAAGAGGGCCCGGCGGTTCGCCGGGCCCTCTTTCATTTCGGCGTGCTGACCGGCAGGTGGAAGCCCAGGCCGCTGTGCCGGTCAGCGGTCGGCGGAGGGATGCTGGGGACCAGTCAAGTCGGCTGCCGGATGAGCCCGCTGCCGTGCTGCTCGAACCGTGACGCCGACGATCCGGCCCCGCAGGCCGCTAGGGTGGCCGAGTTGCCGGGCGAGCCCGGCTCGGAAACTCTCGCGAAGTCCCATGGACGCAGTCTAGGAGGCGAAGTGGCGAAGACGGCGGTGGTGACCGGAGCCGGGTCGGGCATCGGGCGCGCGGTGGCCCGGGCGCTGCTGACCGACGGCTGGTCCGTCGCCTTGGCCGGGCGGCGCGCTGCGGCTCTCGAGGAAACCGCGGCCGGCTTCGACGGTGCCCTCGTCGTGCCCACCGACGTCGCCGACGAGGAGTCGGTTGTCGGGTTGTTCGCCGCCGTTCGCGCCGAGTGGGGGCGGCTCGACCTGCTCTTCAACAACGCCGGCATCGGAGCCGCCGGGACGGTCGCGGATCTGTCCGTCGAGGACTGGAAGCGGACCGTCGACGTCAACCTGACCGGGATGTTCCTCTGCGCGCGGCAGGCGGTCCGGCTCATGCGGGACCAGGACCCGCGCGGCGGGCGGGTCGTCAACAACGGGTCCATCTCCGCGCACGTCCCGCGCCCGGCGAGCGTCGCCTACACCGCGACGAAGCACGCGGTGACCGGGTTGACCCGCTCGATCTCCCTGGACGGCCGGGCGTGGAACGTGGCGTGCGGCCAGATCGACATCGGCAACGCGGCCACGGAGATGACCGAGCGCATGGCGGCGGGCATTCCCCAGGCGGACGGGCGGGTGGTGGCGGAGCCGACGTTCGACGTCGAGCACGTCGCCGATGCCGTGCGGTATATGGCGGAGCTGCCGCTGAGCGCCAACGTGCAGTTCCTCACCATCACCGCGACCACGATGCCGTTCATCGGACGCGGTTGACGCGCCCGAATTCACGGATTCACCGGACATTCCGAAACGCGCCGTTCACAATCGTCCGGCGCGGTCGCCGGATGTTCGCACCGAATTAACCGGCGAGCGGCGCGGCTCGTGATTGTAAGGTGCAGCAAGGGAAAGCGCAGTGCGGCCCGCGCGGCGCCAGTCGATCGGGATCGGTTCGGAGGGGTCCCGATCCGCCCCTGAACAGCGTGATAGCGTCCGCCCGATGCAGACGGCCGGCGGAATGTCCACGGTCATCTCCGCCGAGGTGACCCATTCAGGGCGACCCAGCACCGGCGCCGCGAACCGAACGAATACCCGGTTGTGGCGCCGGCTGGTGATCGTGCTGGGAATTCTCGCCGCGGGCTGCGCGCTCGCCTCCCCCTTCCTCCCGGTGGTGCAGGACACCGCCGAGATCACCTGGCCCGCCGGCACCGACACCCGCCCGGTGAACGCACCGCTCACGGGCTACTGGGCGCAGGACATGCGGGCCGACCTGCCGTGCCCGGCGATCCGGGCGGTCGACGCGCGCAAGCCGGGCGGCGCCACCCTGTTTTCCACGGTTCCGGGCGCGCGCACCGGGAACGGAGCCGGGATGTTCCTGCGGGTCGAGCACGGGGTGCTGACCGCGTTCAGCCGCGGCCGGCAGGTCGCCGCCCAGCCGCTGCCCGCGACCGGGTGCGACGTCCGGTTCTCCTCGTCGGCGACGCGCACGACGCTGACCGTCGCCGGCACCCCCGTGTACGACGCGGGCGGCGACGTGCGCCCGCGGGTCGTCGGGATCTACACCGACATCACGTCGGCGAGCGATCCGATCGCCGGGCTGCGCGTGTCGATCACCCCGGACACCCGCTACCAGTCCGCGCCGACGGCCTTGAAGACCGGGGTCGGCATCGCCGGCGTGCTCGCGCTGGCCGGCTGCCTGATCGCGGTGAACCGGCTCGACCGCGGCGGCGCGCGGCGGGCGCCTCGCTGGGCGCCGGTCGGCTGGTGGAAGCTCACCAAACGCGACTTCACGGTGTTCGGGGTGCTCGGCGCCTGGGTCTTCATCGGGCCGGTCACCTCCGACGACGGCTACATCCTGACCATGGCCAGAGTGGCGTCACAGGTCGGCTACCTGACCAACTACCACCGGTGGTTCGGGGTGGCCGAGGCACCGTTCGGCTGGAACGACCACATCTACGAGCTGATGGCGACGGTCTCCACGGTGCCCCCGTGGATCCGGCTGCCGTCGTTCCTGATCGGCGTGCTCTGCTGGCTGCTGATCAGCCGCGAGGTCATGCCGCGGCTGGGCAACCAGGTCCGCCAGAGCCCGGCGGCGAGCTGGGCCGCGGCGATGGTGTTCCTCGTCTGGTGGCTGCCGTTCGACAACGGGGTGCGCCCCGAGCCGTGGGCCGCGCTGGGCTCGCTGCTCGCGCTGTGCGCGGTCGAGCGCGCGCTCGTCACGCGGCGCCTGCTGCCGCTGTGCCTCGGCCTGGTGGCCGCCGCGTTCGCCCTCGCCGCGACCCCGACCGCCCTGATCGCCGTCGCGCCGTTCCTGGTGGCCGCGCGCCCGCTGGTCCAGCTGCTGCGCGCCCGGGTGCGGGAAGCGGGCTGGGCGGCGGTCCTCGCGCCGATCGCGGCGGCCGGGCTGATCGTGCTCGTCGTCGTGTTCGCCGACCAGACGTTCGCCACCGTGGCGGAGGCGACCCGGTTGCGCGGCCTGGTCGGCCCGAGCGAACCCTGGTACAACGAGCTTTCGCGGTACCAGCTGCTGTTCTCCGATGACGCCGACGGCTCGCTGACGCGGCGGTTCCCGGTGCTGCTGCTCATCCTGTGCACCGGCACCTGCCTGGTCGTGCTGCTGCGTCGCGGCCGGATCCAGGGCGCCGCGCTCGGCCCGGCCCGGCGGTTGATCGGCACCACCGCGTTGTTCTTCCTCCTGCTGGCGCTGACGCCGACCAAGTGGACGCACCACTTCGGCGCGTTCGCGGCGGTCGGTTCGGCGATGGCCGCGCTCACCGCGCTCGCCACGAGCTCGGCGGTGCTGCGGTCGAAGCGCAACCGGGCCGCGTTCACGGCCGGGCTGCTGGTGGTGGCCGCGCTCGCGGCGACCGGACCGAACGCGTACTGGTTCGTCTCGAGCATCGGCGTGCCGTGGTTCGACAAGGCGCCGTCGCTGCACGGCTACCACCTGTCGACCCCGCTGCTGCTCGCGGCGGCGGTCGCCGCGGTGATCGCGTTCGTGGAGAACGTGCGGGCGCAGCGGCCGGGGCCACTGCCACCGCCGACGCAGGAACGACGGCTGCGCGCGCTGAAGCTCGGTTCGATCTCGCTCGTCGTGGTGTGCGGCGTGGTCGTGGCGTTCGAATTCGCCGGCATGGGCAAGGCGATCCAGAAGCAGTGGCACAGCTACAGCCTCGGCGCCGCGAACGTGACGCACCTGTTCGCCGGCAGCGGCAACCTTTCCGACCACGTCATGGTCGAGAAGGACCCGGCGTCGAGCGTGCTCAAGCCGGGGCTGCCGCCGGCCGACCAGGACAACGACACGACTTCCGCCGGGTTCCACACGAAGGCGAAGCCCGGCGACGACCCGCTGGACGACCCGCCGAACGGGCTGAGCACGAGCACCCTGCCGATGTGGAGCAGCTACGGCGCCGAGGAGCGGACCGGCCGCCTGCGCACGTCCTGGTACCAGCTGCCGGGCAACCGGGCGGACGCGCAGCTCGCGATCGCGGTGGCGGCCAAGTCCGGCAAGTCGGCGGGCGTCTGGTTCGAGTTCGGCACGCGGACCCCGGCGGGGGTCGAGGTCGTCAAGTCGGACCAGGTGCACGCCCCGGGGCCGGACACCGAACCGGGCGGTGACCCGTCGAGCACCGGCAAGTGGGCCGACGAGCGGATCGGGATCGGTGACCTGCCGAAGGACGTCACGCTGGTCCGCGTGGTCGCGAAAGACGACGACGTCACCCCGGACGGCTGGGTCGCCGTGACGGCGCCGCGCGTCCCGACGTTCACGACGCTGACCGAGCGGGTCGGCGGCGCACCGGTGTACCTCGACTGGCCGGCGGCGTTCGTGTACCCGCGCATGAACCCCGTGGCCTCGCACGACGGGATCTCCGAGGTACCGGCGTACCGGATCACCGCGGGCACCCTCCAGTCGGAGGCGAACTGGGCGAGCAACGCCCACGGCGGCCCGCTCGGCTGGCTCGAAGAGGTCGCCGACCAGCCCGAAGTGCCGAGTTACCTGGAGGGGGCGCCGGGGCAGCCGTGGGGCCGGCTGATGCGCGTCCAGCCGTACGCCACCGGGCAGCCACCCCACGTCGCGCACGGCGAGGAGACCGTCTGGGGCTGGTGGTCGCCGGGGCCGGGACCCAGGCAGCCGAACGGGACCACGGCCACGCGCTAGCTCCTTCGAAGGCGGGGCAGCCAGGGGTGCTCGCCGAACGTCGTTTCGAGCGCTTCGGCGAGCCAGCGCCGCCGGGGTGCGGCCAGCACCGGCAGCGCGGCGGCGAAGTCCTGTTCGTCCTTGGGCCGGGTGCCCACGGCCTTGGCGAACAACTGCACCTCCGGTGCAAGGTACGGGAGGCCGCCGGGCGAGACCGCGCCGAGCAGCGCGATTTCCCGTCGCACGGCGGGATTGCGCCGGGAAACCCACTCGTCACCCTCGGATTCGTCCAGAATGACCTGGATCCGCCACGGCGCGGACGCCGACGGGCGGCACCAGACGTCGTCGACGCCGGCCGGGAGCACCTCCCCGGGCCGCCAGGGCCGCAGCGTGCCGGGCGGGTCCGCGGCCCACCACTCCCACGACGGCAGCGCCTCCTGGACCGCGAGCTGGTCGCGCCGGGGCACCAGGACGTCGACGTCGGCGTGGTCGCGGAACGCCCGCCCCACGGCCAGTTCGATCGCGTGGCCGCCGGCGATCCACCACGGTGCCCGGCCGCGGGAGAACAGCGTGGCCACTTCGGGCAGCGGCGCGGGATCCCAGGTCACGACAGCCCGATTCCCGCGAGCACCGGGCCGGTGAACGGCGTCGTCGTCACGTCGTGGGCTCGGGACGACCAGACCGCGTGGCCGTGGCCCGACCACAGCGGGGCCACCGGCAGGTCTCGCAACAGCTGGTTCTCCGCCAGCCGGTACAGCTCGCCCGCCTCCTCCGGTGTCGCCGCCGCGTCCGCCAGGGCCAGGTTCTGGCGGAACACCTCGTCCGTGTACCCGGACGCCGAAGCCAGCAGCGACAGCAACTCGTACGGGCTTGCCGTGGCCAGTGAAACGTCCAGTGTGGACGGACCGTCCGCCGCGCCCGGTGCGGGTTGGGCCGTCACCGATACGTCCAGCGACTTGTGCAGCCCGACCACGAGCGTTCGCGTCCATGCCTCGGTCGAAGGTGCGAAGTAGACAGTCGCGCCGCCGGGGAAGGATGCCTGCTGCAGCAATGCTTTCCCCGCCGCCGCGTCGAAGCTGCACGGGCGGCACGTGCCCGATCGCTCGCCCGGTGCGTCCGCCGGGGGCAGCAGGGCCTTGGCCGGGTCGACCTGGTGCGCGAGCGGGCCCGCTTCGAGAGCCCCTCGGTCGATGCCGAGTGCGAAGCCGTGCCGGACGGTCGGGTCGGCGAAGCGGGGGTTCGTCACCGGGAACGCCAGGTAGCCCGCCCGCGGGAGCGCCCACGTCGCGTGGTGGTCGTCGCCGAAGTCGGTGTGCATCGCGTCGTGCTTCTCGCCCGGGACCTCGGTCGCGATGTCGAGCGTGCCCGCCTTGACCGCGTCGTACTGGGCCGCCGGGTCGCCGACGCGCAGGTCGATCTCCTCGGCCTTTCCGGAACCGACGCGCTTCAGCGTGCCGCCCGAGCCGGGCCGCCACGGGCCTTCGAGCCGGTACGGGCCGTTGCCGACCGGCGCCTTCGCGAAGCCGGCCCAGTCGTGGGAGGCGAGCACCGACGCGGGCAGCGGCACCAGGCCGGGTGCGGACAGCACTGCGGGCACCTGACCCGACGGCCGGTCCAGGACGAGGGTGATCGTGTCCGGAGTGGGCGCCGTGATCTCCCGTGCGCGCAACAACTTCGTCAGAACAGCGGAAGAAGCCCACTGTTCGCCGGCGATCGCCTTCCAGGTGTCCACATAGGACTGAGCGGTGACCGGGGTGCCGTCGTGGAACTTCGCCGGCCGCAGCTTGACCGTCCAGCGCACTCGGTCGGTGCTCTCGATCGACTCGGCCGCGCGCGGCGTGACCTTGCCGGTCGCCGCGTCGTAGTCGGCCAGCGGCGTCCACAGCGCGCCGGTCACCAGCCGGCCCGCCTGGTCGGTGACGTCGGCCGGCAGGAGCGTCGCCGGCTCCCGGATGCCGGCCGACAGGACGCCGGGCCGGGCGGGGTCGGAAGCGGAACAGCCCGTGACGGCGAGGGCCACGACGGCGAGCAGGGCGAGCAGGCGCATGGGCCAGTCCTACCAGCCAGGAGGCAACCAAAGGTGGTTGTGTCCGGTTGATCTCCGTCGTACCGTTCGCTGGACACGCGTTCTGGGAGGTTTCGTGCGCACCTGGCTCCGGTCGTGCTTCGCCGCCGTCACCGTCAGCGCCACGCTGGTCGCGACCGGGTTTCCGGCCGCCGCTTGCGGCGAGGACGACAAGCCCGCGGTCCCGGCCGCGCGCACCCTGGGCGACCCGGGGGCGATCAAGAACGTCAAGGCCGTCGGCAGCGTCCCGGACGCCGCCGGCGCCATCTCGGTCAACTTCCTCGACTACGGCCGCCGTGACGTCATGGTCGTGTCCGGCGAGTTCGGGCTCAAGGTCTACGACCTGACGAAGAACCCGGCCGCGCCCAAGCTGGTCGGGCAGGTCAGCCTGCCGGGGCTGTGGGAGACCGAGGACACCGAGGTCGACCCGGTCCGCAAGCTGGTGTTCCTCTCCCGCGACCCGCGCGCGTTCGGCGGCACGACGCACACCGGCGAGTCCGGCATCTACGTCGTCGACGTCTCGAAGCCGGAGGCGCCGGCGATCCTCAGCTACACGAAGGTCCCGGCCGGCCACACGACCAGCTGCGTCGACGGCTGCCGCTACCTCTGGACCGGCGGCCCGGCGAAGGCCGACGACCAGCCCGCCGACTGGGGCGGGCGCCCGATCTGGGTCACCGACATCCGCGACCCGCGGCACCCGAAGGTCAACCCGCAGCCCATCGAGCTGGCTCGCAACGACGGCAAGACCGACTACGTCCACGACGTCCAGGTGGACGACAACGGCGTGGCCTGGGTGTCCGGCCGCGGCGGCGTGCGCGGCTACTGGACGAACGGCGTGCACCGCGACCCGGTTGCCGGGAAGGTTCGCCGCGCCACCGCGCACGAGCCGATCCCGTACGCCGGCGGCGGCATCGCCGAGACGGCCGCGCCCTCGCGGTTCATGCACAACAGCTTCCACCCGGCGGGCCACCGCGTCGGCGACGGCGCGTGGCGCGGCCAGGACCTGATCTACGCGACGGAGGAGAACTTCGTCGACGGCTGCGCGGGCGACGGCGTCCTGACGATCTCGTCCCTGGCCGGCTCGTACCACGGCGAAGGCTGGCGTTCGACGCCCTCGCAGCCGTTCCGGTTGCAGAGCGTGGGCACGTGGAGCGTCAACGGCCAAGAGGGCAGCGACCCGGCGTCGGACGACTGTTCGGCGCACTACTTCGACGTCCGCGGCAAGATCCTGGTGCAGTCGTTCTACTCGCAGGGCACGCGGTTCCTCGACGTCAGCGACCCGACGAACCCGCGCCAGATCGCGTACTACCGCCCGGGCGACGCGAGCGCGTGGGCGCCGTACTGGCACGGCAAGTACGTCTACGTCGCGGACAACGCCCGCGGCGTAGACGTCCTGCAGCTGACCGCCTAGGACTTCAGCCAGACAGCGGTGTCCGTCGGCAGCTCGCCGTCCACCGGGCCGCTGGCCAGCAGGACTTGGCCGGTCGGCAGCGGTACCGGCTCGGCCGAGAAGTTCAGCGCGAAGGTGAACTCCGTGCCGAGCCGGAACGCCAGTACCCCGTCACCGAGGTCGAGCCACTCCAGCGTGCCCGTGGGGAGGTCCCGCCGCAGGCGCAGGCCTTCCCGGTACAGCGACAGCATCGACGCCGGGTCCGCCGCCTCCGCTTCCGCCGTGTAGTCCCGCCAGGCAGTCGGCTGCGGCAGCCACGCGCCGCCGGAACCGAAGCCGAACGGCGGCTCGTCGCCCGACCACGGGATCGGGACGCGGCAGCCGTCGCGGCCCGGGTCGGCGCCGTTCGTGCGGGCCCACACCGGGTCCTGGCGCAGCTCGTCGGCGATATCCAGGACTTCCCACAACCCCAGCTCTTCGCCCTGGTAGACATACAGGCCGCCGGGCAGCGCCAGCGTCAGCAACGCCGCTGCCCGCGCGCGCCGGGTACCGAGTGCGCGGTCCACCGGCAGCTCGTGCAGCCGGTTGGCGAACGAGAACCCCGTGTCGCCTTGGCGGCCGTAGCGCGTCACGTGCCGCGTGACGTCGTGGTTCGACAGCACCCACGCCGCCGGCGCGCCGACCTCGTCGTGCGCCCGCAGCGTCCGGTCGATGACGTCCCGGAAACGCTTGCTGTCCCACGGGCAGACCAGGAAGTCGAAGTTGAACGCCGAGTGCAGCTCGTCGCGGCGCAGGTAGCGCGCCGCCCGGGACATGTCCGGCAGCCACATCTCGCCGACCAGCACGCGCTCGCCCGGGTAGCTGTCGACGATCTTGCGCCACGAGCGGTAGATCTCGTGCAGGCCCTCCTGGTCGGAGAACGGCGTTTCGTCGCCGTCTTCGACGTCGGGCAGTGCCGGGTCCTTCACCAGGCCGTCGGCGACGTCGATGCGGAAGCCGTCGACCCCGCGGTCGAACCAGAACCGCAGCACGTCCTCGAACTCCGTGCGGATTTCCGGGTTGTCCCAGTTGAAGTCGGGCTGGCGCGAGCTGTAGAGGTGCAGGTACCACTCGCCGTCCGGCACGCGCGTCCACGCGGACCCGCCGAAGCGCGACTTCCAGTTGTTGGGCGGTTCGCCGCCGTCCGGACCGCGTCCGGGCCGGAACCAGAACCGTTGCCGCTCCGGCGATCCCGGGCCCGCGGCCAGCGCCGCCTGGAACCAGTGGTGCTCGTCGGAGCAGTGGTTGGGCACGATGTCGATGATCACCCGGATGTTCCGGGCGTGGGCCTCGGCGATCAGCTCCTCGGCTTCGGCGAGCGTGCCGAAGAGCGGTTCGATGTCGCGGAAGTCGGCGACGTCGTAGCCGCCGTCGTCCATCGGGGACGGGTACCACGGGGTGAACCAGATCGCGTCGATCCCCAGGTCGGCCAGGTGGTCCAGCCGGGAGCGGACGCCGGCGAGGTCGCCGACGCCGTCGCCGTTGCCGTCCGCGAAGCTGCGGATGTACACCTGGTAAATGGCCGCGCTCCGCCACCAGCCGGTCTTGTCGGTCACGAAAGTGCCCCTCCTGAGTCGTTTGGGAAGTCAGCCCTTGATGGAGCCGGCGGTCAGCCCGGCGAGGATCTGCCGCTGGAACGCCAGGAACAGCGCGACCATCGGCAGGCTGGCCAGCACCATCCCGGCGACGAGCACGTTGAGCGGCATGTCGATCGCCACCCGCTGCAGCATCACCGAGAGCGTCTGCTTTTCGGTGTCCGGGAACACCAGCAGCGGCCAGATGAAGTCCTTCCACGCGGTGACCACCGCGAGGATCGACACCACGGCCAGGATCGGCCGCGAGATCGGCAGGATGATCCGCCAGAGCGTGCGCACCGGCCCGGCGCCGTCGATGCGCGCCGCTTCGATGAGCTCGTCCGGGATCTGGTCGAAGAACCGCTTCAGCAGGTAGATGTTGAACGCGTTCGCGGCCGCCGGGAGCCAGACCGCGGTCGGCGAGTTGATCAGGTTGAGGTGCAGCAGCGGCAGATCCGTCACCGTCACGTACGTCGGGACGAGCAACGCCGTCGCCGGCAGCATCAGCGTGGCCAGCATCAGCCCGAGCACGACGTTGCCGAACTTCGGTCGCAGCTTCGACAGTGCGAACGCGGCCGGGACGTCGATGGCCAGCTGAGCCAGCCACGCGCCGCCGGCGACGACCAGCGTGTTGAGGAAGTACTTGCCCAGGCTCAGCTGGTTCCACGCGTCGGCGAAGGTCTCCGGGTGCCACTCGTGCGGGACGAGCGTCGCCGGCGTCGCGGCGAGTTCCTGCGGTGACTTCATCGCCCCGGTGACCGCCCAGTAGAGCGGGAACATGAAGGCGAGGACGAAGATCGCCAGCGTGCAGGCGAAGACGACGCCGTAGACGACCTTGCCGCGCGGGCTGCGCAACGCGGCGGGCGAAACGAGGGTCCTCATGACTGGTCCGCCTTCCGCGTCAGCCGGACGTACCACGCGGAGAACACGCCGAGCGCCACGAACAGCAGCAGGCTCATCGCGCTCGCCGAGCCGAAGTCGTTGTAGACGAAGGCGTACCGGTACAGGAGCAGGAGCACGGTGACCGTCGAGTCGTCCGGGCCGCCGCCGGTCATCACGTACGGCTCGGTGAACACCTGCATGGTCGCGACGATCTGCAGCAGGAGCAGCACCAGCAGGACGAACCGCGTCTGCGGGAACGTGACGTGCCGCAGGCGTTTCCACAGCCCGGCGCCGTCGAGTTCCGCGGCTTCGTAGAGCTCGCCGGGGATCGTGCCGAGCGCGGCCAGGTAGATGAGCGTGGTGCTGCCCATGTTGGCCCACGTCGAGACGAACACCAGCGACAGCATCGCCGTGCCGGACGAGTCGAGCCACTGGCCGCCGGGCAGGCCGACCGCGCCGAGCGCGGAGTTGAACAGGCCGGGACCCGGGTCGTAGAACCACTTCCACATCAGCGCCGTCACGACCGGCGGCAGCATCACCGGCAGGTAGACGGCGAGCCGGAAGAACGCCTTGGCGTGCCTCAGTTCGTTCAGGAGCACCGCGGTCAGGAACGGGACGGCGAAGCCGAAGACCAGTGCGAGCCCGGTGAACAGCAGCGTGTTGCGCCAGGCGACGCCGAAGAGCGGGTCTTCGAACAAGCGCTGGAAGTTGTCGAATCCGACCCAGGACGGCGCGTTGACGAAGTCGACCTGCTGGAAGCTCAGCAGGACGCCGCGGACGATCGGGTACCAGGAGAACAGGGCGAACACCACGAGCGCGGCGCAGAGCAGGCCGTACGCGGTGAGGTTCTCCTTGATCTTCCGCTTGAGGCGGCTGCGGCGGCGTTCTTCCGGCGAGGCAGCCGGGCGCCTGGCCCGCGACGAGGACGTCGCGGGCCAGGCGAGCAGGCTACTTGACCTGGGCGAGGACACTGTTGACCTTCGAAGCGGCCGACGACAGCTGCTGGTCGAGGTTCGCGTTCTGGTCGGTCAGCACGGCCTGCATCACGCTGTCGAGCGCGGCGTAGATCTGCTGCGCGTTCGGCGGCTCGATGCTGCCCTTGATCTTGCTGGTCGTGTCCACATAGGACTGGTAATTCTTCGCGGGAACGTTGGCGTACTTGGCCTTCAGGGCCAGCTGCTGCTCGCGGACCGAGCCGGTCCAGACGTCCGGGGTCGGCTCGGCGGGCAGGCCGACCGGCTGCTTGCCGTCGACGTACTGCTGGATGTGCTTCTCGAAGCGGTCCGGGTTGAGGTACTTCCACTGGATCCACTCGAGGCCGGCCTTGACCTTCTCCGGCGAGGCCTTCGGGTTGATCATGTAGCCCTCGCCGCCGAGCAGCGTGCCCTGGCCGCCGGGCATGCCGGCGACGCCGTAGTCCTCGTACTTGCCGTTGAACTGCTTGACGAGCACGGGCACGTTGTCCGGGGCGGCCATGTACATGCCGAGCTGGCCGGCGCCCATCATGCGCTGCACGTCGGTGGCTTCGAGGAGCTGCTTGGCGCCCATCGAGTTGTCCGTCCAGCGCATGTCGTGCAGGTACTGGAGGGCCTGCTTGCCCTTGTCGTTGTTGAAGTCGGCGACCCACTTGTCGCCGTCCTTGCGGGCGATGTCGCCGCCCATGGAGTACAGCCAGCCGGTCAGGTGCCAGCCGCCCTGGTTGTTCTTGCTGTAGTCGGCGTACCCGACGACGCCGTTGCCCAGCGCGGCGATCTTCTTCGCGTCTTCGCGGACTTCATCCCAGGTGGCCGGCGGCTTGTCGGGGTCGAGCCCGGCCTTCTGGAACAGCGGGCGGCTGTAGAGCAGGCCCATCGTGTAGTTCATCGTCGGCAGGCCGTAGAGCTTGCCGCTGGAGTCGCGGAAGTTGTCCAGCAGTTCCGGCTTGATGTCGTTGATGTGCGGAACGCTCTTCGCGGCTTCCGTGATGTCGGCGGCTTGGTGCCGCGCGATGATCTGCGCCGGGTCGGTGAAGTAGACGTAGTAGACGTCCTCGAGCTGCCCGCCGGCGAGCTTCGCGGAGAACGTCTTCGGGTCCATGAACCCTTCGTGCGGATCGATGTCGATGTTCGGGTGGGAAGCCTCGAACTCCTTGACGTCGGCGTCGAAGACGCTGCGCTCGAACGGCTGGCTGGTCGGCGGCTGGCCGGTGACCGTGATCTTCACCTTGCCGCCCGGCTGGGCGGCGGTGTCCCCGTCACCGCAGGCGGCCATGCCCAGGGCCAGGCCACCTGCGGCAAGCAGGCACAACGTGCGGCGGGACGCGGATCGGGACCAGGGACTGCTCATCTCAAGCCTCTTCTCGGGGTCGCGACGGCTGTCACGTGATTGCGGTCACTCTAAAGTGTCGGAGCAGATCGACGCAATAATACGACGAGAAGTTGCAAGTTACGAACAGGCTGCGACTGGCTGGCGTCCGGCAGGGCGCAGGGGTGCGCAAGCGGCGTGACTCGGGCACGCCGAAGAGCCCGACGGCGGGTGCCGTCGGGCTTCCAGTGGGCGGCGAGGCGAGGTCCCGAGTGCCCGGCCCGAGCGCCCCAATGTGGCCTTCGGTGCGTCAGATGCACCCAATGTGGCCTTCGGTGCGTGAGACGCAACCAATGCGGCCTTGGGGCGCTTGAGTCCGGACGTGCGGAAGTGCGCGGCGGCTCGCGAGCCG
>NZ_JBDLYJ010000005.1:0-18186 GCF_051337345.1 Amycolatopsis sp. MEPSY49 | reverse complement strand
CGGCTCGCGAGCCGCCGCGCACTTCCGGGTCACGGGGATCCGGTCAGGTGGGTCGCTCGTCGGTTGCCCGGAGCCCGCACGACATGAACGACTCGTTCATGTCGTCAGGCGCCAGGGTCCCGGCAAAGTCAGGTCAGCGCGGCCGATCCGGTCGCCCGCACGTCATGAACGGGTCGTTCACCTCGTCAGACGACATGAACGACCCTTTCATGACATCGCCGCGACGCCGGGCAGACCGCGCGGCCACGACTTTGCCGGAGCCCTGTCGTCGGGCGCGGTGAACGACTCTTTCATGACGTCGGCGCCCGGGCCGGGGCCGGCGGTCAGGCGATGCGGCGAGCCGTGGACCCCCGGACCACCAGCTCCGGCGCGAACAACAACTCCTCCGCCGCCACTTCACCCCCGTTGATCCGCTTCACCAGCAGCTCCACCACCGCCCGCCCCATGGCCTCGATCGGCTGGCGGGTCGTCGTCAGCGGCGGGTCGGTGCAGTTCATCAGCGCCGAGTCGTCGTACCCCACCACCGAGATGTCCTCCGGCACCGACAGCCCCTGCCGGCGCGCCGCGCGGACCGCTCCCAGCGCCAGCAAGTCGCTCGCGCACAGCACCGCCGTCGCTCCTCGGGGGTACAACCGCGCCGCCGCCGCGTGGCCGCCCTCGATCGAGAACATGCCGTGCTCGACCAGTTCGTCCAGCACCGGCAACCCCAGCTTCGCCGCGTACGCCTGGAACGCCGCCAGCTTGCGCTGCGACGGCACGTGGTCCGACGGCCCCAGCACCAGCCCGATCTTCTCGTGCCCCAGTGAGCTCAAGTGGCCGACGACCTGCTCGACCGCCACCGCGTCGTCGCACGAGACCTGGGGGAGGCCCAGGTGCTCGACCGCCGCGTTGATCAGCACCGTCGGCAGCCGCCGCTCGACGAGGTGGTGGTAGTGCGAATGGACCGCGTCCGCCTGCGCGTACAGCCCGCCGGCGAACACCACGCCCGACACCTGCTGCTGCAGGAGCAGCTCGACGTACTCCGCCTCGGACACCCCGCCCGCGGTCCGCGTGCACAGCACCGGCGTGAACCCCTGCTGGGCGAGGGCGTTGCCCATGATCTCGGCCAGCGCGGGGAAGATGGGGTTCTGCAGCTCCGGCAGCACCAGCCCGACCAGCCGGGCCCGCTCGCCGCGCAGCTGGGTGGGGCGCTCGTAGCCCATCACGTCGAGCGCGGTGAGCACGGCGGCCCGGGTGCTGGCGGACACCCCGGACCGGCCGTTGAGCACCCGGCTGACCGTGGCTTCACTGACCCCGACCTGGCGGGCGACTTCGGCAAGACGACGCGTCATGAGTGAAACTTTACAGCAACCAGGCGCAAAAGTATGACAAGCCCGTACCGGTCCAGCCGACCGGTACGGGCTTGTCACGAGCCGAGCTACGAAGCCGCCACTTCGAATTCGGACACCTGGCCCGCGGGCCAGCCGGTGTTGCCGGTGAACGTCAGCCGGACGAAACGCTGCGACGTCGCCGTGAAAGACGCCGACGCCGTGTTGCCGGATGCCGGGTCGAACGCGTAGCCGCGTGAGCCCACCAGCGTCGTGTACGTCCCGCCGTCCGTGCTGCCCGAGATCGTCACCGTCTGGGTCCGCGCGCCCCACGCCGACGACGGCGGCAGGCGAAGCGTCACCTTGTTGATCGACGCCGCCGCGCCCAGGTCCACCGTCAGCGTCTGCGGGAACGCGTTGTTCGCGCTCTCCCAGTAGGAGTTGGCGTCACCGTCCACGGCGTTCGACGGCGGGAAACCACCGACCGACGCGGACGCGCTGATCGCCTTGCCCCGCGCGAGGTTCGTGCCGGACTGAGGCGGCTGCGGCGGCCCCGAGTTCGGCGCGGGCCACGTCGAGCAGTCGCTCCACGTGCCGGTCCAGCCGCTGTTGCCCGACCCGCTGAACGTCATCCGCGGGATCGACGTCGGGTACGGGCAGTTGTACGTCCCGGTCACGCCGACGCCGGACGCCGTCAGGTTGCTGATCGACACCGACCCCTGCGTCTGCGACTGCGCCACGAACGTGCCGGCACCCTGCACCGAGACGCCGTCGATCGTGATGCCCTGGATCTGCTTGCCCGCGCCGTTGCCGTCGATGAACTGGATGGCCTCGTACGGGCTCTGGATCGCGGTGAACCCGGTGACGCGGATCGTGACGCCGGTGATCGCCTGGTCGCGCGCGTCGAACCACAGCGCGCCGACGCCGAACTGCCAGTTCGGGTCGAGCGCTCCGGCCCGCAGCGCCGTGTTGTTCGACAGCGTGACCGTGCCCGACAGCGGCACCGAGTTGAACCGGTTCGCGACCAGGTAGCCCCCGCCGAGGGCGTTGGTGTCCTGCACCAGGTTGCCGCTCACCGTGTTGTTCGACCCGCCGTACAGCGCGATGCCGTTGGCCAGGTTCGGCTGCACGATCGTGTTGTTCACCAGCGAGTTGCCCGAGTCGGCCTGGCCGTTGGACCACAGCGCGAGCCCGTCGTCGCCGTTGTTGCGCAGGTAGTTGTTGCGCAACGTCGAGTTCGTCACGGCGCCGTCGAAGTTCACGCCGTCGGCTTGCGTGTCGAGGATGCGGTTGTTCTCGATCGTGACGTTCGACGACGCCCCGTTCATCAGCCACAGTCCGCACTTCGTGTCCTGGATCCACAGACCCGACACGACCGAGCCGTTGCCCAGCACGCCGTGGAATGCGTTGTCGGGGCTGCCGTCGTTCCGCTCGGTGACGTCGCCGAACACCGCGAAGTCGTACAGTTTGATGTTGCCGGACGCGCTGCCGTTGTTGAAGATGTTGTTGCCGTGCAACACGGTGTACCACTGACCCGCGCCGCGCACGGTGGTCTGGTCGATCTGCAGCGCCGACCCGATCTCGAACCGCCCGGACGGCACCCAGACCTCGCGACCCTGCGACCGCGCTGCCGAAAGCGCGTTGCGGAACGCTTGCGAGTCGTCCGAAGAGTCGTTCGCGGTGGCGCCGTAGTCGGTCACCGACAACGCGGCCGACGGCTTCGAACCCGCGCCGCCGACCTGCTCGAAGTCGGCGAGGTCGATGGTCGCCTGGCCGACGTCACCGGAGTCGGCGGCCACCCGGACCTTCGCGCCCGCCGCGGCGTTCTGCCCGAACAGCAACCGCGCGTCGTCGAAGAAGTGGTGCGTCTTCGCGCCGGGGATCCAGCCGGTGTCCACATAGGAATACCGGGACGTCACCGAGAGGCCGCTGCCGAGCTTGGTCCCGTTGACGTACACCGAAAGCCGGCCCGAGGACCCGTCCGGCAGGTTGTAGTGGACGTTGATCGAGTTCGCCGCCGCGGGCAGCGTGAACTCGACGTACTGGCCGGTCGTGATCCGCACGGCCTGCCGCCCGGAGGCCTCCGACGCGATCGAAGCCTGGGTGTAGTCGGGGCCGACGGCCGAGCCGTTCGTCGCCGAGCACTCGGCCTCGACCGTCCGGAACGGCACACTCGCGCCGCCGGACGCCGTCGCCGGGCAGGTCGCGGCCGCGGCGGGCGCGCCGCCGGCCAGCACGGTCAGGCCGGACGCGGCGAGCGCGGCGGCGAGTAGAGCCGGGATGCGGGACATCGTCGTCACCTTTCTGTCAGGAGGAATAGGCTTCGAGTTCGGACAGCTGACCCGCGGGCCAGCCGGTGTTGCCGGTGAAGGTCAGCCGCAGGGTGCGTACGGACGTCGCCGGGAAGGTCACGGTCGCCGCGTTGCCCGAGGCCGGATCGAACGTGTACGTCGCCGACGCCTTGACGCCGTCGACCGACAACGTCTGCGTGCGCGAGCCCCACGAAGGCGGCAGTTTGAGAACGAGCCGCGACACGGTGACCGTGCTGCCGAAGTCGACGGTCACCGACTGCGGGAACGCGTTGTTCGTGCTCTCCCAATAGGAGTTCACGTCGCCGTCGACCGCGTTCGAAGGCGGGAAGCCGCCCTGCGAGCCGGAAGCGCTGACCGTCTTGTGCAGCGCGAGGTTCCCCGTCGGCTGGGTCGGCGTGGTGGTCGGGGGAGTGGTCGTGCCGCCGTTGTCCGAGCCGTACACCGGCGACGGCCACGAGCCGCAGTACGTCGTCGTCCAGCCGGAGTTGCCGCTCTGGTCGGCCAGGCCGGCCATCGCGTCCGGGCCCATGCAGTTGTAGACCCCGGCTCGCCCGATCCCCGTCGCGACGACGTTCTTCACCGAACCCGAAGGCTTCGACTGCAGCTGC
This sequence comes from Amycolatopsis sp. MEPSY49, assembly GCF_051337345.1. NCBI lineage: Bacteria > Bacillati > Actinomycetota > Actinomycetes > Pseudonocardiales > Pseudonocardiaceae > Amycolatopsis > Amycolatopsis sp. MEPSY49. The sequence goes on along the minus strand of NZ_JBDLYJ010000005.1, from coordinate 13,959 downwards.
CAGGCGAACGTGCCGGCGCCGCTGATCCGGACGTTCGTGAAGTGCACGTCCGTGGTTGCGCCGTCGATGAACTGGATGGCCTCGTAGTTGTTGTCCTGCAGGTCGAGGTCGGTGACGTCGACGCGGCCGGTGATGGCCGAGTCGCGGCCGTCGAACCACAGCGCGCCGACGCCGAACTGCCAGTTCGAGTCGAGCACGCCGGTGCGGATCGCGGTGTTGCGCGCGACCGTCGTGGTGCCCGACAGCGGCACCGCGCTGAACCGGTTGGCGATGTGGAGGCCGCCACCCTGGTCCTGGTTGTCGGCCACGACGTTGTCGGACACGGTGTTGTCGTGCCCGCCGTAGATCGCGATGTTGTTGGCGAGGATCGGCAGCAGCACGGTGTTGAAGGAGAACGTGTTGTGGTGGTCGGCGTCGCGCTCGGACCACATGGCCAGGCCGTCGTCACCGGTGTTGCGCAGGAAGTTGTTCGTCACCGTGGCGTTGCTGATGCCCTGGTGCAGGTTCAGCCCGTCGGCGGTCTGGTCGAGGATCCGGTTGCCGGCCACGGTGAGCCCGTCGAACGGCCCGTCGAGCCACAGCCCGACCTTCGTGTGCTGCAGCCACAGGTTCTGCACGACCGAGCCGCCGCCCAGCGCGCCGCCGATGGCGTTGGACTGGTCGCAGTCGACGCGGGCGTCGACCTGACCGATGATCGCGAAGTCGTAGAGCTTCACCGCGCTGCTCGTGCCGGGCACGGCCGGGTTGCCGGCGTAGGTCGACGTCCCGCAGCTCGCCGGTTCGCCCTTGCCGAAGATCCCGGCGCGCGGCCCGGTGAGCACCGAGTACCAGGGCCCGGCGCCGCGGATCGTCACCTGGTCGACCGTGATGTGGTGGCCGAGGGTGAAGGTCCCGGACGGGATCCAGACTTCCTTGCCCTGGCCGCGGGCCGCGGCGACCGCCGAGTCGAACGCCGAAGCGTCGTCGCTCGCGTCTCCCGCGGTGGCGCCGTAGTCGGTGACGGACACCGAGTTCGCCGGCCGGGTGGCCGCCGCGCCGACCTGCTCGAAGTCGGCGAGGTCGATCGTCGCCGGGACGTCGCCCGCGTCGACCTGCAGCTTGATCTTGGTGCCGGCCGGGTACGAGGTGCCGAGCAGCGCGCGGGTCTCGTCGTAGAAGTGGTGCGCGTGCCCGTCACCCGGGTTGTTGGTGAACGGGTACGAGCCGTAGTACCAAGCCCACTTCGACGTCACCGCGATGTCGCGGTTGTGGGTACCGCCGACGTAGAGCGAGATCGTCCCGTTGACGGAATCCGGGACGCTGTACCGGAAGTCGATCGAGTTGGCCGGCGCGGTGAGCGTGAACTCGACGTACTGGCCCTGGCCGGACAGCGTCACGGCTTTGCGGCCGGACGCTTCGCCGGCGAGCGTGCCCGCGGCGCGGTTCGGGCCGATGACCGAACCGTTCGTCGCGGCGGTTTCGGCTTCCTGTTCGACGAAGGGGACGCTCGCGCCGCGGCCGGCGGCCAGGGCCGAATTCCCGGCCGGGGCGGCGGCGATGGTGAGTCCGGCGGCGACGAGCACGGCGGCTGACGCCCCGAACCAGATTTTGGGCGCGCTGAAGACAGAGCTGGGGGACATGGGCGGCACTGGCCTTTCCGCAGCAGGTGGGGACCTCTGTGATCCGGATCATACGAATCTCGGACAGGAAATCGCAATAGTTGGACGAACTTACGCAAGTTTGCGACAGGAATTGACGACTGCGCCGGATGCCCGTCGTCCGGTTGCGCCTTGCGGAGCAACGCCCTCGACGGCGGACCGCGCTGATAGTTTTTCTGGCATGAGCCAGCGACGTGCGGACGGCAGCGCCGGGGACGCGGACTACGGCGCGATCGGCGGGGTCTACACCGACTACCGCAAGCCGGATCCCCGTATCGGCCAGTACATCCTCGACGCGCTGGGCGACGCGCGGACCGTGCTCAACGTCGGCGCGGGCGCCGGCGCGTACGAACCCGAAGACCGCGAAGTGACCGCCGTCGAGCCGTCCGCGTCGATGCGCGCGCAGCGGCCGGCGGACCTGCCGCCGGCGGTCGACGCGGTGGCCGAGAAACTCCCGTTCCCGGACCGGGCGTTCGAGGGCGCGATGAGCACGTTCAGCGTCCACCAGTGGAACGACCTGTGGACCGGGCTCAAGGAGCTGCGGCGGGTCACCCGCGGCCCGATCGCCATCCTGACCTGCGATCCCGCGCTGCTGCGGCGGTTCTGGCTGCTCGACTACGCACCCGAGGTGATCGAGACCGAAGCGCGGCGCTACCCGTCGGTCGACGACATCGCCGACGGGCTCGGCGGCCACACGTCGATCGTCGGCGTGCCGATCCCGATCGACTGCACGGACGGCTTCAACGAGGCCTACTACGCGCGGCCGGAACGCCTGCTCGACCCGGGCGCGCGGCTGTCGTGCTCGGCGTGGAGCTTCGTCGACGACCGCGTGCACCACCGCTTCGCCGCCGAGTTGCAGCACGACCTCGACGACGGCACGTGGGACCGCCGCTACGGACGGCTGCGCGAACAACAGACGTTCGACGGCTCCCTGGTTCTCGTCGTCTCGGACCCGACGTCGTGACGCCCCCGCCGTTCGACCCGGAGCTGGCACCGGTCGTCGAGATGCTGCGCGCCCTCCGGCCGCCGCTGGCGTCGCTCGCCGACATCCCCGGCCGGCGCGAGCTGAACGCGGCCGAGCACCGGACCGTCGAGGAGCTGGCCGCCGCACACCCCGGGTACAAGGTCGCCGAGGAATACGCGGGAGACGTCCCACTGCTGGTGATGACGCCGGCGTCGAGCGCGGGCGTCCTCTACTACGTGCACGGCGGCGGCACGATCGTCGGCAGCCACCTCGGCGCCGACGTGCCGAACCTGCTGGCCTGGGCGGGCGAACTGGACTTGACGATCGTCTCGCCCGGCTACCGGCTCGCTCCCGAGCACCCGTACCCGGCGCCGGTCGAGGACTGCTACGCCGGTCTGCTGTGGACGGCCGAGCGGTTCGCCGGCCCGCTCGTGCTCGGCGGGATCAGCGCGGGCGGCGGGCTGGCGGCGGCGACCGCGTTGCTGGCCCGCGACCGCGGCGGCCCGTCCCTCGCCGGGCAGCTGCTGCTCTGCCCGATGCTCGACGACCGCAACGACACGCCGTCGGCGGTCGACCTCGACGGCCGCGGGTTGTGGGACCGCACGGCCAACAACGTCGGCTGGACGGCGTACCTGGGCGACCTCGAGGACGTCCCGGCCTACGCCGCCGCGGCCCGCGCCGAGGACCTTTCCGGCTTGCCGCCGGCGTTCCTGGACGTCGGCACGGCCGAGACGTTCCGCGACGAGGTCGTCGCCTACGCGAGCCGCCTCTGGCAGGCGGGCGGCGAGGCGGAGTTGCACGTGTGGCCGGGCGGCTTCCACGGCTTCGACTCGCTGGCGCCCGAAGCGCGGCTCAGCCGGGCGGCGCGCGCCGCCCGGCTGACCTGGTTGCGCCGCCTACTCGGCCAGTAGCGCGGCCCGGCTCAAGCGCCCCAATGTGGCCTTCGGTGCGTCAGACGCACCGAAGGCCACATTGGGTGCATCTGACGCAACCAAGGCCACATTGGGGCGGTTACTCGGCCAGTAGGTCCTGCAGCTCCCGCACCGCGACCGCGAGTTCGTCCGCGAAGCGGTACATCTCGGCCGAGACGTGCTTCGGTGTGCTCAAGTAGATGTTCCAGCGGTCCGGCAGCAGGACGTACGCGATGCCGATGCACTGCGGGCTCGTCGAACCGAACCCGAAGTACTGGATGTTGACCGACGGCGCCGAGCTGGTGCTCAGGTAGTCGTCCCGCGACTTCAGCCAGCCCGGCGAGGAGTACAGCGGCAGGTCCGTGGCTTCCCCACGGCGTTTCGCGATCAGCTGCAGCTCCCACAGGTGCTGCTCCGGCGCGTCCCCGGCCTGGCACTCCTTCGCCCGCGAAACGTGCTTCGCGGCCGCGGCACGGAACGCGGCACGCTTTTCTTCAAGAGAGGCGTCCGGCGAAGTCATGACGTCGGCGAAGTGCACGACCTCCGGCGTCACGACCCGCATGGCCTCGGTCCGGCCGTTCCGGAACTGCCGCGTCGCGATCGACTCGTACGTCGCGCCGGTCAGGCCCTTCGCGCGGCGATGCGCGAGCTGGTACGACATCTGCGCGAAGGCGTCCGGGGACATCCCCAGCTCCTTCGCGCGGTTGGCGCCGAAGTCGAACGACACGGTCTGCGTCGCCGTCGCGTCCGCGTAGGCCTTGAAGGCTTCTCGGGCGGCGCGCGCGTCTTCGCGCAGAGCGTCGGTCAACGTGAACTCGACGACTTCGTAGCCCGGGACGCCGTCAGCCTTTTCGCGAGCTTCGCGTGAACCGCTCAACAGAGCGTCGGTGAAGCCGAGGATCGTCGTGCCGTCGAGTTCGCAGTGCTCGACGTTGATCCCGGCGGTGCCGTCCTCGAACACGATCAGCGAGACGGCCTTGTCGTACCACCGGTTGTCGCCGTACAGCAGGCGGTCGCCCGCTTCCAGGGCGTTCGACGGCGTGAAGTCGTCCAGGCACAGGCAGAACAGCGCGGTTTCGATGGTCTCCAACGCGGCGGCGTTGCCCGCGTCGATGAGCGCGGCTCGCGAAGCCGCCCACTCCGCACGCGCCTTCGTCGTGAACGGACCGGCCGGGACGTCGGTGACGTGGTCGTCCTTGAGGATCGCGCGCAGCCCGTCGGCGATCTGCTCCGGCGAGTACGGGCGCCCGTCCTCGGCGAGGACGTCCATGCGGAACGGCGTGCCCTTCGAGAACACGACGATGTGCCGCTCGGGCGACGGGAACCGCGTGCGCGCGGTGTCCAGCAGCTCGCCCGGGATCCGCGTCGCCGAGAACAGGTACTTGTGCTGCACCATCGACTGCGGCGTGCCGCGCAGGAGCACCGGCGGCACGAGTTCGTCGTCCAGCTTCAGCTTGTAGTCCACGGCGGACGCGGTCAGCTCGGCCGCGCGCTCGACCTGGCCGAGCGGGGAGTCCTGGAACAGGAAGAAGAAGTTGGCGTTGAGCGCGATCCGGTCGCGGCGGCCGAGGTAGCGGTACGGCCAGAACGTGTCGAGCCAGCTGCGCACGCCGGGCGAGCGGTCGTACTCCTCGAGCGCGGCCTGCAGTTCGGGCCCGGGGCCCGCGAGGAACTCCGCGAACGCCGCCTCGGTCTCGGCCAGCTCGTCCGGCGTCAGCAGCGGGGCGCACCACTCGAGGAAGCGGCGGCGGCTGTCCTCCAGCGTGGGGACGGGGACGCGGGGAAGCCGGTCCTCGTTGCCGAAGGTGCGGGTGGACCAGTCCGGACTGCTCACGGTCATCCTTCTTGCTCGGAAGTGGCCAGCGTGGCCGCGAGTTCGGCCGCGCCTTCAGGACGGGAAACATACAGCTGCGCGTAGAGCCAGCCGTCGGCCTCCAGGCCGGTGGGGTCGACGCCGGCGGCGTCGAGGGTGTCCAGGATCTGCGTCTGCTCCTCGGCGGAGGCGAACCGCCGCTGCCGGAAGACGCCTTCGACGGGCGCGGTGTCGTACCCCAGCCCGGCCAGGCTGTCGGCGACCGGTTCGTAGGAGAACATCCGCAGCACGAAGTGCGCCATCCACGGCCGCGACCCCCGCGCGATCCGGGAGATCGTCTTCTCGGTGACGTAGCCGACGCAGCCGGTCGAGATCACGAGGTCGACGTCGTCCAGCAGCTTGCGCTGGGTGCTGTCCGGGTCGTCGCTTTCGAAGTCCGCGTGGATCGCCTCGTCGAGGAACCCGGCGGAAAGCGCGTACTCGAGCGCCGGCGCCGACGCGTCCAGGCCGTAGAACTTCGCGCCGCCCAGGTCGGTGACGCGGGCCCGGTCGGCCTCGATCAGCTGCGTGTGGGTGAGCGCCCGGACGTCCGGAGCGGTGTAGTGCGCGTAGAGGTCGTCCATCGTGGCGTCGCAGCGCCTTAGGGCCGCATTGACGCCGTACGAGCAGCCGACGTCCAGCACGGTCGGGCGCTCGGCCGGGTGTTCGCCGATCAACTTGGCGAAATACGGCTTCGCCAGCTGCGGGATTTCGTAGTTCACGCGCCGCAGGGTGCCGAAGAACGGCCGCGGGTCGGGTGCGGTGTAGATGTGGTCGAACGAGATCTTGCCGGTCGAGTCGAAAGGCACAGGCCAGGCTCCTGATCTAGTCGAGCAGTTCGTCGCCACGGTCAGTGCGCCCGGCCAGGTGTACCGGCAGGACCCGGCCGAACAGCTGCCTGGTCCGCTCCGCGCTGCCGATGACCCCCGGGCGCTCGCTGTAGGCGAAGATCGCGGAGTACCGCGCGATCGCACCCTCCACCGTACTGACCCGGTGCAAGGCGAAGCGTCCTTGGAAGAGCTGCAGGTCCCCCGGACGGAGGCCGAGGCGCTGGACCGGATGGGTGCCGTCTTCGGCGAGCACCGCCCGGACGGCCGGGAAGTTCTCGTCCGCCGCGGACCGGATGCCGGGGCAGTATTCGAAGGTCCCGCCCGCTTCGGCGGCCTGCGTCAGCATGCTCACCGTGTAGGAGTTCGTGTCGAAGTGCCACGGGTGCGCGCGGCCGGGCGCGATCACGTTGAGCGTCAGCCCGGACAGCGGATCGGCCAGCTCGTGCAGTTCCGGCAGGCCGAAGCAGTCGGCGACGAACCGCTGGAACAGCGGGCTGGTGTAGAGCCGCGCGATGATCGACGACGCGGGGATGTGGTCCCGCGCGACGAAGGCGTTGCCGCGTTCCATGATCGTGCGGCCCGGGTGGTCTTCGGGCAGCGGCTCGCCGATCGCCGTGTTGTAGGCGTTGACCTTTTCGATCTTCGTGTAGGCGTGCGGTTCGAGCGCGGCGCACTCTTTCCGGAGGACGTCGTGCAGTTCGGGCCGGATGAAGTCGGCGAGCACGCTGCACCCGACGTCGGCCAGGTCGGCCTGGGTGCGCCCGACGGTCTCGCGCCACGCGGGACTGTCCGGATCGGTGAGCGGGTAGCGGTCGGTGTCGACCATTTCCAGTGGCGCTACGGAGGTGCTCATCGAGGTCCCTTCCGGCGGGTGAAGGACCAGAGTTAGCACAGAGTCCCGCTGGTCAACCGTCGGTTTGTGAGCGGTGACACAGGGTCGTCAGGCCCCCACCTCGGTGGCCCACGAGCTGACGGTGACGGTGTCGGTGGTGCCGAGATCGGTGTCGAGTGGCTGCTTTTGCGCAGGTTCGCCCGGAACCGGCACCACGGCGATTGCCGCGCCGGTGCGCGTGTCGCCGCTCGTGACGGTCGCCGACCAGGCGAGCACGGCCACGACCTTCTCGCCCGGTTGGACGGTCAGGTCCTGCGGCCCGAGGTCGCGCGCGAAGTAGGAAGTCCCGTGCTCGACCTTCACCTCGAGCGGGGAGCCGTCGCCCGCGAGGATCTTCAGGTCGGGGTAGCCGGTGACCTTCCGCGGCGCGGTGTCCCGGTTGGTCAGCGTCAGCACGCTCGCGCGGTGCCCGAGCCCGGCTTCGACCTGGCCGACCGAAAGCGACAGACCGGCCGACGGCGGCGGGCCGTACGTCGGGCTCGGGGTGGTGGTCGTCGGCGTCGGTGCGGGTGGTGGCGGACTTTCACAGCCTGCCAGAAGCACGAGGACGAGCAGCGGCGCGAAGCGCGAAACCCCCATGCGGCGGAAGACTAGCGGATGACGTGAATGACTCATTCATGTCGCCAGGCGACATGAATGAGTCATTCACTACGTTCGGTGGGCCCTTACGGAGTCAACAGCGGCAGGAGCGGCTTGCGCACCGCCGTGGCGACGCCGTCCGACGCCGCCGCGGCGGCGAGCCGCTCGGCCGACGGACGTCCGTAGCCCGTCGTCCGCTGCACCAGCGGACGGCCGAGCGGTTCGACCATCGCGCGCATGTCGCTGATCGTCTTGTACGACCCGTTGGACGCGCCCGCCATCCGGCTGATCGTCTCCTCCATCAGCGTGCCGCCGATGTCGTTGACGCCGCCCTGCAGCACCGCGCGGCTGCCCTCCACACCGAGCTTCACCCAGGAGCTCTGGATGTTGTCGATCATGCCGTGCAGCAGCAGCCGGGACAGCGCGTGCACCGCGCGGTTCTCGCGCACGGTCGCCCCGGCGCGGGCGAGGCCGGCGAGGTAGATCGGCGAGCTCTGGTGGATGAACGGCAGCAGCACGAACTCGCTGAACCCGCGTCGCCCGTGCTTCTCCAGGCCCTCACGCTGCAGCCGCGCGAGCAGCTTCAGGTGGGCGACCCAGTGCGCCGGCGTGTCGACGTGGCCGTACATCATCGTGGACGTCGTCGGCAGCCCGACCTCGTGCGCCGTCGTGACGACCTTGATCCACTCCGACGTCGGCAGCTTGCCCTTGGTGAGCACCCAGCGGACGTCGTCGTCGAGGATCTCCGCCGCCGTGCCCGGCAGCGAGTCGACGCCGGCTTCCTTCGCCTTGATCAGCCAGTCGCGCAGGGACAGGTTGGTCCGCGAAGCGCCGTTCACGACCTCCATCGGGCTGTAGGAGTGCAGGTGGATCTCCGGCTGGCGGCGCTTGACCTCGGCCGCGAGGTCGAAGTACGCGGTGCCCGGCAGGTCCGGGTGGATGCCGCCCTGCATGCAGATCTCGGTCGCGCCCGCGGCCCACGCCTCGTCGACGCGGTCGCCGACCTGCTCCAGCGAGAGCGTGTACGCGTCGGCGTCCGTGCGACGCTGCGCGAAGGCGCAGAAGCGGCAACCCGTGTAGCAGACGTTGGTGAAGTTGATGTTCCGCGTGACGACGAACGTGATGTCGTCGCCGACCGTCTCGCGACGCAGGTCGTCGGCGAGCTTCGTGAACGCGTCCAGTTCGCGACCGTCCGCGTGCAGCAACGCCAGCGCGGCGTCATCGGAGAGCCCGGCCGGGTCCTTTTCCGCGCTGCGCAACGCTTCCAGGATGTCCGTGTCGAACTTCTGCGGCCCGGTCTTGATCCGGTCGCCGATCTCCTTCCAGTCCCCGTACACGGAGTCGAAATCGCTTCGGCGGTCTTCGGTGCGGCCGCTGGTGTCGATCTCGGTGTGCAGGTCGGTGCGGCCGGACTCCTGCCAGCCGCCGTCCGGCTCCTGCCACGGGATGCCGACCGGCATCGCGTCTTCGCGCGCCATCCCGGTGTCGTAGTCGACGAGCGCGGCGACGTGCCGCGTGATCCGCGGGTCCAGCCACGGCTCGCCGGCCTTGACGTACTCCGGGTAGATCGTCAGCCGCTCCTTCAGCTCGAAGCCGGCCTTCTCGGTGCGGCGGGCGAGCTCGTCGATCTGCGGCCACGCGCGTTCCGGGTTGACGTGGTCCGGGGTCAGCGGCGAGACGCCGCCCCAGTCGTCGATGCCGGCGCGGATCATCAGGTCGTACTGGCGGCCGATCAGGTTCGGCGGCGCCTGGATGCGCATCTTCGGGCCGAGCACCAGCCGCGCCACGGCGATGTTCGCGGCCAGCTCTTCGAGGTCGGCGTCCGGCGTCGCGCGCATCTTCGTGTCCGGCTTGGCCCGGAAGTTCTGCACGATGACTTCCTGGATGCCGCCGTAGGTCTTGGCGACCTTGCGGATCTCGAACAGCGCGTCGGCGCGCTCTTCGAACGTCTCGCCGATGCCGATCAGGACGCCGGTGGTGAAGGGGACGCTGCTGCGCCCGGCGTCCTCGAGCACCCGGAGCCGGACCGCGGGGTCCTTGTCCGGCGAGCCGTAGTGCGGCCCGCCCTTCTCGCTCCACAGCCGGGTCGCGGTGGTCTCCAGCATCATGCCCATCGACGGCGCGACCGGCTTGAGCCGCTGGAAGTCCTGCCAGGTCAGCACGCCCGGGTTGAGGTGCGGCAGCAGACCGGTCTCTTCGAGGACGCGGATCGCCATCGCGCGGACGTAGGAGAGCGTGTCGTCGTAGCCGTGCGCGTCCAGCCAGTCGCGGGCGGCCTTCCAGCGGTCCTCGGGGCGGTCGCCGAGCGTGAAGAGGGCTTCCTTGCAGCCCATCTCCGCGCCCTTGCGGGCGATGTCGAGCACCTCGTCCGGGGAGAGGAACGGCGATTCGAGCCGGCCCGGCACGGTGACGAACGTGCAGTAGCCGCAGCGGTCGCGGCACAGCCGGGTCAGCGGGATGAACACCTTGCGGCTGTAGGTGATGATCCCGGCGCGCCCGGCCTCGGCCAAGCCGGCGTCGCGGATGCGGGAGGCGTACTCGGAGAGCGTCGTGAGGTCGTCGCCGCGGGCGTGCAGCAGGACGGCCGCTTCGGTGACGTCCAGTGTCTTCCCGTCACGCGCCCGGGCGAGCGCGCGGCGCATCGCGGAGGCGGTCGGGGTGGTGGCGTCGGGTTCGGGTCCCATTCCGCCCACGCTAGGACCGTCCTCACGCGACCAGCCAGTGTGTGTTGCGCACCCGGCTGCGGTTCTACCCGGACGTGATCGTCGTCGCAGGTCACCGGGGTGCCGTGGTTGTCGATCAGCTGCCCGGCGTGTATTACCTAAAGGGTGGCATCGGTGGTCGGGAAGAAGATCGGCGGACGGACGTACTACTACCTGGCGGAGTCGGGCCGGGTCGACGGCAAGCCACGGGTGGTCACCCAGCGTTACCTCGGGACGGCCGAGGAGATCGCCCGGGCCGTCCCGGGCGGCGAGCCGGCGTCGACGTCGTACCGGGCGTTCGGCGACATCGCCGCGGTGTGGTCGACGCTCTCGCGCTTGGGCTTCGTCGGCCGGGTCGACGACGTGGTGCGTGCGAAGCCGTCGCTGGGGTTGACGCTCGCGGTCGCGGTGCTGCACCGGGCGACCGCACCCGGCACGCCCCTGTCCGAATGGTGGGCGTCGGGGCCGGCCGCCGACCTCGTCCGGCCGCGCCTGTCCACGGTGGACGGGATCTGGAAGGCACTGGAACGCCTTACGCCGGACCGCATCGCGGGGATCGAGGAGGCCGTCGCCGCCGCCGTGCTGGAGGCACTCGACGACCACGCGGCACTCGCCGTCGACGTCCCCCAGTTCGCGGCGTTCGCCCCGGCGGACTGCACGCTGCCCTCGGCGTGCCAGGGCGTCCTCGCCGGGGTCGGCCTGCGGGTGACGCGCGACGGCGCCATCCCGCTGGCCTCGCGGCTGTACCGGCGCGACGACGGCACGGCACCGACGTTCGCGTCGCTCATGGCGGGACTGGGACCGGCGACGCTCGTCTTCCACGCCGGCCAGGCGGCGCAGCTGGACCTCGGCTCACGCAGCGGGTTCGTCGGGTCGCTGCCGCTGACCGACCACCCCGAGCTGCTGACCCAGCCCGCGTCCGCTCGCAAGCGCGTCGACCCCGAGCGGTTCGCCGGGCTGACGGCGCTGGACACGCACGCGGTGGTCGACGGCGTCCGGCGGCGGGTGATCCTGACGCATTCGGCGACGCTGCACGCGGCGCAGTCCCGCGCGTTCGCCGACGAGCTGGCCACCGCGACCCGCGAGCTGGACGGCCTGGCCGAGGCCCTGGCCGCGGGCACCCACCGCGGCGACCGCGCCCAGGTGCACGCCGAGCTGGGCCGGGTGACGCGCGGCCGGCGCATCGAGCGCGTGCTCACCGCCGTGCTCAGCGGGAACCGGCCGGGGGAGATCCGGCTGGAACGGCGGATCGATTCCGCCGCGCTGGCCCGGCTCGACGAGGAGTTCTTCGGCAAACAGGTGCTGGTCACCGACCGGGACTGGCCGATCGGCGACGTCGTCACGGCCTACCGCGCGCGCACCCACCTGGAGTCGACGTTCCGCTGGCTGACCGGGCCCGCCGTCACCGGCCCGACCCCGCGCTGGGAGTGGACGCGGCAGCGGATCGCGGCGCACGGGCTGGTGTCGGTGCTCGCCGCGACCGTCACGCACCTGATGCGGCGCGAGGCCGACCGGGCGGGGATGAACCTGTCCGTCCGCGAGCTGCTCGACCAGCTGGCCGGCATCGGCGAGCTGGTGCTGCGGTACCCGTCCACCGGCGGGCGGCCGCGGACGAAGCGCCTGCTGACCGAGCTGGACCCCGGGCAGCAGGCGCTCGCCGATCTGTTTCAGCTCTCGCGGTAGATCTGCAGCGCCGAGAAGCTCTGCACCACCGGCATCAGCTCGATGACGTTGATGTTCACGTGCTCCGGCTGGCTCGCCGCCCAGTAGACGGACTCGGCGACGTCCTCCGCGGTCAGCGGGGTCGTGCCCTCGTAGACCTTGTCGGCCTTGGCCGCGTCGCCGTCGAAGCGGACCTTCGAGAAGTCCGTGCCGCCGACCATGCCGGGCTCGACGTTCGTCACGCGCACGCCGGTGCCGTGCAGGTCGCTGCGCAGGTTGAGGCTGAACTGGTGGACGAACGCCTTGGTCGCGCCGTAGACGTTGCCGCCGGGGTAGGGGTAGGTGCCGGCGATCGAGCCGATGTTGATCACGTGGCCGCGGCCGCGCTCGACCATGCCGGGCAGCAGCGCGCGCGTGACGTGCGCGAGGCCGCGGACGTTGGTCGCGATCATCTGGTCCCAGTCGTCCAGGTCCGCCTTGTGGGCGGGCTCGAGGCCCTTGGCGAGGCCGGCGTTGTTCACCAGGACGTCGACGGCTGCCCACTCCGCGGGGAGGGCGTCGATCTTCTGCCGGACTGCTCCGGGGTCGCTGACGTCGAGGGTGACCGGCAGGACGGCGTCGCCGAGCTCGCCGGCCAGCTTCTCGAGCTTGTCCCCGCTGCGGGCGACGGCGATCACGCGGGCGCCCTCGGCGACGAACCGGCGCGCGATGGCGTCGCCGAAGCCGGCGCTGGCGCCGGTCACGAACACGGTCTGGTTGGTCATGGAGTGGCTCCGCTGTTCTTCAGGAAGGTGCTGAGTGCCTCGTCGAACTCGGTCTCGCGCTCCAGGTTAGGCAGGTGGCCCGCGCCCTCGATCACCACCAGGGCCGAACCGCGGATCTCCCGGTGGATCAGTTCGGCGTCGGTGACGGGGGTGAACTCGTCCTCGCTGCCGACGACCACCAAGGCCGGGACGTCGATGTGCTTCAGCGTCGGCGTGTAGTCGGGACGCTCGGCGCGGCCCCGCAGTGCGGCCGCGGCTCCTTCTTTCGGCGCGTCGCGCATCATGCGGCGGACGTGGGCTTCGACGTCGGGCCTGGTCGCGCGGGTCTGCTTCGAGATCATCTTGGGGAGGAGCTCGTCGGCGTAGCGCTCCATGCCCTCTGCGGTGATCCTCGCGGCGGTGTCGTAGCGGGCTTGCTTCGCCTCCGGGGTGTCGAGGCCGGGGAAGGTGCCGGCCAAGAGGAGGGCCTTGACCCGGCCGGGGTGGTCCTTCGTCAGCTGCATGACGATCTGGCCGCCCATGGAGAGGCCGCCGAGGACGAAGCTCGCGAGGCCCAGGTGGTCGGCCAGCTCGACGAGGTCGTTCGCGAAGACGTCGAGGCCGGTCTTGGTGTCGGCCGTCTTGGAGTCGCCGTAGCCGCGGAGGTCGGGTGCGACGACCCGGTGGCCCCGCTCGGCCAGGTACTCGGCCTGGGGACGCCACATTGAGCGGTCGAAGGGGTGGCCGTGGACCAGCAGGACCGGCTGTCCGTTTCGCGGGCCGAGGTCGTCGTGCGCGAGGTTCATGCGGCCGACGCTAGGCGGAGCTTTGACGCGGAGCAATACGGTGCAATGTAGTCGGAGCAATGTTCTTTCGCTGGCGCTCCGGGGCCCGGGGGTGCAGACTGAGCCGCAGACGGGCTTCGTCGTGGGGTCTGACCTGCGCTGATCTTGTTAAGGGACCCCCCTGTTTCGGGCCCTTTCGGGGCATGTAAAGTTCTCCAAGTCGCCAGGGAAACCGAGCGGCGGGGACACGAACCAAGCTCTCGCGGATCGCGATTGAGTGGGTGTCCCACCAAAAACTGCTAGGAATGACTCGCTTCGAGCGAGCCGCTTGATCGCGGCGGACTCGGGGTGTGTTGCTTGAGAACTCAACAGTGTGCTAGTGAACTAAGCCAGTAGAGCTTA